>CAXATH010000006.1:0-204691 GCA_963972195.1 uncultured Hyphomonadaceae bacterium | reverse complement strand
CCTCGCTGTCCCCTGAACCAGAACCTGACGCGTTCCTGTCCGTGTTCAGAAGAACGAGTTAAATATAGGTGTAAAATGAAGGGTGAGGATCTATCTCTCAAAATATGAGCTAAGGGATTGAAAAGAAATAAATTTCCAAAACAATAACTGAGGATTATTTGTTCAACGGACTCAAACCGTCCGAACAAACTCATTTAATCCCTGCCATCCGCGCGGGGTCCAGCCGAGAGTTTTTAATTTTGAACACTCCATTTCGGCTTTCTCCAAAGTGGAAATTGCCTCTGGTAGAGGGCGGTCTAGGTCATGGTGCTCTCGATAGGCTTTAAGCAGGTCATGGCGATCAACGACTATGTCTGAAATGTTGAATGCCTGATGGGCGACCTGCTCTTTTGGTGACGATAACACCAGACGAATGGCGGCGGCCAAATCGCTGCCGTGAAGTTCGGTTCCGGCGCGAGGCTCGATGGTTTTTCCGGCTTCGAAATCAGCAAATAGTTTTGACCATTTGTGATCGGAGTTTGGCGTGGGCTGGCCATATATTCCAGTAGCTCGCAGACTGGTACCGATTACGTCAAGATTGTTGAGCGCTTGCTCGACCTCCCATTTCATTTGTCCGTAGAGAGAGGTGGGATTGAGCGGGAGGTCTTCGGTCAAAAGCGTCGATGCAGGGTGTCCGTCATAGACCGCTCTGGAGGAGAGAAAAAGGATGCGCGGGACGCCAGCCTCTTTGGCGACCTCAAATAACTTAACCGAGCCTTCCAAATTACGTTTCAGAAATCTGTTCGGGTCATCGCCTTCGCCGCCGCGATACCGGCCGGGGATATGGTCAAAGGCGCAGTGTATCAGGGCATCAGCAGAAGGAAGGCGGCCAGGAGGATTGCTTAAATCAAACGGAATCCATTCGCCATGGTCGGGTTTGGAGCGGGTTAAGTGAAGAATTTCATCTCCGCGCCTTTTGGCATCTGCGGTGATGAAGCGCCCAATATAGCCGCTGCTTCCCGTAATAAGCAGTTTCATTTCGGATTTGTCAGCGCGCCCAAATCGGGAGTCTCGCCATTTTTAAACTGCCACCACAAATCAATGAGCGGTTTCAGCTTCTCGGCCTTGGGGTGTTCGGCCTGCCACGGTTTTTCATATTGGTAATGCAGGATGTGGATGGAGTTCCAGTCCCAAAGGGCGGGTAAGTTAAACCACACATATTGGAGCATGTTGTAGAAAACGGGTAGACCGTGCCAATCCGGAAAATAATGCTCCAGAAAAGTTTGATCGGTGCGGCGCCAGAACTTATCCTCTGCCCCAAGCGCCTCCAGCATTTTGGCGTATGTGTCTTTCGACGGACGGGCCGTAAAAACGCCGGAATTCAACCGGTGAAAATCGACGACGCTTTCATAGACATTGGGGGCGGCGCAAAACTCCGGATAATTAAATAAAACATCGCAATTTTTAAGCATTAAAGCGTCGGCATCTATGAAGACAACTGACCTGTATTCCGTCATTTCCCAGAGGCGCAATTTCGCGAAATTATCCAGCGGCGTGTGAAATTTTGGCTTTTCGCCTTTGGTAAAGGGGGCGGCGTCATGCTGCGCTTTTCGGGAGTGGCGCGCATTAAAGGCGTCACTCATTGGTAAGAGGTCTATTTCGACAAGACGCACGCCCAGAGCCTGGAGCGGCTCTAGGTCATTTTTTGACACGCCGCCCGTATGCATCACTACCTTATCTGCCTCTGTGCCGGTCAGGGCGATGGAGCGCATAAGCGCCTCTGCCCCGGCGGCATAGTCGGTATTCGTGACCAGAGTCACATAGGCGTGATCAGCGTTAGGAGCGGTGGTCATTAGCTATGACACAGACTTGAGGCGTTTTCCTTCAGGGTCTGTTTCCACGCGATTGGCAAGATCTTTCGTCCAGGCGGATAGGGCGCGAACGCGGCTGCGATCCACGCGGTGGGCGTATTTTTTCGCGACATCCACGACTTCGGAAAGCAGGCCTTCAGCCAAGGTGGTCGGCTCTAGGCCAAGAGCGAGGAATTGATCATTTTTCACGATAAGATCATTTTCCGGCGCTTCTTTGCGCGGGTTGGCGATATTGGCGATTTTGGCGCCAGTCATATCCGAAATCAGTTTGGCCAAATCCCGAATGCGGTGAGTTTCCGTCATCTGGTTATAGATTTTGACTCGGTCGCCGGCGGCGGGCGGCGTGTCGAGGGCGAGCTCGATACATTTCACGCTGTCCTTTATGTGGATGAAGGCGCGGGTCTGGCCGCCCGTGCCGTGCACTGTCAGAGGATAATCAATGGCGGCCTGGATGAGGAAGCGGTTGAGTACCGTGCCGTAATCGCCGTCATAATCGAAGCGGTTGATAAGCTGTTCATGGCGCTGCGTCTGTTCGGTATGGGTGCCCCAGACAATGCCTTGGTGGAGATCTGTAATGCGCAGGCCGTCATTCTGGGCGTAGAATTGGAACAGGATCTGATCCATGCTTTTGGTCATGTGATAGACGGAGCCCGGCTTGGTCGGGTAAAGCACTTCCAGCCCTTTTTTCTCGCCTTCCAGATTTTCGATTTCGACGTCGAGATAGCCTTCGGGGATGGCGGCGCCGACGCTGGAATATCCGTAAACGCCCATTGTGCCGAGGTGCACCAAATGCGCGTCAATTCCGGTTTCGACCATCGCTGTGAGGAGGTTGTGCGTGGCGTTGACGTTATTATTGACCGTGTAAACCTTATGGCGGTCAGACTTCATAGAGTAGGGCGCGGCGCGCTGCTCGGCGAAGTGAATAATCGAGTCAGGTTTGTGATCGGCGAGCCATTGTCGCAGAATCTGATAGTCGCGGGCAATGTCAATCAGGTGAAAATGCAGGCGGCGTCCGGTGAGCTCGTACCAAATCCGGCAACGTTCCTGAATGGAATCCATCGGGGTGAGGGACTGGACGCCCAGCTCCGTATCGATCCAGCGTCGGGACAAATTGTCGATGATATGGACTTCATGGCCCAAATCCGACAAATGCAATACGGTCGGCCATCCGACAAATCCATCTCCACCTAAGACTGCGATTTTCATTCTTCTCTCCGGTTATCTATTCCTATCTGGTCGTTATACAGAGACATTATATGAAGTCATGTCTCCACATCAAATTTCATATAAATGACATAGTAGGGCCGAAGGTGTCCGTCGAAGTAGGCTTTACAATAGGGTTGGATCGACATTGCGCCGCACCACCGTCTTCACGGTCAGGCCCTGCACAATGATAGAGAAAATCACGATGCCGTAAGTCGCCGTCAGGATGAGAGGTTTATACTCATTATCCGGCAGAGCGAGAGCGAGGGCGACGGAAATGCCGCCGCGCACGCCGCCCCAGGTCAGGACAGGCACGGCGCCTTTGGCGAAATCCTTGAACGTTCCGATGACTTTCATCGGCACATAAACGGCGCAAAGGCGGGCCAGCAGAACCAGCGGAATCGCTATCAACGTGATAATTGCAAATTTCGGCGCGAGGCCAAGCACCAGAATTTCCAGGCCGATGAGCAAGAAAAGAACCGAATTCAAAATCTCGTCGACCATCTCCCAAAACCCAAAGAGCGCGGATTTGGTATGTTCGGACATGGCGAATGCCGCGCCTTTATTGCCGATCATCAGGCCCGCCACGACGACGGCGATGGGGCCGGAGAGATGATGTCCGAGGATGTTGATTCGCTGCGCCAGAGCGTAGGTTCCGGCGACGAGGGCGAGGCTGATGAGAACTTCGATCGCGTGTTCATCAATGCGGCGCATCATACGATAGCCAATCCAACCGGCCAAAAGACCGAGCGCCGCGCCGCCAATCGCGTCTACCACAAACAGCTCGATAATATCCCATATACCTATCGCGGCGTGCGCGGCGTCTGCATTGCCTGTAGACCCCACCGCGATGGCGAGGAGGATGGTAAAGACAACAACCCCGACGCCGTCATTAAACAGGCTTTCGCCGGCAATTTTCGTCTCCAGCGTTTTCGGCATTTTTACGGTTTTCAGAATAGAGAGAACGGCCACCGGGTCTGTCGGGGAAATCAGAGAGCCAAAGACCAACGCCCAGATATAGGGAAGGTTCACCCCAAAGAGCTGGGCAAGGTAATAAAAACCCGTCCCGACAATAAAGGTGGAGAGAATAACGCCGAAGGTTGCCATGCTCCCGATCTCCAGCTTGGCGCTTCGGAGTTTGGAGAAATCGACATGAAGCGCTCCGGCAAAGAGAAGAAAGCCGAGCATGCCCTTCATTAGGGTTTCATTGAAATCTATCTGCCCCAGAGCCGCTTGCAGCGTATCCGTCATGGAAAGCTGTGGAAACATCGCCTCGGAAGCTAAAAGAAGGAAGGACGCGACCAGTGCCATTATCAAAAGGCCGATGGTGTGAGGGAGTCTTATATAGGCGTGATTGATCCAGGATAGAATGGCCGACAGCACGAGCAATAGCGCCGCGATTTCAAAAATACTTAACATAAGGTCTCCCGCCCCGAATAATTTTGACAAACTACGCCTTGAGGAGTGGCTTGCAAGAAAATATCCGTTAAAAGACCCCTTTAAAACAAAGGGATTGGCAGTTGACCTTGTCGCCCGCTTTTCTAGGCTGTGGGTTCAACACGAATAGGTAGATGAATATATGACATTCGCATTTATTTTTCCGGGACAAGGCAGCCAGTCTGTTGGCATGGGCAAGGATTTGGCAGAGGCCTTCCCGGCCGCTCGCCGCGTCTTTGAAGAAGTGGACGACGCACTCGATCAAAAACTGTCTGATCTGATGTTCAACGGGCCGATTGAAGATTTGACCCTGACAACGAATACGCAACCGGCTTTGATGGCCTGCTCCATGGCAGTTATGGCCGTTTTGGCGCAAGATTTTGAGATAGACGTAAAGAAAGCTTCGTTTGCCGCAGGCCATTCCCTCGGAGAATATTCGGCGCTCTGCGCGGCCGGGTCGATCTCTCTGGCGGATACGGCAAGGCTTTTGCGGATACGCGGCGATGCGATGCAGGCGGCTGTACCTGTCGACGCCGGGGCGATGGCGGCGCTTCTGGGCGCGAGCGTCGAGCAAGCCGAGGCGGCGGCTGAAGCCGGCAGCAAACACGGCATTTGCCAGATCGCAAATGATAATGCGACCGGCCAAATCGTGTTGTCCGGCGAAAAAGACGCGGTTCAGGCCGCAGTGGATGCCTGTTCTGATCTTGGAATTAAAAAAGCGATGATGCTCAATGTGTCCGCGCCGTTTCATTGCGACATGATGATGCCGGCGGCGGCAAAGATGCGCGAAGCGCTGGCCCATCAAACGATTTTAGAACCTTCTGTACCTGTCGTGAATAATGTAACGGCGCGTCCGGTGACCGAGCCAGACCAGATCCGCGAAGACCTGATCACGCAAGTCACAGGCCGCGTCCGCTGGCGCGAATCGATTGAATGGATGGCCGCCAATGGCGTCGAGACATTTGCGGAGCCCGGAACGGGCAAGGTGCTGACCGTCATGCTCAAACGGATTGTGAGCGGCGTCGAAGGTGTCGCGCTCAATTCCCCAGACTCGCTCGAAGCGTTTGCCAAAAAAGTAAAAGGATAAGTTATGTTTGATCTCAGCGGAAAACGCGCGCTCGTCACGGGCGCGACAGGCGGCCTCGGCGGCTCTATAGCCAAAATGCTCCACGCCCAAGGCGCGCAAGTTGCCCTTTCAGGTACCAGAGCGGAAAAACTCGAAGGATTGGCCTCAGAGCTGGGCGACGGCGCTTTCGTGACGCCGTGTAACCTATCGGACGGCGACGCGGTTGATGCGCTGCCTGGTCAAGCCGCGGACGCTCTCGGCGGATCAGTTGATATTCTTGTGGCGAATGCGGGCATTACGCGCGACGGCCTGTTGATGCGCATGAAACAAGAAGACTGGGATTTAGTGCAAAAGGTCAATCTGGAAGCCTATTTCCGCCTGTCCAAAGCGTGCCTTCGCCCAATGATGAAATCCCGCTGGGGACGAATCATCGGTATTACGTCGATTGTCGGCGTCACGGGAAATCCGGGACAGACGAATTACGCGGCGTCCAAAGCCGGCATGATCGGGTTTTCAAAATCGCTGGCGCAGGAAGTGGCAAGCCGGGGAATCACCGTCAACACAATCGCTCCCGGTTTCATCAGCTCGCCTATGACGGATGAGTTGAATGATGCCCAAAGAGAGGCGACATTGTCCAAAATCCCTGCCGGGGATCTCGGAACCGGAGAGGATATAGCTGCCGCCGCGCTATATCTGGCGTCTCAAGAGGCCAATTACGTCACAGGTCAGACCCTGCATGTAAATGGCGGAATGGCGATGATTTAATAGGAATTTGGGGGTGTTTTTACCCACAATTTCGCGGTAATAAGGCTCTGGCCACACGTTTTGGGGTGTGCTAACCCGCCGCAGCACTTATTATTGGGGGGCACCCAATAGCAATTCGTCGCTTGTAATTTAGGGAACTCCCCTTATTTGCTAGCCGTAACCGCCGGATGAAAGCCCGGCTATACTAAAAGGAAAGTCTATGTCAGACGTATTAGCCCGTGTAAAAAAGATGGTCGTTGAGCATCTTGACGTTGAAGAATCAAAAGTCACGGAAAACGCCCACTTTATCGATGATCTCGGGGCGGATAGCCTTGACAATGTCGAGCTTGTCATGGCGTTTGAAGAAGAATTTGATATCGAAATCCCTGATGATGCAGCTGAGCACATCCAAACTGTCGGGGATGCTGTTAAATTCATCTCTGAAAAAGTCGACTAGACTAAGGTAGATATATCGCATGAGACGGGTTGTTGTTACAGGCCTGGGCCTAATTACGCCCGTCGGATGCGGTGTTGAGACCGCATGGAAAGCGATTTTGGATGGAAAGTCCGGCGCTTCCAAAATAGAACATTTCGACGTCAGCGATATTGCTTGCAAAATTGCTGCCGTCATTCCCCGCGCCGATGGCCGGGCCGGGGGAAGCCCCGAACAAGAAGGGGTTTTCAACCCCGATGATGTAATGAGCGCCCGCGACGCCAAACGCATTGACGATTTTATTCTCTATTCCATTGCTGCCTCTGATGAAGCCTTGAAGGATTCCGGTTGGAACCCTGTCGAGGAAGGTCAAGAAGCGCAGGAACGCACTGGCGTTATGTTTGGCTCCGGTATTGGCGGACTGCAAACGACTTACGATGCGTCAATTACCCTTCACGAAAAGGGTCCGAGACGGCTCTCTCCTTTTGTTATTCCCGCGATGTTGATCAATCTGGCCTCCGGTCAGATTTCGATCCGTCATGGCTTGAAAGGTCCGAACCATTCAGTTGTCACCGCCTGTGCCACAGGGGCGCACGCTATCGGCGATGCCGGGCGTATGATCGCCCATGGCGACGCCGATGTCATGGTCGCTGGCGGCGGCGAAAGCTCAATAAATCGCTTGGGCATCGCGTCATTCGTGGCTTGCCGCGCTATGACAACCGGATTTAACGACACTCCCGAAAAAGCGTCGCGCCCTTATGATAAAGACCGTGACGGTTTTTTGATGGGTGAAGGCGCAGGCGCCGTTGTTCTCGAAGAATATGAGCACGCCAAAGCGCGCGGCGCTAAAATTTACGCGGAACTGGTCGGATACGGCCTCTCCGGCGATGCTTATCATATCACCAGCCCCGCGCCAGAAGGTGAAGGCGGACATCGGGCCATGAAAGCCGCTCTCGCCGGGTCCGGCTTGAAAGCCGAAGACATTGGCTATGTAAACGCACATGGCACCTCCACGCCGATGGGGGATGAGTTGGAAGTCCGTGCGGTCGAAAAACTCTTGGGCGATCACGCTAAAAATGCGTCCATGTCGTCGACAAAGTCTGCGACTGGACACTTGTTAGGTGCGGCTGGCGCTGTCGAAGCCATTTTCTCCATATTGGCGCTTCGGGATCAAATGGCCCCGCCGACGCTGAATCTGGACAATCCATCCGTCGATACGGAGCTCGATCTCGTCCCGCACAAGGCTAAACCGATTAAAGCCAAAGCCGTGATGTCCAATTCATTTGGATTTGGCGGTACAAACGCTGCGGTAATCTTCGCGCAAGCGCCCGAATCTGATTAGACAGGGCACATGGCCCGAACTTCTAAAAAACCGAGTACATTGGCAAAACGCGATAAGCGGGTCTTGGGCCTGATTGCCGTTGTGGCGCTTATCACTTTTTTTGGCGGATTGGTTCTCGCGGCCTATGCGGCGGTAAATTACAAATATGAAACGCGTATGTCTTTGGATGAACCCCGGGACCCGGTCGTTTTCGAAGTGCCTAAAGGCAGCGGTCTATCCTCCATTTCAACAAGACTTGAGGGGCAGGATTTGGTTGAGAGCGCCTTTATTTTCAAGCTCGTGACGAAAATGCGCGGCAATGAGGCAAATTTCAAAGCCGGGGAGTTTCTCCTGACGCCCGGCGACCCTATGGCCAAAATCTACAAAGATTTGGCCGAGGGGCAGGCCATTCTTTACCCGGTCACGATTGCCGAAGGGCTTTCCAGTCGTCAAGTTATGGCGACGCTCGATCTCATTCCAACGCTGATTGATGATAACCCTCCTGTGCCGGCGGAAGGAACGCTTTTGCCCGAAACCTATCTAACGCCGCGGGATATGAAGCAATCCGAACTGATTGCGAAAATGCAGGCCGCGCAAAAGGACGTTCTGGACACGCTCTGGGAGAACCGGGCAGCGGATTTGCCGGTTACAACAAAAGCCGAGGCCATTACTTTGGCGTCCGTTGTTGAAAAAGAAACGGGCATTGGAAGTGAACGCGATGAAGTTGCCGGGGTCTTTGTGAACCGCCTTAATCGCGGTATGATGCTCCAATCCGACCCGACAATTATTTATGGAATTACGAAGGGCATGCCTATCGGACGGCGTATCCGCCGCAGCGAAATCGATGCCCGGACGGATTGGAACACTTACCAAATGACGGGTCTGCCCAAAACGCCGATTTGTAATCCGGGAAAAGAGGCTTTGGCCGCCGTTCTAAATCCGGCCAAAACAGATAATATTTATTTCGTCGCGGACGGGACAGGCGGACATGTTTTTGCAACGTCCTTATCGCAGCATCAAAGAAATGTCGCGAAGTGGCGAGTTATTCAGCGCCAGAGAGGTGAGCGGTAATGAGTGACAAGTTGAACGCCCTGAAAAAAAACCGCCGGGGGTTGATGATAGTTCTGTCTTCGCCTTCCGGCGCAGGCAAGACAACGCTGACCCGGAAATTGCTGGCAGAAAACGAAAATATGACCATGTCTGTTTCCGCAACAACCCGCGCGCCGCGCGGCGGCGAGGAAGAGGGCAAAGACTATTATTTTCTGTCTAAAACACAGTTTTCAGACATGGTGGCGGAAGACGATTTTCTGGAACATGCTAAGGTCTTTGACAATTTCTACGGGACGCCGAGACAGCCGGTAGAAGCCGCGCTGGAAAGTGGGCGGGACGTTATCTTTGATATCGATTGGCAGGGCGCGCAGCAGCTCGCGGAAGCCGCCGCAAATGATCTTGTAAAAATTTTCATTCTTCCGCCCAATATGCAGGAGCTCGAAAGCCGTCTCCGGTCGCGCGCGCAGGACAGTGATACAGTGATCGCCAAACGCATGAGCAAGGCCGAAACAGAAATCAGCCATTGGCCGGAATATGATTATGTCATCGTCAATGAAAATATTGAGACAGCCATGGACGAACTCCGCGCCATCGTGGCTGCGGAAAGAATGCAAAGACGCCGTCAATTCTGGCTCTCCGGCTTCGTTAAATCATTGGTCAGCGGCGGGTAGTTTCATAACTCCGCCAAGAGGATAGTTTTGACATAAACCTAGTCGCCGAAAGGTTTTACCGCGAGGAACTTCAAATTGTCAGAAGATCGGTCAAATGGATATGAAGCGTTTGCCGAAAAATTCATAGCGGTCAGGTCAAATTCTGGACAAAATCTGGTAAAGAAATGGGCCAATAACTTTTCATCCAAAGCTTCCATAATAGACATAGGCGCGGGATATGGAGAGCCGTTGACTTCCATATTAATTAACCGCGGCTTTGCGGTTTCTGCCATTGATGCCTCCCCAAAGATGATTTCGGCTCTACGGGCCCGTTTTTCAAATATAGATCTGGCCTGCGAAGCGGTTGAGGAAAGTAATTTTTTCGGTCGGACCTTCGACGGTGCATTAGCCATTGGCCTCATTTTTCTCCTGTCCCCTCAGGCTCAAGAAGGGTTTGTTCACCGGGTTTTCAACGCGCTCAAATCCGGGGGACGGTTTTTATTTTCCGCGCCTTCACAACAGGTTAGTTGGGAGGACATACTGACCGGGCGCCAATCAGTATCTCTGGGTGAAACGACTTATTGCCGCATTCTCAGAGAAGCAGGCTTCGAGTCTGTTGAGACACATGTCGATGACGACGAAAATCATTATTTTGAGGCTCTGAAAACGTAGATCTATCAAGATAGAAAGTTACGGCAGGCAGTCTGCGAGTTTCTGAAAGTCGGATACGGGTAGGGTTTCCGGCCTTAATTGCGGATCAATTTCGGCTTTCTCTAACCATTCGGTGGCGGTCATGCCGTGTTTCTTGGCAAAGCTTTTCAGCGACACTCGGAGCATTTTACGTCTTTGCCCAAAGGCGGCCTGCGTGACTTGGCCTAGGAGTTTCAGGTCTGGATAGCTTGCGCCGTCGGTCAAAGGATGCATCACAACGACGGCGCTGTCGACTTTGGGCGGCGGGGTGAAAGACCTAGCCGGAATATCAAACGCCATATGGCATTCGGCGACGCTTTGGCAAAGAACGGCCAGACGGCCATAGGCATTCTCCCCCGGCGCGGCGCAGACCCGCTCAGCGACCTCTTTCTGAAACATCAAAACCATCTGGTCCCAGAAAAGGGGCGTTTCCGTGACCCAATTAATGAGCATTTTCGTTCCCACATTATAAGGCAGGTTGGCGACGATTTTGCGTGGTTCGGGAATGTTGGTAGCAATGTCAAATTTCAGCGCGTCGCCTTTGATCACAGAGAGCCTGTCACCGCTGGCGCGGCCTATATCGGCGAGGGCGGGCAGAAAACGCTCATCCATTTCGATGACGGTCACGGAGGCCGCTTCGTTGATCAAAAGCGCGCGGGTCAATCCCCCCGGGCCTGGGCCGATTTCAACAACATTCACGCCTTCGAGAGGGGTCGCCAGCCGCGCGATCTTATCCGTTAAATTCATATCCAACAGGAAATGCTGCCCGAGTTTCTTATTCGCGCCGAGATCATAGTCGCGCACGACCTCGGTCAGAGAAGGAAGATTATCCATGTAAGTAAGCCCGTCGATTATCGGCGATTTGGCGCGCTGTGCGGATAGCGGCGATGAGGCTGTCGGCTCTCGCGCGGTTTTGTCCGGCAATGCCGAAGGCGGTGCCGTGATCCGGCGAGGTGCGCACAATCGGCAGGCCGAGCGTGATATTGACGCCACCGTGGAAATCCAGAGTTTTGACCGGGATAAGACCCTGGTCGTGATACATGGCCAGAACGGCGTCGTAATCTTCACGGGCCTCGGCGTGGAAAAGTGTGTCGGCAGGTTGGGCTTTATTCGCCTTTATGCCTTCAGCGCGGAGGGCGCGGGCGGCGGGATTAATAATCTCGATTTCTTCCCGGCCCAGCATTCCGTTTTCGCCAGCATGAGGGTTAAGGCCGGTCAGGCTGAGGCGGGGGTGCGGAATACCGAAATCACATTTCAGCGCTCCGTCCATAACGCGAGCATTGCGAATAATTGCTTCAGAGGAAAGCTGTTTGACAGCGTCTTGCAGAGCCAGATGAACCGTGGCCAGCCCGACACGGAGCCCGCCGCCGGATAACATCATGACGGGGCCGCGCGCATAGGGGGCGGCGTGGCCTTCGGTCAATTGTCCAAGATATTCCGTATGACCGGGGAATTTGAAACCCGCTTTGTACAAAACATCCTTGGAGATGGGATTTGTGACAAGGCCATCGGCTTTGCCCGACAGGCAGCGAGAGACGGCGCGTTCAATACTTTCCGTAACGGCCAAGGCGTGGTCGGAATCAGGCTCACCCGGTTCTGCCACCCGCCCCTCTATGGGAAGAATAGGGAGCCCTTCACGGAAAGCGTCCGCAGCCTCATCGCAGTCATCGATCTCGATTATATTGTGGTCAAAGCTTTCATTGGCGCGTTCCATGACGCGCGGCGTCGCCATGACGGCAAAGGCATACTCCGGATTATATCGCAGAGCCGCCCAAGCTTTTAAGGTAATCTCAGGCCCAATGCCCGCCGGGTCGCCCATACTCAGTAAGAGAGGGGCGGCCATAAAAGCTAACGAACAACGACGGTGGATTTACGCCGTATATCCCGAAGCGCCCGACGTGACGCCTGAGCGAGTTGCTGTTCCATCAAACGATTTTCAACATCATCGCGGGTCGGAATATCCTCACCAGTGGCTTGTCGGTCGCAGACCATGATGGAAGCAGCGCCGTTAGGTCGCGCAATCGGGTCGGACAAATTGCCGACATCTGTAGACGCTAATATATCAACTAATTCAGGAGTGAGTTCGCTGGCTTTCAGCTCGCCCATATCCGCTTGGCTAACGCCTTCGACAGCGTCTACATCGTCTTTCAGTGTGTCACAGGAGGTCAGGCTGTCTTTCAGCGCGATGAGACGGGTTTTAGCGGCTTCTGTTTCGACGTCGGAAATATTGACCTGTTTGAGGCGGTAAAGCGTGTCGGCTTTGGAGACTTTGGTTTCAATCAGGGCGACGACATAAACGCCGCCGGGAACCGTAATAGGCTGAGACACTCCGCCTGGCTCCATTTCCGTAATAACATTATCGATTTCCGGGCGTAATTCGCCTTCATGAACCCAACCGACATCACCGCCTTTGACGGCGCTGGGGGCGGATGAAAATTGCTGGGCGAGAAGCGGGAAAGGCGCGCCGCCTTCGACTTGTTCAATCATGGCATTGGCGCCTTCCATTGCGCCGTCCATTCCGCCAATTTCAGGTGTAGCTTCGATAAATATTTCGGCGACGCGGAAGCTTGGTTTATCGGCATTTGCGGTCAAGCGGTTCAGGGTTTCGTTGATTTGGTCATCTGAAATCCGAATGCGCGACCCGTAAAGACCGTTCACAATGCGCTGCCAGGCAATCTCCGCGCGAACCTGATCTCGCAAGGTTTCAACTGAAACCCCGGCCGAGGCTAATCTGGAGACGACTTCATTCGGGTCCAGACCATTGCGGCCGATGAGGCGGGCAACAGACTGGTTGACTTCTTCGTCGGAAATCGTCTGCTCATATTTCGCAGACTCCTGCATTTGCAAATGCTCGTCGACCAAATTGCGCAGTGCCTGCTGCTGAAGACGTTGTAAACTCTCCTCGTCCCGCTGCGCCCCGGTGGTCGCCATCATAAACATTATCCGCTGACGAAGGTCATATGTTGAAACAATATCGCTGTTCACAACGGCGGCAATGCCGTGGCCTGGGACTTGAGCTTGCGCCGTTGCGGCGGAGCCTGTGAGCAAGACCGCCCCGAGCATAATATTTTTAAGAGTTTTGGTCATTTTGGCCGTCATAAATTTATCCAGCTTGAGTTTTCGCGCTTATACGACTTTCAGCTTTAAAGGCAATTCTTACGCTGTTTTCTTGCAAATTAAGTGTAACGCTCCAATACGGGGCGAGGTGTTAAATTTCGGTCAGATTGCAGATGTAAAATCCGCGCCGCCGTCGATTGACTAACCGTCCTCGATTTTGGACAGATAGCTAATCCCCGCCAGCAAAACAAAGAGAGGAACGGACCACGCGGCCAGGACGACCGGAATCAGCGCGACTTCTCCAAAAGCGCTTACCATTGAGTCTGCGAAGTAGACCCCAAACCCCAGAGCCGCGCCCGTAATGAGAAGGCGAAGCGTGCCGCCCTCACGCGTTAAGTGTAAAGATACACCCGCCGCAATAAAAGTCATAGCAATCAGCATGATAGGCATGGCCAGCAATTTATTAAACTGCATCCGAAAGGCGAGAGCCGAAAATCCCGCCTGTTCATTTTTTTTGATTGCCGACGGTAATGACCAGAAAGGCGGCGCCACTTTGTTTTCGCCTATCTCGTTGAGCTGGTCGGCCGTGATCTCGGTGGGTAAGGAGATCGTGTCTTGGGATTGCGTGATTTCACCGGGCGCGTTTTCTGTGACATTTGATAATTGCCAATAGCCTTGTGTTACTAAACGAGCCTCCTGCGCGTCAAATCTGCGGCTAAAGACGGTGCGTCCAGTCTCATCGAGGGAGAGTTGATAAAAACTTGGGTTGGTCAGGGTTTTAGACTCGGGCTCAACCTTGTCAGCCCGAATTACAGTTTGCATGGATTCATTGCCTTCGCGCAGCCATACGGTTTTTCCTTCTGACGAAGACTGACCTCCATAACTGTCGCTTAGTAGATCGTATTGGCTCATCATGTTCGACGCGAGTGGATTGAAAAGAAGCGACCAGATAAGTCCCAGAAGCGCTGTGACCGAAATCACCGGAAGGAGAAACCGCCAAGCGGAGACACCGGAAGCCCGCATAACGATTAATTCGCTGCGTCGGTTTAGTCCGTAAAGTGCCCCCATAACGCCAAACAAAACGACAAACGGAATGGTTTGTTCGATAAGTTTCGGTGCTTTGAGTAGAGTTAAATAGGCAAGTTGGAATGAAGATATATCCGTATCGCTGCCAATATTACGGCTGCCTTCGACGAAATCGACGAGCATAATGATGCCTGTGACAATCAGAAAGGCAATGGTCAGGGACCGGATAACCCTGGTCGCGATATATCGGTTTAATGTGGCGCGGGTGAGCAGGGCTTTCATGAAATCACCGCCTCATGCTCTTCGGCGCTTCGGGCATATTCACGCGCGCGTCGAGCTCGCCCAAATGAGCGAACACGTTTGCGCCTTAGAAGGTAATAAGTGCAATAGGCCGTAACCAGAATAGGCAGAACATATTGAACGATATTCAGTATTCGGTCTGATTCAGCGGCCGACGCCACACCGAATCCCGAAAGGCGGATGACGAACCCCAGAAATGCACAGATTGCGATACGGCGACCATAGCCAAGGCGCAGATGTTCGCCTCTAACCATGAAACACAGGGCGAGCAATACAAGTGCAATATTGTAGAGGGGGGCAGAGAGCCGCGCATGTCCTTCGGCGGCCAGCTCGCGTTTGAATTTTCGGTTCGCAAATTCGCGCGGATCAGGGCGTAATAGCTCATGAAGAAAACGGTCAGATGTTTTCAGCCGGAGGACATTATCCATTGCCATCACGTCAGATAGGTCGATGACATAATCCTCAAATTCAATGACATCCAGAGACCCGTCTTCAAGCTTTTGCTGAACGCTGCCGTCTTTCAGGGTCAGGACGACTTGAGAGACATTTCTTTGAACTTCGCCGGATTTGGCGGTGTGGGTTGTAATGTTGTCCGGTTCGCGGGCGTCATGGATCATGACGTCTTTCAAAGAACTATCGACCCCGATTTCACGGGCGTAGACTGTCAGGCCCGGCGAGGGGGTCACGAAGTCGCCGGCCTGCACCATTTGCGAGGCGATATCGGTCCGGACTTTTAGTATTTCCGCGCGCATCTGTCGAAAAGACAGCGGCTGGACAACCAGATTAATGATCAAATGGGCAATCAGCGCATAAGCACCGAGCCGGACAACCGGAGAGGCAATCTGCCAAGGCGAAAAACCGGAGGCTTTGGCGACGATAAGTTCCGAGTCGGAATTTAATCGGTTTAGGGCATAAAGCGCCGCCATAAACACGGAAAGCGGCATGATAATTGAAATAAGCTGCGGGAGCGCCAAGAATGTTATCTTGAGAAAGGTCAGGGCGGATTGTCGGTTTTCAACGACGAGATCCAATGTTTGAAGGCTCTGTGTAAGCAAAGCCAAGCCCGCGAGCGCCGCCAGGGACAGTAATAATGGCCAAAGGGCCTGCGTCCAGAAATAGCGTTGCAGCAGCGTCATTCTTACTCTTGTCGTTAGACTTATACGTTAATTGAGGTACAGATATGATATTTGCACCGCTTTGCCCTTCTAATCTGATGAGGCGTAAGTTACTAGCGTTCAACAACTATATAATCCGTAATACATTTTGACGATAAACGTCAGAGGAGTTTCCGTGAAAGTCAGCTTTACCGCCAACAAACCCGTATCATCCGGCACTGCGATAGTATTTGCCAATAAAGATCTAGAGATGGAGGGGGCCGGAAAAGCTTACCGGGACACAGCCCCGAAAAATTTTGACGCCGCCATAAAGGCCGCTGAATTCAAAGCCGAATCAGGAAAAATCTTCGAGACCTTCGTCATGAGCGGCGACAAAGCCGTGCGCGTTATCGTCGTGGGGACGGGCGACGACGAAAAACCGGATTATGAACTCCTTACAGCGAAGGCGGTCAAACGCCTTTTGCCGGCGGGAGAAACAACTCTGACTGTGCATATGAGTTCAGAGGCAAGCGCCGATGATGCAGCCCGGGCAGCTGTTGGCGCGCGTCTCGCCGCTTACCGCTTTGACGCGCACAAGACCAAGGCGACCTTGACGAAAACCAAACAGATAGAAACTTTGAATATTGCTGCTGATGACGAATCCGCGGCCAGAGAATCCTATGAAAATTATCACGGCCCGGTTTGCGATGGTCAGCTCTATGCCCGCGACTTGGTCAACACGCCTTCAAATGTTTTATTTCCGAAAGCCTATGCCGCGAAGATCAAAGAGCTTGAAAGCCTTGGCTTGAGAGTTGAAATTCTAGGCGAGAAAGAAATGAAAGATCTCGGCATGAATGCCTTTCTCGGCGTCGGTGTCGGATCTGAACGGGAATCGCAATTTGCCATTATGCATTGGGAAGGCGGCAAGGAAGGCGAAAAGCCGGCTGCCCTGATTGGTAAAGGAGTCACCTTTGACTCTGGCGGCATTTCTTTGAAGGCCGGTAATAATATGTGGGACATGAAAGGCGATATGGGCGGCTCGGCCGCTGTCGTCGGCGCTATGATTGGTCTGGCGAAACGCAAAGCCAAAGCCAATGTGGTCGGCCTGGTCGGCTTGGTTGAAAATATGCCGGACGGTAAAGCGCAGAATCCCGGCGATATCGTGACTTCTATGTCAGGACAAACAATTGATGTTCAAAACACCGACGCGGAAGGCCGCCTGGTTCTCTGCGACGTCCTGCATTACACGGTAACAAATATCAAACCTGTTGCGATGATTGATCTGGCCACATTGACCGGCGCGATCATTACCTCGCTCGGCCATGAACATGCCGGACTGTTTTCCAATAATGACAAGCTCGCCAAACAAATCATGACGGCGTCGGAGACCACCACAGAGAAGACCTGGCGCCTTCCATTAGCCAAAGAGTATGACAAGCTACTCGATAGCCCCTTTGCGGATATGAAAAATATCGGCGGCCCGACAGCCGGATCCATTACGGCGGCTCAGTTCCTGCAACGCTTTGTCGGCAAAGATACGCCTTGGGCGCATTTGGACATCGCCGGAATGGGTATGAAGAACACCCGCAATGATCCACGCGAGACCACGTTCGGTACCGGTTTTGGCGCGCGGCTTATGAACCGCTGGGTTGCGGATAATTACGAAGGCTAATGGGCGGCGTTCCAACCCATTGGTTTTACCACCTTGAAGGCAGCACAATTGAAAATGTGCTGCCGGAATTGCTTGAAAAGACGCTCGCCAAAGGCTGGCGGGCGCTTGTAAAATTACCCGAAAATATGCTGGCCGAGATGGACGACCTTCTCTGGACATTTCGGGATGAAAGCTTTTTGCCTCATGGCCGCGAGGACGAGCCGATGGCGGACTGGCAACCCATTCTCCTCAGCGCAGAAACCGAAAGCGCCAAAGGCTTTGACGCGGTTTTTTTGATTGGAGGGGCAGAGATATCAGAGATGGAAGGCGTTCAGCGCGCCATGGTCATGATAAATGGTCGGTCCGAGGGTGAAGTGACGCGGGAGCGTGGTCGTTGGAAAGCCTTGAAGGCCGCCGGGGCCGAACTCTCTTATTTTCAACAAAACTCTCGGGGGCGTTGGGAGAAGAAGGCCTAGACCTTCTCCAATTTTTGAACTGAAATATAAGAGAGCCCACGAAGGGAGGAAGTTTCGCAGACTCTCCTGAGTGACTACGCAGCGCTTTCGAATTGGTTCATCGTATTGTGCGCTCCGCCCGCTTTTAAGGCCCGGTCACCGCCGGTCATCTCTTTGAAGTCATCGCCGAGGTTGGAGCCGACTTCATGTTGATGTTTCACGGCAGAGACATTGCGGCGAATTTCTTCGCGTTGAATCTCTTTGACGTAAGCGAGCATTTTCTGCTCTCCGAAATATCCTTCGGACAAATCATTCATCACCTTGGCTGTGCCGTGGAAGGTCGGCAGGGTGATCAAATTGTGGAAAACGCCAGCTTCGCGGGCAATATCCGTCTGGAAATTCTGAAGGCGGCGATCCGCTTCCAGTCCCAGCGGGTCTTGGTCATAAGACGCTGACATGAGCTGGTTATTATCCGGATACTCATCCGCTTTCGCCTTGCCTTCGGCAATCCAGTCTTCCCGGACTTGTTTGCGAAGATTTAGCGTCCAGTTGAAGGACGGGCTGTTATTATAGGTGAGCTTGGCGTGGGGCGCCTTCTCGCGAATACGGCGGACCATATTCGCGATCTGGCCCACATTCGGTGTCGCGGTTTCGATCCAGAGGAGATCGGCGCCGCCGTCATTCAGGCTTGAAATACAGTCTTCAACCACGCGGTCTTCACCCGTGTCTTCCCGGAATTTGTAAAGACCGTTGGGCAGGCGCACAGGCTTGACGAGCTTGCCGTCGAGCTGAATGGCCATCTCGCCGTCCTTAAGTTGATGCAGATCAGACACAGGCTCGGCTTCAAGCCATTTCGTATACTCGGCTGCCTCGTCCCCGGCTTCGCGGCTAACAGGGATTTTCTGTGTCAGGCCGGCGCCAAGCGAGTCGGTCCGCGCCACAATAACGCCGTCTTCAACGCCGAGTTCTTCAAACGCCATGCGAACGGCGCGGAGTTTTTCAACGAAGTCTTCGCGCGGCACGGTGACTTTACCGTCCTGATGACCGCATTGTTTGGCGTCGGAGACCTGGTTTTCGATCTGGATGCAGCACGCACCGGCTTTGATCATTTCCTTGGCGAGAAGATATGTTGCGTGAACATTCCCGAAGCCCGCATCGATATCGGCGATGATAGGGCGAACATAGGTTTCGAACCCGTCGATTTTTGCTAAAACCGCCTCGCGATTGTCTGTCGTCTTAAGCTCGGCAAAGAGATCGTTCAGATCCACTTCGTCGGCTTGGCGCAGGCTGGTGTAAATTTCCTGAATGAGGTCAACAACAGCCGTTTTCTCATGCATGGACTGATCGGGTAAATGACCGAAGCGGTTACGCATGCCCGCAACCATCCATCCGGACAGATAGACATAGGCTTTGTCCAGCGTGCCTTTCTGGCGCTTTATCGCGCGCAGCATTTGCTGAGCGTGGAAGCCGGACCAACATCCGAGGGATTGGGTGAAGGCTGAGCTGTCATTGTCATAAGCGGCCATATCAGCGCGCATAACCTTGGCCATGGCTTTGGCGATATCCAGATGAGTTTCAAACGTGTTCTGGGTTTTCAACTGGGCCAAATCCTCGACGGAAATGCCGCCCGGAACGCCGTTAGGGTAACGCGTCTGCAAATTTGCAAGTGTTCGTGAATAGGTCATATTTATTTCTCCAATATTTCGTAAGCGGGGATTGTGAGGAATTCGGGCAGGTCGTTGCCGGAAGCGGTTGTGTTGAATAGCTCCGCAGCTTCAGGGAAACGGCCTTTGTCAAAATCAGCTTCGCCGAGTTCGTTTTTCAGAGCCGAGACCTCTTCTGCGAACAGACGGTCATAGAGACGCTTGCTCAGTGTTTCACGAAAGCCGCCTTCCATTTCGACGCTGGCACCGTGGCGGAGCCACTGCCAAATCTGAGCGCGGGAGATTTCAGCTGTCGCCGCATCTTCCATCAGGTTGTGGATGGGCACAGCGCCTCGGCCGCAAAGCCAGGCCGCAATGTAGCGGATGCCAACTTCAATATTTGTGCGAACGCCGGCTTCGGTGATTTTCCCGGTATGCGGGGCGATCATTGCTTCGTCGGTGACGCGGGCTGACTGGCGCTTCTTATGGATCTGATGCTTGCCGGGCATAATCTCGTTAAAGATATCCATAGCGACAGGGACGAGATCCGGATGCGCGACCCAAGTGCCGTCATGACCGATACTGGCTTCGTGCTTTTTGTCCTTACGGACTTTCTCGAACGCCGCTTCATTGGCCTCCGGATTATTCTTAACCGGAATCTGCGCGGCCATGCCGCCCATGGCGTGGGCGCGGCGCTTATGACAAACTTCGACGAGGCGCGTGGCGTAGGCGGACAAAAAGGCCCTGTCCATTCCGACTTGCGCCCGGTCAGGCAAAACGAATTGCGAATGGTTTCGCAAGGTCTTGATGTAAGAGAAGATATAATCCCAACGTCCGCAATTCAGACCCGTGATATGGTTACGCAGAACATAGAGGATCTCTTCCATCTGGAAGGCCGCGGGAAGCGTTTCGATCAGAACAGTCGCTTTGATGGTACCGTTCGGAATGTCCAGAACCGCTTGCGAGAAATTGAAGACATCATTCCAGAGGCGGGCCTCCTGATAGCTTTCCATTTTTGGCAAGTAGTAGAACGGACCTTTTTCCTGTTCAGCCAGTAATTTGCCGTTGTGGAAAAAGTGCAGGCCGAAATCGCATAGGCTCGCGCTCATCGGATTGCCATCGACCGTGATATGCTTTTCTTCCAAGTGCCAACCACGCGGACGAACGAGCATGGTCGCCGTCTCTTCGCCGAGTGTGTAAGATTTCTTGTCGGTCTTCAGAGACAAGTCCCCTCGGGCATAATCGCGCATGTTCATCTGGCCTGACATCATATTGTCAAAGGTCGGCGAGCTCGCATCTTCGAAATCCGCCATGAACATCTTTGCGCCGGAGTTCAGAGCGTTGATCATCATTTTACGGTCTACAGGGCCTGTAATCTCAACACGGCGATCCTGAAGGGCAGGCGGGCAAGGCGCGACTTCCCAAGCAGAGTTGCGCATATGCTTTGTCTCGAGCGGCTGCGTCGGCATTTCGCCGTCGTCATAGCGCTCTTGTTGAAGCTGACGGTTTTGCAGAAGGATTTTGCGTTGTGGACCAAACCGGCGCTCCAGATCCGCAAGGAATAACAGAGCGTCCGGCGTCAGAATCTCTGAATAGCTATCGCCGGCCTCGGCAGAGACTTTTGCCAAGACCCTGTGGCGGGGAATGGGTTGGTCGGTATTTTTAGCAGGGGCGTTCATGATGACGGTCTCCTTTGTCTGAGTTGTTGGTCACACGATATTTACAAAATGGGAGGAGAGTCTATAAGTCTTTGTAAATTACAGGTATTTTTGTAATGATTGTAAATACACAGATGTTATATCTGTAAAAGTTGTAAAAACTGGGTGACGCGATGACAGTCAAAAAAGACGAAAAATTAATGGTCGGACCGCGGCTTCGCCGCTTCCGCCAAACCTTGGGCCTGACCCAAACGCGCATGGCCGAAGATCTTGGTATTTCAACGTCTTACCTGAACCTGATGGAACGCAATCAACGGGCGCTTTCGGCAAAAGTCCTGTTGAAAATGGCGGAAATCTACGATTTCGACATTGCCGGATTCACCGGGGCAGGGGACGCGCATCTGGTGGCCGAAATTTATGAGGTCATGCGGGACCCGCTCTTTAAAGGGGACAGCATTTCGAAAAACGAGGCCGAGGATTTAGTCAATGTAAGCCCATCCGCTGCCAAAGCTTTTCTAAAACTTTACGGAAAGCATCGGGACTCGACGCGCCGCGCCGCCAATTTGAGTATGGATAGGGACAAGGTTGAACTGCTCGAACAATCGGGCGAAGCCGTCGAGGCGGTGCGCAGATTCATACATGAACAGCGAAATTACTTTCCACGACTTGATGAGGCGGCGGAAGGATTATCGCAAGAACTGGGACTCACCAAACGCGAGCCCCATGCAGCACTCACAGACAGATTAAAGGAAAAACATGACCTCTCGGTTCGTATCGTACCGGTGGATATTATGCCGAAAATGCTGCGCTATTTTGACCGTCATTCCAAACGGATAAATCTATCTGAACTTTTGCGACAGTCCGGACGACGTTTCCAGCTCGCCTTTCAAATTGGCATGTTGGAGCAAAGAGACTTAATAGATGATATCATCAAAACAGCGTCTCTGGGCGGCCGCGAGGCTGAAGGTCTGATGCGGACATCCTTGGCCAATTATTTCGCGGCCGCGACGATCATGCCCTATGCGCGTTTTTTGAAGGAGGCTGAGAATACCCGCTATGATGTGGATTTGCTCTCTCATCGTTTCGGGACGAGTTTCGAGCAGACTGCTCACAGATTGACGACTCTTCAAAAACCGGACGCGCGCGGCATTCCTTTTTTCTTTGTGCGGATAGATGTGGCCGGAAATGTGTCCAAGCGATTTTCGGCGGGACGGTTTCATTTCAGTCAATTTGGCGGGGCCTGCCCGCTCTGGAATATACATGAATGTTTTCAGACGCCGGGGAAAACGCTGACGCAAATGATACAGCTCCCTGACGAGACAACTTATTTCTCTGTCGCAAAAATGGTCAGCCGATCAGATGGAAGTTTCGATGAACCCGCGCAGAAGCTTGCCATTGGTTTAGGGTGCGATATCGCCTATGCGCCCAGACTTGTTTACGCGCAGAAATATAATCTGGAAACGCCCAAGCCGACGCCGATTGGAATTAATTGCTATCTCTGTGAACGCCCGCATTGCCGCCAACGCGCCCATGCTCCGCTCAATAAAACGCTTAATTTCGATGAGCGCGCCAGAGGCATGTCGCTCTTTAGCTTTAGCGAGGACTAAGCCTGCTGGTCCGGGCCGCCAATAACCCAGTTATAGGGTTGGACCGTTACGCTGGCCGTTAATCCGGCCTTGCGGTAAGGGTCTTTCGCGAGCCAGTCTTCTACGGTTTCCTTGGTTTCTGCCTCGACAATTAACAGGCTGCCGCGCATTTCGCCATCCTCATCCAGCCATGGCCCCGCAATATGCAATGTCACCTCAGGCTCAGAGCGCAGCCATTTGATATGAGCGTCTCGGTTATCCTGCCGCAGCGGGATGCTATTCGGACGGTCAGCGGTATAGACAAGAAAATAGGTCATAGGACCTCCGTTTTGTGAACGCGGGACAAGAGTGTAATGAGCGCGTTTTGAATATCCATATCGCCCGAGAGGATATCGGCAACGACCGCGCTAATGGGCATGTCGACATTCAGCTTCGCCGCCATTTCTTTCAAGGCAGGCGCCGAGGCCACGCCTTCGGTCACGCTGTTGCGGGCGCCCAGAATATCATCAAGCGACTCGCCCCGTCCTAGGGCCAGGCCGCAGGACATGTTTCGTGATTGCTCCGACGAACAGGTCAGAACCAGATCGCCAAGTCCGCAAAGGCCTGTTAGTGTTTCGGGCTCACACCCCAGAGCGACTCCCAGTCGGCGCATTTCGGCAAAGCCTCGCGCGATAATGGCGGCGTGGGCAGATCGGCCTAGCTCCATGCCCAAAACCATACCGCAGGCAATGGCGAGCACGTTTTTAACGGCGCCGCCAATTTCCGCGCCCAGCACATCGGTTGACAGGTAAGGGCGGAAAGTCGGCGCGGCGACAGCTTCAACCAGTGCTTCACCAATTTCTTTATCTTCGCAAGCGAGGGTCACGGCCGTAGGCAGGCCTTTGGCGACGTCAATCGCAAAGCTGGGACCGGAGAGGACGGCTGGAACGACATTCGGCAGGGTTTCCTGCAAAACGTCGGACATGAATTCACGTGTGCTAATTTCGATACCCTTTGAGCAGAGTATAACGGGTTTTCCGTAGAGGGCGTCAACGCCTTTCAACTCGGCCAATGTGCGCCTTGTATGCTGGGCCGGGACAACCGAGAGCAAAGCGTCACACTCTGCCAGAGATTTCAGATCCTGGGTCGCTTTGATTTTTGGGGAAAGTCGGGCATCGGGTAGATACAGCTTATTGGTATTTTCATTATTGATTGAGTCGACGCATTCGTTCTCGAAAGCCCAAAGTGTGACGTCGCGTCCGCCTGTGGCGAGGCTCTGCGCGAGTGCCGTGCCCCAGGCCCCGGCGCCGATTACGCCGAAATTCTGATAATCCATCATGATTTAGGGCCTTTCTTGCCAAATCCGCTGGCGGGATTTGCTTTTGCGGCCGCATTGTCGAGAGGCCAGCGCGGGCGCGCTTTTACGCCAAGCTCGTCTGTCTGACCGGCGGCGAGTTTTGCGGCTCCTGCCAAAGCGATCATGGCGGCATTATCTGTGCAGAATTTCAGGGGCGGGGCGAAAAAGCTCATACCCTTAGAAGTCGCCAGCTGGGTTAATCGTTCCCGAAGCGCTTTGTTCGCAGCAACGCCTCCGGCGACGACGAAACGTTTTGCGTTATCCCCGTGCATGTCTTTGAACATGGCCATGGCCATGCCTGTGCGTTCGGCCAGAACGTCAGAGACAGCCCGTTGGAAGCTAGCGGAAATATCAGCTTTGGCGTTGTCGGTTTGCTCGCTTGCTTCCCAAGCGCGGGCGACGGCTGTTTTAAGTCCTGCAAAGGAGAAGTCGGCATGGTCTCGGCCCTTAAAAGGACGAGGCAGTTTGACGGATTTGGGATCGCCTTTCGCGGCCCATTTTTCCACATTCGGCCCGCCGGGAAAACCGAGCCCCATAACCTTGGCGGATTTATCAAAGGCTTCCCCCGCCGCGTCGTCCACAGTGCTGCCGAGACGGGTATAGTCGCCAAGGCCGTTCACCGAGAGGAGCTGCGTATGGCCGCCCGAGACGAGCAAGAGCAGATAGGGGAAAGGGCAGGGCTCCGCCAGACGAGGCGAGAGGGCGTGCCCTTCCAGATGATTCACCGCCAAAAGGGGTTTATCGAGCGCAAGGGCGAGACCCTTGGCCGCGAGCAAGCCGGAAATGACGCCGCCTATGAGGCCCGGCCCAGAAGTCGCGGCGACGCCGGAGAGCGACTCATAACTCATTCCCGAAACGTCTATGGCCTGTTCAACGATGCCGTCGATTTTCTGCATATGCGCTCTGGCAGCAATTTCCGGCACGACGCCGCCAAAGGGGGC
The DNA here is from genome assembly GCA_963972195.1 of uncultured Hyphomonadaceae bacterium. GTDB lineage: Bacteria > Pseudomonadota > Alphaproteobacteria > Caulobacterales > Maricaulaceae > Litorimonas. Next base: position 179,500 of record CAXATH010000006.1, on the reverse strand, counting down.
ATGAGCCTCGTCCTGACTGGCAATGATAGAGCTGAGGATCTCAATATCGTCCTCGCCCCGATAGCGCAGGACGGAGGCTGCCGTTTCATCGCAGCTCGATTCGATGGCCAAAACAAGGAGGTCTTGGCCGCTGCGAAGAGTTTCATCTGAAAAATTAGTGGTCACACAAGCTGGATAAGGTTAGTCGTGCCTCGATGCAACATGGACTAACAATCGGAACGCGGGGATCTCCGCTAGCGCTGTATCAGGCGCATTTGGTGCAGCGTCTTTTGGCGGAGACGTCAGGCCGCCCGGCGCAGGATTTTCCGGTGCGAATTCTCAAAACGTCCGGTGATCGCCTTAAGGGGCATTTGCGCGATTTCGGCGGCAAAGGTCTGTTCACCAAGGAATTGGAAGAGGCTCTTATGTCTGGGGACATTGATATCGCGGTTCATTCCATGAAAGACGTGCCGACAGTGGGACAGGAAAGTTTGGAAATTTCCGCCATTCTCTCGCGCGAAGACCCCCGCGACGCCTTTATTTCTAAAAAATACGCCAAGCTCGACGATTTGCCAGAGGGCGCTTTGGTCGGATCAGCCTCTATCCGCCGGCGCGCGCAGCTCTCGGCCATGAGACCGGATATTCAATACTGTCTTTTGCGAGGCAATGTGGGGACGCGTCTGCAGAAGCTCTCGGATGAAGTGTGTGACGCGACATTCCTGGCGTGTGCAGGTCTGAAACGACTAGAACAAGAAGACGCCATTACCGAAGCCATTTCCACTGAACGCATGCTCCCCGCTCCCGCACAAGGCGCCATCGGCATTGAAATCCGTAAATCTGACAAAGACGCCGAAGGGCTGATCAAACCGCTTAATTGCAAAGCCTCCGAGCTATGCATCACGGCCGAGCGGGCTTTCCTTCGCGCGCTGGACGGCTCTTGCCGGACCCCCATTGCGGCGCTCGCTGTCTGGGACGGAAAACTCATGAATTTCAAAGGTGAAGTCGTCGCCAAAGACGGCTCCGCCCGATTTGGCAATGAGGATACCGCCGCGTTGTCCAATTCCATAGAAGCTTATGATCTTGGCTACGGCTTAGGGCAAACCGTGCGTAAGGCCGCGGGTCAGCACATAGACTGGGATGAATAGCCGCCCCAAAATATGGATCACGCAAAGCTTACCGCGCGCGAGGGACACGGCGAAAGACTATGCTGATTTAGCGTTAGAGCCGATTATCTCCCCGGTTTTGCAGATTTCCCGCATCACGCCTCCGCCTACCTCGCCTGACAGCAGAGCCTTATTGATCTTCACGTCCCGAAATGGCGTTAGCGCCTTTGCGGAGACGTGCAGCAAGCGCGCTAACCAAGTTTTTTGTGTCGGCAACGCTACGGCCGAGTTGGCGCGAAAAGTGGGGTTTGTGCATGTAAGGTCTGCTGAGGGCGACGCTCAGGACGTCGTAAAACTTGTTTTAAAAACGGTGCCCCGCTCTCAAACCCTGCGGCATTGCTGCGGCGAACATGTGAAGGGACGCCTCGCCGAGCAATTATCTGAAGCCGGGTACAAGATTGAACGTGCGATCTATTATTCTGCGTCGCCGGTTGATCAGACGGATGTCAATCTCGGCGGAGTTAAATATGTCGCTCTTTATTCGCCGCGAGGGGCCTTGGCCTTTTCTGACTTAGTCAAAGAGGAAGCCGTCTCGCATATCACTGCGCTTTCCATCAGTGAGGCAACTGACGCGCTTTTGGAACCGTTGAGTTTGGCGGGCCGTTTAATAGCAGACACGCCGGATCAAGCCGCTATGGTGAAAGTCCTGCGATCCCATTTTTCAGGCGAACAAGGATAGAGACGAAGTGATGACAGAGTCTGAAAAATTTGAATCAGAAGAGACGATAGACACTTTCGGCCCTGAAGAGGGCCCGGATTCCGTTCTTGAGGAAGAGGTGGTTCAAGACAGAAAAGGATTGGGTCTGATTCCGGTTCTGGGACTATCTTTATTGGCCGCTCTCCTGGGGGCTGTAGGGGGCGCTATCGGCGGGGCCTATGGAACACATTATCTCTTTCCGCCGACCAATGCGGATGAGCTGCGCGCCGCCGTTCAGCAAGATGTGGGGCAGCTTGAGACCAAAACGCAAGCTAAAATTGACGACATCCGCCAAGAGCTATCGGGCCTGGAAACCCGGCTGTCGCAAGCAAGTTCAGAAACTGATATTCAGTCTTTCATCACGGGAATTGAAGAGCGTCTCCAAACGCTCGAAAATGCGCCGGCCCCCAGTTTGCCGGGCATCGATCCCGAAACGCTCAGCGCTTTGAAAGCCGCTCAAAGCGATGGATTTAATTGGCCCGAAACGAATGAAATAGACTCACAGATTGCAAACCTAAACTCGAAAACCGTAGCATTAGAGGACCAGATAGTAGGCCTCAACGCCCAAATTGAATCGCTTGAAGGAGACCTGGAGGCACGTGAGGCGCAACCCAAAATCGTTCAACCCGAAACTGATGATGTAAAGTCTATTGGGCCCAAATTTCCGAAACAGGCACTTTTGAACGCGGCCAGAAACCGAGCCGAGTCCCAAGGGTTTTTGAGCCGCACGCTGAACAAACATGTTAGTGTTGATAGTCCGGATAATCCTAAAAACCTGATCGAAAAAATAGAAACCGCCTATGAAAAAGGTGATATCTACACAGCGATTAAAACTTTTGACCGTCTGCCCTCCGACATTCGCTCGGCAGGTCAGGACTGGCGCGACGCCGCAGAACGTTTACAGTGATCTAAACGGATACGAAAATTATGACAAAATATGTAATTGCCATTCTTCTCTTTATCGCCGTGCTGGCCGGGTTTTTGCTGTATGTTGGCGATGATGCTGTCTTGACGATGACGTCCACAGCTGAGGCAGGGCTCTTTCAGTTTAGCCCGATTACCCTGACATGGCAGGCCGTTATCGTCTTTGTGACAGCGACCGTCGTTTTCACTCTTCTCGCTTGGACTCTTCTGACATGGCTATGGCGTCTGCCGTCCCGTATTCGCTCCGGCGTCGGTCTGCGCCGCCGGAATCAGGCTTTGGACGCCATGGAAGATGCGCTGCTGGCCGGGGCGGATGGAGACTCCGTTAAAGCCCGAAAAAAAGCCGAAAAGGCGCGGAATCTCATTGGCTCTGAAGACCTTGGCCGCATCGTAAGCGCGCAAGCGGCCGAAGCTTCTGGCGACCAAGCAGAAGCCGTGGCGCAATATACGGCCCTTTTAAGTTCCGACAAAGCCCGCGCGACGGGTCAACACGGCCTCGCTCGCAATCTTCTCGCCTGCGGCGATTTGGACGGCGCTATAGAGCAGGCGCAAATCGCCTATGCCGACAACAAGAATGCCCGCTGGGCATTTGAAGTTTTGTTTCAGGCGCAAATGGCAGATTATCGATGGAATGAAGCCGCTAACACGCTCGAAATGGGTGAGAGGCGTAAACATATAGACAAAGAGGTGGCCCGTCGCCGCCGGGCGGTGCTACTCAGCGCAGAGGCGGACTATATTCGCGGGACAGGTCAGACTCAGCTCGCCACGGATATGGCCAGCCGCGCAGCCAGTGAAACGCCTGAGTTTGCGCCTGCCGTCGCGCTGGCGGCGAACCTGCTGAACCTTACGGGGGACAGGAAAAAGGGTATCTCTTTGATTGAAAAAGCTTGGGCTAAACAGCCGCATCCGGCTTTGGCGATTGCGCTACAGGATATCATTGAAACTGATACACCGAAGAACAGAGCTAAGCGTATCGAAGCGCTGCTCAAGGCAAATCCGAGCCACCGGGAGTCGCACATGCTGGACGCTGAAGAGAAGCTGAAAGCCGGAGACGGCGTGGCGGCTCTGTCTATTTTGGCGCCTTATTTAAATCTAGACTCCGACTCTGAAACGCCAACGGCCAGGCTCTGCCAACTCGCGGGGCAAATCGAAGAAAAACTCGGCAATATGTCGGATGCACGTCTCTGGTATGAACGCGCCGCGACAGCTCCGCTCGAAGCAGATTGGTCGGATCTTGACCCCGAAGGGGACGCTTTTGATTATTCGGATGCGGATTGGCGCCGCCTGACATTTAGCTTTGGCGAGACGGGGGAACTAATCCATCCGCGCCATGAAGCCGGTGCGCCGCGCCGCCGTCCCGGACTGCCAGAACCATTACCCTTGGAGGCAGAAGCTGTCGTCAGACGCGACTTTGATGATGTTTCTCAAGAGGGGTCAGTTCAGACCCTTGGCCCGGATGGGGATGGCAAGAAAGACCTGTCCAGACGACTTGATAGCTTATTGGACAAGCCCAAATAGCTAAATGAACCTTCTCGTTTTAGCTCAGTCAATCTTGAGTTTTTTATCAGCTAGAGATAAAATCCTGCCAGGCCGCATTAGCTCAGTTGGTAGAGCATCACATTCGTAATGTGGGGGTCGGGTGTTCGAGTCACCCATGCGGCACCATCATTAAGCCAATTTAAAATTACGGCTTAAACATTAAACTTGAAACTCTGCCGCTGAAATGTCGCAAGGCTCGTTAGATATTTATCCGAATTAATCGATGTATTGCAAAAGTTTCTGGGCGAAATCTGGGCAGAGGTTTCGTATTCATAACAGCACTGTCCCTGATACGACGAAGTGCAGTTGTAATCTCATATGAGTTAACTTGCGATAATGTGAATGCCCCTGGCGCGATTTATTGATTACGTCCTTCTATAGTTCTTTTAGATAATAGGTTGTCTGAAAGGTTAATTAGCGCCCACACGCGACCAATCTGACAAGCTGTTTCGATCTGACTGCAACTATAGGAGGACATTTTATCCCCATCATGTTTCTTTTTTGACTATGGACGAAGAAGGGAAAAAGAGTTTGAACTCTCTTTCCCTTCCCAGCGCCCACACGCTGTTACGCCTGGCTTCCAGCGGGGAAGGCTGTTCTGAAGCGGCGTAGAAACCATTACGATTTACGGATTTTAAGGTTCCGATTGACATGGATCGGAATATCGGCCGTTTGGGATTATTTGGCCGTCAATTTAGATACTATTGATCTTGGGATGTCGTGAAAAAAGGCGTATTACTCGTCCAGAGACGCGGCCAATTCGTCAAATCCGCTGCGTTGGTTTATTTCTGTGATTATGTCCGGCTGATCAGCGAAATAGGCGCTCATTGCTTTGTGATCCCGGATCAAAGCTTGGGTGTCTCCCATCACGATGCGCGAGCGGATAAGTCGAGCCCAGCCTTGCGGATCGTCGGGATTGGCTTCCAGACGCTCCGCGAGGCCCTCGACCATGGCGTTAATATCAGGAGTCTCCATGGCGGCCGGAGGCGGCGGAACGGGCGTGCCTAATATCGCGTAGAGTCCCAGAGAAGAAATAAGGATGCTCAAAATTAACGAAAGAGTGATCGTAGGTTTCTTACCGGCAGCGCTGAGAGGGCCAATCAAAGCCAGGGCCGTCCCCAAGCTGATAATAAGTAGTATGAGCCAGATCATCATGCCGGACGTCTCCCGGCACGGACAAACCAGATCAGTCCGCCGAGCAATAGAAAGAAGGGAAGAGCCCAGAGCAAATAGGTATTGGATTGAACAGGGGGTTTCAAAAGGACAAAGTCGCCGTATTTTTCGCGCATGAAATTAATTATCTCTTCGTTGCTGTCGCCGGCTTTGAGTCTTTCGCGTACGAGTTTGCGCATATCCTGAGCGAGCGGGGCGTCGCTTTCATCAATAGACTGGTTCTGACAGACGACGCAGCGCAGCGATTGTCCAATTTCCCGTGCCCGGTTTTCCAAGGCGGGGTCGGTCGCCAATGACGAGTCAGGGGTTTGCGCAAAAGCGGGTATGGCCCAGAAAAAGAAAAGGAGGATGAATATACGCATTATTCGGCCTCCAAAGTTTCAAGCAAGGGCTGAAAAATAGTGTTCCAGTCTTCAAAGCTAATGGCCCCGGAATGCTTATATCGTATCCGTCCATTTTTATCCGTGATAAATGTTTCCGGCGCGCCGCTGACGCCCAAGGGAATGGCCAGCTCACTATCCGGATCAAAAACAATCAGATCGTAGGGGTCCCCGCGTTTATCCAGCCAGCTTCGTGCTTTCTCCCGGCCGTCACGCCAGTTCAGGCCAATGAGTCTGATATTTTCATCCTTTGCAACATCCATAAGTATGGGGTGCTCTACATTGCAGGTAACGCACCAGGAGCCCCACACATTAACGACACTGATTTGGCCTTGGACGAGTTCTTCGGTGAAAATCTCATCCGGATTATCCAGAGCGGAGAGCGAAAAAGCTGGAAAAGGTTCATCAATCAAAGTGTTTTCCAAACGACGAGGGTCTTTGGTCAGGCTGATGGCCAGAGCCACGCCGAGTCCGATAAAAACAATGAGGGGTAACAAAGCACGCATCATGAAGCAGCAACCTTTTCAGACTGTTTCGAGCGTGAAGGATTATGAGACAAAGTCCGAATGCCGATCAAGGACAGGAATCCGGCCATGGCCATCATAAGTGCGCCAATCCATATCCAGATGACGGCGGGCTGATAATTTGCCCGAAGGATATAACCGTCTTCAGGCGTGCCTTCGCCTATCGCCGCAAATAAAGTTGCGCCCAGGCCGAAATTGAAACCGGCTTCGGTCGTAATCATTTCCCGGACGGGATAGAACCGCTGCTCTGTTCGCAGGGTCTTTAAGTCGCGCCCGTTCTTAGAAAGACTGACCTCGCCCCGCCGATAGGAATAGTTGCGTGTTTCGCCGCCATTTATTTCTGTCAGAGTGAAACTGTAACCTGCCACGTCAAGCGACTCGCCCGGTTTGACCCGTCCAATCGTATCATCTGCCCAGACGCTCATGATAACCGCGCCTGCCGTAAAGACCGCGACGCCGAGATGGGCCAGAACAAAACTCAGGTGATGATAACGTGCCTGTTTGGGCAGTTTGGAAAGCGGGCGTTTGCGAAGAAAGGCTTTCATCGCCCCAAAGGCCAGATAAGCCGCAAGCGCCAAGCCCAAGCCGCCGAGAACAGATTTTCCAAACAGGAACGTCAGGCCTGTGATGGCGATGGCGCCCACGCCGCAGATGAGCCCAAATTTTTTCAGGGACGCCAGCGAATCTCTCTGCCATTTCAGCAAGGGTGCCGCGCCCATGAACAAAATCAAGACGCACATAATCGGCGCGAAAGTCAGATCGAAAAAGGGTTTGCCAACGCTGATTTTATCACCGGTAAAGGCGTCCATCAAAAGCGGATAAAATGTGCCGAGAAAAACTGTCGCCGTTGCCGTGGCAAGGAGAAGATTGTTCAGGACTAGGCCGCCTTCGCGGGACATGTGATCAAATTCGGCGCGCCGCACGAGGGTTTTGGCGCGAAAGGCGTAGAGTCCCAAAGCGCCGCCTGTCGCGAGTAAAAGCAAAGCCAGAATGAAGACTCCGCGCGCCGGATCCACCGCGAAGGCATGGACGCTGACCAACACGCCGGAGCGGACGATAAAAGTCCCGACGAGGCTGAGAGAAAAGGCTGTAATCGCCAACAGAACTGTCCAGTGAGCGAGGTTTTGTTTGCGCTCCATCACCATGATTGAATGAAGTAGCGCTGTGCCAATAAGCCATGGCATGAACGAAACATTTTCAACCGGATCCCACATCCACCAGCCGCCCCAGCCGAGTTCGTAATAGGCCCAGATCGAGCCCATGGTGATGCCGAGCGTGAGAAAGCTCCAGGCCAGGAGAGACCAGGGTTTCAAGGCTTTTGCCCAGGCCGCGTCTATTTCGCCGGAAATCAGGGCCGCAACGGCCATTGAAAACGCCAGAGAATAGCCAACATAGCCGAGATAAAGCAGCGGCGGATGAATAGCGAGTCCAGGATCCTGCAAGATCGGATTTAGCCCAAGGCCGTCCAAAGGAACCGGAAATAAACGCTCAAAGGGATTGGAGGTGAAAAGAACGAAGCTGATAAAGCCGATTCCAAGCAACGCTTGAACCGCCAGAGTTCGGGCCCGTAATTTCGCCGGGAGTGGCTTGGAAAAAAGAGAGAAAAGAAATCCATAAAGTCCGAGCATCACAGTCCAGAGCAGAATGGAGCCCTCATGATTGCCCCAGACGCCGCTGATTTTATACAGAAACGGCTTGGTTGTGTGGGAATGGGTCGCGGCTAATTTGACGGAGAAGTCAGAGGCAAGAAAACTATAGGTGAGACAGGCAAAACTCGCGGCGAGAAGCGCAAACTGAATACGGGCGGCTTTATCGGCGAATCCCATATAGGCGGTCTGTTCTTTATGAGCGCCATATATTGGCAAAGCGGCCTGCAAGAAGGCCGTCACCAGCGTTAGGATAAGGCAGAAATGTCCGATCTCGGCAATCATATTTGCCTTATAGAGATTTTAATCAGTTTTGCCGTGCGACAAATACAGCGAGGCCAGGGACGACTTAGACAATCGTCATCAAGCTCGGAAGAACCCAACCATTTATCCAATATAGTCCCAAAGCCAAGACGAGGAAGGCCATATCAAACCCGCCCAATGGCGGAATGACGCGCCGCAAAGGCATGAGCATCGGTTCAACAATGGAGCTGATAATGCCGTAAATCGTCCCCATGACGGGATTGCGTAAATTGACCACATTAAAGGCAATCAGCCAGCTGAAAATCATATAGGCAAAAAGGATGATCAGCAGGATCGAAATCACTGGCGAAATGAAGAAAACGATAAGCGAGTCAAGAAATGACATAGTAATAAGCTCTGTAAGGTATAAAAAATCTATCTAGGCAGTATTCTGTTTCAGAACAAGTTTTCCGAAAATAAAGGCGGGTTTTTTAACTGCACAAATGGCCTTTAACGACGGCCCCGGCTTTGCCCATGTCAATTCGGCCGGCATAACGGGATTTAAGTTGTCCCATGATTTTCCCCATATCCTTCAGACAGGTGCCGCCATTTTCCTCGACGATCTGCGCAATAGCTTGTTTCATTTCCGCGTCGGATAAAGGCTTTGGCATAAAATTACGGATGATTTCAATTTCCGAGCGTTCACGTTCTGCAAGCTCGGGACGGCCATTGTCTTCATAGGTTTTTGCGCTTTCTTCGCGCTGTTTGACCATTTTAGAGAGGATAGATAAAATCTCAGCGTCGGATATGCCTTCGCACCTGTCTTCGGCGCGGGCAGCGATGTCGCGGTCTTTAACAGCGGCGCTGATCAATCTTAGAGTAGAGAGGCGGGCCGAATCCTTGGCGCGCATAGCTGTTTTGGTTTCTTCGGAAATTTCATCACGGAGAGGGGTGGCTGCAACGGGCATAGAGGCTTTCACATATCGTTTCGAAGTAAAAAATCTAATTCAGTCTGACGGCGAAATCCAATTTCGTCGCCCCGCCTTATACTGGTTTCTATATAAATGCCAACCCGTCCCCTACTGCTCTTATTTTAACCTATCCATAGAAAAGCTGAACATTGAGACTTGAAAAGAAGAAGCCGATCCTTAAAAGCCTTTGAAGTTTGGCCGCTCGTCAGGCAGGTCACTGAAATCGAGTAGGATTCGCGTTATGGCTGATATTTTAACATCTAAAGCCACAGCTATCCTTGTTTTTGAAACCGGAGATGTGTTTCACGGACAAGGCATCGGGGCCACCGGAGAAGCCGTCGGAGAAGTTTGTTTCAACACGGCGATGACCGGATATCAGGAAATTCTGACCGACCCGTCTTATGCGTCCCAAATCGTCTGTTTTACCTTTCCGCATATTGGCAACACCGGAACCACGGAAGAAGATGAAGAAGCCACGACGCCTGCGGCCCGCCGCGCCGCCCGCGGCGCTATTTTTAAAGCCAGCGTCACGCCGGCGTCCAATTGGCGCTCTGAAGGAGAGCTGGGAGACTGGCTGAAAGCGCGCGGAATAATCGGTATGTCCGGCGTGGATACGCGTGCCGTCACGAGCTTCATCCGAGATAACGGTATGCCCAAAGGCATAATTGCCCACTCCGAAACGGGCGAATTTGATATTGCCGATTTGACTGAAAAGGCCAAATCATGGGGCGGACTGATCGGGGCGGATCTGGCAAAGGACATGATAGATCCCGAGAATTTTGAATGGCGTGAGGCGCGCTGGGTTTGGCCGAAAGGTCACGAAGATAAAGAAGGAACCAAAAAAGTTGTCCTTATCGACTATGGCGTGAAAAGAAATATTCTCCGCAATCTTATTTCTTCCGGTCTAAGCGTTTCCGTCGTGTCCGGCACAATGTCTGCCAAAGATATACTGGCCATGAAACCGGACGGCGTTGTTCTTTCAAATGGTCCCGGAGACCCCGCCGCGACAGGCGAATACGCCATTCCTATCATAAAAGAGTTGGTCGAGGCCGACATGCCTATTTTGGGTATTTGTCTGGGGCATCAACTCTTGGCCGCGGCGCTTGGCGGCAAGACTGTGAAAATGCCTCAGGGCCATCACGGCGCTAACCATCCGGTCAAGGATTATACGACGTCCAAAGTCGAAATTGTCTCCATGAACCATGGTTTCGCCGTTGATCGCGATAGCTTGCCGGACACGGTCGAAGAAACTCATGTAAGTCTGTTCGACGGTTCAAATTGCGGCATTCGCCTGCGCGGTAAGCCCGTCTTTTCTGTGCAGCACCATCCCGAAGCCAGCCCCGGCCCGCAGGACAGTTTTTATCTGTTTGAGAGATTCGCCGAGGCTTTATAGCGCCTGTGCTCTTTACCGCGCTGCGCCTGAAGACGGCTCGGTCGTAATTTCTTAAACGGCGGTGACATCCCCGTGTTCGATGAGACTTTCTGCTGCCCGCAAAATGGCGTCTTTGGACGGCCGCGGCACAACGCCAGTGAGAGACGTCACATAAGCGGCGTCAGCTTCGTGGAAAATTCCGAGGTCCGGGAGAACGCTTTTCACGCGGTCATCGAACAGGGCAACTAACTTCACCATAAAATTCGGCATTTCGGATTTCGGCAATTTCTTTGCCTCCGGATAGGCTTCTCTTAGAATATCGGCAACTTCACTTAGCCAGTAAGTTTTTCCTGCCGCCATCAATCTGCGTCCGCCCGTCGATTCCGCGGTCATTGCGGCGACATGGATCGAAGCACAATCCCGAATGTCGACAATTGGGAAGGCAATTTTGGGAGTCATGGGAAACTCGCCTTCCAACATGGCCTTTAATAGTCCTAGAGAAGCGCCGCCATTTTGATAAGTATCCGGCCCCAAGACGAGGCCCGGACAAACTGTGACGAGTTTTTTCTCAATCTCTTGCGCTTTGACATATGCCCAGGCTGAAAGCTCGGCTCTGGTTTTAGAGACAGGATAGGCTGTTAGCGGCTTCCAATCTGGATCCGACCAATCCTCTTCTGTGATAATCATTTTTGCCTCTCGTCCTGGTTGCCCCATCATGGACACGAGCGAAGACGTCATAACGATACGTTCGACGCCGGATGAGAACCCATGTTCCAGGACGCGTTGGGCGCCTGCCCGGGCGGCTGGTACGAGGGCTTCGCGATCGCTAGGCGCTTCGAGAGGAAAGGGGGAGGCGATATGTTGAATATACCGGCAACCGGCGACAGCCTCTGCCCATCCCGCATCTTTTTCCAAATCAGCTTCGACCAATTCCAAATTTGACGTGTCAGAACCATTGGCGGCCAAAGCCTCAACGATTTTCTCCCCTTTGGATTTGTTTCGGACAGTGCCCCTGACGGCAAAGCCTTTTTCTAACAGTTTGGCGGTTACATGAGAGCCAATAAAACCGGATAGGCCGGTGACGAGGACTGTGTCTGTCATAATTTAACTCTAGAGTGAGATTTTATTCGGGCAGTTTTGATTGTAGATATCAATGGCTTCAGGCATCCAAGCCTCAAAGTCATTTACCCTTGTTTCCGGGCTGGGGTGGGTACTCTGGAATTCGGGAGGCGTTGACCCGGCCTGTGCGCCCATGCGCTCCCAGAGACGAGGGGCTTCGCGTGGGTCATAACAGGCCCGGCTCATCAGAACTAATCCGATATAGTCCGCCTCGGACTCGTGTTTGCGTGAAAAAGGTAAAGCGTAGCCATATTGGCTTATGCCGCCAAAGACACCCATGACAGCGCGCTGCGCTTCGTAATCCATACCCCCTGCGCTCATGGCGACGCCGGAGCCGACAATGCGCTGCATGTTTTGTTGGGCCATGCGTTCCGCGCCGTGATGTGCAAGGGCGTGCCCCACCTCGTGACCCATAACGACAGCCAGACCGTTTTCATTTTCCGCAATAGGAATAAGTCCCGTGTAAACGGCCGTATATCCACCGGGCAATGCAAAGGCATTGGCCTGATCGCTTTGGATAACATTGAATGCCCAATCAAATCCTGGATCTTCATTAGAGGCCGCCTCCGCTATCCGCCTACCGATTTCCTGCGTTGCATCATATATTTCACCAGACATCACCAGATTTTGGCGATTATCTGCTAGAATCTGCTCATAAGATTGCAGTCCAAGCTGCATCTCCTGCTCCGGCTCCATGGTGCGAAGCTGTTGCCGGCCCGTGAAGGGAACTTCTTCCTGGTTCATGAAATAATAAACGGCCGCGCCTATCGCGAATAGCACCATGACAGGCCAACGAAATCCGCCGCCGCGCCGAGACGATCGCCGTCCCCCAAATTGATTTCTAAAAACCATGTATTCGTCCTCAGTTCATTCACATTCTATCACATATTTTGGCTTTGGTAATACTTGTATCGACGGGTTCATTTCTCTAAAGGGGGGCAATTTGGATTCTTACGCCGGATTCTAGACGTTCAACGCCGAAAGCGGGTCTTCGTTCATGCCTAAACGTACTGATATTTCTTCCATTCTGATTATAGGGGCAGGCCCCATTATTATTGGCCAAGCATGTGAGTTTGATTACTCCGGCGTTCAGGCCTGTAAAGCTCTAAAAGAGGAAGGCTACCGCGTTATACTGGTGAACTCCAACCCAGCCACCATTATGACGGACCCCGGCATGGCTGACGCCACCTATGTCGAGCCCATCACCCCCGAAATTGTCGAAAAGATTATCGCGATTGAGAAGCCGGATGCGCTCCTGCCCACTATGGGCGGACAGACCGCGCTTAATACGGCGCTCGCGCTGGAAGCCAGCGGCGCGCTTAAAAAACACGGCGTCGAGATGATCGGCGCGAAAGCCGATGTTATCGACAAGGCAGAGAACCGCGAGCGGTTTGCCGAGGCGATGACGAAGATCGGTCTTGAAAACCCCCGTGCGACAATTGTCACCGCGCCCGACGGAGACATCCAGGCAGGAATCGCCAAAGCTATGGAAGCGCTCGATTTTACCGGGCTCCCGGCCATTATCCGCCCCGCCTTTACGATGGGCGGAACTGGTGGCGGCGTGGCCTATAATATCGAAGAATATGAAGAGATTATCCGATCCGGCCTGATGGCGTCGCCGACGCATCAGGTTCTGGTCGATGAAAGCCTGCTGGGCTGGAAAGAATACGAGATGGAAGTGGTTCGCGACAAAGCGGATAACTGCATCATCATCTGCGCTATCGAAAATATCGATCCCATGGGCGTTCATACGGGCGACTCCATCACTGTGGCTCCAGCGCTCACCCTGACGGATAAAGAATATCAGCGCATGCGAGACGCCTCGATTGCTGTGCTTCGGGAAATCGGCGTCGAGACCGGCGGCTCAAACGTTCAGTTTGGCGTCAATCCTGAAGACGGGCGCATGGTCGTGATCGAAATGAATCCACGGGTGTCCCGATCCTCCGCTTTGGCGTCCAAGGCGACAGGTTTCCCTATCGCCAGAATTGCGGCGAAACTAGCCGTCGGCTACACGCTGGATGAGCTGGATAATGATATTACGGGCGCGACCCCTGCGGCCTTTGAGCCGACAATTGATTATGTCGTAACCAAAATTCCGCGTTTTGCATTCGAAAAATTCCCTGGCTCTGAACCTATTTTGACGACAGCGATGAAGTCGGTTGGCGAAGCCATGGCAATTGGCCGGACTTTCTCCGAAAGTTTCCAAAAAGCGCTCAGGTCTTTGGAAACTGATCTGACCGGACTGAATGAGGTCGAGATTGACCCGACAGGCGAGATGGATGCGGAAGAGCTCAAAAGCGCTATCAAAGCCCGGCTTTCAATCCTTGCGCCGGATCGTCTCCTTGTCGTGGCGCAGGCTTTCCGTCACGGATTTACGGTCGAGAAGGTGTTCCAATATACCAAAATCGATCCGTGGTTCCTCCGCCAGATCGAAGCGCTCGTAAAAGCCGAAGAGTGGATCAGACAAACCGGATTGCCGAAAGACGCCGAAACATGGCGCGCCATCAAGTCCGAAGGATTTTCAGATGCGCGCTTGGCAGAGCTGACCGGGAAATCTGAGCAGGCGGTGCGTAAGGCCCGGCGGAAAGCCGGCGTTCGGCCCGTCTATAAACGGGTGGATACCTGCGCGGCAGAATTCCAGGCCAAGACGCCTTACATGTATTCGACTTATGAAAATCCGAGCTTTGACGGCGTCGTCGAAGACGAAGCGCGCGTCTCGGACCGCAAGAAAGTTATCATCCTTGGCGGCGGCCCCAACAGAATTGGTCAGGGAATAGAATTTGATTATTGTTGCTGCCACGCCGCCTATGCGATGGCGGATATTGATGTCGAATCCATCATGGTCAATTGCAATCCGGAAACAGTTTCAACAGATTATGATACATCTGACCGTCTCTATTTCGAACCGCTCACCGAAGAAGATGTTCTCGAATTAATTATGACCGAACAAGAGAGCGGCGAGCTTCTCGGCGTGGTTGTGCAATTTGGCGGGCAGACCCCGTTGAAATTGGCAGAGGCTCTTGAGGAAAATGGTATTCCGCTCTTGGGGACAAAACGGGACGCCTTGGACCGCGCCGAAGACAGAGAGCGGTTTAAAGATCTCGTGGAAACGCTTGGTTTGAAACAGCCTAATAATATGATTGCGCGTAACGCCAAAGAAGCTCAATCCGCGGCAGATATTGTTGGGTACCCGCTCGTCCTTCGCCCGTCCAATGTGCTAGGCGGACGCGGCATGGAGATCGTTGATAATGATGCAGAGCTGAACCGCTACATCACGGAAGCGGTAAAAGTGTCCGGCAAATCGCCCTTATTGATTGACCAGTATTTGCGCGACGCCGTCGAGGTGGATGTGGACGTCATTTGTGACGGCGAAGACGTCTATGTCGCCGGTATTATGGAGCATATCGAAGAAGCCGGGGTTCATTCCGGTGACTCGGCCTGTTCGCTTCCGCCCTATACATTGTCGGGCGATGTCGTGGCGGAGCTTGGCCGTCAGGCCAAAGCGCTCGCACTTGAACTCGGCGTTGTCGGGTTTATGAATACGCAATTCGCGGTCAAGGACGGAACGGTTTATCTCATCGAAGTAAACCCGCGCGCCTCGCGTACCGTGCCGTTTGTGGCTAAAGCCATCAACCTGCCGATCGCTTCTATCGCGGCGAAAGTCATGGCGGGTCATAAACTTTCAGAATTTGATTTCTCGGTTCGTCCGCAAAAATACATTGCGGTCAAGGAAGCGGTTTTCCCCTTTGCCCGCTTCCCGGGTGTCGACACGGTGCTCGGCCCTGAGATGCGCTCGACCGGCGAAGTGATGGGACTATCTGAAACTTTCGGTATGGCCTTTGCCAAGAGCCAGCTCGGCGGCGGCGTTGTCTTACCAAAAACCGGAACCGTCTTTATCTCGGTGCGCGAAGAGCATAAGCCAAAAATGGCGGAGCTTGCCCGCGAGCTGATTGAGCTTGGTTTCAAAATCATGGCGACAGGCGGCACGACGAAATATCTTCGCGAGCAAGGCATCGAAGTCGATTACGTGAAAAAGGTTCATGAAGGCCGTCCGCATATTGTCGACGAGATGAAAAACGGCCATGTGCAGCTGGTGTTTAATACGACGAGCGGGAAACAATCTCTAAAGGACAGCTTCTCTCTTCGGCGCACAGCCCTGACCCAGAAAATCCCATATTTCACGACAGCCGCCGCCGCGCGCGCCAGCGTCGAAGCGATTAAGGATTTGTCGAAGGGCGATTACGAAGTCGAGAGCCTGCAATCTATCGCAGCGGGATCCAGAGAGTAAGCTTTATTTCGCCCTAAGAGGTTTCGGCGAAAGGGGCGTCTCTGCGAAGGAAACGTCTGATTATTTGCGGACATATAAAAACGGGTAGGCCGAAGCCTACCCGCCAACTCGTCGGCATAGAGGTTTAACTCTAAACCAAATGCGCATATTCTTTAGTCAAGCATATCCGCAAATGTCTCTCCGGATTTTGCAGACGTATGAGCTTTTTGCAGAAGAGTCCGGGTCTCAGGGAGGAGTTCATCATCCTCCAATTTGTCCTCAATTTTCTCCGCTAGATGCTCTTCGCCGTCATCCAAAGCGGAAATTGCCGCTTTTTCGTCGTCTCTGAAAAGTGATGAGAAGCGTGTGAAACCACGATGGACGGCCCCTGCCATGCTGCCATCCTCTTCCGGATCGCCGCCAATCTTTCGGACGTGCATTTGAATTTCCGCCACTAGATCCCGCCGTTCTTGTTCCCGGCTTTTAAATTCCTGTTGTAGGCTATAATCATCGTCTGAGACGTCGCAACAAGTCTTATAGCCTTCGCAGCTATCGATAAGTGTTTTGGTGACTGAATTCAGGGCTTTAATGTCGCGTTTGCTCATGGAATTTTCTCCTTTAAAATTAATTCACGTCTCTGGCACTTGATGAGGCGTGATGATGTAAAGAGAATTCGTGAATTCAAATAGAGTTCCTTATCATTAGGAAAATTTTCCGTGGGCCGATCTGAGCATTGGGGGAATAACGTGACCCCGGCTGGGGCGAGAAGGCGCTTGGGGTGTGGATATTTATCCCAGTGCCGGACGGACGCCTTCGCTTCAGAGATGTGCGGCCCGTCCAGCCTATACATTTTTCCAGTCTATTTTTCTCAAACGCTGATAACGACTTTGCCGGTCGCCTTGCCGCTAGATAAACGGCTATAAGCTTTCCCGACATCTTTGAGGCCGAACTCGGTCTCATCAAGCAGAGGCGTAAGAGCGCCTGCATCAACAATGTCGCGAAGTTCGGAAAGAATTGCGCCGTGATCACATCGTCTAAAGTTATGAATCATCGGGATGAGCATAAAGACGACATGTAGGGATAATCCCTTAAAATGAACCGGTGTTAAATCCATTTCCAACATGGAAACCGTCGTCGCGATTTGGGCGTTCAGGGCCGCTGCTTTTAAGGACTTGGCGAGGTTTTCGCCGCCAACGGAATCAAAAACGATATCAAACCCTTTGTCATCGGTATGTTTTGAAACATAATCTTCTACAGATTCGGTTTTGTAATTAATGGCGCGAGCTCCGAATTTTTCGACTATCGAGGTCTCGTCGTCATTGCTGATTGTCGTGAAAACCTCGGCGCCAAAATGTTTAGCCAGCTGCACGGCGACATGCCCGACGCCGCCTGTTCCGCCATGTACCAATACCTTTTGAGCGCCGCCTATGCCTGCACGCTTCAGGCCCTCAAAGGCTGTTATCGCCACCAAAGGAAGCGCGGCGGCTTCGCGCATAGAAAGCGATTTTGGTTTGTGGGAAATCAGGCGAACATCGGCGGGCATATATTCAGCCAATGCACCCTGCAGGTCTCCTAACCCTCCGGCGCAGCCGTAAACTTCATCGCCTACCTTATATTCGGTCACGCCGTCTCCAACGGACTCCACTGTCCCGGCAAAGTCCATCCCGAGTATGGCAGGCAGGTCAGGGGCGAAGGGCAGCTCGTCCTGTCCCATATTTCGGATCATGGTGTCGACCGTATTGACGCTGGTCGCGCTGATACGAACGATCACATGTCCGGCGTCTGGCTCGGGGCGCGGTAATTCAGCCTCTTCAAATTCCGCGGTGTCTCCGTAAGTATTGAGTGTCATGGCTTTCATCGTAAGTCTCCTAAAGGTCTCTGCGCCGCGAAAATTGGGCGCTGGGTTGAGTTAAGTTTTCGGGCGGAAAGCTAATCCGCAGTCGTATAAATTTTTAGCGCCTCGGATAAACCTGCCATTATGCTGGACACTTTTTCAGGGTTTGACGCGTCCGGATGCGGCGACGCAAACGCCTTGCGATCATTATCGTAATATTTGCCGGCGGCCTGATTGAACTCGTCTGACAAGGCGGCTCGGGTGAGGATGTCCGCGCCAATGCGCAAATCCGCTCCGTCAACGCCATAGGCCTGTTTCACCATTTTGCTTCCCAGCATTGAGGCCGGATTTACCGAAAAGATTGAGGGGCTACCCGGTGCCAGATCTCCAGCGAGGTTCTGCGACCAGATTGTCAGAGCAAGCTTGCTCTGGGCATAGGCGGCACTATTGGAAAGCTGCCGTTTGCCGAGTAAGGCCTCAATTTCGACGGGGGCTTGAGCCGCGGATGAAAGGTTTATAATTCGGCCGTCCACGGGGAGCAGGGATAAAAGCTGCTTGGTCAAAAAATAAGGGGCAATGGTGTTTACGACAAAGCGCGTATCCAGACCGTAGGGCGTAGAAATGGAGGAGGTTTTAAAGACTCCCGCGTTGTTGATGAGCACATCGAGACTTTTGTGGTCAGCCCTGACTTCTTTAACGAGGGTCTCGACATCGGAGGAGAGGGTTAAATCCGCCAAATAAGCCTTTACTTTTTGAGGACCAAATTTAGTCGCCAGCTTTTCTTTCAATGATTTCAGCTTCTCGCCGTTTCGCCCGTGAAGGAGAACTTTATGGTTTTGCTCCAACAGCATTTCTGCCGTTGCCAAGCCAATACCATCTGTGGATCCTGTGATGAGGATTGTTTTGGAAATGTCTGCGAAGCCTTTTCTGTCTGTTGACAAATTAAATAGGCCTACGCATACATTTGCACAAGTACGCAATATTTATGCATATAGGTACATAATGGATACTGTAAAAAATATCGGCACACAGCCGCGCTTTGAGCATTATGATTGTAGCATGGGATGCCCCATCGAAGCGGCCTTGGAACAAATTGCAGGGAAGTGGAAAGGTTTGATTATCTATCACCTGATGGGGGAGACGCTGAGATTTAATGAGCTTTCCCGCCGTGTTGGCGATGTGACGCAGCGAAGCCTGACAAAGCAATTGCGCGAGTTAGAAGCGGAAGAAATTGTCCACCGAAAAGTCTATCCTGTGGTTCCGCCTAAAGTGGAATATAGCCTCACACAAAAAGGAAAAGACTTGCAAAAGGTTATTCAGGCTTTGGGCGATTGGGGCGTGAAATATCCAAGGTGAGCAGCTTTTAAATTATTCCGACTAGCCGCAGCAGATTTGAGGAAACAACTTTGCATTCTCATGCGTAGCTCTATACCCAACCAAAACGGCTATAATACTTATGGAAGATATTGTTCAGTGGTTCGCCACAATCACGGGAATTGTTGCGGCCATCATGGTCGCTTTGAATATCTCCGCAAAAGTCTCCGGCTATGGTTTCATCATATTTACAGGGTCTTCCATTGCCTGGGTCACATTTGGCATATTGGCCGGCGAACCTCCGCTGACGATACAAAATGTCGTTTTGACCGGGATAAACCTATTGGGGATTTACAGGTGGCTCATTAAACCCGCTATGGGGAAAGAGGCTGGCTCGTAACGCTTGAAAGCCAAGGGTGCCCTGAGCGTTGACGCCAGAAATATTCTAGATCGAATATTCTTTTTTGGTCACGACATGGCCATAACGCTGGACAAATTTTCGTTTGATGCGGCGCACCATATTGGTTTCTTCCTCGGGCTTAAGGCCTTCTGCGATAATTAAGGCTTCGGTAAACCGTTTCGAGGTGAGTGGTTTGCCGTCTTTTAGCAAATCCTTCGCGGTGACACCCGCGCACATATTCCATTCCGTGCACATGTCAGAGAGTAGGATATCCAAATCTGCTTCGAGTTCAGGATGTCGGCGTCGTTCCCAGGCCATTTAAGTTTCTCCATGCGTCGCGTCGGCCAAAGATTTGACGAGAGCCAAAGCCGCGTCAACGCCGTCTTCAAACATTGTTTTGACAATCGCGGTTCCGACCACAACGCCGTCGGCGTCTTTGGCAACGACGCGGGCGCGTTCGGGGGTTTTGACGCCAAAGCCAACGACAACGGGAAGGTTCGCCGCCTCTTTGACGCGAGAGACTTGTTCTTGGATGGATGTACCTTTTTCCTTGTTCGCGACGTTATTTGCCCCTGTCACGCCGGTCATGGACACGTAATAGACAAACCCCTTTGTACCCTCGACGACTTTGGGGAGACGTTTGGCATTTGTCGTCGGCGTAGCCAGGCGGATGAGGGCCAAGTCATGCGTGTCAAAGGCGGCGCGGAGCTCTGTGTCTTCTTCGGGCGGGAGGTCAACAATGATGGCGCCGTCGACACCTGCGTCTTTCGCGGCTCTTGAAAATGCCTCATAGCCCATATGATGAATGGGGTTGCAGTATCCCATGACGATGATGGGCGTGGTCGTGTTTTTTGTTCGAAATTCTTTTGCCATTTCAAGCACAGTCTTAAGGGTTGTGCCAGATTTCCTCGCCCGTATTCCGGCGTCTTCGATGACAGGGCCGTCAGCCATGGGATCGGTAAAGGGGATGCCGAGCTCAATAATATCCACTCCGTGTTCGGGGAGAGCGTCTAGCATTTTCTGAGAGGTTTTTCGGTCCGGATCGCCGCCCATAATATAGGCGACAAAAGCCGCCTTGTTCTGAGCTTTCAGATCGGAAAAGGTTTGGTCAATACGAACGGTCATGGGAGGTGACCTAAAAGTTTTTAGAGCAGCTGACCAGAGTTTACTTTGGGGTTTAGCCTTATCTGCGCAGAAGGTTTTGGGTGTTCTGCAGAGTTCTGACCGGTTGTCTCTGATATCGTTGCTCTTCACGCAATTGCGGGGGCGCCTTCCGGGCATCATTATGATAGGGTTGATAGGCTGGACCGTGGGTCGGTTGATAATACGCTGGTATTTGACCCGGCTGACAGCATTTCACCGCCGGAGAATTTGTTTCCGGACGTTGAAGTTTCGCTGGAAGAGGCTGTTGGGCCTGACTTGGCCGCTGGTGCGGGAATGCAGGAGTGCGGATCTCTTGCCGGGGCGGGGAATGGGCTAGCGAAGAGACCCGCGTTCTTTGTGAGGTTGAGCTTTGAAGAGGCGTAGAAGGCGCCGCTAATTGAAATGGCTGCGCGGTTTGCCGCGGCGCGGCGTGAACGGGTGCTTGGGATACGATCTGACGGGCTGCATGTGCATCAAGCATGTTGTTGGAATTTGCCCCGGCACGCATGAGCTGTAATTCCATTTGTAGGCGGCTGATCTCTAGGTCGTAAAGCCGGGTGCAATCAACACGTTTGGGACGTTTGCCGAGTGGCACCGTAATTCGGCCATAGACAGACATAGAATCGCGGTCGAACATGTCATTCGAGCCTATCACTCCCAGATCGAAATTAGGCCCGCCGGAACCGACCGACGATTGGCACGAAATCCCGCCTGAACCCCTGACAATATCTTGACCCGTGACGTTCGGAATCGAGGGAAGGTTAAATCCGTTCTGATTATAGGAACTGGACGTGCTGGGCAGGATGATGGGATTGTTTGCATTATCAGGGATAACTTGAGCGGCGGCGCTGCTATAGCTCGTAATTCCACCCAAAATGATTAGCTTAAACGCTGTGCTGAGACTTTTCCGCATACTTCTCCCCTGTAACTCTGTCCGACACCGCCCATACGGGGCGTGATGGAATTGCAAATATAAACAACACGGTGGTTTTCCCGCGCGAACGGAATGAGCGCTGTCACGATGACTTTTTGATTTGGGGCAAGAATGCGATTGGCATTCGAAAGGTAAATCGGCCGGATGGGTAGCCAATCGGAAGAATAAACCCTGACATTGGCTTTTTGAGGGCTGTCATACGGATTGCTGATTTCCACCTGGGCGACGAACTGCGAATTAAAACCGCGAATTTCTTGTGTCATCGGGGCGACGCTTTGTGCGGCAGCGAGAAAACTAATACCGCTGAATAGAGGAAGAACCGAAGCTGAAATAATGTGTTTTACGGAACGACGCATCGGACCACCGTGGTGAGTTCGTAAGCTCCGCTTTCAAATGTGCCGGAGGTTTTTGTCGCTGTTGCGTCAATATCTATCGTTGTCGTTCCAATCCCTAAAATAGATACAACCACGCCCAATAGGTTAGATAGAACTGTGCCGCCGGATGTGGAGTATTCTGTTTCAAAAATGGTATTCACATCTGCAGAAGGGGGTCCGACGGTAAAACCACTGGGACTTATGATTTCAATCGTGTTCCCAAACCCGTTCGTTACGGCAGATATGCGGCCTTGTAGCCCGCCGGATTCTTTCGAGGACAAAACCGTTTGATCAGCAGAGACGCCGAGCAATCCATCATTCAGGACAACCAGTGAACAGCTATTGTTAATTAAGCCCCGAAAATTTACATCTCTGTCGGTGGCAGATGCCGAGACGGAAAACGTCGCGGAGGCTACGCCTATTAGGGTTATAAGTTTTATTGACTTCATAAAGCCCTCCCAATTTTCCTGCCGCCATCGTTGTGGAGGCAAACAACATAAGGTAGTATTTAGGGGTGGAGTCTTAAAAAATGATTACACCCCAAGATTGTTTTAGTTGGAGCGGGGTACAAAAGGAAAATTCGAAGCCGATAACAAAAAAGGCCCCTCAGTGAGGAGCCTTTGAAAATCATTTAATTAAACTGGAAAAAGGGGGGCTTACCGCGCCGCTTGTTTCACGCCTTCGTAGTGATGTTCACAGGTTTTGCCGTCAAAGCCCATGATAAACACGATCTGACGGTAATCCCTGCGGGTCAAGCCCGGCAGGCGAGGTTCGTTTAGCGCTCTGTCTGTCCAGACGCCGACAGACATCGTCCGATTACAACCGGTTGCATCAGTCTTTAGGTATTTTGTTTCGCCCTTTTTCTTGTGAGATGGATCTTTTTTCCATCCAAGCGTTTCCATGTGAGCCATGTATTTTCTGGCGGCGATATCTTGAAGGCCAATTGGTAACTCAGACTTCAATTTTTCGCAGGCAATAAGAAGGAATCCTCCGCTGAGGGTCAGTCCTTTTTGGATTTTTGCACATCCATCTGTGCGGCTTGTCTCGTTCTGACGCTCAATATTGGTCAGCCCTTTAAAAAGAAGATCGCGGGGCTGAGTATCGAAAACAGGGGCCTTCAGACCTTGTAAAGCCGGGTTGTCTGTGAAGTTGGCGCTGGGGGCAGGGGCTTCCGCCACCAAGTCTTGGGCGTGCGCCGAAAGCGTCGGTAAAGCGATGAGCGACGCGAGTCCCAATCCGAGTGAAAAAATTATCCTTGAAACTTTCATGGAACATTCCCCTTCTTAGGCGTCCTGTCCTGACGCTCATTCAAAAGCCATCACCCAGAGGTGACCTTAGCTTTCCCTCGCCTCCGTTAAATGAGATTAGAGGGCCAACGTCAATGACTCTCACAGAAGAAATATAAAGAAGCGTTACTATTTGCGCGACTAAAAGCAGGAAATTCAGAATATATGTGGTCGAGTTTAAACTGCTTTTATTTCACGTCATTCAAGCGCAGTGTTTTGAGGTATTCAAGCAACTAGCTGGAAGAATATCTAGGATTCGGTCAGCTTACCCTTCTGTCCCGGCGCTTATATGTTCGCCGAGAGCGTCGGCAATGGTGAAGACGTCCTTATCGCCGCGGCCGCACATATTCATGATAATAAGGCCCTCGGGCCCAAGCTCTTTGGCGAGTTCGACTGTTCGGGGTATGGCATGGCTGGGCTCCAGCGCGGGGAGGATGCCTTCGAGGCGCGCACACTCCTGGAACCAGTGCAGGGCCTCGTCATCTGTCGCGCTGATATATTCGGCGCGGCCAATATCGTGAAGGTAAGCATGTTCCGGGCCGATACCGGGATAGTCTAGCCCGGCAGAAATCGAATGGGCGTCTGCGATCTGTCCGTTTTCATCTTGTAGCAAATAAGTTCGGTTACCGTGGAGCACGCCCGGCGTGCCGCCTGTGAGGGAGGCCGCATGAAGACCGGATTTTACGCCTTTGCCCGCGGCTTCGACACCGATAAGACGCACATTTTTATGCGGCACAAATTCATGGAATAGACCCATTGCGTTGGAGCCGCCGCCGATACAGGCAACAACGGCGTCGGGCAGGCGTCCTTCCGCGTCCATAATCTGCTCTTTTGCTTCGCGGCCTATGACAGCTTGAAAGTCACGAACCATGGCCGGGTAAGGGTGCGGTCCCGCAACTGTACCGATACAATAAAATGTATCGCCGACATTTGTAACCCAGTCCCGAAGAGCTTCGTTCATGGCGTCCTTTAGGGTAGCCGTGCCGGAATGCACGGCGCGGACCTCTGCTCCCAACAGGCGCATCCGAAAGACATTTGGTTTCTGCCGCACAATATCGACCGCGCCCATATAGACAATACATTCCATACCAAGGCGAGCGGCGACAGTTGCTGTAGCGACGCCGTGTTGGCCTGCGCCGGTCTCTGCAATGATACGTTTTTTACCCATACGCTTGGCGAGCAGCAGCTGGCCCATGCAGTTGTTGATTTTGTGAGCGCCCGTGTGGTTGAGCTCGTCGCGCTTGAAATAGATTTTAGCGCCGCCCGTTTCTTCGGTTAGGCGTTCGGCAAAATAGAGCGGCGAAGGCCGGCCCACATAATGCGCCATGAAATAATCCAGCTCTTTTTGAAATTCCGGATCAGCCTTGGCATCTTCATAGGCTTTTTGGAGTTCCAGAATCGGCGGCATCAAAGTTTCCGAAACATAACGCCCGCCAAAGTCGCCAAAACGACCATTTTCGTCAGGGAAGGGGATGTTTTCAGGTTTACCCATGGGAGTGGACCGCTTTCATAAAGGCTTGAATTTTAGACACATCCTTTACGCCTGGCGCGCTTTCGACACCAGAGCTAACGTCCAGAATGGGTGCTTTTGTCTTGGATATGGCCTCGCGGGCCGTGTCGGGCGTCAGGCCTCCGGCGAGGGCGAAGGTTTTTGGAGTTGGCGCGCGGGAAATTATATCCCAATCAATCGTCACGCCATGGCCGCCCCGCACTTGGGATCCTTTGGGTGGTTTTGCATCATATAAAACAAAATCGACAATCCCGGAAAACTCGCCCGCTGTCTTCATATCTTCGTCTGTGACGATGGGGACAGCTTTGATAAGCCCGAATTCATATCGCTTTGAAATTTGCGCAAGCCGTTCAACTGTTTCGTCGCCGTGAAACTGAACAAAGTCAGGGGCGAGGTCTCTGGCAATCCTGTCTAGGAGATTGTCATCCGCATTGACTGTCACGGCAACGCGTTTGACCAATCCTTGTGATGGTGAAAATAAGGGTTTGGCCTCCGAGACACTAACGCGTCGCGGGCTATTTGCTTCGACAATAAAACCAAGAAAATCAGCTCCTTCGCTTATTGCATTTTGCACATCTTCGGCGCGCGTAAGACCGCAAATTTTGACCTTCGGCGAATAAGAAAGGGAGCTCATAGAGCTCCCTTAGCATAGTCTTTGTGGCTTTCCAGTCTTAGACGACAGAGCGTCCTTGAAAGGCCCGTATAATGAAAGAAATCACCAGTAGAACAAGGAAAATAACGAACAGGACTTGGGCGACACCTGCCATTGCGCCCGCAATGCCAGTAAATCCAAGTAAGCCCGCAATTATGGCGAGAATGAAAAATGCGATTGACCAACCTAACATGTTGACCTCCTTTTAGTTGTTATGCCTATAAAACGTCGTCCTTAAGTCTTGGTTCCGTAAAGGCGCTAAACTGAACGATACAAACTATTAACCTTGTCACCACACGCCAAATTAAGGCTTCTTTCCTAAAGACTGTTTCAAGACGGCCTGAATTCAAAAATGGCCCGGTATGTGAAAGTGAAGCAGGGTAGGCAAACGTGGCATTAGCTCCAAAATTACAGGCGCGGCAGAGCCAGCAACTCGCCATGACGCCCCAATTGCGCCAAGCGATCCAATTGCTGCAATATTCCAATATTGAACTTGCCGAATTTGTTGAAGAACAGTTGGAGAGCAACCCGCTACTGGAGCGCGGCACGGGGGATGAAAACCGGCGCGGTGAACAGATTGCCAACACACTTAGAGACGCGCTGCAGGCGACAGTGGATAAAGACGCCCCTGCGGCGGCCGCGTCCGATTTTGATGTACCCGACCATGCCGTAAATCCCGATTCTACTGCGGCAGATAGGGGCGGCGCAGATGTCGGGGGCTCCGTTGACTGGTCGCGCAATGAAAAATCCGGGAGTTTTTCAGGGGGCGGAGACCATGACGCCGCCGCAAATGCTGCCGCCGAAATAAGTCTGCCTGAGCATGTAAAGGCGCAGAAATCTCTCTTGCGGCTCGAACCTCGGGACGGGCTCATTGCCGATTATATGATTGGTCAGCTCGATGAGGCAGGCTATTTGCGGATGAGCGCCGAAGAAATTGCCGAAAACCTCGGGGTGGAGACAGCCCGAATTTGCTCACTTTTGACTCAGCTTCAGACTTGTGAGCCGACGGGTCTATTTGCTCGGAATTTATCTGAATGTTTGATGTTGCAACTGCGGGAGCAGGGATATCTGGATGAGGCAATGCAGGTTTTGCTCTCTAATCTCGACTTGCTGGCCAAACATGATTTGTCGAAACTTATGAAATTATGTGATGTGGGGCGGGATCGTATGGGCGCTATGATAGCGCGGATAAGGAACTGCGCGCCGAAACCCGGCGCGGCATATAGCGGGACAACCGCGCAAGTTGTCGAGCCTGACGTCTTCATCCGGGAAACCCCGAATGGCGGATGGACGGTCGAGTTAAACGCCGACACATTGCCGCGCGTTCTGGTCAATAATCGCTACTATAATGAGATTCGAAAAATTGGCGGCAAGGATGAAACCACGCGCGAATTTATTTCCGAATGTCACCAGAGTGCCAGCTGGCTCGTAAAATCATTGGATCAGCGCGCGCGAACAATTTTGAAGGTTACAAGCGAAATAGTGAAACAACAGGACGCGTTTTTTGCTTATGGCGTAGACCACATGCGTCCCCTCAAGCTCAAAGATGTGGCCGATGCCATAGAGATGCATGAGAGCACAGTGAGCCGGGTAACGAGCAATAAATTTATGCATACGACACGGGGGTTGTTCGAGCTGAAATATTTCTTCACAGCGGCTATTCCGAGTCTGGACGGAGGCGAAGGCCATTCCGCAGAAGCCGTGCGAAACAAGATTAAAATCCTGATTGGAGAAGAGACCGAGGAGTCCGTGAAATCGGACGACAAACTGGTTAAGCTCCTGCGCGGAGAAGGGGTAGATATCGCCCGTAGAACTGTCGCGAAATACCGCGAGAGCATGGGCATCCCCAGCAGCGTAGAGAGACGCCGCATATTCAAATACGCGGTTTAGAGTACTATTTTTTGTCTCGTCATCTTGCCGAACCGAAGTGTAGTCGCAGGAGTTCGAGTTATGAAATGCCTTCGCTCAAACATTCCGCGACTTCGCGCGGAATGGCAAGTAAAGGGGGAAAATCACTCCACCTCACTCTTATTCTTCGGCGGTAATGGAAAGAACCCGCTCGTGCGTTTGATATAAGTCTGATAATTCTTTCGCTTCCCCATGTCCTTCTCCAGTAAATCTTTGCCAGATACATTAGTGAGCAGATAGGTCATGATGATCGGGGCGAATATTGTCGCCCAGCCCCACGGCGCTTCGCAGGCGACGAGCCAAATGCCCCACCACATACAGGCATTACCAAAATAATTGGGGTGGCGGGTATATCGCCATAATCCTGTATTCAGGACAGGCTTATCCTCTTGCGGACCATTATAGTCCTTGTTCTTTTTCATAAAACGGGCGAGCTGCCAGTCGCCAATCGCTTCGAAAAGAAATCCGATAAGCCAGAGCGCAGTTCCGAGGACAGCCAAGAGATTTATATAGGCATTAGCATGGATGTAGATCGCTTCGTCACCAGAATTGATGACACGCCCCGCAACATGCGTTCCCATGCTCACCCAAACCGGGGCGCTGACGATCATGATGAGCAGGCCTTGCCCCCAATAGATTGAAAAAAGACTCCGCAGACGCCAAGCCGCCTCATTTAAGTTGGAGCGCTTTCGCATAGCTACGTAACGTTTGTCTTCGCCGTGTCCAAGGTTCCGCATCGCCAAATAAATCGTCAATCGCGCGCCCCAGATGACGGGGAGTAATCCCAACAGCCAGAGGTAAGGGGGGACGGGATCGGCTAGGTAAAGGCAGACCGCCCCGACACATAAAAACCCGAACCCCCAGAAAACATCGACAAGGCTGGCATCTTTTACAGCGACACTAATCGCCCACAGAACGGTCAGCAGGAAAAACACTACGGCGGCTGCGTGGAAAAAATAGACGAGAATGTCTGTCAGCATGATTTACCCCTGAGTTTGTAGGATGTGTAGCGTTTCTTACGGGCTATGCAATGTCATGGTTTTGCCAAAATAGCCCAAACTAAGGCAAACACTGGTCATAACCCCGCCATAGTCGATTGCTACCCGAAACCCATCATACACAAAACGAGGGTTGGACAATGCAAACGATGAGCTTAGTAAGGAACAAGAATTATTCGC
This sequence comes from uncultured Hyphomonadaceae bacterium, assembly GCA_963972195.1. Taxonomy (GTDB): domain Bacteria; phylum Pseudomonadota; class Alphaproteobacteria; order Caulobacterales; family Maricaulaceae; genus Litorimonas. The sequence continues at coordinate 150,970 of CAXATH010000006.1, read as the reverse complement.
CGCGTCAGGTCAAGACATCGGTGGACGGGTTGAGACGAGAGACCGCTATGGCCAAAATTTATCTAGTGGACGATGACGAGAACATCCTGACCTCTGTGTCTATGTTCCTCGAAGGCGAAGGGTATGAAGTCCGCAAATTTCATGACGGGGTGAGCGCGCTGGAAGCGTTGAAAGAGTCGCCGCCGGACTTGGCGGTGCTGGATGTGAAAATGCCCCGCATGGACGGGTTGGAACTTCTCCGTCGTTTGCGTCAGACGTCAAACCTTCCGGTGATTTTTCTGACGTCCAAAGACGACGAATTCGACGAAGCTATTGGATTCAACATGGGCGCGGATGATTATATCACCAAGCCGTTCTCACAACGCTTACTTGGCGAGAGAATAAAAGCCGTGCTGCGCCGCGCCTCGCTCACCTCTATTGAAATGCCAACCCCGCAGGAGGGCGATGACAAGGTTATTCGCCGCGGGAAACTTTTGCTCGATCCGAACCGTCACGCCTGTTCCTGGGATGGAAATCCCGTTCGATTGACCGTGACCGAATTTCTAATTCTGGAAAGCCTTGCCAATCGTCCCGGCTATGTGAAATCCCGAGATCAGCTGATGGACGCCGCTTATGACGATCAGGTTTATGTCGATGACAGAACGATTGATTCCCACATCAAACGCCTCCGTAAAAAATTCCGCAAGACCGATAAGAGTTTTGACGGTATAGAAACCCTCTATGGTGTCGGATATAAATATAAAGAAGCCTAAGGGGCAGACGCCCCCCGAAGACAAGAAACGGCCCGCGAAAGCGGGTCGGATGCGTTTGCGTGAGAGACGGCTTCGTCACAAACGTTTTGGACCGCGTCGTTCCCTTCTCGCCTCTCGGCTGACGCGGGTTATTTTTATCGCCAATCTAATTGGCCTGATTATTCTGATTTCCGGGTCGCTCGCCATGAACAGGTTCGAGGCGGGATTGATCAATGCCAAAGTTGATAATTTACGCTCGCTCGCGGCCACAATTACAACAGTTATTGGCGAACAAGCCACGGGTCAGGGCGTCTCCGCAGAGTTGGATGTTCCCGGAGCCAGGCAGGTACTCCGAGGTGTTAACACTCCCGCAGGATGGCGCGTCCGTTTACATGATAGGTCAGGGGAAGTTGTTGCGGACACGGCCCGTATGGACGAGACAATTTCCGTTGGATCACTTGATCCGATCCTCTCTGAAATCGAGCCGGAACCCGTTCATGAACAATGGATAGATAAAACCAAAAATTGGTTCACGGCGCGTCTGAATAATTTGCCCTGGCGCCAAGCCGAAAGGAATAATTTGCGGCGTGATTTGCGCGGCGATGTAAGGCTGGCCTTGTCGGGTGACCCGGCTATGGGGCCGCGCTATGACGAAGAAGATAATTTAATTGTGACTGTGTCCCTCCCGGTTCAGCGTGTGCAGCAGGTTTTAGGGGTCGTGACCGTAGAGAGCGATGATGTCTCCGGTATCGTTCAGGCAGAACGTCAGGCATTGGCGCCGATCATCGGGTTGGCTTTTCTGGCGACGATTCTCAGCTCATTGGCACTGACCCTGTTCATCACTCTACCTATGCGCAAACTGGCGCGCGCGGCCGAACTGGTGACAAGAAGCTCAGATAAACGCGACGCAATTCCTGATCTTTCGAACCGGCGAGACGAAATTGGCGATCTTTCAAAAGTCATGCGGGAAATGACCCAGGGTCTGTACTCGCGCATTGACGATATTGCGAATTTTGCCGCGGACGTTGCGCATGAGATAAAAAATCCGCTGACGAGTTTGCGCTCTGCCTCGGACACTTTACGTGTCGCCCGTACTGAGGATCAGAGAAATCAGCTCATTGATATTATACAGCAAGACGTCTCCCGGATGGACAGGCTTATTACGGACATTTCGAAAGCTTCGAAAGTGGATGCCAACCTTGCGCGGGAAACAGCGCAGATATTGGATGTCGGTGAGATTCTACACAATATCACCGAATTTTATGCGCAAACCCGATCCGGGGAAGGGCCCGTGGTTCGGCATGACAACCGCTTGCCCGATGAAGAAGTTGTCTTCATTCGGGCCTTTGAAACCCCTTTTGCGCAAGTCTTACGTAACCTAATCGATAATGCCCTGACCTTCTCTCCGCCTGACGGCGAGGTTCGAATTTCGGCTGAATTGCAACAGAGAAAGGGCCGGCAGCGAGTTATTATCTCGGTAGAAGATGACGGACCGGGCATTCCGCCCGACAATCTCGAGACTGTTTTTGAACGCTTCTACACCCAGCGGCCAAAAGGCGCGGAGTTCGGGAGCCATTCAGGATTGGGATTAGCAATTTGTCGCCAGATTGTCAGGGCGCATAAAGGCCGCATCCATGCTGAGAACCGCATAGCTGCAGACGGCCAACAGGTTGCCGGAGCGCGTTTTGTCGTCGATGTACCGCGCCAACAGCCTCGGCCCAATTAAAAAAAACGAAAAACTCCACCCAGAAATTTGCAGTTTTTATGACAAATCTGTCATTTTTCATCTTCACAGCATGATTTTTATTTGATTAGGTAAAGTTTCGATTTTCGGAGTATTTGCTTTGATTGGATTAGTCATAGTTACGCATGGTCAGCTCGCTGTTGAGCTGCGTCGGGCGACAGAGCACGTTGTTGGGCCGCAAGAAGCGGTGGAAACGGTCTGTATCGGGCCGGATGATGATATGGAGCATCGCCGCGAAGATATTGCCGGCGCGGTGAAAAAAGTCAGCCGGGATAAGGGCGTCATCATTTTAACAGATATGTTTGGCGGAACCCCGTCTAATCTGGCCATTTCCATGCTCCGGGACGGAGAAGTAGAAGTACTTGCCGGAGTGAACTTGCCCATGCTCATAAAATTGGCTGAGGCGCGCCGCACCGCAACATTGGAAGATGCATCTTTAAAGGCCAAAGAGGCCGGACAGCGTTACATCGCCATTGCGTCCCGGATTCTGGCCGGAGATACCTAAAGGCCAGAGGGGTCTGAGAGTTTTGACATGAGCCAAACATCTCAAATCACTCTGAAACTGACAAATAAACGGGGCCTTCATGCCCGGGCGTCCAATAAATTCATGGAAACCGTTGCGCGCTTTCACTCCCAGATCTGGGTGCGAAGCCATAATGATGTTTGCGCCGAACGGGTCGAAGCTGATTCTGTCATGGAGCTTCTCTTACTCGGATCAGCCTGCGGAGAAGAGATAACCGTCACCGCACAAGGGCCGGATGCGCCCGAGGCTATCCAAGCCATTGCCGCTTTGGTAGAGAACCGCTTCGGAGAAGTGGATTAGAAAAGGTTTCTCATGCGGATTTCGGATTTGGTTCTAGGCAGTTTGGCAGCGGCCGTTTTGTCCGGCTGCGGCAGTACATCGAAGCCCTTTGAACCGGCTAGCCAATATCCACCCGACCCTTGGGTCAAAGGCTATTCCAATCCGGATGACTGTCTCGGCGGAGAAAAGCTCGCCGCCCGTCACTTCGAAATGCCGGACTATCCCTCGCGGCCCTATCGAACCGGTCGGCAAGGCTGGACAATTATGCGGCTGGATGTGGACGCCGCAGGCCAGACTCAAAATGTGGAGGTCGAGAAATCCGTTCCCGATGGTATGTTTGATAAGGCATCGGAAAAGGCAGTAGAGAACTGGACATTCGCCCCGCCGGCGGTCGGTCCGCTGTTAAACTGCCGTGTACTTTTGAGGTACCGCGCCGGCAGCGTGACGTTAGGGAGCTAAGTCGAAATTGATTGTTTTAAGCATGTTAAGAGTGCGATTTCCCCAAATTAGTCACATTCATACCGTTTTTACGCTATAGCTCTAACAGATCTAAACGACTCACGAGCTGGACGTCTTTTTATGAGCCAAGATAAAACTCCTCCGCGCAAATTTTTTGGAACGGACGGCGTGCGCGGTCTCGCCAATTCGGAAAAAATGACGCCTGAAAGCGTCATGCGATTGGGGCAGGCAGCCGGGCGATACTTTCGAAAGCGCGAAGAGAAAATCGGCGCGCGCCCGACCGTTTTTATTGGCAAGGACACGCGTCTATCAGGCTATATGATTGAGCCAGCGTTAGTGGCCGGGTTCACATCAGTCGGCATGGATGTGCGGCTTTGCGGGCCGATACCGACATCTGCGGTTTCAATCCTGACCCGAACATTGCGCGCCGATATGGGCGTCATGATTACGGCCTCTCATAATAAATATCACGACAATGGACTGAAGTTTTTTGGTCCGGATGGCCGCAAGCTCTCAAATTCCGCCGAAGCCGAAATCGAGGCCCTGCTTTACGGGCCTGACCTCCGTCTGGCCAAGCCGGAAAATCTGGGCCGCGCCAAACGATATGAAGACATGCAAGCCCGTTATATCGAAATCGCTAAAGCAACTTTCCCGCGCCGCATGCGCCTGACGGGGCTTAAAATCGTACTCGATTGCGCCAATGGCGCGGCCTATCACACCGCTCCGGACACATTATGGGAACTGGGCGCGGAGGCTGTTATCCCCATCGGCGTGTCACCGAACGGTAAGAATATCAATCTTGATTGCGGCTCCACTCACACAGAGCTGCTCTCGGAAACCGTCGTCAAAGAAGGCGCGCATGTCGGCATTGCCTTGGACGGCGATGCGGACCGCTTGATTATGTGTGATGAGAAAGGACGTATCATTGATGGGGATCAATTGCTCGGTCTCATCGGGTCAGGCTGGCATAAGAAAGGGCAGCTTTCCAAGCCGGGTATTGTCGCCACGGTGATGAGCAATTTGGGGCTAGAACGGTTTTTCGAGTCTCAGAATCTTGACTTCATTCGAACAGATGTCGGCGACCGGCATGTGGCGGCGCGAATGCGCAAAGACGGATATAATCTGGGCGGAGAGCAATCGGGCCATATCCTGATGACGGATTTCACCCCGACCGGGGACGGGACGATATCGGCCTTGCAAGTTTTGGCTGAAATAATCCGCAAAAATAAGCCTGCCAGTGAGGTGCTCAGCGTCTTTGAACCGGTTCCGCAAACATTGAAAAATGTCAGCTATTCTGGAGCTTCGCCTCTTGCGTCCGAGACAGTTCAGGCAGCGATTAAAGATGCTCAGTCCAGTTTTGGTGCGTCTGGCCGCGTACTGGTCCGCGCGTCGGGCACAGAACCGCTCATACGGGTCATGGCCGAAGGGGATGACGGCGCAAAAGTTGAAAAACTGACAGATGATCTCGTAAACGTAATAAAACAACAGGCCAATTCAGACGCCGCCTGACATTTAGCGTTGAATACCTCTTTGCAAGATTCGCCAACTCCCTTAAGGCTTGGGGTTAATTTACGGCCTTAACCGCGGGGCGAGCAGGGAAGACGCCAACACGCATGGACCAAACCATCACACCCTATCTTATCGTTACGCTCGGGGCTGTGCTTCTGGCTGTTTTGGCATCGCTGTTTGCCCTGCGCTCCGTATTATCGTCGGGGCAATCGGGACAGGGATGGAAAGAGAAGGCGGCAGACCTTGATCGGCAAATCGGGGACTTTGATCTGATTTTCGGCGCTTATCCGGGGCTTGTATTGGTTTGGGATGAAACAGCTAAGCCGATAAAGTTTGAGGATAATAATCCGTGGGGTGAGCCCAAGGTTTACGGGTCTCCGGCGGCGCTGGCATCTATTTTACGGTTTTCGGAAAAAGGGAAATCCAAAGATTTGCCGTTTCGAATTTTGAACAGCCTCGCCGATCATAAAACAATTTCAAAGACAGATAATGCCCTGACCTTGCGCGGATATCTGACAGGATTGCGCCAAAGAGGCGAAGCGTTCTCCATTTCTATTTCTCTGCCGGAAGGCAACCTTATCGAAGCGGCCGGACGTGTGGCCGGACGACAAGTTGTGCTCTGGCTCGAAGATGTGTCCATCCGCGGAGAGGATGAACGCTCTGCGATATCCCGATTCGAGACTTCCCGGCTGACGGCGGAGCAAGACCCGAAAGCCTTCATAGATATGATGGGGCGCGCCCCGTTTCCTATCTGGCGGCTTTCCAATAGCGGCCAGATTGTTTGGGCCAATCCAGCCTATGTCGCCGCAGTCGGGGCGAAGGATCTGCGCGATTTGATCAAATCCCAAATCCATCTGGATGACGCTGCGGCGCAACAGGTGCAGGAAGTTCTGCAAACCAATGAGCCGAAAGAGGATGTCAGACATCTGATTTTCAGCGGGCAAAGACGTGCGACCGCGGTTAACCTGTTTCCGGTCAATGGCGGAGTTGCGGGTATGGCGGTGGATGCGGCCGAAGCGGATAATTTGCGCGAAGCTCTGACGCGTCACATACGCGCCCATGACGAGCTGCTCAACGCAATGGATGAGGGCATCATTATTTTTGGAGCAGACCAGACAGTCAGTTTCCATAACCGGGCCTTGCGGGATCTCTTCAAGCTGGAAGAAGGTTGGTTCAAAGGGCGCCCCCGTCACAGTGACTGGCTGGACTATTTACGCGATAAAAATGAAATTCCGGCCCAGGCGGATTACCATTCCTGGCGCGAGAGAGAATTGTCTCTTTACACAGACTGGCCGGAGGAGATGCCCGAAGAACTTTGGGGGTTGCCGGATGGACGGACCTTGCGTTTGGTCAGGATGCGCGACCCTCACGGCGGTATTTCTCTGCTATTTTCCGATATGACGGATGCCATGACCCTTAAGAGTCAGCTCGGCACATTGATCAATGTACAGAAGGCAACTTTGGATAAGCTTTCGGAAGGTATTGCTGTATTCGGGACGGATGGTCGCTTGAAGATTCATAACTCCTCGTTCGAAAAAATGTGGAGCCTGAGCGAAGAGGATTTGAAAGACAGTCCCCGCTTCGGAGACATTGTGCAGCTCTGTATGCCGCTCTATCATCAAAAAGCCTTCTGGCAGGATTTAGCCGGGCGAATAACCGACCCTAATCCGGAAATCCGCCGCCATGTAGAAGGCGAGATTAAGCGCTCGGATGATAAAATGCTGACTTGGCTCTCAAAGCCTTTGCCGGACGGCGCGACACTCGTCGCTTGGGATGACGTGACGTCTGCACGCCGCGCAGAGGCGGCCCTGATAGAGCGCACCCAAGCGCTGGAGGAAGCCGATCGCATGAAATCCGAATTTGTCGGCCATGTCAGCTACCAACTTCGTACGCCCCTTACGACGATTTCCGGATATGCTGATTTCCTGCAAAATGGCGGCGCCGGCGAAATGAGTGACAAGCAGAGCGAATATGTCTTTGCTATTCAGAGCGCGTCTGAAGATCTCGCAAAAATCATTGATGATATTTTGGACATTGCGGCGATCGAAGCCAATGTGCTTGATCTCGATTTGGGCGACGTCAACGTATTCGACCTGCTTGACAAAGCCTTGGATTACGTGGCGGTCAAAGCCGATGATACGAAAATTGCGCTTGAGCTACGCTGTGATGAAGATATCGGCGTTATTCGCGCGGATGAGACGCGGTTGAAACAGGTCGTGCACAACCTTCTCGGAAATGCGCTACGCTTTACCAAACCGGGCGGCAATATTGAATTGGGTGGCCAGAAAGCGCCCGGCGGCGGCGTTATGATTTGGGTCAAGGATAATGGGGTCGGTATCCCGACAGAGCGGCAGCCACAGGTTTTCCAAAGCTTTGAAAGCTCTCGCGGCGGCGCAGGATTAGGATTGGCGCTCGTTCAACGTTTTGTCGCCCGCCATGGCGGCTGGGTCGAGCTGGAATCAGCGGAAGATCAGGGAACGCATGTGACGTGCTACCTCCCGAAAGAAGCGGCTACGGACGGCGCGCACCCGGAGCTCTTTGGCGGAAATGCCTAGAGCCTAGCGAATTAAATTATTACTGGCTCTCAGGTGTGGTGACTTTGATGCCGTCCAGCTCTTCGCTCATCAGAATTTGGCATGACAGACGGGAATTGTCTTGAACGCCTTCGGCAAAGTCGAGCATGGACTCTTCCATATCGTCTTTTTCCTTCAGTTTACCGAGCCAGGCATCGTCGACATAGACATGGCAGGTGGCACAGGCACAGGCCCCGCCGCAATCAGCGTCAATTTCAGGTACCATATTTTGTACGGCGGCTTCCATGATGGAGGTGCCAGGCTTCGCCTCGACTTCGCGTGTTGTGCCGGCGTGGTCAGTGAAAAGAATTTTTGCCATGAAACGGGCCTTTTTGTCTGTCAGTCTTCACTCTTATCTAAGGGCTTGCCATGATATTACAACCCGTTATCAGAGACGTTGTGACAAGAATTACGGCTAAAAATGAACAAGAAATGCTCGGTCTCGGCGCGCGAATCGGGGCGGCTTTGCGGGCAGGCGACACAGTGGCGCTGACCGGAGATTTAGGGGCTGGAAAGACAACTCTTGTGCGCGGCTTAATACAAGCAGAGCTGCCCGGAATAGAGGTTCCATCCCCTACCTATACGCTTGTTCAAACTTATGATTTTCCCGAATATGAACTGTGGCATTGCGACCTTTATCGTCTGAAACATCCCGATGAAGTGTTTGAAATAGGTTTGATGGATGCGTTTGGAGAGGCACTCTGTCTTTTGGAGTGGCCTGACAAGATTGGAGAGTATTTGCCGGAAGATGCTTTAAAGCTTCATATTCGATTTGAAGCCAAAGGGAGAGTCGTTGAACTCGGTCCGGAATGGGATGATCGCCATGTTTGATCGCGAGTCCTTGATATCTGGATTTCTCAAAAATGCGGGATGGGACAAGGCGCTTCGCGTGTCCATTCAGGGAGATGCATCCACGCGGAGTTATGAGCGCTTGGCAAAAAATGGCCAAATGGCGGTCCTGATGAACGCGCCAAAAAGTGAGGAGCTGCCCGGTGAGCCGGAAGGCGCAAGCGTGGCGGCGCGTCGGCAGCTGGGCTATAATGCTTTGGCCCGGCTGGCCGGTCCAAATATGGAAAGTTTTGCTTGCCTCGCAAACGAGCTCGGCCAGAGGGGATTTTCCGCGCCCCGGATTTTCGCGGCAGATTTGGAAAACGGTTTATTGTTATTGGAGGATTTCGGAGAGCCTGTTTTTGCAAAAATCATTGCCAAGAATGCATCTCTTGAGACGCCGCTTTACGAAGGGGCGGTAGACACGCTCGCCGCAATTTATCGATCTACCTTTCCGCAGGCTATGACGTTTAAGGAGGCCAGCTGGCGCGTTCGCGATTACGATACAGCCGCGCTATTGGCAGAAACGGATCTCTGTCTTGATTGGTACGCCAAGGATTTTGGCCGCGAAGTTGTAGGGGAATCGCGGGAGGAGTTCTATGCCCTCTATGCGGAGAGCTTCAAATATCTTGCTGCACATCCTCCGGGATTAGGGCTCCGAGATTTCCACGCTGAGAATTTATTTTGGCTGCCGGAGCGTTCAGGCGTCGGCAGTGTTGGGTTGATCGATTTTCAAGATGCACTCTTTGTTCATCCGGCGTATGATCTGATGTCATTGATTACGGATATCCGGCGTGACGTGTCACCGGGTTTGAAGGATCATTTAATTAAACGATTCTGCGAGAAGGCAGGTCTGAAAGATGATATTGACTTCCGTGCGGCCTATTCTGTGTTGAGTGTGCAGCGGGGAACAAAACTTCTCGGTTTTCCTGTTCGCGCTGATCTGAAATTTGGGAAACCACAATATCGAGCGCTTCTGCCGCGAGTGAAACGCCATCTCAAGGAGGACTTGGCCCATCCGGCTGTCGCGCCCATCAAAGCGTGGTTTGACCAAAATTTACCCGAGGTTTTTGCATGATAGAAACAGCAATGGTTCTGGCAGCAGGTCATGGCACGCGGATGCGGCCGCTGACGGATGATAGGTCGAAAGCCATGGTTGAAGTCGGCGGAAAACCGCTCATTGATCACATGCTGGATCGTTTGTTGGAGGCGGGCGTAAGACGCGCCGTCGTCAATGTTCATGCCCATGCCGATCATTTAGAGGCCCATTTGAAAAACCGTCTGGGCGGGCCGGAGATAATTATTTCCGATGAGAGAGACCTATTGCTTGAAACCGGCGGCGGCGTTGTAAAAGCGCTCCCATTCCTCGGCGACGCCCCAATTTTCATTTGTAATATTGACGCGGTCTGGGTGGAGTTTGCGCCCGTTCTAAAAGCTTTGATGAACGCCTGGGACCCTACTTTAATGGAAGAACTTCTGTTACTTGCCCGGCGGGATATGTCACTTGGCCATGACGGTATGGGGGATTTCGATTTAGCCGAAACAGGACATATCTCGCGCCGATTAGGCGAGACTTCTAAATATTATTATTCAGGCGTTCAGATTTTCAAGCCATCGCTCGCCAAACCTTTTCCTGAAGAAAAGTTCTCCCGCAATAAGATTTGGGATGAGAGCCTAAAAACATTTGGGCTTTTCGGAACGGTCATGCCGGCGTTCTGGATGCATGTGGGCGATCCGAAGGCCAAGAAGGGCGCCGAGGCGGTTCTGGCTCAAGCGGCTGAAATGGATGCTAAGTTAAGCTCCGGCGCCAAATGAGTTTGCAAGGCGTTTATAACATGCCTTCTGGCGTGCCTTTTCTGCGCTCTCTGGCAGAAGGATTAATGGCGGAATTTGGAGAGCAGTTATCAGATGCGTTGATTTTACTGCCAACCCGCCGGGCCGTGCGCGGCCTGACCGAACTGTTTTTGCAAATTTCTCAGGAACAAGGGCAGGGCGTGATGCTTATGCCGCGGCTAAATACTCTGGCCGATATCGACCCGAATGAACCGCCCTTCGAGCCGAGCGATGTCGCCGGACTCGTACCGCAAGCGATAGACGGTACCCAGAGACGGTTTGAAATGGCAAAGATTGTCGAGCGGTTTTACCGCCGCGCCTCTGATATGCCGCTGGACGCGGCGGCAGCGCTTGCCTTGGCGGATCCGCTTCTGACAATTCTGGATGACGCCGCCTCGGAGGAAACGCGAATTTCCGATCTGGCCGAACTCTCTGAAATTCAGGCTTTTGCGGCGCAGCATTTCCAACATGCGGCAGAACTTTATAAAATAATCCAGACCTATTGGCCGGAGCGCCTCAGAGAATTGGACGCTTTAGAGCCTAAAGCCCGCCAAGTTGAGGTGCTGGATAAGCTGACTGAGCAATGGCAGGAGAGCCCGCCCAATTACCCGATTATTATTGCCGGATCGACGGGGACGCTAGGGGCGACGGCAAGGTTGATGGCCTGTGTCTCACATCTCCCCAGAGGCGTTATTATATTGCCGGGGCTTGATAATAGTCCGGAACGCTCCTGGGAAAATGTTGCGGAACAGCATCCACAAAATTCTCTCAAAAACCTATTAGGCGTATTTGGTCTGGATCGTGGGGACGTTCTGACTTGGCCGCATATTACAGGTATAGACCCGGCGCGGACGTCCAAACTTGCGGCGCGAAGGCTTCTTTTGGCAGAGTCCCTTGTTCCTGTTGATAACACGGCGGACTGGCTTGAACGTATCGCCACAATTCGGCGCAATGCGCCCGACACCGAACCTTTTGTTGATGCCATGGAGGGACTATCGGTGCTGGAAGCGGCCAATGATGAGGACGAAGCCCTGACCATAGCGCTGCTCATGCGCGAGACGCTGGAGGAGCCAGGCCAAACAGCGGCACTAGTCACGCCGGATCAGGGGCTGGCAAGGCGGGTCAAAGCAAGGTTACGTCGATGGAAAGTCGATGTCGATATTTCGCAAGGCGAACCATTGGAGGAAACGCCCGTCGGCGGTTTTTTAACAGCGATTGTCGATTTGCTAGGTGATCCGGAAAGTCCTGTGGCGCTTGCCGTCTTACTGAACCATCCTCTGACGCATTTGGGCGCAGAGTTTGGGGCTGTGAAACGTGAATGGCAAAGCTTGGAAAAACGGCTTTATAGAGGGGTCCGTCCGGACATGGAGGAGATTGAGAAGAAAGATAAATCTCAGCTGATCGCCCGCTTATCTTCCGCTTTAATGCCTCTGACAGATTTGGGTGAAAACGCTTCCGTGAAGGAGTGGGCGCAAAAATTGAGAGAGGTTGCGCTAGACATTGCCTCCCTAGAGGAAGGGGCAGAGAAATGCGATGGGGCGGCGCGCTTGAGAGGCGCGTCAGGAGGCCGCGAAGGCGATGCAGTGCTTCAATCTCTTATCGATTTTGGTCACAATTTACGGGAGACTACTCCCGCGGGGCTTTCCCGCCTTCTGGCCGTCTTGATGCGGGGCAAAGTTGTCCGGCCGCCTTTCGGCACGCATCCGAGGCTTTCTATTTTAGGGCCCTTGGAAGCCCGGATGTTGAGCGCGGATCGAATAATTTTGGGCGGACTGAATGAAGGTGTCTGGCCGGCGACGCCAAAAGTCGAACCGTTCCTGTCCCGTGCGATGCGAAAATCGGTTGGGCTCTCGCTACCGGAAAAACGGTTTGGACTTTCCGCGCACGACTTTGCTGAACTTGCGGCACATTCAAATGTGGTTCTGACACGCGCCAAACGCAGCGGGGGAAGCCCGATGGTGGCCTCGCGCTGGCTCTGGCGATTGCAAACATTGCTGCGCGGGGCGCTAGGTGAGACGCGGGCAGACTCTCTGCTCAGTGCGCAGGACCATTACCTTCGACTCGCCGAAGCGCTCGATAACGTAACGCCGGATGAAATAAAGAATGCACAGATTGAACCGCCGAAACCCGCCCCGCCTGTGAAAGATCGCTGGGCCTTCGGAAAGGGGCGGCGCGTGTCCATCACTCAAGTTAAAACCTGGATACGGGATCCTTACTCAATTTTTGCAAAACATACGCTTGGCCTCAAATCTCTGGACCCATTGGATGCCGCTTTAGGCGCCGGAGATTTCGGCACGGCTATCCATGATGGATTGGAACAATTCCTCCGTGTTCACAAAGAAGATTGGTCTAAACAGACCGAGAGCAAATTAATCGAGTTTTTGAAACAGGCATTTATCGAGAGCGGATATGTCGATTTTGAAATCGCCAAAGAAACTAAGCGCTTTGAGGCGATTGCGACTGAATTCTATATCTGGCTTCGGGAGAGGCAAACCGATGGGTTCGATGCCTGGGCGATCGAAAGTGAGGCTGAACATTATATCAAAGAGCTGGATTTTACGCTGAGCGGCAAAGCCGATTTGATCGAACGCCGCCCGGAAGGGTACGGCGTGATTGATTATAAAACCGGGGCTCCGCCAAGTGTCAAAGTCGTGAAAGCCGGCTTTGACCCCCAGCTCCCGCTCAGTGCGTGGTTGCTGGCGCAAGGCGGATTTAAGGAGGTGAAAAAAGGCCAGACAATTCAGCTCGGCTATGTCCGTATTAAAGGATCAAATAATGATTTCTCTCATCAGGTTTTGACGTCTCCCGAGCAAAAAAATGGCCTTTCTGCCGAAGAATATGCGCAGGACGCGATTGATGTGTTGGGTAAGCTTGTTCGCGCCTATGACGACCCCAAAACCGCTTATTATTCTCAGCCCCGGATTCAGTATACGCATGATTATGGCGATTATGACGATCTCGCCCGCCGCGGGGAATGGGCCTCTCTTGGCGGGGAGGGCGAGCGATGAGTGAAGCCTATGAAAAGGCCGTTGCTGCGCAGAGCGAAGCCGCCAACCCCCGGCAAACCCGAATGGTGTCCGCCAATGCCGGGTCCGGCAAAACCCGCGTTCTGGTGGATCGGGTATCACGGATTTTGCTGCACGGGATTGAGCCTGAAAAAATCCTTTGTCTGACATACACCAAAGCGGCAGCGACAGAGATGCAGGACCGTCTGTATGATAAGTTGGGGGAGTGGTCGATTTTTGGAAAAGACGCTTTGAAAGCGGAGCTGGAAAAACTGACCGGGACGGATGTTCACCAGATTTCCAAAGCCCGTAACCTCTTTGCGAAGGCGTTGGAAACCCCGGAAGGACTGAAAGTTCAAACCATACACGCTTTCTGCGAACGGGTTTTGTCGCGGTTTCCAATCGAAGCGGGAATCATGCCGGGCTTTGAGCCGATAGAGGACGCCGAAGCGGCGCGATTGTCCGAAGACGTTCGGAAAGAGCTTTTGAAAGTCGCAATGGCGGATCCAGATGGGCCTATAAATCACGCCCTGCAAACGCTGACCGTCAAAATGGCCGACCAGACATTGGATGGACTGTTTAGCTGGATGAGCTTCTCAGCGGAGAAGATTAGACGCTGGGAGGAGGCGGGCGGAACGCAGAGTTTAGCCAATTATCTCGGAATAGAGCTTTCGGAAACGAAACAGAGTCTAGCGCAAAAATTCTGGGCTGAGACAGATACAGAGACACTGACGGAGGCCGTGCCAGTTTTAAATGGCGGCCTGAAGACCGATCAAAAAGCTGCGAGCCGTATCAAGGAAAGTCTAGCCAACCCCGACCCGGTCGAAGCCTTCTATGATTATTCCCAGATCTATTTAACGACCAAAAATGAGTTGAGAAAAAATCCCGTTACCAAAAAAACGATGGAAGCGACTCAAAACTACTTTTCGGCGGACGGCGATGAGGCCAGCCGGGTTGTCTTTTGGCTGGACAAATTTAATGCGGTCGAAGTTTTATCTTTAACTCACGCTGTTTACACGCTCGCCAGACCCTATAGCGAACTCTACGCCCAAGCCAAACGTAAGCGGCGGGGTCTGGATTTCAACGACCAAATTCTTCTTGTTCGCGACTTGCTGAGCCGAAAAGATGTGTCGGATTGGGTGAAATATAAACTCGATGGAGGGATAGAGCACATTCTCTTGGATGAAGCGCAGGACACGTCACCCGAACAGTGGGACATTCTCAACAGCCTGTCAGACGCCTTCATTCAGGACAATCCGGAACGCGATCCGAAAGAGCCGCGCACGCTCTTTGCCGTGGGGGATGAGAAACAGTCTATTTACGGATTCCAAGGCGCGAGACCCGAGCAGTTTCTAGAAGAAATCAGACAACGCGTCTCCGGCGAAGCCAAACAGGTGCGAATGTCGATGTCCTTTCGCTCGGCTCAAACTATTCTGGATGTGGTGGATAGCTTTCTTCATGAGGAGGGCGGACGCCAGGCCATGTTTGACGCCGCGTTTCCGCCCGGAGCCGATATAGAGAAACATGCCGCCCACCGCACTGATCGCGGACAGGTGGAGTTTTGGCCGCTCTCGCTCAAACCTGAAAAAGGTGAAGATAAGTCGCCTTGGGACACAACGCCCGTCGATGAGATGAGCCAAAATGACGAGAGAGAAGTTCTGGCAAGCGAACTCGCGGTGAAAATTAAAACCTGGCTTACAGATGATGAGCCTATCTATGACCGAAAGTTAGAAACAGTTCGTCCGATGGAACCGGGTGACATTCTAATTTTAGTCCGAACCCGGGGCGCGGGGAGTAATTCTCTCTATGACGCGATTATTCGCCATTTGAAACGTCAGTCTATTCCACTGGCCGGTTCGGACAGAATTAAACTCGCCGATGCGATGATTGTGAGAGACCTTTTAGCTTTGTCTCGATTTACGCTCTTGCCTTCTGATGATCTTTCTTTGGCAGAAGTGCTGAAGGGCCCGATTTTCGGACTGGATGACATGGCGCTTTTGGAGCTTGCACGCGGGCGCGGGAAAGAAAGCCTCTGGTCGGCGGTTAAATCACGTGACCAGGAAATTGCGCAATTACTCAGTCATTTTATGTATTTGGCCGGAGCGCTTTCGCCTTACGAATTTTACACCGCGGTTCTGGATCATATTGATCCCGACGGAGAAAGCCTGCGCCGTAAATTTTTCAAACGACTGGGGCTTGAGTCCCGCGAAGCGCTGGATGTGTTCCTGAACCGGGCCATGGATCACCAGCAGAAAGGGGTTCCGAGCCTGCAATATTTCATCCGGGCTTTCGAAGGCGACGAAACAGATGTGAAACGCGAAATGGACTCTGCCAAAGGGCAGGTCCGCGTTATGACCGTCCACGGCGCGAAGGGTCTGGAGGCGCCCATGGTGATTTTGCCGGACACAACGCAGTCGCCGAATTTTAAGGACACGCTTATTTCTATTGATGACGGATTTTATCTCAAACCCTCTCAAGGCGACGTGCCCATGGCTTTACAGGAGAGTTTTGAGGCCGCCAAAGCGAAGCAGGATCAAGAGCAATTGCGGCTTCTCTATGTGGCGTTGACGCGGGCCGAGAGCCGCTTGGTCATATGCGGGTTTCAAAGTGGTAGAAGTCTCGACAATCCAGTCCAAGAGGGCAGTTGGTATGATTGGATGGGACGTGTTTTTGGCGGATTGCAAACCCGGGCGCTTCAGACACCTTTCGGCGAAGGGCATGTTTTTGGCGGCCCGCCTGAAGCAGCAATGGCTATAAAGCCGCAGCCTCAGACGCCGTTTATTGAAATTCCTCTTTGGGCGCGACGCCCAGCGGCAGAAGAAGACCGCATCCGCAAGCGCCTCAGCCCCTCCCATTTGCTGGCGACAGCGGATACAGATGTCACCGAGCCGCACTCGGAAATAGGTTTGTCGCCGCGCTTAAGGGGCGTGCTTATTCACCAGCTTTTGGAAATTCTGCCGACATACGAAAAGGCTCGCCGCCCTGAGAAAGCCAAGGCAATTTTGTCGGGTTACGCACAGCTGGCTGATGAGGAAAAAGAGATGCTTCTATCGGAGGTACTCCTTATTCTCGACGATGAGGAGTTCGGGTTCCTCTGGGCAGACAACAGCCGACCAGAAGCCAGTTTAATGGGGCAGATTGCGGTTGAAGGCGAGATATTAAATTTCAGCGCGCAGATTGACCGCCTTTGCGTACAGAGCGACCGGGTTCTGATTGTTGATTATAAATCGAACCGGCGGATACCGGCGTCGCAAGACGATATTGATCCGATTTATATGGGGCAAATGGCGGCCTATCGTGAGCTTGTTCGGGCTCAATATAAAAATAAGGATGTTACCTGTGGATTGCTCTGGACGGCGCGACCGGAATTAATGTGGCTGGACAGCAACAAACTTGATGACGCCTTGACGAAGATAGGGTCGCTTCCTACCTACGATGAAGACACAGATTCCCTTAGCCTTTAGGAGTATAGCTCATGGCCACCGTAAAAGTATCCGATTCCAGTTTTAAAGCCGATGTGATTGACGCAAAACAGCCCGTCCTCGTGGATTTTTGGGCTGAATGGTGTGGTCCATGTAAGCAAATCGGCCCCGCTCTTGAGCAGATTTCTGACGAAATGGGCGAGAAGATTAAAATTGCCAAAGTTAACATTGATGATGATCCGGAAACGCCAGCGAAATTTCATGTCCGCGGCATTCCCACCCTGATGATTTTTAAAGAGGGTCAGGTCGTTGCGACAAAAGTCGGCGCCATGACGAAATCCAAATTGCAAGAATGGGTTGCTGAGCACGCCTAGCCACCTGATTTAAATGTGAAATTCTAAGCCTCCGGATGTTTTCGGGGGCTTTTTTGTGCCTGGCTAATTTGAAGTGCTCGGCAGGGAACATTTAAAGACCCGCTCCGTTAATAGAGGCAAGGAGATTAAATTATGCCCGATTCAGATTTAAACGTGATGGCCGTGGATACGGCGATTGATTCCGATGGTTATGCCCCTGGCATCGCTCAGCCAACAACGTTGGACGAAATTAAGGACATTTATATGTCTGAGCAGCCGACGCAGGAACGCCTTGGTCAACTTCGCGATATACGCCAAGAAATGGTAGCTCGGAACAATGCCGACAGCGAAGCCGGCTTTGACGACCTAATTGCCGAAATTGACAGAGGCATTGATTATTTAAACAGCAGAGCAGAAGGCACAGCGACTCCGAATTCTCTTGAGAATAAGGATACGGCCGTCGATCCTGAAAATCTGTAAATTCAGTCAAATTGAATTAGTCTATAAACAAAAAGTGAAATCCATATGCCTCAACTTCTAAATCCCAAAAGTAAATTGCCAACTCTGGATGTTCCGCTGGTCGAAGGCGGACAATTTGTTCTGGCAGATGCCAACCCGGATTACTTCCAGCTCGTCGTGATCTATCGCGGCGTTCACTGCCCGAAATGCAAAGCACAACTCAAAGAGATTGATGCTAAAGTTGCCGATATCCGAGCGGATGGTATGGATGTCGTGGCCATTTCGATGGATAATGAAGAGCGTGCGAAAAAGGCTGTCAAAGAGTGGGAGCTCGAAAATCTGCCGATCGGCTATGACCTTTCACTTTTGACGGCAAAGGAACTTGGTCTGTTTCTATCTGATAGTGTTTCGGACAAAGAACCAAAGATTTTCGCGGAACCTGCTCTGTTTGTAGTCAAGCCCGACGGGGCTCTGTATGCGGAATTTGTTCAGAACACGCCGTTTGGGCGTCCCGCTTTGGACGAGGTTCTGTCGGGAATGAAATTCGCGGCTGAAAACGACTATCCGACACGCGGCACGTCCGTCGCATAGAGTCGGTTAATTTTTAAGAACTTCCCCGGCCAGATATAAAGACCCGCAAATTAATATTCTCGGGGGCACTATATCCTGCTCTGTCGTGTCACGCGACAGAGCTTCTCCTGTATTAATAGCCATTTGTACGGCCTCAGAAATACCGTCAGCCACAAATCCCAACATATTGCGACTCATAGCCAGCTCTTTCAAAGTTTCTGGCGCAAGGGATTCGTGATCGGGTATGCTGATCCCGATGACGGCGCTGGCAAGGCCTTCAAACGCATCCAAGAAGCCCCCGATATCCTTATTGGCGAGTATCCCTGTGATCAGAATAAGCGGGCGTTCCGTTGTCTGTTCCAGTTCTGCCATGGCATTTGCGACCGCCCGCGCGGCGTGCGGATTGTGCCCGCCGTCCAGCCAAAGTTCGGCCCCGGCTTCACGGGCCATTTCGGCATATAGGCCTGATGTCAGACTTTGCAGACGCGCAGGCCAGACCGCCTTTTGCAACCCGGCGGTTATGGCTTCGACAGGCCAACCCATAGTTCGGGCCACCATAACGGAAAGACCTGCATTGCGAATTTGGTGTTCGCCGCGAAGCGCAGGAAGCGGGAGATCCAGCATTTCTTCGTCCTGTTCAAAGATCAGGCGTCCTTGCTGGCGGAAGGCTCTATAATCCTGACCCCAAACTTTGATACTCGCGTTGGCTTTTTGTGCTTCCGCGTCTAGGACGGCGTTTACGAGGTCGCTTTGAACGCCGCAAATAACAGGCGTGTGGGCTTTCATAATCCCGGCTTTTTCACGCGCAATTCCGGCCAAGTCCCGGCCCAGGAATTCGGCATGATCGTAATCAATTGGGGTAATCGCGCAGCAGGTCGGGTAAATGACATTGGTCGCATCATAGCGGCCGCCCAACCCCACTTCGATCAGGGCGACATCGGCGGGGCTTTCAGAGAAGGCCAGATAGGCCGCAGCTGTCGTGGCCTCGAAAAAAGAGAGCGGCGCTCCGGCATTAGCCTCTCGCACCCGGGTCAGAACATCTATCAGGGCTTCATCATTTATTTCTTCACCGCTAACGACGATGCGTTCTCTGAAATGAACGAGGTGAGGGGAGGTATAGACATGGGGCTTTAGACCCGCCGCTTCGGCCATAGCGCGCAGATTGGCAATAGTTGACCCTTTGCCGTTTGTGCCGGCCACATGAATGATAGGCGGCATTTTTTTTTCGGGGTGACCGAGCTTGGCCAGAACAGACTCTATGCGCCCTAGGCCAAGGTCTATTTTTTTTGGGTGAAGAGCGCGGAGCGTGGCGAGCGCTTGCTCGACCCGGCTTTCACTGGACTCCGTATCCCCCATTTCAGGCGGCGCCATCTCAGGCGTCTTCAGTCTCGAATTCAGGCTCTGCCATCATCAACACGCCAAGAATTTGCGCCAGTGTTTTCCGAAGGTCATGACGATGCACGACCTTGTCGATCATGCCTTTTTCCTCAAGATATTCGGCGCGCTGAAATCCTTCGGGCAATTGTTCGCGAATTGTGTCTTCAATTACGCGCGGCCCGGCAAAGCAGATAAGAGCGCCGGGTTCCGCCAGATGTATATCGCCAAGCATGGCATAACTCGCCGTGACCCCGCCCGTGGTCGGATCGCAGAGCACAACAATATAAGGGAGGTTATTTTCGCGCAGTCTCTGAACGGCGATAGTCGTTCTGGGCATTTGCATCAGCGATAATGCCCCTTCCTGCATGCGGGCGCCACCTGCCGCCGTAAAGACGACCAAGGGGAGTTTGTGCTCGACGGCGTAATCTGCCGCGCGGATAAACCCTTCGCCGGCGGCCATCCCGAGAGAGCCGCCCATAAAGGCAAAGTTCTGAACCAGGACAACCGTCCGTATCCCGTGAATCTTGCCGACGCCGATGGTCATGGCGTCGTCATCGCCCGTTTTGGAACGGGCCTTTTTCAAACGGTCCGTATATTTCTGATCATCTTTGAATTTGAGGGGGTCTTTCGCCACTTCGGGCACGGCGATCTCTTCGTATTTTCCGCCGTCAAAGGTGTGCCCAAGGCGGGTGTCCGGGCCAATGCGCATATGGTGACCCGCCGGGGTGACATGGAGCAGACCCGGTAAATCCGCTGAAAAAACCATTTCCCCGGATTTCGGACATTTTATCCAGAGATCATCCGGCGTGTCCTTCTTGGAAAAGATGGATTTTACGCCGGGGGGGGTCAATTTTGTGAGCCAGTTCATAAAGAGGACTTTTGCCTTTCTTTCCGCCGAGTAGCAAGGGGCGGCTGCGGTTTAACATGGGGGAAAACATCCGCACGCGGCACCCGCCCATCCCTGTCATTCCGAGACGCGAAGCGAACCCGGAAGGTCGAGAGGCTGAACGCCTCCGGTGAGTTAGCCCGCAACCTCTCGACCTTGCCCCTTGTGGGTACACAGAGCGTCCACAATCGCGCCGAGACGAAGCCGTTTACAGCTTCTGGACGCGGTAGGCAGGCTAACCTACTCTCGGTGACCCGGCACACACCCTCCTGTCACAGAGGGTCGCTCAACCTCGCGGCCTCCTGAACCAAACGCTTCTGGTTAACGTGGTGATTAACTTTCTATTCATAATGCTTTCTCACGGACTACTAACTTAAATTCTTGACGAAACCTTACCGTCCCACCCTTAGTTTCCTTTCGAGTCTCGTTTTACGTTTTGAAGCGAGCGCTCGAGTGAGTGGAAAATATATGAGGCTGAACACGATAATTACACTAGGCGCATCTGCCGCCTTCGGACTTCTAGCCGTCTTTTTGGCGCGGGGGTGGATTAATAGCGCGGTCAAGAATGAACTTGGCCAAGCCAATCCAGAAAACGCCCAACAGGTAAAAAGGTCTGTCCCAACAACACCAATATTAGTGGCCGATATGGAGTTGGCCTTTGGAGATGTTTTGACCCCAGATGCCGTCCGCCTCGTCGAGTATCCCGAAGATTCAGTTCCCGTTGGCGCTTTCTCAGATTTGGCCATGCTTTTAGGGGAGCAAGGAGAACGAGTGGTATTATCCACCCTAACGTTGAACGAGCCTATCTTGGGGCATAAAATCTCCGGCCCAGATGGAAAAGCCAGCCTCTCGGCACGAATTCGTCCGGGCTATAGAGCTGTCGCTGTGCGGGTTGACGATGTCTCAGGCGTGGCTGGATTTGTCGTTCCTGGCGATATTGTCGACGTTATTTATACGAGAGAGCCGGAGAGTGCAGCAAATAAAAGGTCAAACTCCGCAGCTTCCAATTACGTGTCCGATATCATCTTGCAAAACATTTCAGTGTTGGGTGTGGACCAAAATCAATCGAATAAAACGGCAGAAGCCAATATCGCGCGAACCGTGACCCTTGAGGTTAAAAACGAAGACGGTCAGGTGCTCAACCTTGCTATGGAATATGGAACCCTGTCACTTTCTTTAAGAGGTGTCGGTGAAATTCAACCCGAGAAATCCCAGCGGCTAAGACTTAGCGACTTAGGTTCAGCGCCCACTAAACCAGTTTCTCATTCCCGTTCCCAGAGCTCTGCCAAGAAAAGCTCTTTACCGAAAAAAAGAGACGTCGCAGAAATTACAATTTTTAGAGGTGGGCCTGATATTCAGGAAACTGTCCAACAGTTGAACGTGAAAAAAGAAACTCCGAAATTTAAGTCAGCATCCGAAGAAGAGCCAAAATTATATTCAGACCTGGCAGGGGGTTAGGCAGATGAAACGCACTCTTTTAGCGACATGCCTTATTGCGCTGTTTGTTCAGCCGACTCTTTCTTTTGCAAAATCGTGGGTTGACCATAGCGTCAATGAAGATCGTATCTCTACATCAGTCGTGAAAAACGATATGATCGTGATGCGAACGGAGACTTCATTCAAAGAAGTCCGTGTGGCAAATACGGCCATTGCTGATGTTGTCGTTCTAACGGACCGGTCATTCCAAGTGATGGGCAAATCAGGCGGCAAAACCAATGTTATGCTTTATGACAATGAGCGCCAGTTGATTGATATTGTAGATGTAACTGTCGGTCACGATCTGGCTGGATTGAAGAAAACACTTTTTCAGTCTTTTCCGCGAGAAAGGATTGAGGTTAGACCGCTCGCAAATGGCATTTATCTGTCTGGAGAAGTGACAACGGATGCGGTTTCAAAAAGAGCCGAAAAAATTGCGCAGGCTTTTGCTCCGGACGGGGTCACAAACGGCCTGGCCATCAAGGACTCACATCAAGTGATGTTGGAAGTCCGGTTTGTTGAGGCCAGCCGAAACGCAATCAAGGAATTAGGTATAGGGCTTTTAACAAGCCGCCAAGGCGGACTTAATCCTGACCCTGGTGACTTTGCAGCTGCGACTGGTGTGACAACTAATAATCCGGTCTTGTCCGGAATACTCAGAGGCGGAATTGGGGGTGCTGTATTAGATGCCCGTATTGAAGCCTTGGAAGATAAAGGGATCATACGTACATTAGCAGAGCCCAACCTTGTCGCGATGTCCGGCGAAACGGCAAGCTTCCTGGCAGGGGGTGAAATTCCGATCCCCATTCCTGGGGATTTGGGACAAATCGCAATTGAATATCGGAAGTTTGGCGTGAGTTTATCCTTCTCACCGACCGTTCTAGATGACGAGATTATAAATTTAAAAGTCGCGCCGGAAGTCAGCCAGCTAGATCAAACAACGGCCGTACGTATCGCGGAAGTGACAGTTCCTGGCATTAAAGTCCGAAGAGCAAATACAACAATAGAACTTCGAAATGGTCAAAGCTTTGCCATTGCTGGTCTCTTGCAATCAGAGAGCTCCAACAGCCGATCACAAGTGCCTTGGCTTGGCGATATACCGATTTTGGGGGCACTTTTCAGCTCGACCCGGTTCCAGCAGGACGAAACCGAGCTTGTCATTGTGGTAACTCCACATCTGGCCCAACCCGTCAAAGACATCAGCGAATTGGCAACGCCCTTGGACGGAGTGACACTGCCAAGTGATTTTGGAGCCTTTGTCGGTAGTCAGATTGAGGGAAGTAAGGCGTCCCGAGATTTGTCACAACTCTCCGGAAATTACGGAACAGTTTTGGAATAAGGCCAAAAAATGAAGTTTTTTATTCAATTATTTTCGGCTGTTATAATGATTTCTGTTCTGTCAGCTTGTTCGACACCGCGCGCCGCACTTGCGGGTCAGAGCGATGACTTTGGCGCCTCAAACCGCGCAAATATTTTAGCGCATTCTGTGACGCCCGATCCGAAACTTAAAGCTGATACTTATATTCCGGCAGACCGGGAGCGAGTGCAAGCAGCACGCGAAGCTTACCAAAAAGGCGAAGTTAAAGAATTAGATCCCGTCCAACTCGACTCAGACTGAAGACAACAGGGTTGAGAGGGACTGAACTTGGGTTTTACAGGTACAGAAACGAAAATCAGAATGAAAATTAGGTTGAACGCAATTATCAAATCGTTTGGCGCTGCTACGTCAGGTGGAGTCACGGTTTGGGCTGCTTTTACGGCTCCAGTCCTTATTGGAGCTGGAGCGCTTTCTGTTGATATCGCCAGAATACAAAATATGGATAATGACCTGCAATCCGCTGCAGATGCGTTCGCCAGAGTAGGGGCGGCAGAATTAGATCAACGCGCTGACAGCATGTCCCGCGCCACGCGCGCTATCCAAAATCTTGTGAAGAATGAACAAAGGTTTTCTCAAAATGGGAGAGGATTAGTTGAGATTGACACAATTCGATATCTCAAAAGCCTGCCCCCTCAAGACTATCAATCCATCACCAGCGCCAATGTTACCAATAATCCGTCCGAAGCTCGTTATGTGGAAGTCGAAATAAAGCCAGAGATCGTTAGAACATTATTCCCTCCCAGCTTAATTTCCGGAATAACAAAAGTCGAAATGTCGGCGCAATCAGTTGCAGGCTTTGACCAGAGAATTTGTAAAACGGCCCCGATTTTTTTCTGCAACCCTGCGGAAGGAAAGTCAGAGTCGATCTACACGTTGATGAATGATCGAAGCTTTCGACGACGTCTCGTAAAGTTCAAAGGTCACGGCGGCGGTCAAAATCAATATGGACCAGGGAATTTTGGGTATCTGGATCCCTTTGGGGGGAATAGCGGCGCGAGCAAAATCACAGATGCACTGGCAATAGACAAAACGAATGCGTGTTATTCTAAGTCTGAGGGCGTTCGGTTGCGTCCCGGAAACATAGCTTCCGCGAGCAAAGGGTTTAATACTCGTTTCGATATCTATGAAGGAAACTTCAAGAAGAAAGCGAATGACCCTCGCTACGCCCCCGCGGAAAACGTTGTAAAAGGCTATGCTGGCAGGAAAGAATGTTCCACGTCTCCGAGTTCCGAAGCTTTCGGTATGCCCATTGATGAATGTTTCGAGTCTGGCACCTGCACAGAAGCTGATGGACGTATGGGAGATGGAGATTGGGATTTCATTACTTATATGAAAATCAATCATGATTTCAGAAGCAGCATAACCTTGGAGGGGGTTAGATACTCTATCGATTATGATCGTAATATCATGACGCCTTCGACGCCGCCGTCACGGTATAGTGTGTATCGGTGGGAAATTGACAATGACCATATCCCTGGTGCGAAAACTTATGGTTCACTTTCGCGCACGGCAGAGGAGGGGACGCCGACTTGTCACAAATCTGGACCTTCGCAGACGGTGGAGGATCGAAGGGTTATCAAAGCCGCCCTCATTAATTGCGGCGCAGCCGTTGCGAGTGGACTCTCTATGAATGGCCGCGGTGATCCACTGCCTGTCGAGACTTTTATCAAAGTATTTCTGACCCAACCCATGGGGTCAGGGAAAGACAATGTCCTTTGGGGGGAAATTATTGGTCCGGTCGGACAAGATGAAGACTCAAC
Source organism: uncultured Hyphomonadaceae bacterium (assembly GCA_963972195.1). Classification (GTDB taxonomy): domain Bacteria; phylum Pseudomonadota; class Alphaproteobacteria; order Caulobacterales; family Maricaulaceae; genus Litorimonas. The sequence continues at coordinate 125,805 of CAXATH010000006.1, read as the reverse complement.
TTCTAATGAGCAAATTGCTTTAGCCCGCTAATGAGATTGTTGTTAAAATTTTATCAAAAGGAAGACGGGATTGCCGCGATAGAAGGGGCCCTGCTATTTCCTATGCTGACGGTGATTGGGTTCGGCGTTGTTGATACATCCATTTTGATGATGCAAACGCATCAGTTGAGGACAGGGTTGGGCACAGCCGGAAATTACCTTTCCAGAACGGTGAATCCTGAAGCTTTAGAGAACCGAGCAAAACGTATAGCCATTAGCGGCAAGTTTGATCCCAATGCCTCGCCTTATATCAGAGGTATGACGCCGTCAGATATTCTTATAACTTATCGGGACGTTCCCAATCCCGAAACAGATGGTCTGCGAGATTACCGCGGAGGAGATAATGTTAGGATCGTCAATTTATCCGGTACGACAGAATATAAGGGGATTGGCATTCTCAAAATTGTTACCGGCGGGAAACTGTCTATCGCAGGTCAATATGAAATAAGATTGATAGGAGCGGCTCTATGAGTTTCTTCAAGCGTTATCAAAAATCAGAACAGGGCAGTGTAACTGTCGAGACGTCTCTTATTATCACAATATTGATAGTTTTGACGGCCGGCGTTGTTGAATGCAGTTTGGCTTTTTGGCAATGGAATTCCGCACAACAGTCCGCTCGTTTCGGCGCTCGCCTTGCGGCCACTTCATATCCTGTTGCGGAGGATTTGAGAGTTATGACTGGCCTCGAAAACGGCGCCGAGGTTGGCGATCCGTTTCCTTATTATGAGAGACATTGTTCAGGTGAAACGGCAAGCTGTAGCGGGGGGCAATTTAATCAAGTTGCGCTAGATTATATTATATTTGGTCCTGACGGGGATGGCGTTTGTTCTCCAACGACCCCGGAGCGGCGCGGTATTTGCGATATCGTTTCGAATATTGGTCGTGAAAATATGGATATATCATACATCGCATCCGGTCTCGGGTATGCGGGTGAACCTGGCCATCCCGCGCCCTTGATTACGGTCACAATTAAAGACTTAGATTTTAATTTCGTCTTTCTCGACGCTTTTCTACCTGGGCGTTTTACAAAAATTCCCCCTGTCAGCGTAAGTGCGATGAGCGAAGATTTGCGCAGTGAGACGTGAGATGAGGGTGTTATGAAGATGTTTTCGAGAAGAAAAGATGACCCACGGGAAGTTTGGGAAGAAAACGCCAAAGAGGCTAAAGAGTCTCTGGTGATGCCTCCCTGTGATTTGTGGCAAGAAAATAAAGTTCAGTGTTCTGAGCCTCAACGCAGTCCCGAGACCAAAGTAACCTCATCCTATAGTATAAATGAAAACAAAAGTTTGGCTGCCGAACATTCCGCGAATGCAAAGTCTCAATGCTGGACATTTATGGGAGCAAAGGGGGGGTGCGGAACGACATCCTTAGCCGTAGAAGCGGCGTATCATTTGGCAAAAAGCCACTCTGGGCTTCGAAGTCAATCCGAACGGGTCGGCGCAGAACAAGTATGTCTGATCGATTTGGACTTTGAAACCGGAAGCGTAATTCATCATCTGGATATTGAGCCAGGTCTGCGTCTCGAAGACTTGTCCCAGGATATAGCAAGGATAGATGCCGACCTGACCCGTTCTCTGATGACTTCTCACAAAAGCGGTATTTCCGTCTTGGCGACCCCTAATATGATTGGAGCGAACTCTAAAATAAATCCTTATGCCGTTGTTAGGTTACTGGAAGCGGCTTGTGAAATGTTCCCCCATATTATTCTTAACCTGCCAGTCCAATGGCAAGGGTGGAGTTTGGCCGCATTGGGGGGATCGGACTTCGTGGGGCTCTTAACCGACACGACAATTCCCTGTCTGTATTCTGCTCGCAGCAAACGCGCACAGATTGGCGAAATGCTGGAGAACAAGAATTCCTGCGACATAATTTTGAGTAAATATGAAAGGCGGGCGCTTGGGAACAATTTGCGTCTTGCTGATGCTAAAAAAGCACTCCAATGTGAGGTCTTTGGAACGATATGTAATGATCCGCAAAATGTTCATGAAGCGGTCAATTGCGGAGAACCTGTAGGTCATATTCGTAAGGGCAGTCGGTATTCAAAAGACTGCCGGAGACTGATTGAAGACATTTTTATTCGTACCGCAACAGATGATAAGACAGACATAGAGAAATTGAAAAAGACAGCTTAGTTAAACCGCACTTAACCCTATCGGCTAACGCCAATTTTAATTCTCTGTTTTATGACGGATATCACGAATTTTTCGTTTGAGGTATCGGGTCACTATGGGACGTTTTTCATCATTTTTGAAACAAGATCAGTCTGAACCCTTTCAGCCTCCAATATCAAATCAGGGACCAGAGACCCTCATTGAACGCGTAGCTGATGCGGTGGATAAGCAACCAGTTCAGGCGGCCAAGCCCGAACCCGAAGCTGACCCTGAACCGGAAAAGAAGGCTCGCGACCCCCTAATTGATATTAAGCTGAAACTTCATAGCCGTCTAATTGATGAGTTTGATTTAGCCGCTTTGGATGATTCAGACGGGACGCCGAATAAGAGTAAAGTTGTCGAGATTGTCAAAACTTTGGCAGCGGAAGAAAAGCTTAAACTTAACAAGGAAGAATTGAACGTTCTCGCCAACGGCATCTTTGACGAAATGACCGGATTAGGGCCATTGGAGCCCCTTTTGTCCGATGAATCCATCTCAGATATTCTGATAAATGGCCATCAACAAGTTTATATCGAAGTTGGCGGAGAGCTGGAAATGTCGGAGGTTCAATTCGCTTCAGAGCCTCACCTTCTCAGGATAATCAACCGGATTGTGGCGCAGGTCGGGCGTCGTGTGGATGAGAGTCAGCCCCTTTGTGATGCCCGGCTTTTGGATGGCAGCCGGGTGAATGTAGCGATTGCGCCTATTGCGGTTGACGGCCCTCTTGTCTCGATCCGAAAATTCTCAAAAAGCCCGCTCACGCTGGACAAGTTGGTGGAATTTGGGGCCATTCCGGATGAGGTGGCTCAGTTTCTTTGGGCGGCCTGTAAAGCGCGTGTCACGATATTAATCTCCGGCGGAACCGGATCAGGGAAAACTACACTGCTTAACGCCCTCAGTCAGTCAATTTCTCATAAAGAGCGCCTCATCACGATTGAAGACGCGGCAGAACTTCAACTTCAGCAGCCCCATGTTGCCCGTATGGAAACCCGCCCTCCCAATATCGAGGGGAAGGGAGAAATCCGCCAGCGCGGTCTGGTGAAAAATGCCCTGCGGATGCGTCCGGATAGAGTGATTCTGGGCGAAGTCAGGGGTGAAGAAGCTTTTGACATGCTCCAAGCCATGAATACTGGGCACGAAGGGTCTATGGCGACGCTCCATGCCAATACGCCGAGAGATGCGATTACGCGCCTGGAGCAAATGGTGGCGATGGGAGATATGAAAATCACGCCGGAAGCCGTCGCCGGCCAGATTGCGTCTGCGGTAGGGCTGATAGTCCAGGCGCAGAGATTGTCAGACGGACAACGTAAAATAACCTCCATTGCCGAAGTTACCGGAATGGAGGGCGCTATTATCCAGATGCAGGAAATCTTTAATTATACCCGTACAGGGACAGGCCCAAAACATGAAGTAATTGGAGAATTTCGTTCAACCGGTATCCGCCCGCAATGCCTGGACGAGATAGTGTGTCGAAACATTCCACTTCCAAGCGGATTGTTCGAACCTCGCGTCCTGCCTGTCGGCTCTGTGACGGAGAAAACAATTAAAGAGCGTGTTGGTTGATGTCATTTTCGCCCACACTTTTGATCTATGGCCTTGTATTTTGTGCAGGTTTTCTAGCGCTCCAGGTTTTCATTGGAGTCGGTCGTCAGGCCACGGTCAAAGTCAAGCATGCAAATGAACGACTACGGAGAATGAATAGCCAAGACTCACAGCTTAATGTCATGGCGAAAATGAAACGCTCCCGTGGGTTGAATGAAGATGATCAAATGAAAGTTTTCATGCTCTGGATAGGGCGATTGGTTCTTCAGTCAGGTTTGCCGCTTGGAAGATTTGGCATTTACATTATTATGGCCGGACTTGCCTTAACAGGATTTGCCGTATTTTGGGTTTTAAAAGGAACTATAATTTGGGCCGTGGGTGGATTGCTTCTTGGGTTTTTTGCTCCAATCTTTATTTTGAAGTTCCTTGTAAAGCGTCGGCGAAACAAAGCCGTCACGCAGTTACCAGAAGCATTAGACGTTATTATTCGCTCTTTAGGGGCGGGCCACCCCGTCCCGGTTGCAATGTCACTCGTCGCCCAGGAAATGCCAGATCCAATCGGTTCCGAATTTGGAATAGCAAGCGACGAGATTTCATTTGGTTCAACAATATCGGCCGCCGTCCAACGCTTATCAGAACGGGTTGGTCATGAAGATTTTGAATTATTTTCGGCGATGATCCGGTTGCAAGAAAAGACGGGAGGTAACCTTGCGGAACTGCTAACTTCAAACGCCAAGACAATCCGAGACCGCCAGCGGATGCGCCTCAAGATTAAAGCGGCGTCTGCCGAGGGGCGAATGTCGGCGCTTATTCTCAATGCGGCCCCTTTATTGATGTTCTTGGGGGTCCGTCAATTTGCACCGGAATTTTACGGTGATGTCGAAGGTAATCCAATTCTAACTTATTCTCTCTGGGGCGTTTTCATCTGGATGGTTATTGGGAATTTGGTCATGCGCAAAATGATAAATTTCAAAATTTAACGTGTGTATGTCATGAGTTTCTCAACATCTTCCAATGTTTTTACGATAGTCGTTGCCAGTGGATTTCTTATCATTTCACTCTCGCTTATTGCCTTTGCTGTCCGAAGCGCATTATCTCACAATAAGCGCATTGAGCGCCGCTTAACCGCCGGAGGGCCGAGCGACATATCTGGCCCACAAGTCAGACAGTCCAAGCAAAGCCTTTTGACTCAGCTAGGAGGTCATTTGACGCTCCCAAAAGCCGAAAACATCACGCGCCTCCGATTTCAACTTTCCCAGGCGGGCTATTACGACGCGAGTGCCGTCAAGAAGTTTATCGCAATTCGAGCCATATGTTTGTTTGCGCCTCAATTTCTAATTTTGGGAAGCTGGGGCTTTCTTTCTGCAAAATTTGGAGTGCAGGGGCTTTTCGTAATTGCGTCAATAGTAGCGTTGGCAGGTCTGATGGGGCCTGTTTATTTTCTGCGATGGAAAAAGGGAAAACGAACAGATCAATGCCGAAAAGGTTTTCCGGATATGATGGACCTACTCGTGGCGTGTATCGAAGCCGGATTGGGACTCGATGCAGCCTTGATAAGAGTCAGTCATGAAATTGGCGAACGCTACCCGGCCCTGAAAGTAAACGTGGAAATAATGAACCTCGAGTTAAGGGCGGGGCGGTTGCGCCATGAAGCAATGGTGAACTTTGCGGAAAGGATAGATTTGGATGAAGCAAAAGCTTTAGCAATTATGCTCAAGCAAGCTGAAGATATGGGCAGCTCCATTGGCGCGGCATTGAGAACTTTTTCCGAAGATATGCGCGCGAAAAGAATGCTTAAAGCAGAAGAAAAGGCTATGGCATTATCCGCAAAACTTACCGTGCCTCTAATCCTATTTATATTTCCGACAATCATGGTGCTCTTGCTGGTCCCTGCCGCGATACGCCTAATGGAATCTCTAGGCTGATATGTTGAGATTGGTGGTCAGCTCTATTTGTTTGATTTTGGGTTCTATAACTCTCTGTCAGGCTTCTGAGGTTACCTTGCCTCAGCCTGAAATCAGATTCCATGAAAGCAATTCTACGGACGAATTGGGATTCCTACAAACTCTCATAAGGGCAAATAAATTCTATGAGTTTCAAGATTATCAACAGGCCGCAAAGTTATTTTCGATTGTTGTAAAATTAGATCCTTCCCTTGAACCGGCAGTGCTTGGGCTGGGCGAATCTTATATTTCGCTTTCTCGCCCCGACGCCGCGCTTGAAGTATTGAAAAACTCTTCTCTCGATTCTGTAAAAGTAAACCGATTAAAAGTCTTGGCCCAGGCGTTGCTTTTGGAACCTTCTGAGAGAGAGCTTTTTTTAAACCTATCTCTAACAAAGAGTAAGGATCAACGACTCTTAAATTTACTTGCCTTAACTTTACAGAATAAAGGCGATCTGACGGAAGCGAGGCGGGCTTTTGGAAAGGCAGAATCGTTAGGGCAGAAACCGGGCGTATTCCTAAATAATTTGGGGATGTTAGAGCTAAATCACGGAGACCTTAAGGCCGCAATATCTTTCTTTTCTCAAGCCATTAAGTCCGACCCTAACAATATCAGGTTTGACAATAACAGACGCTTAGCTTTGTTATTAAATGGAGATTACGCGAGTGCTTTGCAAAACTTAGAAACCAGCAGAGCTGCTAGTTTTTTGGTCGATGCTGGCTTTATAGCTATGAACGACGGAGAGAATAATTTGGCGAAGCTAATGTTTGAGAAAGCCAACGCCATCAGCCCCGTTTATAATGCTCACGCCAACAAGGGTCTTGAACTGTTAAAGTGATCTCAGTTGCCAGAAATATCTCATTTACTTCCAAGAATAACGTAAGGTATCTCTTATTGAATTCAGGTTAAACCGTTCGGAGAAAAAGCAATGATGTGCCTTATGACTTTGAGTCTGTGCAGAGGGATGCCCCTCTGAGGATTGAAGCCATTTTCTTGTCTCGACATAATTTGCACTTAGCTCAATAAAACATAACCCGTCGGAGGAGGGCGCAATTATAGGGATCATAGATATCTTTGATACTTAAATAGCTTGGAATTAATGCCGACTAACTAATTAAAGGTACCGCTAAAACCTCGGAAAGTTTGGGCAATTCGGGTTAGATTCAAATCCCCGACCACCAAGGTGATCGGGCTGATTGAAATTATTCAACAGGCACGGGACCCTTTACAGGATCGGATCAGTTTAAAAACTTTGATGTCTTTGGCCGACTAATTCCGAGCCGAGAAGTCCGCAATAAACACGTCATGACGCGACGGTAATGTCGTATCATAACAAGGTACGTCTAATTTATAAGTCTGTCGAAGTCTCCTAACGCGACCCATTTGTTGAAACCAAATTCTATTAAATTAAATTAGAATTTCAGCCTGACGCCGCCGTTTACAATAAATCCGTCATTGCGTGACCAGATGTCTGTTGTCCATTGGCCGTCCGGAGCGCGGCTAGGTAAGACGAGAGGATCCTCTTTTGTCTGGCGTACATCAAGAAGGTTTTCCGCATTAATAAACCAACTTGCCGGTCCAATCGTTATCTCGCCCAGAAGTCCTAAATGCAGATAGGGCTTGCTTTTATCTCGGTACGGATTGCCACTCAGGCGCTGTTCTCCTGTATAATAGGCTTCGAATCCGATCCGGCCGCGTCCATGCTGTTCCCACATGGCAACAAATCCGGCAGAATGCTTCGGCGTCAGTTTAATTTCGCGCCGGCCGCCCAATGGGGCCTCCTCTGTTGCATCAAGATAAAGATAACTGCCGGTTAGCTTTAGGTCTTTCCAGAAGTACTTTAGTAATAGCTCCATCCCCTTGATTTCTGTTTCGCCGACGGAGTTGACGAGTCTCACCCGATCAAGCTGGCCGCCCGGAGTTGAGGCAAATGCCTCGAGTTCGGTTACTCCGTTCACTTTGGACCCAAATACACTGACATTGGCTTCAATGGACTCAAACCGGTATCCGATATCAATAGACCCGGTTTCGGCGGTTTCCTCTTCAAGCCTGCCGAGCGGCTCCAGACGCGACAGGCCCGCCGCCTCAATGTCTTCTACAAAAGGTGTCGGCGCAAAGTAACCCTGACCGTAGGAACCACGGATTGTCCAATCACCAGGCTTGTAAAGAACCGAGGCGCGCGGGCTAAGCTGTGTGCCGAATTCATTGTGATCATCAAGGCGGGCACTAAGGGAAACGGAGAGCGTGTCGTTCAAGTCCCGATCCAACTGTGCAAAAAGCCCCGGGACATTATACTCATAGTCAAAAACCGGAAACGTGTCTGACTTATACCGTTCCGACTGCAGGGCCGCTCCAATCAACCAGTCTGTCTGTGCGGCCCGCCCGGAAAGGGAGGCTTCGACTAGGTAGCTTTCATGACGATCCTCTTCAATGGACGCGCCGAACCTATGTTCATGATCTTGGACCATAGCCGAGCCGCGCATATTCAGCTCTAAGTTATTTGACAGCTCCGTATTTGCAATCAACCCGCCATCAACTCGAGTAGTGTCTTGGTTTTGCTGAAAGGGGCTTCCGTCAGGGACCGTGCGGCCGGGCAAGGTTCCGCCATTTCTTTGTTCCGTCATGAAGCCCATCGTCGCATAAACGGACGAGCCGTCATTTCCTTCCCAGAAAAGACGGGGACGCGCTGTCCAGCGATCATAACCGGGCATATCGATAAATCCATCATCATCAAAATCCTGTGCGCTCTGACGGTGCGCTCCGGCTGTCAGCGACGCCGAGAGCTGATCTGTCACCGGGGTTTCGAAATATCCGGTCAGATCCTGTCCATTCTCGGTTGTCACATTGACCAGAACTTCTCCTTCGGCTTCATCGCCAGGGCGTCGCGATATGAGATTGATGACCCCCCCGAGAGCAGATCCCCCGTAGAAGGAGGAAGCTGAGCCTTTGATGACTTCTACTTGGGCCAGATCAGTCGGCGGTATCTGGAGCAGACCAATCGAGGCAGCTTGTCCGCCATAAAGCGGAAGCCCGTCGCTCAGAAGCTGTGTGTAGCGGCCATATAGGCCTTGCAAACGAATATTCGCGGCGCCCAGCGCCGGAGAGGTGGTTTGAACCCGAACGCCGCCAGTTTCCGCAACCAACATGGAAATATTCCCGGGCCGCATGGCGGCCTTTTCTGCAATCTCCTCCTGATTAATAACTTCCACCCGAACCGGTTCATCATAAACAGCCCGTCCCGATCGAGTGGCCTGCACGACCACTTCATCAAGGACGTCCTCATGATGGTCATCTTCAGTATGTGACGATCCGAGATCCGAGGGAGTTTCATCGGGGCTTGGGTGATTGTTTATTGGCGGTTCAGCGTGAGCGGCGAGGGGGGGAATAAAAGCAAAAACTGATGTTGTAATCGTTAGTAAAATTGCCACGTGGCGACGTCGATAAGACATTGGAAATTATCCTTTGAGAAAATAAAAACAGGGAATGGCAGCGTGTGGTCACGCTGGATCAGTTTTTATTAAACTCTCGGGGGACGCAGGTGACTATCGTAGGAAAGGCCGTCAAATCCTGTCTCGATCATTGAGAACAGAGTGGGCGAGATTAAACTAAATGCTGGCTTGAGGTTTTCTTGAGAAATAATCTGTATGTTGCAAGCAACGCAGCTAGTTGTAATTTGCTCGGAATCACCTGACTCAATGTTCGCAACTTCCGCAACAACATTCGTCTGTTCGATTGTTGTACAGGAATCACCAATGAGCTGGCAATTGTCTCCGCATATGACTGGCCCCACGATTAACGCAAAGGTCAGTAAGACGCCCAACAGCTTTTTAAGAAGATTTAAATACAAAATCTCAGACCCTTTGAAAGCTATCTCTAAAACTTCCTCAATGAAGCTAGGCAGTCGATATAACGGATTTGAAAATTCTGTAAGTCAGTCTACGCATAATGGTCAATACCGATCTGACGATTAGTTATAGAAGTACACGAGGGAAACTTAAGTCTTTTGTTGACTTAAAACAGGCCAGGTAATCTTCGTAATACGAAACCCGGGCATTCCCAAATGCGGCCGGACAAATGATTCTTTAAGGCATAAACGCGTGCCTGCGGAGACCGCGTAAAGTATATGGGAATTCCACATAACTGATGACACAAGGTTGAGTTACAGCATTTCTGCATAAATAGTGATTACGGCTTTTTCAAATGAACTCTATTGAGCGCCGGTATGAACTGGAAAAAGCTGGTTTCCGTAAACCATTGCTACTGATGTCATATCCGGCATGGCTTCAATAAAGGCGGGATCGCTGACAAAGAGTCCGCCGGTATAGGTTCCGAAAGACGGCATAATTAAACGGCTTTCGCTAATCGCGAAACAGGGTGCGGTGACGGAACCGGCGCGGGAGGAGACTTTCGCCTTGGGATGGTAATGGCCGCAAATATTAAATTGGCTCGGTTCCTCATAGGGGTGATGGGTCAGCAGAAATTTATTTAGTTGGACATGGTCTTCGCGCGAGCCTGAGACCGCGTCAGGAATATCAGGATCGTGATTGCCCAATATCCAGGTAAATTCGCACATCTCTTCTTTAAACGCGTTTAGACGCTCAGCCGATTTGGGGGAGAGCCGCGCAGACGCGTCAACGTCGTGAAAACTATCTCCCAGCGCAATAATTTCGCGCGGCTTATATTCCTGCGCTACGGCCCACAATCTTTCAATTGTATCATGTGTGTCAAAGGCCGGAAGCATGGAGCGCCCAAAACGCCGAAGATAGCTCCCTTTTTCGAAATGCATATCCGCCACGAGCAAGGTTTTACTTTCTGGCAGGAACGCAACTTTGCGGGCGTCGATGACAATATCTCCGGCGCGGGTTCTAAGGGTTTGTCTGCTTGTCATCTAGATAATTTTTGACGGTCTCTAAACGTGAATTTGCAAGGCTATCATGGCTGGCCTGCTCCAATATGGCGAGTTTCGCATCGCCGATAACTGTCTCCTTGCCAAGTTGCATCATGGAGGGGATAGCCAGCGGAGAGGCGTGGGGTAATATCTTGTAATTAACATCGCCTTGGACGTCTGCAAGCCAATCGCGCAGTCTGTGTAGGTCAAGCAAATCGCGTTCCGCCTCTTCGCGGGCGATACGAAGCAAGATATGGTCGGGGTTATATTTGAGTAGAACATCGTAAATGAGGTCGGTACTGAAGGTGACCTGTTTCATCGTGCGTTTGGCGCCGGGCAAACGTTGTTCTGTTAATCCGGCAATGGTCGCGATCTTGCGAAAACTCCGTTTCACCATGGGCGCTTCGATAACCCAAGCCTGATATTCTTCATCCAGAATATCCTGGGTCATCAGGCTATCAATCTCATTAACAGGTTCCATGGAGGTGATGGTGAGCGCGTAGTCTGTAATGGAATAGGTCAGCGGTTTCAGTCCGCGCGTTTCCATCCGGCGGGTCATCAGCAAACCCAATGCCATATTTACCTTACGGCCTTCGAAACTGTGAATGACAATGACATGGACGCCGCGGTCGAAAAAGCCTTCGACCAATACGCCTTTTGATTTCGGCAGTTGTGAAAATTCAGATTGTAGACGCAGCCAGCTTTGGATCTGGTCGGGAAGGTCATGCCACAGTTTAGGATCAGACAAGGTGCGTCGAACGCCCTTGGCAAGAAATGTCGAAAGAGGCATCATGCCACCCGCATAGGCCGGAACCTTCGGCGGCAGGCGTTTAGGGGCCGGACTGGCTTCCAGCGCCATATCGCGCACGCCGTGATAGCGCAAAACCTCGCCCGCAAAGATAAATCGGTCGCCCGGGGTGAGCCCCATGACAAAGCGTTCTTCGATTTCGCCGATATTGCGCCCTCTTTTGGATTTCATATTTGGAAAGCGGCGAACTTTTAATTTTGCGTATTCGACAATTGTGCCGATGTTCATTCGATGGCGTCGGGCTTGTTGAACGCTCGAAATCTGATAGCCGCGGGATGTGGATGTCAGACGCGCAAACCGGTCATATGCTTGTAGCGCGTAGCCGCCATCCTCAGCAAATCCAACGAGTAGGTCGAAGTCCGATTTAGATAAATTACGATAGGGCCAGGCGCTCCTGATTTCGTTCAGGGTTTGCCGTTTTTTAAATTTCCCGGCGCAGGCGCGGTTCACAATATATTGCACCGCGACGTCCATAGCGCCTTCGGTAAAGTTCTCGCCGTCGCGTTGTCCCAGACGGATCGCGTTAATCGCAACGGCGCATTCGACAGCTTCGAGGGGATTGCACGGCACGAGAACGGCATTGGAAGGCTCATCCATTCGGTGGTTTGACCGTCCGATACGCTGCAAGAGCCGGCTGACGCCTTTGGGCGCGCCGACCTGCAAAATCAAATCGACATCGCCCCAATCAATCCCCATCTCCAAAGCAGAGGTCGACACGACGGCGCGGATATGTCCGGAAGCAATCGACGCTTCTGTCATCTGTCGCCGTTCGCGCGAAAGCGACCCGTGATATAACCCTATCGGCAAATTGTCGGTATTTACTTTCCATAATTCCTGAAACAAAAGCTCTGTTTGGGCGCGGGTATTGACGAAAATTATCGCGCTCTTCGCTGTCTTAATGGCCGCGTAAATATCTTTGACGGCAAAGCGCGGATTATGCCCGCCGAGAGGATAGCGCGTCTCTGGCGTCATGATTTCCAAAACGGGCGGCGCGCTGCCGGTGACTTCAATGGTTTTTGCTGGGGATCCAGTTGGTCCTAACCATTTTGCCGCTGAGTCAGCATCTGCAATCGTGGCGGAAAGACCAAAGCGAATATGATCGGGCGCGAGGCTTTTTAAACGCGCCAGCGCCAGAGAGGTGAAGTCGCCCCGCTTATTTGTGGCGAAGCTATGAAGCTCGTCGATAATTACAGTTTTCAATTCTGAAAAATATTCCGCCGCATCCGGATAGGATAAAAGCAGCATGAGGCTTTCCGGCGTTGTCAGCAATATATCCGGAGGCGACTTACGCTGTTTCGCCCTTTGATATTGTTTTGTGTCACCGGTTCGGACGCCGATTTTAATTGGCAGATTCATTTCCGCGACAGGTCGGTTTAGATTGCGCTGAATGTCGTTGGTGAGCGCGCGCAGCGGAGAGATATAAAGTGTATGAAGTTTCGGTTTGGCCTCGTCTTCTTTGACGGCCAAGTCAATAAGGCTGGGGAGGAATCCGGCGAGGGTTTTTCCGCCGCCCGTAGGCGCAATCAAGAGGGTGTCTTCGCGCCGGGAATATGCGCCAATCATCCTGCGTTGATAATCGCGAATATCCCAATTTTGTTTTGCGAACCACTGTTCAAATTTTACGGGAACGTCTTTCATACTCATTCGCTATATAAATTCAGATCAGGGAAGCAGATAGATTACAAATGGGAAACGCCTCAGCCGAAGAATGGATGCAGGTTCGCGAGGCGGGCCTATATTGCGTCCCCGCAAATGCCTATATTGACCCGCACGACGCTGTCGAGCGGGCGATTATTACGCATGGTCATGCCGATCACGCGCGCTCAGGTCACGGGGAGATTTTTGCGACAGTAGAGACAACCGCAATCATGCACACCCGCTATTATATCGAAGGGGAAACGCAGGAGACAGCGCTCACCTACGGCCAGAAACACGATCTCGGAAACGGGGTTACCTTATGGTTTGCCAGCGCCGGACATATTCTCGGTTCTGCGCAGGCCGTACTAGAATATAATGGCACGCGGGTCGTCGCGGCCGGGGACTATAAACGCCACCCTGATCCCACCTGCGCGCCGTTTGAGGTTGTGCCTTGTGATGTCTTTATTACAGAAGCCACCTTTGCCCTTCCCGTATTTCAGCATCCCCCGCTTGAGGTCGAAGTTGAAAAACTGATGCGCTCTATGCGGGCGCTTCCACATCGCACCCATATCGTTGGCGTCTATGCGCTCGGCAAATGCCAGCGCGTTATGAAAACCTTGCGGCAGGCCGGTTATGAAGAGCCGTTCTATCTGCACGGCGCGCTTAAAAGACTGACGGAGCTTTATGAAAGCTACGGGCAGGACTTTGGCGAATGGATTTTGATCAGCGATATTCCGCGCGCAGATAAACATGTGTTACAAGGAAAAATTGTTCTGTGCCCTCCGGCTCAAATCAATGACCGCTGGTCGCGCCGTTTTGCGGATCCGCTTCCGACGGTCGCGAGCGGATGGATGCAAATCCGCGCCCGCGCCCGCCAGAAACGCGCGGAAATGGCGCTCGTCGTGTCCGACCATGCCGATTGGGGGGATCTCATCCGCACCTGCGAGGAAACCAAAGCGCCGGATGTCTGGATTACTCACGGCCGGGTCGAGGCTTTGGAATATGAGCTTAAAAAACGCGGCATTCGCGCCAAGGCTCTGAATCTTATTGGCCGGGATGAGAGCGTGGAATAATGGAGCGTTTTTCGGAATTATTGGACGATCTCTATTTTACCAATTCCAATTTGGCGAAAGAGATAATTTTAACAAACTATTTGCGCAAGACGCCTGACCCGGATCGCGGATGGGCGTTGGCCGCGATCGCCGGGACATTGTCCTTCGATCTTTTCAAACGCAATCTTATCAAGACATTGATGATGGAGAGAATGGACCCGTATTTGTTTGATATGTCACGCGATTATGTCGGCGAAATGAGCGAGACAGTTGCTCTGGCTTGGCCGCAATCGCCCGACCCTGTTCGCCTGAACCGCCTGCCAGATTTGCATGAGGTCATAGAAGAGTTCAAATCACGGGACAAAGCGGGCATCCGGGAATATCTAATTACCCTCTTGGATAACATGGCGCCGGCGCAGCGCTGGGCGCTTTTAAAACTGGGGACGCGGGGGTTGCGTATCGGTATGTCAGCGCGGTCCGTAAAATTGACCTTGGCCAAAATGAAAGGCGTCGACATTGATGTCATTGAATCGATCTGGCACGGGTTAACGCCTTCTTATACGGAGCTCTTCGCGTGGCTGGAAGGTAAAGCCGAGCTTCCCGACATGAGCGATGTGGTCACGTTCTCGCCGGTGATGCTGGCCCATCCCATTGATGAAGAGAAGGACCTCGCGGCGATCAAGCCGGAGACCCATATTGCCGAGTGGAAGTGGGATGGAATTCGCGTTCAAATCTCCAGCAATGGTAAAGAGACAAAAATATTTTCCCGCAAAGGCGAAGATATATCTCGATCCTTTCCGGATCTCGCCGAGGCGGTTGATTTTGAGGGGGTGATAGACGGCGAACTCATCGTCAAGCCGGGCGGCGAGGTAGGCTCGTTTAACGATCTTCAACAAAGGCTTAATAAAAAGAAACCCGCAAAGAGTTTGATGGCGCGGTTGCCCGCTCATGTTATCGCTTATGATGTTCTGGAGTGGGAAGGCGAGGCCCTCCGCGCGTTGCCCCTGTCGCAACGCCGCGAAAAACTGATCGGGGTCATCAAATCCCACCCGGAAAGCCGTTTCGAGGTGTCAGAAATTTTAGACTTTTCTAACATAGAGGATTTGCGCGCCCTTCGGGAGAAGGCAGCTCGCACGGGCGGCTTAATCGAGGGATTGATGATTAAGGCCTTGTCGTCCGCCTATGTTTCGGGACGTCCCAAACATGCGTGGTATAAATGGAAACGCGATCCTTTTCTGCTGGATGCGGTGCTCATGTACGCCCGGCGCGGGACCGGTAAACGGTCATCCTTCTATTCGGATTATACTTTTGGTTTGTGGGCCGAAGACGGCGCGATTCTACCCGTGGGCAAAGCGTATTTTGGCTTCACAGATGAAGAGCTTAAGCTCATCGATAATTGGATACGCAGCCACAAACTGGCGCGCTTTGGGCCGGTTCAGGAGGTCGAAAAAGAATTGGTGTTCGAAGTCGCCTTTGACGCGGTGCAAGAAAGCAAACGTCATAAATCCGGATATGCCCTGCGTTTTCCCCGGATCAACAGAATTCGCTGGGACAAACCCGCCGCAGAGGCCGACAAACTTGAAAGCCTCGCAAAATTAGTCGGGGCTTAAAGACCATGGTGAGTAGCGATTTGAATTGGCAGAACCCTTCTAATTTTGATTTCTGCTCTCGGACAACCACACTGTTGTGGATGAAAGCAAAGTTCGGGTGTTCCTGACTTTTCTTTTTCCTGAATTTCCTGGTCCCCGTCCCTGACGTCAAGAATAAAGCATTTCTGCGTCATATTCGCCGGACGGTCAGGTTTCTGAGTGTGCGCGACAGTCTGTACCCTTGAACGCTACCCGAGCTGTCCGTAGGAAAAAAGATATGGAGGGGATGTGCACCCGCCTTAAAAGAAGAGTCATTCGATGGAATTCGACGCCTTATTGCTCTCCCGTTTGCAATTTGCCTTTGTCATTGCGTTTCATATTCTTTTTCCGGCTTTTACCATTGGTTTGGCGGCGTTTCTGGCTGTCTGTGAAGGTTTATGGCTCAAGACCGGCAATGAGACTTACAAACGGCTTTATCTCCACTGGGTGAAAATATTCGCTCTCGCCTTTGCCATGGGCGTCGTTTCCGGCGTGGTGATGAGTTATCAATTCGGAACGAACTGGGCGGTTTTCGCGGACAAGACCGGCAGCGTCATGGGGCCTCTGCTAGGCTATGAGGTTTTGACCGCCTTCTTCCTCGAAGCGACATTTTTGGGCGTCATGCTGTTTGGGTGGAAAAAGGTCGGGCGCGGCCTGCATTTTCTCTCCACCTGCTGCGTGGCGGTCGGAACTTCTATTTCAGCCTTCTGGATACTCGCCGCCAATAGCTGGATGCAAACGCCGCAGGGCTTCGCCCTGGACGAGGAGGGCAAGTTCTATGCGACAAGCTGGCTGGAGGTCATTTTCAACCCGAGCTTTCCGTCGCGCTATGTTCATATGATGCTCGCGGCCTTTATCACCACGGCGGCAGTTATTCTGGCCGCCGGCGCGTGGCAGACAATCCGCAAACATGATCAGAAACCCACGCGCTGGCAGATGCGCATGGCGGCGGGCACGCTTCTCGCGCTGATGCCTCTGCAAATCCTGGCCGGCCACTGGTCGGGCGAAGTCGCGCACCATCACCAACCGGCCAAGGTCGCGGCCATGGAAGGCTGGTGGGAGACGAAATCGGCGCAGGATACAGTGCTGTTTGCAATTCCGGATGAGGAAACGCGCAGTAATAAATATGAGCTGGCCATTCCCGGATTGGGCAATGCGGTGATGGGCCTGCCGAAGGATGAGGTTATTCAGGGCCTGAATGATTTCGACGGCGACCATCCGCCTGTCTTTATCGTGTTTTGGGCTTTCCGTATCATGGTGGGGTGCGGGCTGATACTACTCGGGCTGGGCATTTGGGGGTGTTTCAAATGGTGGCGAAAATCCATAGATACGCCGGGACTGTTTCACTGGATTGCCGTGCCCGGCGGGATGCTGGGGTTTGTTGCCGTTATTAGCGGTTGGGTCGTGACCGAAGTGGGGCGGCAACCTTTTACGGTCTATGGATATTTAAGGACGGAGGATAGTCTATCCCCTGTGAGCGCCGCAGAGGTGGCCACCTCGCTTCTGGTCTTTATGATTGTTTATGCCATCATTTTCACGGCCGGGGTTGTCTATATGGCGCGTATTGCGACCAGTGGATTTGATGACAAGGAAACGGATACGCCTGAAAAAGAACGCCGCGCGCCCGGTACGGCAATGGGGTCTGTTGATGATATGTCCGATTCAGAAAACACACCTGCCGGAGAGAGCGACACGTCCAGCTCCCGCGAAAATGTTAAAAAGCACGATGGCGAGTAGGAGACGATAATGGAAATGCTTGACCTTCCGCATATTTGGGCCGTTTTTATTGCCATTGCCGTCATGCTTTATGTCGCCTTTGACGGGTATGATCTGGGTATTGGCATGCTGACAGCCTATGCGTTTTCGGATCAGGAACGGAACATGATGACGGCAACGATTGAGCCGTTCTGGGACGGGAATGAGACCTGGCTGGTTTTGGGCGGGGGTGGTCTGTTTGCCGCGTTTCCTCTGGCCTATGCGATACTTATGCCGTCTTTTTATCTGCCCATTTTGGTGATGTTGGCTGCGCTTATTTTTCGCGGAGTGGCCTTTGAATTTCGGCACAAAGCGGTTAGAAAGCGGACGCAAAAATTCTGGAACGGAGCCTTTGCCTATGGCTCACTTGTGGCAACGCTGTCTCAGGGTTTTATTCTAGGCGGATTTATTCAAGGGTTCACCGTAGAGGGTCGCGCCTTTGCCGGCGGTCCGTTCGATTGGTTTACACCGTTTTCCGTCCTTGTGGCGCTGTCTATGGTCGCCGGCTATCTCCTTCTCGGAACGACCTGGCTAATATTGAAAACCGAGGGAGAGTTACGTGAGGGCTCCATAAAGTGGGCAAAACGTAGTTTGATAGGAACGGCGCTGGGTATGGCGTTGGTGAGCTTTGCGACATTATCAATCGACCCCCGCGTTACGGCAAAATGGGGCGTGTCCATGGCGACGATTGATTTTAGCAAAGCGGTTTACATGCTCCCTATCCCACTCGCGTGCGGGGGGCTGATGGTCTGGCTCTGGAAAGACCTATTCTCGAAAAAGTCACCTGATTGGCGGCCATATCTCTTGGCGGTTGGCATATTCCTGACAGGATATGTTGGCCTCGGCGTCAGCATATTCCCTTACATAGTGCCATTTGAGGTCACAATTTGGGAGGCTGCCGCAAGAGATAATGCGTTGATGCTCCTATTCGTCGGGGCGGCGGTAATGCTTCCCATCATTCTTGCTTACACGGCCTATGTGCACAGCCTTTTCTGGGGCAAGGTGAAAGAGGGTGACGGCTATCATGGGTAAGTCGCCCTTCCGCCCCGTCGAGCCTCCGAAGAAAGAAGAGGCTCAAGCGCCGCTGGTCAAAAGATTGGGTTGGCTGATCGGCATTATGATAGCAGGCGTCCTGATCGTGGCGGGCGTTGCTTACGCGCTGAGAAAACTGCTTTTTTTACACATATAAAATGATCGCAATTATACTTGAAGCGACCAATTCAGAGTGTGCCCCGCATGGAAGGGCACGATGTCCGTTTCGGATAATTTCAAACTCTCCGGCACTTTCGACGGTTTACGCGTCAGAGTAACTTTTCCCTCATTGAGCGGGAGGCCGTAAAATCTCGGCCCATGTTCCGACGCAAAGCCTTCGAGTTTGTCGAGCGCGTCTTCCTCCTCAAAAACCTTGGCATAGCTTTCCAGCGCATAAGGCGCATTGAAAATACCGGCGCAGCCGCAGGCGCTTTCCTTTGCCGCGACAGGGTGCGGGGCGGTGTCCGTTCCCAGAAAGAATTTCGAGGAGCCGGAGGTGGCGGCTTGCCGCAAGGCCAGACGATGGATTTCCCGTTTGGCAATCGGAAGGCAGTAATTATGCGGATTAATTCCGCCCTGGAAAATGGCGTTTCGGTTTATTTCCAGATGATGCGGCGTAATCGTCGCCGCAATATTGGCGCCGTGGGAGTTTACAAATTCGACGGCTTCCGTGGTTGTGATGTGTTCAAAGACGATTTTCAGCTCCGGAAAGTCCTTAATAACAAGCGCGAGAACGTCTTCGATGAAACGCGCTTCGCGGTCAAAAATATCAACATCACTATGGGTTACTTCGCCGTGAACCAGGAGCGGCAAGCCGATTTCCGCCATCTCCATAAGGACAGGATAGATATTTTTGATATCGGTTACGCCCGCCGCGGAATTTGTCGTCGCATTGGCCGGATAGAGTTTGGCGGCGGTAAAGACGCCTTCTTCCGCGCCGCGCCGGATTTCTTCGGGGTCCATATCGTCTGTCAGATAGGCGGTCATTAGCGGCGTAAAGGATAGGCTCTCATCGACAACTTCCAAAATGCGGGATCGATAAGAGCGGGCTGCGTCAACGCTGGTGACCGGCGGCGTGAGGTTCGGCATGATAATCGCGCGCCCAAATTGCCGGGCCGTATAATTGACCACGTCGCCAAGCATAGCGCCGTCGCGAAGATGGACGTGCCAGTCATCGGGACGGCGAATTTCAAGGCTTTGGATCATGTCGGGCTTTCGGGATGACTCGTGGGACTTAGCCCGGAGCTCAGATAACAGTCAGATGGGGTTACGAAAAGAGATTAATCCCAGTCCTTTCGGCGTAATTGTAATAGGGTTTCTCCGTTCTCATCAATGAACGACATAGATAAATGGGTGGCTTCATATTGGCGTGTGTTCTGCACCGTTTTAAGGAAATCGGCCTCGGCTTCCATTTTTCCCTGACAAAGCTTTTTCGTGGACGCGAGCGGGCCAAAAGTCAGGCTTTGGCCGTCCTGAACATAAGTTCCGAAGAAGTTATTACATCCGGCAAAGCCTCTGACTTCGCCTCCGGATTTGAAACTGATGGTTTGCGGCAAATCCGCGAGTCCCCATTCCGATCCGGCCAGGCTCGTCAGCGGTTGGGCTTTTCTTGCATCTGTGACGACTTTGGCGCATCCGGCAATGGCCATGGCCCCTATCGCCAGGGGAATGATGGGCGGAAAGGCCCGCGCCACGCGATAGGCGGTGACGGCAGTTTTAAACGTGTTTGACAGGGCCATTTTCTACTCCGGGGGGTGACTAGTAATCTCTATAGGGGTCGCCGAGCATGGCGGCAATATGGCGACCATTTTCCGACAGCGCGGCGACATCCACACTGACATTCCGATTGCATTCCGTATGGCGTTGCTGCTCTTGATAATAACCGGCGTTAAAGGCTCTTATCAATTGTTTTTCAGTTGCTGCACTGCCGCGGGATTCCATCGACATAACCTGAGAGGCATAATCCCGCCATTTCTGGTCGCCTTGTCCAAAGCAGAGCGTCCGCAGATAATGAAGCTGTCCCAAATTCTTTGACAGGGCTTCTATAAGCGAGGTCATGGTGACCATTTCCGCTTCAATACGGCGCTCGGCTTCTTCGCGGGCGCGCTGCGCTTCTTCTTTTAATTGGGCCTCTGTTCTATTGCTCGGTTCCGCATCCTGAGCGAAAGACGGAACGCCGAAGCAAAAAGCGATGAAAGCCGATATGAGCAGAGCGCGATGCATAAACAGAATCTAACCCGAATCGCGGAGGCTTCCCACGGATTTTTTCAGTGGGGCCTGTGTGGAACGTGCGGCCCTGGCGGTCTCTATTACATTTCGCGTGGCTTTCCACATTCCAAGATCGTCCAGATGTTCCCAAAGCATAAATTCGGCATGGGACGCGTCGTCTCCGGCGACCGGCTCTCCGCTAATCCACTCCGCGACGTAATCGTGCAGGACATAATCCGTGCCTTCGAAATGGGCGGGGAGGGTGAGGACTTTTGCGCCGAGCGTGGCGGTGATTCCCGTTTCTTCCTTTAATTCGCGTAAGGCCGCCTCTGTTTGTGTCTCGCCCGCTTCAATACGCCCGCCGGGCAGGGACCAGTCCCCTTCGCGCGGGGGTTTTCCGCGCTTGATCAACAGGACGTCTTCTCCCCGGAAACAGATAACGCCCACACAATCTATCGGTTTTTTTTCTGTCATAGCTCTTTTCGTCTCCGCTCCGTCCTGCCTATAAGGTCTTATGTGTGGACGCTATACACTTTCCGGAAACTTAGCCGAAATTAGGGCTTGTTTTAAGGCTGAAGAAAGCCTGACCGAGGATTGGAACTGGTCACCCAAATATAATATTTCTCCGGGCATGGTTGTGCCGGCAGTCGCCTTTGATGGGGAAAAGCGCCGCAAGGTTGTCCCGATGCGCTGGGGCCTGCATCCGCATTGGCGAAAGGAGGCGCCTGAGGGCCGTCCTTTATTTAATGCGCGGGTGGAAACGGCCGCCGAGAAAGCCAGTTTTCGCACGCCGTTTCGCCGGCGGCGGGCGCTGGTCCCGACCAGCGGCTGGTATGAATGGGACGGGGTTGAAAAGCCTAAAACGCCGAATTTCATTACCGAGGATCATGACGATATGTTCGCCTTTGCCGGGCTCTGGGATAAATGGCGGGTGGATGAGGGGATAGAGCTTTTGTCTTGCACCATCCTGACGACGGCGGCGACAGGCCGCGTCAAACATCTCCACCACCGAATGCCGGTGCGTCTGCCGATGGAAAAATGGGATGACTGGCTTGACCCGGAGTCAGATCCAGACCGTGTGTTAGAGGATATGAGGGGCGGAGATGATCTTGTGTTTTGGGAAGTGGATAGAGCCGTTAATTCCGGCCGCGCGGAAGGCGCGGAATTGGTGAAGAAGGCAAATGCGGCCTGAGACCCCTGGCTAACTGTTTTCGTCTTTGGACGGCGTATTCGTGACCGGATTTTGGGTTTCTTTGGGATGAACGACTTCATCCATCGCCTGTTTTTCATCTGTGCCAATGGCTTTGAAATCGGCGACGGCGGCGCCTCTTCGGCCCAGGGGCCGGGCCGGGCCGCGCGTTGAATCGGCAATGGTCTGACGTTCCAGCTCGGCATTTAATTCCGCGCCGAAAATTATCACATTTGCCGTCAGCCAGAGCCACACCAAAAGGATAACGACGGCGGATAGACTGCCATAAGTGGCGTTATAATTGCCAAACTCAGATACAAACTTTGAAAATCCGTATGAAATAATGAGCCAGGACACAGTGGCCACGGTCATGCCGGGATAAATCCATCTCTTCCGGGCGGGTCGGCGGGAAGGGCCAAAGCGGTACATGACGCCCACAGCGAACCCGAAAATCAAAACGAGTAAAAGCCAAGGCAAGGTCAGGGCAACAAAATTCACTATACCGTCGAGATAGAAAAACCTCAGAACTGACGGAATGCCGACAATGACGATTAAGGAAATCCAGATAAAAACAAAACTGCCCAGTGTCATTAATCCGGCATAGAGATAGAACAAAAAGAAATTCCGTTTTTCGATCTCGCGATAGGCAATATTCATCGCCCGCATCATGGCGCGTATCCCTGCGCCAGCGGAAAAGACAGCCACGGAAAGGGAAATGATAATCCCTAAGCCGACCGTCTCATCCGGCGCGTCGAGAACAGTCACAATTTGTCGCTGAATGACGTCAAAAGCTTCGCCCGGCATAAGCGCTCGAACGGTTTCCGATATCTCGTTAATATCGCCGGGATTGGCAAAAAATCCAAACAGCGAAATCGCCGCTGAAATGAGCGGGAAGACAGCAAGCAGGGAGAAAAAGGCAACGCCCGCCGCGACAACTGTGATGTTGTCGCGTTGGGCCGAAACAAAAGTCCGTCTCAGGACGGTCCACCAATCCCAGAGGCTGAATTTAAGCGGGCTGTCCTCGCCCGTTTGCTCAAATTTCAGAAGTTTATCCGGGCTGCGGTCGCTGACTTCCATTTACCAATTTCGCTTATGACTTTTTCGGCGGTTGAGGTCTGGTAAAGACCAATTCCGTCTCTGAGGAAAGCGATTTATCGAATTTATAGTTTTCGAGGTCGAAGTTTTTCAGATCATTCGCCTTGTCGATGCGGTTTTGCAGTATCCAACGTGCCATCAGTCCGCGTCCGAATTTGGCGTAATACATCAAATGCCGTTTCTCACCGTCTTTGATGTTCAGGAATTTGGCTTCAATCACGGGTTTGTCCAGCGCGTCTTTATCGACCGCTTTGAAATATTCGTTCGAGGCAAGATTGACGATGGTGTGGTCGTGATGACCATTCAAATCCTCGCGAAGTTGCTCGGCGAGTTTGGTGTCCCAAAACTCATAGAGAGATTTTCCGCGTTTGGTCTTGAGCTTTGTGCCCATTTCGAGGCGGTAAGGCTGTATTGCATCCATCGGACGGAGCACGCCGTATAGCCCCGAGAGAATGCGTAAGTGTGTCTGGGCGTAGTCGAGATCGTCATCGGACAGGCTCTTGGCTTCCAGCCCCCAATAGACGTCGCCGTCAAAAGTCAGGCCTGCGGGCTGGGCGCTATTGCTTTGGCCGTCGAGATTGAAAGACTTGAACCGATCAACATTTAATTCCGCCAGATTATCGGAGAGATGCATAAGTTTTTTAAGATCGGCGACGGATTGCTTTTTGGCGACTCTAGCCAGTTCGCGCGTCTCGTCTTCGAAACGGGGGCGCGTAATCTCAAGGCCGGTTTCCGCCGGGTTTTCATTTAATTTTTTTGCAGGGGAGAGCAGGGTAATCATATCTATCCTTTCCTCATAACGCCTGTCCGGAGGAGCCGGACACGTCCGCGTGGGTTTGTGATGTTCCTGATGTAGGAGATTAGACTACGGGCGCAAGGGGGAATTGGTTGCGTGCCTTGACCAGTTGGAAATATTTAACTAAGCAAACCCTCCACAACGAGGTAACCAGTGTTTTTCTTTAGAACATTTACACCGCCGCAAGGCTAAAGCACCGCACAGCGGTTTCACACTCTGAAGCAAGCGTTTCAGAGCAAGCTTTAATGCTGCGCTACTCGCAGCTCTTGTGGAATAATATCATGTATTTAAGATTTGTATCGCCTCTGCGAGCGTATTCTCGCGGAGTTAACTGGGGTATTTTTCAAGCGGCATATGCATGTCGTGATAATGAGAATACACCTGAATATCTGCACCAACCAATTGTCGAAGAGATTAATTGGTTCAAAAAAAACCTGACTTCACCAGACAGTCGTTTCTTTGATGAGGGTCGGGTGCCAAAACACATAGCAAGGATCTGTTGGTTCCGAGCCAACGCGAGAGAAATGATAGAGCATGCTTATTGTTTGAAATTCTTATTGGATGAAGCAGGTGTGTTTATCTCAGTGATTAAAACAAAGCACCCTGGCGTTATTCACTACAAAGATGAATTTCAAGTTGTTGCTCAACCTGAGAAATCCACACAAACTCACTGGCGCTAAATCATAACCCGCGGATTCATGATCCTATCCGGGTCTATCGCGTTTTTGATGGCTTTCAGAAGCGCGATTTTTGTGGGGCTTGCCCGTTCGGCGAGGTCGTCGCGTTTCATGATCCCGATGCCGTGTTCGGCCGAGATGGAGCCTCCCAGCTCATCGATAATATCGAAAATGGGTTGGGAGAGGTCGTCCCATTTTTCCAGGAACGCCTCTTTATCCGCGTCTTTGGGTTGGGCGACATTATAGTGGATATTGCCGTCGCCGAAATGGCCAAACCCAACCGGGCGGCATCCGGGGGCGACCTCTTGGCATTTGGCGTCGGCCAGTTTGAAAAACTCGGGAATTTTGTCAATCGGCACGGTGATGTCGTGTTTGACCGAGCCGCCGAGGAATTTCTGCCCTGCGCTCATATGCTCGCGGATGGAGAGAATTTCCTCTGCCTGTGTTTCATTCTGCGCAATCACCGCGTCGAGGACTTTCTCGGCTTCAAACGCTTTGCCGAGAATGGATTCGGCGAGTGCCGCGCCTTCTTCTTCGCTATCGACTTCCCAGTCGCAGAGGAGATACCAGTCATAGGGCGCGTCAAACGGGTCGCGGACGGCGTCAAAATTATCAACCACGGCGCGGTAGCCAATGGAGGGCATAACCTCAAACATGGCAAGCCGTCCGCCCGCGCGGAAATCTTCCAAGAGCGAGACGGCGGTGGCGACGCTGTCCAAACCGATGAGGGCGCGCTGCACATAGGCGGGTTTGGGGTAGAGCTTGAGCGAGGCCGCCGTGATAATGCCGAGCGTGCCTTCCGCGCCGAGGAAGAGACGGTTCAGATCATATCCCGTATTGTCTTTGCGCAGATTGGTCAGCCCGTTGAAAATATCGCCATTGGGCAGGACCGCTTCCACGCCGAAGACAAGTTCCTTGGTTGTGCCGTATTTGAGGACATGATTGCCGCCGGCATTGGTCGAGAGGACGCCGCCCACCGTGCAGCTTCCCTGGCTCGAAAGCGTCATCGGAAATTTGCGATTGGCCTCATCGGCCGCGTCGAGCACGTTTTGCAAAATCGCGCCGGCTTCGACAATCATATTGTTCGATGTCGGATTTAATTCGCGAATTTTGGTCATTTTTTTCAGCGAAATAAGGACTTCGCCTTGTGGGGTATTGCCGCCGACCAATCCTGTATTGCCGCCCTGGGGCATGACGGCGATTTTATGCTTGGCGCAGATTTTAACGGCCTGCGAACATTCCTCTGTCGTGCGCGGGGTGAGCATGAGCGGCGTTTTGCCGAAATATTTATCCCGCCATTCGCTAAGATGCGGCTCAATGATATCCGGGTCTTGCGTCCACGCGCCGTCAGGGAGGGCAGATTTGAGGGCGTCGATTTTTTCTTCATCAGTCATGTAATACCAAATGGCTTGAGAGCGGAGAGAGGTAAAGCCCCCTCCCGCAGAAGGCGGGGCGGGCTTTCGGCGAGGCTGACGATTGTCGAGGCCTCTTCCATGGGGCAATCTTTCAAGAGGAGCATGTCGTCGACGTCATATCCAAGGGAGTTTGACGCTTGAGACGCTTTGGTCGGAGCCGGCTCTCCCGATCGGTTGGCGCTGGTCAGGGCGACAGGATATTCAATCTTGGCAAAGGTGATTTCTGTTCGCCAGACCGCGTCAGGGCATCTTATGGCAATCGTTTGAGTGCCGTCCGGCGCTGTGGAATAAAGTTGGGGTGCCAGACGGGTGAAAAGAGACGGATCGCGCGCGGGCAATACCAAGGTCAGAGGGCCCGGCCAGAATTTCTTGGCAAGGCGTTTGGCGAACCGGTCAAAGGTGACGTAATGTTTGGCGGCGTCCACTCCGCTGACGCAAAGGGCGAGAGGTTTGTCAAAGTCCCGTCCTTTTATCGCGTAGAGGCGGTTGACCGCTTCGGGACGGTCGGCCCGCGCTGCAACGCCGTAAACGGTTTCCGTCGGCAGGATAACAACGCCCCCCGAATGTAGAACATTCAAAACTTCCGCGCGCGTCCCCACTTTATTGTGCCTCGTTGAACTCGGTTTCTATGCGCAGCGTAATTTTATCGCCGATATTTCCAAGGCTGATGAGGTAATCCAATCCAAAATCCGACCGAAGAAATTCACCTTGAGCCGAAAATCCCAAAGTCTCGCCGGGATGGCCGAAGCTCTTGCCAACTCCGTTAAAGGTGGTTTTCAGGGTCACGGGTTTGGTGACCCCGCGCAATGTGAGGTCACCCGTAATCAACCCGGTGTTTTCTCCGGTGACCTGGATAGAGGTCGAGGTGAAACGAATTTCCGGATGGTTTTCCGCATCCAGATATTTGCTGTCTGTCGCAATTGTTGTGTCAAACTCCGGCAGGCCCGTATGAACGCTCAACGGGTCAATGACTATATCGACGCGGCTGTTTTCAGGCGCCTCAGGATCAAAATCGAGCGCGCCTGAAATTTTATCAAATCGGGCCGTATATTGGGACAGCCCGGCATGTGAGAGAGACCACACCACACTGGCATGAGCGGGATCGAGAACATACTCGCCTTGCGGCGCGGCTTTGGGAGACGGATCCGGCGGCGTGGCGCAGGCCGAGAGCAGAGCCCCGGCTAACAGAGTGAGTAAAAACGGTTTCATAGCCCCTCTTACGCTTGATGCTCTGATAATGAAATATGTTTCATGGGGCTGTTAAATACGCATTTCAGACTTGATAAGCAAAGCGCCGCACGGCATTGCCTATACGATGACGCAAAAGGCACACAAAACAGATATGACAATGCAGGAAACTGAGGTCAAAGCTGAGAAGAAAAGCGGGAGTTTCGGTCAGCGTATTTGGTCGGAAATCAAATTCTTTCTGGGTTTGTTTAGCTTTGTTCTGGCGATGCTCACGCTTATCTGGGGCCATTTCAAGATACCGAGCGAAAGTATGCTCCCGACTCTCGAAGTCGGCGATCGTATCTATGTGTCGAAATTTGCCTATGGCTATTCAAAACACTCTCTACCGTTTTTATTGCATAAATTGCCTCTTCCAGAAGGACAGATTCTCTCCCGGCTGCCTAAACGCGGTGACGTCGTCGTTTTCCGAAACCCCAAAAGCGGGCAAATCATGATCAAACGCATGATGGGTTTACCCGGCGACCAAATACAGGTCTCAGGCGGAGAGCTTTTCGTAAACGGCCAAAAGGTCGGCCGAGCAAAAGCGGACAGCTATATGTTTCGCGAACATAAGGGCCGCGTTGTGGGGGTGGAAGTTTACCGGGAAAAGCTTCCGGGTGAAAAAGAAGACCATCTCATCTATGAGAAAACGGACCAAGGGCCGTTGGACAATACAGAAGTATTTAATGTGCCCGAAGGGCATGTTTTTTTCATGGGTGACAACCGCGACAATTCCACGGATAGCCGCGCGCCGGAAGGACCGGGATTTGTGCCGCAAACGCACCTCATTGGACGTGCGGATCTGATGATGTTTTCGTTCAAACGCTGCGAAGCTGAGGAAGGCCTGCGGTGTCCGGGCGTCCGTTTTGGCAAAAAGCTCTGACAATTGGTGTCTGAGCCGGATATCCCGCAGACGCGCTCCAGCGAGGCTCGCGCCGTGAATACGCTGGTGATTGCCCGTCACGGTAAACCGTCTCTGTCCCGTAAAGTTTATATGACCTGGCAGGGCTATCGCGATTGGTGGATAAAATATGACGAAGGGGGCATTGTTCAAGGTCAACGTGTTCCGCCGAAACTTCTATTCTGGGTGAATCAGGCGGACCTGATTATCGCGAGTCCCTTAAAGCGCGCGGTCGAAAGCGCAGAACTTGCGGCGGGAAGAGCGGTCGATATCGTCGACGATCATTTGGTTGAAGCGGCCTTGCCATCTCCGCCTTTTGGGAAGTTCAAAATGCGCCCAAAAAGCTGGGGCACGGCGGCGCGGATTTTCTGGTATTTTGGCTGGTCTGATGGCTTGGAAAGCCATAGCGAGGCCCGCGCCCGCGTGGAAATCATGTGTGACCGGTTGGCGGACTATGCAACGGACGGCAAAATCGTTTATGTCTCCGCGCATGGGTGGATCAACCGGATGCTGAAAGGCTCACTGATAAAACGCGGGTGGAAAATGAGGTCGCAAAATGGCGATCTGCACTGGTCTTTTCGCCGCTATGAGCGACCTGTAAACTATGAGGAAAATAATGGCCGAAAATAAAGCCGAGAAACCGATCAAAGATTTGTCTTTCGAAGAGGCTCTCAAAGAACTTGAAGGCATAGTGCAGCGATTGGAACGCGGCGACGCGCCTCTAGAGGAGAGCATCACCATCTATCAACGCGGCGCCGCCCTCAAAGCTCATTGCGATGCCAAACTGAAAGACGCGCAGATGAAAGTCGAAAAAATCGTGCTTGACGGAAGCGGAAAGGCGAGTGTCGAAAATTTCGATGAGTAGGATCAGTGAAGGACGCAAATAGAAAGGGACATGTTCTAGCCAGACGTCTTCGATCAGTCATGCCAAATGCTGAATATTGCCTTTGGCAGGAAATCCGGCGCAAGCAGATTGCGGGTCACCATTTTCGTCGTCAATTGCCCATAGGACCCTATGTGGCTGATTTTGCCTGTGTCAAAGAACGCCTTATTATCGAAGTGGATGGAGTGGGCCACAGTTCGACTAATGAAAGGCAACGCGACGAAAAACGAACTGCTTTCTTGAAGAACAAAGGATGGCGGGTCATACGGTTCTGGAATGAAGATATCTATGAAGATGTGGGCTCCGTCGTTATGGCGATAGCCGGACATCTATCGACAGCAACACAGGCCGAGAAAGTTGATGAGTGAAGTGTTTTGGCAGCGCGGACGCGCTGCACCCCCTCCGTCACGATGTGACACCTCCCCCGCTAAAGCGGTGGAGGAATTTGATAGGAAAGCGGGGCTTCTTTGGTCCTCCACCGCTTTAGCGGGGGAGGTGGCCGACAGGCCGGAGGGGGCGCCTAATCATGCCAACTAACTTCAGATCCCAACTCTCCTTTGTGGCCGGACAGATTGAGACGGCCCTTGAGGCGCAGCTTCCGAAGCCGGAGGGCGAGCACGCCGTGGTGGCGGAAGCTATGCGTTATGCGGCTCTTGGGGGCGGGAAACGGTTGCGGCCTTTTCTGGTTGTCGAGACGGCTCGCATGCTGGGCGGAGATATTGAAAATGCTCTTATCGTCGGGTGCGCGCTGGAATGTCTCCATGTTTACAGCCTCGTACATGACGATTTACCCTGTATGGATGACGATGATCTGCGCCGGGGTAAGCCGACGGTTCACAAGGCCTATGATGAGGCGATAGCGGTTTTAGCCGGTGATGGATTGCTGACCCATGCCTTTGCTATGCTGGGGTGTGAAGGCGCGCATGCTGATCCATTGGTGCGCGCGAAGCTCGTCTGCGAACTCGCGCAAAAGAGCGGGGTGTCCGGCATGATAGGCGGTCAGGTCATTGATATCACCGTTTCAGAAACAGACCGCGACGAGGCCCTCATCACGCGCTTGCAAGCCATGAAAACTGGGGCGTTGATTGATTTTGCGGTGAAGGCAGGCGGCATTGTGAGCGGCGCGGATGACGCCACGCTCAACGCTCTTTCAGACTATGCCCGCGATATGGGCCTCGCTTTTCAGATTCAGGACGATATTCTCGACGTGGAAGGCGATGCGACTTTGATGGGCAAAGCGGTCGGCAAGGATGAAAACCTTGGCAAAGCCACGTTTGTGTCACTCTTGGGCCTTGAAGAGGCGAAAGAAAAGGCGAAAGCATTAGGAGAGCGGGCAAAAGGTCACCTTGCCCCGTTTGGCGAAAAAGCGCAGACCCTGAAAGAGACTGTAGATTTTGTGCTCCAAAGGCAGCATTAAGACGTAACTATAAGGCGCAAAGAAAGAGTTTAAATGGTAGATACGCCCCTTTTGGACACAGTAACCTTTCCTGCTGACATGCGGGACTTTTCGCGTGAGCAGCTAAAACAACTCGCCGATGAAGTTCGCGCGGAGGTCATTGACGCCGTGTCTGTGACAGGCGGGCATTTGGGTGCCGGTCTTGGCGTGGTCGAGCTGACCGTTGCCATTCACCATGTTTTCAACACCCCGACGGATAAGCTTATCTGGGATGTGGGGCATCAATGTTATCCGCATAAAGTTCTGACGGGGCGGCGCGACCGGATGCGTACTATACGCAAGGGCGGCGGCCTGTCTGGTTTTACCAAGCGCGCGGAGAGCGAATATGACCCGTTCGGCGCGGCGCATAGCTCGACCTCTATTTCCGCCGGTATGGGGTTTGCGACGGCGCGTGATCTGGATGGTCGGGACGGCCATGTGGTTTCTGTCATTGGCGATGGCTCCATCACGGCAGGCATGGCCTATGAAGCCATGAATAATGCGGGCGCACGCGACTCCCGCCAAATTGTCATCCTGAATGATAACGATATGTCCATTGCCCCGCCTGTCGGCGCGATGAGCCACATGCTGGCCAAGATGGTCAGTTCCGGCGGATATCAGAAACTGCGCGGCGCAGGGAAAGCGTTCGTTAAAGACGCTCCAAGGCCGATAAAATCCACTGCCCGCAAGGCAGAGGAATATACGCGCGGTATGTTCATGGGCGGTACCTGGTTCGAAGAGCTCGGCTTTTATTATGTCGGGCCGGTTGATGGCCACGATATAGACGCGCTGGTGTCCGTGCTCGAAAACGTCAAGAACATGAAAGAGGGTCCGACCCTCATCCATGTCGTGACTCAGAAGGGAAAAGGCTACGCGCCGGCTGAAAACTCCGCCGATAAATATCACGGCGTCAGCAAGTTTAATGTCATTACGGGCGAGCAGAGCAAATCTATCCCGAATGCACCAAGCTATACCGCCGTGTTTGGAGATCAGCTGATCAAGCAGGCCGAGAAGGACGACAAAGTCGTGGGCATTACGGCCGCCATGCCCGGCGGGACGGGGATGAACGTTTTTGGTAAGGCTTTTCCTGACCGGATGTTCGATGTCGGAATTGCCGAACAACACGCCGTGACTTTTGCCGCTGGATTGGCTGCCGATGGATTTAAGCCGTTCTGCGCCATTTACTCGACCTTCCTGCAACGCGGATATGACCAGGTCGTGCATGATGTAGCCATCCAGAATCTGCCCGTTCGCTTTGCAATGGACCGCGCCGGACTGGTCGGCGCAGACGGCCCGACCCATGCCGGATCTTTCGATATTGCCTATCTGGGCTGTCTTCCGAATTTCACCCTGATGGCGGCGGCGGATGAAGCCGATCTGGCGCGTATGGTCGCCACAGCCGTTGCCCATGACAGCGGTCCGATTGGCTTTCGCTACGCACGTGGCGAGGCGACCGGGATTGAAATTCCTGCAAACCCCGAGCCGCTCGAAATCGGCAAAGGCCGTATCATGAAAGAAGGCTCCCGCGTGGCGATTCTATCTTACGGGACGCGCCTTGCCGAAGCGATGGATGCGGCGACCCAGCTTGATACTTTAGGGCTCTCAACGACTGTGGCAGATGCCCGATTTGCCAAGCCACTGGATAAAGACCTCGTGCGCCGATTGGCCGATGAGCATGAAGTTCTAATTACAATCGAAGAAGGCTCCGTTGGTGGTTTCGGCGCCTTCGTCCTGCATGAACTCGCAGAGTCCGGGCGCCTGGATAACGGATTGAAAATCCGGACGATGACCTTACCGGATTACTTCATTGATCAGGACACGCCGGCCAATATGTATAAGGAAGCAGGCTTGGATTCAGACGCCATTGTCGAGACCGTGTTCAAGGCGCTGGGCCAAGAACTTAATGCTCAGATGAATTTGGCGTGATGGGGGCTAACACCCCCGCCGAACGTATAAGTTAGAATGTAATTGATACCTTCGGTCTTTCCTTCTAGTTCACAATGAAGGGGGACTATATGAGACAATCTTTTAATTTAGGCCTTATCCTTTTGATTGCCTTTCTCTTTACCGCCGCAACCTTGCGGCAGTTGAGCGTTTCTCCTCCTGAAATCCAAACAGACCATAGGTTTGATACGGCGCAAGCTTTCTCCCGGCTTGAGCGCATTCTGGGCGATGAGACGCCTCATCCCGTTGACTCAGACGCCAATGACGCTGTCAGGGAAAGGCTCATTTCTGAGATAGCTGATTTAGGCTTTGACCCCATCGTCCGGGACGATTTCATTTGTAAGCCTTATCCAAATTCAGCCAGCTGTGCGCGGGTTCAAAATATCATGTTCTGGCTGAACGAACCCGGCCCCGACGCCGTGATGATCGCGTCGCATTATGATTCAGTCCCTGCTGGCCCCGGGGCAAGTGATGACGGAATTGGCGTGGCCGCCAGTCTTGAGATCGCGTCTGTTTTGAAAGAGCGGGACCTTGCCAAACCTGTTCTGGTTTTAATCACGGACGGAGAAGAGACAGGGCTTATCGGCGCGCATTCTTTTGTAAAAAACGACCCCTTTGCATCGCTCATCGGGTCTGTTGTTAGTATGGAAGCGCGCGGCGTGCGCGGCCCGGTGGCAATGTTTCAGACGGGCACGCCAAATCAGCGTGATATAACGGCTCTAAAAACCAATATACAAAAACCGCTCACCAGCTCTTTGGCGGCGGCTGTTTACGATATCATGCCTAACGATACGGATGTGACTGAGTTTCTGCCATTAGGACCTGATGTCGCCAATTACGCCGTCGGGGAGGGGGTCGCCTTTTATCACACGCCCGGAGACAATCTGGCTAATTTGGACAAACGGTCTCTGTTTCATATGGGCGCGAATGGATTATCTGCGGTAGAGGCCTATCTGGCGTCTCCTGAATCCGGGGACGAAGGGCAATGGCTCTATACGGATATTTTTGGCCTATTCATTCTTTCCATGCCCGTCTTTTTGGGAATGATATTTGTGGCACTGGGTTTAGTCGGCAGTCTCATTCTTTATGGAAAGTCTGCTCGGGGCGGCGCTTTAAAAGCGCTGCTTTATCCTCCTGCGACGCTCTTTTTGGGTGTAGGTTTTGCGGTAGCAGTCACAGCCATGGCAGCTTTCATCCGTCCGGAAGCTAATTATGCGTCTGCATACCCTTTCGCATTGAGAGGCGCCCAGACGGCGGCAGCTTTGCTTGGGGCCTTTTTGGCGTTCAAACTTTTAGCCTTCCAAGTGCCTCGCCAACGTTTGGCGGCCGCAGGCTGGATGTGGTTTGGCGTGTTCGGCGCAGTCATGGCGGCGTTTTTGCCGGGCGGGCTGATTTTGTTTGCCCCGCCTCTGGCGATCATTGCTCTCGCAGGGCTATTGGCATTGCTTAATGTTCGTGCTGCCGGGGTGTGGCTTATGGCTTTGGCGGCGGCTCTCTTTTTAATCATTATCTTGCCAGCTTCCGCTTTTGCCGAGATTATGTTGTTTCTGGAACACTCCGCGCCGCTTTCAGCGCTTTACATATTCTGTTTTATTTTCCTGGCCCCGATATGTTTATCGGAAAACTTAAGGCGCCACTTTATTGGCTGGATTCCGGCGATTGGTTTGTCTGCGTTGGTTTTACTTTTCTTTATTGGCGCATTGTTTGTTCTGGCCTACAGCCCCTCAGCTCCTCAGCCGCTTTCGATAACGCATATTGCGGATGACGATGAAGGCAGCTCCGAATGGGTCTTTGGGAAACGCGATCCTTTGCCGGACTCCATGGGCGAAGTCGCGAATTTCGAAACAGTGACCGATGAACCTTCCCAGATATCGGCGCCGGCCCCGGCAATGTCTGTCGATGGGATGAGACTAAATGTAACTCGCGACAGCGTGAGAAACGGTCTCCGAACGGTAACGCTAAGGCTGGACGCGCCCGGCAGCGACCGAGTTTATATTGGTTTGGATGGAACGTCTGAAGCGACAGTCATGTCTTTAAATGGCCTCCAAATCCAGGATGCGAAACAAAATATCGTGTGTTCGGGACGAAGCTGCCGTAATTTAGAAATAGACGTGCAGCTTCCGGTTGGGGATGAAACCGCTTCTTTAAATGTTTCAACTTCTTATTTTGGATTAGGGCCTGAAAGCCGCGCCTTGGAAGAGGCACGCCCCGATTGGGCGATGCCAATTCAGCTTGGCGATCGGCGCATTAGAACCAAGACGATTAAATTCCTTTCTCAGCCATAGCGGCGTCCTTATTGGCAAAAGAAAACCCCGCCTAAGCGGGGTTGAAAGTTTCGTTTAACGATGACCGCGTCGGCCATGATGACCCCTGCGACCGTTGTGACCGCGAGAGCGATGATGACCGCGATGGCGGTAGTGACCGCGCGGTCTGTAGTGACGTCCGCGCGGATTATAATGGCGCCCGCGATTATAATAGTGTCCTCGATTATTCAGATTGATCGAGATAGCGGCGCCTGAGCGCGGATAGTAGGAATTATAATAAGGCTGGGAATAGGTTCTGGTATAAGTGGTCCTGTATCCCGGATTATAGTATCCATTATTATAAGTGGTTCTGCCGTAATATCCGGTATTCGAATTGTAGTAACCACCGTTGTTATAATAGCCGTTATTATATCGTACATTGCTACGACGACCGTCGCCAGCAATCGCGGCGCCGGCCACGCCGCCAATAACTGCGCCTAGGACGGAGCCTTCAGTACGGGCCCCATTTCCGGCAACTTGGCTACCAAGGACTGCCCCGGCGACAGCGCCGATGCCGGCTCCGACGAGCTGGTCGTCACCATTAGAACCTTGATGATAATGATTATATCCGTTGTCATGGGCAGAGGCGGCCACGGGGGCCATCGCAACAGCCGCAACGGCGGCGAGAGTGAATCCAATTTTGAAACGCATGAGATACTCCTTTGATTGTCGTTTTCGACGAGCCTCCCCTTAAAACCCGACATCAATTGTCTTTAACCTACACAACCAAAGATGAACGGTTGCGGAACGAATTGTTAAACAAGATTACAATTGAGTCATGAAAAAGACCGCTCTCCGGAAGAGAACGGCCTGAAAATCTCTAATTTATACGCATTTAGTGATGTTCTTTGCAGCGTCCCTCTTCGTAATCATAACCTTCATATCCGATAAGATTTCCGTTTCCGTCATAGCGCTTATGACTGTCAGCATAACAATAGATTTGCGGCTCCGGCACATGATGAACGATCGGTGCGGGTTCCACGATGACTTTGGGAGCGGATAGGCAAGTCCCGTTGCCTTGGTCTGATGTTCCGGCCGGGCAATGTTGCGGGATAACGATAGGTGGCTGTCCATAAACTGTTTTTGCGGGCTCAAGACACGTTCCGTCCCCTTGGTCAGTCGTGCCGACGGGGCAGCTTTGAGGAATCACGATAGGGGCTTGTCCAAAAACCGTCTTCGCAGGTTCGAGGCAAGTTCCGTCGCCCTGATCCGACGTTCCGGCGGGGCAGTGCTGCTCTATAACGATAGGCGCTTGTCCAAGAACTGTTTTTGCAGGTTCCAAGCAAGTGCCATCACTCTGGTCTGAAGTTCCCGCCGGGCAATGGGATGGAATGACTGTCGGGGCAGGTTCATAAACAGTTCGCGGCGGGGTCATGCAGGTGCCGTCTGCCTGCTCAAACGTGCCTTGCGGGCAATCGGCATCCACCACGACTCTTTCCTTGCGAATGATTTCGCGCTGAACGCGAATTTTTGGAGCAGGTGCACAGGGTGAACCACAAGATGGTGCGTAAGTCGTGACAGGAATTACAGGCCCGGCAATATATTCACCGCGATGAATTGTGCCGGGCGCTGTTGAAAGAACAGGTCCCGTATTCGGCCCAATCAGCGGACCATAAAAAGGCCCCGGAGCCGTAGAGCCAGAAACAGGCGCAGGAATTGGAACGCGTTGAAACCGCGACGCACTCCCTCGATAAGTCGTCGGAATGCTGACCTGTCTTGAATAGGACGTGCCCCGGTATGTTGTCGGAATAGAGACAGTTCCGCCGGAGTATGAGGTCGCCCCATAACGCGGTGCAGGGTATGACCCAGTAAATTCGTTATAGCCCGTTCCAAAACCTATACCCGCTTGGCCGTCCACATATGAGCCGCCTCCATAACCAACTCCGTAAGAGCCTCCGCCATAAACATTTCCGGAATAGGCAGGGCCATTGTAGCGCGGACGGGCTGTACGGTTGGCAAAGCTATAGCCCGCGACGCCGCCTAAAACCGCCCCGATAGCCGTGCCTTCTTGGCGCTGGCCTGACCCGGCCAGATTAGAACCGATAGCGCCGCCGACGCCTGCCCCGATAGCCGTTCCAACAAGATTGCGGCCATTAAAGCCGGGGTTGAACTGCCCGGCATAAGGGTTTCCGGCATAAGTGCTTCGGCTGTTTCCATAAGCCGCTCCGGCCAGCCCGCCGGCCACGGCGCCTATGGCCGTATATTCATCGCCTTGTCCGTTTGGCGCAATATTCGAGCCGATAACCCCGCCGAGTCCAGCGCCCACGGCGCCGCCCAGAAGCGTGCTGTTATCTAGATTTCCGATGAGCTGAGCTTGCGCCGAGGCCGGCATTAAGGCCAGCGCCAGCAAGGTAGCTGTTCCTGTCAAAAGGGTGGTTTGAATCTGCGTCATCTCTCTAACTCCCAAAAAGCGGCCGGCTGTGTCAGTCCGGGCTCTGCGTCTCTCTGCAAAGATAAGATGCAAGTTTCGCGCCTGTTTCGAGTCAGAATAGCTAATTCTGAGAGGCATCGCAAAACCAATCGCTTTAAAAGCGAATAGAATATGATAACGCATAAAAAATCCCGGCGCGATGCCGGGACTTTCTCTTCTAATCCCGCCCCTTCTCGTGACGGGGAGAGGAAGGCTTAGTGATTGCTGTAACAGAGGTTACGGGAATTCCCGTGGTAGTGACCGCGGCGATAATCATTGCGGTGACTATTGTGGCGACCGTTGCGTCGAATGTCCTTCAGACGATCCAGTTCACGGCCCACTTGATTGATACGACGATCTATCCAGCGGCTCCGATCATAACGGTTGCGACGTTTCAGTTCGTCACGTTCCCCGCGAAGAGCTTCGATTTGACGGTCAATATTCCGGTAATTACCGTAATCGTTATAGTGGCGATTATTATTGCGGTAATTCCGATTGCCGTGGCCGCGATGAGCGACATTCACAACAGCAGGCTGATAGCCATTATTGTTATAACCGTAATCGGCGGACCGGTAATTATTGTTTCCTTGCTCACGGCGACATTTCACGCTTTCGTCACCAAGTCCTGCACCCGCCGCTGCGCCAAGGGCCGCGCCGATAAACGCGCCTTCATTTCCGTTGCCGCGGGCCGCAACTTCTGAGCCCACAACTCCGCCCAAAACTGCGCCGAGGACGCCGCCAATAACCTGGGCTTCGTCATTCTTTTTCTCGCAACGATAATCGTTGGCGGATGCAGTTGCCGGAAGGGCTGTAAAGGCAGTCGCGGCAAGGGCGACTGCAGTCAATGCTTTGGCTTTGTTAAATATGGCCATGTTCAGTCTCCTGTCTTCAGTTGCGGCGGGCGATATGCCTTTGCCGATGAATACAGGTATAGGGGGGCGGCTCTGAACTGACCCTGAGCCGCGAATTCAGAAATGGTTCAGAAAGATGGAAATGAAAGAAAAACGGCCAAAAAACCCGGTAATAACTAGGATAAATGGGTGTTCAAAAACTTACCGGCAAGATCAAAAGCGTCTGTAGAGGCCGGTAAAACATCGTCGAAAATCTGGAAAACGTGCGGAACATTGTCCCAAAGCTGCAAAGTGACGGCGGAGCCTGTTTCTTCTAATTTTGAGGCGAATCGCACGCAGTCATCCCGCAAAAGTTCGTCATAGCTGGCTTGAATCAAAGTGGGCGGCAAATTCGAAAGATCATCAAAAACTGGCGAAATATCGGGGTCGCATGGGGTGAACCCGGTCTGCTTCTTCATGCCTATGAGCAAAAGCGGACGCGGGATTTTGAGGAGCGGGCCGACCAAAGGGGTTAACATTTTATCCTTGCCGAGATTGGATTTGAAACTGTCTCCTGACGCCGTTGAATCTGTGTTTGGCGAAAGCGTGTATATGGCGTCGGCTTGGCGTAAACCGTGGTCACGAGACCAATTGGCGATCATATGCGCCAGATTGCCCCCCGCGCTGTCGCCAGAGATGGCAAAGCTTTGTGCCTTAGAGGGGCCGTCCGGGCCATTATCTAATATCCATTTGTAGCAGGCTTTGGCGTCCGCAATGGGCGCCGTTCGCGGGTTCTCGGGCAGGAGTCGATAATTAGGAACAAACACAGCCGCTTTGGTGCGCTTGGCGAGATTGACGGAAATGGCGCGGTGGCTGATATCGCTTCCGGCAGTAAAAGCCCCGCCATGGTAATAAAGAATACGTTTGTCAGGGTCATAGCCTTTGACCAGGGTCCATCGACCCGGAACGGTCAATCCGTCCATCTCCACGACATCATCGCGATATTCTGCCTTCAGATCCGTTCTGCGCAAGCCGGCCTCGTCAAAGCGTTTACGCTTGGCATCCCAACCGCTCTTCGCCGCAGCCGACACAGCCGGTTTGACGAAATTTTCTTCCAGATACTCATCTATGATGCGCATCGGCTTGGACTCTGGGTCGACATGGAAGTCCGGTTCGGCATCGCGATCATATTTTTTAAGGGAAGGGCCGCCGAGCGACCTCATTTTGCCTTTGTAGGCGAGAAACAATCCGGCGCCGACAACTGTGGCGCCGCTAAGCATAAAGAGATGAAACATAGGTTTTAACTAAGGCCTAAATAAAAGATTGCCAGATTTAACTCTGAACAGGATGTATTCAAAGTCCTGTGATGTCGGCAGGGCATTCGGACGCGAGCGGCGCGCCCGCAGCAAGGTCAGAGTTAAATATATCTTGCGATATATGCCACTCGCCCTTGGTCGTGCGTTCCCGGACTTCGACATATTTTCCGATGTCAACGCCGGTTTCCTCTGCGTTCAGAGGAATAAAGACACAGGAGCGTCCGCGAATGATAGCCGCGTCACCGAGGAGGGTGATATCGTCCGTTTTCAAGGCAATACGGAACCCCGTTTCATTCGCGGCCTCCCATTCCGCGATGGCGTCACGTCCGACGATGGCGGGTGAATTTGGCGGCATCATCACGCCGTCTTCGGCGAACTGGTTTGCCAGAGCGGCCCAATCATTCCGGTTATAGGTTTCGACCCAATTGGCAGTAGCAAGGCGGAGAGCGGCCTTATCGTCACTATGAGGAGTAGGCGCGGCGCTACAGGCAATCCCTATATTGGTCAAAGCGACACAGAATATCAATTTTATCCCTTTTTTCATTCTAATTTCTCCAGATCTTTTCATTCTATTACAACTTACGGCGAACCGGTTTTATTTTCACTGCATAGATATTTAGGCGACGGAAAATCATGGGCCCGCAGCCTCTTGAAGCGTGGAGAGCAGGTTTTCCAGAATAAGGAAATCGCCGCCATTATTGTTCTGCACTGAGGCTACTTTTGAGTATTGGTAGCGAAGCGGTTCGCGCAGAGCTTCTGAGGCCATCAGGATTCGTGCGGTCTCTTTTAGTAAGTCGTGATTGATATCCAGCTGGCATTGGACGACAAACCCTACAAAACTGCCGTCCTCAGCGACCAAATCGCTGCATCCCTCACGAATGGCGAGCTGGACGGTCAATGGGATAAGAGAACGGATGATTTCTCTATAGGGTGTGTCCTGCAACCGGGAAATCGTGTCCTGATCGGCGGCCTGAAACCTGTAATAGTCTGACAGTTCACCAATAATGGCGTCGCCGGGCAGAAGTCCAAGATGGCCGGATGAGACGATCTGGTCCCATGTCGCACGCCGTTTGGGATTATAGGTGAACTCGCTTGCCCGGTAGGCCGCGACGACAAGGGCTTGCGGATTGGGATCCGGACTCGCGAGCAGACGGTCGGCGTCCAGAATGCTTTGCTGGACCTCGTCATAATAGTTGGTGAGTGCGTTAGCCGACCCCAGGTCTCGCTCAAGATCAGAGATAAGCCGCTCAACATAATCCTCCCCAAGGAGACGATCCGCACGCGACCCGTTCCAGTTATTCACCTGCAAGCCCATAAAGACGCCGAATACAACGATGAGTGTCTCGATCACAACTGTGAACCAGTCCTGCTTTCGCAGAGAGATCGAAAGCCTGCGAAGAATCATGACAACTTTGAGCCGTTTGGTTCTTTAACGCCCAAAAAATAAGTTGATCGTAACATAGCGCCCCCACCGTTGGCGCATTTAATCTCTTTTAAAGAATTTTGTCCAGCGTTAAGCTTGGGGCGGTCGAATTTGTGTTTTGGAGGTAGCAGTTCCGTCTGGGTGGGCGGCGGCGAGCAGAGCCTCCATAGTTTTATCTTTGAGCGGCAATCGGAATTTGGCGCCTGCAAAATTCGCATTTTTCCAAACCAGTCGGCAGGTGTACCACTCGCCGTTTAATTCTATCGTCACCCGGCGTTGCCTTTTGATTAAGCCGTCATGTTTGAACTTAAGGCCGCGTTGCGTGATATCGATGATTGTCATTTGATAGTGTTTTTTACCAAGCTTAAACCCCGCGTCTTGATGGATGAGATGACGATAATCACGCATGCGCGAGCGCTTGGAATATTTCCTCCAGCCATAAATCAAGACAATGAGAGACAGAGCCATCGCGATAGACAGGAAGGGGTGGCCTTGAATGTCGAGCTTTGGGCCATTGCTGACGGAGGGGGCCAAAGCGCCGGTATAGGCCTTTTTTTCAGCCATCGTATTTCTCTGCGAAAAAGAGGCCGAGTTAATATCGCCAGTCTCGGAAGACGAAAGAGGTGTGTCATTTTCAAGCGCGCTTTTGCCCTCTACGGGGCCGTTTATATCGCCCGCCGAAAGGCTATCCGTGCAGCTCCAGTACCGATTTAACGAAAGCAAGCTGTCAGAAATCGTCGCAGGATCAGAGGCACCTAAAATTTCCAGAGCGTCCTTATCATAGCCCGCCTGCGCACTCGTAACTGCTCTGCGAAGATTTGAAACATAGCCGAATAGCTCACGGCTTTCGGTCGGGAAGGCCTCGCGATACGTTTGGGGTTGAAGGGCCGCGAGAGAA
The DNA here is from genome assembly GCA_963972195.1 of uncultured Hyphomonadaceae bacterium. Lineage (GTDB taxonomy): Bacteria > Pseudomonadota > Alphaproteobacteria > Caulobacterales > Maricaulaceae > Litorimonas. The sequence goes on along the minus strand of CAXATH010000006.1, from coordinate 84,379 downwards.
ATTCGGGATAGGGCGGTTTCTAACTTGAATATCGTTTGGCTATACTGCGTTTTACTTTCAAGATAATTTCCGCCGCGAAGCAGAGAGGCTGTCTGCAGAACATTATCCACCCCCTCACAGCTCTGGGCCGCTGCCGCAGACTGAAAACTGCCCAAGAGCAGCGCAAGGCCAAGAATGAAGCGGCGAACGAACATAGAGCCAAATTAGGCCTATTTGGTTAAATTAGTGGATATAAGATTGAGAGATAAAACTCTTAAAGAGGCTTCGCTAAATCAAAAAATCATCCCACCTGACCGCGATGTCTCAATTTGTGGTCTGCGAGCACGACCGCCATCATCGCCTCGGCGACGGGGACGCCGCGTATGCCGACGCAGGGGTCGTGGCGGCCTTTGGTTTGGACATCGATTTCCTCGCCCTTAGAGGTGACGGAGCGGGTTTTCTGCATCATGGAGGAGGTGGGTTTGATTGCGACGCGGCAGATGATTTCGTCGCCATTGCTGATGCCGCCCAATATGCCGCCGGATTTATTTGAAAGAAAATCCGGGCCATTTTCTCCGGCGCGCATTTCATCGGCGTTTTCGACACCGCTCATGCCGGCCGTCGCAAAACCGGCGCCGATTTCGACGCCCTTGGCGGCGTTAATGCTCATCATGCCCATGGCCAGATCTGAATCGAGCTTGCCGTAAATCGGCGCGCCCCAGCCGGCGGGCACGCCGGAGGCGCGGATTTCAAGGAGTGCGCCGACGGAATTGCCGTCTTTACGGACGCTGTCCAGATAACCTTCCCACTCTTTTGCGGCGGCTTCGTCAGGACACCAGAAGGGGTTTTCAGAGGTTTGATCCCAGTCCCAATTGTCTGGATTGATTTTCTTTTCGCCGATCTGCACGACCGCGCCTCGTATTTGGATGTCGCTCCCTAAAACCTTGCGGGCAATCGCGCCCGCTGCGACGCGGTTGGCCGTTTCCCGGGCGGAACTGCGACCGCCGCCGCGATAGTCCCGAATGCCGTATTTGGCGTCATAGCTCATATCGGCGTGGCCGGGGCGGTAGCGGTCTTTGATCTCTGAATAATCGCGGGAACGTTGATCGGTATTTTCTATCAGCAGCGAAATAGGCGTCCCCGTGGTTTGGCCTTCAAATACACCGGAGAGGATTTTCACGGCGTCAGGCTCGCGGCGCTGCGTCACGAAACGTGACGTGCCGGGGCGGCGTTGATCGAGATAGGTTTGAATGTCGGATTCGGTTAGAGGCAGGAGAGGAGGGCAGCCGTCAATAACGCAGCCAATGGCAGGGCCATGGCTCTCGCCCCAAGTGGTAAATCGAAAAAGATGACCGAATGTATTGTGTGACATAAACGCGTCTTAAAGGGGTTTTTCTAGCTGGGCTAGTCTTAAGGAAAGGCGATTTCGGGAACGATATAGCGTTAAACGGGTTTAATCTTCAGTCCATGACGGACTGAAGTAACAAAACCCTGACGCAAATAGAGAGAGATCACATGAGACATGTTCTGACCGCAACCGCCGCCCTTTCGCTTGCGCTTGGCTTGAGCGCCTGTGCCACAATGAAAGATAAAATGGGTATGGATGGCACTGAAGCCTGCGCCGCCCAGACCTATGCCGTGTTCTTTGACACGGGAAGCGCCGATTTTGACGAATCTGCTTCGGGCGTTCTCGACAACATCGCAACGGCCTATCAGGGCTGCGATTTGGCCCAACTGGAAATTCTAGGCTATGCTGATTCTGTTGGCACAAGTGACGCCAATCTGGAGCTTTCCGATAATCGCGCCGAAGCTGTTTTGGCGGCTCTTGAGGAACGTAATGTTCGCGCCAACCGCGTTCGTATCGTGCCTATGGGCGATAGAACGGCCCCAACAGAAGGCGAGTCAAACCCATTTGAGCGCCGCGCCGTTGTCCGTCTCAACTCAGACTTCTAAAGTCCACAAATAAAAAACGGGCCTTTGCGGGCCCGTTTTTCTTTACCTAATACCGTTCTACTTATTCTTGGGATTGCGACGACGCCTCTAAAACGCTCTGGCACCAGCTCTGACGCGGATAGATTGCGGAGCTGGCGGGATTAAAGTTTCGTAAGCGGCTTTTGCCTGAAGGAATGCCTGCACATTTGCGTAAGGACTATCGGGATGAAAAAACTTGGCCTTTTTGCGCCACGCAGCTCGAACATCGGATTCGCGCGCTCCCATTGGAAGCCCTAGTGTCATCATGGCTTGTTGGCGTGTCATTACCGGAAGGCTCCTTTATTTTTTATTATCCCTAACAGAGGGTTTATATGTGCCTTGAAGGGTTAACAACGCCTTAGAAAGAATGGTTAATTACACACTTTTGGACGAAATATTTTGATTAAATTCCGTTTTTCGGGAACACTGATTGAACTTTCATGAGAAGAGGACTGAATAGCTTTTATGGCCCCGTCAGATACCGTCATTCCCGCAACGCCCAGCGCTGAAAAATACGCCGAAGATAAGAGCCGTGATCTGAGCTGGGTAGAAGCTGATGATCCTATTAAGCTTTTTGAGGATTGGCTGGCGAAAGCAAGTGAAACAGAGCCTAATGATTCTAACGCTATGTCACTTGCTACCGTCGATGAGAAGGGTTTGCCGGATGTGCGTATAGTCTTGTTAAAAGGCTTGGATGTACGCGGATTTGTGTTTTACACAAACGGAGAAAGCGCCAAGGGCCACCAGCTCCGCGGCGGCAAGGCGGCGCTTTGTTTTCACTGGAAAAGCCAAAAGCGCCAGGTTCGGGTGAGGGGCGCTGTCACGCCGGTCACCTCTGAGGAATCCGACGCCTATTTCGCGAAGCGAGCGCTGGGGTCGCGCCTCGGGGCGTGGGCGTCAGATCAATCCCGTCCCGTTTTAGATCGCGAGACCATGATCGAACGTGTTGAAGAGGTCCAACACCGTTTTGAAAATCGCGATATTCCTCGCCCGCCGCACTGGTTTGGCTGGAGGGTCAGTCCCGAGGTCATCGAATTTTGGCAGGACGGGGCCTTCCGTTTGCATGACCGAATTGTTTTCACGCCCTCCAGCGAGGGGTGGACGAAAACCCGGCTTTATCCATAAGAAGGAACGATGGAAGGCTTCTTCGTAATTCTTGTATTTATTTTGGTCGCCATGGCTTTTATGGCCAATCTAGGGAAAGGCGCTCCTTCATCAGCAGGAAGCAAAAGCGGGGTGAATGACATTCCCTCTTCCCTGCGCGCGAAATGGAAGTCCGAAGACGCGTCGGATGAAGCGCGGAGAGATTCCTCCAATCGCGCCAAGGGCGGGCAGGCCAGGCGGCCGGGATTGAAACGGGATGAACGAGAACAGGACGAAGAAAAGAGGCGCCAATCGCGTCGTGATGATCATCGGACGAAAGCGCAGAGGAAGGCTATGGCGAAGCTCGGGCGCGGCGAACCCCGCGACCAAAATCCCAGCCGGCGTGATGATTGGGGTCAGCGAGGACACTTCAGCGGCGGGTGGGTTACACCGGCTATTATAAGCCTTTTAAGCGCCGGAGCTGTCGCGGCCTTGTTTGCCAGTAGCTAAAGCCTTACAGGAAATAGAAAAGGAGGTCGCATGACCCAGAATGATAATTCGGCCCCGGGAGAAAATCCGACGCCCAAACGAAATCCCGCGCAAGAAACCTCTATGTCGGTTCCGCCGCCTAAAGAAACGGGACGTAAGCGCCGCAATATTCGTAAATGGGTTTTGCGCGTCTCATTGGCTCTGACTATTTTTGGACCGCTGATTTTTGTTGTTGCGGCCATCGGACATAAGATCGGCCTGTTCAGCCTCGGGTTCAGTTTCGGGACGCTGACCCGCGGACTCGGACCGAATGTTTTGATTGCGGGGCTGGTTGTGTCAATTCTGGCGTTGATTTTGGCCATTATCGTGAAGCCTAAAAAAGGCATCGCCATCGGTATAATTGGTATTGTGGTTCCGGTGTTCGGGATGGGATATGCTGTTCAGGTCAAGAACAAGGCACAAAGGCTGCCCTTTATTCATGACATTACAACAGACACTCAAAATGTTCCGCAATTCGGCGCCGAGATTATGGCGGAACGCGCGGAAACCGAGGGCGTGAATACAACCGATTATGCCGGAAAAACGGCGAGGTCACGGGACGCGCAAGGCAATCCAACAGAATCGCTCGTATCTGTCCTTCAGACACGTGGTTATCCGGATATCCGGTCTATCGTTGTAAGCGACGAAAAAGAAGCGGCATTTGCCAAAGCGGAAACTGTTGCGCGTCAATTGGGCTGGAAGATTAAAGCGACCAATCCGGAGGCGGGAACCATAGAAGCGACTGACACAACATTCTGGTACGGTTTCAAAGATGACGTCATCATTCGCCTGCGCAATTCTGAAGGCGGCGGCACTTTGGTGGATATCCGGTCGATTTCCCGTATCGGAGGATCAGACCTCGGAAAGAATGCAGAGCGTGTACATAATTTCCTCGACCGGATGAAAGACGCTTAAGCCGCGCCTTTCTTTCCGTCTTCTGTCAGGAAATATTCTTGTTTTAACCCGTCAGGGCCATCGGCTTCGACGCGGCCTTCCTGCCTCATGTGGATGAGGTGCGACAGCACGCTATGAGCGGCGGCCGGATGAAGGCGCTTATCAATTTCGGCGTAAAGATCGCTGACAATATCGAAAATACTGTTCAGCCCGCTTTTCAGGGCGTTCGCGATCTGAGCTTCCCGCGCGAGTCTGTGGTCTAAATAGGCTTTCACAAACACATCGACGTCTGTAATGGCAGGGCCGTGTGTCGGACGCAAAATATTAAAGTGGCGGTCATAAATGCGCCTCAGGCTGTTTAGGTAATCTCCCATATCCCCATCGGGCGGGCTCACCACACTTGTCGACCACCCCATAATATGATCTCCGGAGAAAAGGGTGTTCTCCTCTTTCAAGTCGTAGCAAAGGTGATTGGACGTGTGTCCGGGCGTGTGAATGGCTTCAATTGTCCACCCATCCCCCTTGATGATTTCGCCGTCGCGAATTTCGACGTCAGGTTTAAACGTCAGATCGTCGCCAGCTTCCAGCCTGACCTCGCCGCCCTGAGGCGGGCGGGGCTGCAGGCCATAGCCATAGACTTTGCATCCGTGAGCTTCAGCCAAAGGTTGGGCCATCGGGGAGTGATCAATGTGGTGGTGTGTGACCAGAACATGGGTCACGGCGCGCCCTTCCAAAGCCTTTTCCAGAGCGGCTACATGGGCCGGCGTGGTAGGGCCGGGGTCAATCACCGCCACATTTACATCGCCGATTATAAAAACGCCTGTTCCTGTATAGGTAAAGGGACCGGGATTATCGGCGACAACGCGTTGAACCATCGGGCTGAGTTGATCGCAGCGTCCATATTCAAAGTCATAATCACGCACAAATGGAATCGACACGTTTTTCTCCCCTATGTCGTTTCTAGGGCAGGCGGGTAATGGAAATCAACTGCCTCGCGCAAAGCCTGACCTAATATCCGGGTGGATCGCAATTTGTCTTCCAAGGGCAAGGCGAGGGGAGGTCCCATATCTGTTTTATTGACATCGACAATATAAATCTTGCCGTCCTGGGTATCCCGTAAGATATCCAGGCCGCCCCAGTCCAGTCTCATTTTTTGACAAAATTGTGAAATCAGCATTTGTTCTTCAGCTGAAAGATAGTCATGCGTGTCCGCGAGCCGGCACCGTGTATTCAGGTTGAAGAAGCGAGCATTTACGGGACGCTCCTTCAGATAAACCAAGGGTATATTTCCGAAGACCATAACGGCCCGCACGTCCAGAACTGTGCCGTCCGGCGTTTCAGTTTGGATGAGTTTTTGATAAACCCAGCCCTCTTTAGGCTCACAATTTTCTGTGGTGATATATCCGTCATGACGTCCATTAATTTCGGACTTGCAAACAAAGGGCGGCGTCGACGTTCGCGGGTCAACATCCAAAGAATATCCGAAAACGTCTTCAAACACGGACGCAACCTTGCTCTTACTGATATCATTGCAGTCGCGGTTTAGTCCGGCGGGCGCGCCTTCCTTCTCATTTAGATAGGTTTGGTCTTTAAAATAGACATGCAGATCAGCTGTCGCTTCCGGCCCCATCGCTTTGAGCCCGGCCTGACGCATCGCCCCCCAAAGAAGGTAATGTGGCTGCACAATTCGAGGGTGGCAGGCAACAGGCCGAACAGGCTGCTGATTTACGACAGGTGTTTTCTTTTCCGCCCGGTAATAGGCCCGCCAAATCAGAATGTCCTTCAGCAGCGCCATATTGAAAGGAATGTAGATCCCCGTTTCGCAAACCGTCACGCCGCGAAAGGACCATTTCAAATCTGACGGCTTCATGGGACGGAAATGAAACTAGCGAACTCTGATTACGTTTACCGCGGCTCCGCTGCCATTTACCTGCAATAGGAAGCTACCCAGTGACGCTTTTCGAATGTTTGCGACATTCGGTTCTGACTTGGATGCGCTCGGAATTCTAATTCTCTTCGTGCTCGTCTGCTCCCACACCTGCCCGTTTTCCAAGAAGAAACGATTCTTCTTATACCCGAATTCCTGTACCTTTCGAATGTTCACAGCAATCTCCTCAACCTTGGCGGGTTTAATTTCAGGCTGGACATCCCGTGACGCCATGTTGCCAGCTTCGGCCGATTGTACAGAGTCTTCTGAGACGGGTTTCGTCAACGGGCTTTCGGAATTTTTGCTTCCGCCGCCGAAAAGTTCGCCAAGTTTGGGTAGGGACGGAATACTGAAACCAAAAGAGTCCCGCTCGACTTCTTCGATTTGTGACTTGGAAACAGTAATGAGCTCTCCTGTCTGTTGCGCCTGTTCAAATTTGCCAACGGCGGAATCGTAACATGCGAGACGTTCCATCGGATCTGTTTCGCTTTTGCAGGCAAAAACCGCGGACAGTTCATTTGCTTCTTTCAATTTAGCGTCTTGAGCAAATGTATTGCTGCTGAAGGCTGCTGCACAAACACCGGCGCAGAGCAGGCCGGAGAAAATGTTTCGTGAGGTTTGGGTCATCAAGAATGTCCTAGGTTTTGAGCAATCAGTTATACTTAGTTTATGACAGATTCGTCGGGCGTAATAGCCTTGCAGCCCATTTATTCGACTTAAATCGTGGCACAAACAACATTGTTAATCTTGGTTTAATGTATTTTGAACAAAACGAGGTCAATAGGTGACAATTTTGCAACACTTAGTGAAAAAGACGAATAATTCTGTATATTTGTCCATCTTCTCTATTGAGTGTTCCTGATTAATCATTTTTAACGTCGAGTCATGTGCGGAGCTTACCGCAATATAAACAAAACCAGTTCGAAGGGGTTCATTAATGAACATTTTAGACAAAACCCGTCTTTTACAGACCTCCATTCTCAGTACCCTAATTATGGGCGCTGCGATCCCGGCATATGCGCAAGTTACTGTTCCGGATGAAGAAGAGACAGATACAACAACGGCTGAACAGATTGAAGCCCAAGAGCAAGAGATTGAAGAATTTGAAAGCGACGCTGACGAAGTTGTCGTTACCGGTTCGCGTCTTCGCCGTAACGAATTTACTTCTGCTTCGCCATTGCAAGTAATCGACGGTGAATTGTCTCGTGACCTCGGTCTTGTCGATGCAGCCGATTTGCTAGGCCAAACAACTGTTGTCCAGGGTCAGCAAATCACAACAAGCGTGTCAACGTCTGGCGGCGTTCTTTCCGACAGTGGTCCAGGTTCTGCGACAGCGTCTTTGCGTGGTCTAAACCCCGGCCGTACTTTGGTTTTGGTTGACGGTCGTCGTCTCGCTCCTGCGGGTGTTCGCGGCGTTCCAAGCGCACCAGACCTTAACTTGATCCCAGGTACTTTGATTGAGCGTGTTGACGTTCTCCTTGATGGCGCCTCTTCAGTTTATGGTTCAGACGCCGTTGCCGGTGTTGTTAACTACCAACTTCGCCGTAACTTCGAAGGTCTGCAGCTTGATGCATATGCCACAATGCCAGAACTTCCTGGTAATGCGGGCCATCAAGAAGTTTTCTCTGCGACAGCTGGTGTAGCTGGTGATCGCGGCTTTATGAGCTTGGCTGTCGAGCACAGCCGGACTGATGGTTATAACGAGCGTGCATTGGTCGATTTCTATGAGCCCTATGGTGGTGGATGTTTGAGCCGTGTCACACAAGGTGGCGGCGGTTCCGGCACAATTTATGAGCCGGACTTGTGTACAGGTTCATTCGGTGCGGGTTCCATTAGTAGTTCTGGCCTAGGGTTCCTAGCCTATCAAGACGGCGCTAATATCCCGGGTCTTCCTGCCAACTTCGCTCCTGTTGCAATTACGGCCGGACTTATTCAGCCAGATAACGTTGATGGTCAGCGTCTTCTCCTCTTCCCGGAAGAACTAGACGCAGCATTTGCACCTGATTTCCAGCGGACCTCAATTTTCGCTTATGGTGAGTACGACACTGGCTTCTATGGCGACATGACGGCTTATTTTGAAGCGTCCCACGCCATGCGTGAGACAGAGACGAATACAGCGGGTCAAGGCGCGATCGAGATGCCGGCTGATTATCTGTTCAACCCATTTGGAAGCGCGTCTACAGTCTTCTTCCAGTCTCGTTTCATCAATGACACAAATGTGGCTCAAACACGCTTGATCGGTGGCTTGAAAGGCGACCTTCCATTCATGGAAAAAGCTGGTCTCGATAACTGGAACTATGACACTTACGTCAGCTATTCCAAATCCAGCGGACAAGACAGCGTTTCTGGTATTCCTTTCTTCCCGCGCCTAGAGCAAACAATCAGTAATACACGTTTTGATGCCGCTACAGGCGAGGCCGTTTGTGATCCTCGCAACGTTCCCGGCGAAGGACAAGTTGCAGAATGTCGTCCCCTTAACTTCCTGAGCCCGACTTTCTTATTCAGCGGTGAGTTTGATGATCCATTAGATACAGAGTATCTGTTCCCGAACCGTTTGACCGACACTGTCGTTGAGCAAACTGTCTACTCCGGTTACATTAACGGTGATTTGTTCGAGATCCCTTGGGGCGGCGCTGTTCAAGTCGGTTTCGGTGGTGAACACCGTACAGACCGTATTGAAACACGGACCTCACTTGCCGGTGATTTCCTGGGCTTCTTTAATGACCCGGGTTCAAACGGTGAGCGTAAGTTGAGAGAAGTCTTCGGCGAAATCGAAATTCCTCTGCTTGTAGATCAGCCTTTGGTAGAGTCTTTGTCTCTTAACCTTGCAGGTCGTTACACCGAAGAGTCTAACTTCGGTTCTGCGGAAACTTACAGCATCAAGGGTATTTATGCCCCAACAGATTGGCTGAGCTTCCGGGCGACTTACGGTACATCCTTCCGCGCACCAAACCTTGGTGAGCAGTTCGGTGGCCGTGTGACTGGTTTCGCAGACCCAGCTGACCCTTGCCGGACACCTGGTATTGCGGTTCCGTTTGGTGACTATGATAACGACCCAAGCACGCCAGAGACACGCGAATATGTCCCTTCCTTGGACAACCGTGACCCGAACGTCATTCAGAACTGCTTGAATGGCGGTGGTCCATTCGGTATCGAAGCAACTGATCCGTTCTCACTGGGTATTCGTGGTCTTGGAACGCAGAACCCTGTTTTCTTTGGCTCCCCAACTCGCATCGCGAGTGGTTCTAACCCGGACCTCTTGCCTGAGACATCAGACGCACTTTCGATTGGTGGTACATTTGACCAACGTTGGACAGATGCATTCGATCTACGTATCGCAGTTAGCTACTTCGAAATCACAATTGATGATGAGGTTGACTCCTTAACAGCCAATACGATCGTAAACCGTTGTTATAACTCTCCTGGTCTGACCGACCAAACTTGTCAGTTCATTACACGTGACCCACGCGTCGCGGGTGACCCTGGATCAGGTGAAGTTAGCTTCGTTTCTGCTCTGAACCAGAACCTTGGTCAGCAAGTTGTTGAAGGTATCGACTATAACGCCGAGTTTGGATTTGATTACAAACCATCCTTCCTCGACTCTGCCTTGGATTACAGACTTATTGCTCGCGCAACTCAGTCTCTGAACCAAACAGAAGAGCAATTTGTTGTCGATGGTATCCTTCTCGACCGGAATGATGGTGAGTATGGTAACCCAGAATGGCGCATCACAGCGACAAACACTCTGCGTTACAAAGACTTCTCATTCTTGTGGCAGACTCGTTACTTAGACAGCATGGTTGAAAACTACCTGAACGAAGACGAGTTTTCGACAGGTGGATTGGCCGGTGACGTTGATGTGGATCCGGTAACTTCAAGCTTCAGTAATTGCGTGCAAACTGAAGGCCAAAGAAACTCGGCCGGTGATTTCAACTGCTTCCAGTTCGATGGCTTGGATGATTACTTCCTTCACAGTGCTTCTGTGGCTTACTCAAACGACACACTTGTTCTTCGCTTCGGTGTAAACAACGTCTTTGATACAGCTCCGCCACTGACTGATAACAACAACCTCTCCAACCTCGGCGGTATCGGTTACGATATCGGTGGACGGACATACTTCGCGAATATCTCGAAGAAGTTCTAGGTTGAAACTTCACTCCCTTCACGGGAGTAACCATAACTATTCTAAGCCGCGCCCTCTGGGTGCGGCTTTTTTTATGGGATGAAGAGATTACAAGTAACCTGTCGCCAGTTCGCCGAATTGATTTTTGTTCAAGCGTGATTGGCTCGTAGGAACCGCCTGAAAATCTATATGTATGAGATCGGAATTGTCATACCTCGTTTGAGGCTTCGATGCCCTGACGGGTGGGTGAATATACAGGTTTGAAGGCAAGGCATATAAGCTTTTAACGCTTTGGTTTTTGATTTGGAACCATTGCGAGAGCTGCGGGTCAAACCTAAAACTTGTTTCTCGAAGGCATGAGCGATCGGTGAGGTCTTGCGCTATCGCCTAGGCTAAAGCGCATGGGCTTGTCGGCATTCGGAATTGGTTCATAGGTCCGCCATTAAGGCTGCGGCTAGGGTGATCTGAGGGGGGTAACTGTTTGGGGTTCAGCGATTGCTGCAATTAACACCTATCGCCTCCTTCGCCTGCCCACAGAACGCATTTTCAAAAATGCGCTTGCGTCTTACCATTCCAAGAAGGTTCAATGGCTCGCGGCGGCGCCCTATCTCAAGGCACTAAAAAGGGCGCTCGAAACGCCCTTTCTGAATACTCCAGTTTTGCCCCTTAAAGTGAGTGTTATTGTATCTCCGGCAATTCTGCTTTCATTTCCTGCCCCATCCGACCCGCTTCGCGAGCGCGTAAGGCGGCTTGCACTTCGGGGAGGGCCGTGATTTTACGGAGGGCCGCAATATCGCTTTGCATCTGAGCGGTCCCGGTGAAAAGTTTTTCAATTTGCTCAGCCGGGGTGAGGGCGCGAGGAAAGCGTTTCAAGCGGATTTTTTCTTCCGGTTTAATCTCCGCGAGTTCTTTGGCCACCTCAACTGCTTTCATGAAGCCGCCCAGTTCATCGACAAGCCCAAGTTCCTTGGCTTGTTCGCCTGTCCAGACACGGCCTTTGGCAATTTCCTTCACGCGAGAGAGGGGGATATCCCGTCCAAGCGCCACGCGGCCCGTAAAGTCCTCATAAATATCCTCGAGCTGACCCTGATAAGCCTCCCTTTGAGAGTCTGTAAAAGGGGTATCCGACGAAAACGCGCCGGCGTAATCGCCGCCGACCGTTATGCCTTCGACATTATATCCGACCTTGGCGAAAGTGTCCTCCAAAGCGATCTTGCCTCCATAAACCCCGATGGAGCCGGTCACTGTTGTGGGCATGGCCACGATTTTATCCGCTGTCGCGCTGATATAATATCCGCCAGACGCCGCATATTGCCCCATGGAAATAACAACAGGTTTTCCGGCTTCCTGAGCGCGCTCCGCCGCTGCCAGAATTTGATCAGACGCAGCAGGTGATCCACCTGGAGAGCTAACCCTGAAAACGATCGCCTTGACATTATCGTCTTTGATTGCGTTATCAAAAGCTTCAGCCAAGGTGTCCCCGCCTATCGTGACCGATCCGCCGAAAGGACCGCCAGAAGAGGATGGGCCAGGTAAAATCGCGCCTTGTCCGCCGATATAGGCTAATGTTGGGCCCGTAAGCGGGGTGTTGGGTTTGTAATTCTGAATCGGGATCATAGCCGTGGTTTCGCCTCCGGCCTTGAGTTTGACATAGGCTTTTGCGGCTTCGATGTGTCCGAGTTTGTCGACCATGCCTGACGCCAAGGCGTCCTCTGCGCTGTGTGGGGCGGAATTCAAAACCGCCTTTACGGCGTCGATATCCATATTTCGGTCCTCAGCGATATGGCCAATTGCGCTGTCATAGAGGCTGGTCAAATAACTCGTTGTGGCCTCACGGTGCGCGTCGGTAAAGGTTTCCTGCGTGTAGGTGTTTACCGCATTCTTATACTCGTAAAATTGTTCGAATTCGGGATTGGCGCCGATTTTATCCATCACCCCGCCAAAAAATTCTGTCTCAGAGTAAAGCCCCGATACCGCGAATCCGGTTGTGTCCTGTATCCAGAGTTCATCGGCCCCAGCAACTGTCATAAACGGGAAGAGAGTGGGTGATTCGAATCCCTGTGCGTGGGCAATGACAAACTTCCCACTGGATTTGAAATCCAAAATTGCGAGTCGGAGTTCTTCAGCGCTGGCCGGTGCCAGGCCCGTGCTGTCGGCGCGTATGAATAATCCTTTGATTCGATCATCCGTCTTAGCGCTGTCTAGGGCTCTCACAATGTCCACAACTCCGTTCGATGGTCCGAACAAAGTATCACCCAGTCCATGATCCGGGAGCCCGTCCCGCATATCCAAACTAAGAACTTGTTCCGGCTTTGGCGCCATGGCTTGACCCGCTGCGCCAAGCATACCGAAGCCAACGAGTATAAGAATCAGTAGAACGAAAAAAGCAATAAGCCCGACGACGACGCCGATAACAGTGATAAAAAACTGACGCATGGGGGATACTCTCGAAAAAGTTAGAGTGTGTTTCAGGGACACTATAATAGTAGAGATTGAACAGTGACAAATTATTTGTTGTTTTTCGATAAAATAATCACAGTTCAGGTGGGGTTTGCACTTTTACGGGCGTAAGCTGAAGAAAGAGGCAAAATCCCGTTGCAAAATCAATTTCCTCCTCTTAGAAGGCGCACTTCTGGTCGGCAGGGTCTTTTAATGGGGCGTAGCCAAGCGGTAAGGCATCGGGTTTTGATCCCGTGATCGTTGGTTCGAATCCAGCCGCCCCAACCACCGACCATCCCCTTCAAAAATTCATAAAACTTTCTTGATTCAGTTTGGAACTTATTTCCGTAACTGTGTGTTGCTCTTGTGGATTTTGTGCAACTGACATATTGTAATGTTATCACAAGAAAATTATGGTTAATATCAACAGGACGTTATTTCAAAAGTCGTAAAAAAAATCGATTTTGACCGTAATGTAACCATTGATTAAGGTCTGAGGCGCGTGTAAGCGAACAGTCCAAACCTGCGTTAGCCCCGAAAAGAGGGCGCGGAAATGAATATTGGAGGACATGCGTGGTGATTTCTAAGGCCGCTCGTAAATTGTTAATGGCCGGTGCCGCTTTGGGTCTGTTGACCGGCGGATTGGCTGTGACTGCTACTGCCCAAGACAACTCACAAGATAACGCTGTTCAAACCAGTGACCCTGCTGCGACCTACTCCAGGCTGCTACAGCATATTACAGATTTACAGGCGAGCACGGACCAGCGCCGCCTCTATCTGAATAGGCAACAGGAACAGATTGCTGCGCTTGAACAACAATTGGCGTCACTAGATGCAACAAAAGCTTCGGTTCGGCCTCTCGTCGTAGAGATGGCGGCGGAAGCCGAGAAGGAAATGATCAAGGACATTCCTTTTAAGGTCGTCGAGCGCTTTGCGCGCTTGGATCGCCTGAAAGAAGATTTGTCCGAAGAGGGCGCGCCTATCTCAAGCCTTTTCCGCCAAGCCATCAATTTATATGACATGGAAGTCATCGCTGGAAATTCTATCGAGGCATATAGCGGCGATCATCCGACAAATCCCGGAACGCGCCTTGCGGCATGTGATGAAGATTTGAACAGCAGTGATTGTAGTTTGCCGGACGAAATTCGCGAAGAGCTTCCGGAGGGCGCCACTCAGGTAGAGCGCGCTGATTTGAGAGATAGTATCAATGATGGCGCCTATGTGCATTTTGGTCGCCTCTCTCTGATTTATTTGCAGCATGACAGTTCCGAAGCATGGCGTTGGGATCAACCTACGGAAGCTTGGGTGGAGATGTCAGGCTCAGATGTGTTGGATGCGCGTCGTGCAGTAAGAATTGCGCGAGGCGAAAGCGCGCCGGGGGTCATTCTCTCTCCGATTCGAATTAACGGATAAAACGAGAAAACCAGAATTCAGCCGCTGTCAGTGGTAAGAATAAAAACGAAAAGCAGACTTGGAAGGACACCATGTTAAAAACTTTAATTGCCAAGCGTATTATGCTTGCCAGCGCAGCGGGGCTTATGATGGCCGTGCCGGCGCAGGCCCAGCTCGAAAGCGCTCTTAACGCCGCGAAAGCTTCAACAACGGCCAGCGCCGCGTCACAAAGACGTGTCGAAGAGGCGGATGATGCGGCCGATACGGCGGCCCGTGAATTTCGCGCGGTTTTACAGCAAAAAGATAATATCGCGCTCTTTGTGGCGCAGCAGGATATTTATCTGCAGTCTCAAAAGTCTGAGATTGAGTCTCTTCAACGCCAGTTGGGAACGGTTGAATCTATTAAGCAGGGCATGGCGCCTATGATGCTCCGCATGACGGCGCAGCTTGAGGATGCCATCGGTGAAGATCTTCCTTTCAATCTCAATGAGCGTACCGCTCGCATCCAGGATGTGAAGCAGATATTGTCGGATCCGGATGTGTCCCCGGCAGAGCAGTATCGCCGCGTTCTCAATGCCTATAAGATTGAGGTTTCTTACGGTCAGGGCATCGATAGCTATGAGGGCGCTCATCCGACGCGCCCCGGCAATATCGTAAACTTTATTCGTTTTGGCCGCACGTCTCTTGTCTATGTTTCAAAAGATGAGAGTGAAGTCGCAAAATATAATCTGGAAACGGGTGAGTGGGATGTGTTGCAGGGCGCGGATGCCCTAGCCATGCGCCAAGCCATTCGTATCGCCAGGGGCGAAGCTGCTCCGGGCATCGTATACGCTCCCGTAATCGTTAGAAATTAAGCCGAGGACATTAGAACAATGAATATGAATATGAAATTTTTCACAAAAGCCACGGCGGCCGTCATCGGCTCAGCTGTGATGCTATCTGCCGTGCCGGCTACGGCGCAAATTGGCTCAGTTGACGAACTGCTTAACAATGTTCGTCAAAATGCAGCGCAGACAGAGCAAGAAAATCGTGAGCGTGAGGCTCGGTTCCGTGAACAGCGTGACCAGCAACAGGCTCTATTGGCTCAGGCTCGCGGAGAGCTCGCTGCTTTGGAGAACCAAGCGGCTGCTGTTGAGCGGACTTTCGCCGGGAACCAAGAAACGATTGATGGCCTGAAGGCTGATCTTCGTGCGGCTCAAGGTGATTTTGGTGAGGTTTTCGGACTGGCTCGCGGTAAAGCAGGTGAGTTCAAGGCGTTGCTCGATAGTTCTTTGATTACGGCTCAATATCCGCGCCGGACTGAGATTCTGGGAGAAGTCTCTGAATCAGAAGCGCTTCCAAGCAGCGATGACTTGAATTCCATTTATGAGTTGATGCTTCAGGAAATGCGCGCCCAGCGTGAAGTTGCGACTTTCCAAGCGCCCGTTGCCAATGTGAATGACGGCGCAGAGCAAGCTGTTACGCGAGTTGGACCTTTTGCGGTCTTTACAGCGAATGAAGGTAACTTCCTTGATTATAGTGCACCGACTGAGGAGGGGAATGAAATCCTTCTGAGCAAATTGCCAAAACAGCCAGGTGGTCAAATTCAGTCTGCTGCTGATGCTGTCAGAAATGCATCGGCCGGAGATTTGGTCTATGCACCACTTGATCCGACCCGCGGTGAATTGCTGAAGTCATTTGAGCGTGTGCCGGATGTTCGTGAGCGTATTTCTTACGGCGGAACAATTGGTTACATCATCCTTATCCTACTCGCGATTGGTGGTATATTTGGTGTCCTGAACATTATCCGTCTCTTCCTCGTGAAAATGGCTGTTTCCGGTCAGAAGCGTAAGGCGCAACCGTCCAAGTCCAATCCTTTGGGCCGTGTTATGATGGCGTATGACTCTTCTAAGACGAAAGACGCCGACACGGTGGAATTGAAATTGGACGAAGCCATTCTGAAAGAATCGCCTAAGTTTGAATTCGGTCTTAACCTCTTGAAACTCTTTGCCGGTATCGCACCGCTCTTGGGTCTTCTGGGTACCGTGACTGGTATGATCAAAACCTTCCAAGCCATGATGATCTACGGTACAGGCGATCCCCAGTTGATGGCCGGCGGTATTTCCGAGGCTCTTGTAACGACTATGTTGGGTCTGATTGCGGCTATCCCGCTCCTCATTCTCCACAGCTTCTGCTCATCTCTTGCTCGCTCTATTCAGGGCACGCTTGAAGAGCAAAGTGCAGGTATCGTGGCTCGCCACGTGGAAACCCGCACTGTCGGCGGAACAACCGCTGTCTAGCTAAGTCTTCCGGGGTCGCGGGAGTAAGTCCCGCGACCCTCTAAGTTTTTAAGTTTTAAACGTCTCGGGTGTTCTTTTATGTTTGCTAACGTCTTTAACGGTCTTCAGGAATTTCTTGCCGCTGGTGGACCCGTTTTATTCTGGATTATGCTGGCAACACTGGCGATGTGGACGTTTATTGTAGAGCGTTTTGCCTATTATCTTTTCGCGCACAAGCCGATGAAGGAACGCCTCCGGGCAGAATGGGATGCACGTTCCGATAAAACGTCATGGAGAGCCCACGCAATCCGCGACGAAATGGTGAGCCAGATCAAAGAGCGTACAGACACGAATGTTGGTATTATCAAAACATTGGTCGCCTTGGCCCCACTTTTGGGCCTTCTCGGAACCGTAACGGGTATGATCGAGGTGTTTGACACAATGGCGTTGTCCGGTTCTTCTAATGCGCGGCTTATGGCCGGCGGCGTGTTTAAGGCGACTATTCCAACCATGGCCGGTATGACCGCCGCCCTTTCCGGACTGTATTTTTCAACCGTGTTGCCACGGATGAGTTCCCGGGAAACGGCCCGCTTTGCTGACGACCTTCAGGTCGAGTAGCCTAACTAATAAGAGGATTTTATGAGACGCGGACGTAAACATAATTCCGACGAAGCAGATGTCGATATGACCCCGATGCTGGACATCGTGTTCATCATGCTCATCTTCTTTATCGTGACCGCTACCTTTTTGGACGAAGACGGCATCGATTTGACGCAGCCTCCGCCCCCACCTGACGATATACCGCCTCCGCCGGACCAGCCGCGTGCGATTACAGTATTTGTTGATGCGCGGAATCAGTGTTCAGTCGATCAGCGAAGCACAAGTTGTGACCGCGTTACTCTTGCCGTTGAACGGCTCTTGGCAGACAAGCCGGGCGCCAGTGTTATCCTGAGAATGGATGAGCGGTCCAAGCATGAAATCTTGGTCGAGTTGAAAGACGGGTTGGATGCCGGTGGACGTCCAACGAAAATCGAAATTATTGATGCAAACGCCGGAGCTTAATGCTTCGACTTTGCTGGGCCGACCGTAAAATAGCCTTCTTTGCAAATTTGCAGGAACCTATTTGCATCTGCCCCGTAAATGTGATAAGGTAACATTATGTCAAGACGCAGTAGAGTATCTGTCCCGGAAGAGGACACAGAGTTGAATATGACACCCATGTTGGATGTCGTTTTTATTCTCTTGATCTTTTTCATCGTGACCTCTGTTTTTGTTAAAACGCCGGGTATTGATCCAACTGAACCTGTTGCCACGACTGATGCCGAGTGGAAGCCGACCATTTTGATTGCTGTGAATGCCGCAAATGAGATCTGGATTGATAAACGGCCCTACGGGATTGAAGAAATTCGTCCGATTGTTACCGCAATCCGTGATGAGAGTCCGAAAGCCCAGGCGATCATCAAGGCGGACCAGGACGCTGAAGTTGGAACTGTAATGGCCGTTCAAGAGCTCATGCAGGAATTAGAAATTAATACGCGCGTCGGTACTGAGTAAGGAAGGACGTTATTATGGGTAATGCATTAAGATGGTTGATTGGGATTCCGGTTGCTGCGGTCGTCACGGTTGGACTCTTTGTTCTCATGACGGTTCTCATCTCTGCCGAGTTTGAACCCGAGGAAAAAGTTGAGACAGCGACTTTTGAAATCAATCCAAAAGTCGAAGATATCAAAGTTATCGAACGTGAAACGCAGATCGATCAAGTCAAAAAAGTTGTGACCCCTCCGCCTCCGCCTCAGATTGAGCGCGCGCAGGCTGACAAACCAACAGAGCGCATCGCATCCCTCGAGGGAGCTGTTCCGGAATTTGAAACGCCCAAGATTGATCGCGGGAATTTTAAAATTGCCGTATCCGATCGCGACGCGCAGCCACTTGTGCGTATCCCACCGATTATGCCGACCCGTGCGGAAAAGTCAGGCCATTGTACCGTTCGCTTTGATGTGAGCCCGGAAGGTCAACCCTTTAACGTGAATGCGACATATTGCACAGAAAACCTCTTTGAGCGGGCTTCCATTAAGTCGGTTGAGAAGTGGAAGTACAATCCAAAAGTTGTTGATGGTCGCAATGTCGCGCGGAGCGGTGTGGAAAGCAGAATTACTTTCCGTCTGACGGACGAGCGCGGCAATATTATTCCAGAATAGGCGGAGAGGCTGTCTATTCTTAGGGCCGAGTATAAACTTGGCCGCAAGTTATCGAGGTGAGTTTTTACCTCCTCACAACTCTTCCGGAAATTTACGGCCGGAAGGGCGTTAGAAGTGAGATGTTATAAATGAGCGTATGCTTTAAGGAGATTGCTATGAGCCTAACACTGACAAAAATGATCCGAAACGGTCTCAGCGCCAGTGCCTTTGCTTTGGCAACAGTCACAATGGTAGCGGCCGTAGCGCCGATGACGGCGCACGCCCAGGACAGCGAAGAGAAACCTGAAGAAGGCCGTCAATTCGGCGCGAAGGCAGGTGCTTTGGTGAGCGAAGCCAACGAGCTGACGAATGCGGATCAGTTCCAGCAGTCTATTGCGAAATTAAACGAGGCCTTGGCTTTGCCCGAATTGAATCCCTATGAGCGGTCTATCATTTATCAGGTTCAGGGTACAAATTACTACGAACTCAATAATTATGGGCAAGCCATTCAAGCTTTTGAAAACGCGATTAGTGCAGGAGGCCTGCTCCCAAATGAAGCTTCTGGTCTGCGTGTAAACATAGCGCAGCTCTTGATCGGTAACGAACAGTTTGCCGAAGGCGCGACCATGCTGGAAAATTATCTGGCACAGGGCGGTCAGGAAAAGCCGAAATATGTCGAATACATTACCCAGGCTTGGGTGCAGGCTGAAAACTATCAAAAAGCTCTGCCTTGGGCCGAGAAGTGGTTTAATAATGCAAGCCCGAAAGAGCGTAAGCATTTTGACCTCTTGAATTTCCTATACAACAATTTGGGCATGCCGGGTAAGCAGGCGGATATCGTCAAGCAGATGATTAATCGCTGGCCTCAGGAAAAAGAACTTTGGGAAGCTTGGGCTTCAATGCTCGCTAATGGCGGACGTGAGCAGGAAGCGTTCGAAGTTTCCAAAATGCTTTATTTGGGCGGCGCTCTGAGTACCGAGCAGGACCTGATGAAAGTTGTTCAATATTATAGTTTCTATGAAATGCCATTCCAGGCGGCCGAAATTCTCGAACGCGAGATGCAAGCAGGGAATATTTCGAGAGACTCTGATAAATTGGTTCAGTTGTCTAACCTGTTCCGTCAGGCCAGAGAATATAAGCGGGCTATTCCAATTCTGGAGCAGGCTGCCTCTTCTTCCGGCACAGCTAAACTTTACGCCGACCTAGGCGAAGCTCTTTACAATGAGGGCCAGTGTCAGAAAGCTGAAACAGCGTTTAAAGAAGCTATCAACCGCGGATATGACTCCGGTAAATCCTGGATGCTTATTGCGACGTGCCGTTATGAGACGACACAAACACAGGAACGCTTAACTTGCGGTATGTCTCCTGAGGAGATGAACAATGCACCGATCAGCCGGAGCCGCTCATCGGCCATTGACGCTTTCTCAAATGTACCGGCCTCTTCTCGCGAAAACCGCAATGCGAAAAAATGGATTACCTTTATCCGTGCCGAGCGGGAAGCGCTTGAGCGTCGCTGCGAGTTTGAATCAAGCATTGAAAAAGAATTGTGCTTCCAGAAAATCAAAGGCGCGTACGACAACGAAATCTTTGCGGGTGAATTTATCCTTGAAGATCAAACATGTATGAAGTTCAAGCCGGAATATGATGCCAAATATATCGTGAAAACGACTGGCTAACCTCTAGCAAATAGCAACTGAATTAACCCGGCCCTCAAAGCCGGGTTTTTTATTGGGTTGCAATTGATCCAATGCAAGATTGCACTTGCGGAACATGATGTAATAACATAACCTTATGTGGCTTGAATAAGGAGGCCCTTCAGATGACGCATAATCGAATTAAGAAAAGCAGTTCTTATCCAGATGAAAGGGAGGGGCGTTCTAAACTGATACGGTTTGGTTTTGGTCTTCCGATTGCGGGCAGCGTGACGCTCGGCCTGGGACTTACCATGGCGGCCCTAATCGCCACCGAGTTTACGCCTGTAGATAAAGTCGCTTCGGTCGATTTTGCTATGAATCCAGTGCCTGAGAATTTGAAAAAATTGGAAGAACGAACAAAACCGGAGCCACTCAAAGTCATCGAAATTCCGCCTGCGCCGCCAACTATATCGACACTCAAGGCAACACGGATTTTCCATACCCCTGTCGCCGATCCTCAGGTCAACAATATATTCAAACCCGTTATTTTCGCTCTTCCGCGTGCGCAGCTGGTTCAGGCTAACCGTAATCCTGACCCCCTTTTACGCATACCGCCTGCTATGCCGACAAAAGCAGATCGCTCGGGACATTGCGACGTTCGCTTGAATGTGGATGCCACTGGTTCTCCTTATCAGGTGGTAGCAACCTATTGCACGCAAGATATTTTCGAACGTCCAACCGTTAAAGCAGTCGCAAAATGGAAATATCGACCTCGTATTGTGGATGGGCGTGCTGTCGCTATGGAAGGGATTACCAATCGTGTCAGCTTTCGACTAACCGATAATAGAGGCGCGATTATTCCGGAATGACAACGAGTTTTGTAAGTGTACGGATAGCAGAAATAACTTCGTTCTAAGGTGAAGCTAACCCCACGCAGGCCAGAGCGAACGCGTATTCCAGCGCCGTTTCTTTCAGGGAATCGTAGCGTCCGCTCTCGCCTTGATGTCCGGCATCCATATTCGTTTTGAGCAGGATTGGCGCATCGCCCGTTTGATATTCGCGCAATTTTGCCGCCCATTTGGCCGGCTCCCAATAAGTAACACGGGGGTCTGTCAGCCCGGCCGTGATAAGTGTCGGCGGGTAGGCCTTTTTCTCGATCTGATCGTAAGGAGAGTAATCCGCGATAAGGTCATATGCTTGCGCGTCAAGAAGCGGATTGCCCCATTCCGGCCATTCCGGCGGGGTGAGAGGAAGGGTTTCATCAGACATGGTATTGAGGACATCCACGAACGGCACGGCCGCAATGACGCCGGCAAACAGGTCCGGCGCTTGATTGAGGGCCGCGCCGACCAACATGCCGCCTGCCGAACCGCCATGGGCGACTAGCTTCCCTGCGGAAGAATACCCTTTACCGCACAGTCCGCGGCCCACATCGACAAAATCATTAAAGGTATTCATTTTCTTTTCGAGCTTACCGTTGAGATACCACTGATACCCTTTGGACATGCCTCCCCGTATATGGGCGATGGCATAGATAAAACCCCGGTCGACGAGCGAAAGGATGGTTGTTCGGAATGCCGCCGGAATTGTAATGCCGTAAGAGCCATATCCATAAAGAAGCAGAGGCGCGGTGCCGTCCATGGGCGTGTCCGCGCGGCTTAAAAGTGTGACAGGGATCGTCTCGCCGTCTCTCGCCGAAATATTGACGCGCTCTGTTTTATAGTCAGACGGCTCATGCCCGCTCGGCACGATTTGGGTTTTGACCAGAACGCGCTTCCGCGTCTCCATATCGTAGGCAAAAACCTGCGACGGTGTTGTGGGGGAGGCATACGAGAAATAAAGCCGGTTCGTAGCATATTCATAGCCGGACATAAGGCCGAGTGAATAGGCCGGCTCGTCCATCATAATGGCGTGTTCTTCCCCATTGCGCATGTCACGAATAACAAGACGGGGCAGGGCATTTTCACGTTCAAGCCTGACGAGGAAATGTTCAAAGGCTTCTAGTCCGAGAATGAGTGTGCCGGGCTTGTGCGGGATAAACTCGGCCCAGCTCTCGGACGGACCTCTTTCTTCGACCACCATTACCTGAAAATCGACGGCGTCATCGGCATTGGTCAAAATATATGTTCGCCCGCCCTGATCGTGAAGGCTATATTCGAGGCCCTCTACACGTTCGGCGAAACAGAGAGGCGGCGCCTCAGGATTATTGGCCGGAACGCGCCAAATTTCAGACGTGGTATGATTGTGCGCGCTGATTTCAATTTTCGCCATGTCATCGGATGTGCCGACGCTAACAAAAAAGCCGGGGTCACTTTCTTTATAGATAAGCTCGGGTTTCACCTCTTTGTTGAAAATATCCTGACGAAAAACCGCATAGGGGCGCTGATTTTCGTCGCGCTCGACCCAGTAAAGCGTTTGAGAGTCCTCCGCCCAGACCAGCGCGCCAGCGGCCTGATCAATTGAAGTGACAAATGCCTCTTCCTCTAATTTCTCCTTGCCTCCTAGCTTACGTAGGAAAACTTTGTAATTTTCGGACCCTTTGCCGTCCACGCCATAGGCGAGCCAATTGTGGTCCGGACTATGGGATACGGAGCCAAGATCGAAATAGCCGGGGTGGTTTTTCGAAAGAGCTTCCGCGTCCAGCACCACTTCGGAATTGTCTAAAATGGCGTCCGTCAAAACGACCGGAACTTCGGGGTTTTCCTGCCACACCCGGGCGTAAATACCGTGTTCGTCTCCGGTTCGGTAATGGTGGAAATAGGCCCAATTTCCGTCTGGCAATGGGGTGCTGGCGGCTTCCGGTTCCAGACGGGCTTTCAATTCCTCAAAAATGCTGTCTTTTAATTCTTCATGCGGCGCTAAGAGGGCTTCGGTATAGCTGTTTTCGGCCTCCAGATGCGCTCTAATGCCCGCATCGAGTTTTGATGGGTCGCGCATAACCGTCTGCCAGTTCTCGTCCTTCATCCAGGCGTAATCATCGACGCGGCTGCGTCCGAGCTGTTCAATTGCCAGAGGCCGTTTTTCGGCCTTGGGCGGCATTGCAGAGGATTTGAAATTTGTTGGCATATCATCAGTCCGTTTCTTTTCTATCGGCCTAGCCAATGGCATGAAAGGCATCAACTGCGAAGCACGCTCTGAAGGCAGAATTGGCAGTGGTAACTGCAATGAAAAAAGTCACGCTTGGTTAACGGGTTTTGACTAGTCTGACGCGTAGAGCGTCTTGCGGCAAGGAGCCTAAACCAGGACGCAGGAGAGTTTTCGTTTATGGTATCCATGCCGGCACAGTCCCGCAAAATGCGCTCAGACCTGCCCCCGCTCAAAGATTCGGGGGGTATGTCCGGAGAAGGCCCGGCTTTGCAAGAAGTTGTCACGAAACCTGATGAGGGAAGCACACGTCGTCAGCTTGCCAAGCGTTTGGCCGATGTCATTTGTATTCCCGCCAGCCAGCTGACCCCGCAAGAACGGCATATGGCCGGAGATGTCCTCGTAGAACTATTGCGGGATGCTGATATTGATGTCCGGGAAAGTGTTGCCAAGCGTCTCGTCATGTTGAACGAAGCGCCGCGAACCATTCTGGTTATACTGGCAAAAGACGACATTCGCGTTGCCAAGCACATCTTAGAAAACAGTCTCTCCTTGACGGATAGTGATTTGATCCAGGTCGCCCAAAAGGTTTCGGCCGAGCACCGCAAGGTTATCGCGCAGAGACGTAAAGTGTCTGACTCGGTCGTCGATGCGCTCGTCCAGTTTTTGGAAGAAGAGGTTGTTGAAACCCTTTTGAAAAATACGGGCGCAGAGTTTAGCGAAACCGCGTTGCAGCGTATTTTGACCATATCGCGGAGTCATAATCCTTACGTCAATTTGCTCAACCGCCGCGAAGAGCTGCGGCCAAGTCATGGACTGACCATGTTCTGGTGGGCAGACCGGGCGACCCGCCGCCGAATTCTTCATCGGTTCGCGGTCACGAGAGCTGTTTTGCAGGAAAGCTGTAATGATCTATTCCCCGAGGCGGCCAAAGAAGGCTGGCAGGATGCGGGCGTCAGAAAAGCTCTGCAATTTGTAGAGCGTCGTCAACGCAATCGCGCCGCCATTGCCCGAAGTGATTTTGACAGTCTGGAAAGCGCAATAGATATTGCCGCCCAGAGTGGATTGACGAAAACACTTATCGAAGAAATTTCCTACATGTCCGGGATTAAACCCGCGACAGGCGCGCAAATTTTGACCGATATGGGCGGCGAAGCTCTCGCCGTGCTGTGTAAATCCACCGGGTTGAAACGCGACATGCTCGAGAAACTCTGGCGCGCCGTCTATCGTCCGCCAGAGGATGAAATGGAACAGCAGCATCCGCATCTCACCCGCGTTATCGAAGCCTATGATGTGATCTCAACGGATAAGGCGCAGACAGTTTTACGCTATTGGAACTGGTCACTCACCTCGTCTCTGAACGAGGATGTTCTGCGTTATATCAAGAACGGCGTGATTCCCCGCGAGGAAGAACACGGGGCCGCCGCGATCACAGCCGCGCTGGTCTTTGGGCACCGTAAAGGCTGACCCAGACCTAATTCCTGCGCCTTTGTGATTAATCCACAAAACATTTACATAACCATGCCCTGTTTGTCCTTTAAATGAGGAATTCGGCCCTTTAAGACGGAGGGCGAGGGTGGATGGTGACATCCAAAACAATTGCTGAGGGAGCGCTACGCGGCGTGATTAAATATAGTCTTATATTAATAGCTGCCCTGTCGGTCACTTGGTTGACGCTGTCAGGCTATTTCACCCCTATGCTGCTGACCTTGGGCGTGATTTCAATTCTATTCGTTGTCGGCTTGACGCTGCGTATGAGTATTCCTGACCGGGAGACAGCCCCGTATTTATCTGTTCCCCAAACGCTGGCTTATTTCGTTTGGCTCTTCAAAGAGATCATCAAGGCAAATGTTCAAGTTGTGCGCGCCGTACTTAATCCGGATATGCTCGTCTCACCAACCCTGACAAAAATTCCGCTTCCGCAAGAAAACGATCTCAGCAAGGTCATGTTCGCAAATTCCATTACCCTAACTCCGGGAACAGTTAGTGTTATGATGCAAGAAGACCACATTCTGGTTCATGCTCTTTTGAATGAAATGAGCGCGCCGGAAGACTTCCGCGAAATGGGCGCGCGGTCGGCTAAATCTGTCGGAGAAGATATAAACCAAAGTGAGCCGGCGGCGTCATGAGCGTTGCATTAGGCTATATTTTTCTGGGCGCGGCATTCTTGATCATTGTCTCTATGGTCATGATGCTGGCACGCCTTATCGGCGGCCCCACGCTTTATGACCGCCTGTTGGCGCTCAATTCTTTCGGAACAAAAACCGTTTTGTTCCTTTGCGTATTCTGTTTCATTATTGACCGTCCGGACGGGGTGGATATCGCCCTGCTTTATGCCTTAATGAATTTCATCGCGACGATCGCGGTTCTGAAGTTTTTTAATTATAAGGCGTTGAACGTCCGTTTGCTGGCCGATCCGGAAGGGGAGGGCAAACAATGAGTCTTTTCTTGATGCTTCTTGCCGCCGCCCCTGCTGTGGCCGAAACAGCCGGGCAGTCAGGCCCGCACATTGACTGGCTGTTTTTTCTGCGGGTCCTTCTAACAACAGCCTCCTTGGCGACCGGAGTGTTTTTCGTGTTGGCCGGAACGTTCGGTGTTCTACGTCTTCCAGATTTCTATACGCGACTACATGCGGCGGGAATGACGGATACGCTCGGGGCGGAACTCATTCTTCTGGGATTGATAATCCAGTCCGGATTTTCTCAAATGTCTCTGAAATTAATGTTGGTAGGTTTCCTTCTTTTGGTAACAAGTCCGACAGCGACACATGCTGTTGCCCATGCGGCCTATAAAGCCGGGTTGAAACCTGTTCTGGGGCGTTATCGCGCGCCGTCGTTGGAAGAGGACAGCTAAATGTTCGCCGCCGCTTCTTTCACGCCACCAACGTTGCTACTGGATATCAGCCTTATGGCCATTCTGGTCATTGTGGCGGTGTCTATCGTCAGGATGCGGAGCCTGTTCGGCATTGTTATGTTGCAAGGTGTTTATTCCCTCGTCAGCGCCGCCTGGTTTGTCAGTCTTGATGCGGTCGATGTGGCCTTTACGGAGGCGGCAGTGGGTGCAGGCGTTTCAACCGTTCTCATGCTTGCGGCCATGCTCCTGGCGGACCGCAAATCCGCGCCGGTTCCTCTGTCGCGCCAATGGGGGCCTTTGCTCATAGTTATATTTGTCGGCGCGGCGATGTTTTACGCGATTGGCGACATGCCGGCTTATGGCGACGCAAATTCTCCGGCAAATAGTTATGTCGGTATGGACTATATGGACCGAACTGCCGAAGAAATTCATATTCCGAATGTGGTCACGGCGGTGCTCGCCAGCTATCGGGGCTATGATACTTTCGGCGAGGCTGTTGTTATTTTTTCAGCCGGGTTAGGCGTATTGCTTCTCTTGGGCCTGAACGGAAATGCGGGTCGATGGAGAGCGGAATGTCAGGGAACGCGCGTCTCGACGCCGTCCGCGCCTTCGGCCAGTACAAGCCGGACGTCTCCTGCAGAAACGCCCAAGAGGGAAACTCCAGAGCCCACTAACACGGTTAAAAAGACAACGCCAAAGAAGGCGCCTGCTAAATCGGCCGCCAAAAAGCCGCCTAAAAGGAAAGCGGCAACGAAGAAAGTTTCCACGCCCAAGAAGACACCGAAAACGTCAGGGAAGGGCAAGTAAATGGCTGATCCCAAAGCTGACATAAAGACTGAAAACTTAGAGCCTCGTGACCCGCATGTGGTTTTGAGAGTCATTTCGAAATTCCTCATTCCGCTCATCGCGTTATTTGCGCTTTACGTCCAATTTCACGGCGATTACGGGCCCGGCGGCGGATTTCAGGCCGGCGTGATCATGGCGTCTTCCGTTATTCTTTATGCTTTGATTTTCGGGCTGGATGCGGCCAAGCAAGCCTTTCCGCCAAGCTGGATCCGCATCGGAATGTCACTCGGCGTTCTGATTTACGGCGGGACAGGTGTGCTGGCCTGGCTACTCGGCGGTGAGTTTCTGAATTATTCCGTCCTCGCTCATGATGCCAGCCATGGTCAGCATTACGGCATTCTGGCTGTTGAACTCGGTATTCTAATAACCGTGACAACCGTCATGATTGCGATTTTTTACGCCTTTGGCTCCCGTCAGCCTGAAACGTCCGAGGAAGATTGGTAATGATAGCCGATATTTTCGAACAATATAACTATGCGATCGTTATCATTCTGATGATGACAGGGCTGTATGTCGTGTTTTCATCCCGCAACCTTATCAAGAAATTGGTCGGTCTTTCGATATTTCAGACATCGGTTTTCCTCCTCTATATCAGCATCGCCAAAGTGGCAGGCGGTCAGCCGCCAATCCTTGTCGGCGATCACGGAGGCCACGGTGGAGCTGACGCCGAGGTTCTCTATTCCAATCCGCTTCCACACGTGTTGATTCTGACCGCTATTGTGGTCGGGGTCGCGACATTGGCTATTGGGCTGTCGCTGGTTGTCCGGGTTCGCGAAGTTTATAAAACGATTGAAGAAGACGAGATAGATGCCCTGGATTATGCCTATAATCTTGAAGGCACAGGGGACTCTCCTCTGGCTCCGGATGCAGGAGCGAAGTCATAATGGATCTGAGCCTTTATATGCCGGAGTGGCTGCTGACCCATGGCGCGGCTTTTCTTATTGCGCTGCCGCTTTTAATGGCAGCGATTACCGCAATTTTGCCGAGCCGGAAATTTGTGTGGTGGACGACGAGTTTTATCACGCTGATTTTGGCCGTAGCGGCGCTTGCATTGGCGCAGTTCGAAGTCGCTAACGGGGCGAGTATCTATCAAATGGGTGGCTGGGCGCCGCCTCACGGGATTTCGCTAAAGATTGACGCGCTTTCAGCGCCGCTGCTCGTGCTTATTTCCGCCATGGCTCTGGTCACTATGTTTTACGCCATGCCCGCAACATTGGCCGAGATAGAGCCGAAAAAACGCGCGCCCTATTACGCGGCATTCCTGCTCTGTATCGCTGGCCTGCTGGGCATGGTGATAACGGAAGACGCGTTTAATGTGTTCGTCTTCCTCGAAGTCAGCTCTATCTCTACTTATGTCCTGGTCGCTTTGGGCTCCAGCCGCGACCGCCGAGCTTTGGTCGCGGCCTATAATTATCTCATTCTCGGCTCTATCGGGGCGACTTTCTTCGTTATCGGTATTGGCTTTTTGTATATGGAAACCGGCACGCTCAATATGGCGGACATGGCCCGTATCCTCACGGAGCTGGACGGGGGCTCTCGCGTCTCCATGGTCGCCTTCGGATTTATTATTGTCGGTTTGGGGCTCAAGCTTGCTATGTTCCCGTTGCATACCTGGCTCCCCGGGGCCTATGCTTATGCGCCGACGCAGGTTACATCTTTCCTCGCGTCAACGGCAACCAAAGCCGCGCTTTACCTTTTGCTGCGTTTTACATTCTTCGTTTTCAATCCGGATTTCGCTTACGTCGATGCGGTTCTGATCTTCCTGATTTTTGGACTTGGTATCGTCGGAATGATCTTTGCCTCACTGCAGGCCATTTTCCAAACCGATGCGCGCCGTATGCTAGCCTATTCTTCGGTCGGCCAAGTCGGCTATATGTTGCTCGGGATCGGTATCGCCACAACTGCCAGCCTCAGCGCCGCCTATCTTCACCTAATCAATCATGCCGTTATCAAAGGCGGATTATTTTTGGCGCTCGGCGCCATGTGGTATCGCTTCGGTATTACGCGCGTTGACGATTTCAGAGGACTGTCCCGGACTATGCCCTGGACGATGGGCGCGTTTACGCTTTGCGGCTTCTCGCTCATCGGCGTTCCATTTACCGCCGGTTTCGTCTCCAAAGTCGCCTTGGCGCAGTCTGCCGCCGCCGGAGGCTATTGGTGGGCTGTCGGCTTCATCATGATTAGCTCTATTCTGGCGGTCATCTATGTCGGACGAATTCTGATGATTGCCTATTTCCGCGCGCCGCCGGAAATCGATGGGAAACCCTGCGTTCGGAATGAAGCGCCCATGATGATGCTTCTGCCTATGTGGGCGATGGCTGTTCTGTCGATTGCCATTGGGATGAATATTTTCGGCGCGTCAGATATACTTGTCGGGGCGTCGGAACGGGCAGCAGAATTACTGACCGGAACACCTCTTACCGGAATAGGGGGGTAAGGTCATGGTTCTGACTCCTGAATTCGCTCTACTTCTATTGCTCCTTATTCCGCTTGCTGCTGCGGTGCTTATTCCCCTCGCCGGGAAAGCGCCCAATATTCGCGAAGCTATTACCTTTGTAGCGGGCTTTGCTCTGCTCGGCGTTGTTATCTATCTCTGCCGCGAGGTCGCCTCCGGCGGACGGCCCGAGCTTTATCTGGGCCGCTTTGCGGGGTTCTTCGAAGTTAAATTTGTCCTCGAGCCCCTCGGCGCGACTTTTGCCGCAATCGCCAGCTCGCTCTGGATCGTCAACTCCGTCTTCACCCTGGGATATATGCGCGGCAATAACGAGAAAAATCAGACTCGGTTTTTTATGTTTGTGGCCATTGCTATTGCTTCGGCCATGGGCATTGCCGCGTCGGGCAACCTCATCACCTTGTTCATTTTCTATGAAGCTCTAACCATTTCAACCTTCCCGCTTGTATCGCATAAGGGCGATGCTAAGGCCCGGAAAGGCCTGACAATTTACGCGCTCATTCTGATGGGCACGTCTTTGGCGCTCTTGCTGCCGGCCATTATCGGGACGCAGGTTATCGCTGGCACGACGGATTTCCAATTGGGCGGGGTTTTCCCGGCGGGAACGTCCTTGCTCGCGACCTCTATTTTGCTTTTCCTTTTTGCCTTCGGGATTGCCAAGGCCGCACTCATGCCCGTTCATCCCTGGCTGCCTAACGCCATGGTCGCGCCGACTCCTGTCTCCGCGCTCCTCCACGCCGTGGCCGTTGTAAAAGCCGGCGTGTTCACCATGCTCAAGGTTGTCGTGTTTACCTTTGGGCCGTCCTTGGCCGCGGACACACCGGCGTCCACAACGCTGTCTTGGGTAGCGGCCATTTCCATTGTTCTGGCTTCTGTCATTGCCCTGCGTCAGGACAATCTCAAAGCGCGTCTGGCGTATTCAACGGTCTCGCAGCTTTCCTACATTACGCTCGGCGCGATGCTGGCCACGCCTCTGGCCATTTTGGGCGGCGGCTTGCAAATCGTCATGCATGCCTGGGGCAAGATTACGCTCTTTATGTGCGCGGGTGCGATTTACACCATCTCTCACAGAACAAAAATTTCGCAATTGGATGGTCTGGGCCGAACTATGCCTTGGGTGTTCGGCGCGTTTCTCGTGGGCGCTATATCCATTATCGGGATTCCCCCCGCAGGCGGATCCTGGCCGAAGTTCTTTCTCATGGCGGGGGCGCTGGATAGCGGCAAGGGTATCCTCATAGCGGCGCTGATTGCCTCCTCCATTTTAAACATTATCTATCTCGTCCCGATTGCGGTTCGCGGATTTATGAAGCCTCCGGCCGATATCGCGGCTGACGCGATTGTCGCGCAGGAACAGAAGAAACATCTCTGGGTGATTGTGCCGCCCGTCTTCACGGCCTTGGGCAGTGTGGTTCTGTTCTTCTTCGCCGGAGATATGGTTGATTTCCTCACGCCTATTCTAGGAGGCCTGTCATGAGTAAGGACTCCGCAAATCCGGATGTCCAAAAACATGCAGCGGATGACATTCATCCGGCGGCCAAGCCGTTTCTGTTTTTGGTAGACGACAAGTTTAAACGCAATTTTCTTTGGCTGCCGCTGGCCGGGATTGTCATCACGACAATTCTGGGCGTCATGCACCCTCTGAAACACCCGGCGCCGTGGGATATAATTCCCGGATCCTGGGCTGTGTTCGGCTTTCTGGCCTATTCCTTTATTGTCTTTATGGCGCGTCCGCTCTTCAAGCTGCTAAGCCGGGATGAGGGATATTATGGGGAAGGCGGTTTGCCCGATCCTTACGTCAGCGCGGAAGGCCATGACGAGACGAACCACGCCGAGACGAACAAGGCGGGAGACAAGTCATGATTGATCTCATGAATATCAATCCGGGTCTCTGGATTATCCTCGCCGGACTTGTCTGCGCCTTGTTTCCAAAAACGGACGCAACGCACTATATTCGGAAACTCTTTCTAATTGCCGCGCCGGTTTTCGCCGGTTGGCTGATATTCCAGATGCATTCTCTGGAGCCCGAATATATTCGCGGCGTTCTGACCTTTGGCGGTATAGAACTCACCACATTGCGGATTGACGGGCTGTCCCTCGTATGGGGTTATCTTTTCTGCCTCGCCGGATTGATTAACGGAATTTATGGTCTGCACGAAAAATGCCGTATCACGGACAGCTCGGCCCTGATTTACACGGGCGCCGCTGTGGCCGGCGTTCTGGCCGGCGATATGATAACCCTGTTTGTATTCTGGGAATTGACGGCCATTTCTTCTGTCTTCCTCGTCTGGAAAGGCGGAGAGGCAGCTTATGCCGCCGGACTTCGTTATCTGGCGATCCATGTCTTTTCCGGCGTCCTGCTTCTGGCCGGGGCGGTCATGGTGGCGCAAAGCCGCGGCGGGGATTTCACCTTTGACTTCATCGGATTGAACACCCCCGGCGGATGGCTGATGATGATTGCTATGGGGATTAAATGCGGCTTCCCGCTTCTGCATAACTGGATGCAGGACGCCTATCCCAAAGCCTCAATTACAGGAACGGTTATCCTGGCGTCGTTCACGACGAAATTCGCGATTTACGCTTTGGCGCGCGGATTTGAAGGCGTGGATATTTTAATATGGGTCGGCGCGATTATGACCTGTTTCCCGGTTTTCTTTGCGGTCGTCGAAAACGACCTTCGCCGGGTTCTGGCCTATTCGCTGAACAACCAGCTTGGCTTTATGGTCGCCGGTATTGGTATTGGCGGCGCGCTCGCCATGAACGGCGTTGTCGGACAGGTTTTCGTCCACGTTATCTTTAAAGGTTTGCTCTTCATGTCGATTGGCGCGGTTATGTACCGGACCGGAACGGCCAAAGCGTCAGAGCTTGGCGGTCTGTTCCGCTCCATGCCGTTTACGGCGGTGCTCTGCCTGATCGGGGCCGGCTCCATCGCGGCATTTCCGCTGCTCGCGGCCTTTGTCACGAAAGCCATGATCCTCGCCGCCGCGCTGGAAGAACATCTCTGGGTGCCATTCGCCATGATGCTCTTTGCCTCCGCCGGTGTGATGGAACATTCCGGCATCAAAGTGCCGCATTTTACCTTCTTCGCGCATGATAGCGGACGCCGCGTCAAGGAAGCGCCCTGGAATATGCTCGTCGCGATGAGTCTCGCCGGGATATTGTGTATTGTTCTGGCCTGGCCGTGGGGCGGTTACCAGCTGCTCTACTCCATGATGCCGTTCCCGATGGAAGAGGCCTATAAGCCTTATACCTGGGATCATGTCGTCTTCCAGCTACAGCTCCTCTTCGCCGCAATCTTCGCCTTTACCCTGCTCAAGCGCTACGGCGTTTATCCGGCAGAGCGACGGGCCGAGATTATCGATTCCGATTGGATTTATCGCCGCATGGGGCTGAGTGTCGCTCTCTGGAGTTCGGCCATGTGGGATCGGTTGAATATGCAGGTGAGCCGTCTTCGCAAACGCACGATCGGCCATGTCGGGCAAAAACTCTATCAAATGTTCAGTCCTGCGGGCGCCATGAGCGAAGCGGCGCCGTCCGGCCTCCCGGCGGTTCTTGTAGCGGGGACCTTATTCGTGACATTGATCGTAATTTATGTCCTTGGCACCTAATCCTCCGACATCAGAAAAACCTTCAGGGGACGGCCTGTCTCCTGAATTTCTTTTGACCCAGACTTCTAAAATTGCGGCCGCTTATTTATCCAATAATTCGGTAGAGGCTGAAGCCATTCCAGATTTGCTCAGCTCCATTTATGACGGCCTATTGGAGGCCGCCTCGAACGCCGAAGACGGGGAGGAGGCAAAAGCGCTTGTCCCGGCTGTACCGATAGAGGAGTCGCTCAAAGATGATGTGATTATCTGTCTGGAGGACGGAAAGCCTTACCAATCACTCAAACGGCACCTTCGGGTCAAATACGGCATGAGCCCCGAGGAATACCGCGAGAAATGGGGGCTCCCAGATGATTACCCCATGGTCGCCCCCGCCTACGCCAAACGCCGCTCCGAACTCGCGAAACGGACAGGATTGGGGAAAAGCCGCCCTTAGAGATTAGAGAGCTTAATCTAAAGTTTTCTGTTTGAAGTTGTAGAATGACATAGCTATCAGAAGTTGAGTGCGTCAAGGCATGTGGAGAAGATCATGAGTGTTCCGTTTTACGCCGATGCCGAAAAACTGTCTTCAAAAGGGTCAAACTTCAATCGGGTTTGGATTTATATACTGGGCTTAGTTTGGATAGTCGCTCTCGGTTATTTCTTTTCCTTTGTTGAGACCCAGGACTCTCTACTCCTTAAGTCATTGGGGATTATTGCTATAGCAGGGATTCCCGTCTGTGTTATTTTAAAGGTCAAAAGTGATGTCTGGAAACACGGAAATCAAAACCTCCAGAAGCTCTATGAAAAACATATGGCCCACCAAAGTATAGTGTATTTCTTTGGACTTATAATTTGGCAACTCTTAGGGAGATGGATTTTCGAAGATATACATTTTGAAAAGCTTGGCCTAATAATTTTCCCATTTTTTTTGATAATGACGGTCTATCAGGGTGTTTACAAAGATGTAAAAGAGATTGTGGAACCCTCCGACTGATCTTCTAAATAGGATCGACCATTTCGTTCCTGCAAATCTGGCGGAATTCGATCGTCCTCCTTATTTCAACTCTTCGAACCAGCGTCGCCACCCAAAGTCGAATCGGAAGCGATTCAAAAAACGGGGCTTTTTTGGGTCAATTCCTGAAAATATGGTTAACAAATGGTTGCCGCCGGGACTCGCTTTTTCGATAAAGACTCCAGGATCGGAATAAGGGCCGGTTCGGGGGAGAGTTGAGTGATTAAGGGTAACGCATTACGCCATCAAATGGTGCTTCCGCAGCAACAGAAGATTTATGACTATTGGCGCTCCAAATGTGTCGGTGGTCAGCTCCCGGCGCGGCACGATATTGAACCGCATGTGATCGGAAAACAGCTTCCCACGACGACCATTACCGAAGTGTGCGAGGGCGCAGAGCGTTTTCGCATTCGTCTGGCCGGGACGGGGTTCTGGAATCTGTTCGACAGCGAAATTCAGGGACGACATATTGATGAATTGCCTCTTGGGTGCCGCAAGGATTACTGGCAGCGCGTTCTTCGGAATGTGGTTCAGAATAAACGGGCCTATGCCGGAGTGACCCGGCCCGGCACACCGAACGGATCACATCTGGCGCAATTCTGGATTCGGATGCCCTTGTCCGAAAACGGCGCCGACGTAAACATGATCCTCGGTTATGACCATTTTGTCAAAATGCAGCGCTCGTCCCAATCAGAGTCCGATCAGGATAAAATTTTTGCTTAAATTCAATCTCTTAGGAGATTCCCCACGGCCTTTCCACTGACCGGATGTTGACATTTTGTTCTTTTATATAGGAATATAATCCTCACTTATGATTTTTGGGCTATACTGCCTTCAGTCATGACCGGAGGATTGAATGAGACGCCCACCCCATCCCAAAATGATAGCCCGTCAAACGCATCAGGCGGGACTGGCCATTGCGGCTGTTGCGCTTGAGTTTGGCATAGCAGAGCCGGATTTGATCGATCCGCCCTGCGCGAGTCCGCATTTGCGGTTTACGCGTCAGCTCGCCATGTATCTGACCCATATAGTCTATGAGCTAAACCCCACCCATATCGCCCGGATATTCCTGAAAGACCGATCCACCGTCGCCCATGCTTTGAAAGTTATCGAAGACTGCCGGGAGGACGCCGTGCTGGATATGAAGATTATTCGTCTCGAAAATTTTCTGCGCCAATCTCCGAAAGCCGTAGAGACGGAGGCCGCTTAAATGCTGAGCCCCCATCAAATACAAATCCTGCGGCGCCTCCTGCATCATAAGGCTATCATTTCTCTAAATACGGGCTGTGACGCCATGCCGGCCCGCCCCTTGGGCGATAAGCGTAAACGTCCGATTTTCTGGGTGCCCGTCAAGGACGTGCAGGCCCTTGAATCCTACGGCGCGCTGGAGCTACATAAGGACGGATATTGCGTGGCCAAAACGGCGGAGCGCAGGTTGAAGCATGGACGGGACGGGACGGCGATGCAGCAGCATTACGATCTGGAAGAACGTGAGGTCTATGTCCAAGGGGGCGTCAAACGAAAAGCCGCTGTGAATACGCGCCTGACGGCCCTAGACCGCCTGGCGCGGCGGACGGATTATGACGGCCGCCCGTTGCTCGACGCGCCTCTGGTAGAGTCGGGGAGACGTTTTACGCGGGACTATCATGCCTCGGGTCACGGTCTGACGGCCACGCAGCGTTATGACACAGCCGGGGTAGAAGAAGGCGGAAACCGCAATCGCGCGGAAGATCAGTTCATTCGCGCCGCCGATGCCAAAGCCCGGGTGCAGGACGCCCGAGACGAGATGGGAGCGGGACTGGATGTGGCCGTCGTTGCGGTGTGCTGTCTGGATCAGTCGCTGGAATCTGTCGAACGCGCCGAATCTTGGGCCAGTGGCAGCGGGCTCACAATTTTGAAGCTCGGTTTGAAAAAACTCTCGGCTCATTACGGTACGGTCGCGGGAATAAAACGCGGCTCATCATCGCCCAAGTCCAAATCTAATCTGCCTTCTTCTGGAAAGACAATTTCCTATGCCCCCTCCAAAACATGCGCCGAAAGAAAGTGACGCTCTGCTTTTCGAGGCCGCCGCGCCGCAAATGGCCATATGGCGATTGCTGGAGGAGATGACTCTGGCGGCGGAGCAAACACGAGAAGAGGGCACAGACCCTGGGGCGGCGCGCCAGACAGCCGAGACCCTCGACAAAATTGCCCGTTCCATGAGCAGCACATTGAAATGCCTGTCTGATTTACAGGCGCAAAATGACCGCATTCGGAATGCGAATGCAGAGAAGAAGTTCACGCGTTATGAAGACCTTCCCCCGCCTGACCCCGAAGACCGAAGACGCTTTCTGGAACGGCTCGATCATCTCGTCGCTGAAATCGAACCTCTCTCCGACGAAGATGCTGCTGCTCGTCTGGAGTCTCTCCGGAAATGATCCTTATCAGTTTTTCAAAAACTGGGAAATCTGGCAACGCGGCGATCAACGGAACGAAACAGACTGGTTGATTTGGCTCCTGCTGGGGGGACGCGGCTGTGGCAAAACCCGTACCGGGGCCGAATGGGTGCGCCGGAAAGTGTTTGAAACGGGGCGCATTGCCCTGGTCGCGCCGACTTTGGCCGATGCCCGCGAGGTCATGCTCGGCGGGGAAAGCGGATTGTTCAATATCGGATATCCGAGGGAACGTCCGACATACTCACCGTCCCGTCGCCGCCTGGACTGGCCGAATGGCACAGTGGGGTATCTGTTTTCCGCCGAGGACCCGGACAGTTTGCGCGGCCCGCAATTCGGCGCGGCTTGGGCGGATGAGTTTTGCGCCTGGAGCTACCCTGAAGAGACCCTGTCCAATTTACGGTTCGGACTGCGCGTCGGGGAAAGGCCGCAACTTGTCATTACCACAACACCGAAACCTATCCCGGCGCTTAAATCACTAATGTCGGTCGGGGGACTGGCCGTCAGCCGGGCGCGTACGACGTCTAATGCGGCAAATCTGTCTCCGGCCTTTCTGGCGGCGATGAAGGAAACCTATGGCGGCACGCGGTTAGGACGGCAGGAACTGGAGGGCGAAATCCTGTTTGACCGCGAGGGCGCGCTCTGGTCGCAAACCATATTCGAGACCTGCCGTCATGAAGGCGCTATTCCGCCGCTGGACAGGGTAATTGTCGCCATTGACCCGCCCGTGACGTCGGGGGCGCGCTCGGATCAATGCGGCCTCATCGTCGCCGGCGTGCAGGGGCGGGGGAATACGGCGCGGGCCTATATTCTACATGACGGCACAGTGCAGGGCTTGTCCCCGACGGATTGGGCCAAGACCGCCATCTCGCTTTATAAGGGCTGGGGCGCCGACTTCCTGCTTGCCGAAGTCAATCAAGGCGGGGACCTGGTGAAAACTGTTCTTCACACGATCAATCCCTATGTTCCGGTCAAAACCGTATTCGCCAAAAAGAGTAAGACTGGCCGCGCAGAACCAGTGGCCTTACTCTATGAACAAGGGCGCGTTTTACACGCGGGCCGCTTCGACGCACTGGAAGCCGAATTGCGTTTAATGGGCACAGCAGCGGCCGGAGCAAAGAGTCCGGATCGCGCCGACGCGCTTGTCTGGGCGGTGACGCATTTATTAATCGAGGGCAAATCGGAACCGGGAATTCGCCGAATATAACCCTGAAAATCTCAAGGTTCACTAGAAAAACCCGACAACTCTTAAATTCTCCTTAACTCTAATCCTTCATGATTAGCCCCAAATTGATTGACGATTTTCGAAGGCTGTGGGGAGACGAAAATGAATTTGAAAGCCAAACGCGACCTGAAAAACGAATTGCAGGCAAAGCTGGATCGGACGACGTCCCAATTAGGGGAGCTTAACCGCGAATTGGCGGAGCAGATGATTACGCTCGCGGCTCAGACGAATGATACAGCCCCGCTGATTCAAGCGGTTGAAGCGCTCAACAAAGCTAAAACCTATTACAAAATTGACTCCGCTCCAAAAGAAGCGCTGATTATCCAATGCGCTTTGGCGGATACGCTGTTGAAGCTTGGCCAGAAAAACCGCGACCGCGCGGCGCTGGAAAGCTCTATCGAAGCCTATCGCCGGGCAATCACTTTGGCGTCTCTCGTCGGCGATGAAACCCGCCGGCAAGACCTGAAGGTCAATTATAAACTCGCACAGACCCTGACCGGACGACACAAAAAAACTCCATCCCTGTTTAAGGTTGCGTAAAACCGAAGCTTTTCAGGAGCTTGCAAGAAATATGAAGAGAATTATCCGCCCTTAGCGGTTCTGGGGTATAAACAGCTTATCGCCGGAATTGCGCGTTAAACAAAACGCGCCGCCCGAAAGGATAAGCCCCATGTTTAGTTTTCTGAAACCCGCTGCGGGTCGCAGCGGGTTTTTTTCTGCGCCGCAATCACAGCCATCCGAAACAAAAGCCGCGCAGCCTCTTATCGCTCTGCAGCTTTGCTCGGAGGCGCATTGGACGCCGCGTAATTTTTCTGCCCTGTGCCGCGAAGGCTTTGCGCGCAACCCCATCGTCTATCGCTGCGTCCGCCTGATCGCCGAAGCGGCGGCGAGCGTGCCTTTAAAACTGGAAGGAGATCCATCGGCCTCAGAGTTTTTGATGCGATCGCCGATAATGTCCAGCTCGACCGAAACGCTCGAAGCTTTTTACGGTTATTTGCAACTCTCCGGAGAGGCCTATCTGGAGGCGCGAATGGTGGGCGGGGCGCCCGCTTTTCCTTCCGCCCTCAACCCCGGCGTCGTGACGGCACTTCAAACCCGGACGGGCGCGGCAGCGGCCTGGGAGGTCGAAACGGCGGAGGGCGGAAAACGCCGCTTACGTCTTGATCCGGCCTCGGGCCGGTCTCCGCTTTTATTCATGTGCCTCTTCAGTCCGCAGGACTCTGTCTCGCCCTTGCAGGCGGCGGCGCAGGCTGTGGACCTGCATAATGAAGGCGGGCGTTGGGCGAAGGCGCTATTGGAAAATTCTGCGCGCCCCAGCGGCGCGCTCATATACAAAGGCGCAAGCGGATCGGAGCATCTTACCGAAGATCAATTTGAACGCCTGAAATCCGAATTGGACTCAGGTCATGCCGGGGTGCGCCATGCGGGCCGACCTCTAGTGCTGGAGGGCGGCCTTGATTGGAAATCCATGAGCCTGTCGCCGACCGATATGGATTTCATCCAGGCCCGCCGCGAAGCCGCCCGCGAAATCGCGCTCGCCTTTGGCGTGCCGCCCATGCTGCTCGGCCTGCCGGGCGACAATACTTACGCCAATTACCGCGAGGCCAATCAGGCCTTCTGGCGGCAGACGATTATCCCGCTCGTCCGCAAGACATCGGATGGCCTGCAAAGCTGGCTCCGTCCCTGGTTTGACGACGCTCTGATAATTTCACCCGATCTGGAGAAAGTGCCCGCTCTGTCCGAAGACAGGAATACGCTCTGGCAAAGGCTGACGGCGGCTGACTTTCTATCCGCCGCTGAGAAACGCGCCCTTGCCGGACTTTCGCCGAAGGGAGACGCCGCATGAGCCAGAACAAAGCCTATTCTTTCAATCGCACAGTCACGCTCGGCATGTTGATAACTCTGTCCATACAAACGGCGAGCGGCCTGATCTGGGCGGGCGGGGCCAATGCGCGGCTTGAGGCCGTGGAGACACAACTCGTTCTGCGTCAGCCCTCATTGGAACGCCTCGCTCTGCTCGAAGGGCAAATGGATATGATACGGGAAAGCCTTGGCCGGATCGAGCGGCAAGTCACTCTCAATGCCATTGAAGCTGAGCGCCCGAAATGAGCGCCTCCCTTCGTATCAGCGGCTATGCCAGCCTGTTCGGACAAACGGATTTGTCCGGCGATGTCGTGAGTCCGGGCGCTTTTGCCGCCTCGATACTCGCCTTGCCTGATGGACGTTTACCGATGTTGTTCGGTCACGAGACGACCGCGCCGATTGGCGTGTGGAACCGGATTTTCGAGGATAAAACCGGGCTCTTCGTGTCGGGCCGCCTGATTGGCGGGACGCCGAGCACAGACCGCACGGCGCAGCTCATTAGTGACGGAGCCGTATCAGGTCTCTCGATTGGCTATCGCGTCCGCCGCTCCGTCAGAAACGGCAGCGGGCGCCTCCTGACAGAACTGGATTTGTGGGAGGTCTCGGTCGTGGCTTTCCCCATGCTCCGCTCCGCGCGGATTACCCAAATTGACGATCTTTCACTCTCACAAAAAGGAAACATGGCTTATGCCTGATTTAGAAACGAAACATTTAAAAGCTGATTTCGCCAAAACATTCGAGGCGTTCAAATCCGCCAATGACGAAAGACTGGCGGCGCTGGAATCGAAATCCTCGGATAGAGTTCTCGACGAGAAGGTCTCCCGCCTCAATGCCGCGCTGGACGCGCAATCCAAACAAATAGACAATCTGTCGATGAGCCTGTCCACCCCGTTGCAAGGCCGACGAAACAAAAATGAAGCCAAATCCGCTTGGTCCTCCTTCATCCGGACAGGCGACGCGCAGGGGCTTGCCTCGCTTGAAGGCAAATCTCTCTCCAGCACGGATGGGGAGGGCGGCTATATCGCTCCGCCGGAAACAGAGAGCCGGATTGACCGGGCGCTGACGGAAAGCTCGCCTTTCAGATCTATCGCGTCCGTTCGGCGCATTGGGGCTGGATTATTTAAAAAGCCAGTCTCCTCCTCCGGCGCCGCGTCAGGCTGGGCCGGAGAGACCGACGCCCGGATTGAAACGCAGGCCCCGCAGCTCGAACTGCTCGATTTCCCGGCGGGCGAGCTCTACGCCATGCCCGCCGCCACGCAGGCGCTGCTGGATGACGGCGTGGCCGATGTCGATCAGTGGCTTGCCGATGAAGTGAGGGACGTCTTTGCAGCGCAGGAAACCGCCGCCTTTGTTAGCGGAGACGGGGTCAATAAACCGCGCGGCCTGCTCGACTACGTTCAAGCCCCGAATGGCACGCAGAGCTTCGGTGAACTCGGCACTGTCAGCACGGGCACGGCCGGAGCGTTTGAGGCAGGCTCTCCTGTCGATGCGCTGCTTGATCTTATCTATGCGGGAAAGAGCCGGTACCGGGCCGGGTCAAGCTTTGTCATGAACCGCCGGACCGTAAATGAGATACGGAAATTCAAGGATGCCGATGACAATTATATCTGGCAACCCGCGACCGAAGCGGGGCAGCCTTCAACTCTACTCGGTTATCCGCTGGTCGAGGCGGAAGACATGCCGGATATATCCAGCGGAAACGCCGCCATTGCCTTTGGCGATTTCCGCCGCGGCTATCTGATCGTGGACCGTCAGGGCGTGCGCGTGCTGCGCGATCCCTATTCCGCCAAGCCTTACGTTTTATTCTACACGACAAAACGCGTCGGCGGCGGAGTGCAGGATTTCGACGCAATTAAACTGCTGAAGGCGGCGGCGTAAGTCACGCTAGCTATACCCTGTCATTCCGCACGCCGCAGCGTAGCGGAGATGCAAGAGGTCGAGAGATTTAGAGCTTAATCAAAGGCTGCATCCAGTCTCTCGGTCTTCCGCGTCAAGCGCGGAATGACAGATACTTTCAATTTTTCACAAGGTCGCCTTCCGGGCGGCCTTTTTTATTTCCATCATTAGGAGGACATTTTGATAACCGATATAACGCCCCCGCCCAGAGAGCCGATCACGCTTGAGGCGGCGAAGCTTTTTCTGCGTCTCGACCAGACCGAAGAAGACGCGCTGATTGAGGAACTCATTCAGAGCGCGCGCGAGCAGGTCGAAACGCTTTGTCGCCAAAGCCTGATTGAACGTCCGCAGCGCGTCTTCTTTGCCCCGCCGTTTAGCCGCAGTCTCTATTTAAATATCGCGCCTGTTCAATCTGTAACGGCGATGACGCTCCATTTGGAGAATGGAGAGGATGAAGCCGTGCCCCTGAATGATCTCAAGATCAATCTGCGTGCCACGCCTGCCAATATTCAGAAACAGACCCTGGGACTTTGGAGTTGGCACAGCCGTCCGGAGGTCACAGCCATTACGGTGGATGTCATCGCGGGATATGGCGAGACGCCAGAGGATATTCCCATGCCGCTGCGTCAGGCCATGCTCCTGCTCATCGGGCAGGGGTATGAACACCGCGCGGGCAAAGACATGCCGGGCATTCCGATGATGGTTGATGCCCTCGTCATGCCTTATCGGAGCCTGAAGCTATGATTGGGCAATTACGCACGCGGCTGGGCCTTTATGCGCCGTCTGTCGTCGCGGACGATCTCGGCGGAACCATCACGACCTGGAGCTTTCAGCACGCGCTCTGGGCGGCAATTAGGCCAAAGACTCTCTCGGAAACGCGTGAGAACGGACGGCTGAGCGTCACGCAAAGTTACCTCGTCATCCTCCGCTACCGCCGCGATTTCCCGGAGCGTGCGCGGCTTATTTGGGGCGACCGGATATTGCGCGTTATCGCCGCCTCCGATCCTGATACAAGAGGCGAACGGCTTCACCTCATTTGCGAGGAGGAACGGCAATGAGTCAGGAAGCAATAGCCAAAGCGGTGCATTCGGCGCTGTCGCAAAATACCGCCATTCAGGACGCTCTTGGCACGCCGCCCCGTCTCTATGACAGCGCCCCCGAAGATCCCGTCTTTCCCTATCTCAGCTACGGCGCAATGCGCCGCGAAGATGTCGGCGGGGACGAAACTCAGCTTCATTTACATCAGATGACTCTGCATCTCTGGTCGCGATATGCGGGACGAGCGGAAGTTCTGGCTTTGCTGGCAGAAATTGAGGGGGTGGTCACGGATTTGGAGGGCCTCGCCGGGCATTTACCGACAGGCAGCCTCGTCAGCGCAACCCCGCTTTATTCCGACATCTTGCGCGCGCCGGATGGCCGAACCCAACACGGCTTGCTGCGCCTGTCTTACCTTGTTCAAACCCCCAATTTTATCGAAAGGAGCCTTCCATGAGTGCTCAACGCGGACGGGATATGCTCGTCAAACTCAAACAGGAGGATGAGAGTTATGTCACCCTTGCCGGCTTGCGGACGAAAACGCTCCGCCTGAATGCGCGGGTCGTCGATGTGACTGACAGCGACTCGGCGCAGGGGTGGAAAGAACTCCTGCCCAATGCCGGGGTGAAATCTGCCGAAGTCTCAGGGCAGGGAATATTTCGTGACGCGGCGTCTGCCGCGCAGGTGAGACAAGCCTTTTTTGAGCAAGACAGTTTGGAGTTACGGTTCCTTTTGCCGGGCTTTGGCCAGATTGACGGCGCGTTTCTGATTTCGACCCTGACCTATTCCGGCAGTTACCAAGGCGAGGCCGGGTTTGATATTACCCTGATGAGCGCCGGTGCGCCCATGTTCAGCGCGCTATGAGTCCGCATTTCCGTACCGTCCAATTGGGCGGCAAATCATATTCTCTTCGGTTCACTCTGGCGGCGCTGGCTGTCCTCTCTCGCCGCTTGGAGTGTCCGGGGCCAAAGGCACTGTCCCGCTGCCTGCAAAGCCCCGATCGATCCGTGCGACTTACCACCGCGCGGGTCATGCTGGCCTGTCTGCTTTCCCCGGAAGACCTGACTCCGGGGGAGGCAGACAGTGTCTCATACAAGGCCAGTGAGACAGAATTGGCAGAGGCGATGAAGGTGATGGCGGACATGATTGAGGAGGCGTTCAAGAATGCCTGAAACAACGAATTGGCCGTTTGAGGACTGGCTCCGATTGGCGGTTTTACAGATGGGCTTAACGCCTGAAAGCTTCTGGTCAATGGATGTCGCAGACTGGCTGACGCTCTGTAAAAAAGAAGGTGGCAAGGCGATGTCATCTGTTGATTTTGACGCCTTACAGAAACAATTTCCGGACGCGGAGGTCACTGATGACGGAGACAGATAGAGCGGCTCGGGCTGTCTCTGATTTCGATATTGAAGGGGCGGCTGATGCCGCAAACGATATGGCGCAGGCCTTCGAGAAAGCGGGCGACCGCATTTCAAATGCTCTGGAACGCGCTGCCCGAAAGGGGGAGTTTTCTTTCTCGAATTTAGCCGAATCCATCACGCGTGATCTGGCCAGATTGGCCGTTACAGAACTAATTTCAGACCCGCTTCAATCCGTGTTCAGCTCTGCCATTCAATCTATTTCAGGGCAGGGTAGTTCCGCAAAATATTCTCCCATAAATGTCACGATGAATGTGTCTGGCGTCAGCTCTCCGTCCGATTTCAAGAAGTCGGAAACACAGCTCGCGGCGGGTCTGTCGCGGGCGTTAAATCAGGGGCGAAAGCTCCTTTAAAAATTTCCACTCAAAGAGATAATTATGACGGAATTTCACAATGTCCGCTTTCCGATGTCGCTTGCCTTCGGGGCGAGTGGAGGGCCGGAATTTACCACACAGATTTCGCAGCTCTCTAGCGGGCAGGAATATCGTAACGCCCCACATGCTCTGCCGCGCCGGAAATATGACGCAATCGCAGGGGTTAAGTCAAAGCAGCAACTTTTTGAATTAATGCAGTTTTTTATATCCCGAAAAGGACGGTTACACAGTTTTCGCTTTTCCGACCCCTTTGACAATCGCTCCTGTTCTATAGAGAGAACGCCGTCAAACCTCGACCAGACCCTCGGTCAAGGCGATGGAGAGACAACCAAGTTTCAGCTTGTCAAAGACTATGACGGTCTCGCGCGTCCTATCACAAAACCTCTGGAAAATTCGGTTATGATCGGCGTCGATGGGCAGTCGGTTTCACCGCCTGACGTCGCCATAGATTACCTGACGGGGATCATAACTTT
The DNA here is from genome assembly GCA_963972195.1 of uncultured Hyphomonadaceae bacterium. Lineage (GTDB taxonomy): Bacteria > Pseudomonadota > Alphaproteobacteria > Caulobacterales > Maricaulaceae > Litorimonas. The sequence continues at coordinate 39,427 of CAXATH010000006.1, read as the reverse complement.
CGTCTCTCCGCCGACCCCCGGAGCCGTTCTTACAGCCGGCTTTTCTTTCGATACGGTCGTGCGGTTTGATACCGATTTTCTTGACATGACCTTGGAGGATTTCGGCGCCGGACAGATGCGCAGCCTGCCTATGGTGGAGCTGCCTTATGCGTGAACTTTCTCCGGACTTAATTAATTCCCTTTCTAAGTCCGTTACGACTTTTTGCACGGCTTGGAAACTGGAGCTGAAAGACGGACGCGTCTTTGGATTTTCAGAACATGACCGCGACCTCGTCATTGACGGCGTGACCTATTCCGCCGGGTCGAGTCTGACAGAATCCGAAGCTGAACATCGTCTTGGCTTTGCCTCTGACAATGGCGCGATTGAAGGCGTATTGGACGCGGCCTCAATTTCAGAAAGCGATATCACGGACGGTATTTTGCAAGAGGCCAAACTGTCCCGCCTGAAAGTCAACTGGCAGGACCCGACGCAATTTATTGTGATCTCCGTTGGCGAATTGGGACAGGTCACGACTCGCCGGGATCATTATGAAATAGAATGGCTCGGCCTGTCCCATAAGCTCGGCCGATCGACGGGCCGCGTATTTTCAAAAAAGTGTGATGCCAGCTTTGGCGATGCGCGTTGCGGCGTGGACGCGTCGCAATTTCTGGACGGAACGGTTTGTCCGAAAACCCTTGAGGCCTGCCGCCATCAATTTGGCAATGTCATTAATTTTCGCGGTTTTCCCTTTTTGCTCGGTGATGACGGCCTTTATTCCGGCCCCAAGGAAGGCGCGCCCAAGGATGGCGGTTCGCGTTATAAATGAATGACATTCAAAGGCGCGTCCTTACAGAGACCAAGCGCTGGCTCGACACACCCTATCAGCATCAGGCGAGTGAATGCGGGGCAGGGTGCGATTGTCTGGGCCTTGTTCGCGGGATTTATCGCCGCCTCTATGGCGGGGAGCCCATCGCCCCGCCGCCCTACACGCCGGATTGGGCCGAACAATGCGGCGAAGAGACCTTGCGAAAGGCCGCGCGAGACTGGTTGATAGAAATCCCGAACGCCCAGGCCCGCCCCGGCGATGCGCTGTTATTCCGCATGAGCCCGGACGCGCCCTGCAAACATATCGCCATTCTCTCTGCGACGAACATTATCACTCATGCCTATTGGGGCCGCGCCGTGGTGGAGAGTTTCTTCGTTCCCTATTGGCAACGCCGTTGGGTCCACAGTTTCCGTTTTCCTGAGAAAGACGTTTCATTATGACCACACTTGCTGTGACTGCCGCCAATATTGCGGCCAATACCGCCGCTCAGGCAGCCACCGCTTTTGCGCTGTCTACGGCCAACCGCGCCATATCCCATATTTTCGATAACCGCGTCTTCGAGGGCCCAAGACTGGAAAGTCTGCATGTGCAGACCTCGCGGGACGGCGCGCCCATGTCGCGTGTTTATGGACGGGTGAGACTGGCGGGACAGGTCCTCTGGGCCTCGCGCCTTCGCGAAATACGGACGGAAGAAGAGGTGCAGAGCGGGAAGGGCGGCGGGCCAAGCCGGACGAATTATAGCTATACGATGAGTTTTGCGGTGGGTCTCTGCGAAGGCGAAATTCTGGGCGTGGATCGCCTCTGGGCCAATGGCGAACCTCTGGAGACCGCAGATCTAACAATGCGCGTTTACAAAGGCATGTCCAATCAAATGCCGGACCCGATTATCAGCGCGATAGAAGGCGAAGGCGTCCCGGCCTTTCGAAATACGGCCTATATCGTTTTTGAAGACTTTCCTCTGGATGGGTTTGGGGCGCGGCTGCCGCAAATAAACGCCGAAGTTCTGCGGGTTCCCCCGATACAGGCGGGGCAAAAAATGGAAACTCTCGTCAAATCGGTGAGCCTGCTCCCCGGGTCGGGCGAGTTCGCCTATGCAACGCAGATTATCGAAGAAACTCCGGAGCCGGGCGTCACCCGCCCTCTAAATATGAACAATCTGTCCGGAAAAGCGGATATCCTGCGCGCTCTGGATCAATTGGAAGACCAACTCCCCAATTGCCGCCATGTGTCGATCATTACCTCTTGGTTCGGAACGGGCCTCAGATGCGGGGATGGTGAAATTCGGCCCGGTGTGGAAAGCCGAAGCCGCATTACTCCGGAGGTGCAATGGCAGGTCGGGACGAACGCGCGCGGTCAAGCCTATCTGCTTTCGTCTGATGAAGAGGGCCGCCCGAATTACGGCGGCACGCCGTCTGATGAGTCTATTTTAAAGGCCATCCAGACGCTCAAACAACGCGGTTTCAAGGTGACGCTTTATCCGTTCATCTTGATGGACCTACCGGACGGGCCAAGCCCGTTTCCGTGGAGAGGACGAATTGGCTCGAGTGACGGCACAGACGGCCATGCCGGGATAGCGGCTCAGGTGGCGCAATTTTTTGACGGGCCAAATGGCTTTCGCAATTTCGTTCTGCATTATGCGGAACTGGCGCAGGTAGCCGGAGGCGTGGACGGATTTATACTCGGCTCTGAAATGCGGGGCCTGACCACTTTACGTGGAGAACGGGCGGGCGGTAAATCGACTTACCCGGCTGTTACGCATCTCGTGAGTTTGGCGTCGGATGTGCGCGCGAGAATTGGGTCTGACGCCATGCTGACCTACGCCGCCGATTGGAGCGAGTATTTCGGACATCACCCCCGGGACGGGAGCGGCGATGTCAGCTTCCACCTCGACCCGCTCTGGGCCAGCCCCGATATCTCGGCCGTGGGTATAGACGCTTATTTCCCGCTCGCGGATTGGCGGGAGGGCGCGCATCTGGATCAGGGTTTGGGCCCTGATATTTATGACCTTGCCTATCTTCAGAGTCAGATTGAAGGCGGGGAAGGCTATGACTATTTCTATAGCTCGAGCGCTGACCGGGACGCGCAAATTCGCTCGTTGATTACCGATGGCGGGGCAGGTAAGCCCTGGGTGTTTCGGTATAAGGACATAAGAAATTGGTGGTCGCAGCCGCATTTCGACCGCGTCGGCGGCGTCGAGGTTGCGCAGCCCACGGCGTGGCAGCCGCAATCCAAACCTATCATCTTTACGGAAATTGGATGTCCTGCCGTCCATTTCGGCGCAAACCAACCCAATGTTTTCTATGATCCCAAAAGCAGTGAGAGCCGCTTCCCATATTTTTCCAATGGGGAGCGCGACGATTTTATTCAAAGGCGCTATCTGGAAGCGTTCATTTCCTATTGGGAAAACCCGGCCCATAATCCCGTCTCGCCAAACTATCCGGGACGAATGATTGACACGGACCGGACAAGTGTCTGGACGTGGGACGCGCGTCCCTTTCCTGATTTTCCGGCTCGTGACGACGTCTGGTCGGACGGAGAAAACTGGGAAAAGGGTCACTGGATTACGGGCCGGGTGGGACTTGTCACTCTGGCGGATATTGTCCGCGATATCGCCACACAAAGCGGTTTGGTGGATATTGACACTCAGGGGCTGAACGGACTGGTTCAAGGCTATCATATTGATCGGCCCATGAGCGCCCGCGCCGCGATTTCTGCTTTGAGCGAATTATATGGATTCAGCCTGGCCGAGCGAGCAGGGACGGTTGCTTTCTTCTCCCTTGGCGAGGGCGAAGTGCAGATACTCACGCCCCACGACTTGATGGACCATATCGACGGCCCGGTCACGCGGAGCCATGCCGACCCGGCTGAGAGCTTACGGGATGTGAGATTACATTTTATCGACGCTGGAACGGACTATCAGCTTGGCCTTGCCTTCGCGCGTGACCGGCTATCCGAGACAGAACGAATATTGGATATAAATGCGCCCATCGTCATGGATCGGAGCTTTGCCAATTACCTCTGCGATAATTTGATAAAGCGGATAGAGACGCAGAGCGAAAGCCTGCGCTTCTCTTTGTCGCCGCAAAACCTGACCTTGGAGGCGGGCGATCGCGTCAGGCTCCCGGAAATAGGGGGTGTTTGGCGGATTGAAACGCTTGACGGCCAATCGGTGCAGGTAAAGCGGGATACGGGTGAGGCCGTTCTGGCCAATTCCGGCGGAACCCCTGATGTGAACACGCCCATTACCTATCCCGGCCGGCCTGTTCCCATTGCGCTTGACTTGCCCGCTCCCTCCACCGGGCTCGCCGTCGGAGCTTTGCTGACGCCGTTTAGCGACACAGTGATAGAGGTCGCAGGCGAAAGCGTGGATCTTCGGGCGCCTCTGCGCCTCGGCGCTCTATTGACCGATATTTCGCCGGGCCCGACCGCTTATTTCGACCGGGCTGCGGAATTTGAAATCCTTATGGCGGGAGGCGGGCTGAGCAGTAAATCTGAAGAGGCGGTGCTGGCTGGCGCGAATCGTTTTGCGGTGGAGACGGCCCGCGGCTGGGATATATTGCAAATGGCCAATATCACGCTCATCGGACCGAACCGCTATCACTGCAGCGCAATTTTGCGCGGCGTCGGGAGCGAAGGTTATAGCCGGCAGGGCGTCAGCGCAGGCGCGCGAATTGTCTGGCTGAATGCGGGGATAGAGACTTTGAACCTCAATCCGGAGTATGTCGGGGAGGCCGTGTCTGTGACGGCGACTGCTGCCGGACAACAAAGCAATCCGGTGGAGTTTGCCTATGCCGCAAGCCATCTCAAACCCCTCAGCCCCGCCCATCTCAGCGTCCGGAAAGAAAACGGACTCCTGACCCTTAGCTGGATACGCCGGAGCCGCGTGGACGCGGATAGCTGGCTTGGCGAGGTGCCTCTAGGCGAAGGAAGCGAAAGATATCGCGTCAGATTGTGGAACGGTGAATCCCTGACGGAGGAGGCAGAAGTCATAACTCCCAGCTATCAATCCGCCGCGACAAACATCACTCATATAGATGTCGCCCAAGGCTCGGATTTGGTGGGGTGGGGCGCATCAGCAAAACTTCTGATTTCTCCAAGCTAAGCCATTGAAAACGCCGTCGTCCCGCTTACATTCCTAACATGGCAAAAAACCCTTATACTTTATTGGGGGTGAAGAAAGACGCGACGAAAGCAGAAATTAAAAAAGCTTATCGGACACTCGCAAAAAAACTTCATCCTGACACGAATAATAATGACCCCAAGGTTGCGGAACGCTTCAAGGAAGTGACGGCGGCCTATTCCCTGCTGACCAATGATGAAATGCGCAAGCAATATGACACCGGACAGGTGGATGGCTCGGGTCAGCAGCAAAACCCCTTTGCAGGCGGCGGAAATCCGTTTGGCGGGGGCGGGCCGCAAACCGGCTTTGGCGGTTTCGGCGGCTTTAACCAGAGGTCTCGCCGCGCGGGCGGTCAGGACGATATGGCGGATCTGTTCTCCTCTCTCTTCGGAATGAATATGGGCGGCATGCAGGGCGGTATGGAACGCCCGCCCATGCGTCCGCAAAAAGGCGCGGATGTCCGCTATAAAATGCAGTTGCCGCTCCTGACGGCGTTGGAAGGCGGGACAAAATCCCTGCAAGGCGGACTAAAAGTAAAATTGCCCGCTGGCGTGAAAGACGGCCAGGTCTTGCGTCTTCGCGGCAAAGGACGCCCGGGAGTCAATGGCGGACCGGCTGGCGACGCTAAAATCGAGATAAATATCAAGCCGCATAAAAACTTGCGGCGCGAAGGCGATGATCTTCATCTGGACTTGCCCATCACCCTCTCAGAGGCGGCCAAAGGCGCGAAAGTGGACATTCCCATGCCGCAGGGCACGGTCAAGCTGACGATTCCGCCCGGTACCAATACAGGAAAACGCTTCCGCCTCTCCGGTAAAGGCGCGGCAAAAGGCGATCTTTATGTTACGACGCTCATCAAATTGACGGACGCCGAAATTTCTGCCTTGCCGACCATGGCCAAAGACTGGCCGGATATGGGCGGGGCTGACATTCGAAACGGATTGCTCTAAGCGATAAAACACCGCCTGAATCGGATATTCAGATGTTATTCAGGCTTATATTGCTAAACAGGGCGCATGATGACGTTACGGTCCATAATAATTGCCGCTATAGCGTTTTTTTTAAGCGCGGCGACAGCTATGGCGGCGCCCCAAATGCCGGCCGATAAGCCTGTCCAAACGTCCCAAACCTACCTGCAAAGCGCGTCTGCGAATGCGCAGTCCTACGTTCAATATGCCCAAAACCGCATTTCAGCGTCCAAGGCGAAATCGATTGCTCTAAAGCGGGTGAATGGCGGCGAATATGTCGATCTTCGGCTGGTGGGCAACACATATATTGTTCGCGTCAGAGCGCCAGGCGGTCGGATTATTGATATTCGTATTGACGCCACGACCGGCCGGGTGAAATGATATTTTCGGCTATAGCCCAGATTTAGCGTCCTTTTTTCGATAGGTTTTTCATGCGCATTTTAATTGTAGAAGACGACCCCGATTTGTCCCGCCAGCTCCGCACGGCGTTGAAAGATACTGGCTATGCGGTGGATGTGGCGGATAACGGCGAAGATGGCCACTTTCTGGGGGACACAGAGCCTTATGATGCGGTTATTCTCGATTTGGGCTTGCCGCAAATAGACGGGGTTTCCGTTTTGCAGAAATGGCGCGCCGACGGGAAAAAATTCCCTGTGATGATTTTGACGGCGCGGGATCAATGGAGCGAGAAAGTCGCCGGGTTTGATGCGGGCGCGGATGATTATCTGACCAAACCTTTTCATACCGAAGAGCTCTTGGCACGTTTGCGGGCCTTGCTGCGCCGCGCCTCGGGCCACACGACAGACACGATCGATATTGGTGAGCTGTCTATCGACAACCGCTCGGCGCGGGCCTTTGTCAACGGCATGGCGATCAAATTGACCAGCCACGAATTCCGCCTCCTCGCTTATATGGCGGCCCATCGCGGGCGCGTTATCTCCCGTACGGAGCTGGTCGAACATATTTACGAACAAGATTATGACCGCGACTCCAATACGATTGAAGTCTTTGTCGGGCGCCTGAGACGCAAGATTGGCACCGAGCGGATAGAGACCGTCAGGGGGCTTGGTTACCGCTTGGTGGATCCGGCCTCTGAAAAGGCTGAGTAAATCCAAGTCTATAAGCTGTTTAGGTGCCCAGGTCTTTTCTTGAGTTCGAGCAGGGCAGATTTAGAGAGCTTGTTGCAGCATTTATTTCGCTTTAGACTTTTTTCATGACCGAATCCCGTCAGCCCCGCTCTCTCGTTACCGGTCTCGTCCGGGGCGCGGCGATGTGGGCCATCCCGATTCTTATCCTCTCGGCCGTAGTTTTAACGTGGCTTTACCGAACAACCACATACCGTATTTTCGATGACCCGCTGGACAGCGCGGTGACGTCTTTGATTGCGTCGGTTGATGTCAATGAAAACGGCGTCGTTGCCGTGTCCCGCGAACCGCTGGACCCGCGCTATCAACGCGCGCTCTCCGGGCGCTATTGGCTCATAGGACGAATAGGAGAAGAGGCCCGCGCGCCTTTGCTGCCCCTCGCGGCGTCGCGCTCCCTCTACGGCGAAAGCCTGACCCTGGACCCTCCTGTCTTGCGGGAGCTGAAATCAAATATGGGCGAAGCGGTTCGGGCCTCCAGCCAAGGCGTCGATACGGGCGAAACCCTCCGCATTGTGGCGCGGCAGGTTATTCTGCCGGGAACGGACCAGCCGGTTATAGTCCTGGCCGGCGCGGATAAACGGGCGGCTACTCGCGATATTCAACGCTTTGCTCTGACGGCATTGGCGCTCATGACAGCGCTCTGCCTGGCGTTGATTTTCGCCGTTTATACTCAGGTTCGCGTTGGCCTCAGCCCGCTCTTTACCCTGCGGAACAAGGTTGCGGACGTGCGAGAAGGGAAGGCCGCGCAGGTTGAAGGGGTCTACCCGCCTGAAATCGCGCCCCTTGCTCAAGAGCTTAATAGTCTGATTACTCATAACAAAAATATTGTCGAGCGGGCACGAACGCATGTCGGAAATCTGGCCCATGCGTTGAAAACTCCTTTGGCGGTTCTTCAGAACGAAGCGCAAGGCGCCAAATCAACGCCGTCCAAACTGGTATCCAAACAAACTGAAATCATGCGGCAACAAGTGGATCATCACCTTCGCCGCGCGCGCGCCGCCGCGAGAGGTCAGGCAATTGGCGTCACTACTCCGGTGGAAGAAGTCATCGAACCCCTCACACGCACGCTCCCCCGCATCTACCGGGACAAAGATCTTTTGATCGATGTCGAAGCAGAGAGCACGCTCGTCTTTCGCGGTGCCAAACGTGATCTGGAAGATATGATTGGCAACCTCATGGATAACGCAGCGAAGTGGACAAAAAGCGATATCAAACTCCGGGCTAAAACGGACGAACAGCGCCCGGATATGATGCGCATCACCATCGAAGATAACGGCGCAGGTCTGGATCCCAGAGAGTATGAAGAAGCGCTCAAACGCGGCGCGCGGCTGGACGAAGCGACGCCTGGCAGTGGTTTGGGACTCGCTATCGTGGACGATCTCGCCCGCGCTTATAAGGGGCTGTTTCATCTCTCTCGTTCTGATATGGGAGGCTTGCAGGCAGACCTCATTCTTCCCAAAGTTGGCAAGTCATGACGAAACCCCCTATCGCGCTTGAAGACAGAAAACAGGAGGGCGCGCGCCGTTTTTCCCCCAGCTCCGGCCGCAACAAAGACGTTATAGCGGCGCACCTTAAAACCATCCTACCGGCCGAATCTGATATACTTGAAATAGCCTCAGGGACGGGGGAGCATGGCCACACCGTATGCGCCGTTCGGGATGATATTTCTTGGCAATATTCAGACCCTGACGCTGAATCCCGGGCAAGCGAAGACGATTGGAGACGTGATAACCCGATGCAGCTCCGCCCGTCTCTGCCGCTGGATATGACAGCGCCTGAGTGGTGGGGCGGTTTGCCAGATTACAATGCTATATTTTCCGCAAATATGATCCATATCGCGCCCGTTGCAGCGTGTGAGGGGCTGGCAATGGGCGCCGCACATGTCCTTAAATCAGGAGGCGTTATTTGCCTTTACGGGCCGTTTCTAAACGAAGCAGAGTCGGCGCCGTCTAATCTCGAGTTTGACAGAAATCTCAAGGCTCGAAATCCTGAATGGGGCGTTCGCGAACAAGCCTTTGTTAAGCATATCTTTGCAAAGGCGGGTTTTAATGAAAGCCGCCTGATCGAAATGCCGAAAAACAATCATCTTTTCGTCTTTTCCCGCGATGAGGCCGGATAGAAGGCGCTTTCCTCAGTTCATGACTTCCTTGTCATGTTTTGGACATGTTCCTGAAAGTCAAGAGCTCCTACGGTGGGAGCCAAGTTGGAGGAATCGTTGAGTGTCTTTACAGACCCTTTTTACATCACGGAAACTGCTCTTAAGTCTAACAAGTGCGGTCGCGCTTGTCTCCGCGCCGTCATGGGCGCAGGACAATGCCTCCGAAAAGCTGAAAGCCACGCCTGCGATAAACGCTCAAGGGTTGAGTGCTGGTCAGAAAGAGAGCCAGGGCTTTACTCCTCTGCGCGAACAAGCCGCCTCAGAAGGGGCTGAACCACTTCCGCGTTTGTCCCCCGAAGGCGTCGTCCCCGCCGCGCCCAATGCCCGCATCCCTAACGGCACTTCGGCTCGGAACCTGATGGATATGTCTGTCTCGTCTCTGCCTTCCATCGCGGATTTAGTGGAAAATGTCAGCCAGTCAGTTGTCAATGTTATCGTGAGAACGGAAAGCGGGGAGACTACCTCAGAGGGCCAAGGCTCCGGATTTATTATCTCGGATAAAAACGAGGTCGTCACGAATTATCACGTGATTGAAGGCGGTGACTCCATCAATATCGAATTCAATGACGGCCAGATTTACCCGGCGCGCGTGCTCGGGACCGATGAGGAAACTGACCTCGCTTTGCTTCAGATAAAAACCCAGAAAGACATTCCGCATCTTTCGTTTAAAAAGGAAGGCGACGTGCGCATTGGCGACTGGGTCGTCGCGATTGGAAACCCTTTTGGGATTGGCCAATCTACCAGCCTCGGCGTTATTTCGGCGATTGGGCGCGAACGCGTCGATAGCGGTAACTATGTCGATTATATTCAAACAGATGCGACTATTAACCGGGGAAATTCCGGCGGTCCGCTCTTTAATCTGGACGGCGAAGTCGTCGGGGTAAACTCTGCGATCTACTCTCCGACCGGCGCCAGTGTCGGGATTGCTTTCGTCATTCCGCACACCACTGCCGATCAAATCGTCAACTCGCTTAGAACAGACGGGCGGGTGCGGCGCGGCTTTCTTGGGGCGGCCCTGCGCGACGCCGAATTTGAAATCGAAGGCAGACCCGGCATTTTCAAAGCCGGCGCCCTCGTCAATGATGTTGTAGCCGGCAGCCCGGCCCAGCAATATGGCCTGCAGGTTGACGATATCATTCTGAGAATAAACGATAAAGCGGTACGAAATGCCGTCGAAGCGACTCGCGTCATCGGCGATATGAAACCGGGCGATGTGGGCCGGTTTATCTATGAGCGCGACGAAAAGACTTATGCGCTCAATATTTCTATCGCTGAAAGACCCAACAAGCATGAAGTTGAAACCGCGAAAGCCGTTACTCAAGGTCTGCCGCCGCCCCCGCCAAAGGAGCCGGCACGCGGCACGATCAATATCGATACAGGACTGCAAGTCCTTGATATCTCTTCCGAATTTCGGAATGCAATCAAAATGCGTTCGGATCAGGTGGGGATTTATGTTGAATCGGTTACGCCCGGCAGTCAGGCTGAGGCCGCCGGATTCGAGACGGGTATGGTGCTTTTAGAGGCCGAAAATGAACCTTTGGCCGAGACAGACGTTTTGCGCTCAGTGGTGTTGAATGCCAAGCTGGATGAAAAACAAAGTATCACCTTAAATGTCCGTCTGAAAAGCGGGCGAGAGACTTATATGGTTTTGCCATTTTAAAACCATATTTTACGCAAAGAAACTAAAACGAAATTAAGCCAAAGTCTGGGGGACAAGTGGAGAAAGAAATGAGAATACTCGTTGTCGAAGATGATGAAGTGGCCGCTGAATATGTCCGCAAAGGGCTGATGGAAGCCGGTCATGTCGTTGACCTCGCCCCTGACGGGGATTTGGGTCTCGAAATGGCCAAGGCGGCAGATTATGATGCTCTAATACTCGATCGAATGCTGCCGAAGCGGGACGGTCTGGAGCTTCTTGGTGATTTGCGTGAAGACGGTGACGCGACTCCGGTCCTGATCCTGTCAGCGCTTGGCGAAGTTGACCACAAGGTTGAAGGCCTACGCGCTGGCGGGGATGATTATCTCGCCAAACCCTATTCCTTTACAGAACTGCTCGCCCGTGTCGAAGCGATTGGCCGACGGTCTGATCCAAATGCCGCTGTGACGAAGTTAAAGGTCGGGGATCTGGAAATGGATCTTCTGGCCCGCACAGTGCGCCGCGACGGACAAAAAATCCTGTTGCAGCCCCGCGAATTTCGTTTGCTGGAATGCTTGATGCGCAATGCCGGACGGGTAGTGACCCGCACCATGCTCCTCGAAAAAGTCTGGGACTATCACTTTGACCCCCAGACCAATGTGATCGACGTGCATATCTCGCGTCTGCGCGGAAAAATCGACAAGGAGTTCGATGAGCCTTTGCTGCATACTGTTCGCGGCGCGGGTTATCGCTTGCAGGTCTAATGACCGCTCTTTAAGCGTTCGATTGTGATTGACGCTATTCAAAAATTACTGCGGAACACGATGTTCCGCCTTTCCCTATTGGGCGCGACGCTGACGATGGTCAGCGTCGCCGCCGCATTGGGGCTCGTCTACTACTCAATGATCGAGTCTGAGCTCCGGAGAGTGGAGCAGGCGAATATTGACGAGATCGCGGAACTCCAAAACCTCTACGACGAAGGCGGCGCTGCCCGCGTCAAAGCTGCGAAAGCGGCTGGAATTGTGCCTCAAACCCTTTCGCCGGGCAGCAGTGAATACAAGCAGCTTTACGACCGCGGCGGCATCACAGCGGTGGAGCGCGCCGTCACGGTTCGCGGAGCAAGTTACGAGGCGCTCTATTTCCTGCAAGCTCGTCGTCAATCCCAGGTCCTCATTCGCGGAAATATTCTCGGCCAAGGCGACCTGTTGGCCAGCGAAGCTATCGCCCAGGATGATATCAACAGTCGGGGGTTTTCAAAAATTCAATTTCTTTATTCGGATCCGAATTCAGACTCCGAAGACTTCATTGATCGCCGGGCCCGCGGAATCGTCGGTAATCTGAAGTTGGATGATGACAATGTGGCGGCCATAATTGTTGGACGGGACGTAGAAGCGATCTCGAGAACGGGTGATAGAATTCGCTCAACCCTTGTGCCGGCTCTATTACTGGCCGCAATTTTGGGCCTGATTTCCTCATGGTTTGTTTCGCGCAGCTTTGCGGCGCGGGTCGAGGCTTTTAACCGTCTGGCGACGGATGTCCGCGCAGGGAATTTGGATCGCCGCGCGCCCCGGAATTATTCCGAAGATGAGATGGATCTTTTGGCGGAGCATTTGAATTCCATGCTCGACCATATTGACCGCCTGATGCAGGCGATGCGTTATGCCGGGGATTCTATTGCTCATGACCTGCGTTCTCCGCTTACACGGCTAAGAACGCGGCTGGAAAGCGCCGCTGTGGAGCTGGGCGATACGCCTGAAGCCGATGTTTTGTTTTCCGCTGCCGAAGACGCAAGCGAGCTTTTGACAACCTTTGACGGTGTGTTGCGGATCGCCCGATTGGAAGCCGGAGAGCGCAGAGAGCTGTTGCAGCCGACGGACCCCAAACCTTTATTGGATGATTTGGCGGAGCTTTATGAACCGGCCTGCGAAGATGCAGATCTCATATTTTCCGCTGATATTGCCAAAGGCACGGATATTTTGGCGGACCGGGGATTGTTGTCTCAGGCTGTGTCCAATCTGGTTGAGAACGCGATCAAGTACACGCCAAAGGGCGGGCGGATACATCTCGATCTTCGCAAAACCCGTAATGGCCGTGTTTCAATTTCTGTCACGGATGATGGTCCGGGCATTCCGGCCGCGGATCGGGAGCGGGTGAAAGAACGCTTTGTGCGTCTTGATAAGAGCCGGACTTTACCTGGCAGCGGGCTCGGCATGGCCCTTGTCGATGCCGTAGCCGATCTGCACAGAGCGGAGTTTATTCTCGAAGATGGATTTGAGGATCGCGGTACAGCCGGTCTTAAAGCCAGCCTTGTCCTTCCTCGGCGCCGTCCCGGATTGGGCGAAGATGGCGGAAAATCGAAGCCCGCTGAGCCCGCAGTCTAAGCCGCTGAATCTTTGTAAGGATTGGATAGTTGAGACGTTTCTGACTGGGGGGCGTTCTGACCGTTTTGCGGCGGCGGGGCACTGCGTATAGGCGGCGGAACAGGATTTGGCTGAGTCTGCTGCGGCCGCGCGGTTTGGGCATGTGGCAGCGGCTGGGTTTGAGACTGGGGCGAATTCTGCTGCGAGGAGGCGTTTTGCTGCCCCTCGACGGCTCTTGATTTGGAGGCTTCCACTCTGGCCTCACCGGCAGAAAGAACATCTGCAATATCATTTGCCAGCTTCGTGATTTCACTGCCGACTGCGGTCGCCTCGATTTTTTCTTCCACGGCCGGGGGCTTGGTTGGGAGTGTAAAGGTTACCGTGGTGCCCTGACCCACTTTGCTTTCAATAGTGAAGTTGCCGCCATGGAGCTCGACCAGAGACTTGGAGAGCGCCAGACCGAGACCAGTGCCTTCATGTTGACGGGAATGCTGACTGTCAATTTGTTCAAACGGTTGAGCAAGCCTTTCGATATCTTCCTTGGATATTCCGATGCCCGTATCGGTAATCCGGATTATGAGGCCTGCGGATTTAGGCTCCACGGCAATCGTCACGACACCGCCCTCCGGCGTGAACTTAATCGCGTTGGTCATCAGGTTCAGAAGAACCTGTTTTACGGCGCGCGGATCGGCTTCGACCTCTTTGGCCGGTTTTTCGTCGAAGACCAGTTTTAGTCTGTTTTCGTCGGCCCGACCGCGAACGATCCGCACGACCTGTTCTATCATATCATTAATTTGAAGCTCTTCGGTGTTGAGCGTCATTTTACCGGCCTCAATCTTGGACATATCCAGAATGTCGTTGATGAGGCTTAAAAGATGCTGTCCGGAGAACAGAATGTCGTTCACATATTCCTTATAGCGGGGATCTCCGAGCGGGCCGAAGAGTTCTTTCTGCATAATATCGGAAAAGCCGTTAATCGCGTTCAACGGCGTACGAAGTTCATGGCTCATATTGGCGAGGAATTCGGATTTGGACTGGCTGGCTTCTTCGGCGCGGATTTTTTCCTGCTCGTAATTTTCGGCCAGCTCTACAATCCGGATTTGCGATTCCCGCAGGACGCTAATAGTTTTTTCCAAAGCGTCCTGGTTGACCTGAAGTTCTCTTTCGCGCGTCCGGATGGCGGTCACTTCCGTTCCGATACTTACGCGTCCCCCATCTGCAGTACGGGTCTCGGAATAACGGATCCAGCGCCCGTCCTGCAGTTCCATCTCATTGCCTTCAGGGCGCTCCGTGACGCTAAGGACGGTTTGCATGCCGTGATATTCAACCGTGGCGTGGTCACTTCCGACCTGTAGTTGGCCTGGGCGAAATCCGAAAAAGTCTTCGAAACGCTCGTTCCAAACCAAAAGGCGGTCCATCTGGTCCCAAATGACAAAACTGTCCGTCATGGACTTCAGCGCGTCAAAAAGCCGGGATTCAGCAGCTTGCAGTCTAGCTTGGGCGCCGCGCATTTCGGTAATATCCAGCGCCATACCGATAATGATCTTGGCCTGGTCTGAGCCTCGGACAGAAGGACGCCCGCGGCAGGCCATATATACGGGCAGGTGGGCGAGGCCGAGCTCAATATCAAAATCGCCGTTTATGTGGCTACGCCGAATAGCCGCAAATAAACGTTCCCGATCCGAAGCCATAAATAAGCCCAAGAATTGGGACATTGAAATCGTTGTGTGGGTTTCCGGCATGTTGAAGACTTTGGCCAGAGAGGGGCTTAGATAGGCCGTGTTCTTCGCAAGATCAATTTCCCAAACCCCGCCCTTGGAGCTGTCGACCGCTGCCTGATATCTTTGCGTTGAGACCTCGTCTAAATTTTGCCGTTCGCGAAGGATATCCATTTGGCGCAGGAGTTGGCTCGCCATCATCCAGATAAGCCAGCCCATGCCCAGCAGGAGCAGGCCGAAGAGGATAAGATTTTCTTTTATGCCGGAATCTATGCCGCGGGGCTGAATATCAATGACGGACAAAAAGGACTTTGGAACTCTTGCCGTTCCCAACCAGATATTTTGATTTTCAATTTCAAACGGAATCAGAGAGGTCGTCTCCGAGCTTTTGGTCAGGCCAGCCAAGCGTTGCGCGTTGATATTATAAACGCTGAGCGCGTCAGCAGACCCAATATTGTCGCCGCCGTCAATGACGCGCCCGCCGTCCATTATCAGAGCCGCATTGGGAGAGAGCCCGCCGACAAAAGTTTTCGGACTGAATGCGGTCAGTAGGAAAACATCGTCTCGGCGGCGAATAATGACGGGCAGGGCTGATCCATTTTGATCGACAAGTGAGAGAACCTGAACGTCGCCTTTCGGATAACTCCGGGAATCAATGGTGGTGAGGACATCTCCTCTATCTCCGGTTTTTGCCATAACGGTGCCGGCGGCGTCTACTAAGGCAACGCCGTCAATGACCTCACGCTGGGCAATGAATTCGACTATTTGCTTTGCTGTGCCTTCGGTAAATAAAGCCTGATCAATCCAGGCTATTTCCGTATCGATGCGGCGCGACACATCTGTCGCCTGATTACTCATAGACTGAGAAAAGGTCTGTTTGGTCTGGGCGGTGAACCGCTCATTATCAAAATAGAATTTTGTCAGAGCAAGTATGGTCAAAAGAATAAAAAACGCGCCAACCGCGAAAAGTAGTCTTTTTAAGGATTGGGCGCCGCCAACCCGGTAGGAAATTCTGTCGAAATGGTCTGTCAGCACAGTGCTTTTAAAGGAATCGGGCCGCTGAGAGGGCGCGGTGTCAGCAGAGTGCGGCGTATAGGGGGCTTGAATTCGGGGAGGAGATTGGTTTGGTCGGGGGGAGGGGCCGCGCGGTTGTTGCTGCGGTAGATACGCGCCCGGCCTCTGCGTTGACAATGACGGCCGTTCAGAAGGGGGCGTCTGTTCAGGATTATATTCTGTCCACTGTCGGGGAGAACCTTGGGAGGTTTGCCCGGATGCGGTTTGCCCACCAGAATTCCGTCCAAATGCCGGGGTTTCGACATAAGGTTGAACAGGTTGTGGCTGTTTTTGAGGACCTCTTTGCACTCACTTCCCCCGAATCACCCTTTAAACGCTAAAGATTCTCGCCGTATAAGTCGAACAAAACGTAGTTAATTTTTTATTTACTTTGATGAAGGAAAGCTAAGAAAAGATAGCGAAAACTGTATTTTATGCTTTTATGCGGATTTCGCGTTCAGGGCGTCCAATGGCGTAGCCTTGTGCGGCGTCAAATCCCATTTTTTCGACAAAGTCTTTTATTTCCTGAGTTTCCACGCCTTCAGCAATGAATTTCACATCCAGAGCCTCTCGAAGGGATAACAACGCCTCGAGAATTGCGCGATCTCGCATGGAAACGAGGCTGTCTGCAATAAAGCCGCCGTCGATCTTTAGCCAATTCGCAGGCAAGGCCCGCAGATAACGGATAGATGCTGCCCCCGCGCCGACATCGTCAAGGCAAACGGGGTGGCCGCGAGATTTCAAATCTGTCAGCAGGGACTGGGCAAGGTCGAGATTATCCATGTCCCAACTTTCCGTGAGTTCAATAATCAGTTTCTCAGGGGAGGCTTCGAGGGCCGTCAAACAGGCCATGACCGACCCTTGGAAATTTTTCTTGTCCACCGAGGCGCCGGAGAGATTAATCGCAATCCCCGTGTCATCGGGATACTCATTCAAAACAAGTATAGCCTGGGCCAGCATGGAAAGATCAAGGTCCCTAATCACGCCGCTGATCTCAGAGGCGCGAATGACGCCTTCGACGTGTTTGTCGTGATCAAACCTGACGAGCCATTCGTGATGATGGATGCGGCCATCTTTCAAATCTACGATAGGTTGTCGAAGCACCGTAAAGCGTTGCTCCGAGACATGCTCACGAAAACCTTGAACAGTTCGGATCTCAGATATTTTTGACGGTTCGTTCACCCCGCATAAATAAACCAAACCTCCTAAGAGAGCCTTACTAGAGGCAAATAAAACAGCATTTAGCTGCCGAGCGTTTTCGTCGCGATTTCCAGCACGTTTTTAGAAGGGTTTGCTGCAATTATGATACGGAGCTGTTCTTTGATCTGGCTTTGCCTGCGGCCGTCCAGCTTGCGCCAGATTTCATAGGCGCCGAGCAAGCGCGCCGCGACCTGAGGGTTTCGGCTATCCATGTCCAGGACTTGATCCGTGAAGAAATCATATCCGCTCCCATCCGGAGCGTGGAAGAGGTTCGGATTCGCCATGGCGAAACTTCCGATGAGCGCGCGGACGCGGTTCGGATTGCGCGCATCGTAAACTTCGTGCTCGGTCAGCTCTTTAATGGCGGAAACGCCTTCCACATGATTGCGCATGCCTTGAACGGAGAACCATTTGTCTATGACCAGCGGATTGGATTTCCACTTATCATAGAATTTCTCCATGGACGCGTTCACCCGTTTGCCGCCGAGTTTGGTCAGCGTGACGAGGGCGGCAAGTTCATCCGTCATATTGGTGGCGGTCCCAAGCTGTTCTGTCGCCAGGCCGGCAGTGACAGCGTCCCGTCCGGAGGCGAGCAGTGATAAACAGCGATTGCGCAGCGCTCTTCGTCCCGCGGACTCCGCATCCGGGCTAAATTCACCGTCATCGGAGAGGTCATGATAGCGTTGGAGGAGGTCGCCCCTGAGACGATTGCCCACCGCGCGGGAGAGCCAGTCACCTGCCAGATAGGCTGCAATCGGATCGGCCTGATCCAGAGATTGCAGAATTTCCGCTGTTCCCGGAGTGGAAAGGGTCAGGGCTTTGAAATTATTATCAAACTTGTCGTCATGAAGCGTATTGCGCAGCGCCTCGCAATACTCGCGAAGGGCGTCGTCCGTTTCCGGGATGTCTCCGCTCTCCAGAGCCAGAGCCTGAGTGCCGATGAGCTTGCGCGCCAATGTCTGACCCGCTTCCCAGCGGTTAAAGGCATTGGGATCCTGCGCCATAAGGCGGAGCTGATCTTTGGACGTTTGTTGTGATTTCAAAATAACGGGGGCGCTGAAGTCCTGCAAAACGGAGAGCGACACAGCCTCGTCAAAACGGGGCAGAGAGACGGTGTTTTCTTCTGTCGTGAGAACCGTCATTTGCGGTTCGGATAAGGGGCCGTTTTCGCCAATGGCTTGCCATTTGATCGGCAAAACGACAGGCGCTTTTTCGCTCTGCCCCGGTGTCGGTTTGGTTTTTTGGGCAAAGGTAATGCGTGTGCCTTGCACCGGGGTTGTCAGAGATTCGTCTACCGTGACGGAGAGCTCTGGCGTGCCAGCTTGTTCATACCAGCGCATGAATTGCGACAAATCTTCGCCTGTGGCTTGCTCGAAGCACTCGATGAATTGCTCAATCGTCGCGGCGGTTCCGTCCAACATTTCAAAATAGAGATCGGACCCCTTACGGAAATTCTCCGGCCCTAAAATCGTTTTGAGCATTCGGATAAGCTCCGCGCCCTTTTCATAAATTGTCGCCGTGTAGAAATTGTCGATCTTCATATATTCTGTCGGACGGACAGGATGGGCGAGAGGGCCGGCGTCTTCGGGAAATTGCCGGCCGCGCAGGGCGCTCACATCCTTGATACGCTGCACATCCGCGCCGCGTTGGTCGGCAGAAAATTCCTGATCACGGAAAACGGTGAAGCCTTCTTTCAGGCACAGCTGGAACCAGTCGCGGCAGGTAATGCGATTGCCCGTCCAGTTATGGAAATATTCATGCGCGACGACGGATTCGATACGCTCAAAATTCATATCCGTCGCGGTTTCCGCGTCGGCTAAGAGGAGGGAGGAGTTAAAAATATTCAGTCCCTTATTTTCCATGGCGCCGAAATTGAAATCCCGAACCGCGACAACCATGAAGCGTTCCAGATCATATTCCCGGCCAAAGGTGTCCTCGTCCCACTTCATCGCCCGTTTCAGGCTGTCCATGGCATAATCGGCGCGGGGCGCGTCACCGGGATCGACATAGATCGTCAACGGAATATCGCGTCCGCTCATCGTCGTGAAACTGTCTTCAAGAGTGTCGAATTCGCCTGCGACCAATGCAAAGAGATAGGCGGGTTTCCGGAAAGGGTCTTCCCACACGGCATAGTGACTTTTGCCGTCCTCGGAATCGCCGGACTCAATCATGTTCCCATTGGAGAGAAGGTAAGGGTATTTGTCTTTCGGAGCTTTCATGCGCACGGTGAAAACGGACAAGACGTCAGGACGGTCAGGGTAGTAGGTAATACGCCGGAAACCTTCGGCCTCGCATTGGGTGCAGAAGCGCCCGCCGGAAAGATAAAGCCCCATAAGTTTGGAGTTGTCCGCAGGGTTGCAGCTCGTCTCAATCTCCAAAGTGCATTCATCCGGCAAATCTGTGAGGATAAGTTGCGTTTGAGTGAGGGTGTAATCGGCGCGTTTGAGAGATTTTCCGTCAAGCTTCACCGATTTCAGATCGATATCCTCTCCGTCCAAATGCAGATCGCCGCCTGATACCCGCGTCAGCGCCATTTTGCTTGTTACCCGCGTTCCTTTTGGCTTGAGATCAAAATCAAGCTCGACGCTGTCGATATTGAAATTTAGCGGTGCGTAATCCGCAAGGCGTGTGGGCTGCGGGGACTCTGCGGGAAGGGTTTCGGGGCGCATAGTAATCTTTCTCTAAAACTCCTGATAGATGTGACAATGCGCAGCGCACGTTTCAACCGCAGAGTATAAAATATTTGCATTCCTCGCGCCCCTCCTGAAAAAGCGGTTTATGAAAAACACCTTTAACTTTAGCCTTCTTTTGCTCTTCTCCGCGGGGCTTTTAAACTTTGGCGCAGAGGCGCAGGAAAAAACGCAATTAGGGGACAGCACATTGGCGGCGCTCTCCCGTCTCGAGCGCCCCGCTGCGCCGAACCATATTCCTTATGACTATATGGTCGATTTCCAAATTAATGAGCTTGGAGGCGACGCTGGCGACGCCCCCTTTAGCGCGGTTCTTTCGGTTAGGCCGACTCTCGTCGGAGATGAACGCGTGACGGTGCTCTCGCAATCCAAGGAAGAGCGGCCTGAGGCGTTGAAGGAGATGTTGAAAAAAATGACGTCCTTGGAAACCTCGCAAGAAGACCTCGCAAAAGAGTTTTGGTGTGAAGGGAAGGACAACAGTCTTTTAAACCCAGACGTTTCAATTGAAGACTTCACCGTTGTTTCAGAGACGGATACTGAAATTGTGGTTCGCCCAAATATTGAAAAGCTGGGCGACATCATGATGTCATCAGATGGATTTTCTGAGGAAGGGGGTGTTGATCGTAAAATGGTCAGGAAACTTCTGGAACATTTGGACGGAGAATTCACGCTTTCAAAACTGGATGCGCATCTCAAACATTTTAGTATCTGGATGACCCGGCCTATGCGGGTCAAATTGATTGCGAAGATCGATGAAATGGAATTGACCCAATCATGTGAAATTGCGCCGAACGGGGTGGCATATAAGACGGGAACGTCCATGCATTTGCAGGTCAAAGCGCTTGGAACTTCAGTGGTTCAGAATATGAATGTGGGCGTGCGGGATTTGAAACCGAATTCGCAATAATAAATCCATAGCGCAATTTCGGACTGATCTTAACGCTTCATTTACCTGAAAAAGACGGGAAATCCTTACATTGTTTCTCAATCCAAGATTATGTTTTCCCGTGTAAACCTTGTGCGTTGAAATGTGGGGCGTAGGGAGCAGGTTTCGCGGGCGAAAATCCCGCGCTGCTCCTGAAATTTACTAAAATTCTACTCACGCTGGACAACTGGCCCGCTTCTCACCATGGAGCGGGCCGTTTTTTCTTTTCGCTGTGAGGTGTGTATTCTCTGCGCCCGAAGGCGGCAATAAACCCCGCGACACTGAAAAGAGAGGTGGACTTTGAGCCTTTATCGCGTATGGAGCGCGCAAACTCTCAATGACCGGGAATACCATGTCAGACTCTATCGAATTTTTGCGCAATGTCGCTATCGTGGCTCACGTTGACCACGGCAAAACTACCCTTGTGGACAAGCTTTTACGGCAATCCGGAACACTGGACGAACGCGGCGCACGCGAAGAACGCGTCATGGACTCCAACGATATCGAAAAAGAACGCGGGATTACGATCCTCGCCAAGAATACGGCCATCGGCTGGAAAGCTCCGGACGGTCAGGATTGGCGCATCAATATCGTCGACACACCGGGACATGCTGACTTTGGCGGAGAGGTCGAACGTGTCCTGTCCATGGTCGACTCCGTTGTTTTGCTCGTTGACGCTGTCGAAGGCCCGATGCCGCAAACGACCTTTGTGACGAAAAAAGCCCTCGCGCAGGGCCTGAAACCTATCGTCGTGGTCAATAAGGTTGACCGCGTCGGCGCGCGTCCGGATTGGGCCGTGGACCAAACCTTTGATCTATTTGACCGCTTGGGCGCGACGGACGACCAGCTCGACTTCCCGGTTGTTTATGCCTCAGCTTTGAATGGTTGGGCATCTCATGAAGTCGAATCCGAAGGCGAAGATATGACGCCGCTTTTCGAAGCCATAGTCAAAAATGCGCCTGTGCCTGACGTTGATCCGGACGGGGCTCTGCAGCTTCAGGTCTCTGCTTTGGATTACAATTCCTATACCGGCGTTATCGGTGTCGGCCGTGTCGTGCGCGGTAAAATCAAACGCAACCAACAAGTTGTCGTCGCAACGCCTGAAGGCGAAACCCGCAAAGCCAAAGTGCTCTTGCTCTATGGTTTCATGGGGCTGGACCGCGTTGAGATGGAAGAAGTCTCCGCCGGCGATATTTGCTGTTTCACCGGCATCGACAAGCTCGGCATTTCAGACATGATCTGCGATCCGGAAAATGTAGAGCTGTTGCCTGCTCTGACGGTGGACGAGCCGACAATTTCTATGACGTTTCAGGTAAACGACTCTCCGTTTGCCGGACGCGAAGGCAAGTATGTCACCTCGCGGAACATCAATGACCGCTTGCAAAAGGAACTTATCCATAATGTGGCGCTGCGCGTCGAACAGCTGGAAGAAGCCGATAAGTTCCGGGTCTCCGGCCGCGGCGAACTTCATCTCTCAATCCTGATCGAAAATATGCGCCGCGAAGGATACGAACTCGCGATTTCCCGCCCACAGGTGATTAATAAGGAAATCGACGGCGTTCTTTGCGAGCCATGGGAAGCCCTCACCATTGACGTAGAGGAAGATCACCAAGGCTCCATCATGGAGAAGCTCGGCGAGCGCAAAGGTAACCTCAAAAACATGGTGCCGGACGGCCAAGGCCGTGTGCGTCTTGATTATGAAATTCCGACACGCGGACTTATCGGTTTCCGGTCAGAGTTTATGACGCTGACATCCGGTACAGGCTTGATGTATCATAATTTCGATCAATATGCGCCTCGCTCAAAATCTACAATTGGCAGCCGCCAGAAGGGCGTCCTGATTTCAAACGGCGCAGGCAAAGCCGCCGGCTTTGCGCTCTGGAACCTCCAAGATCGGGGTAAGATGTTCATCGGACATGCCGAGGATGTCTATGAAGGCATGATTATTGGCATCAATGCGCGCGACAACGATCTCGTCGTCAATGTCCTGAAAGGCAAACAGCTGACCAATGTGCGGGCGTCCGGAACGGACGAAGCCGTTGTCCTGACGCCGCCGATCAATCTAAGCCTTGAATATGCGCTCGAATTTATCAATGATGACGAGCTGGTCGAAGTGACGCCGGAAAATATCCGCGTGCGCAAGAAGTTCCTGTTAGAGCATGAACGGAAAAAAGAGAGCCGCCGCAAAGAGGCTATGGAAAGCTGATCCTCAGCTTTCCAATCCGATCAATATTAGCTGACCGGTTCCAAATCTTTGCCGGTTGGCATGTCCATATTCCAAAGCGTCATGGCAAGACGAATAAACTCGCAAGAAACGCTGTCCAGATTATCATCGCAAGCGGCGATAACATAAATTGAACCTAGGACGCGTTTTTGAACGTCCTCCGCTTCAATCTTAGACAGAAGTTTTTCTTTGTATTCCTCTGCCCTTTCAGAGGCGAGAGTATCTTGAATTCTCTCTCGATTCTCCTGAAACCAGACAAGGAGAGTTTCGCGGCAGACGATATTGTCCGGGCGTAAAAGGCGATTATTGACCAGGCTTGCATGGGTGAATTCGATAAATTCACAATCCCGTTCGGCGTCGTCGAGCAAAACGGTGACCGCGAAAAGTTCGACAATGGTTTCAAACAAACCGGATATTTCATCGCCGTTTGACATAGGTTAAGATTATCGGCTTCACCGAAAATGACCAGTCTGCTTCTCGGATTCACAGTTAAACAGAGCGATTATTAGAATTTTAATGCGCTTTGATTTTGATCGGTAGATAATTATTTTGTTATATCACTGCCGATTAGAAATTATAGCCGTCACGGCTGACCAGATTTACAAGATTCAGCCGGGGTGAAAATATCCAAGGTTGTGCAAAAATAGCAATTGTGAACTCATTTTCAGGATGTGCGTTATATAAATTATTCAGGAAATAGTCATCTGCGCTTTCATAAACTGGAAAGGTGACAGTTTCATTCAGATTACTTCGGTCAGGACGTGACATATGAAAAAGCTTATTCTTACTACTTTTACGGCATTAACTCTGGCGGCTTGTGCCACAGGCCCCTCGGCTTATGGTCCGGCAGCGAAATCTGACAGTTTGGGTTTTCAAAATACGCAAATCGAAAGTGACCGTTTTCGGGTAAATTACACAGGAAGGTCAGCCGAGGAAGCACAGGATTATGCCCTGCTTCGGGCCGCCGAGATTGCTCTAGCGGAAGGCTACACGCATTTTCGGATTTTAGGCGGTGAAACCTATAGCGGGGAGCGCCCTTCAAGAACGTCCACCAGCGTTGGCGTTAGCAGCGGGCGCGGCTATTACGGCAGCGGCACATCTGTTGGCGTGGGGATTTCCCTGAACGATTTGGGGCGGGCATTCAGCGGCCAAAAAATTACAAATTCAATTGAAATCAAACTGACCAACACACCTCAGGACACGCCCGATGTTTATGATGCGCGGGATATTCAGGCCAATATCCAGCCCGAGGTTTTCCAGTAGGTGGCAATTAGAAGGCTGTGCGGATTAGATAAACCGAACCGTAATCCGCTCCAGACCTTCGGCGCCGCCGGATAACTCATCACCTATCCGGACAGGGCCAACCCCGGAGGGCGTGCCAGTATAGATTAAATCTCCGGGCTGAAGGTCCATATCGCTTTTCAAATGTTCAATGATTTCCTCAACAGACCAAATCATATCCTTCAAAGCGGCGTGCTGAACGATGTCGCCATTTTTTCTGAGAACTATATGCGCTTTTGAAAGATCGACCTGACTTGCGGGGGTGAGGGCCGAGCAGGGCGCGGATTGGTGAAAATTTTTGGCCCGATCCCAAGGGCCGCCTTTGGTTTTGGCACTGGCCTGAAGATCCCGCCGGGTCATATCTATACCCACGCCATAGGCATAGATGCCGACCTTGCCGTCTTCCGCTGGTCCCATAGCCACAACCAATTCGACCTCGTGATGAAGATCCGCAGTGTTGGGCGGAAATTTTATACTCTGGCCGCTTTCGACGAGGGTTTCCGCCGCTTTTGTGAAAAAGACCGGTTCCGTGCGTTGGGCCTTGGCTGTCTTTCCGTCCCCGCCCATTTCGCTGATATGGTCGGCATAATTTTTACCGACACAATAGATGCGGCGAACAGGAAACCGGCTGTCCTGCCCTATAATCGGTAGGGTCACAGGGACGGCGGGTTTGAAAGCTAATTTAGTCATTGTCCGGTTTCCTTAACGGTATTGTTTTAATTGGCCGCCGCTCTGGCTTCGTCTTCTATGGATTGTTAAAGATCGAGACCTATCATAGCCTATCGACTGAATAACATAAAAGGTGTGCCATGCGTATTGTCGATATACCGATTGCAAAGATTTATGTTCCGGCATCCAAAAAAAAGACGTTTGATGAGTCGAAGGTCGAACCACTAGCGGAAGATATTCTTGAAAATGGGCTGCATAGCCCGATTTATGTTCGATTAGGCAAAGACCGATATGTCTTGCAGGAAGGACTTCACCGAGTGGAGGCCATGAAACTTCTCGGCGAAACCCTGATAGACGGTCATATCGTTCAGGCCAGAAAAGCATAAAAAAAAAACCGCCCTGTAGGGGAAACAGGGCGGTAAATCTTTACAGATTTAGTCTTGGAAGTTTTTAAACTCTTAGAGTTCAGGTTCTTCCTCAGTATCGACAGTTGCGTCGATATTGGTGTCCAGATCAGCATCTGTATCCAGAGTTGTGTCCGGGTCGATTTCTGAATCGGGCGTGATGACGTCCGGCTCAACGATATCAGTCGAATAGCTCTCGTCAGGTGTCGCGATTTCGGAATCTAGTTCCATGTCGCTATCAGTTTCGATTTCGACCTCAGAATTGTAATCGTCTTCCGTTTCAACAGCGCCCATTACATCGGATGGATTTTCTGGCGTCAGAACTGTGCTGTCACCGGCAGAGTCTAGCGTAATTTCATACTGCGCTTCGTTAAAGGTGTCTGTACCTTCAGAAATCGCGTTAAATTTCGCTGTAATCTCTGATGTTGTGTAAGCGTCCATTCCTGGAGCCGCTGTAAACTCAGTGATATTTACCTGACCGTCGGCATTTGCGTCGAGATCAGTAAATGTTGGAGCTTTGTCGCCAGCATAAGCGGCAGATGCGCCGACTACGGCAGATAAAGCCAAAGCGATAGAAGTTGTTTTCAAATAGGTCATAATAAGTCCTCTTTCTGTTTTAACCCAGCACCATTTCGTGATGCTTGTGGAATAAATGGATAGAGGGCCAAAAATGTTGCGTTACAAAGCAGAGAGGCTCATGGCCAAAATAAGGCAGAAAATATGTCCAAATTAGTCACCGCCTTATTTAGGACTTTAGCTTGGCTCGCAGCGCCTTTCGGTCAAGTTTTCCCACGGCTGTCTTCGGCAGGGCATCTGCGAAAATGACGCTATGCGGCTTCTTGTAAGATGCGATTTGCTCAGCGACATGGGCAATAAGGTCTTTTTCACTGACCTCCATTCCGGCTCTCAAAACAACAAAAGCCGTGACCGCCTCGACCCATTTTTCATGCGCAGCGCCGACAACAGCGGATTCCAGAACGGCAGAATGGCTCATGAGGGCATATTCGACTTCCCGCGGGTAAACATTATACCCGCCTGAAATTATCATATCCGAGGTGCGGTCGCGCAAATGCAGAATGCCGCGCCGATCAAAGACACCGATATCGCGGGTGTGTACCCAGCCTTCTTTGTCGAAACTTTGCGAGGTTAGCTCCGGGGCATTAAAATATCCGGCCGCCGCGCTGGGGGTTCGGACGAGAATTTCGCCGGGCTGGCCTTTTTCGGCGGTTTCGCCTTTTTCGTCCACGAGACGTATTTCGACGTCCAGGGCCGGGCGTCCGCACGCCCCTAATAAATCCCCGACATGATCTTCGGGTCGCAGGACAGCGAGGCAGAGCGGCGCTTCGGTCTGCCCGAAATACTGCCAGAACTTGTCCTGTCCGAAGTGGTCAATCGCGCGCTCTATGACGGTGCGCGGCATAGGCGAGGCGCCGTATATTATGTGTTTTAATGAAGAGAGGTCATAATCTTTCAGTGTTTCCTGTTCGAGTAACATCTGCATCATGGTCGGGACAAGATTGATCGCGGTGGGTTCGTATTTTTGAACGGCCCGCAAAAAACCCTCGGGCGCAAAATCAGGCAGAATAATACTGCACGCCCCGCGCACCCAGAAAGGAAGAACAAAGGTTCCGCTGGCATGAATCATCGACGCCGCGTGAAGCATCCTGTCGTTTTCCATCACCGGAAAAAGGTTGAGCAGAATATTCCGGCATATCGCGGCGTAAGAGGCCTGTGTGTGCTGCGCCGCTTTCAAAACTCCTGTCGTGCCGGAGGTGTAGAGCGTCAGAATGACGTCCTCCGCATTGGCATCATATTTAGGCGGCGTCTGAGATGCT
Source organism: uncultured Hyphomonadaceae bacterium (assembly GCA_963972195.1). Taxonomy (GTDB): domain Bacteria; phylum Pseudomonadota; class Alphaproteobacteria; order Caulobacterales; family Maricaulaceae; genus Litorimonas. The sequence goes on along the minus strand of CAXATH010000006.1, from coordinate 12,235 downwards.
GTCTCTGACAAGGCCAGCAAATCATCCCCGCCTGCCAAATATTCGCCGAGCCCGTATGCCGTGAGGTTGGAAACTTTCTCAATCAGAGCCTCTGCCCGATCTGACAAATCAGCTCCGAATATTAAAAACTGGCAGTCGGCTTCCTCTATCATACGCGCCTGTTCCTCCAGAGACAGACGTGAGTTTAGCGGAACGCGGTTGAGACCTGCTTTGACGCAGGCAAAATCGAGAGGCACGCTCAGCAGTCCGTTATTGACCAGAAGCGCAATGCGGGTTCCGGGGAGGGCGCCAAGTCCCTGCAAGGCGTTGGCAAGGCGGTTTGCCTGCACATTGACCTGCCCAAAGCTAAGCTGCTCCTCGCCAAATATGACAGCCACTCGATCGGCATTTGCGGCGGCGCCGCGTTCGATAAGCTCAAGACAAAGGGGTCCGGTCTGGGTCATAGGAATGTTCTTTCTGTTTATCCAAGAGGCTCTTTTATCCGAGAGGGGCTTATTCGAATTTTCCGTGTCGGCCTTCGCCGCCGACAAAACGCTTCGCGCCGGAGCGCCCCTCTGCGGCAACAATCGGCGCGCCGTCTCTGCCCTCTTGGCGCAGCGCGTCAGCCAGCGGCATATCCCATTGAGCATAGGCCGAGCGGCGGTCTGCCCTCATGCACTCTTGCGGAAACTCGGCAATCTCCCGGGCTAGAGTCTCGGCGGCCTCGCGAGACGTTCCGTCTGGGACGATCCGGTTGGCGAGACCCATCGAAAGCGCTTCCTCTGCCTTTACGGGACGGCCCGTCAAAATCATATCCATAGCGCGCCCCATGCCGACCACGCGCGGCAGCCGAACTGTGCCGCCATCAATCAGAGGCACGCCCCAGCGGCGGCAGAAAATGCCAAAAATAGAGCTCTCCTCGGCCACTCGCATATCCGCCAGAAGCGCCAATTCCAGCCCTCCGGCCACCGCATACCCAGACACGGCAGCGATAAGCGGTTTCGACAAGGCCAGGCGGGTCGGCCCCATTGGGCCTGCGCCGCCGCCATCGGGGTCCAATTCATGGGCACGGGCATTATCTTCCAGCGCGCTGAGGTCCGCACCAGAGCAGAATGTGCCTTCCGCGCCCCAAAGCACCGCAACATGCTGGCTATCATCCGCTTCGAACGCTTGGAAAGCCTCTCGCAGCGCTAAAGCCATAGGCCCGTCCACCGCATTGCGCTTTTCCGGACGGTTTAGAATAAGGGTCGTGACCGCGCCGTTTTTCTCAACTCTGACAAAGGCTGTTTTCCCCATTAGCGCGTCTCTCTATTTTAGAAATATTCTTTTTATGCGCCTGCTATAGAAAACCTTAGCGATGAAATCACCTGTTTCTCTAATATTCAAGAATGCGGGGTTGCGTTTTCGTCGTGACTGAATCGTAATGGGTTTATCGCTTGGTTAACCGATTTCGCATAATTATCAGTCCCTATGCGGTACATAATATCATTCCTATGTCTCTGTTTGTTCGCGGCGGCGGACTTTACGCTCGCTTTTGCTTCGCCCGGTGAAATCGTTCTCGCCGCGCGGGAGCGAACGCAATCAGATGTGCGATATGACCCGAAATATGTCGTGCTGGCCTATCCGGGCGGAGACGTCCCGGCTGATACAGGCGTCTGCACCGATGTGATTATCCGAACCTATCGTGAGGCCCTCGGGTTTGATTTTCAGCAGGCGGTGCATGAGGATATGAAGCGGAACTTTAGTGCTTACCCCAAAAATTGGGGCCTCAAACGCGCAGATAAGAATATTGACCACCGCCGCGTGCCAAATCTGGAAACCTTTCTGAAACGTCAGGGCGCGGAGCTCCCCATCACGAAAAATGCCGAAGATTACCTGCCGGGCGATATCGTCAGCTGGCGCCTCGGTGGACGCCTGCCGCATATCGGGATTATCTCTGATAAAAAGTCGGACTGGGGCACGCCGCTCGTGATCCATAATATCGGGCAAGGTCCGGTTGAAGATGATTTGCTATTCAATACCGATATAAACGGGCATTTCCGGTTTGTGCCGAATTGAGTTGGGGAAATATGTTACAGTTGATTATCCCGATTATGGATATCGACAGTCTTTTTAATTTTTAAATGAGGCCGCCAAAGCTTCTACCTCAGCCATCGATTCAAACCCGCCTTCAATAAACATGCCATCTGCATTGATCGCGCCATTGATTCGAGGGGCGGTAAATAACTCTCCATTCAAGATAACAGCCATTTGTCGTCCGATATTGTCGCCCGTGAACTTGGTAAACTCTTCGGCACAGCTTTCCGTAAATTTGAACTCCAATATAGGATACTCGGCCTGAGGGTGTTCACCCGCCCAAATATCGGCAAGACAGCTTTCATCAATGGCAGGCGGGGATATGACATATAAGCCCTCGCCATCCCCACTTCTATTCCCGAAAAATTCTACATTATCGGGCAACTCAAGCGAGCTATCTTCGATGGAAATCGTCTCTCCGTTAGCGTCTTGATAGACGGCATAAAACTCAAGCGCTGATGTGTCGGAAGCAGAGCAGGCCGTCGCTCCCATCAGAAACCCCACGAGCAAAGTGGATTTAAGAAAGTTTGATGGGAGGATTTCTGTTTTCTTCATGACACGACTATAGGCGTCAGAGGTTAGACTTCAACACAAGTGGAGCTGAAGACCGGCTTTCCCACATTTGCCAGCCAAATCAGCTGACTATTTCTTCGGAAAGAGTAGGTCGGGGTTTTTCATTGTCTTGATTTCAAGGATATTATTATTCGGGTCAGAGATAAAAAAGGTTTCCTGTTCGTATTTGTCGCCTTTGAACCGGCGGTAGGGCTCGTCAATATACTCAAGGCCCGCTTCCGCAATACGCTCTTTGATGCCGTCGAAATCGTCCTGCGTCAGATGAATGCCGAAATGCGGCACAAGAACGGCGCCCATATCAACGTCGTGACGGACATTGGGGAGCTTTTCTTCGCTTTGATGTAACGTCAGCTCATTGCCCCAGAAATTGACGTCGACCCAACGACCTTCTTCTCCGTTTCCGAGCGAGCAACCAAGAATATCGGTATAGAATTTTACCGTGGTTTTTAGATCGCCGGCAGGAATGGCAAGATGTAAAATAGCAGACATGGAATTTCCTATCTCTTTTTATTTGAACGTCTTAAGCGTCAATGCGCTCCGCATCTCTCATGATATTGTCCCCGTGCGGAGAATATTCAATATGTCGGCTGCAGAGGTTATATTATGCGAATTTGCCAATAATAACCAGAGATAGAGCATAATTTCCTAAAACCGGCGCGAACAGGGCCCCCTTTTGCAGGCGGTTGACCCGGTGCCGGTACCGGATAAATTAAAGCTATGGAAAACATACTGCCAGGGGGGCTCGTCCACGACTTGCCCGAAGACCTCAGCAAAGCGTTGCAGGAAACAAAAGAGTGTCCAGGTCTGTGGAAAGACCTGACCCCGATAGGGCGCAATGAATTTATTTGCTGGGTCGAGGACGCAAAGCAGCAAAAGACGCGCGCCAGACGTATAAAGCGGACGATAGAAGAGCTAGCCGAAGGTAAAAAGCGGCCGTGCTGCTGGACGGGGTGTATTCATCGAACCGACAAGAAACCAAGTAAGTGGCAGCAAGCCGTATTGATCGACGGTAAGTCTAAAACCTAATTACAGGGGTCAATTTCAATGTCCCACCCCGATTTAGAAAATGGCACAATTTCTACGGCTTATCGGTCCGTTGTCTTAGGATTTTTACAATTCGGTTGTAAATGACTTCCGTTAGAATGACGGTGTCATTCCCCGTTGTATTCACGAACTGGACGACGACAGTGTCTATATCCTCGTGATAATGCGCTCTACTTGAATGGCCCAGGACCCAGCCTGTATGCCCGAATTCATAAATTGAAGCGTATATTTCCTGCTCCTTTTCCGTGAACAATTTTCCATCATTTAACGCTCTCAAGAAAATTCCAACATCCTCAGCTGTCGCGACAAACCCTTGGTCGAGATCTTTAAAGTCCGTGTCATACCCCACGTGATACCCGCTCATCAGCGCCTTCATATCAACCTCATTTACAGAGAAAAAGGTGCGCTCCAGCCCGAGCGGCGCGAGTATTTCTTTCTGAATATATTCTGTGTGACTGTAGCCCAACGTCTTGCTCATTATTCTTTCGAGCAAGAGGTAGTTCGTATTCGAGTAGGCGTAATCGCTGCCTGGCTCAAAATCTGCAGGCGCATCTAAAATGAGCTCCAAAACATCCAGAGAATGATTGCCCCAGTCGAAATTTTCATGGTCTGTAAAATTCGGTATGCCGCTGCGGTGCTGCACGAGCATTCGCAATGTGATCTGGTCCGCGAATTCAATACGCCCGGCAAGTGCGGGTAAATAATGGGCGAGCGTTTCATCTAGGGATAACCGGCCATCTGCGACCAGTTTTGCGACTGCTGATGCGTTGTATAATTTACCGATACTGGCGATCTTGAACAACGCGTCAGGGTCTGCCGGAATTTTTTTATCTCTGTCATGCCAACCGGCACTATAAAATTCGGCGTCCTCGCCGCCTTTTTGAACGTAGACAATGATACCGTCAATGCCTCTATCAACCGCGCTGTCGACCTGCTCTTGAACAGTTGCGGGCAAGGGCGACAGATAAGAAAGCCCCGCTTTCCAAGGTGCGAAAAAGTATAGGCTGCCGACCGTTACAATCGCGGCAACTATTCGCAAAATCAGCTTCAGTCTCTTTTTCATCTTCGCTTTCCCCGTAGCGAATATCCATAAAGATTAATCCATCCGGCCCTTAAGGCATGACGTTTTGGCTTGCGCCTTCCTGGCTTACCATAGGCGTCTGGTTTCTGCCTTCGGGCACGAAACAGGGCAGGGACCAGAACAGGACGCGGTATCCGCCAATATTGGCGCCGTCCACCGTGCCGGCTCCGTTCCAGATGGTAGTATGCCCGGTAAAGCCTGAATTTGGGAAATCCATGAGCACAATACCGGCTTCATCCGGCAGATCGAAACTATTGGCCGAACCGTCGGTGATGGCGATATCCGGCTCTCCATAAGCGCGCCTCAGATAGGCTTCCATATCGGCGACGCGGTAATAATATTGATCCTTATTTCCGCCGCTGACGGTTTTCTTGCTCTCGCGCGGAATTTTGTGGTCCGATTTATTTAGCATATGCGACAGGCGCACAGCGCAAGCATTGGTCCAGCGGCCCTGATCAAAGGGAAGGTTTCCATTGACCTCGACCAGGCCGCCAATTTCGCCCCAGATCCCGTCCGGCCGGTCATAGAGGTAGTTTTCCCACATAACCTGCGCATTTGGCCGTTTACTGAGTTTGCCTTCTGCCGCAATCGTTCGTCCGCAGACAAGCGGCATTTCCGCGCCGTAAACCAGCTTTTTATATTTTGGCTTTTCGGGCTCCACCGGGGCGGCGACAGGTTCCGCTTCAGAGGCAGCAAGCGTCTGCGCCTTCGTTTGCGGCAGGGTCTCACATGCCGATAGTCCAAGCGCCAATGCCGCTATGCCAAGGTATAGATATTTCATGATGTTCAGCTCCCACAACCCGGGGACTTTTAACCGCGATTCCTCAAAAATAGCAAAGCAAAACCCCAAAAATTTAACGACCAAGCCTTCTTAAGCGGAATTGCGTCAGGCCTCTTTGCGTAAAGAGTTGTATTCTCTCGCAGATTAGGAATAATATATTATCAAGTGGGACAGGCAGAAACGGGGGCGAGTTCTGTGCAAGATGATTTAATTGACCGTATATATGAAGCGTCATTTATTCCTGAAAAATGGCCGAGCGTTCTGGACGACTTGGCAGGCATGACAGAGGCCAAGGGCGGGCTGCTGTTTTCAGCCCGTGACAAGGTTCTGAGCTGGACGACCTCGGACAACCTCAAAGATGTATTTGAAACATATGTCATGGATGGATGGTTTGCCCGCTGCGACCGCCGCGTCTGCATGATGGGCAAAGCCCATGATTCCTTTCTGATCGAAAATGATTATTGGTCCCAAGAGGAGTTTGAGAAAAATCCGATTTACGAAAATTTTTTTCGGCCGAGAGGTTTAGGGTGCTCCGCCGGAACGGGGCTGCTCATACCAACAGGCGACAGGATTGTCTTTAGCGTCGAACGCACGCTGGACCGCGGACCTATGGAGAAGCCCTTTGTAGAGCGGCTAAACCAACTACGGCCCCATTTGGCGCGGAGCGCCTTGATCGCCGCCAGGCTCGGGCTCAAGAGCGCGACCGGGGCGAGTGAAGCTTTAACCAAGCTGGGACTGCCGACGATATTGCTCGACTCCAACGGGGCGGCCGTTGAAATGTCCAATATATCTGAAGACGTCTCCGCGCAGCTGGTCATCGGGGCGCAGGACAGGGTCGGATTGAAAGACAAGCAGGCGAATGAACTCTTCCGAAATGCGCTTCAAATGTTACATCTCCGTCCTGACTCAACGGTAAATTCTTTTCCGCTGAAAAACGAAGACAATCAGGCGGCGATGGTCGCTCATATTCTGCCGATTAGCCGATCCGTACATGACATGTTTGCGCAGAGCTACGCGCTCCTGCTTTTCACGCCTGTGTCGAAAAAACATATTCCGCCGGTCGAACTGGTTCGGTCTCTTTTTGACCTGACCATGTCAGAGGCCCGCGTCGCGCGAAAGCTGGCCGCCGGTAAATCCGCCCAAGAAATTGCCGATGGCGGCGGCGTCGCGCTCAGCACAGTTCGCACGCAGATTCGTCAGGTCATGGAGAAAACGGGTTGCTCGCGTCAGGCGGAAGTGGTGGCACTGCTCGCCAATATCGCGCTTCAAAGGTAATTTGCGCGCCCGACCAAACCTATAGCTTTTTCAGAAACTTTTTTATTTTCATCCTCTAAATTGATGATGCCGGCGCTCTGGCCTTGCGCTTATCTGCCTCCATCAACTTTAATCCTGGAGGATACCATGAAAACCGCATCACTTTTAATCCTAGGTCTCGCCGGACTGTCACTCAGTGCGTGTGGGGCGACATCAGGCGGTTTGGCGCAGTCTCTGGCGCAAACGGCCGCCTCGAAAGCTGTTGCGTCCTCCTCCGCTCCGGCGCCGCAAGTCCAAACCGCCGCCGCCGCTGAGACCGCACTTCCCGCCGACGCAAAATGCGACGCCATAGCCGTCAAGATGGCCGAAACAGACGCCGTCATCGCAAGCTCAAATGAGATCATTGCCGGCGCGGCTCAGAGCCAGGCGGCCGGGCAGGCCGTTGCGTCGGGCGCCTCAACGGCGGCGGTCCATTCAGGCGCCGCCGGCGCATTGGCGCGCGTCCCGTTCGGCGGGCTTTTCGCCAAAGCGGCGATGGATACTATGGCAAATTCCGGTCAGAAAAAGGCCGCGAAAGCTCAAAAAGAGCTGGATAAAGCCGTGTTGCGCAAAGCGAAACTCTCTGGCCTCTATGCGGGGCGCAATTGCGAAGGCTAGAGAGCCCTCACGGGGCGTAGGGCGGCAGGCGGACTTTCTGTCTGCCGCCTTTCCCCGGTATAGGAATGTGGATCTGGAAAGGGCCGGGACGTGACGAATTTGATGGATAAGGTCTTTATCTCGATGGGGATGGACGGCAAAGAAATCAAAGACACCCAGATACGCGGCGTATTATATATTGGCATGATTTATATGACCGGCCTGACGAGTGCATTTCTGATTATGGCCCTTTTTCACTAGGTCTCCAGCTACATCTTTTCTTTAAATCGAGACATAAAAAACCCGCCACGGAGGCGGGTTTTTCTTTGTTTGTGTGATCGAAGACTACTCTTCGGTCTTTGGCTCTTCCGCGTCTCCGGCGTCCGACTCAGGGGCTGAGAACTCGTCCGGTGCGTCGCCTTCAAACATGTTGACGGCGGCTTCGGCGCGTTCTGCGGCGCTCTCGGCGGCGTCAGCTTTGGCTTCTTCTTGCTCCATACCGATCACGTCTTCGCCTTTGGCTTGACGCTCGGCTTCGTCTTCGGAACGGGCCACATTGACAGTGATGTCGATGATAACTTCCGGGTGAAGGCGAACCTTGATGTCGTGGATGCCGAGGAATTTGACAGGCTCGAGCACAACCATGCTGCGCTTGACGCCTTTGTCTTTCAACTCATCCGCAATATCGCGGGCCGTTACAGAACCGTATAGGTTACCGGCGTCGCCGGCCTTACGGATAAGAACGATTTGTGTGCCTTCAAGAGACTTGCCATCTTCGGCCGCTTTCGCGCGGGTCTCTTCGTTGCGTTGCTCGAGATATTCACGCTCGGCTTCGAAACGGGCCAAATTGATCTTGGAAGCGCGCAGAGCTTTTTCCTGCGGCAAGAGGAAATTCCGGCCATAACCCGGTTTGACAGAGACAACGTCGCCCATCATGCCGAGGTTTTCGATTTTTTCGAGGAGGATAACGTCCATGATGTTTCTCCTTATTTCACTTCATAGGGCAAAAGGCCCAGGAAACGGGCGCGCTTGATGGCGCGGGCCAGTTCGCGTTGTGCTTTACCGGAAACGGCCGTGATACGTGACGGCGCGATTTTGCCTTTTTCAGACATATAGCGCTGTAGCAATTTCGGATCTTTATAATCGATCGTCAGGCCATTATCGCCGGAAAAAGGGCAAACCTTGCGGCGACGGCGAAAACTCGTGCGGCTTGGCAGGTTTTCAATTTTGATTTCGTCTTTTGCCATTTTCTAATCCTCCTTATTGCGACGCTTGCGCTCTTCGCGTTTTTTCATAATCGGCGAAGGGTCATCAGAGAACTCTTCAACACGGATAGACATATAACGCAGAACATCTTCGTTGATGCGGTGCTGACGCTCAATCTCGTGAAGCGTGTCAGACGTTGCGTTGATTTTCAGCATGGAATAATGCGCTTTGCGGTTTTTCTGCATGCGGTAGGCCAGATTGCGCAAACCCCAATATTCGGCCCCTTCAACGGTTCCGCCGGCATTTTCGACTTTTCTGGCAACATTTTGGACAAATTCTTCGACTTGGTTCGAAGAGATGTCCGGACGTGAGATAATCACGTGCTCGTAGAGAGACATAACAGTCCTTCATTTTTTGGGGACGCGGCGCTAAGCAAACCGTGAAGGCGGCTTCTTAACGATGGCTCTGAAAGCAAAACCTGACCCCATGTCAAGCAAAAGCAAACAGACCGCATCCGGTGAAGCGCGCCTTATAGAGGGGAATGCGCCGCGTGCAAGGGAGAAATGCGGTTGTGCATTGGGAGGGACTGACGGGGAATTACTTGTTATGAAAACTTCTGGGTGTGTTCTGGAAATGTAAGCTGCGGTTAGAGAAACAAAAGTTTTCGAAATGAAACAGAAGTCCGTTTAATCAGCAGGTAGAGACTTTAAAATAAAACTCTTGATTGATTAAATGAAATAATTCAAGTGTCTGGTATAGGGCGCTTCCTCGCATACCGCGTTGTTGCAACTGCGACGTCTGAGTCTATACCTTTCACAAAATAGGTCCAACCGACCTACACGGATATACCGTAGAAGGAGGAAGCGCCTTGTTTTCCTTTTCCAAACATAAAGCTAATGTTCCGACTGAGCTTGAAGACATAGAAGCATTCAAAGACTATTTAGGTGTTTCCACTAAAGAATTGACGTACCTCACGACTCACTCTGTACGGCAATATGCGATCTCATTTGTTCCGAAACGAACCCGGGGTCTTCGCATAATTGAAAAACCAAATGACCGAATGAAATACATCCAACGTAGGATCCTTGTTAAATTGGAAGAAATCTATGTCCCTCGAAATTCGGTTCATGGCTTTGTTAAAAAACGCGGAGTTATAACAAATGCCGCAGCTCACCAAACAAGACCTTTTCTTCTAAATTTAGATCTTAAAGATTTTTTCGGGTCAATAACGTATAATCGAGTAAATGGCTTACTTAGAAATCTGCATATTGATGGTGATGTGTCAGATGCCATTACAAAGCTTACGATTTTGAAGAATAGGTTGCCTCAAGGTGCTCCTACTTCGCCAATCTTAGCCAATATGATCAGTTTTGGTCTTGATATTGCAATGCATAAATACGCAAAAAAATATCATATGCGCTATACACGATTTGCAGATGATATATCGATCTCGTCATTTGTCCTACCTGTAGCCAATTTCAAAGATGGAAAGGTGTCTGTTGGAAAAATTTCAGTGCAGGATCTGTCCCTAGAATTAGTTGGAATTATAAGGTCGGCGGGTTTCGAGCTTAACGCCGAAAAAGTATGGTTCTCCGATAAAAAATTAAGAAAAGAAGTTACAGGCTTGGTAGTCGATGAATTCCCTAATGTTCCGCGCAAGTTTATAAGAAACCTAAGGTCAACTTTACATAAGATATCTGAGAATGGATTCGAACCAACGGCAGTCGATTTTCAGGTAAAGTTTAAATCGTCCAAAAACCTCAAAGATGTGACGAGAGGACGAGTAGAGTGGGTCGGCCAAGTGAAGGGACGCAGCGACCCAGTTTTTAGAAAGTTAGCAGATAAATACAATCAGCTTTTCCCCGACGCCACTATTTCTATTGAGCCCACTTATGATGAGATTATCAATAGGGCAGTTTGGATTATTGATTGGTGTGAAGACGTAGATGGGGAAGTCAAGACCGCTCAAGGGACAGGATTCTTTTTGGACGGAATTGGCCTAATAACTGCAGATCATGTTTTGATGGGACTACCTTCAGACAAAACGGCCGAGATTTATCACCCTTCAGATATAAAGACAAAATACAAAGTTAAACGTAGTGAAATTTTTTGTCCGCATGTTGATGTTGCCAAACTAGACCATGATATACCTTGTGATCAATTTTTCTCGCTTCCTGGTTCTAGTGGCGGATATCGAAAACGGGACGAAATAATTGCCTACGGGTTTCCTAGATACAACACAGGAGACCAAATGAGTGAAATAGCTGGTAATGTAACGGCTGTATCACAAATCAGTGGTGTTGAGCGCATAAGTGTTTCCGCAATACTGAATCCTGGTATCAGTGGTGGTCCAATTTTGGACAAACGCTCACATGTGATTGGTATGGTTCATAAGGGCGGCACCGATGAAATTCGTCAGCTAGCAACTAGCGTGAAAGAACTGAAAAGAACCCTCGCCAAATAGTACTATTATATCGCGTCGCCGTTAGGTAAGAATTTCATCTAACGCTGAAAAATTGATGCAGAAAAAAATCCCCCTGCGAAACAGGAGGATAATGGGTGCGAAGGGGTTTCCCCTCCGAAACTGTTTTTATTAATTGCCCAACTGCAAATTCACCCTACCAACGACGCTCGAGGTCACGCAATTGATCGAGTTCATCGCGAATTTGGTCACGCTGATAGCGGACATCGCTCGTATAAGGCGCGTTTGACAAACGGCGGTCTTCGTCTTCGAGGTAACGGATGCGGGTTTCGACGTCGCGTTCGCTATAATAGGTTCGGCCATTAATCGTATAGCCTTCGGGGCTATTGGCGTAGGGGTCATAGCGCGGATCATCATAACGCGTGTCCAGATATTTGCCGCAGCTCTTATTGGCGATGGCGATACCTGCAGCGGCTCCGCCAGCTGCGCCGACGGCTGCGCCTGTTCCGCCGCCTTCAACTTCATTGCCGACGACTCCGCCGACCACGGCTCCGATACCAGCGCCAAGCAATTGGTTGTTACGATCGCGGCGCGCGCATTCGATATAGGCCGGCGTCTTGCGGTAGCGTTGTCCCTGATATTCGACATAGGCGTCATCATTATATCCGCCGCGATTGTCATAGGGGCTGCTGTTATATCCGCCGGAAGACGCGCAGGCGCTGAGGGCAGACCCTAGGATTAGAATGGGAAGTAGCTTTTTCATGATAATCTCCAATTGTGGCGGACAGCACCTCTCGCGCGTCCAAGAAAACAGAGAGGCGATGCGGGATTGCCAAACTGTGAACAGAGGGCAATACGCAGCGTCCTGTTGGGGACATAATCCGCGAGAGCAGGCTGGGTTCCAAATATCGTTTAAATAGGAATGCTGTGTCGTTGAGGCGCAAAAAGACCGTTTTCCAAGAATTTCAAATAGATCCGCCTTTATATCGGTATGATTTCGGATTTTCGTAGGTCTTTTCAAACGTTTGAAGTTTTTTCCAAGAGATAGATCCGCACTTCTCATTTTACCCCTATTATCAAACTCGTTCTTTTGAACACGGACAGGAACGCGTCAGGTTCTGGTTCAGAGGACAGCGAGGTTGAGCATTCGCCTGTGACAGGGTGAACTGTGCCGGGCCACCGA
>CAXATH010000005.1:0-217605 GCA_963972195.1 uncultured Hyphomonadaceae bacterium | reverse complement strand
CCGCCGTTAGCGTCGTCTTGCCGTGGTCAACGTGACCAATCGTGCCGATATTGGCGTGAGGCTTATTACGCTCAAATTTCTCTTTTGCCATGTCTACTCTCACATGTTGTGGGAACAGACAGTTTATCTGTACCCGGTTTGAATGCCTGACCCCTAAATGGGGCTACGTTAACCCGTTTCAAGGGCCCCTGCTCTAGGGATTATTTGGAGCGGGCGGCGGGAATCGAACCCGCGTCATCAGCTTGGAAGGCTGAGGTCTTACCACTACACAACGCCCGCGGTAAAATATTTTTACCTTCTGTTGAAGGTGGTGGAGAGGGTTGGATTCGAACCAACGTACACATAGTGATCAGATTTACAGTCTGACGCCTTTAACCACTCGGCCACCTCTCCTACCGAAGATTTCGTTCTGGCCGCAGAACAAAATCGAAGTTTCGTTGCCTCCAACAAAAAATGCTCTGTCAGTTGGGCGGCAGGCGTGTTAGCCGCTTCATGCACAGAGACCTGTTTAATATCAGCGGACGTATAAAGACCATGACATCATCACGCAATAGCGGATTTCAAAGAAAAACAGGCAAGAAAGCACGTCACAGTCCCGATTCGGCCGAATCTGGAACTGGCCCGCGCAAGAAAGCCTATGGAATGCGCTCACACGGCGCCACTTCCAAACCCAGATCGCCTAAATCACGCGGTAAAGACGACTCACCTCGCAGCGAGAAAAAGAGTAATCGATCCGGCTCAGGCCGGGAGGGCGGAGCCGGTTGGATTTGGGGCACACATGCCGCTCTCGCCGCTTTGTCCAATCCTCGCCGCACCATTCATGAAGTCGTCATGACCGAAGGTGCGCAAGGCCGCATTCAACTCCCGCAAGGCTGTCCCTCTCCCAAGATTGTGATTCCCTCGGCTCTAAGCAAAATTCTGGGCTCGGACACCGCGCATCAGGGCATAGCTGTAAAAGCCGCGCCCCTTGAATGGCCCAGCCTGGAAATGTTGGCGGAATCTGAATTTGAAGACACAAATGGAAACGGCATCATTCTCGTTCTCGATCAGATTACAGACCCTCACAATGTCGGCGCCATGCTGCGCTTGGCTTCCGCGTTCGGCGCGGCGGCAATCGTGATGCAAAACCGCAAATCACCGCCTTTGTCCGGGGCATTGGCAAAGGTTGCTGTCGGATGCCTTGAAACGGTTCCGGTGTGCCTTGAAACCAATATCAGTGTCACCCTGCAGACATTGCAGCGCATAGGATGGATCGTAACGGGATTGGCCGGCGAAACCGACCTTACTCTGTCACAAGCCCTTTCCGGCGGAGGGCGGCAAGTCATTGTAATGGGCGCGGAAGGACCTGGCCTTCGGGATCGGGTTAGGAAAAATTGTGACCAACTCGCCAAGATACCCATGATGAGCCGGGACATTCCAGGTCAGGCAGAAAGCCTGAATGTGGCAACGGCGGCAGGCATTGCTCTTTACGAAGCGCGGCGCGGGTAAAGATCAATCAAATGTTTCAGACAGAGACGGCTCTTTTGGGTTCGCACCGAACCGATTCGATCCGCTCTCGCCGTTTTTAATAAGGTAGAATATCAGCCAGAAAAGATAGAGACACATTAAAAAAGCAAAGCCCAGCTCTGCTCCGCCCTTTTCTAATCCGCCGCCTTCGCCAAGTCCGCCAAAGACAAATCCCTCATAGCCTGGAATATACTCAATATAGAAAAAGAATGTCGGCAATTGCGCCCACCCTGTCAGCCCCACATCATGCAGCCTGCGCGCGGTCAAAGCCGTCATCGGAATCAGAAGGGCGATTTCCAGCAGCAGAAAAACCGGCGTGGCGATCTGATCTTCCGCATATCCGAGTATCTCAATATCAATCAAAGCAGCGATGAGACCGAAGAATAAATAAATCAGCTGCACCCACCAGAACTCCGAACGGCGCGAACGGGATTCAAAGTCAAATCGTTTGTAATAAAAAGCCTGTACCGCTTGAACGGGGCGAATGGGCGGGGAAAAGCTCATAGCTATATAACGCCCTATTCGGCAAAACAGGTCAAGACCGCTTTAAGCCATAAAAAAACCCGCCTCATCGGGCGGGTTCATTATCGAGAGTTTGAGCAGACTAAGCCGCTTCAATCTCGGCGCGGCTCTTCAGAACCGCTTTTTTAATTTTTTTCGCTTTTTCAGTCAGCTTATGATTTTTCGTTCCGATAAGGAAAGCGTCAAGGCCGCCCTTGGTGTCAACCGTGCGAAGGGTCTTCGCCGCGACACGAACACGGAACTTCTGGCCGAGAGAATCGGAGAGAAGCGTCACGTTACATAAGTTTACATCAAAACGACGACGTGATCTCATATTGGAGTGAGATACGGTATTTCCGGACATTGGGCCGGTATCTAAAAGATCGCAACGACGGGACATAGTGCACCTAAAAACATTAAAGGCCCGCACAAAGACGACAATATGCCGTGTGGCGGGCAGAATTGAGGGCGAATTAGAGCCATGTTCGCAGAAGGTCAACCCCTCTTAAGCGAAGATATCTGTATTAAATTCGCCTCAACTCTCATTCTTATAAAGCAACTGTGACGGATTTGTCACGCAGATGAACCGATTACACGTTATCACGTTCAGCCTGTATCTAAGAAAATTATGTCATGGCAAGGTCAGACGCCCGCGAGGAGAGAATTGAATGCGCCTTAAATATTTTGCGATTCCTGCTTTGGTAGCTCTGATAGCCGGAACGACCCTTGCCGCCCCTGCTAGTTCCGTCAATCTGATGCAAAAAGAGCGAAACATTGAAAGTCTGAATGATGGCAATCTCAAAGATATAATTTATCCGACGCCCATCCCCGGGCAGGATGCGACTCAATTTCGATTTGAACTTAAAGGCTATGTTTTTGGACTGCGGATGATCCGCTCCCACTATTCCGGCTGGTATGATCAGACGGATTACGCCGTTTACTCCGATATAAAAACATCTGGCCTAGGCGCCCTCCTGAAAAAGCTGGAGATATGGGCCGTCTCAAAAGGCACTCATGATTCGGACGGGCTCCGCCCTGCTTTCCATGTTCAGCAAAATCTGGACAAAAAGAATCGGCGGGTCGAAATGCTATATGACAATTCGGCCGGGAGCATTGATGTCAGCATCGACCCTCCACTGGGCAGCCAAGGCGTGCCAGCGGCGACGCCTGATGAACGTTATCAGGCCGATGACACCCTTTCCGCCATTCTAAACATGATGATGCGGGGGTGGGCGGATAAGGGAGAGGTCTGCGACGGAACAGTTCGCGTTTTTGATTCCAAACAACATTACGGTTTGCGCATGGAGCGCGACGGCACGAGAGACCTGAAATTCGATGATTATAAATCGGAAACGATAAGTTGTGACGTTTATTATGAACCGATTTCGGGATTCGATCCGGAAGACCTGCCTGAGGAAGAGGAAGAAAGCACTCCGGTCAATGTTTACTTCAAGCATTTCCCTGAACTCGGCCTCTATATACCTATCCGCTTTACCTATAAAATCAGCGCCATTACGGCCGTTTTGAAAGTGGATGAAATGGAATATGTGCTACCGGGCGAAGAAACCATTCGTTATGCCAATGATTGAGACTTCCTATTTTTAATAAGCTTTACGGCCATATAATTTAAGTCCCGCACCGTTGAGAATGGCCTCAGGCGTTGTCATTCTAATTTGAATGAGTCAGACAGGCGCCATGGTAGCCCCCCTCAATCCCGCCACAGTCACAGCTGTTCTCGGCCCGACAAATACCGGCAAGACCCATTACGCCGTTGAACGAATGCTCGGGCGTCCAAGCGGAGTTATCGGACTTCCGTTGCGTTTGCTGGCCCGTGAAATTTATGATCGCGTCATTGCGCAAAAGGGCAAGGCCCAGGTCGCCCTGATAACCGGCGAGGAAAAGATCGTTCCGCCCTCCGCGCGCTATTTTATCTGTACCGTCGAAGCCATGCCAGTGGATCGGCGATTTGCCTTTCTGGCGGTTGATGAAGTGCAGTTAATGGCTAATCACGAGAGAGGCCACATCTTTACGGACCGTGTTCTCAACGCAAGAGGACAGGAAGAAACGCTTTTTCTGGGCGCTGAAACTGTAAAGCCCGTCTTAAAAACACTCGTCCCGAAAATAAAATTTGAACACCGCGAACGTTTTTCCACACTGCATTATGATGGCGCCAAGAAATTAACTCGTTTACCAAAACGCTCGGTCATTGTCGCCTTCTCCACAGCCGAGGTTTACGCCTTGGCAGAATTGATTCGCAGATATAGGGGCGGCGCCGCCGTTGTAATGGGCGGACTTTCGCCCCGGACTCGAAACGCCCAGGCCGAGATGTTTCAAAACGGCGAAGTTGATTTTCTTGTGGCCACTGACGCCGTTGGAATGGGCCTCAATCTGGATACCGATCATGTGGCTTTCGCCGGTCTGACAAAATATGATGGACGGCGAAGACGATATCTGACGCCTATGGAAGCCGGACAGATTGCCGGGCGGGCCGGACGCTTTCGAAATGACGGGACCTTTGGGACAACGGGTGACTGTCAGCCGATGGACGATGAGCTCATCAAACGCATTGAAAATCACGAATTTGAGGCTCTGGATTATGCAGAGTGGAGAAATTCGAACCTCGACTTTTCCAGCCTAAAATCTTTGGTCGACACGCTACACGCTCCGAGGCCGACCAAACGCCTCCGTAGAATAAAGGGGACGGAAGATGAAGCCGCGCTGGAGCGGCTTATGGCGATTGATGAGATCTCACAGCGGATTAAAGTTCCGGCTCAGGTCAGACAGCTTTGGGAAATTTGTCAGATACCGGACTTCAGAAACCTGACAATCGACGCGCATGTCCGGTTATTGCAGGATATATACAGAATTCTCGTAAAAGGCGGCGGGAAGCTCTCTACTGACTTTATGACTCAACGCATAGACCGTCTGGATGACACCTCCGGCGGGGTCCATGAGCTTTCATCGCGCCTCGCAAGCATACGGACTTGGGCTTATTGCGCGTCAAAAACCAACTGGATGCCAAAAAATAACCCTAATTATGGAAAAACTTTGGCAAATCACGCTCGCGAGGTTGAAGACCGCCTATCGGATGCGCTACATGCGAGCCTCATTGCGCGATTTGTAGATAAGCGTACTAGCAAGCTATTAAAAGGCATAGGAGCCGACGCCTATATGAGCGCGACAATAAAAGATAATGGGGACGTCTTTGTAGACGATCATCTGATTGGCCAATTAGAGGGCCTGACATTCAAACCAGACGTAAGCGGCTCGGGCTTGGAGGCCAAAGCATTGGACGCGGCCGCCGCGAAAGCTGTTGGTCCGGAAATCGACAGGCGTCTGACGAGCCTTTGCGGCGGGGCGCACAATATTTTCACCCTGTCTAATAAAGGCGAAATCCTTTGGGGCGGTATGGTTGTGGGGCGTATCGCGCCCAGCGGCTCAGTTTTTACGCCGGACGCTGAAGTCATTGCCAGTGATTTTGCCAATTCCAATCTGCGCAATCTCGCTTCGGACCGCATGCGAGATTATTTGCGCGCCGAAGTGACGGCCCATCTGGGTCCCTTAAAAGCCCTGCGAGATGCGAAGGATCAGGAAAGTATTCTGCCGGAAGCAAAAGGCTTTGCTTACACGTTACTTGAAAGTCACGGTTCTGTTGAAAGACGGGATCACCTCAAAACAATTCAAAACCTCAATCAAGACGCGCGGCGCCAGCTACGCGAGCTCGGCGTGCAGTTCGGGTTTTATAATGTCTACATGCCTGAGATGTTAAAACCTAAACCGGCCCGCCTCTTAAGCCTCTTAAACGCTTACGGCGCGGGAGGGGATAAAACGCCGTTCATTCCGTTTGCGGGCGTCACCTCCATTCCGAATGAAGGCAACTTAAACAGTGAAAACTTTAATGAACGCGCACTGGCCCTCGCAGGCTATCGCGCCGTTGGAACTCGCATTGTCCGGTTGGATATCTTGAACCGCCTCAGCTTGATGATTCGTCAGGCGCAGGATCAGTTTGCTAAAATTCCGGGGACGGACACAAGAGGACGGCCTTTTCAGATTATGCAGGAAATGCTCTCCCTGCTTGGCGGAACCTATGAAGACACTCAGAAAGTGTTGACGGCTTTGGGATACCAATCCGAGACCCGCGAGGATCTCCCGGATTTGCCGAAGCCCGAAGAAAGTTCACCAGAAGAAGCCGAAGCCGCGCCTAAAACTGAATCCGGCGAAAAAGGAAAATCCGAAGCAAGCCCTGACCAGACCCCGTCTGCTGACGAGAAAACAACAGAAGCCGCGCCAGAAAATTCGAAACCGGCCGAAGCGCCGAAACCCAAGAAAACGTCAGGCCGTAACGACCTCAGTCTTTATAACAACCGCGTTCAGGGAGATGATGGCTCGGTTACCGAAATTGCCAACAAAGAAGTCTGGATGATTGCCGCGAGAGGCCAAAAAGGATTTAAGCCTAAAGGCGGTCATTCACAGAATAAAAAGCCTCGTCACAAGGGCGGCAAAGGCAAACCAAAAGCTGTTTACAGCAGCGGACGGGCCGATGGTTCCGCATCGAAAGGCAAAGCCTCTATCAAAAACTCTCCGTTTGCGGCACTCGCGGCCTTGAACATTGACGAATCAAGCAAAAATGGAAAGAAAGAAAAGAAAGATTCCGGCACCAAGAAAAAGCCTGAAAGCAAAAAGGATAGCAAAGAGAGTTGAGTCACTGCATTACGTCATCCGCCTTAGATGATATAACAAGCTCAGCTTGTCGCCTTGACCTTTGGCTATATCGAACACGGCTTTTGAAGACTCGGACCCTCGCAACGCGGAAAATACGGGACCGAAAAGTACGGGTTTTCAGAAATGGCCAAGTTGAAAAGGTCAGAAAACCTCATACGCTTATCAAACCCGGCGATCATATTACGTTTATGCGGGGAACGGACCTCATTTCAGTGCAAATGGTTTCACCCGGGACCCGCCGAGGCCCGGCCCCCGAGGCTCAGGCTCTTTACAAATGGCTTGGTGACACCCAAATCCAATCCTGAAAATAACCCTTCTGAATACAGGCGAATATTGACAAAATGCCGTGCAATCGGCATTGGCCTGTCAAACCGTAAACGGAGAGCTCTCGCGTGACTTATATTGTCAAAGACGAATGCGTAAAATGTAAATTCATGGACTGCGTCGAAGTCTGCCCGGTCGACTGTTTCTATGAGGGCGAGAACATGCTCGTTATTCATCCGGATGAATGCATCGATTGCGGCGTTTGCGAGCCTGAATGCCCCGTTGATGCTATCGTCCCGGACACTGAAGACGATCCGGATGGAAAATGGTTGGAAATAAATTCCAAATACGCCGAACTTTGGCCGGTTATCACTGTTAAAAAAGAGCCGCCTGCGGACCGCGAACAGTTTGAGTCCGAGACCGGAAAGTTTGAGAAATATTTTTCTGAAAAAGCCGGCACAGGCGACGAATAAGCCTGTTTCTGTTGTTTTAGCCGTAAATCTGGCCAAGCCAGTGGTTTTTTCGATAAAATTGTGTTATACTATAGTCATATTAGCGGTGCAGCTCATAAAAAGGCTGCGCCGTTTGTTTATAATTATGGGTATTTGCGACGTGTAATTTCACGCGCTGACCAAACTTAAGGGCTCAGCATTCATGGCAACGAAAAAAGAGACGTCCGGAAAAAAAGCCGGCGCGAAGAAAACTACTAAAAAGAAATCCGCCAAATCGGCTTTCCGCGTAAACCAGCATGTCGTTTATCCAGCACACGGCGTCGGCGAAGTTACAGGTATTGAACAGGAAGTCATCGCGGGCTTTGATATCGAAGTCTATGTCGTCAAATTTGAACAGGATAAGATGACTTTGCGCGTTCCGACCGAAAAGGCCGCAAATTCAGGCATGCGGGCCCTTTCCAATGAACTTATTTTGAAAGATGCCTTCACGACATTAAAAGGCCGCGCGCGCATTAAACGCACAATGTGGTCACGGCGCGCTCAAGAATACGAAGCGAAAATCAATTCAGGTGATTTGATATTGGTGTCCGAGGTTGTCCGCGACCTTCATCGTACAGACGAACAACCCGAACAAAGTTACTCAGAACGGCAGCTATATGAATCTGCTATCGACAGAATGGTTCGCGAAGTTGCGGCCATTAACAAAACCTCTCGTGATGTCGCCCTAAGCGATGTGCTCGAAACATTGACCGTCGCCCGCAACCGCCAAGCAGCCAAGGCAGCGAAAGAAGCAGAAGCCAAAGCGGCAGAAGAAGGCGAAGACGAAGAAGCGGCATAACCTCTGTTAAAATTACATCTAAAAGGGTCAAATTCTTAGGATTTGACCCTTTTTTTATAGGTAAAATCCGAACTTTTCTGACAAAGTGACTTGCAACCTTCAATTTACCAAATGATATTACACTATAACAAAACACGATAATAAGACGGGATTTTTCATGCGCACCAAGTCAGTTCTCTTTTCAGTTGTCAGTGCAACAGCGCTCGCCCTTGCGTCCTGCGGCGGCGGTGGCGGTGGCGGGGGAAATGTCGCGGTGACGCCGCCTCCCCCACCTCCTCCTCCACCGCCCCCTCCGCCGCCTACAAGTGAGGCTCCAACTTATACTGCGGGCGTTTTTGAGGATGCGAGTAATTTTAAAAATAAATGCGAAGTTGTTCGCACCGGGACAGACTTGGAAGGCAACCCCTTCCCGGATGAAGCGGGCTCAACACTGGAAGAAAATTTCTGGCTCCGCTCTTGGTCACATGAGACCTATCTCTGGAATCGCGAAATCGAGGATCAGGATCCTGGTAACTTCAACTCGCCCGTAGAGTATTTTCCCGAGTTGAAAACGTTTGAAAGAACGGCATCCGGTGAATTCAAAGATGATTTTCACTTCAGCCAGCCTACTTCCGAGTTCCTAGAGCAGCGCAATAATGCCCCTCGTTCAGGTTACGGCGCACGTTTTGTTGCAGTAAATGGTCAAAGCACGCCGCCTCGCGATTTCCGGGTGCTATATACAGAAAGCGACTCACCTGCTTCCGACATCGTAAATGGTCAGGTTAACCTGCCCCGCGGAACAAAAATCCTTGAGGTCGACGGCGTCAGCGTTGTTAACAGCAACGACGTCGATACCCTTAACAATGGTTTGTTTCCTCAAACTGCAGGTGAAGAACATACTTTGGTTGTTCAGGATGTTGGAGCGACCTCTTCCCGGACAATTACGTTGACGTCAGAAGATATCGCGCCAGAACCAGTTAATCGGACAAAAATCATTACGACCAGCGACGGCGACAAAGTCGGCTATATGCTATTTAATACGTTTAGCCCATTTGCGTCGGAGAAATCCCTTGCTGACGCCTTCGCTAATTTAAGCACCCAAGGCATTGACGATCTTGTTCTTGATCTTCGCTATAATGGCGGCGGACTTCTCGCCGTTGCAGCGCAGCTCAGCTATATGGTGGCCGGCGATGCCAGAACAAACGGCAAAACATTTGAGCTCCTTCAGTATAATGAAGATGCCATGGGGACGAACCCGACCAATGACAGCAACGCTCAGGTTCAGCCGATACCCTTCATTGACGAAGGCGTCGGGTTTTCTGTTCCGGAAGGCGAGCCGCTCAGCACGGTAAATCTGCCCCGTATTTTCATTCTTTCCACGCCAGGCACCTGTTCTGCCAGCGAAGCCGTCATTAATGGCTTACGGGGAATTGATGTTGAGATCATTCTGATCGGCGACATTACCTGCGGCAAACCTTACGGTTTCCTGCCGACTGGCAATTGCGGCGAAACCTATTATACAATCCAGTTCCGCGGAATTAACGATAAAGGGTTCGGAGATTACTCTGACGGCTTTGTCCCCGAAGATAATAATTTCAATTTCGGCGAGCGCGTGAAGGGCTGCACGATTGGTGACGATATAAATAACGAATTGGGCGACAGAAACGAAGCCTTGCTAAACACCGCGCTCTTCTATCGAGAAAATAATAGCTGTCCCGCGACATCGGGAGCGAAGATATCTCAGACAATGAGTTCCAAGTCTCAATACACATCAGAATTTGCACTTATTCCGCCTCAGGAGCGACCTGAACAAAGCGTTCTGTCCAACAACCGGGACATTACCTTGCCAGAGGGATATAAATTCAAAAATTAATTATCAGGGGGCTTCGGCCCCCTTTTTTAATGCCGAAAATTTAACTTAAATCACGGTCGGTAAATTCCAAAGCCTGCGGATGGTCCAGCCAGATGACCGGGCCATTATATAGCTCTACCCAACCTCTGACGCGGACGCGCCGGCCTTCCATATCGTTCAGGTTCAGTCCGGCTTCTTCAAACTTCCGTCGATCTCTTCGGGCAATAGAGACCGTAAAATCCGTTTTATAATCTGAGCCGAAATTCAGAAACGTCATGCCTCTGACTTGCGCCGCCGAAATAATCAAGCCCTCTACGATTTGGAAACTGTCAACATATTGGGCCAAGGGGTTTGGGTCGGGCGCTCGAACAGAAAAGTCCGTACTTTGCCAAAGGCCGCGCCCGGCATCCCGCGCAGCAGTTTCTTCGTTCAATAGCGTCTCTATCTTCCAAGCCGTATCCGCATAAGATCTCACCCGCCCATATCCTAGCCGCACCATCTCCGACTGAACCCATTGGTCGGGAGAGCCGTCCGGTTTCAAGGTATAGACCTGCGCCAGAGCCCGTTCATAACGGTCTCGCTTCGGGCCCGTATAAGACAATCCAATATTCCGCCCCTTCAAAATGGCCGAGAGAGCTGAGGCCGCCGCCTCGGCATAATCCTGTCCTTTTTCAGGCGCGAAGATGTTAGCCAAACGTACTTTGAGACCAGAACCAATCACGAAACTATCACCGTCAAAAACGCGGGCTAATTTTCCAAAGTCTTCTAGGTCTGCCGTGGGCGCGGCAAATGCGTTTCTCGCCAAACAGAAACAGCCACCGCCTAAAAGGACAGTTCGGCGAGATAGGATATTCGGTACATGCGCCAACACCGCTCAAATAAAGCGCATTTCCGCAGAAGAGTCGACTCTGCCATTGGCGATTCTAAGTGACATTGTTATGAACGACCGCGCAGTCCCCGTAGCTCAGTCGGATAGAGCGCAGGATTCCTAATCCTGAGGCCACTGGTTCGAATCCAGTCGGGGACGCGCGCAACGTCCAGAATTGATGCAGGGCATTAATTGTAGTGGAGCGCCGAATGAGCAAAGCGAATGAGGGTTTTAGAGCGCCCGAATAAGCTAGTCCCGCGCGCGCGCGCAAGGGAACATCCGAACAAACACATTATCTTTATTTACGAAATGATGTTTCATCGCGGCGCCGAAATGAAGCAGTATAAGACCAATGGTCAACTTACCTATATTGCTATGAAGAAATTCAAAAGTTTCCTCCAGCCCTTCACTCTCTGGAATAAAGGGCATATCCGGCCAGGGTATCGTCCAGAACAGCTCTGTTGGAATGGGTAAAGGGGACGCGCTGACCATAGCCCAGCCCAATAGAGGCATCCCGATCATAATCACGTAAAAAGCAATATGAGTGAATTTCGCCGCCGCAACTTCCCACGTTTTCATGCCTGTCGGTAAAGGCGGCGGGGTGTGAATTAACCGCCAGACCAGACGGAAAATAGATAGGATGAGTACCATAACCCCAAAGCTTTTATGGAGCTGATAAAGGACAAACCTGTTCGGCATGTTGGGATTAGTCATTAAAAGGCCGAAAATAATCAGGCCAATGATCAAAGCCGCAATCGTCCAATGAAGGACAATTGCGATCTTAGAGTAGCGAGCTTGGGCCGCCATAAGTCTTAATTCTCAGCGCCGGAATCCTCTGTTTCCGTCTCACCTGTATCGGAGGCGCCTTCTTTGGCAAATTCCATCTCAATCATGATTTCTACATCATCGCCCACATTCGGTGTGTAGGCATCCACGCCAAAATCGGATCGTTTGATATAGCCTTTCGCCGAAATACCGAACATATCGACACCTGATTGAAAATTCTGGCCTACCTTTGTGACCTTGCCTTTAAACGTCACCGGCTTGGTAACATCTTTAATGGTCAAATCACCTGTCACGGAACCAGACCCCATAAGAGCCTGTTCAACGTCCGTGCTGGTAAATGTGATCGTCGGATAGGTTTCCGCATCAAAGAAATCCGAACTCATTAAATGTTCGTCAAACTTTTCGACGCCGCTATCAATAGAGTCGACCGGGATAGTCACGTTCAAAGTCGACATTTCTGGATTCTCATTGTCAAAAACGATAGTCGCATCGGTTTCTCCCCACCGGAGAATGGGATTGGAATATCCCATATGGGAATAGCTGAAGGCGATATAGGCGTGACCTTGATCCTCGGTATATGTCCCTGATGGAAGCTCGGATAAATCCGCACCGGGGTTATCCATTTTACCTTTAACATCAGAGACCACTTTTTCTGTCGCGCTCTTGGCCTTTTCAGTCGCAGACGCGACGGCGGACTTTGTTTCTTGCGCCGCTGCCGTCGTTGAGTCTTTTACTTGTTCCGCAGTCTGGTTGCCGTCTGCGCAAGCAATGAGGGTTGTTGCAGCCAATAAGGCCGTTGTTGTCGTAAAATATTTTAGGGTTGTCATAATGTCTCTCCTGATTGTTTAACTACGGCAAAACCGCTTGATGGGATCAAACTTTCTCTTTCAGTGGAATGGCGCCCGCTCAAAAGTTTTCAATTTGCCCTCCAACTGACTCCAATCGTCTCGAGCTGCAATTGGTTCCCATAACTCAGCGATTTCTTCATATATCAAAGTGGCGGGGGCGTCACTATCCGGCCCTCCGCATATGGATTCATATCGGGCATAGTCCTTCCGCCAATCTTCAAACGGCGCGCCGTAAACCTCTTTTTTCGAGGCCTGCCCCTTCCAGTCATGCCAGAAATGCGGCCAGCTCACTTGGCTTTCTTCCAAAAGACGGAAAGTCGATAGAACGAAGTCCGTATCTTTATCGAGATCAGTGACTTGAAGGCCCAAGCGACGGAAGACATGGTCACGAAGCGCGCGTTGATACGCTGGCGCAAAACTTTCCAAGGATTTCAAAAGGGCCTGATCGTCAGTCACCAGGGACAGGCTCTGCGCCAATTGCGCCAGGTTCCAGTACATGATTTCAGGTTGCCGGGCGAAAGCATAGAGCCCGTTGTGATCGAAATAAGCGGCCGTCATGCCTGATTTCAAAGTCGGAAGAAATCGGTATGGACCGTAATCAAAACTCTCTCCGGTAATGTTCATATTATCCGTGTTCATTACACCGTGAACAAAGCCGGCGGCCATCCACCCGGCCACCATGTCTGCGCTTTTCAGGCACACTTGCTCTAACAGGTCCGCGCCGTCATTCGCGTGGGGATAAAAATGTTTGAGGCAATATTGAATGAGACTTTCAATCGCCTCCCGGTCGGTAAAAAAAGCGTGGCGTTGGAACGTGCCAAACCGAATATGGCTGTGATTGCAGCGCACCAGAACCGCCGAGCGCGTTGGGGACGGCTCGTCCCCACGTATAAGCTCTTCGCCCGTCTCAATGAGGCTAAGACTGCGGGACGTATTTACGCCCAAATGCTCAAGATACCGGGTCGCCAGAACTTCTCTGACCCCGCCCAAAAGGGTGAGCCGTCCGTCTCCGCGTCTGGAATAGGGCGTCTGTCCGGAGCCTTTTGTGCCAAGATCCAATAGCCGTCCCTGGGGGTCATATAGCTGCGTATAAAGAAACCCGCGCCCATCCCCAAGGTCGGAATTATAGTGCCTGAATTGATGACCATGATAACGCATGGCTAGTGGTTCTTTTAGATTATCCGGCAATGGCTCAAACCGGCCGAAATGGGCTATCCACTCTTCTTCCTTCGTAGGAAGACCAAGACTCTTGGCTAATTTCTTGTCGGCGTAGCGCAGAACTGTCTCGGGAAATTCGGCGGGCGTGACCGGATCATAAAACTCCTCGCCTAACTCATAAATCGCAGTGGCGGGACGGTAAGTTATACGGCTTCTCCGGCCATCTCGGTGATGGATATTACGGGGTCACGGAGGGCGTAGTCCCGAATAAATTCGGAGACATCCAGAGGAATTGTGCGCCCTTTTGGAAAGACGCGCGAAAAGTTCAGAAATCCATGCGGCATAGCCTTCTCATGGTGATATTTCACTTTCACGCCGTGACATGACATATTGTCCGCGTAAAGCTTGCCCTCATCCCGCAGCGGGTCGAGCCCGCAAGTCAATACATATGCGGGCGGAAGGCCGCGCAGGTTTTTCTCAAACAAAGGCGACAGGCGGGTTTCATTTGCATTGGCCCCGGCAACATAATGTTCATTGATGAATTTCAGCGCCATAAAACCAAATTGAAGCCAGTCCTGCGGCCCCGGCTTTGGCGGCTTGAAATTCGTCAGCTGCATAAGAGGATATAGCAGGATCTGTGCGTGGAGATCATTGCGGTATTTCTGCGCCAAATACGCACTCATATTGCCTCCCGCGCTATCTCCGCCAATGGAAAGGGCGGCCGGGTCGATGCCATATGCATCTTTACCTTCACCTGACAACGCCCACTTTAGAACTGTTTCACAATCAATCGGACCCGCCGGATATGGATATTCAGGGGCGAGCCGGTAATCCACGGACAACACCCGCATGTTGGCCCCATTGGCAATCCGCAGCGCAATGGCTTCATGACTCTCAATTGAGCAGGTTACAAACCCGCCACCGTGTAAATAAATAAGTGTCGGCCCCGCCACATCCTCTGCGCCGAAGGGAATATAGAGCCGCACGGGGACGTCACAATCCTCTCCTGGAACATTAAAATCCAAAACGTCCTTCATCTTGGGTCCGGGGTGATCGAACTGATTGGTCAAGCGGCGGATATTATTATGGATAGAATAAATTTTGTCCGGGTCGAATTTGAGGCGTTCGAACCTTTCGCGGAAATTATCAGCAAATTCTTTGGGACTGAACATGTCCCCGCTATAACCGAGCGGCGCGGAGAGGACTAGCAGGGTTTCGCATAAATTATGACTTTGTAAGACTTTATATAGACGTCACGGAGAGTATCCTCCGGCGTCAAGAAAGCGTTTTTCTGCCTCGGTGCTCTCGCGGTTCAAAATCGTATTTCGATGAGGGAACCGTCCGAATTTTTCGATAACCTTACGGTGTTCCTTGGCGTGATGAAGTGTATTGCTATCCTCCAGGCGCGAGTCGCAAAGGTCGACACATTTATTTTGCGCCATCATATCTTCTGTATGCATAAATGGCATGTAGACAAAGGCGCGTTGGCTTTGTTTGATTTTGAGATCCCAGCCTTTTTCGACCATGCGTCCGGCGACGCCGAGCGCCAAGCCGTCCCAGGCAAAGGCGCCGGGTGTGTCCCGATACATATTCCGCGGAAATTGATCGAGCGCCAGAACAAGCGCGAGAGAACTTTCCGCCTGCTCTTCCCATTGATGAGGGGCAGATTTAGAAAGTTTTGCCGCCAGCTCTGTCGCCGTAGTCTCAAACCGGTGGCGGATGTCGGAGTCGAAAGCCGCTGTGGCTTGAAACCAATATTTCTTAGGCGTTTCTTCAAACCAAAAGCTAAGTATGTCCTGAGCATTTTTCATAAGAACCAGAGCAGAAAAAGCGGCCTACAGTCGAATGTCGCCGGAGTTTATTTTCTTGAAAGCGTTTTTGTCGAGTTTCTCAAATTGGCCGCTCTCCGGATTGGCATAATAAAGCGGCTCGGAAATATTGGCCGGGTCATATCCGGCTTTGACCAAATTGGTTTTCTTGAACTTGAATGTGCTTGTCGTATCTGATTCCTTGGAAAGTCGGAGAAATACAGGCCAAGCAAAAGCCGGGAGTTCTGTCCGAATAAGCTCCATGAGCTTTTCCAAATCCGGCTCCTTTTCGGCAACAATAGCGGCCATACCGGCGCGCCCGTCATATCCCGGGACTTCCACGCCATAAACATTGGCCTGAGTGACGCCCTCATATTTTGAAAGAATAGAAGCCACTTCGCCGGTGGCCACATTTTCTGCTTTCCAGCGATAAGTATCCCCGACCCGATCCATAAAGTAGTAATAGCCGAGCTTATCGCGTTTCATCAGATCCCCGGTCCGGAACCAGGCATCATCTTTTTTGAAAACATTGCGCAAAATCTTTTTCTTGGTCGCGCTCTTGTTCTGATAACCGTCAAAACGGAAGCGAGCGTCATCTGTTCGTATCTCTCCAATGACCTCGCCAATTTCATCGACGTCGGTCCGAATACAAAACCCGTCCGCGCCGCGAGGATTTTCTTCGGTGTCGACATCAAAGCGAATAATATCGACATTAAATTTGAATTTCAGATAATCCGGAACGCGTCCGACCGCGCCGGGCGGACCGTCAACATTTATCAAGCTGACATTGCCCTCAGTCGCCCCGTAAAATTCGATAATGTGAGGAATATCAAATCGCTTGGTAAACCCTTCCCAGACATCTTTCCGAAGGCCGTTCCCGATCGCCCATCTGATTTTGTGGTCTCTTTCCAAGGGGTGCGGCGGAGTCGAAAGAAGAAACCGGCAAAGCTCTCCTACATAAGTAAATTGTGTCGCGCCGTGGCGCACGGCTTCGTCCCAAAACTTTGTCGCCGAAAATTTAGGCTGAACAATGACGGCGCCGCCATGGGTCAGCGCGCACCCAATTCCGACGAGCCCGCCCGTCGCGTGATACAGAGGCAGCACCATCATCATCCGGTCTGTCGGACCGGATTTGGCTCCCGTTCCGATACCGCGGAGATAATTTTGCGCCCGGACGTGGGTGACTTTCGCCGCTTTAGGCATGCCGGTCGTGCCGGAGGTGAACATTTTAATTGCCTGATCGCCGGCTTTCAGGCCTTGGCGCTCTGATTTTGCCGGGCGATTGGGAACAACGTCTGTCAGCGCTTCGTCAAATGTTCTGTAATCCCTCACCTCTCCGAAAGCGGCCCAGACTGTCAGATCTACTTTAACATCGGCTTCTGCAGCCGCCCACTGATCGGCCATTTCATGGTCGAGTATCAGATGTTTGGCTTTGGAAATATTTACGCAATGCGCCAGCGCGGCCCCGGAGAGCTGAAAATTCAAAAGAGCCGGAACAACTCCAAGCTTGGACAGGCCGAACCAGAGCGCGACATACTCCAATCTATTTCTGACAAAAACGGCGACGGTATCATTGGCTTTTAGTCCCTGAGCGCGTGCCCATCCTGCAACCTTATTGGCGTAGTTTTCGAACTCGTCATAAGTCCACTCTCTATCATCCTCTATGAAGGCTGTATTCGGGCCGTACTGATCAACTCTTTTTTCGAGCTCGTCCGCCACGAGATGATTGCTTTCAGCGTCCACGTCTTTCACGGAACGCAGCATCCGAAGCAAACCGCTAATATAGTTGATTTCGCGCTTGATAGTGGAAATGAAACCCATGTTTTTCCCTGCCGATCAGGTTGATATATCTGACCGTATAATTGGTCTTTCGATAGGACAATAAAGACAGGCTCTATGGGGTCAAGCAGACGTTGGAAACCCTGGCGGTTTTTATATCAAAAAAACCCGGCTACCGAGGGGCAGCCGGGTGAACTGACTAACATCCAGAAAAATTTGCGTGGGAGCACAAAATTCCCCGTCGTAATCCCGAGATTACAAATCCGGCATTCTCGATATGTTTGCAAAGGTCGTGCCAATAGATACAACGAGTATGGAGGCTAAATTTCTCATCCATAACCCAATTTCAGACGACAAACCGCAATTCGAGACGAAGCTGTCTCGAAATGAAGCAATTATTGCGGATATTTGTTCGAATTATCGATCATGCAGGTTCCGTTGGTCTGCGCGATCGTGCCCTCGGGACAATCCACCGACTCGATATCCCGTAAAGGTTCGGTTGACCTGTAGACCGGTTGAGGATTCGATACCGTAACGCTGGATCGCGTCGAATAATTTCTGCCCAGGGCCTGTTTGAAGCCTTCAATATAGTTTGGCGGCACAAAGATTGGATATTCCTGCCCATCGCCATCCAGCGCCAGAATTGTTAGACCGTCAAATCTTGCGGCCTCCAAACGCCCCGTCGGTATGAAAACACTCAATGTCTCTTCTCGGGCGCAATCGACGTCCACATTTCGAACAACCTCCCGCGAATAACTTGTTCCGACTTGGAAAAAGTTCAAAACCGATTTGTTGTTGGACGGCGCGCTATTTTTAATCGTGCGCGGCGTTCTAGTTTGAGTGCTTCGGCGCTTCGGCGGGGCTGCGCGCCGCGGCGTCGAGGCTCTTGGCGGCGTAACGCGGGGCGACGAAGCACGTGGAGTCGACGAACGGGGCGCCGAAACATTCGGAACCTTAACTGTGGGCCGCGTTGGCGCAGAGCGAATTTCTCGTCGCGGGGCCACTCGATTGCTTGGCCGTGGGGACGGAACCTTAATGCGATCCGAACGAGACGTTACAGGTGACCTTTCGAAATCCGGTCTTTTTTCCCTGCGCTGTGAGAGGCTAGGCACAGCGCGAATGACCGTATTGGTCTGAGAGTTATTTGAACTTCTGTTTTCAGACCTGTTATCTCTAAAGTTATTACCGCGATTTCGGCGATCTCTGTCACGACCCGAACGGTCACGCCGATTTTCTGCTCTGACAGGAGATTGATCCACCGTGACACGGCTTCTCCCGGATAAGTCTGATCTGATAATCTGATTAGATAAGTTTGACTGACGGTCTGGTCTTTGATCTCTGTCACCACGGTCCCGATCACCACGATCCCGATCCCGATCCCGATCTCGATCTCTGTCGTATCTATCACGTTCACGACGCCTTTCGCGATTATGATATCTATGGCCAGATCCGCCCCGGCTCCAACCGCCCGTATGGCGTCCATACCCTATGCCCCGATTACGCCAATATGGACGGTCAAACCGGCCATATTGATGATAGCCCCTATAATAACGACTAGGCCTGAAAATATTAAACGCAAATGTCGGTGCGTAATAAAAGCTATGATCGTAAACGACGTCCTGGACATTGCGAGAGCATTCAAGAACCCGGTTATCCCGCAGCAGGGCGGGGGCTAATGATCCGGAAACGAAAGACGCAGCTGTAAATCCGCGTACGTCAAAAGGGTCCGCACTGGGTGAATTATAATAAAATGCCATATCGAGAATGGCGCCATTGGTAAAAACTTCGCCGTCGATAGCCGTCACAGGCCCGGAAACAGACCGAAGGTTAACGGACCCTGCCATAGCGCGGTCTATTTCAAAAGGATCATAAGTGGGGGCAATATATTCCGTTTGCCCTGTTCTATTATTAAATTCCTGTTTCACATCCCGGGCAATTTCTTCAGGGCTAAGATCAGGAAGGGATTGATATTCTTGAGCAAAACTTGCCGTAGCCAGGGAAGTGGTAAAAAGGAGCGCTGTTGCGAACAAACCAGCTCGATAATATGTTTTTTTATCCATAAGTACCTTTACCATACAGGACTTAGGCAGAGACTGAAAGTTACGTTCACATCTTGTTCATACTCAGCCCTTGTTTTTATTGGAATTTTTTCCTTATTTAAAATTATCCTTGGCTTCCCGTATTTCCCCTAGCCTTTCGTCACTTTCCGCTCGCATGAAAGGATTTGTCGCCAATTCCTGCTCAATCGTGCCGGGAACAGTCGGCTCCCCCTGTTCGCGTCTCAATGTAGCGGATTTTATAGCTGATAATAAAGCCTGGTTTTCCGGTTCAACCGTCAGAGCAAAGGCAGCGTTGGAAAGCGTATATTCATGGCCGCAGTAAACTTTAGTTTCAGGCGGTAGCTCGGCGAGCTTTTGTAAGCTGGAGCGCATTTGCGCCGGGCTGCCTTCAAAAAGTCTGCCGCAGCCCATGAGAAACAAAGTATCACCCACGAACACCGAATTCGCTGCGGGGACATAAAAAACGATATGGTCTTTGGTGTGCCCAGGAGTGTGCCAGACATGAACTTTGTGACCGGCGAAATCGAACTGGTCTCCATCTCCCACGCCCTTATCCAGCCCGGGGATTCGATCCTCAATCATGCCGGGCCCGGTTATCGTCAGGTCAAATTTTTCTTTTAAGAACAAATTTCCGCCCGTGTGGTCCCAATGGTGGTGGGTGTTCCAAATCTCGGTAAGATTCCATCCTCTCTTCTCGCACTGGGCTGCAATTTCTTCGCCATCCGGCGTGTCTATCGCAACTGTCTGTCCCGTCTTTTTATCGTGTAATAAAATGCCGTAATTATCCGAAAGGCAGAGGAAAATTTGGATTTCTAAATTTGGAGAGCTTTCTGTCATAGGCTATTTATATGGAAAGAAATCGCCCAGAGAACAAGGAGATGAACAAAATATAAGACGAGAGGCCGCAGAAACTATGAACAATAGTGAATTGACTCTGGTGTTCACACATTACAGATTACGCAGGCACAAACTAAATTTCGTCTCCTTTCGAATGGGGTTTGGGCATAGGCGGCAGGGTGGCACCCCTGTCGCCATTTTCTTTTGCCCCGGCGCCTTGCAATACCATTAAAAATTGAATTTCTTGACAAAGCGAATAACAACGCCATCTAGAAGGCTTAATTTAAGACGGGTACAAGACAGGCCTTGAGCATTTTGGTCTTGACCCAATTTTTCAAAACCTTATGGGTTTTGGCTACATTTTTTTGCGAACTGGACGGAATATTATGCAAAAATATCCTATGACCGTAAACGGCCATGACGCTCTTGAGACTGAGCTGAAACATTTGAAAACCGTAGAACGCCCGGAAGTAATTCAGGCGATTTCAGTCGCACGTGAGCACGGCGATCTGTCTGAGAATGCGGAATATCACGCCGCTAAAGAAAAACAGGGTTTTATTGAGGGCCGCATTCAGGAACTCGAATCCAAACTGTCTCTTGCGCAGGTGATTGATCCGACAACAATGTCCGGCGAAACCGTGCGTTTTGGCGCCACAGTCAAAATCGTCAATGAAGACACTGACGAGGAAAGCACTTACCAAATCGTCGGCGAAGACGAAGCTAGCATTAAAGAAGGCAAAGTGTCTGTTACCTCCCCGATTGCGCGCGCTATGATCTCCAAAGTCGTCGGTGACGTCTTTGAAGTTATCGCGCCGGGCGGATCAAAAGGATATGAAATCCTCGAAGTTTCTTTCGTCTAAATTATGGCCTCTTCTGCTTATGAAGAGGCACTGCAAGGCTGGGTCATTAGTGACGGACGGCGGGGCATAGAAAATCAGGCGTTGGGCCTTGCGGAAGCCTCCGCTCGGCTGCGCCCTTTTTCCTTTACAAAACACATCTTAACGCCGGGTCGGGCCTTCAAGGCAGCCACGCCGCTCATGCAATTTGCGCTGAAAAACCGTCCGGCGGATTATGGTCTTCCCCGCGAAACGCCTGATTTGGTGATTGGATGCGGAAGGCAGGCGATTGCCGCCCTGCTCGCCATTAAAAAAACCATTCCCACCTGTTTCACGGTTTATATTCAGGACCCCAAAATTGACCCGGATCGCTTTGACCTGGTGATCGCGCCGCAGCACGATAATTTGTCCGGACGCAATGTCGAAAACATGATCGGGTCGCCCAACCGAGTGACCAGAGACGGTATCGTCAAGGAAACGTTGGCTTTCGAGACGACATTAAACCGTTTTCCTATGCCGCGGGCCGCGCTGCTTATTGGCGGGCCGAGTAAGCGCTTTCAGTTTACTCAAGCCGACCATCAAAATCATATTCGAGCTGCCAATGACCTGCTCGGTAAAGGCTTTAGCCTTTTAATCACACTCTCTCGCCGCACACCGGATTGGGTTCAAAAGGAATATTCCGATTTAGCCAAGAGCAATGACAAGATTTGGCTCCATACGGGAGACGGCGATAACCCCTATTTTGCCTTCCTTGGCGGAGCTGAACTCATTTTGGTGACAGAGGAAAGCACAAATATGCTGACCGAAGCGGCCGCCACCGGCAAACCCGTCTTCACTCTTCCGCTTTCTGGAGATTCTGGGAAATTTAAGAACCTGCATGAGGCCTTGTCAGATATGTGCAATCTTCGGCCTTACAGCGGCGATCCAGTTGCGCCAGATTATCCTCCCCTCAACGAAACAGCTCGATTGGCAGACAAGCTATGGGCGCACTATGACCGTCGTGACGCTATATTGAATTGAATCTGAAATCATGGCAGTTCAGGCCATGCGATATTTTGTTTCTTTCCTAATTTTATTTTTTGCCTTTAGTGACTTCGCGGCCGCCCAAGATCGGGCGCAGCAAACCGTCATTCCTCTCTGGCAAGACGGCCCTCCAGGCTTTGAAGCCTATTGGGACGTCCCCGAGCGCGCCGAAGACTGGTGGGTCCGAGATATTCACCAGCCTAGCCTGGCGCTTTTTCCACCTGACGAAAACAGTTCGAATACAGCTATCATAGTTGTTCCGGGCGGCGGCCATAAAGACTTGGTTTTTAACGCCGAGGGCGTCGAACCGGCGAAGTATTTGCAAAACCTTGGTATCACGGCCTTCGCCTTGAAATACAGGCTGTCTCGCCAGGACGCCTCGCCTTACAACATTGAAACAGATGCCGCAGAAGATCTTCGCCGAGCGGTACGTTATGTGAGAGCCCGTTCGGAAGATTATGGAATCGAGCGTATCGGCATTATGGCTTTCTCCGCGGGGGGCGAGCTCGCCAATTTGGTGACTTATTATCCAACAGACGGAAACTCGGAGTCAGCAGATCCCATAGAGCGTGTGTCGGCAAAGCCTGATTTCATGATACAGATTTATCCGGGCCCGATCGGACTTCCGGATCATTTCGCTGCCCCGCCGCCGCCGGCCTTTTTCCTCGCGGCATTTGATGACAAAGGCCCTGAATTGACCATTTCAAGGCATCTGGACATGTATCGTCAGGCAGGCGTTCCGGCAGAAGTCCACGTTTTTGCACAAGGCGGTCACGCCTTTAATATGGGAGACCGGTCCGACCTGAAGACGATTTCAAACTGGCGAAACCGGCTGACCGACTGGATGAATGATTCCGGCTATTTAGGGCAGGAATGACCCTCAGAGTCGCTCTCTTTTCTTACCCAAGCCATAGCGTTACGAAGCAGTTTTTGATGGGCCTGGTTGTCAAAACTCGCGATATCATGGCCAAGAGCGGAATAGACCATGCGGCCCCGTCCAGGGCATTTCGCCCAAATGATAGGATGGTCCGACGCCTCCGGCCCCATGCGTAAATCCGAAATTTCTCCATAGACGTTATTAAGCGGCGAATAACTGCTTTCGTCCAATCCTGCCAGTACCGTAGCTTCTCCTGTTACGGGACCGTCAAAACTATACCATTCATCCGTGTGGGAAAATTCATCTTCCAATCCGGCCATAACGGGATGATCCGCCGCGAGCGTGACCACTGAAGCTTCTTGCATTTGGGGGTCCATCGGATGGCTGATAAACGCCGTCCCGATTAAGTCCTTATACCATGGCCAGCCTTCACCGGAGCTTCCGTCCCCGCCGCCATGATGAATGACCAAGCCGCCGCCACCTTCGACAAATTCTTCCAGAGCCGACTTCTGATCAGTGTTTAAAACATCACCCGTCATGGAGTTCAAAACGATGACCGAAAACTTTTTCAAATTGGTTTTGGAAAAAACGGCTGGGTTTTCAGTCGTATAAATTCCTGTGCCGTTCTGGTCGGACTCCCGTGCCCAGAAGGCCGTGGCGCCAGCAATTCCGCTGTCATGCCGCCAGTCGCGCGTGCCGGAAAAAACCAGAACAGAGTTTTCCTCTAAATATTCATAACTTCTAGGCCAAGACATTTCGTCCGCAGACGCCGTCGGGATGTTCGAACACGCCATGACTGAGAGAGACAAGAAACAAGCGGAAAGGTGTAAAATCGTTTTCATTTCGAGAAACTGGCAGAGCTTTGTAAAAACTGCAAGCTGGTAGTTATATCATAGTCTAGGGTGCAATATTCATCTAGGCGGAGTTTATCCCCCGCAATTGGTCAGCTCGGCTTGCGAATCCGGCCATCCCCCCTTATTTATGTCTGGATATTTATTAGAGGCATTCTTATGAGCGACTCCGTTCACCACAAAGTCATGATTATCGGCTCCGGCCC
The DNA here is from genome assembly GCA_963972195.1 of uncultured Hyphomonadaceae bacterium. Lineage (GTDB taxonomy): Bacteria > Pseudomonadota > Alphaproteobacteria > Caulobacterales > Maricaulaceae > Litorimonas. Next base: position 193,554 of record CAXATH010000005.1, on the reverse strand, counting down.
TGCCGGCTATACTGCCGCAGTTTACGCCGCGCGCGCAATGCTGGAACCCGGCATGGTCGCCGGACTTCAGCCCGGCGGACAATTGACAATTACGACGGATGTAGAAAATTACCCCGGTTTCCCCGAAATAATGGGTCCGGAACTGATGGACAAATTCAAGGAACACGCCCTGAAGTTCGGCACGGCGTTTTACGAAGACACCATTACAACCGTTGATTTTTCAAAACGCCCCTTTGTCCTGAACGGCGATAGCGGCACTGTTTACACGGCCGACTCCGTCATCATCGCCACAGGCGCGCAGGCCAAATGGCTCGGCCTGCCATCAGAAGATAAATTCCAGGGCTTCGGCGTCTCTGCCTGCGCCACATGCGACGGGTTTTTCTATCGCGGCAAGGAAGTTGTCGTTGTCGGCGGCGGGAATACCGCTGTTGAAGAAGCGTTATTCCTGACAAATTTTGCGTCCAAAGTCACACTCGTCCATCGCCGGGACAGCCTCAGAGCTGAAAAGATCTTGCAAGAACGACTTTTCAACAATGAAAAAGTCGAAATTCTCTGGGACACGACGCTCGAAGAAATTCTGGGCGACGAAAACCCGCTTGGCGTGACAGGTGTTCGTCTCAGCAGTACCAAAACGGGCGAAGAATTTACGCGCGACACCCACGGCGTTTTCATCGCCATTGGCCATAAACCTTCGACCACAATTTTTGAGGGTCATGTCGCGATGAATAGCGGCGGATATATCACCACTGCGCCCGATAGCACGGCGACCAATATCCCCGGCGTTTTCGCCACAGGCGATGTGTCGGATGAGACCTATCGGCAGGCGGTCACAGCCGCCGGGCTAGGCTGTATGGGCGCGTTGGAAGCGGAACGTTTCCTCGCGGAACATCACGAGGCGGAACCTGTTCAGGAAGCGGCCGAATAAATGCCGCATTCCCTCGATTGGGATAAGCTCAAAACATTTCACGCTGCGGCGGAGCATGGCTCTCTGACGGCCGCCGCCGACGCACTCAAAATTTCTCAATCGGCCGTTTCTCGCCAGATTACAGCGCTGGAACATGACCTAGAGGTGTCTTTGTTCCACCGCCATGCCCGCGGGCTAACTCTGACGGAACAGGGTCATATTCTTTTCTACGCCTCCAGAGATATGGCCATGAAAGTGGCCATGGCGCAATCGTCGCTGCGGGATAGCCGCGAGAAACCTCAGGGTCTTTTGCGCGTCTCCACCCCTATTTCCCTCGGCTCCAACTGGCTGACCTCAGTACTTCCGGAATTTATGGCGACCTATCCGGATATCGAAGTGCAGCTCATACTCGAAGATAGTGAGCACGACCTCTCTGCCTTTGATGTTGACTGCGCGCTGCGCCCTTGGCCGACCACACAAGGCGATGTGATAGAACGAAAACTGGGCCAAATTACTCAAAGCATATATGCCAGCCACGCTTATCTCGCCGCTCACGGAGCGCCTAGCTCTGCGGAGGATCTGGACAATCATAAAATCATTGCTTTTGGCGAGCTGATTCCTAAAAATCTTAACAGCTCCAACTGGGTCTTGAGCGCCGGCGCCTCTACGCCCCGCAAACCTGCGCTCAGCGTGAATAATTTGCATGGCATAATGCGGGCCGCAGAAGCGGGTATCGGGCTCGCCGGCATTCCGGACTACATGACGGTGTTATCCCGGCGGCTCGTCAAGGTTCTACCGAGCGTTTCTGGCGAGCCGATTGACCTCTATTTTGTCTATCCCACTCAATTAAGAGGCTCTGTCCGCGCCAAGGTTTTTCGGGAATTCCTACAACGCGTCACCAGAAGCTGGATTGCCTCGCCTCCGCGTCCTGTCAAAGCCTAGAGCTAAGGATTTAGCCTCTATTTTCGCCCAGCTATGCTTAAAAGCATAGGTCCTTTGCGGTGCTGTGTGTTCTCTTGAGGAAATAAATCTTTATATACACTCAAGAAACACGGCAACGTCCTCCCCTTTTGTGGCCCTGTTTTTACCGCATACAGTTCTCCCCGATTTGTATTGCGAAGACTTCACCGGGTTTTGAGTTTTTACTCAAACCCGGTTTTTTTTCGCCTTTTCTTAACTTTAACCCGTCACAAAGCGCGCGGGGTAAGGTCTATTGTATAAAGATTAGGTGGGGACATGGTAGAAAACAGTCATGGCAAATCAATTCAACGGGATATGAGCCGACAAATTGCCCCTGAATTCCGGGATTTGATCCTCGACTATTTGTGCGACCATTTGGATATTAGCGTATCGGTCTTGGATGAAGATCTGAATTACCAGTTCATTTCTACAAAGTCTTATGAACAGTTAAAGATCACTCCTGAAGATTTACAGGTCGGAGACCCCCTCTCAGCCTGTCACGAAGCCATGTTCGCAAATGGTATGTTGACCGAAGAGATCCTCAGCAAAGACAATCTTTCGCCAGAAGCGCAAAAAGAATCAAACCAATCGCAAACACGTATGAAGCGAAAGCTCCTTCGAATGGGCGACGGAAGCACCCAAAGCTTTGTTCGCAAAAAGCTTTCAAACGGCTTCACCCTCTCTATGGCGGAAGATATTACCGAATTGGTAGAGATGGACGAGATGCTGGAAGAATCTCTAATGCTTGGAAAATCCGGTTATTGGAAATACGACCTCCGGACAAAAACTTATCACCTGAGTGAATCCTTAAGACTGTATTTCGGACCGGAAGGCGTCAAAAAGATTGATATGCACGGCATAGCCGCCGTCATGTTCCCGGAAGATAGAAAATACTTGAAGGAGATGATTAACAGCCTTTCCCAAGGCAAGAGCCAAGCCATGGCTAAAATCCGATCAATAACGCATGACGGACGCATTCGTTGGAGCCAGTCCACGGCAAAATTAGTAAGAGATCCGTCTGGCCGCCCAATTTCGCTCTGGGCCTTTGTACGCGATATCCATCACGAGCGTAAACAAGAACAAGCGCTCGAAGAAGCTAAAGACAATGCGATTGCCGCGAGTAAAGCAAAATCCGAATTCCTGGCAAATATGAGCCATGAAATTCGCACCCCCATGAACGGCATTTTGGGTATGGCCGAATTGCTTGGCAGCACCAAGATTGATACGCGTCAGAAAGAATTTGTCGATGTTATTAACAACAGTGCCTCCGCACTTCTTACCATCATCAACGACATTCTTGACTTCTCCAAAATCGAAGCCGGCGCCTTGGAACTTGATCCGGTTCCTTTCGATCTCAAGTCCGCTATCAGTGATGTGACATCCCTTCTCGTGGCAAAAGCCCAAGAAAAGGGACTTGAACTCGTTATCAACTACCCGGCCGTTATGCCTTCGAGGTTCATCGGTGACGGAGGCCGCCTGAGACAAGTGATTACGAATTTGGTCGGCAATGCGATCAAATTCACTAAAGATGGCCATATTACGGTGACTGTCGCCGTGTCTGAAACACGAGACGGGGTAAGCTGCATTCGGATTGACGTTTCTGACACAGGCATCGGTATTCCGGCAGATAAGTTAAATCATATTTTTGATAAGTTCACTCAGGCTGATGGGTCCACAACTCGGGTTTACGGCGGGACAGGGCTCGGGCTTGCGATTACAAAAAGCATCATAGAAATGATGGACGGACGAATTTCCGTTACATCTGAAATCGGACACGGTTCTCAATTCTCTCTCCAATTCCCGCTCCCGATTGATCCTAATGCGCAAGTCACCAAATATGATGTTTCGTCCTTACAAGGTAAGAAGGCTCTCATTGTCGATGACATCGCTGTAAATCGGCAGGTCCTGAAAGAACAACTAGAGAGCTGGGGCGTCACATCTGACAGTGCAGCGGATGGGGTCGAGGGTTTGAAAACTTTGAAACAGGCCCAAGAACAGAATCAGCCTTATGACTTTGTCCTGCTGGATTATCTCATGCCTGGATTGAACGGACAGGAGTGGGCGGAAATGGTCCATAATAACAAGACCGTACACGCCCCGCCGACGATTATGCTCTCCTCTTGCGATCAATCTGTGTCGACAAACGCCCTAAGAAAAATCGGCATTACAAATTATCTTGTAAAACCGGTCCGGGAAAAGCGACTGCATGAAGCTATCGTTGAAGCTGTCAGTTCCTTCAACTCGGACAAGGCACAAACGCCAGCGTTAGAAGCGTCCCCTGCCGAAGAGAAAAATGATATTGAATCCGTATTGGAATTTGAATTGCAGTCAGCTCTTGAGACCGACTCCAGCGCTGTAAGCCCTGAAAACCAAATTGCTTCTAAACAGGAAACCACACCGGAAGTTAAATCGGATTCAGATGACATTTCATCTATCCTACCGGAGACGCCTAAAGCCGACTCTAAAGAAACTGTCTCGCAGCAGGCTGAACCGTCAAACGAAAACCAACCTTCCAACGGGAAGACACAAATTCTTGTGGCAGAGGACTTTCCTCTCAATCAGGACGTTGTGCGTTTGATGTTATCCGATTCGCGCTTTGAGCCCGTTTTCACGAATAATGGCAAAGAAGGTCTGGACCGCTATATAGCTGAAAAAGGTAATTTCCCGGCCATTCTCATGGACGTGTCTATGCCTGTTATGGACGGATATGAAGCGGCCCGACAAATCAATAAGTATGAACAAGCCAACGGATTGCCTCATACACCGATCATAGCTCTCACGGGACATGCCCTGAAAAATGACCGTCAGGATTGCCTGGATGCCGGAATGGACGATTACCTAACTAAGCCGGTCAAACAATCCGAGTTACTGGAAAAACTGGAATATTATAGCTCGGGCGGCGAAACCAAAGCCATTGCTGTTTGAGCCGGCGGATAATCTGCGCCTTGGTCTAAGGAATTAAATTAAAGCGCCTGGCAGAATTGCTTCAGTCTGGCGCAAGCTTCTTCTAATAGATTAGGGTCTGCCGCATATGACAAGCGGACAAAGCCGGGCGCATGAAACGCAGAGCCAGGTACAAGCGCCACGCCGGTTTCTGCCAATAAAGATTTGGTGAAATCGGTGTCCGTTTCTATCGTGCCTCCTAGAACCTCACGGCAGTCAAAAAAGGCATAAAACGCGCCTTCCGGCGCCCGGCAGCTCAAGCCCTTGACGGAATTAATTGCGTCCACGACATTTTTACGCCGGGCATTATAAGCCGCCCTCGCCTCGGAAATAAAATCTTGCGGCCCGGTCAATGCTGCCGCAGCCGCCCATTGAGAAATCGAAGCGGGATTGGACGTCGTCTGCCCCATATATTTCGCCATCGCCTTGATCAGCCAATCTGGCCCGCCTGCATATCCGATGCGCCACCCTGTCATCGCATAGGCCTTGGACACCCCGTTCATCGTCAAAACACGGTGTTTTAAATCGAGCGCAACTGAGGCCAAAGTCGCAAACTCAAATCCATCATAGATAAGATGTTCGTAAATATCGTCGCTCAAAACGAGAATATCGGGATGACGCCGCAAGACTTCAGCCAGTGCTTCCAGATCATCACGGCTATAGGCAGACCCGGTCGGATTGGACGGGGAATTGAGCATCAGCCATTTTGTGTTCGGCGTTATGGCCGCTTCCAACGCTTCTGCGCTCAATCGAAAGCCCGTCTCCACACCACAGGGTACAATCACGGGCGTTGCCCCCAGCAGGCTCACCATGCCCGGATAGGAAACCCAACAAGGCGCTGGAATGACAACTTCGTCGCCCGGATTTAACGTGACCGCCAAGGCGTTAAATATGACAGGCTTACCGCCCGGCGAGACATTTATCTCAGATGGCGAATAATCCAGGCCATTCTCGCGATTGAATTTTTCAATGATTGCGTCTTTTAATTCAGGGATGCCGTCGACCGCCGTATACCGGGTTTTACCGTCTCTTATGGCCTTTTCAGCCGCTTCACCAATATGTTCCGGCGTATCAAAATCCGACTCTCCGGCAGATAACCCGATGACGTCTCGGCCTTCGGCTTTTAATTCGCGCGCTAATTGGGTCATCGCCATGGTAGCAGAGGGCGCAACAGAGAGAATGGATTTGGAGAGCAATTTGTCGGACACGGTGCAGGAGCCTTTTTCGGGTTCACAATGAGCCTAAACCTAATTACGGGGGCAGGCTATGGAGGATGTAGCATGACTCTAAAAGAATTTCTGGTACTTCTGATGATCTGCACGGTCTGGGGGCTGCATTTTATTGTCATTAAGCTGGCAGTCGGCGAATCCATTCCGCCTGTTTTTTATGCCGCCACCCGGGTGACCCTTGTGACCTTACTTACACTTCCGTGGCTTCGCTGGCACCACGGACAAATGCTCTGGTTGATTCTCGGCGGACTGGGTTTTGCAGGATTCAATTATTTATTCATATTTCAGGGTCTGGAAATGACCACGGCGGCGGCAGGGGCTGTCACGATAGAGCTATATGTGCCGTTTTCGATCTTATTGTCCGTTATTTTCTTCAAAGAAACGGTTGGCCTCTGGCGCTCACTCGGCGTCATCATGGCGTTTTGCGGAGTCGTCATTGTGGCTACAGCGAGACCCGGAGAAGCCGCCGGACCGTTATACTTTCTAGGCATAATATTTCTAATGTGCGCGGCGCTAAGCGAAGCCATCGGCGCTCTTATCGTAAAAAGGCTTAAAAATATCGCGCCATTAGAGCTGCTGAGCTGGTTTACGCTCGTGGGCGCCTGCTTGCTCTGGCCTGCCAGCTTTATAATTGAAGATAATCAATTCCGGGTTTTCTCGGATGAGATTCGCTGGAATTTTGTAGGCGCTGTGCTTTATTCCGCTCTCTTGGCTTCGATTCTCGCGCATGGAAGTTATTATTGGCTTCTCAAGCGCTTGCCCCTTTATATTGTCGCTCCGTCAGGGCTGATGATGACCGTTATTACGGTAGCCGCAGCCGCGCTCATTCTGAAAGAGCCTTTGACGCCGCGCCTAATCGGCGGAGCGATTTTAACCCTGTCAGGTATAGGGATAATCCTTTTCCGCAATAAACAACGGGCGGATAACAAGGTAGTCCTTTGATAAATGGCTCTAAAGCAGCGGTTCTGAACAAGATTTAACCCGTTCTTCGGCCTACACTGCCCTCACCCCCTTGGCGCGCCCCTGCCTTCGCCGTATGGCTAAGGTCAAGGGACTCCGGCATCGGAAGTAGAATTGAGGATTTCAGCGCGGGTGAATCACTCCATCACATATGACGCGCGGCGATGGGGCGGCAGTTTCTCTCCCTATCACGATGACGATGCGATCAGCAATTTTATCGATGATGATGGCTCGCGTCTTACCTCGATCGTTGTCACAGTATTGGCTGTCCACTTGGCATTGTTTTTTATGCTCTCGCCGCATTTTGTTATGCCTGAGCTAAAACCTGAAGACCCTGAAGTTCTCCCCGTCCAGATCGTGGCGTTTGATCCCGCGCCGCAGCCTGAGCCTGAACCGGCCCCGGAACCTGAAATCATCCAACCCGCCATTCCTGCCCCGGCTGTGGCCCCCCGACCCAAGCCGCAGCCCACTCCTGCACCTCCGCCGCCTGACCCGCAACCAGAGCCGGAACCTGTCGTGACGCCCCCACCTCCGCAGCCAGAACCTGAGCCTGAGCCTGAGCCTGAGCCTGAGCCGGAGCCTGAGCCTGAGCCTGAGCCTGAGCCAGAAATTGAGCCTGAACCGCAGATTACGCCTCCGCCGCCTGATATTATCTCAGAGCCTGTTGTAGAACCGGAACCAGAAGTTATTCCCGAGCCGGAGCCCCTTCCCGTTCCAGAACCTGAGCCTGAGCCTGAGCCTGAACCGCCCATTATTGAACCCGAGCCCGTCACCGAACCAGAGCCAGTATCCGACCCGGCCATTGAAGCTGAACCGGCGGTCGAGCCTGAACCTATTGTTGAGCCCGAACCGGCCATTGAGCCCGAACCAGAGCTGGAACCTGAACCCTTCCAAACGCCCGAGCCACTTGAAGAGCCTGCCGCCCCCGGCGCGGTTGTCGAAGAACCGTTGGAAGAGTTACCGCCTGTAGAGACCCTTCCGCCGGCTGAAGTTGAACCTTTGGCCGAGCCATCTGAGACGCCTCCCGCTGTGCAAACGCCAGAGACACCAGACAGCATTGATCCGCCAGATGTCAGCGAGCCCGCCCCGAGTAATCCGGATATTATTTCAACAGCCCCCTCTATTCTGGCGTCACCGGACGCGCCGTCAAATCAGAGCGAAGCCGACAGAGCCGTTCCGCAATCACAATCCGACCCGTTAGGGGATTTATTGAGACGACCCGTTGGCCTGCCGCCGTCAACTCCCGGCGCCGGAGGACCGACCATTTCCGGCCCGAAAGCGGGCGGCGGGAATGAAGCCATCCCAAGCGGCGGAACAAGACGTGGTAACTCGCGCGGAGTAGATGGGTGGACGCTTAGTCCAAGCACTAGTCCCGGCGAAGGCTATGACGGTCTCAATATGGACATCAGGTGCCGGGAGGCCAATAGAACCCATGAAAACTGCCCTGAATATCTTAAGAAGTTTCAAGGACGCGACGCAAGCGGTTGGGAGAGCTTTAATGGCAGAGCCGGGACGGGTACTGATAGAAGTCAGCGTCAACAAGCTCCGGCTTCAAGGCGATCTCTCGGACTTCCTATCGGCGACAATTCCGTAAATGCAGGCGGCCCCTCTTCCACCATATTTGATGATGCACCCGAAGTCAGTTTTGATCGGGAGTTTTTAAACAAACCCATCATCATCGAAGAAGAACCCGGCCGGTTACGAGATCTGTTGAAACAGCCTGATGACAGGCCGGAACTGCCGGATTGGATGCAAACCGAAACCCTCCCGGAACCCGAGCCTGATCCCGAGGCTGATCCTGAGTCTGGGCCGGAATTTTAAGGGGCTCAGCTCTCTATAAGTTTGCTTCGATCTGAGTTTTCAATCTCACCAGAGCGGCGTCGAGATTATCCGCAATCTGTTGCTTCCGCATGAAACCTCTAAGCCGCCCAATATACGGAAAGCCAGGCTGCGGGATCTCTCTCTTGGAAAGAACAGTGACAATACCGGGTTCCGTTATAAGAATTGCGTGCATCGTGCTGGAAACTTGTCCATTGACCGAAACTTGTATTTGTACGAATTCCGGCGCTGACTCCTGCATTATTTCCCGGCTTCCTACTTCATATCCTTTGGGGCCGTTCTGCCAGGCCTGTGTTTGTCCCATGCCGGACTCTGCACCGCCCGTAAGAATAGGGACTTGGCCTAACTGGTCATCCAATGCTGCCCAGCTCTTATAGGATTTCAGGTCATTTAGCAGAGGAAAGACGTCATCGGGATAAGCGTTGATAATTGTGGAGCGCTCAACTTCTAAAGTCGCCGGCATGAAATAACCCGCCGCGCACGCCGCAAGAAAAAGGCTGAAAATGCCAAATACAATTCCGAGAAAAAGTTTCACAACACTCCTTTTATACGGCGCGACTCTAGGTGAGACTGATTTCATAATCCAGCCCGCATAACTTATCAGTTCGCGCCAAGCACCGTCCTTGCAGGCAGTCATTTAGAGGCGCATACTCAACCTAAGCAAACAGGAGCTTTAGCATGTTGTTTTACGTCCAACAATTATTTGCCCAGGCCGGCCCGGACGGGACAAAAATGGAAGAAGTGGCCACTTTTGCATCTCGAGGCTTAGACCTTCTGGGTTCACTCTTTCTCTTCGTCATCGGCGTTTTGGTCTTTGCCGCCATTATCCTGTTTATTATCGACGTTAACCAGACATCGAATGCCGTGCGTCGGAACTATCCTGTCATCGGAAGGTTCAGGAATTTATTTTTGAGATTGGGAGAGTTCTTCCGCCAATACTTCTTTTCGCAGGACCGTGAGGAAATGCCGTTTAACCGCGCGGAAAGAGAGTGGGTCTATGAAGTCTGCGAGGAAGGCAAGGATGTCGTCCCGTTCGGATCGACCAAAGTCATGTCGCCGGGAACGCCTATTTTTGCAAATGGTCTATTCCCCCGCCTGGATGATGAACATGAAATGCTCCCAGCTTTTATTATTGGCCGTGATACGCCGCATCCTTACGCCCCCAAAAGCTTTTTTAACATTTCGGCCATGAGCTATGGCAGCCTTTCCAAGCCGGCTATTCAAGCTCTTTCGCACGGCGCAAGCATGGCAGGCTGCTGGCTCAATACCGGCGAAGGCGGTATCACCCGATTTCATATGGAAGGTGAATGCGACATTGTCTATCAACTCGGAACCGCGAAGTTCGGGGCGCGAAATGACGACGCAACGTTGAATGAAGAGAAGCTACGAAAAATTTGCCAGAACCATCATGTTCGCATGATCGAAATCAAATTATCTCAAGGCGCCAAGCCCGGAAAAGGCGGCATATTACCCGCCGAGAAAGTCACAAAGGAAATTGCCGAGATACGCGGCATTCCAGAGGGTATCGCCGCTATTTCACCGAACCGACATGTGGATGCCTCTAATTCCGAAGAGCTGTTGGATTTGATTGGTCAGGTCAGGCGAGTTTCGGAAAGGCCCACCGGCATCAAATTATGTATCGGTAATCCCCTCCCAATAAGAGATTTTCTGGAGGCTATTAACACACGCGGCAAAGAAAGCGCTCCGGATTTCATTGTGGTGGACGGAGGCGATGGCGGCACAGGCGCAGCCCCGCTCCCCCTGATTGATAATACGGGGCTGACAGTAAGGGAATCCCTCCCGCTTATGGATGACCTGCTTCGTGAACACGGCCTCAGAGACCGTGTTGCGCTGGTAGCTAGCGGGAAGCTGATTACCTCTGCCGATGTGGCCTGGGCTTTTTGCGCCGGGGCTGACCTCGTCAATGCCGCGCGTGGATTCATGTTTTCGCTAGGCTGTATCCAGGCTCTTAAATGCGACCAAAACACCTGCCCCACAGGCGTCACAACCCATAATAAAAGGCTGCAACGCGGACTTAATCCGTCAAATAAAGCCGTGCGGGTCAAAAACTACGTCCAGAATATACAAAAAGAAGTCGAGATGATTGCCCATGCTTGCGGCGTCGAGGGCCCTCGCGAACTGACCCGGGAACACCTGATGATTATTCAGTCCTCGGGGCGCAGTAAGCCGTTTAATCAGGTCTGGGATAGGTCGCGATATAATTAGTCAGGCGGTCAACTTATTGTGACCCCCTTTTCCTCTGGTAATTAGAGCCCATATTATGCGTGTAATTTAATGAGACTGAGAGAGAAACAAGATGACAGATAAAGACGAATATAATCCACCAAAAGTCTGGAAATGGGACAAAGAGTCCGGCGGGAAATTTGCAAATATTAATCGCCCGATAGCCGGTCCGACCCATGAAAAAACTCTGGAAATTGGCGAACACCCCTTCCAACTTTATTCTCTCGCCACCCCAAATGGTCAGAAAGTGACCATTATGCTCGAAGAGCTGCTCGCCGCCGGACAAGAAGGCGCGGAGTATGATGCTTGGCTGATAGACATCAGTGAAGGCGATCAATTCGGAAGCGGATTTGTAGATATCAATCCAAATTCCAAAATCCCGGCCCTAATGGATCACAGTGTGTCCCCTCCCCAGCGTCTGTTTGAATCTGGCTCTATCCTGCTCTATTTGGCCGAAAAGTTTGATGCCTTCCTGCCGAAAGATCCTTCTGCCAGAACCGAAGCGCTTTCTTGGCTGTTTTGGCAAATGGGCAGCGCGCCTTATCTCGGCGGCGGATTTGGACATTTCTATAGCTACGCCCCGGTCAAAATCGAATATGCCATTGACCGCTTTGCCATGGAAGCCAAACGACAACTGGATGTCTTAAATCGCCGTCTTGCGGATAATGAATATCTCGCAGGTGATGAATATTCTATTGCGGACATGGCCGTCTGGCCTTGGTACGGCGCGCTCGCGGTCGGAAATGTTTATGACGCGGAGGAATTCCTACAGACTCATGAATATGAACACATTCTGCGGTGGGCCAAACAGATTGCCAAACGCGAAGCCGTTCAACGCGGACGCCGCGTCAACCGCACCTGGGGCGAAGAAGACGAACAGGTCAAAGAACGCCACAGCGCGTCTGATCTGGACTAATTAATCTCCGAAGCAATAAAAAAGGCGGCCAAAAGAGCCGCCTTTTTCTTTTAATGTATTCAGGCTTTACTCGTCATCCGGGATAGTCGCCATGGCTTCTTCGGTCATGGCAAAACTGTGGAAGACAGTTGAAACATCGTCGACATCTTCGAGGGCGTCATTCAGGCGCATAACCGCTGCGGCCTGCTCAGGGTTGTCGATTTCGTTCTGCGCTTTCCAGATCAGGTTGACGGATTTGGCTTCGCCGAATTTCTTTTCCAGTTCTCCGGCAACAGGGCCGAGGTCATCCCGCGCCGTCCAAATCGTGTGGACAGGTTCATATTCGTCCCATTGATCATTCGCTTCTTCATCTGTCTCGACATCTTCCGCGCCGGCTTCGATTGCCGCTTCCATCATCTCGTCTTCACTCGTGACAGCAAGCGGATATTCAATCTTACCCATCTGATCGAACATGAAAGTGACCGATCCGGTTTCGCCCAAGGCTCCGCCGTTTTTGGAAAAGGCGGTGCGGACTTCCATCGCCGCGCGGTTTTTATTATCCGTGCTGGCTTCGACTACAAAACCAATGCCGCCAGGGCCAAAGCCCTCATAACGGATTTCTTCGTAATCAGCTCCATCACCGCCGACGCCCTTGCTAACCGCACGCTGGATATTATCCTTCGGCATGGACTGGCCTTTAGCGTTGGCAATCGCCAAGCGAAGGCGCGGGTTCATGTCCGGGTCTTCACCGCCCATTTTCGCCGCGATGGTGATGTCTTTTGAGAGTTTTGAAAAAAGCTTGGAGCGCAATTTATCCTGACGGCCTTTACGGTGCTGGATATTGGCCCATTTGGAATGACCTGCCATGGCGAGTCCCTTTGAAGTAAAACGAAAATTTGTGGCGTTCTAAGGGATTGGCGGAAGCGGAGCAAGAGCGTTAAACGGTGAGCGTTCGCCCTATTACGCCGAAACCACAGGGCCATTTGCCTTAATCCGTGATGAAATTTTCCGCGGCGCGCCCTACTATGCATCAAATCTCTCCAACTCTGCCTCCAAACCAGGGGCTGAAGTTTGAAAAACCGGCTCGAACGGCCTCTGTCTTTAGCTCGAAACCAATTCCTGCTATGGGAATTATTCTATTTACACGCTTTAACCTTGTCGGATTATGTCTTGTCCCAGCCGAACCCTGCCAGCAGCAGACTGATTGCCATTTCCAACCGAACCGCTTTTGGAACGAAGTCCAAAGCTGGCGGATTAGCTGTGGCCGTCTGGGACGCGCTAAAGTCTTCCAACGGTTTATGGATGGGCTGGAGCGGAAAGATTTACGACTTTCCAAGCAATCGTTTTTCCGAAGCCGAACAGGACGGCGTTAACTTCGCGCTGTGTAATTACACCAAAACGGAATATGAAGATTTTTACCTCGGATATTCCAATAGTGTTTTGTGGCCAGTCTTTCATGGCCGCGTCGATCTGGCGAAGTTCGATGATAGGAACTTCAAAACCTATGTCGAAATAAATAAACGCTTCGCCGAGAATACGGTGGACTTGGCCGAAGCAAATGACGTCATCTGGGTACATGATTATCATTTCCTGCTTGTGGCAAAATTCCTAAGAGAAATGGGCTCATCCCTGCCTTGCGGATTTTTCCTGCATATTCCTTTTCCTAATCCAGATGCATTCCGCTCCATCCCTGATCATAAACACCTTATTGAAGGCCTGATTTCCTACGACGTCATCGGACTTCAGGGGAATCGCGATGTTGCCAATCTGAAAATGTATCTGGAACAGGAATTGGGGGCTGAGCCCGTCAGCGATACAGTCATGCGAGTAAACGGCCGAGAGGTCACTCTGCTTCATTGTCCTATCGGAATTGATGGTAAATCGTTTGCGCAAACGGCAACGAGTCAGCCTGCTCAGGAAGCTCGCAACCGGCTATCCACCTTTCAGCGAAATAGAAGCCTTGTCCTCGGCGTCGACCGAATGGATTATTCCAAAGGTCTGCCGCAGCGTTTCGAAGGCATGGCGAAATTTTTCGATGACTTTCCAGACCAGCACGGCAAAGTGTCCTTCACCCAGGTGGCGCCGCCGTCGCGGGAAATGGTTGATGAATATATGCACCTTCGCGAAGAACTCGACGCACTCGCCGGGCGCATCAACGGCGACTACGGCGATCTGGACTGGATACCTATTCGGTATCTAGCAAGGGGATATGCCCGGGAGGAAGTTGCCGGACTTTATCGCCTGGCCGAGGTGTGTCTTGTGACCCCTCTGCAGGACGGAATGAATTTGGTGGCCAAAGAATTCATCGCCACACAAGATCCAGAGAATCCCGGCGTACTGGTTTTGTCGCAATTTGCCGGAGCGGCAGAGCAGATGAAAGACGCATTATTGGTAAATCCGCATAGCCCTACCGAGATATCCAACGCGGTTGCAAAAGCTCTCGCTATGCCGCTCAAAGAACGCCAGGCCCGCTGGCAATCGCTCTTTGATGGAATCATGTCCGAAGACATTACGTGGTGGCGTGAGCGGTTCATGACCGCCCTAAACGCTGTTTCCGCCAATTAATTGGATTCTGTTTTGACATCCTATCCTAAGCCCCTTTCCTCGCAAGACGCCGTGTTCCTCGACTTTGACGGAACGCTCGCCCCTATTCAGGAAGAGGCAGATAAAGTCGCCCTACCCGAAGGCGGCGCAGAAATAATTCTGAACTTGTCGCGGATACTAGGCGGCGCTGTCGCCCTGATTTCCGGCAGGGGATTACAGGACCTCTCCGGGCGCGTTCCGAAGGAAGTCTGGCGATTTGGTAATCACGGGCTTTATTCTGCCCACCCGGGAAAACAGGCCACAGCCCCTACGACTTTCTTACCCGATGATTTTATGGAGGGGCTTACCGCTCTGACCGAAACACTTAGAGGCGTTGAAATAGAAACCAAAGGGCCAGTCGTGGCACTTCATTACCGAAAGGCGCCTAACGCGGAGACCGCCCTCAGGGAAAAGCTTCCTTTGCTCGCTGCCAATTTTCTTGATTATAATCTGCAAGAAGGAAAATGTATCTTCGAGATCAAACCAAAAGGCGCCAATAAAGGCGAATGTCTACGCAAAGCCATGAACACCTGCCCTTTCCGTGGGCGCCGCCCGGTCATGATTGGGGATGACACGACTGATGAAGACGCGTTCAAGGTCGTAAATGAACTTGGCGGAATGTCGATAAAAGTCGGGGAGGAAGACACCTCCGCGCAATATCGCCTGTCGAATGTGGCCGCCGTCCATACATATTTGAAAGAGTTTCATGACGCAGAAAAGTAAAACAGAACAAGGTTTGGATCTGGGTATTGTCGGCAATGGCACGGTCGCCGGACTGATAGACAGACGCGGAGCTTACCGCTGGCTTTGCCTCCCGCGTCTGGACGGAGAGCCCGTCTTTAACAGCCTCATGAATGGCGGCGGCACGTTCGGCGTCTGGATGGAGGGGCTGGAAAAACACAGCCAGAGTTACGAGAAAAACACGGCAATTCTCCGTACCCGCCTAGAAGCGAAAGACGGCAGCATATTGGAAATTGTCGATTTTTCGCCTCGCTTTGACAAAAACGGACGCACCTTCCGTCCCGCCGCCGTCGTGCGGCAGTTTCATGTCATTGCGGGTGAGCCTAAAATTGCAATCACTTTATCTGTCGAAGCTGAATGGGGGAAAACAAAGATTAAACCCAAGCGCGGGGTCAATCATATCCGTTATGAATCCGAAGACACCCGTTTTCGTATTACCACAGACGCCCCCGTTTCTTATGTCATGAACGGAACCCAGTTTCTGCTCGACAATGATGTAACCTTTATCCTCAACGCCGACGAAGCTCTGGCCGATAGCGTCCATGCTCTGGCAGATGATTGGTACCGCCGCACGGCGAGCTACTGGTATCGCTGGTCGCGCAGCCTAGCTATCCCGATTGAATGGCAAGACGCCGTTATCCGCGCTGCCATTACGCTTAAACTCTGCGTGTTTGAGGAAACGGGCGGCATTGTTGCCGCGCTGACAACCTCTATCCCGGAACACTCCGGGTCCCAGCGAAATTGGGACTACCGTTATTGCTGGATTCGAGACGCCTATTTCTCGGTAACAGCCCTGAACCGCTTATCCGAGATGGAAACGCTCGAGCATTATATGCGCTGGGTGAGAAATATCGTCTCACATTCCAAGGGGGGCCATATCCAGCCCGTTTACGGCATTAGCTTGGAAGAAAACCTCACCGAGACCATTGCCGAGGCTTTGCCCGGCTATGGCAATATGGGCCCGGTGCGCGTTGGGAATCAGGCAGCAGAACACATTCAGCATGACGTATACGGCCAAATTGTGCTCGGCGTCGCGCAAAGCTTTTTCGACAAACGCCTCTTAAATAATCCCGGCCTCGCCGAGTTCAAAGCACTCGAGCCGGTGGGCGAACGCGCCTATGCCATGCACGATCAGCCCGATGCGGGTATCTGGGAGTTTCGGACCATCGCCCAAGTGCACACCTCTTCGGCGATCATGTGCTGGGCGGCGTGTGACCGCCTTTCCCGAATCGCCGCGCATCTGGGGCAGACTGACCGCGAAACTTATTGGGAAGAACGTGCGGGTCTCATCCATCAGAAAATCCTCGCCGAAGCCTGGAATGAAGAGCGCAACGCCTTCACCGCCGCCTTCGGCGGGGAAGCACTCGACGCTTCTGTCCTGCTCATGGCGGAAATCGGATTTATCTCTGCGCAAGATCCTCGATATGTCGGCACGGTCGAAGCCATCGAGGCCGAACTCCGCGAAGGCGATCACATTTATCGCTATAAAGTCGAGGATGACTTTGGTCGGCCCGAGACCGCCTTCACCGCCTGTACCTTCTGGTATATCGACGCACTCTCGCGCATTGGCCGCAAGGACGAAGCCCGCCGCCTGTTCGAAAACATTCTTTCCACTCGCAACCATCTCGGTCTTCTCTCCGAGGATGTCGACACAGAGACCGGCGAACTTTGGGGCAATTTCCCGCAAACCTACTGCATGGTCGGCATAATTAATTCCGCTGCCTTGCTGAGCCGGAAGTGGACGGAAACAATCTAGATACCCCTGTCGGTCGGAGGGAACAAATAAAGACGCGAGGCTTTGCAATTTGTGAAAGATTAATTTCTTCCGCCGTCTAAACCTTGAGAACCCAATATTATGACCTCATTCAAATCTATTATATTTGCCGGGACCCTATTCTTAGCGCCCGCTCTTTGCACGACAGCAGCGGCTCAGGAGACATCCACTTCCCCTGTCAGCGGAATAAATCTGGAATCTATTGACTATCCCTATCCGAGCCAGAGTTTGGAACTGGACGCGACAGATGATGCGGGGAGGCCGCTCGTCCTGTCATATCAGGACGTCGCCCCCACCGCAGAAGCCAGCGGGCGTACAATTGTTCTCTTGCACGGTAAAAACTTCACAGGTGATTATTGGGGCCAGACAGCGCGCGACCTTGCCGCGTCGGGCCACCATGTCATCATCCCGGATCATATTGGGTGGGGCAAAAGCAGCAAGCCGATGGGGCCGTTTAGTTTCCAGCGCCTCGGCTCGCAAACTTTGGAATTATTGGATCATCTGGAGGTCGAAACGGCCACGATTCTGGGCCATTCAACAGGCGGCGTTTTGGCAACCCGAATGGCGCTAAGCTATCCGGAGCGCGTAGAGACGCTCATATTGCTTAACCCGCTGGGACTTGAGGATTACCAAGCGCTCACACCCTACCGCACCGTGGAAGAGTGGGAAGCGCGCAATCTCGATATGACGCGGGACAAGATGAAATCCTATATGCGCGAGAGCTATTATGACGGGAAATGGTCAGAGAAATTTGACCGAAGCCTAGACGTCTTTTCCGCGCCGCTTCAGAGTCTGGACTACCCTCGCCTCGCCCGCATCAGTGCTCTGCAATATGATATGATCTACACCCAACCCGTGGTGCAGGATTTGGATAAACTTGAGATGCCAACACTCTTATTGATTGGCACACGCGATCGCTCGGCCCTGAATAAGGATTTGGTGAGCGAGACGGATCGTCAGGAACTTGGCCGTTATGACCGCCTCGGCAAACAGGCGGCAGCGCGAATTCCAAACTCGAAACTGGTGGAGTTTCCGGGCATTGGTCATCTCCCGCATTTAGAGGATTATGAGGCATTTATCGCCGCGCTTCAAAGTTATCTGAAAGAGCCGTAAAAGGTTCTCTTTAAACCCCTCTTTGGGCAATGAACTAATAATAAATATGCTTTTTCATCTGGCCGCCATCGAACAGCTCGTGGCAGATTCTGATAAACTCGGTTCTTTTATCGAGGGCTAAAGGGCGCTTTATCTTGTTCGTCATGGCGACAAGCCAGGGCTTTTGAACTTTATCTTTTATCATCGGCACGACCATCCCGTCTCCCAAGGGCGTGAGCCCAATGGCGGGGCGAAGAATGCGTAAGGAGATAGCGTCCGTCCGGCCAACAACGGACTGAGCACCGGTGCTGATATTACTATACATATATATCACGGGCTCCAGATCCACTTTTTGATACATACCTGAAAACAAGGTCATCGCCGGACCGTCCTGAATGAAGATGTGAGGATAATTAGCGAGGTCAGAGAGCTTCACAGGCTTTCCATTATCAAGGTCGTGACCTTTACGCATCATGGCGCAGGCTTGCGGGCGGCAGAGCACATTTGCCTGATATCTCTTGTCTTTGACTTCCTCCAAAGTGAAGGTCAGGAGCACGTCGACCTCAGCCTTTTCAAGCGTTTCAAACTGCGTTTCCATCCAGACCGTTTTAACCGAAATATTCACATCGGGGTGCGCCTGGTTCATCAACTCGATGGCGCGCGGAACGAGAGACCAAGTCAGTCCCTCCTGGCAGCCGATAATGAGATTGCCCCGGAGCTTTCTCTTCGACGTGATGAAAAGCGATTCAATATCTTCGACATCGCTTATTAAATGTGTTGTCCGCTCAAGCAGGCGGTAGCCGTCATTAGTCAGCGAAACGCCTTCGGAGGGGCGTCTCACGAAAAGCGTCGCATTTAATCCCGTTTCCAATTTCTCTATCGAATGACGAATAGAGGTTGGAGAAATTCGGATTTTCTCGGCGGCGTCTTTAATGCTCCCTGTTTCAGCAGTCGCGATGAAATGCCGGATATAATCAAATTTGAGCATTGCTCATAAATACATATTTTAGCGGAAGTAACAATAATAAATATATTTGTATCCCGAGTCCAAAGCCGCGAAGGTGAAATATAAAATGAAATTATAATTTCGGGGAAATCTATATGCGCGCTTTTTTCACTACAAATGTGTCTGCCGTTTCACTCATTGCTGCGGCCGCCTTGATGCCAGCCAATGCCTACGCTCAAGCTTCCAGTGTCCTGACGGACGAAATCATCGTCACAGCGACCAAGAAGGCTGGCGGAGAAAATGTGCAGGACACATCCGTGGCGATTACGGCTTTCGGGGAGGACCAACTTGACGCTTTGCAAGTCCGGGATATTTCCAGCCTGAGCTTTAAAATGCCCAATGTGGCGCTTGATGATATTGCCACAGCAAAAGGCACAGCCAACTTTTCCATTCGAGGCCTTGGGGTAAACTCCTCTATTCCGTCAATCGACCCGGCGGTGGGGGTGTTTGTTGACGGCGTCTATCTGGGCATTAATGCCGGCGTTGTTCTGGATACATTTGATCTTCAGTCCGTCGAAACTTTGCGCGGCCCACAAGGCGTCTTATTCGGCCGCAATGTGACGGGCGGTGCGGTTCTGATCAACACAGGCGATCCGACAGAAGAGTTTACATTCAAAGGAAAGCTAGCGGCTGAATCCGGCCTTCGCGGAACGGGCGCAAATTACTTTGCCTCCGGCACCATGTCCGGCTCTGTTGTCGAGGATCTTCTTTCGGTAAAGGTCGGCGTCTACCACAATAATGACAAAGGCTGGTTCGAAAACTCCTTCAACGGCGAAAATCACGGCGAATCCGAGACAACCCTCATTCGGACAGGCGCCAAATTTACACCCGGTGATAACTTTGAATTACTCTTAAAATATGAAATGGGCGACACCAAAGGCGACGGCCCCGCGGCCCAAAGTCACACAAATGGCTCCGGCATTGACGGCCAGGTTGTCAATTTCGACCGCGAAACTTTCGACTTCTCTATAGATGAAACAGGCTCCAACGACGCCGAATGGGATCAGTTCAGCGCCCGGGCGGATTTGGATGTCGGCTTTGGCAACGGTACGATAACAAATATCTTCGGCTATAGGAGCTATACTCAGTTTGGACGAAGCGATATTGACGCCTCGCCCGGCTATTTCTTCCATGCCAATTTCGCCACCGACCAGGAACAGTTCTCTAATGAAATTCGCTATAATGGCCGCTTTCTGGACGACAGGCTCGATTTCACGACGGGGCTTTTCTACTTCACTCAGGACCTTTTTTACGGCGAACAACGTGACCTATTGGGCGTTGCAACAGGCGGCGTAAGACCTGCCTTGACACAAGACGGCGGCGGATTTCAGGATTCCGAGACGATTGGAGTCTTTGCGGCCGGTGAATATGATTTAACGGACAAGCTGAGTTTCAACGCCGGGATACGTTATTCCGACGAACGTAAAGACGTTCAGATAGCCTCACTTGTCGCAAATGTGAATTCACCATGTACCGTTGTTCCACGCGATCCGCGCTCTTCCAGAGAATGTGGCTTCGACTTCAACGATACATTTGAAACATCCAACTGGTCTCCGAAAGTTGGTTTCGGATATGAGGTAAATGAAGACCTCCGAGTTTACGGCCATTGGTCACGCTCTTTCCGCGCTGGGGGTTACAATTTCCGGAACACAGCGGCTGACACTGTCAATTTTGGCCCCGGTCCTTTCCAAGACGAACAGATCGATTCTTTTGAGCTCGGTTTTAAATCGGAGCCCATTTTGGGCGCCCGGTTCAACGGCGCGGCCTTCTTTAACAAGGCCAAGGATCTACAGCGGGAAATCAACCTGTCAGACCCGACAACTGGCGTCGTACAAGTTATCCGGAATGTAGCAGACGCTGATATTCGCGGTTTTGAATTGGAAGCGACATATCCGGTTACAGACAATCTCGTACTTACGGGGTCTGTAGGCTATACAGACGGCGATTATACGTCGGTAATTTTCGACTTGAACAGTGACGGCGTCATTGACGGGGCAGACGAAGATCTGGATCTGGCCCGCTTGTCTCCTTGGACGGCCAATGCCGGATTTATCTATTCGACAAATATCCCGGCTTTGGGTGAGACCACATTAAATGTGAATTACGCACACAGAGACGGCGCTGCCTATACAGATAGCAATCTAGGGATACTTAACCCCGCTGACCGCGTCGATGGTAGCCTGACATTCGGACTGGGCAGCGACAATGTCTCCTTTACCATCTACGGGAAGAACCTCACCAATGATGTGCAACACGGCAATGACACGCAGCTGCCAGCGGCCCTCGGCGGCGTCCCGCTCGGCGGAACATTTGCGCCCCTCAGCCGCGGGCGTCAGGTCGGAGTAGAGCTGAACTTCGATTATTAGAGACTGGTCAAAAGCTATTTCCTCCTAGCTTGACCTTAAAAGGTAGCGTTCATCGCTACCTTTTTTTATGCTCTGACCGCGCAACCTGGAGATGGCCTCGAAGCTAGTCCTCGCGCAAGCTTTGCAGAATATCCGCAGCCTTTTCGAATGACTTCATCCGCGCCTTATGGTCGTGGATCATCCCGGTAACAATAATTTCGTCCGGCTCAAATGTATCTATCAACACTCGGAGCTGGGCTTCTGCCGTTTCCGGAGACCCAACAGCCGAACAGGACATAGCATGCGCAATTTGTGCCTGCATCTCGGCGGGAATTTGGGCGTCAATATCGCGGCTGGGCTTCGGCAGCTTGCCGGGGTTGCCCGAGCGCAATTTGGCAAATGCCAGTTTTTGCGACGACCGCAAATAGTCGGCTTCCTCATCCGTATCTGCCACACAGACTCCGGCGGCTAGCATAAAATGCGGGGCGTCCAAATATTCAGATGGCTGAAAGGTCTCGCGGTAAATTTGGAGCGCTTGCTCGAGCATGGCCGGCGCAAAGTGCGAAGCGAACGCATAGGGCAATCCAAAGTGGGCAGCGAGCTGCGCGCCGTAAAGACTTGAGCCGAGAATCCAGATTGGCACTTTCGTCCCTTCACCCGGAATGGCGCGAACTTTCTGACCGTCTTGCGCATCTCCGAAATATTGCAGCAATTCCTGCACGTCTTGCGGAAACCTGTCATTGGCGCCTGTATTGCGCCGCAGTGCCCGCGTTGTCGTCATGTCAGTGCCCGGCGCGCGGCCAAGGCCGAGATCTATGCGGTCTGGAAAAAGGGTGGCAAGTGTGCCGAACTGCTCTGCCACCATAAGCGGCGCGTGATTGGGCAGCATGATGCCGCCCGCTCCGACGCGGATATTGTTGGTCGCCGCCGCGACATGTCCAATCACAACAGAGGTCGCTGCACTGGCTATGCCGGGCATGTTATGATGTTCGGCCAGCCAAAATCGGTGATAGCCGGACACGTCCGCTAACTGCGCCAGCTCGACAGTGTTGGACAACGCCTCAGCGGTCGTGTGGCCTTCGGGAACGGGAGAAAGATCGAGGAGGGAAAAATTTTTCATACGCTGTATATGGGACGGACGCCCCTTTGTTCAAAGGGGCTCGAAACGTATTCTCACCTGCGACCTATAGGCTGAATCACAGAAATTTCATTTGGCCATAGGGTGAAACTCTTTAGGTTCACCTCATGAAACCCACTCTCCGGCAGCTTGAATATCTCGTCGCAATTGCAGAAACCGGATCGTTCAGCGCCGCGGCCAAACGCTGCTTTGTTAGTCAGCCGAGCCTTTCCGCCCAAATAAAAGATATGGAAGACCATCTCGCCATCACATTATTGGAACGCGGCCGGCAAGGCGCGATGATGACTCCGGTTGGCGAGGAGGTGGTGCGGCGCGCGCGACTGATATTGCGCGAAACGGAAGAGCTGAAAGTCTTGGCGCAGGAAGCCGACGGACGTCTGGCCGGGCGGGTGCGTTTGGGCGTTCTGCCAACCATAGGGCCTTACCTCCTGCCGCAGGCCACTCGAGAGCTTCACACGACTTACCCGGAGCTGCGCCTCGCCGTTCGCGAGGAATTAACACAAGACCTCCAGACCCGATTACAAGATGGCCGTTTCGACATTATTCTTTCCACACCGGAGGATCACCCTGAAATGGAAAGCTTATTGCTCGTGACAGAAAATATTTATATCTGCGTACCTCCCGATGACAAACTCGCCAGTTCTCGTGGGCCGATAAAGCTCAAAGACTTGCAAGGGCGGGAATTACTTACCCTTGGAAACAGCCAAAAGTTTTCCAACGTCGTCGAGAGGCTGGCCAGCGAGGCTGGCGCCACCACTAGCGAGGAATATCAGGGCACGAGTTTGGATGCCATTCGCCAAATGGCGTCTATGGGTAGCGGTATTGCGGTTCTTCCAAGTCTATACGCCATTTCAGAGGCCAAGCGCGATCCGCAATTAATTGTCCGGCGCATAGATCACCCTCTGGCCAAACGTCATATTAGCCTGACATGGCGACCCTCCTCTCCACTCTCTGAAAAATTCGAAAAGATTGGCGTGGTATTTCGAAAGGTGGCTTGTCACTTGATGAGCCAGTCCGAAAAAGTCGAGGCCCCTCAATTTAAAAGCCGAGGCCAAAAAACTTCATGACTCCTTTTTCCCGCATGGAATTTCCTCCCCTGTTTTACTAAAGTTTCTCTATAGCTTAAAGCTATGGATAGGATAATGAATTAGTATATTACCTATAATCCTTCCAGCGCTATAGGCATTATGACTTGTAAACAGGTCAATTATGTCCCCAAGTTTGGGTCAGGCGAAACAGAGAAATGCACTCCCCCTCGTTGTGTATTTACCCCCTCATTCTGTTTCAGCTTGACCCATCCAGTTTGAAAGGCCTCTGACATGCAACGATACAGGTTGGCGAAAGACAATCCGCCCACCCGATTTGCAAACCCGTCACCCGGCCCGTGAAAAACCGACAGTTTTCAACTTTATAATTATCATTCCCCTTATCTAACAGGAGTTCCCTATGCCAAGTTTTGCCGCTGGTGTTTTAAAATTTCAAAGCGCCGTTTTCCCCGACAAAGAATCTTTATTCGAAGAGCTGAGCCATGGTCAAAGCCCTGAAGCGCTTTTCATCACCTGCGCCGATAGCCGTATTGAAACGGGTATGATTACGCAAACTGGCCCGGGCGAGCTATTTATCTGCCGCAATGCCGGTAATATTGTTCCCCCTCACACGGAACACACAGGCGGCATGACGGCCTCTATCGAATATGCGGTCGCTGTTTTAAAAGTACCGCATATCGTCGTCTGTGGCCATTCAGGTTGCGGCGCTATGGCCGGCGCTATGAACCCCGAAGGACTTGAGAGCTTGCCACATGTCAAACGCTGGCTTGGTTATTCCAAAGCGGCCGTATCGGTTGTTGACGAGCTCGGCAGAGATATGACGGATGACGAGAGAATGTCTTTCTTGATTGAACAGAATGTCCTGCTTCAGCTGCAGCATTTACGTACCCACCCTTCCGTTGCCGCCGCATTGGCCAAGGGCGAAGTCGAACTTCATGGCTGGGTTTATGACATCAAGACGGGCGGCGTGACCGCTTATGACGAAAAACAGAAACAATTCCAATTTGTTGATGAGCGCTACGCCAAAGAAGTCGCCAGAATGTCCGGCCTTTCCGACTCGGCAGCCTGATTTAAACCTCAGTAATTAAAGTAAAGGAGCTTTGCTATGGCATTGCTTGGTAACCGGGCGGGGAAACCGCCCATTTTCGATTTTTCAAATATACGCGGCGATATTTTCGGCGGCGTCACCGCCGGTATCGTCGCACTTCCGTTGGCTCTGGCCTTTGGCGCGGGCGTTTTTCCGCCGGGCGTAGAAGGCGGCGCAATTGCCGGTCTTTGGGGCGCGATCATTGTCGGGTTCTTCGCTGCGCTCTTCGGCGGAACCAACACACAAATCTCAGGTCCTACCGGCCCGATGGTTGTGGTTTTCGCCGGTCTCTTAGCCTCTCTTGTCGCGACCATGGATCCGTCCATGACCGTTGAGGAGCAAGTCCTCTCGGCAATTCCGCTCTTGTTTGCGGCGGTCGTTCTGGGCGGTATCATCCAGATTCTGGCTGGGGTCTTCAAGCTTGGTAAATATATCAAACTCGTGCCTTATCCAGTGATTTCCGGCTTTATGAGCGGGATTGGCGTTATCATTATTTTGCTTCAATTCTCCCGTCTCTTTGGCGGCGCGCCCGAAGGCGGTACTGTCTTCTCTGCGATAGAGGCCATTCCGGTCGCGATCTCCAATATTAATTATAGCGCGTTGGGCCTCGCGGTTCTGACTCTGGCAACGGTCTTTTTGTGGCCCAAGAAATTCTCCAAATTTCTACCGGGCACTCTGGCAGCGCTTATTGTCGGGACGCTGGCCGGCCTCCTATTGACCAATGTGCCGATCCTCGGCGCTATTCCGAGCGGCATTCCGGACTTCATTCTTCCGCAACTTTCAGGAAACACATTGGTGATTGTTCTGGAGGCCGCCGTCATCTTGGCGGTTCTGGGCGCGATTGACAGTCTCTTGACCTCTCTTGTCGCCGACAACGTCACCCGCACCCGCCATAATTCCGATCAGGAATTAATTGGTCAGGGCGTGGGCAACACGATTGCCGGTTTCTTCGGCGCGCTTCCCGGCGCTGGCGCCACCATGCGGACCATGGTCAATATCAGAACCGGCGGATCGACCAAGATTTCCGGTATGGTGCACGGCTTGGTCCTTCTCGCCATCGTATTAGTTTTATCGCCTCTTGCAGCCAAAATTCCGCACGCCGTTCTGGCCGGTATTCTGGTCAAAGTGGGTTATGACATTATCGACTTTTCTTATATCCGCAGCGCCTTGAGAGGCCCACGTTTTGACTATGTCATCATGATGCTGGTTCTTCTTGTGACGGTCTTTGTCGATCTTATCACGGCGGTCGGTCTCGGCGTAGTCTTGGCGGCTCTGGCCTTTGTCTGGCGCACAGCCGATGTTCAGCTCAAAGAGGCGTCTAACGTTCTGCCGCGCACAACCACGCCGGAAGAGCGCAAAATCCTCGAAGAGTCCGACGGACGGATTTCCATGTTCGATTTCGGAGGCGCGATGAGCTTTAGCGCCGCCGCGGATCTGGGCCACCATGTCCGTCAGGGCGTTCCGGAAGGTTCAGGCGCTATCATTCTGGACTTCTCGCGTCTGCCTTTTGTCGACGTGTCGGCGGCCCGCGCCATTGAGACCATAGCCGTGGATGCCAAATCCTCTGGCAAGCGGGTCTATACGAGCGGCATCAGCCCTGAAGTTATGAAAAAGCTGAAAGGCCTGCGCATCGACGAGGCGCTCGATCCGAACTATGCGTTCGAAGATCGCCTGACCGCGCTTCGCCACGCCGCCGAGCAAATCGGCAGCAAGCCCAAAGGCGGCAAGCCGACATCCGGCAGCGAACCGCTTCCGGCTTAAGGCCCGAAAGCGATGCTTATCAAATCAACCGGCCCTCGGGCCGGTTTTTTAGTGGCCAACACTTTAGGCCATTGCGCCAATAAAAAACCCGCCCCGTCAGACGGAGCGGGCCTAATATTCGGCTTCGTTTTACCGAGACTCTTTATTTTACGTCAGCTTTCGTCATGGACGACACTAATACGTCGCCTTCTGCCGACAGCGCGTTCACGGGAACGGCTTTCGCCTGTCCTTCGAGATTTACAGCGCTGATAACGCCGGCCTCTGTCGTTTGCAGACCGCTAATCGTTCCGAGCGCCGCGCCGGAATTTGACATGACAGTCGTGCCAATCGTCAGCATTCCGTCCAGGGACGTCGTAGGCGCTTTGGCCGCCACGCCCGCCTCTGTCCGGCCTGAATAGCGCGCATCTGCGGAAGAATTAGACTGAACGCCAACCGCAACCGGGCTGGAAAGGCCCACGCCGACACGGGACGGCGTATTTACGCCGAGTGTCGTGCCTGCTTCGGCGTCGCCGGAAACCGTCCCGTCAACATCTGCTTGGCTCTGAACAGTTTCGCCCGAATCAACTATCGTCTCTGACATGGCGTCATTCTGAGCTTCAATGGAAGCGGCGGTTCTACCTGATGTTTTCGTCGCCGTATCCACCATCACGTCGCCAGCCGTTTCAACGGTTGTCTGACCCTCGGTCATGGTGTCTAGCATCTCCTGCCTTACAGCGCTGCCGTCAATCTCGGCGCCGGTTCGTGTTGTGCTGGACAAATCGGTCTGTGATCTGGCGTTCGCCGCGGCGTCAGCCGTTGTGTCCGTCATGATGTCGTCGCCCAGACGGCTCTGAGCGTTGCCCATAGCGTCCGCTCCGACCTCTGTCTGATTGGAAAGATCGGTCTGATTTTCAAGGTCAGCCTTGGCCTTGGCCTTTCGCAGGTCAGACTCTTTTTCCAGACGCGTTTTGGACTGCAGGTCAGTTGTGGTGCGCGCGGTCGAATCGACAACGCCTCCAACCTGACCAGTTACGCCGCCCAGCTGAGCCGTGGCAGGCGAAACAACGAAGAGGGAAGCCACAAGCGCAAAGCCGGCGGCTCCGGATTTAAGGAATTCTTTTGACATGTTATGTCCTTTCTTTTTCTCCATGGGCTATCAAACGGTTATTCCCCATCGGAGTTCCCGCCAAAGACAGCCCAAATAAGGCCGGAATGCGGCCACAGAATTTCAATTTGGACAGGTTTGAAGACATTTAAATAAGACGCTCGAGCCGTGTTATGACCCAAAAAACAGTGTCCCTGTGAAACACAACACGCTAGGGGTGAGTTCAGGGAGGACTTATTTTGATTCACGGAAGCCATCATGTTTAAAGGGACTTTATTCGCGCAGGATTTCCTGACGGATAGCATTCGAGACATGCCTGATTGGGAAGATGTTTCTTCTGAGTTATTCGATGCATTCCGTTCGTCACTGGAAATTCAATTCAAAAAATTTCCGACAGATGGAACCCCTAATGAAGCAACAACCGAAAGCGAACTCATCTGGCCAATTCTAGAAGCTTTAGGCTGGAACGACTCCCTCCCCCAACAAAACCTCTCAAACAAAGGACGCGAAGAAGTACCTGATGGAATCCTTTTTCTCTCTTCTAAGGAAAAGGAAAAGGCTCTGGAAAAGACAGGTGAATTCAGACGATATGCTTTTGCAACCTGTCTGGTCGAGGCTAAACGATGGGATCGCCCCCTCGACAGACGCACAAAGGGGGTCGAAGATAAAGGCACACCGTCCAGTCAAATTCTCAATTATTTATCCAGTGCTGACCGTATAACAGACCGCAAACTTAAATGGGGTATTTTAACCAATGGAGCCTTGTGGCGGCTCTATTGGCAAGACGCTAAATCCAGACGCGACGACTTCTTCGAAGTGGATTTGCGTTCTGCATTAGAAGACAAAACAGATCATCAGTTAAAAGTCTTTTACCTTCTCTTTGGACGGACGGGGTTTGCCCTTCACCCCTCAAAAATGCGAACGCTCCATGCCAGGGCTCTAGACATTGCGCGCTATTACGAAGAACGTGTTGCAGAGGACCTCTCCGGTAAGATTTTTAATGAGGTTTACCCTGCCTTGGCTAAAGCCATTTCGGCTGCGGCGCCTGACAGCCCTATGGAGGATGTACGGAACGCGGCTTTAGTCCTTCTGTATCGGCTTCTCTTTGTCCTTTATGCCGAAGACCGTGACCTTCTGCCCGTACACGAAAAGCGTTATGATGATTATGGACTTCGCGAAAGAGTGCGTAACGACATTGGTCGACGACTGGCAGAAGACGATACTTTTTCAGATACGCGGACCAGCTATTGGGATCATTTCGCCGGACTTTGCCGTGGAATTGACAAAGGTGACAAATCCATTGGCATTCCGCCATATAATGGCGGACTATTTAATTCAGAAAAACACGAATTACTGGAAACAATACGCCTATCCGATACCGTCATGGTGACTTTGGTCGATGCTATGTGTTTTGCGAAAACCGAAGCCGGAGACCGAAAATATATCAATTACCGTGATCTGTCCGTGCAACAACTTGGTAGCGTGTACGAACGTTTGCTTGAATATGAAATTACCGAGACAGATGGCATAATTGATATCCGCCCTAATATATTCGCCCGAAAGGGATCAGGATCATATTATACGCCTGAGAATCTGGTGGATTTGATTATCGAAGAAACCCTACGCCCCCTAATTGATCGCGCTTATGAAACCGCTGATCCGGCGGACGAAATTCTGAAACTGAAAATCTGCGATCCGGCGATGGGATCAGGACATTTTTTGGTTAGCTTGGTAGATTTCCTATCCGATGAAGTTGCCACAGCTATTGAGAGAACATCCGAGCCCTCTGCGGTTATTCAACGGGTCGAGCTAACCCGCGAGAAAATTTTCGAAAACGCTCGCGAAAAGCAATGGGCCGTCAAAGAAGAACATCTGGACGATCCGCATATTATTCGCCGCATGGTCTTGAAACGCTGCATTTACGGCGTGGATAAAAACGCTATGGCCGTCGAACTTGCTAAAGTCTCGCTCTGGCTTCACACTTTTACGGTCGGTGCCCCGTTATCCTTTTTGGATCACCATTTGAAATGCGGTGATTCACTTTTCGGTATGTCAGTCTATGACTGGAGAAATGATGTTGAATTATTAGGCGGCAGTCTACTCTCGCAACCCCTCGTGCGCGAAGCGGCGTCGGCAGAAAACATCATGAAAACGATTGAAATGCTTGCCGATGCCGAAATTGAAGAAGTCGAGCAGTCCAAATCCATGTATGGTGAAATGATGGAAAAGGTTTCTGACCTTTATCATTTCATGAGTTTCGCCCATGCCCTACGCTGGATGAAATTAAACTCCAAAGATAAAGGTATTATCAGCGCTTTTTATACTGAGCATTTCGGCGACCCGAAATGGATTATGGCTGGCACTCGTCCACCCCGGAAAAACGTTCGGGACTCGGAACGGTTTGCTGAAATCTGGGCAGAGGCACGAGAATTGATGGAGGAAGAGAACTTTCTCCATTGGCAAGTCGCGTTTCCAGGTGTTTGGGACAGATGGTCATCCCCTTCTTTCCACGGCGGGTTTGATGCCGTCATAGGTAATCCGCCTTGGGATAGAATAAAATTGCAACAGGTGGAATGGTTTGCCGCCCGTCGGCCTGAAATCGCGATGAAACCCCGGGCCTCTGATCGGAAAAAAGCGATTGCCGAATTGGAGAAGAATGACGACCCGCTTTTTGAGGACTTTAAAAAGGCTGATAAACGGGCGCAGATGCAATTGTCAGAAGCCCGGCGCGACAAGAAAAAAGGCGGACATTATCCTCTTTTGGGGCGCGGTGATATTAATCTTTATTCCCTTTTTGTCGAACGTGCGCAAAGTCTGTTGAAAACTGGCGGTATGATGGGACTATTAGTGCCTTCAGGAATTGCCAGCGATAAAACTGCCGCCAAATTTTTCAGTGGGGTCGCAACCACGGGTAAGTTGAAGGCGCTGTATGATTTCGAAAATAGACGGACGCGATGCGGATTGGATCCATTCTTTCCAGATGTGGATAGCCGGTTTAAATTTTCGGCTATCATCATTTCTGGCCATTCCTTGGATAAACCCGCGTCATGTGCATTTTTCCTTCAATCGCCCGAAGAAATATTAGATCCTGATCGGTGTTTCCCCCTCTCACCCGAAGACTTCGCCCGCATTAATCCCAATACGGGCACTGCTCCGATTTTTCGCACGCGGCGTGACGCCGAAATCACCCGCACCGTTTATAAAAACCTGCCGGTTCTGATCGATCACTCGGGCCGCGAACCCATCAAAACCTGGCCAGTGAAATATTCAACAATGTTTCATATGACAAATGATTCGGATAAATTTCGAACCCGTCAGGAGTTAGAAAGAAATGAAGGAGCCTACCCGATAGGTGGCAATGTATGGGACAGTCCAAGTGGTGAATGGGTGCCATTATATGTGGGACGAATGATCCATCTTTACGATCATCGCTCTGCCTCAGTGAAACTTAACGAAGCCAACTTGCATAATGCCGCTCTTTCTGGCGATGTCACACTTGAAGAAAAACAAAATCCAAATTTTGTCCCAACACCACAATATTGGGTTAATCGAAGTGAAGTGAATGAGAAGTACGACGCAAAATACTTTTTGGCATTTCGTGATATTGCCAGAGCGACGGATGTTCGGACATTTGTTACATCGCTCACGCCTTTCGCAGCTTTTAATAATAAGCTTCCAATATTATCTTTTCAGGGTACATCAGATAATTCGAAAAATTATTTACTCGCAAATATGGCGTCAATTTCATTTGATTTTGTTGCCAGAACTAAAGCTCATAGCACTAGCATGAACTGGTACATCGTTGAACAACTCCCAGTCGTGCCTCCTGAAACTTATGAGGCTGTCAAATTTGGATCGAGAACGGCGGGAGAGATTGTGCGCGAGACGGTGCTAGAGTTGACGTATACCGCTCATGACATGGCCCCCTTTGCCAAGGATATGGGCTATGTCGATGCGGCGGGCGAGGTGAAACCGCCCTTCATTTGGGATGAGGATCGGCGCTTACATTTGAAAGCCAAGCTCGACGCTCTATATTTCATCTTATACGGCAT
This sequence comes from uncultured Hyphomonadaceae bacterium, assembly GCA_963972195.1. Classification (GTDB taxonomy): domain Bacteria; phylum Pseudomonadota; class Alphaproteobacteria; order Caulobacterales; family Maricaulaceae; genus Litorimonas. The sequence goes on along the minus strand of CAXATH010000005.1, from coordinate 161,871 downwards.
CACTGACCCGGGTGATGTGGATTATATCTATTCCACCTTTCCCATCGTCGAACGCCAGGAAAAGAAACTTTACGGCGAATACCGGACGGCCAAACTGGCTAAGCACTGGATAAACGCCCTACAGGCAGGACGTCCGGATGCCGAAATAAAATTATAAAACGGCATCCCTTTTTTTCCTCTCACAGAGATGTGACTCCTCTGTTTAAAGACGTGGGGAACTGATTTTGCTATGCGGGATTTATTGTTGGCGGGCCCTAAACCTTGCAGGCTCGCGAACAAATCGGATTTATTCCTTTTGAAAGGAGACACCATGCCTCTCAAGTCTTATATCATCGCGCTCGCGCTGGCCGGATTGCCGGCTCTGGCGGTGGCCCCCGCCGCCATGGCAGAAGATGACTCCCCGGTTTATACAGGGACATTTTCCAATGACGCTATTCAGGGGTATGACGCTGTGGCCTATTTCAAACAGGGGCAAGCGGTAAAGGGCGATAAAAAGTTCACGACACGGTATAAAGGCGCCGAATGGAAGTTTTCGTCTCTGGAAAACCTCAACGCGTTTATTTCCAACCCTGAAAAATACGCGCCGCAATATGGCGGCTATTGCGCTTGGGCCGCCGCGCAAGGCGAAACCGCCAAGGGCGACGCCAAACATTGGTCGATTGTCGATGACAAGCTCTATCTGAACAATAATGGAGACATTCAGAGCCAATGGGAGGCCGATCGCCGCAATCTCATCTCTCAAGCGGACGCAAAATGGCCTGACGTCAACAAGTAAACCCTTGGCTTTACCCTTGGGACTGCACCTCTCTCTCCTCGCAGTCCTCAGAGCCCTGCAAAACCTGTCCCCTTTGGCATGATTTTGCGGGGCGTTTGCGTCTCGGCGCCGCGCATTCAGCCTGCCCCCGCTCAGGGCCGAAAGAATACAAAATTTTTATAAAAAATTTACATGAGCGCACTTGCGGACGCCCGGGCTCCCTCTCATATGCGTGTCACTGGCACTCTCCCTATGGGAGTGCTAAACGTTAACCCTGAGAACCTGAGAGAGTGAGACTATGAAATTTCGTCCCCTCCACGACCGTGTGGTCGTCGAACGTGTCAAAGAAGACACAAAAACTTCCGGCGGCATTATCATTCCTGATACCGCTACTGAAAAGCCTTCCGAAGGTAAAGTTGTTGCTGTTGGCCCCGGCGCCCGCGGCGAAGACGGCAAAGTTGTTGCCCTCGATGTCAAAAAAGGCGACCGCGTCTTATTCGGCAAATGGGGCGGTACAGAAGTCAAGATTGACGGCAAAGACCTGTTGATCATGAAAGAGTCCGACATCATGGGTGTGATTGGTTAAGCCAACACGCCTTTTTTAATACCTGAACACTCAATTCTCTAAGGAGATATTATTATGGCGGCTAAAGACGTCAAATTCGGTTCGGAAGCACGAGCCAAAATGCTGGAAGGCGTAGATATTCTCGCCAATGCAGTAAAAGTCACCCTCGGCCCAAAAGGTCGTAACGTTGTTATCGAAAAATCTTTCGGTGCGCCTCGCACAACCAAAGACGGCGTTTCCGTTGCGAAAGAAATCGAGCTGGACGACAAGTTCCAGAACCTCGGCGCGATGATGCTCCGTGAAGTGTCTTCCAAGACAAACGACAAGGCCGGTGACGGCACCACCACAGCGACCGTTCTGGCACAAGCCATCGTTCGCGAAGGTCTGAAGCGCGTTGCCGCCGGTATGAACCCGATGGATCTGAAACGCGGGATCGACAAAGCCTCTAGCGAAATCGCAAAAGACCTGCTTGCCAAAGCCAAGAAAATCTCGAAATCCGAGGAAATCGCTCAGGTCGGCACAATTTCTGCCAATGGCGAAGCCTCTATCGGCGAAATGATTGCCGAAGCTATGTCCAAAGTGGGCAATGAAGGCGTCATCACGGTCGAAGAAGGCAAAACAGCCGAAACAGAACTCGACGTTGTGGAAGGTATGCAGTTTGACCGCGGTTACCTGTCCCCTTACTTCATCACCGATTCCGAAAAGATGAAAGCCGAGCTGGACGATCCGTACATTCTGCTTTGCGAAGGCAAGCTGACATCGCTTCAGCCTATGCTTCCAATCCTCGAAGCCGTTGTCCAAACCGGCAAGCCTCTGATGATCATCGCGGAAGATATCGAAGGCGAAGCTCTTGCAACGCTCGTGGTCAACAAACTACGCGGTGGATTGAAAATCGCCGCTGTCAAAGCACCTGGTTTCGGTGATCGCCGTAAAGCCATGTTGCAAGACATCGCGATCCTTTCCGGCGGTACAGTGATCTCTGACGATCTCGGCATCAAGCTCGAAAACGTCACACTGAAAGACCTCGGTACAGCCAAGCACGTCCACATCACCAAAGACGATACAACGATCGTTGATGGGGCCGGCAAGAAAAAAGACATCACAGCCCGCGTCGAGCAAATCCGCGCGCAAGCTGAAGCGACGTCTTCCGATTACGACAAAGAAAAGCTGCAAGAGCGTTTGGCGAAACTCGCCGGCGGTGTGGCTGTGATCAAAGTCGGCGGCTCTACCGAAATCGAAGTGAAAGAGCGTAAAGACCGCGTCGATGACGCGCTGAACGCTACTCGCGCCGCTGTTGAAGAAGGCATCGTCCCAGGGGGCGGAACCGCACTCTTGCGTGCCTCTCGCTTCATCGATGTCGAAGGCCTCAATGATGACGAGCAAGCCGGTATCGAAATCGTCAAAGCCGCTCTGCAATACCCGCTGCGCCAAATCGCAGACAATGCAGGCGTCGAAGGCGCCGTTGTTGCCGGTAACATCATTGCCGAAAACAAAGCCAATTACGGCTATGACGCCCAGAACGACAAATATGTCGATATGGTCAAAGCCGGCATCATCGACCCTGTTAAAGTCGTCCGCACAGCGCTTCTCGACGCAGCCTCTGTCGCAGGTCTCATCCTGACCACAGAAGCCGCCATCTGCGAAGCTCCGCAAAAAGACAGCGGCGGCGGCATGCCTGATATGGGCGGCATGGGCGGAATGGGCGGCATGGGAGGTATGATGTAAGTGAGGGATTTAATCCGCTCTGCGGATTAAATTAGGGCGGCAAAGCCGCCCTCCCGAACTTCTTTGGAAATTTGCCCAAAGCAAATTTGCCAAAGCGTTCGCCTCACTCGCTGATCTCTCAGTCCGAGTATTTCGAGGGTCACCTGAAAAGGTGGCCCTTTTTTACGCAAATGCGCCCAACACGAGCGCAATAAAATTGCGCTCCGAAGTTTCTTGGAAATTTTGCCAAAGCAAAATTGTCTAAGTGTTGCATCCCTCGCCGACTTTTTAGTCTTGCGAAATATTATGAAGGCGGCTTTCGGGCCGCCTTTTTTATTGATCAAAACTCCTTCCCCCGTTTACGGGGGAAGTCCCGCAAAGCGGGGATGGGGGGAGCGTATTACGCCAACCTCCATTTTATGTAGCTCCCCCCTCCGAGCCGCAGTCGCGGCCCACCCTTTCACGTTGAAGGGTTATCAACCCTTCTTTGGTTCAAACCCGTAAACGGGGGGAGGAAATTACACCCCTATCCCAATCCCATCTTTAACCACGCCACGGCCTCGGCCCGCTCTTCAGGCTCATAAACATGAATTTCCAGAGCCGGCCAGAGCGCGCCTTCGACCTTGGCAAAGGTGCGGACAAACCCGCTTTGCGAGATCAGCGCGCATTTCTTCATGGATTTTGCCATTTTGAAAACTTCGCCCAGACGGCCAAATTCTTCCTTGAAGGCGCCGAGGCTCGGAAACTCCAGCTTTTCCATCTCTATGCACAGATTGAACTCCGCCTGCTGCTCGGCCTGCGATTGCAGCCAGTCCAGCGCCGCCGCCATATCCGCCTCGGAAACCTTCCCGGTCACGGACATAAAGGCAATACCGTCTTTAAATTGGAGTTGGGTGGTGGGTGTCTTGATCATACTCTCTCTCCGTCAATCGAAGGTGGGGAAAGATAGAATGATTTTAGGGGGTGTGGGGTTCCGAGTGAGGCTAGATTCTATTTATATTAAACGTTTAAAAAATAAGACAACTTTCAACGCATGCTGAATTTATTCCTGTAGGTATAATTTTTTGCTTGCCTGCGTTTAAAGAATCATTATACCTACAGGTAACACTACATATGGGGTAATAGGAAGTTATGATAACTAGATTTGGTAGAGAACTCCGTAACCTTAGAATCGATAGAGGTGAAAGAATTTTAGATATGAGTCGGAAACTCGGCGTTTCGACCGCATTTATTTCAAATGTTGAACATGGAAGAAAAGAGCCGCCTTCTGGATTTGATTCTAAAATTCTAGAGGCCTATTCGCTTACTGAAGAAAGCGCTGAAGACTTGTTAAAAGAGTATGCGCTTGCAAGAAATGAATTTTCGATTTCAACATCGACGGGTATTCAACAAGAAACTGTAGCAATGTTTGCTCGTCAGTTACCAAAAATTTCAGATACAAAACTTCAAGAACTTAAAACTTTGTTCCTAAACGAATACAAAGGTTGCGAGAAATGAATTTCGATCATAACAATTTTCTAGTAAAGCCTCGTTCTTGGGAAAGCATAGACCGTGATGCATGGCTCATGCGAAAAGCTTACGGCTTTGACAGTACTAAATATTTCCCAGTAATGGCAACATTAGAACAGATACTTTACAATAGCTCTGACGCCATACAATTAGAAATCGTAGAAAATGATGAGGCCAGTGGTTACGAAGGATGTACATCAATTGACGGTAAAACCATCTTTTTGAAAAAATCAGTTTACGAGGGGGCTTGTAGTGGCTTCTTCAGGGATCGCTTCACAGTCGCCCATGAACTCGGCCATGCATTTCTCCATGCAGGTCAAACACCAGTTATGGCATTACTTAGCAAACACCCTGATAAGCCATATTGTCAAAGCGAAGCACAAGCAAATCGGTTCGCAGCCGCTCTTTTGATGCCTTTTGAGTTAATTTGTCCGTCCATGTCTCCCTCGGAAGCGACCAAGGTATTTGGAGTAAGCAAATCTACCGCAACATACAGAATTAGGGATTACAGAAAGAATTTAAAGCAAAATGGGCCAGAACAATTGCTCTGACCCATCTTAGCTGCATCGGAAAACGAGTCACCGATAAGGCGACTGTCTTAACCAAAGCAGGCTGGCACCACGCTATTAGGTAATAAGACAGATAATTTCAACTGACTCATGTTAATTGGGAGGACTATATGTCCATTGTCTGCCGACTAATTTTGAATGGAACTGAACATAAGTATGTGAATGTATTGTGGATAACAGCCGAAGAGGGCGTATCTACATACTCTTGCAATGTTCCACAAGAAAATGATTTAATGTTCTTTGAAAATCATGATTGCAACGAATTTTTAGGATAAGCGATACTCTCCGCGCCTAACAAACTCCAAAATCCCCGCATCCCGCAACACTTGCAATTGCTGCCGTATCTTCGGTTTCACATTGTTGTTTTCGGGATGCAACTCGCTCAGATAATTCTCGAATTTATAAACATCGGCCAGCGTAAAATCCGTCTGCCCGATATGCTCGACACAATTGAGAACGTCCAGAACCCACCCCTTTTTATCCAAAGTCTTTCCACGGAGGAAACGCGTCTTGGCCCATTTGTCCAAAACGCGATCTTTGGGTTGCGGCACACGGTTTTCGACCAATGAAATTCGCCCCGCTTTCGGAACTTTGTCTATCAGGATATTGCAGCCGACCCATCCGGCGCGTCGCGCGGTGGCCGCTAGAGGCTTACGCTGTTCAATTAAATCGGTAACGAAAAACTGTTTCGGAATAACCGACAGGTCTTGCACCATTTTATCGGCCATCGTGTATCGCAAGAGCATAAGGCTGGGCACCGTTTCACTCTGGAGGCGTGCCATCATGGTGGCATAAGCGCCATCGGTAATCTTTTTCCCGAATTTCCCCTTGGTTGATTTCAATTCGTAATCTTCGGAACAGAGGCCACAATAAAAATCGGCGACGGGTTTGTTATTAGTATAATCCGTGAGGGGCCGTTCCCCGCAGGACGGGCAATACATCTGGCGTAGAACCCAGCCTTCGGTCCAGACACGCGCCTTTTGCGACCCGCTCGTAAAGGCGGCCGCATCCTCGCGCATTTCCCAATCAAACTCCCCTGTCATCAACTTAGGGATAATTGGATTTGTCGAGAGGGCAATCAAATTCGTGAAATTCCAGCCCCTCATCCGTCACTTCGTGACACCTTCTCCCCACGGGAGAAGGAGAGCGTTCTATTCCCCTCTCCCATGGGGAGAGGGTGGCCAAAGGTCGGGTGAGGGGTTCCACCTAGCAATAAAAAACTCAACTTGACAAAACACAACTAAAGATCGCATTTATGCGGTCTTATGACCCGACGACTTAGTTAATGGCGGCGGGGGCCGAAAACCCTCGCTTCACATTACTCCAAGGCGATTGCCTCAACGTTTTGGAGAAGATCACCGATCTAAGCGTCGATATGATTTTCGCCGACCCACCCTACAATCTCTCCAATGACGGGTTCACTTGCCAAGGTGGTAGAATGGTGTCGGTCAATAAGGGCGATTGGGATAAGTCGCGAGGTCCCGAAGCCGATTTTGATTTCCATACGGCTTGGATTACGGCCTGTCACCGCAAACTTCGTCCTGGCGGGACAATCTGGATTAGCGGCACCTATCATTCCATTTTCCAATGTGGCTATGCGCTGCAAAAAGGGGGCTGGCATGTCCTCAACGACATTGCCTGGTTCAAGCCGAACGCCTCGCCCAACCTGTCTTGCCGCATGTTCACGGCGAGTCACGAAACGCTCGTCTGGGCGCGGACGGCCAAAAAACACAAACATGTTTTTAATTATGAGGCGATGAAGTTCGGCGATTGGCCCGAAGATAAAATGAAAAAGCCGGACAAACAGATGCGCTCTGTCTGGCATCTGCCCCTGACAAAAAAATCCGAAAAATCCTTTGGGCGGCACCCGACGCAAAAGCCCGAAGCGCTATTGGAGCGTATCGTCCTCGCCTCCACCCATAAAGGCGACCTTATTCTTGACCCGTTCTGCGGCAGCGGGACAACCGGCGTCGCGGCCCTGCGCCATGGGCGCCGCTTTATCGGCATCGATATGGATAAGGATTACCTTTACGGGATTGCCAAGAAGCGGTTCGAGGCGGAGTTGGCGGCTGGCAAGGAACAGTCCCTTTGGGACGAAATTGACGGGATTGTTGCGACGGGGCAGTGATTGAGACCCCCTCACCCCTCTCCCCACGCTCCCCTCCCCCGTTTACGGGGGAGGTGCCAAAGCGAAGCATAGGCGGAGGGGGAGCCTCACGTTACAGACGCTGGCGTATTATGCTCCCCCCATCCCCTCGCATTCGCGAGGTCATTCGCGTCACGACATGTCATGTCGCTTTGGCTCAAACCCCGTAAACGGGGGAAGATGATCCACGTTTATCCCTCTAAAAACCCAAATCCGTTCAGACAGTTATCAAAATTCCAAGAGATAGATCCTCACTCCCCCATTTGCCCTTATCTTTAAAATTGTTCCTTCGGGCGCAGGACAGGTGAGACGTCATCACTGGTTCGGGGGACGGCGAGGTTGAGCATCTGCCTGTTGACGCGGGCGGACTGTGCCGGGCCACCGAGAACGCGTTAGCCTGCCTACCGCGCCCAGGAGCTGTAAACGGCTTCGTCCCGGCGTGACTGTGGGAGCCATGTAAGAGGCCGTTCCGGTTCCAATCGCTGCCGCGGGGCTCGGGCCTTTGCGAAACGTTATCTATATTCGGTCTCCGGCAGGGGGCCGACCCCGCGGGCTGTCCTTTTTTAATGGAAACCGTGAGAAGGCTCTGCACTGGATTGCGAGTGGGAGAAAATACGTGGGTGATTTACAATTCAGAAACTGCGGCTGCATCCTTACTAACCCCGCTTCGCGGTGCGTCGTTCGGATGGTGAGATGGCGAGTTGGACGAAAGGCGTGGGCGAGGCGCACTCTAATTGTCATTACCCGACTTGATCGGGTAATCCATGCGGTGAAGGGGCGGCGAGTGTGAGGTTAGTTAATTTCGAAAACGCGCCGATGAGAGCCAACGTAAAATTACTTATGGCAAATAAGGAGTCGTATGGATAACCCGATTGTCCCTTGGGGTACGCAGAGCGCTTGGTCAGGAAATGACGAGGGGGGTGAAGTAAGTATAAAAAACCCTCCCGCGAGGGGAAGGCTATTATTTGGTACAGGTTGCGAGGCTTCTCATATTTGGGTTTTGGCCAAGTCTTTCGAAGACGCGAAGTGACCGTCATTGATGCGGGGTATCAATGACAACGCAGCGCCGAAGTCGTTAGACTTCGGAAAGTGCATTTGTGGCGAGACTTCTCAAATTTGGCTTTGGCCAAATCTTTCGAAGAAATACGGGAGGTCGCTTTTAGCGACCTAATGAAACGCAGCGCGTTTCATCCCTCATTTTTAAACATTCACGTTTTTCATTTTGAGGCTGTCCCAGGGATTATCAGATTCTTCTTCGACCTGATCATTGGACGCTTCGGGCTCATAGCCTTCATCGCCTTCCTGGACCAAAGGCTCACCTTTCAGCCAGCGTTCCGCCGGCGTCGCTTCGTCCAGATCAAATGTGCGGACTTCGAGGCCAGGAATCACCGCGCCTTCGACCTTGGCCGAGTTCCGGAGGAACATGCTGTCGGTCATGAGCGCGCATTTTTTGGCGGATTTGGAATGGCGGAGCACGGTGGCCACGCGCTTAAATTCTGCGCTGATTGCGGCAAGGTCGTCAAATTCGCCTTGGGCCATATCAATCCGGAGGTTAAAGTCGTCATCCTCCGCGTCCAGTTCATGGATCCAGTCGAGACCCTGGGTCATCGATTCCGGCTTAATATTACCGGTGATACTCATGTGAACGATTTTGTCTTCTAGTTTAAGTTCAAGATTCTCAGTGCTGAGAGGCGTCATAAAAATTATTTCTCCATTAACAGATGTTAAAACTATGGCCAAACAGGCGGATCGTTCCAAGAAAGAAACACAGATAGGAGGGTCTCTGTGTGCAGTTTCCTGCAAAATTTGGTTTGTTCTGCACGGCATCGGGTATATGGGCGGCGGCACATAGAAGAGGTTAGCTATGTCACATATTCATACATTCATCCTATATATCAGTATAGGACTCTGTCTGTTGGCGAATCCATATTCGGCCTTTGCGCAAAACACGAGCGGCGTTGTCGGCGCGACGGTGGATGACGGCGAGAGCACACTCGAATACCGTCTGGGCATTGACCCGGACAATTCCCGCGGCGAAACCGGGGTGGCGCAGCGCCTGCATTATCAACGATCCATCAATTCTGATCTCAGATGGCGGGTCGTCGGACGATTCCGCAAGACGCAAGACTCAGATTTCGATTTTGATTACGTCGAAGCGGAACTCGTCTGGCAGCTCAGCGAAGATGATAAGAAATATCAGCAAGGATTACGCTTTGACGCGCGCTTGCGGGGTGATTCCCGGCCCGGACAACTTGGTATAAACTGGGCGCATCAGTGGAAATTTGGAGAAGGCTGGGAAGCGCGCGGCGTGTTAAAATCCGAAGTGCAGATCGGGCAAGGGTCAGGGGATGACTTTACCATCGAAAGTCAGGCCCGCCTGCAGAAAAAGCTACCTAAAGGGCGGGCGCTTGGCGTCAAAATGTTCAGTACTTATGGAGATACATCTGGCATTGACTCATTTGACGAGCAAAGCCACGTGGCCGGGCCTTATGTCAGCACGCCCTTCTTTGAAAAAGTGAAGCTTTCGACGGGCGTTTTGTTCGGATTGACCGAAACATCTCCCGACACACAAATCCAGTTCTGGCTCACACGGTCCTTCTAGCCCCCCTAACTATAAAGACTTCCAAAATAAAAGCCGCCTTTCCCAGAGGAAAGACGGCTGAAACGGGTAAATTGGCCCCGTTTAGTCGGCGGTGACTTATTCTTCTGCTGAAGCCTTGAAGGGGTAGGCTCAACAGGAAGAAGACGAACGGCCGAATATGTTATGCGCGGCCCTGCAAGAGGTGAACCAAGAGCAGAATTACGAACAGAACGATAAAGACATAAAAAGCATACATTGCGATTCCGCTCACGCCGCCAAAACCAAGGGCAGCAGCAATAAGGGCAATAATAAGAGCTATAATAGCGTAACGTAACATGGGTCTCTCTCCGATTGTAATTACCGAGACTTAATGTCTCTGGGAAAATAACGCCGGGACTGAGAAAATTGTTCCGTCACTTGAAAAACTTCCATTTGCCGCAAACTGCGCATGAGGGACCGACCCGGTAAAAAAGCCGGGAGCGTAGCGTGTTACTCGCCGATATCCGCGCCAGTTGATGCCTCGTCAGCGGGTTCACCCTGTTCGGGCTCCTCTTTGAGAGTCCAGTCTTTATCTTTCGCGTCGCCTTTTGCATCCACAGAGGCGAGTTCGTCAGGGCTAAAGGCGCCGTCGGCATTGCTGTCATGTTGATCGAAGGCGTCGTCATAAGACCCGTTTTCACGCACCAAGACAAAATCTTTGTGTCCTTCGGCCGCTTTCATAACCGCAAAAGAGACGAACTCCTCCCGGTCTAGCTCTCCATTGGCGTTGATATCTGCGGCTAAGAAATTAGTGTCCTGTACCGTGGGTTCAACCTCTGCCTCTTGGGCATTTGTACTAATTGCCAAGGCTGAGCTAACCAGAGCTGGGATCAGCATACTGATCGTTAATTTCCGTATTCGCATGAAGTCTCTCCTGTGTCATGCATCGCCACCCCAGCGAATGGGCAGAATCTGTCCGACGCAAACCAAAAGGTAAAGTGAACAGGGTTTAATCAAAAGGAGAGGAAAATGAGGCCATATTTTTGTCTAAATCATATAATTTCATTGTCAGCTCAATCGATTAACCCTGCCCCATTTTTGCCGAATTTTAGAAAGGTCCTGGTAAGGCTACATTACAAATTCAAGGATAGAGAAGCATCAGACCGACACCCTCTAAACCAATTGGGAATAATTATCGGGTTCGACGGTAGAAATCCGGTGGCTTATTTCTCAACCATGCGATAAATTTTTCAATGTCAGGGTGGTCTTTAAGGGGCTGTATTGACCCGAAATCAGCAAGCTCCGTTCGGGTAAAGACCTTATGGATTTTGCGGTGACAGATAGGATGAAGTTCAACCGTTTCTTTGCCGCCTTTCGATTTAGGCACCACATGATGTTTCTCGGACTTCTCGCCGAGCGGGCGATTACATAACAGGCAGGTCCGGACTTCACTCATTCGCAATTAAATAATCGATCAAGGCAATGGCTTCGGGGCTGTCCCACTCAGCCTCCCCAAGCAAACGCGCCACTTCCCGGCCTGACCGGTCATAAATCACAGAGGTCGGAAGGCCCGGCAATTGGAGCTTTCCATTTATCTGATATGTACTGTCATGCCAGCTCGGAAGGACATCTATCCCGTTTGTTTCAAAAAACTCTGAGATATCCTCTTTTTTATTATCCAGGCTTATTGTCACGACTTGAAAGTCATCTCCGCCCCGTTGGGTCTGCAAATTGTTGAGCGAAGGCATTTCCGCGACGCAAGGCGGGCACCAAGTCGCCCAAGCATTAACCAGAATGACTTGACCCCGGTAATCGGACAGGCTCATTTTTTCGCCACCTGTTGATGAAAAGGAAATATCTGGTTGCGGCGGCGGGGCTTCTAGGCTTGTGAGTTTCGACAATGAAGCCACACTCAATCTTTCGAACCCGGTTTTTGGTTTTTGACAGGATTGCACCACGACCCCAAACACGGCTATGAGACCGATGACAAGTAAAACCCGAATGGCATTGTCCAGGGTAAAAAATGAAGAGACAGATGACATGACCGAGCCTGTAAATCAGAAACCGGAAAAAGGCCAGACGATGTGGGGGGGGCGATTCAGCGCACAACCTGGCGCTCTAATGCAGGCGATCAATGTTTCTATCGACTTCGACCAAAAACTTGCTGCTCAAGATATTCTTGGATCAAAAGCTCATGCGACCATGCTCAAAACTCAGAGCATTATCTCTGAAGAGGATTGTCAGGCGATTCATCAAGGTCTGGATGAGATATTGGAAGAAATTAACGCCGGCACGTTTCCTTTCAAACCCGAACTTGAAGACATTCATTTGAATGTCGAAAACCGCTTGAAAGAAAAGATCGGTGAAGCCGCTGGTCGCCTTCACACTGGCCGCTCACGGAACGACCAGGTGGCGACAGATTTTCGTCTCTGGGTGCGTGATGATCTGGATATGTTCGATGCACAATTAAATACTTTGCAAAACGCGTTGCTCGGTCAGGCGGAAGAACATGCCGACACGATCATGCCTGGATTTACGCATTTACAAAGCGCGCAACCTGTCACGTTTGGACATCACATGATGGCTTACCTAGAGATGTTTGCGCGGGATCGCTCTCGTTTCGCTGACTGCCGCAAGCGTCTCAATGAAAGTCCCCTCGGGGCAGCTGCCTTAGCCGGAACACCTTATCCGATTGATCGTGATTCCACCACGAAAGCATTAGGGTTTGATCGTCCGATGGCCAATTCGCTCGACGCCGTATCGGCGCGGGACTTTGCCTTAGAAGCTCTCGCCGCGGCCAGCATTTGCGCGACACATCTGTCTCGTCTTTCAGAAGAAATTGTCATCTGGACGAGCGCCCAATTCCAGTTTGTGAAATTGTCCGACACATTTACAACTGGCAGTTCTATCATGCCGCAAAAAAGAAACCCGGATGCCGCCGAATTGGTACGGGCTAAGGTCGGGCGGATTGTCGGGGCTCTCACCTCCTTGACAATCGTTATGAAAGGCCTTCCCCTCGCCTATTCCAAAGACATGCAGGAAGACAAGGAGCCTGTCTTTGACGCCTTTGAAGCCTTGGAACTCGGTTTGGCCGCTATGGCCGGTATGATCAGCGATATGTCCCCAAATAAAGATAAACTCGCCGAGGCGGCCGGCGCGGCCTTCTCGACGGCGACGGATTTGGCCGACTGGCTCGTCATGACTCTGAACATGCCTTTTCGCGACGCCCACCATGTCACAGGGCGGGTGGTGGCTCTGGCCGAGAAACAAGGCAATACTTTGGCTGAGATGGAGCTGGCGGATTTACAATCCATTGAGCCGCGCATTACCGACGATGTTTACCGGGTCTTGTCTCCTCTGGCCTCTGCCAGCAGCCGTACAAGTTATGGCGGAACCGCGCCAAGCGAAGTGAAAAAGCAAGTAAAGCGCTGGAGAAAAATTTTAAGCTAATTGCTCATTTCTCAGACTTGGCCAAACGACCCGGCAATTCCGCCATAATCGCGCGGCGCTGCAATTCCGTATAAGACAGCCAGCGCGCAATTTCTTCGCGCGTCCGGCCGCACCCAACACACTGATCTTTCTTTAAGTCGAGGTCACAGATAAGTTTGCACGGACTGCTGATATTTTCAGTCTGGCGTAAGGTCATTTCTGCTCAACCGACAGAGGCTGACCCCTAGAGGTTTTCAAATAAGTCGCAAAACTCGCAAGCCAATGAGACCCCGAATAATGTGTGTCCGACACAGCGGCGATGCCGACCTCTTCGTGCCGCTTTGCAAACGCGATCAAAGCAGCGCGGCGTGGATCAGAGTTCGGAAGCGCTCCAGCGATGTTGTAAAGATTCCACGCGCGCGAAAGGTTGACGCCGTCCAAATGTACAAGCTTCCCGTCGCTCGCATCCTTAACAATACCTGGAGCGAGCCAGTCACTTGATCCATCCGTCGGAATATCAGGCATGAATGCGGAGAGCCATGACGAAAATTCGTCATCTGGCAAAACGCGCCGCATCAAGTCGGCTTCCATCAGACAAGGTGATAAAAAGTCTTCGCCGCTGGGTTCATAACTCAGCGGACAATTCACGTCGCCTCTATGAAAAGCCAGAGACTTTTCCCGAATGAGACTTTGCATTTCTGCGTCCCCTGAAACCTCTGCCCAATCCCAAATGAGACCGAATGCAAAGGCGCTTTGATTATGCGTGCCCAATCGGATGGGGTAAGCCAGATTAGGCAACCAGGTTTTCAAGCTTTCCGCAATGTCCGACTCAAAAGGCTTCAGCCGTTCAAGCCAGATTTTCGCCTGAGGATCGTCCCATTCCCGTAATTCCGCGGTGAGTTGAAGCAGCCAGGCCAAACCATAAGGCCGCTCCCATGACCCCCGAGCCGGGCGGGCGAAATTTGCTATTTCACCAGCTATATTTTCTTCAGTAAAACTCTGTGCCAGTTTGGCGCGGGCTTCATCTTTCCAAGCGCCATCTGGCGCAGTCCGCAATAATCTGACAAGCATCCAGTGACCATGCACGGCGCTATGCCAGTCAAAACAGCCGTAAAAAACAGGGAAGAGGTCCTTTGGCCGGCCTATCTCTTCAGCCGTATCTGTCGTGCGGGAAATTTTATTAGGGAACTCCTGATGCACGCAGGTCAGTGCCAAAGCGGAAAAACGTTCCGCCAATTCCGCCGAAAGAGGCTCTGTCATATCAGATTCGGTCAATTGAGACTGAGGTATTTCATTTTGAGAAGGCGACAGCTTTTCTGATGATTGTTGCCCACACCCTGATAAAAAAAGAATTGTTAAACATAGAGGTAAAAATAATTTCATGCGAAAAGGCTAAGCGCTGAAGAGCGCGTTGTAAATTAGTTTGTAGGCGCCGCCTCTTCGCCTCTTGCACCATTCGCCTCTGCCGCTTTTTTGATGTCGTCAGGATCATAATCAAATGTCGCTATGAGCCTGTAATCGCCAGAAATATCCAGTCGGTCCGCCCTGGATTTTTTCAAATCCTTTATTTTAAAAAACTGACTCTTTTTGACCCGGCTGACTTCGGGACCGCGCGTTAAAGTCTTTCCTTCCATAAAACGTAAAACGGGAGTGTCCCCATCCGGTTGAGCGGGAGTGACGCTTATGGCCTTCAGTCCCGGCACCATAAACCCAAGCCCACCCGGAGCGAGCGTATTCATAACTTTTGAGCCATCTTTTGCTCCTTCAACGAGTTCGTCCGCGCTGTGGCTCCCGGACGTATTGATGAAGGGAAAACTGAAAGTCATATTGGCTTGAACCGTCGGCTCATCTGACTTTCCGACAATTTTGCCTTCAATCAACTTGCACAATTGGCCGTCTTTGCTGAAGGCGAGTGCCTTCTCCATATTCTGGACGTTTCCCTTCGCATCAATTGCAAGGTCTATCTCTTGGTTTTCATAAATATAGCGCAGTCCCGTCGGAGCCGGATTATCCCCTAGGGGTTTAAGCTGTAGGTTAAATTCTGGTTTGATAACATCGACGCGGTCTGCGTCCGCCTGATAAAAAGACTGAACCATATTCACAAGGTCTTTGGCCTCCATACAGTCAGTTTCGGCCAAAGCCTGCGCCGGAAAAGTCCCCGCGATTAAAACACCCAAAAATAATTTTGCACGCGACATAAAACCCCCAAAAATACCGATTTGTCTGCAGCTATCAGGTTCTTAGATTTTTAAAAGTTAAATTGAGATTAGGAATCTGAGTCCTGCCCCCACCCAAATCGCCGCATAACAGACGGGCTGGGTACAGGTTGAAGGTTATAAGGGCCGCCTTTGACAACCAGCCCTTCTGCTTTCCAATCCTCCATATCTTCGAAGGAAATAACGTAAAAATCTTTGACTTTTTCCCCTTTCATCAAAGTTTCGACGCCGTCCAAAACGGCGAACGCCCGAAGTGGAGCCGACCTATCTTCGTATTTCACGGCAAGATAGTCAGTATCAGGCATGAACATTGCCAGGGCGCCAGGTATCATTTTCTTGTAGAAATTTTTGCCGTCTTCTGTGCCTTCTTTTAACTCTTCCATATCGTATGTCCCGCTACGGTTATGGAAAAAAGGTGACAGACCCATTTCAAAATATAGCCCTTCATCATCCGCTGGGCGGTCAGCTCGTGTGGGATCATCCACACAAATTTCCGTGTCGGGATGAGCTCGCGCCGAAGCCATAAAATCATCAACGCGGCCGTCCTCTTTAGAAAACGGAAGATTTTTGACCGATTCACCATCCTTCGCCAGATAAAAACGTTCGGGCCAAATCCCGCCATCTTTAATTAGAAATCTAGGATCAATATCGACGTCAACGATATTGCGGTGCTTGTCTTTCACCTCGGAAAGATCCTTAACGACATTTACGGCTTTCTTTGTTGGGAAACAAAATGTTTCGCCTCTTTTTTCGTTCGTATCGGCCCCGGCAAGGGTCGGCACTGAAATAACGCAAGTCAGGAGAATTGCCGTGGATAATTTCGAGCGGAGCATATGGATTGAACCTTGTGAGAAATTTAAAAAGTGAGTCATTTTGCGGTGAATATCCCAATCGTTTTTCGTAAGGTAATGTCACTTGTCCGACCTATACATCCCGTTGGACTGGACATATGTTCAAAGGGCCATTACCGACCAATGTCGCCAAAGAGGATCTGACATGCGCGCCACCCGCCGAAACAGCTTTAACTTATATTTAACTCTCGCTTTGCTCTTGGGTTCCGTGACCCTTACTGCCTGCGGAATAAAAGGCCCTCTCAAAACGCCGCCGCCTCTTTGGGGCGAAGCCCAAAACGAGGTTGACGAAAAACCGGATGAGGACAGCGTCATCAGTGAAAGTCCGATTGATGACGAACAAGATGATATTTTTGACGAAGACTATGTGGACGAAACAACGCCGTATTAGGCATTAAAGGCATCAGCATCTAATCTCATGAGACATTTCGATTATAAAAACGGCGAGCTTTATGCCGAAGACGTGCCTTTGCGGGCCATTGCCGAAACAGTCGGCACGCCCGTTTATGTTTATTCCACGGCAACTTTTGAACGGCATTATTCGGTTTTTGCCGAGAGTTTTGACGGTATTGAAGCCCTCGTCGCTTACTCGGTCAAAGCCAATTCGAATATAGCCGTTTTGGCGACTCTTGCAAAAATGGGAGCCGGCGCCGATGTCGTCAGCGGAGGGGAGCTGGCACGAGCGCTTCTGGCCGGAATTCCGGGAAATAAAATTGTCTTTTCCGGAGTTGGGAAAACCAAATCCGAAATGCGGGCAGGCTTGCAAGCGAAAATACGTGTTTTCAACGTCGAAAGCCTGGCCGAGTTAGAGGCTTTGAATGACGTCGCCCTTGACATGGGGACCTCTGCACCCGTGGCTTTTCGAGTTAATCCTGACGTAACCGCCGGCGGACATGCCAAAATTTCCACCGGGCGCAAGGAAAACAAATTCGGCATTGCCTGGTCTTCCGCAGAAGACGCTTATGCCCATGCGGCAAAGCTCCCAGGCATCAATATTGTCGGCGTCGATGTCCATATTGGCAGCCAGATTGACCAGCTCGCACCGTTTGAAGCTGCGATTGAAAAAGTCGGCGGGCTGATTTCTCGCCTTCGCCAAGCCGGGCACACGATCAAAAGTTTTGATATAGGCGGCGGTCTGGGAATTCCTTATGGCGACAATACGGTTACGCCCCCTCCGCCTTCAGAATACGGAAAACTTGTCAAACGCCTCACGCGGGGGATGGATGTTGAGATGATATTCGAACCCGGCCGCATGATTGCCGGAAACTCCGGCGTGCTGTTATCCGAAGTCCTTTATGTCAAAAACGGCGAAGACAGGGATTTTCTTATCATTGACGCCGCGATGAACGATCTTTTGCGTCCGGCGCTTTACGACGCCTTCCATGACATTGAACCTGTCAATGCCTCTGGAGCGGAAGCAAGCGAGGCGACCTATGATGTAGTCGGCCCGATTTGCGAGAGCGGCGACACCTTTACGACGGGCCGGGATATGCCCGCTCTGGAAGCCGGGGATTTGGTTGTCTTGCATTCCGCCGGAGCTTATGGCGCGGCGCAGAGCAGCCAGTACAATACCCGCCCTCTCGTTCCTGAAGTCCTGGTCAAGGGGAACAGATTCGAAGTTATTCGTGAGCGCCCGAAGATTGAAGAAATCCTCAAATCAGAGCGTTTGCCAAGCTGGTTAAACCCGTCGGGGCGCGGCGAACTGTAGCTTGGATGAAATTTAACACGACACATAAAGTCATGGCTTTATAGTCGGGCTCATATGAACTCTTCAGAGCAAACACCTCTTACCACGCGGCTGGCGCGTTATGTCCGGACTGCCCGCCTATGGTTGGTTTGGGAGCGCTATGTCCCCGTGTTCCTATGGACAGCCGTTTTCGTCTCTCTTTTTCTGGTCGGTGTTTTTGCAGGCGTGTGGGAAAGAATTGGGGACCCCTGGCGCGGCCTGGCCGCCATAGCGGCTCTGATCTTTCTGATTCAGGCCGCCTACAGAGCCCAAAAACGTCCCCTGCCATCCCTATCCGAAGCAAGGCGGCGGGTAGAGAATGATTCCAAACAGGCTCATCGACCACTGGATGTTTTAGATGACCGCCCCGTTATCGGCGAGGAAAGCTGGCCTGCCCATTATTCCAAAGCCTTAAAACAGTCCGAGCAGTTAACCCGGCCGGATCTACGCCCGACAATCGCGCCGCGCGATCCTTATTTTCTAAGGTTTATCCTTCCCTTTACTCTCCTCTTGGCGCTTCTGGTTGGCAGCGGCGCCAATATGGAGCGCTTGCGGCGCGCCTTGACGCCTGTCTGGCAAGCGGGCGTTAATCCCAACAATGTCACCTTCGAAGCGTGGATTGATCCGCCTGATTATACAGGCCGGCCGCCTATTTACTTTCAAGGTCAGGATATCAAGACAATCCCGGCAGGTAGTGAATGGGTCGCCCGCCTGAACGGCGCGAAAAGCGTGCCGCGTCCTAGATTACGCCAAGGCGGGCAGACAGACTATTTGAAAATCAACAAACTCAGCCGGGAAACCTTTGAAGCGCGGGCTTTTGTGAGCGAGTCGGGAGAAGCCGTCTGGAGAATTGGCCAAAACCGCAAAGTCTGGAAACTAAATGTCGTTCAAGATCAGCTGCCGATTGTTACTTTGGATGAGACACCGAAGGCTGACAAACAGGATCGTCTGGTCATAACTTATTCTTTCAAAGATGATTACGGCGTCACGAATTTATCTTTGGAGATGGCTGAAATTGTCGATGGCGTAGAAGAGCCTTTTGCGGGCTCTTCCTTGGTCGAAATTCCAATGAGCGGAGGCTCAATTCCCAAAGCAGAAGCGATGGAAGCCAAGCTCGATCTCACACGCCACCCTCTTGCGGGCAAGAAAGTCATTGCCAGACTGAAGGCCACAGATGGGGCTGGGCAATACGCTTATTCTTCCGAAAGCTGGTTTAGAGTTCCCGACAAGATTTTTGTCGAACCACTGGCCAAGGCTGTCGTCGAACAAAGAGCGGTTGTTTTGCAAGCGATAGAAGCGGATTACAAACCTGAATCGGCGGCCCCGCCCCTGCCAGGACAAATTTTTAGTGATTCAAATGCTGTCCAACGCCTTAAACGTGCCCCGGAAGGTATTGAGCGCGCCGCTAATTTGATTGGGGCCGTGACTGACCGACCCGAAGGACTATTTAGCGACCCATCTGTTTATCTGGGTCTTCGCAATGTTCGGTCACGACTGCGCTATGCGCGTAATCTTGAAACAGTTGAGCCCATTCCTGACGAGCTCTGGTCGATTGCGCTTCGAGCCGAATACGGAACTTTGGGAACAGCTTTGGAAGAAATGCGCGAAGCAGAGCAGGCCTTGCGCGAAGGTATGGCCCGCCGCGCGCCTCAGCGGGAAATAGATACACTCTTCGAGCGCTATAATAGTGCTGTAGAGGCCTATACCGAAGAGCTCAAACGCAAAGCACTCGAAGAGGGGAACTTTGCCGAACAGGAAAATAGCGGCGGCGGAGGCGGCTCCATGGGTTCGACTGACGAAATAGAAGAACTCCTTAAAGCGATCGAGGAGGCCAATAGGGCAGGAGACGTGGAAGGCGCACGCCGCGCCCTCGCGCAGCTCGCTCAAGTCCTTGAAAATATGGAAATTCAACTCTCACAATCTGCCGGAGGCGAGGGAGAAGGCTTTGAAGGTGAGATGAGCGAGAAAATGAAAGAAAACCTCGAAAAGCTTGCCGATCTCTTAGGCGAACAACGCGAATTACAAGATGAAACAGATGAAGCGGAGCGGCAGGCGCAAGAGAATACTGACGGTAACGGCTCAAATGACGGAAGTAGCTCTCCGCAATCAGGCCTGAGCCCCGGCGAATTGGCCAGCCGCCAGGAAGAATTGGAAGAATTGCTCGGACGGCTGGGCGAAGATGACGGAGACGAAGCGCAGCTTGGCGCGAATTCTAATGATCAATCTGCCGGGGATCCAAGCGAAAGTGGTGAAGACGGAAATCAGCCCGGCGACGGAAACAGCGAAAGTACAGGCGGCGGAACAGACGCCGCTCAGGATGAATTGGATCGGGCGAGAGATGGTATGTCCAGAGCTGCGGACGCGCTGTCGCAAGGCGATTACCCCACCGCGCGCAGCGCTCAGGAAGACGCTGTTCAGGCTATGCGCGACGCCGGAGAGAAGCTGGCTGAGTCAGCCCGGGGAGAAGGCCAAGGCGAAGCCGGAGAAAGCGGTCAGGGCAATGACCCGCTCGGACGGCAACAAGGCGGAGATAATTCTGAAAACGCCGAAGCCGA
This sequence comes from uncultured Hyphomonadaceae bacterium, assembly GCA_963972195.1. Classification (GTDB taxonomy): domain Bacteria; phylum Pseudomonadota; class Alphaproteobacteria; order Caulobacterales; family Maricaulaceae; genus Litorimonas. The sequence goes on along the minus strand of CAXATH010000005.1, from coordinate 141,287 downwards.
CATAGATCAAAGGGACAATGCCAGCCGCTCGCGGGAATTAATGGAAGAGTTACGACGCCGGGCCGCAGAGCGCGAACGCCGCCAGGAGGAGCGTGATTATATTGAACGCTTACTCGACCGGTTTTAAAATAATTATTCGGCGAGTCTGTATCGCAGGCTGGTACTGTCAGGCGGCGGATTGGGATACTCCGAGGCGAATTCAACGCGCTCCTGTCCTTTTAAAACTGGCTTTTCAAAATCCACCATCCAATTGGCAACCTCTTCCCCGGCCGGATTGTTCAGGGACAATCTAAGCATGGGCAGGGATTGGGCTTGATTTGAAATATTTTTGACAGACCCATTAATTACGACCGTCGTCTGCCCATTCACCACAGCAATTCGGACGGTGGGTTTATCAATCTGAAGTCCCGTCTGACTGACTTCTACGCCAACAGCATTATAAAGAGGAACAGTCGCCGGAAAGCGCTCAGCAATGACCGTTCGGCTAAAGTAAAGCCCAGCAATTAGAGTAAATATGAACAATATTGGGATAAGCCAAATGAGCCAGATTGTGCGGCGGCGGCGGCGTCTTTTCTCGGCTTCGGCTTTATCTCTTATTATGGCATCGGCACTCTTGCCGGATGTCATTGGGGCCACATTTTGATCTGATACGACAGTCCTGTCTTCGCCGGATTCTGCTACGAAAGACTCTTGCGATGCAGTTGTCGACTCTCGCGTTATATCTGCTAATTGGAGATCATCTGGCGTGGAAGCAACCTCGACAGGAGCCGGAACAAACCAGGTCGCAGAACATTTTGCGCAGCGAACAGTACGTCCATTTGGGCCAATGGCGTCATCTTTCGCCATATAACTGGTGGAACATTCCGGACATGTCAGTATCATAAGAATTCGATTCGAAAATGGATAATCTATTTTGACACGTCCCGAGCCAAACTCCAAGAGCCCCGGCCTAAATACAAAAGCCCGCTCAACTGAAAGACCGGATATCATTGCGTTTCGCGATGTCGGACTCCGCTATGGGCGCGGCCCTGAAATTTTATCCGATGTAAACCTGACGCTACCGCAAGGCAGTTTCAGCTTTTTGACGGGTCCGTCAGGCGCGGGAAAATCTAGTCTTTTGAAACTTTGCTACCTCGCCCTTGCCCCCTCACGCGGCCATATATCGACATTTGGTCAAGACGCCGCCTTGCTGGACAATCGAGAGACACAGGCCGTCCGACGGCGGATAGGTGTGGTCTTGCAGGACTTCACGCTCATTGATCATCTCAGCGTTTTTGAAAATGTCTCTCTTCCTTTGCGCGTCGCCGGACAATCGCGCGCGCACTACACACAGGACGTAACAGAACTTTTACAGTGGGTGGGACTAGGCCATAGAATGCAGGCCTTCCCGTCAACACTTTCCGGTGGAGAGAAACAACGCGCCGCCATTGCTCGGGCCGTCATTGCAAAACCAAACTTGCTTATTGCAGATGAACCCACCGGAAATGTAGACCCTGAAATTGGTCGTCGCCTGCTTAGGCTGTTTGCGGAAATGAACCGTATGGGAACGACCGTGATGATCGCGACCCATGACATTGATTTAATTCAAGAACTGGAAGCCCGCGTGTTTCGCATTGAAGACGGACGTATTTATAAAGGCCTGAACGCGGCGCCTGATTTTGAGGAGACCTATTTATGAGTCGCCCTCTCCCGCCCCAACAATCAATATTAATGCCGCGCGGCCATAATGTCCGCGCTTTGATCACCGTTTTGGCAATTATGGCCTTTCTCGCGGCGCTAGCTCTTCTGTTCTCGCGGGCAACCTCGCGACTGTCAGGAGATTGGCAGGCACAGCTGTCTAATTCGGCAACGGTGCAAATTAGTCTAGCTCCTTTGTCGGCTGAAAATGATTTCGAAACTCAAATGGATCAAGCCGCAGAATCCTTACAATCCATTCTCGGGAGCGAAGCAAAAGTAACTGTGGTTCAACAAAGTCAATCACGAGAACTAATTCGGCCCTGGATTGGGAATTTAGAACTTCCGGAAAGCCTGACCTTGCCGGGCCTCATTACCATTGAAACTGCAGAAAATTCAAATACCCCCAACGCTGTTCTGCTGGAAACGCAATTGCAACAAAATGGTATTGTCGCCTCTGTGGATGACCATTCGCGTTGGACAGATCAAATTCGCGGCACTGCGCGCCTTCTGGTTTTTGGCGGCACATCCTTACTCATTTTGCTTCTCGTCGCCGGTATCAGTGTAAACCTTTTTGCGACGCGCTCAGCGATGGCCGCGCAGCGCTCCATAATTTCCGTGCTGGCACAGGTCGGCGCGACGGATGGTTTCATATCTCGGCTTTTTGTCGGTCAGGCCGGACGGCGAAGCGCTTCCGGAGCCGGAGTTGGGCTTATAATTGCTTGGGCACTCTGGGCCGTAATGTCTCTTTTCAGTTCCGTACCGGAATTGTTTTGGTCAGGATTAGGCGAGGCCTTAAATGACACGCTCTGGCTGTTTGGCCTCTGGGCACTTTTCGTTCTTGTCTGCGCCGTTGCAGCGGGACTTGCGACAAAACGCGCCCTCATCCGCGAACGAAAGCGTGCCTGATGAAACGCGCCGAACCTAAACCAAAAAAATCAGCTGCTCAAAAGCTTTGGGCCTGGATAAAATTCATCGCTCTTGTCATCTTTGTGGCCCTCCTAATTCTGGCTTTTGGTTTCTTTGTGTTTGCTGAAAAAGTAGATGGGCTTTCAACGCCGAAAGTCGCCCCAGATGCGGACGGCATTGTCGTTTGGACAGGTCCTGGCGGCGGGCGATTAGAAGCCGGGGCGGCGCTCCTGAAAGAAGGAAAAGGCGAGCGCCTTCTGATTTCAGGTGTGAACAGAGATTTGAAATCACAGACCATTTTCAACTTGCTTGACCTGCCGGAAGAAACAAAAGCCTGTTGCATCGACCTGGATTATGTAGCCGAAGACACGATCGGGAATGCGCGCGAGACGGCGGCGTGGGCCAAGGCGCTTGGGTATGAACATATTCTATTGGTGACATCGGCCTATCATATGCCACGAGCGCAAAGCGAAATTGCCCTCGCTGCAGGGCGGATACGAATTACAGCCTACCCCGTTTCTGCCGAGATGCGGACACATTGGTATTCTGACCGCGATCGGTTCGACAGACTCCTCAGCGAATATGCAAAATTACTCATTACAATGGCGAGAGGATCCAGCAAATCGCAACGGGAGAAGGCTCCGGACACGCCTCTGCCGCAGACAGAGCCGCAGAATTAAATTAATCGTGCCGGCCGAAATTGGGCTCGGCGCTGTCTTGGCCTGCATCGACAATACGGCGACGGATGTCGCGTGTTTTGGCAAAATGCTCCAATAAGGTTTCGCCCTCTTCCCATCTTATCGCCCGCTTCAGTGCCGTTAGATCCTCAATAAACCGATCAACAACTTCAAGCGTCGCCTCGCGGTTGGACAGGAATACGTCCCGCCACATGACCGGATCAGACGCCGCAATTCGGGTGAAATCGCGAAATCCGCCAGCGGAGTATTTTACTACTTCATTGTCCGTCACGGTTTCCATATCCACGGCCGTTCCGACCAAGGTGTAAGCAATTAAATGTGGAACATGAGACGTTGTGGCGAGAACTATGTCATGTCGTTTCGGCGTCATAATACTGACCTGACTTCCAAGGCCCTGCCAAAAAGCTTTTAATTGCTTGGTTTCCGGAAGGCTCTTCTTCGTTGGCGTCAAAACGCACCAACGGTCTTTAAACATGTCTGCCTGTCCAGCCTCCGGCCCGCTATACTCTGTCCCGGCAATGGGATGAGCGGGGACAAATGTAATATCATCCCGCAGGAAAGGCGTTACAGCCGAAATAACGGCGCCTTTGATTGACCCTACATCCGACAGAACAGCGCCGGATTTCATGTTCGGAATAATTTTCTCGGCCACGTCCCCCATCCGTCCGGGTGGCACGCATAGAATAACTAAGTCCGCCTGAGAGGCAAAATAATCCGCCTGCCCTTCGCTGACACCATCTGCAATTCCGAGACGTTCTATTGCCGAGCAGGCGCTATGAGAATTATCTGTTATATAAACAGTTTCCGCTTGGTCATTCGCCTTGGCCGCTCGGGCAATCGAGCTGCCTATCAAGCCGCCGCCAACAATAAGGATGGTCTTAAAAGTCATAAAATTATCCAAGAGGCCAAGTCTAAAATGCGCCGTTTTATCCAATGGGTTTAGGTAAGGTACCGATGATACAAGCTGTCGCATCCAACTCTTTGACAGATTTTGGAAGGGTCTCCAAATATCCCGGCAGACTATAGAGTTGGCGTTCTTCTGAGCTCGCTCTCAACACCGCCTCATTGTGCACGACCCGGATATCCGCCTTGGAAATTATCAATGTCTCATCATTGCCGGAAGGCTGAATATCTGCAGTGGCAACAGCGACGGCTCGAGGCCAGCCTTGCGTACCTGTCCGGGGCAGTCCAGCCAGAATATGCATATCCGGCATCGCCCCTTCGGAGCCCAGCGCCGTCCACCAACTATGCATCCCGCCCGGCGCTGGGAGTACTGCCACGCCTTCATCATCGGAATATGTTGCTGCCAAAGCGCTGCTGGCTGTAGGATAAGTATAAGTCGGGATAGACGCCCCAAAACGATCCCGCACCAAAGCCAGAGATGTCATTGCGTCACCTTCCAGCGCAACATGGAGTTTCATGGGTCCCTGCATAGCAAGGCTCGCGCTCATTAGCTCGGCCCAGATACGGCTTACCAGGGGGCCGGGAGTATCTTGCGTCGCGGCCGCCAACTCGCGGACATGACTGTCTTCCCGCGATGGTCGCCAGACGCGGATGCCCGACTTGGCGCGCCTGACCGCTTTGGAAAGCTCGAGACGTTCTGCAATGAGTTCCAATAAAGCTTTGTCGACGCGATCAATTTCCGACCGCACCTCGTTAATATCGACGTCGCTGTTCTTACTCATATTAGCCATCTCTTCATCTATGAGAGGCAGAGGAGCGATTGGCAATGGGAGAGGTTCCAAAACGGGGCCGCGCCACGACAGATTTGGCTTTTTCGGACATATCCGGTTCTACATAGAGGCGTTTTATGGCTTCAACCAATATTAGACCGGACAAACCGGGCGTCACGGTTTCGCCGAATCGTTCTGATCCCCGCAACAGACCGCCTTTGGAAAACATTTTCAGAGGAGGCGCATAGAGCGCGCCTGACCAGATTGTCGGATGAAATCCGACAGCGCGCATGGCGGCGCGCATTTGCGAACGAGTGAAAGGACGGCCTGCGCCAAACGGGCTGCGATCCGATCTTGCCCAAAGACCGCCCCGGTTTGCGGCGATTATTACGACATGCCCCTCGGGGCGGCAAACCCGCCATAATTCCTTCATCAACGTCTGAAGATTGGGAGCTTCCTCCACGCCGTGCACGCAAAGGATTGTATCAAATGTCGAGTCAGCGAAAGGTAAACAATCCTCTTCAACCAGACAGGAAATAATACCTCGTTTCCCGCGGTGGGCTAGAGCGCCTTGCGCCCCCGGCATCGCCAGAATAATACGGTTTGCGCCTGCCTGATAAGGCTCCAGATAGGGCCCGCAAAACCCGAACCCTAAAACATTACGACCTGCAAGATCCGGCCAAAGCGTCTGTAGACGCCGGCTTGCCATATCTCTCGCCGCCTGCCCCAATGGGCTGGCGTAAAACTTTTCGAGTCTGAGGACGCTTTCTCGCATAGGTTCCTTCTAATCCGAATATCACGGGAAAACAGGATTTTCTCTAGGAAGATTTAAGACGCGGAATTTCGGTAAGAGGGAGACGCGCTTGGAACGCCGTAAAGATAACCTTGCAGGTAATCGACACCCAGATGTTTGAGCGCCGTGGCGTCAGCCTTGTCCTCGACCATTTCGGCCACAATTTTAACCGCAAATGTATCGGCCAGATCCACCATCATCCGGACAAAGATTTGTTTTTGCGGCGAAGCAGATATGCCTTTTATGAGGCTTCCATCCAGCTTTATGGATTCCGCTTCAATCGCCATAAGGTTACGGAACGTTGTGTGGCCGGAGCCGAAATCGTCAATAGAAAATTCGCATCCTAGCGCTCTTACTTCGGCCGAAAAATGGGTTGCCAATTCCGGTGCGTCCAATGCGGCCGTCTCTGTCATCTCTATTGTAATGCGGCGTGTTTTCTCATTCAGAGATTTTAAAGTCTCAAGATAGGCCTTAGCGGCTTCGGCGTTTTGAATTGTTTCTGCGGAAACATTCAAAGCAACTCTCAGGTCAGGGTTTTCCGAAAGTTGTCCAGCCGCCAATTCAAGGGCGCGCCGATCCAGATGATGAACAAGGCCAAGTTTCTCCGCCGCCATGATAAACCGACCCGCGCTGACCAATTCTCCGCTATTTTCTCTTAGGCGCAAAAGACACTCATAGTGATGGAGATCACCGGATACCGCTTCGACAATCGGTTGGAACGCCAAGGAAATCCGTCTTTCGTCCAATGCGGAAAGAATGTCTTCTTTTGTGATGTCTTGGTTGTAATTTGGTTTCTCTGCGAGGCCCATAGATACCGAATATTCAGAGACTGCGCCGGACGAGCGAGAATCCAATGCGCGGTCGGTTTTACGAATCAGCGTCTCAAAATCCGCGCCTGATTGCGGCAAGGCTGTATAGCCAATGGAAATATCCGCCTTTAACGGGCCAAAAGGCGATTTGTAATGCGAATCCGAGAGAGCAATTTGTAAACGTTCTGCAAGCACCCCCGGGTCGCTGTCCGGACCCGCTATACCGAGGACAGCTAGAAGGAAATCCCCGTCCTCGCCTTTTGCTAGACAATCCGGAGGCGCAATAATCTGCCGAAGCCTATCGGCCACGCCTCGGCAGAGCCTGTTCGCAGTTTCAAATCCATAGGTCGTTCTGACATCATCCAGGTTATTGAGGCGAAGGCGAAAAACAGCGCCTTGAGCTTTGACGCGGCGGGCGAGACCGCACAAAGTTTTGCCCTGCTCTTTGAAAGCATTCTGATTCATCAAACCGGTCATATCATCATGCCGGGCCAACCAGTCTGATCGCTCAAATCTGGACTTTTCATCCGTAATATCGCGAATGACCCCTTCAACCTTTAGCGGGTTTTCATCCGAATTTGTCCTCTCCGCTGTCTCTTCAACCCAAATCCAGTGGCCCTCGCCGGTTCTGAGCTGATATTGAATTTGGTAACGCGCGCCTTCCCAATTCAGAGAGCGCAAAGAAGACTCATAAAGGCGTTGATAATCTGAATGAATCAACGCCTGAAAGTCAGAGCGGTTTTTGGGTAGTTTTGAAGTTTCGCACCGAATAATCGCGGCGATGAGCGTTTGAGAGCCCCAATTAAATCCGTCCTCACCCTGATATGAAAAGGTAGCCGTTTTCAGTAATGAAAAAGCGGCTTCACTCTCGATTGATTGTACGGGTATTTGGCGAGCGCTCCCAACCCCAGAGACTGACCTCGTCTCTCCGGTAATTGATTTTTCCTTCGTACTGATAAACATCACCCTGATGAAACGATTCTAATTGGCAATTCCTACGCCTCGCCAACAGAAAAGTCACGGCGCGCACTTGCGATTGTGACCATAAATCCGGCCATGACGTCGAGGAGTGCCATAAGGCCGATTATGAAAAATACGGATGTCCCAAAAGCGGGAAACATCAGAAATTCAACAAGGCAAATAATGAACAAAACCATCGAAAAAGCATGGTTCATCACAGCCGTGTGGTCTGTTCCCGTCGATTTAATCATTTCGAAGAATAGCATGATGAGTGACAAAGTAATGAGCATATGCCCCGGCGTAATTTGCCAGATTGATCCTGAAATCATCGGAATAGATTGAAAATCCGTATCTAAACGCGCGCGAATTTCGGCCGCCGTGGAAAAAGCGGATCCGCTCACCGCCAATATATTATACAGCGCCACGGGAATGAGCATGAGTGGAAAAACTAGGAAAAAGCGCATGACCCAAATGCCTCTATTCAGAGCTAAAAAGGATATTCAACGAATCCTTTTCAAAGATTTAACAATGTCTAAAGGAAAATGGCTTGCAAAAGGTTAACGCAGTCCCAAAACACGCATTAAACTTCGTCCCAGCCTTTCGGATTTCGCGAGCGGGAAATGAGCCACATCACACCGCGAAGATCCGCGATGGAAACTTTTAACCGTCCAAAATTGGTATATTTGGATTTTCCAGCCATACGGGCACGATGGCTCACATCTGCAAATTCGATCGCATAGCCCTCTCGCAGCATCAGAGCCGGAATATAACGGTGAATATGATCAAAATAAGGGAGCCGTAAAAAGGCTTCGCGTCGGAAAACTTTAATTCCGCACCCCGTATCCTCGGCTTGATCTTTGAGAAGTTTTTTACGAACGCCATTCCCCAAGCGGGACGCCAGTAATTTCGCCTGGCTATCCTGGCGTTTTAGCCGTTTCCCGCCGACCATTGCCAAATTGTCGGGCGCATCGGGGCGCCTTATCTGATCCCACATTTTGGGAATGTCCGCCGGATTATTTTGCCCGTCGCCATCCAGAGTCGCAATCAAATCGCCTCTAGCCGCGAACACACCTGTTCTGACAGAACGTGATTGTCCGGCATTGGCCTTGTGGGTCAAAACCCGAAGGGTCGGATGCTTTTTCTTAAGGTCCGATAGGACCTCCACAGTCTTATCCGAACTGCAATCATCCACAAAGATCATCTCGTAAGAGGTCGCAAACAAAGCTTGCGAAATTTCCTCTACCAATTGCGTGACATTTTCGGATTCATTGTAGACGGGAACAACGACTGAGAGCTCAAGATCGGCCTCTCTATCCAATGATTTTTGTGCAATCGACATAAATACCGTTTTGGCATGACCGTATTATATATTCAATTCGCAATGCCTGTTCCTACCGCCGATATGATATGTAATAGCGCGTATCCTAATTTTTACGGGACAGAACGGACTGGCTTGGCTAAAGCGCACATATGTCGTCGCCGGAAATTAAATTATTAAATTTGAAGAAGCGGTTTCACCTGTTGATTCTCAGTCTGCTTTTTTTGGCTGTCGCCCTGCCCGGTTTGGGATCGCTTCAGGTTATCGACAGGGACGAAGCCCGGTTCGCGCAGGCCAGCGTGCAAATGGAGGAAAGCGGAGATTTGCTCAATATCCGATTTCAGGATGAGGCCCGCAATAAAAAACCCGCTGGAATATACTGGCTGCAAGTCGCATCGCTAAAGGTCTTCTCTTCTCCTGAGAAGCGCCAGATATGGGTACAGCGCCTTCCATCCGTTTTAGGCGCTTTATTGGCTGTTTTGGCCACTTATTGGGGCGGAGCCAAACTTATAGGACGCGAAGGCGCCTTTATTGGCGGGTGCGCTCTTGCTCTGTCTTTTCTCTTGGTATTTGAAGCCCATATTGCCAAGACCGACGCCGTTTTATGTGGTTTGTCGGCCACTTGTTTTGCGGCAATTGCAGCGATACGAACTCAACCCGCCCCCCTCTCACTCTGGAAAGCCAGGCCTGCTGTCTGGGCTTTCTGGATTGCTTTTGGCGCTTCTATCCTCATTAAAGGTCCCGTCATTCCGAGCCTAATTGCGCTGACGCTTGCAACTTTGTTGATCTGGGAAAAACGGGGTTACGGTCTCAGGCAACTTATTAATATACCCGCCATTACTGCGGCCCTATTGCTGTTTGTCCCTTGGGCCATTGCGATTGGCATTGAAACTCAAGGGGCCTTCTTTGCAGAAAGTCTTGGAAACGATTTTGGGGGGAAGCTGGTCAGCGCGCAAGAAAGCCACCCCGGCCCGCCCGGCTATCACTTAGCTCTTCTCAGCCTGACTCTTTGGCCGGGTTCGCTTTTACTTTTACCCGCCATAGCTTTGACTGTTCGAAACTTGCGCCAGAATATGCGTAGTGATGCCCCGCTCCCGAAAGCCCTCCGCCTCTGTGTCGCGTGGAGCGTGCCCTTCTTAATTTTGATTGAATTTATGCCCACCAAACTACCGCATTACGTTCTCCCGATTTTCCCAGCCTTGTGTGTGTTGGTGGGTTTATCGGGGTCGCACCTGCTGAACACAAAAGAATTTGAGAAAACGAGAATTGCCAGCGCGTTTATTTTTATCGCGCTAGGTTTTCTACTGGTCGGGGTCGTTCTATTGGGCCAAAATGAATATGCCACGACAGGGGCTAGTTTTACAGCCCTCGCAGCTGGGGTTGCCGCCTTAATATTTATCATAGTTGGGGGCGGGTACTTTTGGTTCAACAAGATCAAACTGAGCTACATCAATGTCGCCTTAGCGGCTGTGACTCTTAATTTTGTTGCCTATGGCACAATACTGCCAAACCTGGATCGCCTTCAACTGGCCGATAGATTATCGGAGGCATTCCAAACGAACGACCTTGATTTACCCCGACAAGGCGGCCCTCTGGTTCAAGCCCTTAACTTCACGGAACCAAGTCTTGTTTACCAATTTGGCAAAGAAATACGATTGGGCGACCAGATTAACTTGAGCAGTTCGAAGAGCTGGAAAATCGGGAATATTTTCATTGTCGATGATCTAGAAAATGAAGGGAAAAGCTTTAAGATTTTTCAACAGGCAGCAAAGACTCAACAAAGCTGTCTGGAAGAGCACGATGTCATCAGCGGGTATAATTATTCCCGCGGAGACGCTGTTAATCTTCATATTATTGAAGTTGTTTCCTGCCCTGAGAAATAGGCGCTATCGCCCGAAGAGACCGACCCTGAGAGTGATATAATAGGCTCGTCCCATTATGGCGAAAGCCATGAACGGCGCGGCGAGTACCGTCAGGAACTTCGAAAGAAATCCCGGCTTATAATGCCAAAAATAGCGCAAAAACCCTTTAAGTTTTTCCAGCTCAATCTTAGCTCGAGGAACAGCACTGGTGGAGCCATAATGCATGATGCGCGCTTCTGGGACGATATAGACTTCGCCGCCTTTTTCTCTGGCCCGGGCGCAGATATCAATGTCCTCTACATGCAGGAAATAGCCCGAATCAAAACCGCCCAATCGGTCAAAAGAGGCTCTATCCGTCATCAGGCAGGCACCGCTTGTCGTTTCAACCGGCGCAGGACGACTGGGGACGGCTTCATCTTCGCGATGAATGGAGCGCAGACCTGGAATGTGATGGAGCGGCGTGAAACTGACAAAAGCGGACCAAGGGGTTAAAGACCCGCGCCGCGCGCCGCGTTGTTCGCGGCCATTCTCATCACGTAGAAACCCGCCGGTTATCCAAGGCCCAGAGAGAGTGCGTCCGCATTCTGCCATCGATCTGGCCGCGCCTCGGGCAATCACCGCATCCGGATTCAAGAATAATAAAAAATGACCGGAGGCCAAGCGTGCCCCGTAATTGCACCCTCTTGCAAAACCAATATTGCCATGGCCTTGTAATAACCGAATGCGGTCATGTTTGACCGCAATTTTGCTTAGACGGGTGCGGGCGCTTTCGGCATTGCCATTATCCACGATAATGAGCTCATGAATATCACGATCGTCAAGAACCGCAGACACAGCCTCTAATAAGGCCGGGCCAGTCATGTAACTGACCATTATCACACTAATAGGAAGTTTTTTGGCCGTTTCGGGCAATTTGGATATATTGGTCTGAACAACCATTCACGTCACCTCATACGCCCCGCTCAGTCCAATAGCGTATTCATTTCAAAATGCAATTACACATTTTTAAAGATTTAAGCGTGTCTCAGTTACGCCTTTGACGTGTGTGAAGTTGCAGACAATCGCACAAGATTTAGCACTGCCAACCCCAAAAACAACGTTCCCCACCACCAAAACTGCCACACCCCAAAGGAAAAAGAGGACCCCAGAATAAACACAGTCAGAAAACCACACAGACCAAATGCTCTGTTCGCGCTTTTCATCGCGAACTTTTGACCAAGGCCAAGGCAGCTCAATATAGCGGATCCGGAAAGGGCGGCGCCTATCAGGCCAGTTTCGAGCCAAATCTGGAGACCGACATTATGTGTATGAAGAGAGAGCAGTGTTACGTTCTGTCCATCGCTGAGGGTTAACATGTCGGCGTAAGTCCGGGCCGCATCAAATCCGTGGCCGATGAGCGGGCTCTCTGAGATACGGCGAAAAACGAAATCCCACATGTAAAGCCTGTGCTCCCAAGAGGCCGGAAGTTTTGAAAGCGCATCCTCATTGACCAGCGTAATAAGGCCACCAAAAAGAGGGGCCGCCAGTATCGCGATGGCAGCAAGACCCAAGAGGACTTTGGTCGTTGCCCCGGGAAATTTCCGCGCGAGACATCCGAAGCCAAGACCTAGCCAGGGCGCGATGACGGCGACATACACGCCGAGTTTCCAGGCTGATACCGAAAGGATGCCTAATAGGGCCAAAGTGATTAGCCGGCCAAATCTAAGGGGCCAGATCAGGGCCGCCACAGGGAAAACCATAGCCGAATAAAAGACAATACCGCGGCTGACATTGCGCGTCGCATCGGCGTGGCGTCGGGCGAAGCTTTCCCCTTCGGCCACCGGGTCCACCAGAAAACTGATGAAAAAATTCGAGACCGCATCCACAAACAAAAGAGCTATCCCTGTGAGGCAAGCAAAAATCACGCCTTTGCGCAGAATTGACCCCAAAGGATGATCGCGCATTTGCGCCCAGAGCCAGATAACAGTCGGGAAGATCAATCCGGAAACGAATATTCTCTCGGCATTGGACCAGCCCGAAATTTTCTCATAGGGCGTCCAAAACTGCGTCACCCAAGCCCAGACCAGAAATGCTGTCAGAAAAAATAGCCAGACCGGAAGAGGATGTTTCCACGCTTTATGCGCCGCCAATCCGGCGAGGCCCAGCACCGACAGGATTGTCATAATAAGCGCAATACCGCCCCCGCCGGCCATAGTGAAAATAGGCAGAAGAATCAGAACAAAGAGCGAGACGCCCAGAACCACCTTAGGCGGGCGGCGGATAGGCTCATCTGTCTCGGCCAAACCCGCCTCTGACATGTCAGTTTTTCCGGCTTAGGTCGGGGGCGAGAGCTTCTTCGGTCAGGGATTTGATAACCTCTTCCACACTCAGAATCGTCTGCTCGCGGCTCCCCAGTCGGCGCAAGGCAAGCTTGCCCTCTTCCGCCTCTTTCATACCGACCACGGCAATGACCGGGATCTTTCGATCCGCAGACAATTCGCGGATTTTGTAATTGATCTTCTCGTTCCGCAGATCAGTCTCTACGCGAAGTCCGGCGGCTTTGAGTTTTTTCGCGGTCTCTTCGGCGTAGTCATTGGCATCTGAGGTGATGGTCGCAATAACGACCTGAACCGGGGCGAGCCAGAGCGGGAAACGCCCCGCATAGTTCTCTATCAATATCCCCAGGAACCGCTCGAACGAGCCGAGCACGGCGCGGTGGAGCATAACGGGCGCGTGTTTATTATCATCATCACCGACATAGGAGGCGTTGAGGCGCTCCGGCATGTTCGGGTCGAGCTGTATCGTTCCCGCCTGCCATTCGCGGCCAATGGCATCGCGCAGGACAAAGTCGAGTTTCGGGCCGTAAAACGCGCCGTCCCCTTCGTTAAGCTCCACTTCAAGGCCGGAGGCATCGGCGGCTTCTTTCAGCGCCGCTTCGGAATTATCCCAATATTCATCCGATCCCACTCTGACATCAGGGCGTGTGGAGAATTTCACTTTCACATCGTCAAAGCCCAGATCGGCATAGACGGATTTCAAAAGCTCGGTAAAGCCTTTCACCTCGTCCGTGACCTGTTCCATCGTGCAGAAAATATGCCCGTCATCCTGCACAAATCCGCGCACGCGCATCAGGCCGTGCAGCGCGCCGGATGGCTCGTAGCGGTGGCAGGAGCCAAATTCGGCGTAGCGGATCGGCAGGTCGCGATAGGATTTCTGGCCCTGATTAAAGACCTGAATATGACACGGGCAGTTCATCGGTTTCAGCGCGAGGACTTTGTCCTCTTCGGCGATTTCCGCAACGAACATATTCTCGCGATATTTTTCCCAATGGCCGGAGGCTTCCCAGAACTTGCGGTCCATGAGCTGCGGCGTCTTGATTTCGCGGTAGCCATATTCTTTCTGGCGGCGGGACATATAGCTCTGCAGCGTGGTGTAGAGCGTCCACCCATCCGGATGCCAGAAGGCCTGCCCCTGCGCTTCTTCCTGAAAATGGAAGAGGCTGAGCTGACGGCCGAGACGGCGATGGTCGCGCTTTTCCGCTTCCTCGAGCTGATGCAGATGCGCGTCGAGCTCTTCCTGCGTGCGCCAGGCGGTGCCGTAGATCCGCTGGAGCTGCGGGTTTTTCGAATCCCCTCTCCAATAGGCGCCGGCCACTTTCATCAGCTTGAACGCCTTGCCGATTTTCCCTGTCGAAGGCAGATGCGGGCCGCGGCAGAGATCAAACCATTTGCCCTGCTTATAGACCGTGATGGTCTCGCTATCGGGCAGATCCTCGATCAGCTCGGCCTTGAATTCCTCGCCCATCCCGCGGAACAGCTTGATCGCGTCTTCGCGTTTCCACACTTCGCGCTCAAACTTGTCATTGCGATTGATGATGAAGGCCATCTTCTTTTCAATCGCGGCGAAGTCGTCTTCGGAGAACGGCTCTTCGCGGTGGAAGTCATAATAAAAGCCGTTTTCAATGACGGGGCCGATCGTGACCTGCGTGCCGGGGAACAGCTCCTGCACCGCCTCGGCCAGCACATGCGCCGCGTCGTGGCGGATCAGCTCCAGCCCTTCCGGGTCCTCGGCGGTGACCAGCTCGATCTTCGCGTCGCCCTCAATCGGTAGAGCCGCATCCACCAGCTCTCCGTCGAGCTTGGCCGCCAGAACCTTTTTCGCAAGCCCCTTGGAGATGCCTTTGGCAACCTCCATCGCCGTGACGCCGCTGTCATAGTCGCGGGTGGCTCCATCCGGAAATGTCAAAGTGACCATTTTATTCGCCTGTATTCGTCCTGCGCCAGAGACCATACCGCCACGGCGCCCATAAAGGCGCCTTCGTAATATGTTCCGGCACATTATCAACCCCGCTTGTGCCGCCCGGGCGGCATCGCAGCAGTCGCGCCAGCGTCATCCACCCCCCGGGCCAGGGCCCGTGCCGGCTAATCGCCGCCTTGGAATAGGCGGAGCAGGACGGATAATGCCGGCACCGCACGCCAAAGGCGAACAAAACCGGCGAGATCAGATTTTGGTAAATCCAGAGCAGACCCAGCAGGGGATATGAGAGAACGCGTTCCACGAGGGGTGGAATAGCGGGTTATTTAGGCGTTAGAAAGGCTCCTTTTCTGTAGAGAGCGTAGGGGCGGAAAGAGAGTCGTATGGATTACCCGCTCGGGGGCGGGTAATGACGGGGCTTTGTTAATTTCTTATCTTTCCAAATTCGTCATCCTTTTAGTTTCCGTCATTGCCCCGCTTGACGGGGCAATCCATACGATTCAACTTACCTCATGCGCGATGCCTATGTTTACATGATGTGTTCCTACAAGAACGGGACAATTTATGTCGGTGTTACAAATGACCTTGCCGCGCGCGTTCACGAACATAAAACCGGGTACAACCCCGACAGCTTTACGGCAGAGCACCAAGTCAAACGCTTGGTATGGTATGAACATTTTGACTCCATGATTGACGCGATTGCGAGAGAGAAGCGGATGAAAAAATGGTATCGACAGTGGAAAATTGAATTGATTGAAAAGACCAATCCGAACTGGACGGAACTGACGTTGGAATTTGATTATTGAAGCCAGAGAGTCGTATGGATTGCCCCTCACCCAACCGCCATCTTACCATCCGAACGACGCACCGCGAAGCGGGGTTAGTGAGGATGCAGCCATAGTTTCTGAATTGTGCATCGCCCAAGCCTTTCGTCCCGCTGCCCATCTGGGGGTCAGCCTTTGCGTTCGTCCTTGAATTAGGTGGACTGCCCGCGGGGTCGGTATCCTTGCCGGAGACCGAATATGGTAATGTTTCGCAAGGGCGCTAACCCCGCGGCAGCGATTGGAACCGGAGCGGCCTCTTACATGGCTCCCACAGTCGCGCCGGGACGAAGCCGTTTACAGCTTCTGGACGCGGTAGGCAGGCTAACCCACTCTCGGTGGCCCGGCACAGTCGGGTGTGTCACCACCCGATGCTCAACCTCGCTGTCCCCTGCTCCGGTAGGTGACGTCTACCTGTCCATGAACAAAAGAACGAGTTTGAATATATCCCCGTTTCGCAAAGCGCGGATCATTTTGTTGATTTTAGGGGTAAGACGTTGGGTGGGTTAGGTTTTTTGACGGGATAAGTGGGGATTAACCCTCCACACCCGTCATTCCCCTGCCAAGCGCGCTGCGTACCCTAAAGGGCAACAGGAGAATCCATGCGGTACACTTTCCACATTAGAGAAGTCGCTTTGGCTCGTATGAATACTAAACTAAATTCTGCTGATAAACTTCTAATTTTGATCTTGCTTTGTTTTAATTACCCGCGCAAGTATTGTGATTCATACGGCGAAATAAAATCACTCGACCTCATCGCGTGTCCAATTTTTCCTCCAAGAAAGCGCTTTATTCACAAATTTCCTTAAACTGCCAAAGTGCACACATTGTAATCCGCCTCTCGAAGAGGTGAAGGGCTTTAGGGGTTTTGCACAGCACGTTGTAAAGTTTATATAGTAAGTCGAGCTATTTAGAATAATTATTCTGACTTGATATTCTCCCTAAAAGTGTAAAAAGTAGTCCAGAGATAAGGGGGAATTATGACCGACCAGAACAATCAGCCACCGAGCGCTGATGACAAACTTGACACTTGGATGTATGATCTGCCGGAGGATGTCGAGAAACAACAGGTAGACATCGTGAAATATGATGTCACTTCGTCACCAAACGATTTCAATGTGTCAACGCTAATTAACTTTATTGAGCGAGGATCAATAATTATTCCAAGGTATCAGCGGAATTACGTATGGGATCGAAGACGTGCCTCAAAGCTAATCGAGTCACTAATATTAGGATTACCCATTCCACAGCTTTTTTTATATCAAGAAGAAAAAAATAAATATTCAATTCTAGACGGACAGCAAAGACTTTTAACAATTTATTTTTTTTACAAAATGCGTTTCCCTCGCGCAGGCAAAAGAGCATTTCTTCGCGAAAATTATGGTGAGTTTAATAATTTTGCAAAAGATGTTTTAGCAAACAACGACTACTTCTCTGAATTTAGCTTGTTTTTTGGACGAGATGTGGAGGGGCAAAATAATCCATTGCAAAACGAAAAATACGACACTCTTGGTGAGAATCAAATGAGCCTAGACTTACGAACGGTCAGGTGCGTAATTATCAAGCAAAACGAGCCTGATGAAGCTGATAGCTCGAGTGTATTTGAAATTTTCGACAGGCTTAACACTGGCGGGGTAAACCTAAAACCTCAGCAGATCCGTTCAAACATATATCACAGTTCATTCTATGACCAAATCCACGAATTAAACAAGAATGAAACTTGGCGTGGAATGCTAGGAAAACCCAACCTAGACGATAATAGTCGCGATGAGGAACTAATGTTGCGAATGTTAGGAATGATGTTTTACGGTCCAGAAGACTACACACCCTCAATGACCCAATTTTTGAATCGATTTTCGCAGTATATGAAGAAGTTAGATAAGTTGGGCCGCGATAGAGAAATAGAACTAGTATCGTCTATTTTCTCAGAATTCTTAAATCTGATTACTCCAGATCACTTTGAGCATTTTCTGTCTGATGGACGATTTTCTATCGGCACCGCTGAATCGGTATTTTACGCGTCGACCTTACCGGCTTGGAATGAAAAGAATACTGATAAGTTAATACCCTTCTCGCCCAAGCAAGTTTCAGAAGTTTCAACACAAATTCGACAATACCTGCTAGAAGGTAGTGCCCAAAAGGATAATGTGAAGGGCCGTTTAATTGACGCGGCCAATATAATAAAATGAGTTTGCAAGAACTTAAACAAACCCATGATGAAGTTAAAAATTATCTTCTTCAAGAAGGGGGGATTGAGCAATTTACAACCTATGAAGCTCTCGCAACGAAATCATTGCTAATTGCGGCAGCTGGTGAAATGGAGAGAAAGTTCAATAAACTTTTGAAGGATTCGCCTATTTCCTACGGTTCTCCCGATTTCCTAATAAGCTTCATTACCTCTCAAGCTATTGAACGAAAATTTCATTCTATGTTCAATTGGAAGTCCGCAAACATAAATAGTTTTGCGGGCTTGTTTGGACCGGTGAAAAAAGCTGAAATTATTGATGAATTCAAGAGCCTATCTGGACAAAAAGTAATAAAAGATTTTATTTTTATAGGCTCGGAGAGAAACCGAATAGTACACAAAGGCCTAGCAACGGAATCGTTGGATCATACTTTTGATGAGGTTTGGGAAAAATATTTGTCAGCATCAAAAATCTTAGAGATACTCGAAAAACTGCTTGTAAAAAAACTAGAGCCTACTCCGCCGCCTCACGCGCGCCCCTAATCACCTCAGCCCGCTCTTCCACAGACCGCACGATATCCTCGATCATATCCTCATTATCGGTCTTCCCGGTTTTCTTCCCCGCATGATACATCATGCCGTATCCCGCCGAGCCTCCTGTAAAGCCGATATCGGTGAACATGGCTTCGCCCGGGCCGTTAACGACGCAGCCGATGATGGAGAGCGAGATCGGCTCGCTGATATGGGCCAGTCTGTCTTCTAATGTCTTGACAGTCTCTATGACGTTAAAGCCCTGCCGCGCGCAGGACGGGCAGGAGATGATGTTGACGCCGCGAGTCCGAAGGCCAAGCGATTTCAGCATATCGAAGCCGACCTTGATCTCTTCCACCGGATCGGCGGAGAGGCTGACCCGTATCGTGTCGCCTATCCCCGCCCAGAGCAAATTGCCCATGCCGATAGAGGATTTGACCGTGCCGATGCGCGTGCCGCCTGCCTCTGTAATGCCGAGATGCAGCGGCGCGTCTGTGGCGTCGGCGAGTTGGTGATAGGCGGCAACGGTTAGAAAGATATCTGACGCTTTGACCGAGATTTTATAGTCGTGAAAATTTTCGTCATCGAGCATGCGGGCATGCATCAGCGCGCTCTCGACCATGGCGTCGGGGCAAGGCTCGCCGTATTTTTCCAGCAGTTCGCGCTCCAAGCTGCCGCCGTTCACCCCGATACGGATGGAGCAGCCATTTGCTCTGGCTGCCGCGACGACTTCCTTCACCCGCGACTGCCCGCCAATATTGCCGGGATTAATGCGCAGGCAGGCCGCGCCGTTTTCCGCCGCCTCTATGCCGCGTTTATAATGGAAATGGATATCCGCCACGAGGGGGACCTGGACCTGATCGACGATGGATTTGAGCGCGGCGCTACTATCCGGGTCGGGCACGGAGACGCGGACAATATCGGCCCCCGCCTCTTGCAGGGCCAGCACCTGCCCCACCGTCGCATCGACGTCATGGGTCAGCGTATTGGTCATGGACTGCACGGCGATGGGCGCGTCGCCTCCGACCTCGACGCGGCCGACGCGGATCTTGCGGCTCTTGCGGCGCTCAATCGTGCGCCAGGGGCGGATGGAATTGATGTCTGTCGGTTGGGAACTCATGGGGCCTTAGTGCCACGGGCACGTGTCAGAATAAAGACGAAAAGGCTCTATTGGGTCAGTTCGGCCTTGGTCGGGCGGGTGCCGGCCAGAGAGGGCGAATAAAGTGGGGCGTCGCGCAGGGGCTCCCCTGCGACGCCGAGCGGGCCGTAATCCCGCGCGCCGACAGAGAGGCTGACCGCGCCGGAATCACGCACGGAAATGGTATAGCCGGAGCTTTTGGGGGCGGTGTAGCGCTCACCCGTGACAAAGATGCGGCTGACCAAGGTGCGGCCGCTCGGGCTTTTGACTTCGATCCAGCTCGGCGCGGTGGCGGTGAGCGTGATGAGATTGGGGTCGGCGGCCTGAGTTTCGCTCACCTCTCCGGAGAGGGTCGAGACAGGGGCCACAGCCGGTTCGGAGGCGACGGTTTGATTATTGCCGCCATACCAGACGCCGAGCATGACCGCGAAGCCGATCACGCCGAGCGCAGGGATCAGGCCGCGAGGCAGGCGCATACGGCGCTTGGGCACGAAATGCGGGCGGTCGCGCATGCCGAGATTTTGCGGCACGGCGCTGTCGGCCTTATACCGCGCAACGGCGTCCGCCCCGTCCATGCCGATGAAATTGGCATAGGTGCGGACATAGCCGAGCACATAGCCGACAGAGGGCAAGCGCTCTATATCCAGCGTTTCAATGGCGTTGAGAAATTCCGGGCGGATATGCGTGCCGTCCGTGACATCCTCTATGCTCAGATCGAGCACGCGGCGGCGCGCTCTCAGGCTCTCGCCAATATGAAGCGGCTGGGTCGGGGACGTCTCAGAAACTGTCTCTGGCGTCGCATCTGTGCTTAGGGGCTGTGTCACGGCAAAATCATTAACGAAGTGTGGTGAAGGGAGCGTTAATCAAAATGAATAAAAATGCAAAGCGCTTTCACATATTTAGCCGTATTTTCGCTGTTGGATAACGTGCGCCGTTTAAGCGGACGCCTCCCGCTGAAGCTTGGCGATTATCGCGCCGCCCACGGCAAAGACAATCAGGCCTATCCAGAACAGACGGGTGAGTATCGGGGTCGAGAGCGGCAGCGCCATGGAGGCGGCAAAGCTCCCCGCCATCAGCACAGGCGCGCCCCATATCAGCCCTTTCCACGCGCCTTCCAGCGCCGGGGCATCCCGGCCCTTATTGCGGCGCTTGAGGAAATAAATCCGAAGGCCTGAGGTGATGATATAGAGCAGGCAAATCCCGAAAATCCCGAAGGCGAGCTTGACCGGCAGGCCGCCGAACTGGCCGAAGTGAACCTTGTACACCGAATCCGCGACCTGCTGTCCGATGGTGCCGTCCGCTGACCCCACTGTGTCAATGAACTCTCCGTCTCCGGTGAAGTTATATTTCTCGGCATAGATGAGGCGGCGCGGATGCTCAGCCATGATCTGCAGATATTGCCCCGCCGTTTTCGGGTCGTGCAGAATGACATAGACAGGCGGCTTCTCCGGGTGGTTCTCCGCCATATAACGCAGGGCTCTATCAATATTGGCCATGGGCGCGGGCGTTTCGTCAACTACCGGCTCATCTCCGAAAACGGGCGCGAACACCGCGTGCTGGTCGCCGCCATATTTCAGCGGGGCGAGCGCCGCGATAGACAGAACCGCCAGCCCGATCATCGCCCCGGTCAGGGAGTTGGAAATATGAAACGGCGCCGTCCAGACGCTCAGCCGGTTATGCAAATCCACCTTTTTAACCTGCTCTGATTTCGACCGGCGAAAAGAAAAGGCATCCTTGAATATATTGGGATGGGCGAGCAGTCCCGAAATTGACATGGCAAACAAAAAGACGCCGAATATCGCGACGACAATCATGCCGAACGATTTTGGCAAATGCAGATAGTAATGCAAATCTATCAGAAAGGCGCTCCACGGATGGGCGATGGAACCTGACAAAGCGCCGCTCTCGTCAACGTAACGTTCCTGATTATCCGTCTGGACCAAAGCGCGGCTATGGCCGTTCGACGGCATCTGAATATAGAGATGGGCAGAGCTTGGCTCTTCGTTAAATCCGGCTTCGGCGGCCCGCTGCGCGCTTTCAGGCGAGAGATATGCAACGCGGGGTTCGCCGCGCTGCTCCAGCTTGTGAATATCCTCTTTGAACACGCTGATCGTTCCGCTCAGGCAAATGATGTAGAGCACGGCGGAAATCGTAATGCCCATCACTGCGTGGGCTGAGAGGGCGCGTTTGACAAGAGACGGTTTCGCGGGCGGCGCCATAGCCGCAGCGGCGGATTGTGTTTTCTCCAGCATCACAAAACTCCGTTTCCAAGACATAAAATGACCGCGCTGCTTACCCCCAGAAAGGCGTAAGTTCCAAGCTTCAGTCCCGTCTTTTGAGAGGTCAGGGACAAGGCACTTAACGACGCCCAAAGAATAGGAAAAATAAACAGCGCCAGAACAAGCGAATTAGAGGCGTGCATCCCTGACTGCCAGAAAATCTCATGCAGCCCAATGGCTGTCAGATAAGATAAAGCCCCGCACCCCAGACTCACCCAAAGCGCCTTGCCGGCCCGTTTAGAAAATACGGTGAAACCCACTTTTTCAGGCGTTGAGAGTTTTCGAGCTTTTTTCGCTTTTCGCTTTTTCTTCGGCGTTTTGTCGATAAAGGCTTGATAGGCGACAAACAGAAGCGCCTGCAGACTGATGACGATGATGCCCAGCGCCACGCCCCGGTCCTTGCCGCCTGAAACCGCCCACAAGATTACCGCGAAGAACAGAGCCGCCCAACCCAAATAACTCAGAAGCTTTTTCTTCGTATGACCTTTCCAGGCCCTGTAAAGCGCGAAAAGGCCCAAGGCGGAAAGCCCTGTGCCCATGAGAGCGATAATTAAATCTGCGGTGGTCATTTCAATTCAAAAACACCCTCTGATTAATTAAGCCTCCGCCATAAAGCGAAGGCCGAAAAACTTTTAATTAGAAACGATAGGCGGCCCGCGCGACGACGGTACGGCCTTCACCCGGGAAACAATCCCCCCGCGCCAGACATGTCCCGTAGTAATCCGTGTCGAATAAATTCCGCGCGTTCAAAGTCAGGTCGACTTGGTCAAAGGAATAACCGATGAGACTGTCGAAAACGGTATATCCGTCCGTCTCTACTTTCACGACAGATGGCTGGAAGTTGTTGGACGCAAGGAAGGAAACCCCTTGGCTCTCATTATCTCCGGCATATCGAACGCCGGCGCCCAGACGAAATCCTTCGAGCTGACCGCTGGACGGTTTCCAGGTCGCCCAAGCGGATCCCTGCACTTCGGGAATACTGGAAATTGGAATTCCGTTCGGGTCTTCCGTATCCAATGTGCTGAAGCTCCCGTCGAGATGCAGATCGCCAATGGCCGTTCGGGCTTCGACTTCGAATCCTTTGATTTTGGCGACACCTTCCTGCTGTGATGCCGCATTTTGCAGCGCTTGCGGATTGGGAAGGTTTGACTGTTCAATATCAAAATAGGCCGCGGTGATATAGGTCGGTGACCCGGCCGGATGATATTTCACGCCGATCTCAATCTGTTCGCCCTCTTGGGGCTTAAGGTTTTCACCCGTATTTGTGTCGACGCCGACTGTGGCTTGGAATGACTCCGCATAATTGACGTAAGGGTTCAAACCGAAAGAGGTTTTATACAAACCGCCAACGCTGATGCTTGTGGCGCTGTCATCCTGAGTGGTTGTTCCGTTTCCGGATTTCAAATCGTCAAACCGCACGCCGGCATTCAAAACAAAGTTTCCGATGCTGATTTGGTCATTCACGTAATAACCGATTGTCTCTGTGGCGCTTTCGGTCAGCGCCCGAAGGGCATCAAACTCGGCATTGGTCGGTATTTCGGAACCATCATAGACGGGGTTGTAAAGATTAAACGTCGTCGGACGTCCGTAGAGAGAGGCGCCGAGCTGCTCCGTTTCGACGTCCTGATAGTTAATTCCGGCCAAGACTTCATGAGACGCAATGCCTGTATCAAACTTGGCGCGAACCCGCGTATCCGCCGCGAATTGATTAGACCCCGCATCGGACTGATACCATGTTCTGGCCAGAGCGGTGCCGTCAGCACTTGTCCGGGGCACGCCCGTTCCAAGGAAAGACACCCATGTCTGATTATAATCCGCCTCGTTATCCCGAAAACGCAGTGTGCCTTCGACAGAGAAAATATCGTTCAGACGTTGTTGGCCGAAGAGGGTAAGAGACAAAGACTCCGTGTCGTATTTATTAAATTCAGGGCTGCCAACGTAAAGAGAGGGTTCGACTTCCGTGCCAGTTGCAGAGGCGCAGATATTCGGCTCGGAAATTGTGACATCATCGCTCGCGCAGCCTGTTACAGAGAGGGGCAGAAATTGACCTGCGGTATCACTGGAACGGTCGGTATAGTTGACCAGCGCCGTGATAGTCGTGTTTTCATTCTCAAATGTTACGGACGGCGCAAAAATGATGGCATCATCATTTACGAAGTCAATTTGTGTGTCGCTTTCGCGGATGAGCCCGACCAAACGCGCTGTCCATTCGCCGTCACCGGACAAGTCAATTCCAATATCCGTGCTGGCCTGCATCCGGTTGTGCGTGCCGTAATCCAAAACAATTTCGCGGCCTAAATATTCCGATCCGGCCTTTTTACTGACGGTGTTTAAAATACCGCCCGGAGAGCCTTGCCCGTAAAGCACTGAGGCCGGACCCTTTAGGATTTCAACCTGCTCAAGCGTGTAAATGTCAGAACGGGCATTGTTGTAGAACCCGAAAAGGACTTGAATATTGTCGAGGTATTCCGGGACATCCAGTCCCCGCACCCGGGGGAAATCACCGCGTGTGGAATAGCCAAATGTATCTCCGACGACCCCTGCCGTATAATTCAGCGTGTCGTCGAGTGTCAGAGAGCCGCGCTCCAGAAACTCATCCGCGCCGATAACCGAGACGGATCGCGCCGTTTCCAATATCGGAATATCGGATTTTGTCGCGCCAAAGGTTGAGACGCGACCTGTGACCACAATCTCGTCGTCTTGTTCCGGAGCCTCTTGGGCTTGCACTGAAACCGTCTGGAAAAATACAATAGGCAAAGCGGCCAAAGCGGTGCCCAATAATCGGCGTTGAAGACTCACACGTCTCTCCTTCAAACTTCATTCTAATATTGCGAATTACTCGCAGTTAGCGTCTGAGGGCGCCTAACGCAACTAATAATAAGTCGCAAGAACAAATTGAAGAAAAAGTCATAACGGTTGAAAATTCGGTTTCCGAAGAAATCGGGGTGTGAAATGTTCTGATATTTGGCAGGCCCGAATAACCTGAATTCTGAACAATGGCAGTTACGCCCCTGCCCCGTAAAGTTTCGGACGAAAGGGTTTTTGCCAAAGAACTTTCCCCGCCCCCGCACTCGCTTTGCTCAGAAAGCCTAGGTAATGACTCGGTTTCACAATTCGGCAAACGGCCGCTAAAGGCGCGAAAACGACAAATTGCGCTGCGCCGATACACATCCATTTCAGAATCCCGAGCAGGTTAAGCGGCCCTAAATCCGCGTGTTTTCGGGTCGGGCCCTGGCCAAAGGCAAAACTGCGAACGCGAATATATTTTGCTGTCTGGCGTTTGGCGGGGATATCTTCAAAAACATGGGTCTCCTTGGTCCAACCCATGACTCCGCCCTGTTTTAGAAATGACTCGAACAATATATCGTCTTCGCCGCCTGTTTCATTCATGGCGAGGCTAAACACCGGAGACGGCATATCGACCGCTTCTCTATCTATTAAAGAGTTACCAGCCCCGAAAAACCGGTCGATTTTCCCGGTTTCGAGATCGGGTCGGTCTCTGGAAAAGAAACGTTTCAGATAATCGCTATGCGGCGAAGTTTCATCCACGCAGGCCCGGGTTTGGCAGAAAACAGCGCAGCAATTATTTACCTTCAAGACCTTATACATCTCCTCCAACCAGTTTGGAGCGGCGTATTGATCGTCATCCAGAAACGCAATGTATCGGCCCGAAGCCACATCCATCGCCGCATTTCTGGCATTGGAGACGCCCGGAATCTTAGCATGGACGTAATGGACTTGAGCGCCGGAAGCTCGGCCAAAAACGGCCACTTGTTCACGGGCCTCCCCATCTGGATTGTTATCCGCGACAACGATTTCAACCGGGATGTCAGCAAAAATTTGAGTTCTGAGACTCTCAAGTGTTTTTGAGAGTCCCTCCGCTCGCCGGTAAGTGGGCACAACTACCGATATTTTATTTTCATGCCGCATATCAGGGCCATCAACTGAGGGAGGTTTTGAGAGGGTCACCCTACACGCCGCTCCTTTTGAGAAAGGCGAATAGTATTTCTTTCATGCGGCCGATGACTTTCGGTTCGGACACAAAGATGTGGTCAAATCTTCGCCGCATTCGGGCAGCCGGACTATTGGGGTTTTCTCCGCCGATATAATTCCAGCTTTCATAACCGAGTTTTTGCAGCCTACCCGCGAAACTTTGGGCCGTGATATTGACGTCCCGGGTATATCTGGCCGAGTTGCAAAAATACTTCTTGTAGGATTCATGGCCTGTGGAAAGATCGTAACTTTCCAATCCCATTTGTCCCATTTCTTCAATAACTTTGTACAAGAGCAAGATGCCGGGGCTGTAGCTTTCAAATTCGGGGTTATAGGCGGAGATCCACGGATGAAAATTGGACTCATCGCGCAGCCCGAAATGACCGACAATCATCTCTCCGTTGACTTTTAAACAGGTCATAAAGCCAGATAAGTTATTATCTTCGGAGCGCTCCAACTCGGCGACCCGATTTAATATCGACGCGCTATTTCGGGCCGCAGTAACGTCCAAGAGCCCTTCCCTCAAGAATTGCTGGCTTTTCCAATTCAACAAAGTCTCAACCGGGAGTTTCTTGGCCGCGCCAAAAACAAACTCGATCTCTCCGCATTCACGCTCGAGCTTGTTCATCAGGCGGCGGAAATTTTTATAGCGTTTCGCGTGTTGGGAGCGGTGGGTTTCCAGATGTTCTTCGGCCGTTTGCCCATTCAAATGAATAACGAAAGAACGCGTCGCGGCTTCTTTTTCTACGTCGCTTAATTCGGAGGGTTTCAAAAGAACTGAGTTGGAGCGATAGGCGGCGTATCCGGAAAGCTCAATTATTTTCTCCAATGTCATGTCTGTGTATTGGGAGACGATCGGCGCGGCGTAATCCGAAAAGGGCGCGCCGACAGGTCGGATCAGGCCGAAACTTCTTTCGAATACTGGCAGGATCGCCACGAGAGCGTCGTCTTCGCGAACTAGAAGGCATCTGACGTCCCGTCTGGACTTGGCCACGAGATCCATGAATTCGGGAGACAGAAGCGGCGTGTCATATTGAAAGTTGGAAAGCTGTAATTCTTTCCATTCCCAGCGCTCCTGTTCCGTTAACTCTCTAGGCTTGATAACCCGACAGGAAAATGTCGGCTTTGGCGGCGTGGGCGGTTGCGGCTGCAGCCGCTTTATCTGTCCACCCCGTAGTAATTCAAAACTCAAAGGTGTGGGTGCTTTGTCAGGCAGCGGAGAGATTTTCTTCAAGACGCGCGCGGCCCCTGCTTTGGCGACAGTCGACAAATTGACCTTGTTCGGAAAAGGCGCGTGAAGGCTGCCGCCCTTGCGCAGGCTCGCATTGGTATGAAGCGCGTTCGCCTTTAGCAAACCTTCGGCGGTCATAAATTCGCAGGATAGAGAGACATTCAGTGAGTTTCCGTTTTGGACCCGATGCGGCGCGGTTTGCGGCCACGTCACGGCCAGGCCCGGCTCCAGCGAAATGACATCGGCCGCGTCATCGAAACGCTTCAGATAGGTCATTTGCTCATCCTGACGGCGCAGGGCGAAAGCCGAAATCTGGTCAGGCTCTACAAAAGGCGCGCGCTTGGGATAGATTGAAATTTTCTTATTTCCTCGAAGCTGAACCAGGCAGACGAGCGGAATATCCAAATGGTAATGGACATGAATATTCGGCGACGAAATCAGAACGCCAACATCTTCCTTAAACGTTGTTGTGCCCGAGGCCTGTTTGAGCTGGTCAAAAATTGTATCCGCCAGTGCCTCATATTCCGGCAACTCCTTATTCACCGCCCGTAAGTTCAGCCATATCTGTCCCTCCCTTACCGCCTCCAGAATTTCCGCGCCGGAAAGTTTGGGAGCATGACCGTGTTCCGCCTTTTGGGCAGAATTGCTATGGTCCGGGAATCGATAAATTCCCAGCTTTTCGCGGGGGTAGCGATCCAGTAACTCCGCCAGTTTCACATCTGAAAACAGGTCGAGGTGATGTAGATTATGCGCGGCTTGAAATGTGGACTTCCCCAGGCTTTTCCTGAGCGTGCTCGGCCAGTAAAAACGAGCAGAGGGCATAGGGCCTGGTTCGCCTTCCAGCAGGAAGGCTCTCCCTAAAACGGCCAGCGATGCACCCATATCAACCCCCATAGGTCTGTATCATTCTGACCCCCAAACGGGCAAAATGACTCGGTTCAGCCGTTTTCATGCAGATTTTATGCCAAGCTCGCTAATGGAATGGGCGTCAGGACTAATAATTTAGGGTTGTGCAATAGAGTCAACTATACAATCTTGTAAGCATTGCATTTCTTTATTGAAATAATCCGGGCGGGGATTATCGGTGGACGCGGCTGAAGGGTTAAAACATGACAATTAAGTATTTCGGGCAAGCGTCACTGACACTGCTTTCTATGGTAAGTTTGGGGGTTTTGCCTGCCTGCTCCCAAAGTGATGCCACGATAGGATCTGGGGCAAACGGAGACGCCGCCGGGGCGCAAAGCCCGTCGCTCCAAACCGGACCGGTCAGCCGCGGCGAAATTGCCAAAATTATTAATGCCACCGGCACGGTGCGTCCGGACATTACAGTACAAGTCGGCTCGGAAGTCTCGGGCAAAATTCTTTCTGTAGATGTTGATTTTAATACTATCGTCAAAGAAGGCGACGTTCTGGCGGTGATTGATCCCGAAAACCTGGAAAACAGGGTCTCGCAAATGCAGGCCCAAGTCGAGAACCGCCGCTCTGACATTCGAATTAATGAGGCTTCATTGGAGCGGGCCGAGGTCAATGCGGCTCAGTCCCAACGCTCTCTTAACCGCCGTCAACAGCTTCATGATGAAGACGCCATTTCGACCGCTCAACTGGAAGAAACCGAACGCACCATGGAATTGGCAAATTCGGACATTGAACTGGCCAAAGCGCGGCTGGAAGGCAGTCAGTCTTCTCTTAAACAGGCCCAAGCGGATTTACGCACGGCGCAGGTTGATCTTTCCCGGACAATTATCCGCTCCCCGATTGACGGCGTCGTGATTGAACGCCTTGTCGATCCGGGCCAAACCGTGGCGGCTTCATTTTCAGCTCCCGAGCTTTTTAAAATCGCAGGCGATCTTTCCAAGCTAAAGATTGACGCCGCTATCGTCGAAAGTGATGTCTCGGGTCTGGATGGCGGCGACCCCGTCAGCTTTAGCGTAGATGCCTATCCCGGCCGCGTCTTTCGCGGAACCGTTGATCAACTCCGCCTGAAATCCGCGACGGAAAGCAATATCGTCACGTACACGGCCGTTGTGGATGCGGACAATCTTGACGGCGTTTTAATGCCGGGCATGACGACAAATCTTCAAATCACGACAAATTCTAAATCCGGCATTTTGCGTATTCCCGCCATGGCCGAACGCTTTCGTCCAACCCCGGATCAGATCAAAACCTGGAAAGTAGAAGACAACGCGTCTGCAGAGACGGATTTGAACTCGAGAACCCGAGAGAGACTGTCGGAGCTAGGAATTGCTGATTCCCGTATCGAATCCGTCCTTAAGGTGATGGCAGATGAAACCGTCGAATTAAGAAAACAGATCGACGATCCCACACAAACGTGGCGCAAAGTCGGACGATTAAAACAGCTGAACGAGATAAATGACGGCATCATCAAAAGAGAGCTGACCTCGACAGAGTATCAGGACTATCGCCGTTTAGTTCAAGCGGACGCCCAAATTCGCGAAGCCCAAATCTGGATTAAGACGGGCGATAAGATGGCGCAGGTCGATGTCGGCCTCGGCCTGTCTGACGGATCTTTTGTCGAAGTGATTTCGGGGCTTTCTGAAGGGGATGAGGTCGTGACCGGAATTGGCGGCGGAAGCGCCGGAGGTTTTAATGGCCAGCGGCCCGGTTAATTAATTCCATGGCTGCATCTTCTCAAATCCGCCCTCTTATCTCCTGCCAGGATTTAACTAAAATCTATGTCATGGGAAAAGAAAAAATCCGCGCGCTGGACGGCGTGAGTCTGGATATTTTCGAAGGGGAATTCGTCGCCATAATCGGCTCGTCGGGTTCCGGCAAATCTACGCTTATGAATATGCTGGGCGCCCTGGATCAACCAACCTCTGGCCAGGTGACAATTAACGGCGAAAATGTCGGGACCATGCGAAACAATAAGCTGGCTGATTTTCGCAATAGAACCATCGGATTTGTCTTTCAACAATTCCAGCTACTCCCGAAAAAATCTGCCAGGAAAAATGTCGAGCTGCCACTGCAATACCGTAAACCCAAAGTGCGTGACGCGAGCGAAAGGGCGCTCCACTCTCTGGACCTTGTCGGACTAAAAGAAAGAGCCGATCATCGCCCGACCGAACTCTCAGGCGGGCAGCAACAGCGGGTTGCTATCGCCCGCGCTCTGGCGGGCAGTCCGAAAGTCTTGCTCGCAGACGAACCCACTGGCGCTCTGGATAGCAAAACCTCCAACGACATTATGGCGCTCATGCAGGATCTGAACCGTCAGGGGATTACCGTCATCGTCATTACCCATGAAGATGACGTCGCGGCTTATGCCCAGCGCGTAATTGAATTTCGCGATGGGCGGATTTTATCCGACACAAGACGCGAAGCGGCCGCATGATGATGTTTGCTTCACTCAGTCTGGCGGCCAGCTCAATTATAGAAAGGCCTCTGCGCTCCCTCCTCACCTCTCTCGGGATTATTATCGGCGTAGCGGCTGTTTATGCCATGCTTGCTTTGGGCGAAGGCGCAAAAAAGGAAGTTGAAGAAAGTCTCAATTCCATCAGCACTCGCACCATGCAGGTCTGGCCGGATTGGAATAGACGCCGCTCGTCTCAAAGCCGGCCGTCCATGCCTTTTACCGAAACCGACGTCATAGAAATGCGCTCTATAAACGGCGTTTACGCCGCCACTGGCACGATTACCGGGCGCAGCTATACGATTGCGACGGACCGAAATGATGTAGATGGAAACTTTTTAGGCGTTGATCCGGATCAGCTTAAAGCCAGCGGCAGCGAAGTCACATTAGGCGAGAATATTTCCTTTGCGGACATAGAAACCCGGAGGCCCGTTGTAATTATAAGCGAAGGTATTCAGCAAAGATTATTCGACAATCAAAATCCGCTCGGACAAAGCCTGAAAGTCAATAATGTGGCTTTCACGATTAAAGGCGTCGCCACCAAAGCCGATAGCGATATTTCTTTTGGTAATGACGATTTATTTGTTTGGGCCCCGATTACGGTGGCGCGAGAGCGAATTATCGGAGGCAATCGCTTTGTACAAAACTATGTCAGCAGTATCCGCGTCGTCGGAGAATTGGGCGCAGACCTTGATCGGATTGAATCTGAAATGGATATTATTCTCCGGCGCTCGCGCGACCTGAGAGCCGGAGCAACGCCGGATTATCGCGTTATTTCATCGCGCGGCTGGCGAGAGCGCGCGGCGGAGCAAACAAAAGGCATCAGCTTTCTACTGGCGGCGATGGGCGCGATATCTCTTTTGGTGGGCGGTGTGGGCGTGATGAACATTATGCTTGTCTCGGTCACGGAAAGAACCCGCGAGATCGGGCTTCGCATGGCTCTCGGGGCCCAGAAGTCGAACATAATGAACCAGTTCCTGACCGAGGCTTTGCTCCTCTGTATCCTGTCCGGCATTGTCGGATTGGGCCTCGGATTTTTCATGTCGAAATTTGCCATGAAAACGATGGAGGTCGAACTTGTCTTCAGCCCGACAGTTGCGCTGGTGTCCTTCGGGTCCGCCTTGTTTATTGGTGTCGTCTTCGGGTTTCTTCCGGCCCGGCGAGCGGCGCAGCTCAATCCTATAGAAGCTCTGCGCCATGAATAATATGAACGAGAATAGGTCTGTCGTGACGCAAAAAAATCTGCCCCTCACTTTCATTAAAAATGTGCGGTCGGCTACCTTCCGGCGCGTTCTGCTCAGTGGTATATGTTTAACATTTGCGGCCTGTGCGAGTGTGTCATCGACCGAGACAGATTTGGAAAACCTCAACGGGTCTATTCCCGCAGAATGGCTGCTTGAGCTTCCGAGCGATAACGGACCTGTTCTGTCCTGGATTGACCTTTACGGCGATCCCATTCTTCAGGACTATCTGATCCTCGCGGCCGAAAAGAATTACGATATTCGCATCGCCCAAACGCGGGTGAGACGCGCGGAAGCTGAATTAGATCGCGCCAAAGCGCAATTAATTCCGCGTCTCGATTTGACGGCCTCCGCCTCTGGGTCTGCCCTTCTTTCCGACATTGAAGACCCATTTGACAGTTACGGCCTGAACCTCTCCGGCCGCTGGGACCCGGATGTCTTTGGACAGACCCGCACCAATATTGCGGCGTCTAGAGCATCACTTCTGGCGCAAGACGCACTTGAGGCCGATACGCGGCAGGCCGTGCTTGCCTCGACGGCCCGCGCCTATATTCTGGCAGTAGAGGCCAAGCTTCAGGTAGAACTGGCCAAAACCAATCTCGACTTTTTATCCGAAAGCCGGCGTATTTCTGAGTCCCGTTACCGTCTGGGAGATACGGCTAAAGGCGATTTTTCTTTTGCCGAAGCCAATTACCAGAGCGCGCTGGCCAGTTATGAAAGTACGGTTCAGGCCGCGAGGTCCTCGCGCCGCGCTTTGAGTATTCTCTTGGGAGATTACCCGGACGAGACCCTGCGCCTGGCAGAGGATCTGTCGGAGCCGACCGCCCTTCCCGCACGAGACCTCCCGGCGACCTTACTCCAAAGACGACCCGACGTCATTGCGGCCAGAGCTCAGCTCGCCGGGCAAGTTGCGGCTCTGAGAGGCGCTAAGCTGAATAGATGGCCCAGCATCGGCATCACAGGCGGACTGTCCTCGGCGTCTAATTTTTCCGATTTGTTTGATCCCGGGGATTATATCGCGCGGTTGGGTGCCAGCCTCTCGCAAGTCTTGTTTGACGGCGGGGCTATCAATGCCGGAATTGAATCTGCCCGCGCGGATCTGGAAGGCTCGCTTTTGTCATATGAACAAAGACTAAGGCGGGCTATGGCTGAAATCACGGATGCCTATGACCGGGCCGAAACCCTGCAGCGAATTTTGGTAAACCTTGAAGCTTCATCCGAGGCGGCCAACGAAGCCTTGCGGCTGGCTTCCATACAGTTCGACCTTGGCGAAAGTTCGCTTTTGGATGTCTTGCAAGTCCAGAGCCGGGTTAACAATATCGACGCCTCTTTGATCCGAACCAAAGCGGATTTAATTGAAACCGTTATTATCGCCAATGACGCCGTCGCTGGATTTAATGAGTATTAGGATACGCGCGCATTTCCTGCCAATCTGTCACATGACAGCCCCGCCGCTCTGACCTATATCGGATTTATGACGATTTCTCCTGCATGCCGCGCCCCCCTTTTTGCTCTGCTTCTTTCAGGCGGGCTTTTGATCGGCGCTTGGGTGTCCCAATACGGATTTGGCTATCAGCCCTGCACGATGTGTTATTGGCAGCGCCACGTTCACAAAGCTGTGGTGGTTGTAGCCGTGCTCGCCTTGATTATGGCGCGGATGGGACTGCCTTTGCACAAGGCTCTGACGCTTTTGCTTGTATTTTTACTGGTGGGGAGCGCGGGGCTCGCCTTTTACCATGCCGGCGTCGAATTTAAATGGTGGGACGGGCCCAAGACCTGTTCGGGCGGCGGTGGAGCTTTGCCTGATTTCTCGGGCGGTGATCCCTTTGCCAATCTAGACAAAAAGATTATGCCGCCCTCATGCTCAGACGCTGTCTGGGTTTTCCTTGGCCTGTCGATGGCGACATGGAACGGTCTGCTCTCGCTCGGTGGCGCTGTCGTGACGGCTGTGTTAGGATTTCGACATGCCAAACGCTAAGAGAACCAATCCGAGAATTGCCGAAATGCTTCGCGTCGATCACGCGGGCGAGTATGGCGCTGTGGCCATTTACAAAGGTCAAAAGGCCGTCTTTGGCGCGAATCCCAAGACCAAAGAGATGGCCGATCAGCTGCAGGAAATGCAGGACGAAGAGCAAAAGCACTTGGACGCGTTTGACAAGCTTTTGGTGGAACGAAATGTGCGCCCCACCGCCATGACGCCTATCTGGAATGTGGCCGGATACGGTCTGGGCGTGGTCACGGCGTTGATGGGCGAAAAAGCCGCCCATGCCTGCACCGAAGCCGTCGAGACCGTGATAGAGCAGCATTATGGCAGCCAGTCCGAAGAAATTGCTGACGTGGAGCCCGAACTTGCCGCCACTTTTGCCGAGTTTCGCGAAGATGAACTGCATCACCGCGATATTGCCGTGGAAGGCGGGGCCAAAGAGGCACCCGGCTATGGCCTTCTCTCGCGATTTATCCGCCAAGGCTGCCTGACGGCAATTCGCATTACCGAAAAAATCTGAGACATAAAAAAACCCGCTCTTCCTTTCGGAAAAGCGGGTTTGATAAAATTTAGAGCAGCCTAGTTAGCGGCGTCGTCAATTGTGCGGCCAACGCTTTCGGTATCTTCGCCGACACCTTCGACAGTGTTACAGGCGGTGATGGAAAGGGCAGACATAGCGACGATAGCAGCTAGAAAGTTACGAATGTTAAAGTGTTTCACAGGATACTCCCTTGATTAGTGATAGGGATTAAACCCGTTTAAAGCGGCTCGGTTCCCATTTTTTATTCTTTAAACGGAAATTATAATCAAAAATGCGGGATATTAGTCGGAAGCCTTGGGCGCGTCTGGCGGAATTATAAGCTCTAACTGGTAACCATCTTCCGTTGGCCCGCGCTTCATAATGCCTTCGACCTGCGACGCGGAAGCTTCCATAAGCCGTAGGCCGAGCCCGTCGACTTTGTTTTCCGCGGTTTCTCTCAAATCTACCTCTCCGCCGACGCCGTTGTCCTGGCAAAGCAGTCTTACCCCGCCCTCTGAAGCCGTCTCGACGGTGAAAGTGACAATGCCGTCTCGATTATCTGGGAAAGCATGTTTAATCGAGTTGGCGGAAAACTCACTGACGATAACCGCGATAGCGGTGGCCTCATGCGAAGAAACCGATAAGTCTGCAAATTTACCTTTCAGCAGGACATTTGACGGAGCGGAAGTCTGCAAAAGTTTGACAATCTTCCCGAGATAAGTTTTCAGATTAATATTCCCGGAGGATTCTGCCTGATGCAGTTCCTCATGCAAAAGGGCAATAGACTCGACGCGGCGCTGAACCGCCTTGAAGGCTTCGCGGCCCGACGGGCCCAACGCCTTATCTTTGTCGGCGCGGGAGCTATAGAGACGTATCATCGACAAAACAGATTGCAGAGAATTTTTCACCCTGTGGTCCATTTCATTGTTCAGAATTTCCTGATCGGTAATGTGCTGGTTTAGCTCAATCAGGGTCTCAACCTGCTCTCCCATGACGGTCAGCAATTTCGCCTGCTTCTCGGTCAGGGTTCGCGGCTTATAATCCAGAATACACAGAGAGCCGAGCGGCTGTCCGTTGGGACTATTGAGCGGCATGCCGGCGTAGAAACGAAAAGGCTTACCGGACATAAAATCTTCACGGCAAAGCGGGTTATTCACCGTGCGGTCGTCTTCCCACGTATCCGGGATCACAAAAAGATTCGTCTGTAATATGGCATGGGCGCAAATGGATTGCTCAATCGGCGTTTCGCAAATATCCAGCCCTTTGACCGATTTAAACCATTGGCGGTCGCTTTCGACCAAGCTGACCAGGGCAACAGGCACGTCGCAGAAGTCGCGGATTAAATCGGTGATGGCGTCAAATTTGGGGTCAGGCGGTGTATCTATGATATTCGCAGCAGACAGGGCTGCGAGACGAATATCTTCCATAGGATGTAAATCGGCCTTCATTAATCACCCACAAAACTCTACGCTTTCATGCGTCGGTGATTTCGATTACTATTTTATAATCCAAAATCAAACAAATTTATCATAGTTTAAACCTATGTTAATTTGAAATTTTAAATTCCTTTCCGGAGAATTCTATGAAAACCCGCGCCGCCGTTGCTTTTGAAGCTGGCAAACCCCTCGAAATTGTTGAACTCGATCTGGAGGGGCCGCAGCAAGGAGAAGTTCTGGTGGAAATCATGGCAACGGGTGTTTGCCATACGGATGCCTTCACGCTGTCCGGCGACGACCCGGAAGGGGCTTTCCCCGCGGTTCTCGGCCATGAAGGTGCGGGAATTGTCAGAGAGGTCGGCAAAGGCGTGACGTCGCTAAAGCCCGGCGATCACGTTATACCGCTCTACACCGCCGAGTGCCGCGAATGCGAATATTGCCTCAACCCCAAAACCAATCTCTGCCAGAAAGTCCGCGCAACCCAGGGCAAAGGCGTGATGCCAAACGGCACGTCCCGCTTTTCCTATAAAGGCGAGAAGATCCTCCACTATATGGGAACGTCCACTTTCTCTAACTTCACCGTTCTGCCGGAAATCAGTCTCGCCAAAGTGCGGAAGGACGCGCCGTTTGATAAAATCTGTTATATTGGCTGCGGCGTGACGACAGGCATTGGCGCGGTCATGTTCACCGCCAATGTCGAGCCCAACTCCACCGCCGTCGTCTTCGGACTTGGCGGAATTGGCCTGAATGTTCTGCAGGGCCTTCGCATGATCGGCGCGCGCCAGATTGTCGGCGTGGATCTCAACCCCGCCCGCGAAGCGCTCGGCAAGCAATTCGGCATGACCCATTTCGTCAATCCGAAGGACCATGACGATCTGGTCGGACATCTGGTCGAGCTGACCGGCGGCGGCGCGGATTATTCCTTTGAATGTATCGGCAATGTCGATGTCATGCGCGACGCGCTGGAATGTGTTCACAAGGGCTGGGGCGAGAGCGTCATCATCGGCGTCGCGCCCGCAGGCGCGGAAATTCAAACCCGCCCGTTCCAACTGGTTACAGGCCGGGTCTGGCGCGGCTCCGCGTTTGGCGGGGCGAGAGGCCGCACAGATGTGCCCAAAATCGTCGATATGTATATGGATGGCCGCATCGATATCGACAGCCTGATTACGCACAAAATGCCGCTTGAAGATATCAATAAGGCATTTGATTTGATGCATGAAGGCAAAAGCATCCGGAGCGTTGTGGAGTTTTAGGAATGATTGACCGAAAAGCGAGAAACAAAGCGGCCTTAGCTATTCGGAGATATGCGTCGGGCCGAATTACGAACTTTGAATTTGAAAAATCTTTCGACGACAGTGAAGACTTCGCTATTTGTGCAATTTGCGGCGAAGTTTGGCGATTTTACGATGACTTCAAACAGCACAAGGCCCTAGGGAAACACGCTCTTGATAAAAACGTAAAACGTTACTTTGCGAAATTATTTGTTTTTTTAAAATCTGACGAAGAATACGTTTACCCTAGAGGAGACTATCCATGGGAAGCAAATAAGAGCCGCTTCTTATCGCTTCTTACTTTTGGATTATCCGACGAAAGACGATTAATCAGGAAGAGGGTCTGGGATGAGATTGGCGATATTCAGTATTGGCCATTCAAATCTGAAAATCACTTAAATTCAGCCCTAAAGAATTTCAGCTTCGTTTAAACTAAGGAAAACCTATGTTCACACACATCATGGTCGGGGCGAATGACCCACAGGAATCCATCAAATTCTATGACGCCGCGTTAGGGGCGCTCGGCATTAAGGGCCACCATATGGGTGACCGCGCTTTTTATTCGCATAATGGCGGAAACTTTGGTGTGGGCGCGCCGCGGGACGGGCAGAGCGCGACTTTTGGCAATGGCGGCACTATCGGATTTAAGGCGGAAACCAAAGAGCAAGTCGAGGCGTTTCATGCAGCAGGGTGCGCCAATGGCGGAACCTGCGAAGGCAAGCCAGGCAAACGCGACGGCGCGCCCGGAGATAATTACGGCGCTTATCTTCGCGACCCTGTTGGGAATAAAATCTGCGCTTTTTGGACTAAAAAATAGGACCTCAATGACCCTTACAACCAAATCCAAATGGAAATCTTTTGACGGCACGCTGACCGTGCATGAACATGACAGCAAAGTCACCGGCACGCCTATGACCTTTGCGGTTTATACGCCACCCCCCAAAAACGGACAAGACGGCCCCTTCCCCGTCCTTTGGTACCTGTCGGGTCTGACCTGTAACTGGTCGAATGTGATGGAAAAATCCGGCCTTCAGCGCGTGGCCTCAGAGCTCGGCTTAATGATCATCGCGCCGGACACATCGCCGCGCGGTGACGACGTCGCCAATGACGAGGCTTATGACCTCGGCCAAGGCGCGGGGTTTTACCTCTCCGCGACACAAGAGCCTTGGGCTGAACATTACAAGATGGATGAATATATTCTGTCGGAACTGACCCGCTTGGTTTCCAAGAATTTTGACGCGGATATGGAGCGCCAGGGCGTGTTTGGCCATTCCATGGGCGGGCACGGCGCGATTACCTTTGCGCTGAAAAACCCGGATCACTTCAAGAGCTGCTCCGCCTTTTCCCCGATTACCAGCCCGTCTGTTGTGCCATGGGGCGAAAAAGCCTTCACCGCCTATCTCGGTGAAGATAAATCCGCCTGGGCGGCCTATGATGCGACGGAGCTCGTGCGCTCCGGCCATACCACAGAGGCACACATCCTGATTGATACAGGCCTCGCCGACGATTTCCGCGAAGTGCATTTAAAGCCCGAAATTTTCAAAGGCGTTTGCGAAGCGGCGGGGCAAAAGCTCACATCCCGCCTGCAGGAAGGCTATGACCATAGCTATTATTTCGTCGCAACCTTTATGGAAGACCATCTACGTTGGCATGCGGATGCCTTGGCTAAATAGATTTATTCTTACGACTTGCCTCGCAGTGAGCGGATGCCAGTCCGCCGACACAGCCGAACTCTGCGAAAAATTTCCGGTCATTTTGGAGAGTTTCGATAGTCCAGAGTCACCGAACGTTTTAGCGCTGACTCAAGACCCGAATTATGCTCTTGGTGATGACACCGATAATAATTATCTTGTCGCGACATTTATTGGCAATCACGTCGGTAGCGAACGAAACACGCGACACCTTGACCTACCCCTTTTAGACTCGGCTACACTCAGTTTCGATATCTGGTTTGAACCGGGTTTCGATTTTGTGCTCGGGGGAAAGCTTCCCGGTTTTGCACCAGACACACCGGCCTGGGGTGGAGAGACTGTCGAACCCCCTGAATGGTCAAACCGTATCATGTGGCGCGAGCGCGGAAAGCTCGTTACCTATAGCTATCATCAAAATCTGCCGCATAAATGGGGTGAGGACAGTCAGGCCGTTTCTGATAGATCTCTTCCTGTAGGAAGCTGGGTTTCGCTTTCACTTTATACGGATCTTATCTTCGGAAAAAGCGAGGTCTGGATGAACGGTGAGAAAATAAGCGAATTAGGCGAGTTGGATTTTTACGCCCCGGGCGAAAATTCCCCGATTACTACTCTTGCCTTTCACAGTTTTTTTGGCGGGAATACACCTGAATGGGCTCCGAAAGACAGAGAAGGCCAATACAGAAATCTCACGGCAAGATTTGATAATATCGGTGTTTATCGCGGACATTGTATAAGAAAGCGCCCGCACCGAGATTTAAAATATTAAAAAAGAGAGCCGAAGCTCTCTTTTCTGATCTCAACACAGCTGTCATTCCGGGGCTCCGAAGGAGAACCCGGAAGGCCGAGAGGTTGGAAACCGTCTTAAAGAAGCCTCACGCCCTCTCGACCTTCCGCATCTTCGCTTCGCTACGTGCGGAATGACAGAATTACTATCTACTCCTCGCTCATCTCTCCATCCGCCGGCTCATCGCTCAGCTTCTGCATCAGATAGACATGCTGCAAGGCCAGGCGCTTGGCGGTTTCCTTGAGGTTCGCCGCCGCCGAATGGCCGCCGTCAATGTTTTCATAATATAGGAAGTCATGGTCCTGATCTTCCATCCGCTTGGCCGCCTTACGGGCATGGCCGGGATGGACGCGGTCATCTTTGGTTGAGGTCACAAAAAAGACTTCGGGATAATCGGCCTCGGGGCGGATATTGTGATAAGGCGAAATCTTGCGAAGGAATTCACGCTCTTCCGGCTTGGACTCATCGTCCGGATCGCCATATTCGCCCATCCAGGACGCGCCTGCGAGCAGCTTGTTAAAGCGAAGCATATCGAGCAGTGGCACTGCCACAATCGCCGCATTAATCAGATCGGGGCGCTGCGTGTACATCACGCCCGTCAAAAGACCGCCATTAGAGCCGCCTTCGACGCCAAGATGCTCGGGCGACGTAATGCCTTTTTCAATCAGATCTTCCGCCACGGAGATGAAGTCGTCATAGATGCGTTGACGGTCGGTCTTCAGACCCGCCTGATGCCATTTCGGGCCATATTCCCCGCCGCCGCGAATATTGGACAGCACATAGACGCCGCCATTTTCAAGCCAGAGCTTACCGCGCGTGGCGCTATAGCTTGGGTTCAATGAAATCTCGAAACCGCCATAGCCGTAAAGCAAGGTCGGATTCGTGCCGTCCATTTCAATGTCTTTATTGCGTACGACGAAATATGGGACTTTCGTACCATCTTTCGACGTAGCGAAGAATTGCTCTGACACCATGGTCGAAGCGTCAAACCAGCTCGGCAAGGATTTAGCTTGCGCCTTTTCCATCGTCTCCGTGTTGAACGTCCAGAGCGTGTCCGGGGTCAGGAAGCTTTCCGTGCTGATAAAGGCCACGTCTTCTTTGTCATTTGTCGCGCCGATATTGACCGACCCATTTTTCGGAAAATCGAGCGGCGTGCTGGTCCAAGCCTCGCCGTCCCAGTCGAACGCGTAGGCGGTGCCGGCCACGTCGCGAGACACGCTCATCAAGACTTTGGATTTGGTCACGCCGTAACCATTGAGGGACGATTTCTCATCGGGGCTATAGACCAGATGCACATCGGCGATTTCCCCGTCTTCCATGAAATCGTCTATGCCAAAGCTGACCAGATCGCCGGATTTAAATCCCCGCCAGTCTTCGTTCAAAGACAAAAGAACCTGTCCTTTAAACTCGCTGCCGAGATCGGATTTGGCCGGGATAGGGAATTGGATCGGGGCCTGCGGCGCGCCGTCTTCCATCGGGACCCAGAAGACTTCGGAGTCGTAAAATGTTTTGGACCGGGAAATAACAATTTCGCGGCGACCATCAGACAGCTCAAACACGCCGGGCCAGTAACCTACATCCGTTTTCTCTCCGCGTCCAAGCTCAACCGCCTCGGAAAGCGGCGTGCCGCGGGTCCAGAGCTTGGCGACCATTGGATAACCGGAATCCGTCATGGTGCCTTCGCCGAAATCGACGCCGATGACCTGATGGTCCGCGTCGAGCCAAGAGGCCGTGCCTTTTGATTCTTCAGTCACGAAACCGCCCTCTACGAAAGATTTTGTGTCGGCGTTAAATTCGCGCCGAACCACCGCATCTTTGCCGCCATCCGACAGGTTTACGATACAATGCGCGTAATCCGGGGCGAGGCAGCTATTGCCTTTATAGACCCAGTTTTTGTCCTCGGCGGCCGCGAGCTTGTCGAAATCCAGAACTGTTTCCCAAGACGTGTTCTCGCCGAGATAGCTGTCGAGCGTGGATTTGCGCCATATGCCGCGCACATGGTCGGCGTCCTGCCAGAAATTATGCACCTCACCGCCGCGGTAGGACACATAAGGAATCTTGTCTTTGGAGTTCAGAATTTCCAGTGCCTCGGCCTGCATTTCTTCGAAACGTGGATCGGCCATCAGATGGTCCAGCGAGCGCTCATTCCAGGTCT
The DNA here is from genome assembly GCA_963972195.1 of uncultured Hyphomonadaceae bacterium. Classification (GTDB taxonomy): domain Bacteria; phylum Pseudomonadota; class Alphaproteobacteria; order Caulobacterales; family Maricaulaceae; genus Litorimonas. The sequence continues at coordinate 99,731 of CAXATH010000005.1, read as the reverse complement.
TGACCTGATCGAGCGCTTCTTCGCCCAAAACCTCTTCCAGATAGAGATGGTCTTCATCGGTCTGGCCGGGTGTGTCGTAAGTTACCATTTTATAGTCTGTATCCTTTGTCGCCATGTCGTCAGCCATAGGGGCCTCTGAAGAGGCCTCGCTTGTTTGCGCTGACGCGGTCGCGGTTTCGCCGTTACAGGCGGTGAGAAGCAAGGCTGAGCCTAAAAGCAAGCCGGTTTTGAATTTGGACAGTGTCATCACTATCTCCCCAATTTGTTATTGAAAGACCAAGCAATTTTGGTGTTACTTTATCAAAGCCCAGTTTGCGCGTCGAAGCAAGTGCGCCTATATGCGCAGGATGAAGTTTTTAATCATGAACGGCGCGGGAAACCGCTTTGCGGTCTTTGATGCCCGCCAGCAGCCGGACTTTGCCCTGTCCGATGAACAGGTCATCAATATCTGCACGCCCGGCAGCCAAGTGATGGGGAAAAAAGGCGCGGACCAACTTATTGTTATCCGCCAGCCGAAATCTCCCGAAGCCGATATCTTCATGGAAATTCGCAATCAAAAAGGGTTTGAAGTCGACGCATGCGGTAACGCCACGCGCTGCATCGCTTGGCTGTTCATGCGCGACGCCGAAACGCAAAACTGCACCGTTCAAACAAATGCGGATTTGCTTCGGTGCGAGTTAAAAGACACCTGTCAGGTCGCAGTAGATATGGGCCGGCCGCGCCTGGATTGGTCAGAAATTCCGCTCAAAGAGCCGATGCACACTCACCACATTGACGTCAAAATCGGCCCGATCGACAATCCGATTTTACACAACCCCGGCGCCGTTAGCATGGGAAACCCGCATTGCGTCTTCTTCGTCGAAGATTTCGAGCGCGCCAAGCCCCACCTCATTGGGCCTATGGTTGAATTTTACCCCCTCTTCCCCGAACAAACCAATGTCGGTTTCGCCAAAATCGAGAGCAAAGAGAAAATCCGGTTGAAAGTCTGGGAACGCGGCGTCGGCATGACGCTGGCTTGCGGGACAGGTGCCTGCGCCGCCGTGGTCGCGGCCCACCGGCAAAAACGCACGGGCCGCAAAGTCACTGTTGCTGTCGATGGAGGCGTTCTGCACATTCATTGGCGAGAAGAGGATGACCACGTCATTATGACAGGTCCGGTAGAGTTGGAAAAAGAGGGCGAGGTTTAGGAAAAAAGAATTATCCAACAGGTCTTAAAATTTTTAAAAAAATTGAATTATAGTTAAATCAATCCTCAAAGCGAGATGCGCATTTAAAGTCCATTCTCGCTTCATATTCAACAAATCGTTCAAAGCCAATGGCTAACCTTCTTTGGTCTATGAGCTCAAAGTTTTCCACGGGTTCAACTTGCCAATCACCATCACTCTGACATTTACCCTGCGTACCATACTTTTGTGGCTTCTTATCGAAAATTATTTTAATTCGGTCGCTTAGCAAAGCGTATTTGGTAGCGCTTATATTTTCACCTGGCTTCATTAATGATAACATTCTTTTTTGAAATTTACCTTCATCATGAACCATATGCTGCGTAATTAACCAAGCATCTTGGCTTGCTTGGTTTCCAAAACGCTTGGGATCAATCCATCCATATTGTTCTACAAAAGAATTTAGTTTCTGATGATGTGAAATATCTTGCTTGCGCATTTTCACGTAAAAAGTCCTGAACTTTTCTCTTCCTTCATCGCTTTTGTTACGCTTGCTGAGAACTTTGCTAAACTCTTTTCGAGTCTGTGTATCTGCTAAGGCCAAACTTCTAAGACTGTTTTGTATGTTTAAAATCTCTGATTCAGTTAAAGATTCTGCTTTTATCGGACTATTCATTTTTTCGGTATTACAGGCTGAAACAATTAATAACGCAGATATAAAAACTAATATATTTCTCATTCTAAAATCATATTGATTCATTTTGGGTTGTAAATCAAAATTTGAATTTTTGAATTTGAATTACTCATTGCGGACAGGTGATCACGTATATCTTGTTTAACCCACTATGAAGATTAAGAGTTTGCAAGTTAGTCTTCTTTGAATAAGTTGATCGCCTATGTTTGATTGGATTTTACAGATAATTGAGAACCTTGGTTATTTCGGTCTTGCGCTCCTCATGCTTATCGAAAATGTCTTTCCGCCTATCCCCTCTGAAATCGTTATGCCGCTTGCCGGGTTTTTAGCGGCGCAGGGAAAGTTTTCAATTATCGCCGTGATATTGGCCGGTTCAATCGGCTCTCTTGCCGGGGCCGTTTTCTGGTTCTTTGTCGGCAAGAGCATGGGACGGGAACGCCTATTGCGTTTCTCGGGTCGATATGGGCGTTGGATTGCATTGGCTCCTGCCGATATTAAACGCGCCGAAGATTGGTTTAATCGCCACGGCAAGGCAGCCGTTTTTATCGGGCGACTGATACCGGGGGTCAGAAGTCTAATCTCTGTACCGGCGGGTATCGCAAAAATGAACTTTACGGTTTTCCTCTTATACTCTGCTCTCGGAACGGTTCTGTGGACCGGGTTGCTGACGGGCGCCGGCTATATTCTGAAGTCACAATATCAGAAAGTGGAGAATTGGATAAATCCCGTCTCCTGGGCCGTCATCACCCTCCTATTCGTCTGGTACATCTACGGCGTTATCACCTTTGACAAACGGCATTTGCACAATGATGAAGGTTAAAGTTTACGCTTCTTCAATTAGACCTCACGCCACATAAGCCAAAGCGCCTGATCTTTCGGGGTGATTTGCATCAAAGATAAGCGTAAAGGTTGACCCTTTTTGGGGCTCGCTCTGCAATTTTACATCCCCGTCCATCATACGGGCAATCTTTCGGGAGATAGAGAGGCCAAGGCCGCTGCCGCCATATTCGCGGGTTTTGGAACTATCGGCTTGGGTAAAAGGCTCAAATAATTCGGCTTGGGTCTCTTTGGCTATTCCAATACCGGTATCTTTGATTTTTACCGTAAAGCGGTGAAATGCTTCATACCCTTCAGACGAGACATGAAGGCTTACAGACCCCTTTTCCGTAAATTTAAGCGCATTTGAGACAAGGTTTGAAAGACATTGTCCCAACCGCAGCGCATCTATGCTCACAATTTCCGGGCAGTCTTCTGCAAATTTTAAATCCAATGATATGTTTTTTTGGTCTGCATGATCCCGATGAAATTCGACTGTTCGGCAAATTAATTCGCAGATGTCTTCATCTTTAGGGTTCAGACATAGTTTTCCCGACTCAATTTTGGAAAGGTCGAGAATATCTTTGACGATCTCCATTAAAGTTTCGCCTAACCTGAGTATGGTATCTAAAATTTTTCTTTGCTTCGGCGGCAGATCAAAGTTTGCCATCACCTGAGCCATGCCCAATACGCCGTTCATGGGCGTCCGTATTTCATGGCTCATATTCGCTAAGAATTGTGACTTTGCGAGGTTCGCCGCTTCAGCGAGGCGTTTCTTTTGGGTCACTTCCTCACTCATTTGGCGCATCTCATTGAGTAAGACTTTATGAAATTTGGAAATAAATAAAAGATCAATCGAGCTGTCCGCCGGTGAGAAATCTGAAAAATTCAGCTCTCTCGGGGTAACCCCTTCAATCTCGCATAATGCATGTCCGAGTAGAATTATAAATCCCTCCTCGGTTCTCATGACCCCGCCTCTCAAGGCAAGGCCCTCTCCCAATCCGCGTCCTGTAAGAACAACCTCTCGAATAGCTTTTTCTTTCCCCTGAAAAGCCAGTTTCCGAGGAAAAGAAATTTTGAAAAAACTTTGTAATTTTTTCCCATGCGCAGCTTCGCCCAAATGATGTTGAAGGGACGGCCCGAGCCTCAAAATATGCGCCGCCTTGTCGATTTCAATATAGGCCGGAAACAACTGATCCAGTCTGGTTTTATCGAGAGTGAGTGGCACCGTCTTACACTGCCATGTCCAAAATCGGCTTGGCTTTGCCATGCGACGCGGCCGGGCATTCCGCCCGAATTAAAGTAAAATAAGTCTCTTCTTCCGTGACTGTATACCCTATTTCCATCTGCTCATCGAAATATTCCAGGACGCCCTCAAAAATACCCAGTACCAACTCCTCCAGTCCGTCTCGTTGCGATTTATAAATAACCTCCAGCCGATTTGGCGTTGCAGAAATCAATTGAAACGATGGCAAAACAGCTTTGGGCAACGTCCTGTTTAAGCTTTCATGCATGCGGTCCAGGTTTTCAATAAATTCGACTAAATTGCGCCCTGTCAGAGCAATAATATCGCCATATCCGGCAGTTATGGTATATTCCACCCAGTGACGGCCTGCGGCGCGAAGAACCTCATTAAGGGTGATATTGCATTGCAACGAAATCGCTTCGATGAGACTGTAGGTCATGACGTCGTCATAATGCGCAGCGCTAATGAGATGCTCTTCCGACAGACCTGAGACAGAGAGAGATTTTTCCCAGGCCTCCTCACCAAAGACTTTGATAACGGCATGACGGGCGCCCTTGTGAATCATTCCGTACATATTTCTGACGCTTTCAAGGCTCTATTTAAGTCGAACGAATCAATACCACCTAAGATTTAAAATATTATCAACTCCGAAAAATATATTTGCTGAATATTTTCTAAAAAATTTGGTTCTGGTCAAATCACCGCGAATTCCCTAATCCCGTTTTATGTCTGATCTGTTTCGCAAAGAAGCTTTGGAGAACCGTTCGCGGGCCCTTTACGGCGAAGTGGCGCTCAGAGGGCCGCTGAGCAGCTGGCTTCTGACGGGACTTATTCTGTTATTTGCAATGGTGATTATTGGCGTGCTGTTCGGTCTGAAGATTGAAACCGGGGACGGGCCTGTGCGCCTTGTCACTTGGCTCTTAAGCGGCGCAAAAGACGGATAGATGGGTTTGTTTTCGCGCAAAACCCTGCCGGTTATCCTGCAAACGGAAATGACGGAATGCGGCCTGGCCTGTATGGCAATGATTGCACGCTATCATGGACACGATATTGACCTCAATGTCCTGCGCCGGCGCCATCTGGTATCCATGAGCGGCACGTCTTTGGGCGGGTTGATGAAAATCGCCGCGACGCTGGATTTTGCCCCCCGGCCTTTGCGCGTAGAACTTGATCAGCTTCACAAAGTCCAGACCCCGGCCATCTTGCATTGGGACCTCAACCATTTCGTTGTTCTGAAATCTGTCAAAGGCGACAAAGTCAAAATTATTGACCCCGGCATTGGTCAACGGGTTCTGTCTTTAGCCAAGGTTTCAAAACATTTTACCGGGGTGGCCATGGAGCTCACCCCGACGGCGGAATTCAGCGCGCAGGAAGAACGCCTGCGTCCCCACCTTTCCTTGCTCTGGTCACGACTGGTCGGACTGAAACGCGCGATTTTTCAAACCTTAAGCCTGTCGGTTGTCCTTCAGCTCATAATTTTGGTGAGCCCGTTTTACCTGCAACTCGTTGTCGACGGTGCATTGCCGCGCGGAGATTATCAACTCCTCATGGGCCTGGCGATTGGCTTTGCCGGGCTTGCTGTCCTTCGCGCTGTCAGTGAAGCCGTTAGGGGTTGGGCCATTCTGATTTACGGCAATCAGATGAGCCTTCAAATGGTCGGAAACGTCTTCCGCCATATGATACGCCTGCCCACCCGATATTTCGAAAAGCGCCATGTCGGCGATATCATAAGCCGGATTGGCAGCACGAAGCCGATACAAGAGGCGCTTACTCAATCTGTTGTTTCGGTACTGATTGACGGGGTGATGGCCGCGTTGATGCTGGTGGTAATGTTTTTCTACTCCCCGCTTCTCTTCGGTATTGTCCTGCTTAGCGCTGTTTTACTCATCACCGCGACGCTTTTGATTTATCCGCATTTGCGGCGTACGCAGGAAGAAACGATCTACGCCAAGGCAGTCGAAAATACGCATGTCATAGAATCCATTCGCGCCAATACGACCGTCAAACTGTTTGGCCGGGAAGCCGAACGCGAAGCGTCCTGGCGCAATCTTTATTCCGACTTTATCAACGCCAATGTGGATTACGGCAAATATCTAATCCTTCAGAAATTCGCCGAAACGCTCATCAACGGCCTTCAAATAGTTGTCGTGGTCTGGGCCGCCGCCGTGCTGATGATGGGCGAGGGGAGCGGTTTTACACTCGGTATGCTCGTTGCCTTTCTGGCTTATCGCCAATATTTCACTGATGCCGTTTCGCAGCTGTTGCAAAAGGGAATAGAGTTTCGCCTGCTCTCGCTTCATCTTGACCGCTTATCCGATATTATTTTCGAGCAAAGAGAGGCGCAGCGCGCTGTTGCAAACCAGACATCCGAGATTGAGGGGCATATCTCGCTTAAGGATGTTTCCTTCCGATATGCCGAGTCCGACCCCTGGGTTCTGGAGAATCGCTCATTGGATATTCCCGCCGGGCAAATGGTGACGCTGACGGGTAAGAGCGGCGGCGGAAAAACAACGCTCATGAAACTTATGCTAGGCTTGTACGCGCCGGATAGCGGGGAACTGAGCGTTGACGGGCAATCCCTTTCAGAAATCGGGCTGACAAATTGGCGTTCCCAAATCGGGGTCGTCATGCAGGATGACCGACTTCTCTCCGGCACAATCGCGGACAATATCAGCTTTTTCGATCCTGAAATGGATATGGAGCGCGTTCAGAAAGCCGCCCAATCGGCGCAAATTCACGAAACGATTGCGCGCTTGCCGATGAATTATCTCTCCGTGGTCGGGGATATGGGTTCCATCCTGTCGGGCGGACAGAAACAAAGGCTACTGTTGGCGAGGGCGCTGTATCAAAATCCGAAGGTTCTGTTCTTGGATGAGGGCACGGCCAATCTGGATGCAGAGACGGAAAAAGCCATCGTCGGCGTGATAAATGGGCTGAAAATCACCCGTATCATTGTGGCACACCGCCCCGCTTTCATCAAAGCTTCGGACATCGTTATTACGATTTAGGCCGCTCCGCTCATCGGATCATCGCCCAATTTACTCGCATAAAGAGAAAAAATGTCTCTTTTTTGCAACTATTCCTAGCAAAATACGTAGTTTACACACCATTAACCATTGATTGTTTTAAAATAGAGCAATTATCACTTGCCAAACATTATGGTTTCTGGTGTCTTAACATAGAGTACCTATGGTGGTGCTCTCAACACTAATGAAAGAGCAAATCAATGCGTGAGCTTACTCTTGAAGAAGTTGAAGTCGTCACAGGTGGGTTTCCCATCGTAATCGGCGGCGTCGGCGAAAACTAGAATTACTGTATAGATGTGGAATCTACGACCCGCCATTTCGGCGGGGTTTTTTATGCTCTAAAATTAAAACAGGTGTAATTCTTCGATTATGGCCACTGAATTTTAATCTTTTTTTCCTATCCCAGATTTTCAAGACGGATGGGATTGTCATGGCTAACGGCCAAATTTTTCGAAGAAAGATCAAAAACGGCCTGCTATTAACAGGCTCAGCTCTTTCCCTGTGCGCTCTAGAGCTTGCTCAAGCCGACACAACACGCACCGATCCTTCCATCACCGCAACCTCTATTGCTCAGCAAATCGAAGAACTGAACCTAGTTGAGCTCAATAGCGACCAAGCCCTTGCCAAACCCGACAATGTAGAACTCGCTCGAAAGCAAATTCTTGAAGCTCTTTCCAGTGGAAATAGAGATCGATTTGAGCAGGCTGTTACTTATTATCGCGAGCTTGCTGAAAATACGAATTCTGAACGAGACAAAAACGTCGTCGAAGTTTTTGAAGGGTTTTCCAGAATATATGACTTCAACAATCTTGGAGCAAACTACGATCAGTTAGTAGACGTCTTGGACGAATATTCCGATAATAAGGACTGGTTGGTAAGTTTCCACGCTCAGCGCCTTCTGTCTTTCGTTCATACGCTTTCTTTCAAGAACGGGCTTGCCCTGAGAGAGGCACAAGATGCGATTGATATCATCCCAAACGACCTGTCGCCGGAAGCAACTGAATCCCGAATTTTTGCATTGGAACTATTGGCCTATTTGCAAAACATCACGCTGAACAAAGATCTGGCACTCTATAACACCCAACGTTTGATTGATCTCAAACTCGAAGCCGGACAGCCCATTGACGGTATCGAACTTCTGAACAACCTGATGTATTCGCTCAGCGAATGGCGGGACTATGAAACCCGTTTGGATCTTGCGGAAACCCTAAAAAGACTTGAAACAAAATTCGGATCGACAACTCCTGGCCTTTCCAGCACGCATATTGCCCGCGTCAATAACGATATCGGCAATTATGAAGAGGCGAAAACTGCCGCCCAAGAAGCCTTAAGTGAAACGAAAATTGAGTCCATTGGACGCATCGCGTCAGTCCAGCTGGCCACCGCCTACGCAGGACTGGGCGATACAAAGGAAGCAAGAGAGATTCTTGAATCCATGAGGGAGACCCTCAACCCCAATGACGCAACAGTCATCTATGCAAATGCCTTGATCGCTCTCGAAGAGGGTAAAATTGATAAAGCCCTGTCTTTGCTAAATAAAAAATATGATTGGAAAGTCACGCAAATTCTCAAATCCACTAATCGCGATACTATGGAAATGCTCGCTGATTTGGAAAACTCCAGCGAAAGACAAGCCGAACGCGAGGCGGCACTTCAGCGCGAAGCAGCTTTGGTTCAAACCCGGCTCGATCAGCAGCAGCGGATCAACAAGCTCCTGATCGCTTTTCTACTCTTGGTCGCTATGTCTGGCATCGGCGCCCTACTCTTTGCCCGCCACCGGGATAAACTCGCCAAGCTTCTGGCAATTAAGTCTCGCGAAGCCGAGAGCGCCGACAGGCTAAAAACAGAATTCCTCGGCATGGTGAGCCATGAACTTCGTACGCCTTTGAACGGCATTATTGGTCTCGCCGATATTCTGGCCACCTCCGGACCTACGGAAGAAGTGCGTCAGCGCGGCGACATCATATTGACCTCAGGCAATATTCTCTTCTCGCTGATCGAAAGTATTATCGACATGTCGCGGCTAGAAGCAGGAAAACTGCAGCTTGCCCCGGAACCCACAGATCTGAAGTCAGTCATTGAGACTAATCTCTCTGACTTTGAGCAGCGGGCCGCCGAGAAAGGCCTGGTCTTCACGGCGTATGTGGCGCCTGAATGCGGCCAGGAATTTGAATTGGATGAAGCCCGGGTCAAACAATGTATCGGAACGCTCCTCTGCAATGCCATAAAGTTCACCGATGAAGGCCGTGTTCACCTCCACGTTACATCAGAAAAAGACAAAACATCCGGGCAATCGGAAATTACCGTGATTGTTGCCGATACAGGTCAGGGCATAAGCGAAGACGTTCAAGCTAAATTGTTCACACCTTTTCTTCAGGCTGATGCCTCCATGACCCGAAAGCATGGCGGATCAGGCTTGCGCCTGGCGATCGCACGCATGCTCGCACGCATGATGGAGGGGGATATCACCCTCAATTCGCGTGAAGGTCGGGGGTCTGAATTTACGCTGACATTTAAGTCTGCCTCCATTGAGCCCGCTCAGCAAAAAGCCGATCTTCCGCACGAGGCAGAAATCAAACCGTCCAAAGTCCAAAAATTACCGAAGGCAAAAAAAGAAGATATACTTGTCCTCCCGGCCTCTTCCGAGCTTTCCGGCCCGTCCTTCTTGATAGAGCCAACGGCGCCGAAGTCGCCGTCAACGCCTGCCGAGGATGGCCAAAGCCGCGTGTTAATTGTAGAAGACATTCATTCCAACCAAGAAGTTATCGCCGTGATGCTGGATAAGGCGGGCATTCAGCACGTCCCCGTCGATAGCGGCGAAGACGCGCTCCGCATTCTGAACACACAAAGATTCGATATTGTGCTCATGGATATTCACATGCCCGGTATGGATGGAATCGAAACGGCCAGGCGCATTAGAACCAGTCAACAGCCCTGGTCAAACATACCAATCATCGCCTTGACGGCCGACGCCGACCCGAAAAACAAAGTGGCCTGCATGTCCGTCGGGATAGATGAGTTTCTGACCAAGCCAGTCATGGGGAATGACCTGATAAAGGCCATGAGGACTCATATTGGCCAGAGTCTGGACGATTACTCGACAGAATCAGAGACACATAGAAAACAGGCTTAGAGGATCATCTGAGCAATCATCACGGGTACGGCAAAACTCAGCGACAGTCCCGCCAAAATAAAAAATCCGTCCCGCCCGGTAATTCCCAACCCCATCAAGCCGATGATAAAGCCGGGCACAACGACGCCGAAAGGCACAGCCCCAAGAGGTAACATGGTGGCCGCCAGCAACGTAGCCACCAAGGCCGCAAGGACGAGCATCGGCCCTCTGGCCGCCCACTCAAGACGCGGACTGACAATATTATCGATACGCTTTAACCACGGTCCGGCGTGCTTTCTCGTTTTTTCGAGGCTTTTCGCACTCACTTTCACGCGCCGCAGAAATTTCGGCATCCAGGGGTGGGAGCGCCGAAATAAAAGCTGAACGGAAAAAAGCATCACAATCACGCCCAAAGCCATGGGCAAGCCGGGCAACATGCCCAAAGGCGTCAGAAGAAAAAGCCCGCAGAGCAGCAGCACAGGGCCAAAAGAGCGATTACCTAATGCCTCTATGATCGTTTTTATATCTACCGTTTCGCCTCCGGCAATTTCTTCTACACGATCAAGAAGTCCCATAAGCGGGGCGTCGCTTTGCTCTCCTTTTTGGAACTTGGACTGTGTCTCGTCTGTCATGGCCTTGCGCTACCACACCCTTTTTGTTTGAGACAGTCAATATAGCCGCAACGCATTTACATTTGCTCTTAAATTTACCAAGAGCCGTTCTTTCACTCTTTAACCAAAGGCAATTTTTATAATGGCTCTGGATGTCTGGCTAGCATTGGTGGCGTTATTTTTCGTCGGCGGTTTAACGCCCGGACCGGCGGTAATGCTCGTGCTTGCCTCTTCTTTCCGTTATGGTTTTAAACCCGCGCTGCTGCCAGCCATGGGTGTCGCCTCGGCCAATGTAATGTGGCTCGCCCTCGCCGCCTCAGGCACAGCCGTCTTGTTCGAGCTCTACCCGACGGCCACACTGGCGCTTAAGCTTATAGGCCTTGCCGTACTGCTTTATATGGGACTAGCGACCATGTTTGGGCCGCTTCCTAACCTGGACGTCTCCGCCAAGGACGCGCCGAGGCGCTCCCGCCTTTACGGGAAAGGCGTTTTACTCCAAGCGACCTCCCCCATGCCGGTTGTCTATTTCGGCATGCTACTGCCGCAATTCTTTCAGGCCGATGCGGCTTTAGGGTCGCAATTTGTTATTATGCTCGTGACGATTACCTGTTTGGAAATGTTCGGTCTCTCCGTCTACGCGGCCGGAGCCTTGGTGATTAAGCGTATTTTGAAGAGCCAAAGGGCGGCCCGCACATTTAATGTTCTAATCGGTATTGTGATGATTGCCTCAGGCGCTTGGGCCGTCTTTTCGACAGCATAAAGCTTGCAACCTTGCGCAAGCACGCTAAGAGGCGCGGGCGAAACCAAATGAGGAATCTGACCCAATGAAAATGAAGAAAATCAAAGCCGGAGAAAACCCGCCTTTTGATATCAATGTTATCATAGAAGTGCCTTTGGGGGGCGAGCCCATCAAATATGAGATGGATAAAGAGTCCGGAGCAATGTTTGTTGATCGGTTCCTTTATACCTCCATGCGCTATCCGTGTAATTACGGATTTATTCCGCATACATTGTCAAATGACGGCGACCCAACAGACGTTTTGGTTGTAGGGCAGCGCGCTCTTATGCCAGGCTGTGTCGTCCGCGCCCGCCCTGTCGGCGTGCTGATGATGGAAGACGAAGCCGGCATTGACGAAAAAATCGTCGCCGTGCCGCATGGCAAGCTTACCCCTTATTACGACAAAATTAAGAGCTATACCGATTTGCCGCAGGTGCTGCAGGACCGCATCCCTCATTTTTTCAACCATTATAAAGATCTGGAAAAAGAAAAGTGGGTCAAAGTCTTGGGATGGGAAGACGCCGAAAAAGCCGGTGAACTTATCCTGGAAGGTATTGAAGCCGGGAAAAAGTAAACCGCGCCACAGCTAAATAAAAAAAAGCCCGGCTGACGCTGGGCTTTTTTTTGTAAATTTGTTTTAGGCCTGTCGTCGGCAACGGGTTTTAAGCCCGCTCAACCATCATCTTTTTGACTTCGGCAATGGCTTTGGCTGGATTGAGGCCTTTGGGGCAGACATTGGCGCAGTTCATAATGGTGTGGCAGCGATAGAGTTTGAACGGGTCTTCGAGATTATCGAGGCGTTCTTTATCTGCGTCATCCCGGCTATCCGCAAGCCAGCGATAAGCCTGCAGCAAAGCCGCCGGACCGAGGTAGCGGTCGCCATTCCACCAATAGGACGGGCAAGCGGTGGAACAGGACGCGCAGAGAATACACTCGTAATATCCATCAAGCTTGTCCCGGTCTTCCGGAGATTGCTTGATTTCTTCTGTCGGCAAAGGAGTAGAGGTGTGTAACCAAGGCTCAATTGAGGCATATTGCTTATAGAAATTGGAAAGGTCCGGCACGAGATCTCGCACAACCGGGAGATGCGGCAGAGGCGAAATCGTGATCGTGTCCCCGCCCCCGACTTCATCAATCCCCTTTGTGCAGGCCAGCGTATTGCGGCCTCCGATTGTCATGGCGCAAGAGCCACAAACCCCTTCGCGGCAAGAGCGGCGGAAAGCCAATGTTGAATCGATTTCATTTTTGATTTTGAACAGAGCGTCCAAAACCATGGGGCCGCATTCGTCGAGATCTATCTGATAGGTATCCCAATAGGGATTTTCGCCATTGCTCGGATCATAGCGATAGATTTTAAACGTCTTGAGTCGTTTGGCACCCTCTTTAGCAGGCCAATTCGTCCCTTTACGGATTTTGGAGTTTTTCGGTAGGGTCAGCTGAACCATGGTTTACCTTGAAAATATAAAATTCTGAACCTGTCTTATATACAGGATTATTTTAAATACGAAGGGGAAAGCTGATAAGTTTTCCATTCATTTTGACGCATCCGAGCAAAGTCAGCGGCTAGAAGCCTCTAAATCGCCTTCTATCTTGAATGGAGTTTCTACTCGGCGGCCAGAGACAGAATTTCAGGATTCAGACTGGCTTCTCGAAAGTCGGGAATTTCGCAATCCAGTATCTCCGCCCCTTGAATGGGCCGCGCCCAGAGGAATGATAACGACTCTTCTGGACAACCCAGCGTGTCGGCGACATCCGTTTGAATGGTTTTTCTGACGCGAAGAGAAGCTTCCGCAGACGCTTTTAGAGCGCCGCAAACGAATTCTGCTCCATCATGACAAGGGGGGTTACAAATCTCGTCTTTGGCGACATCAATATCCAAGAGGTCCGTGAAATTTGTTCCTTCTTTCGTCATAAACTCCCCTTCATGATTCAACTATAAGACTATGATGCGCTCCCCAGACCCCCATCTTTGCGCATTGCGACATATCTTATTGATTTATTAAGAGGATTTTCCGGCTCATGTGAAATGATTTCTGCAGAAATCCCTAATTTTTCATATATTTGATACAATTTGGGTCGAAGCGCACAATCTAGCCGCGAACGCGAACCCGCCTTACCATGCCTTGAGCCACACGATAATATTTGGGAGCTTATACGAGCTTATTACTGGGTTGTATCTAAACCGTCAGGCCGGGTAGGAACCAAAAACGCGGCGCAGGATTTCACTTGTCCGCTTGGCCGGATTTTCACGGATGGCTTTTTCCTCGTCCGCGATATAAGTGAACACACCGTCCAGGCCGTAATTTACGCCGTGACCGATGAGATCCGATTTCGCATCCGCGCCTAATCCCGACGCAAACGGCACAGACCTAAGTTGGGCCGAAATCTGGTCGACAAGTTGCAACGCCCCTGTTTGCTGCAGCGCGTTACTCATGATCGGCGTGAATAGCGTCGTTAGGCGATCCGTCGTCTTACCCTGTAAATATTGTGTCGCCGCATTATCCGGACCGCGGACAATCCCGATGGCGTCCTGAATAGACAGGTCAGTAACGGCGTCGATAAAGATATCTTTGGCCACAGGCGCGGCTTTTTCAGCGCCGCGGTTTAGCTGTGTTTGAAGCTCAGCCAGCAGACCACCCGCTCCGATAGGCTGCAGCACATTTTGTACGTCCTGAAGACGTTGCGGCAGAGGAATCCGAATGCGGCCATTGTTCAAAAATCCGCCGTCGCGGCCCACGGTACTGATTGCTGAACCCACCCCATTATTCAAGGCCGCGCGGATGCCCGCGGCCGCTTCGCCCTGTGACAAAGCGCCGGAATTGACGATCCCTTCAAAAATGGATGGATCAATCGTTTCGCAAGCAGAAAGTCCCAAAGCCGGGAGAGCCATTAAAATGTGGCGGCGATTGAGGGTCATAATCTGTCCTTACTCGTTTTGGTAATCTTTGAATTCAGGCGCCCGCTTTTCAAAAAAAGCCGTCACGCCTTCGCGACAATCGTCGCTGACAAACGCCTTCTCTAGTAAGGCGCTTTCTTCCATATGCGCTTTAAACGGCGCGGCGTCCAGCGCGCCAAAGCCCGTCATGGACTGATGCAAAAGGCGCTTATTCAGTATCGTCGAAGTCGGAGAGCAGTTTTGCGCAATATCGCGCGCTATTGTCAGACTATGCGGCAGAACCTCATCCGGCTCTTTCAATTCGCTGACGAGGCCTGCTGAAAGCACCTCTTCCGCCCTGAGAATATCGGATTTCAAAATCCACTCACTTGCTTTGGAATATCCCACGAGCCGAGGTAGGAACCAGCTCGACGCGCCGTCAAAAACAATGCCGCGGCGGGCGAAAGGAAAGGCGAATTTCGTTTTCACGGACGCAATACGGAGATCCATCGGCAAAAGCATTGTGGCGCCGATTCCGACAGCTGCGCCGTTTATCGCGCCGATAATCGGCGTCGCACACCCAAACATTGCGAGGACAAGCTCACCGCCTTTATCCCGCGCCACGCCTTCGTGATAATTCACGCCGCTAACGGCTTTAAAACCTTCGGAAATATCGGCCCCCGCGCAAAACGCACGGCCCGCACCCGTGACAACAATCACCCGGACGGAATTGTCTTTGTCCAAATCTGCGTAAGCTTCCATCAGCTCATCACACATTTGAACATTGAAACTGTTCATCTGCTCCGGACGGTTGAGCGTGATAATCGCCACAGAAGAATTTTCTGTGTCTCGGGTAACGGTTATGGTTTTCATTTTTTCCAACTTATTTTGCAGAGCAGTCCTCTTATGAAGCATAAAAAAAGCGGGTCCAAGACCCGCTTTTTCAATAGTTTTGCATTTGATTAGTAAACGCGCTTCTTCGGTTCGATATAATCAATGCCGTCTGTCATGGTGTAATCATGAACCGGGCGATAGTCGATTTTGACTTTGTTTTTGCCGTAATCATACCACGCCAAAGTGTGTTTCATCCATTTGGCATCATTCCGGTCCGGGTAATCCTCATGCGCGTGGGCGCCGCGGCTTTCCTTGCGATTATCGGCAGACGCGATCGTCACCCGGGCCTGGCCAATAAGATTGTCGAGCTCCAAAGCTTCCATCAGGTCTGTATTCCAGATCATGGTTTTATCCGTGACAGAAATATCGGCCATATCAGCTGCAATGGCTTCGACCTTTTTCACGCCTTCGCCAAGACTTTCTTCGGTCCTGAAAACCGCGCAATGCTCCTGCATGGCTTTCTGCATCCGCAGGCGTAAATCTGCCGTCGACGTTTTGCCATTGGCATTTTTATATTTTTCCAGACGGGCAATTGCCTCGTCACCTGCATTCGCTGGGAGAGGTTTTTGCTCGGCATTAGCCTCCAGAACCTCACCGCAACGCATTCCGGCGGCGCGGCCAAAGACGACCAAATCGATCAGACTGTTAGAGCCGAGGCGGTTTGCGCCGTGAACAGACACACAAGCCGCTTCGCCGACGGCCATAAGGCCTTTAACGACGCTGTCGGGATTCTTGCCTTTTTTCGTCAGGACCTCTCCGTGGAAGTTGGTCTGAATACCGCCCATATTATAGTGGCAGGTCGGCAGAACCGGGATGGGTTCTTTGGTGACATCGACATTCGCAAAAATCTTGGCTGTTTCGGAAATACCGGGCAGACGTTCTGCAAGAACGGCCGGGTCCAAATGATCCAGATGCAGGAAGATATGGTCTTTATTCGGGCCCACGCCGCGGCCTTCACGGATTTCAATTGTCATGGCGCGGGACACAACATCTCGTGACGCCAGATCTTTGGCCGAGGGCGCGTAGCGCTCCATAAAGCGCTCGCCCTCCGAATTGGTGAGGTAGCCCCCTTCGCCGCGAGAGCCTTCGGTAATCAGGCACCCTGCCCCGTAAATACCGGTCGGATGGAATTGCACGAACTCCATGTCCTGAACCGGGAGTCCGGCGCGAAGTACCATGGCATTGCCATCGCCCGTACATGTATGAGCTGACGTGGCAGAGAAGAAGACGCGGCCATACCCGCCGGTCGCCAAAATAACTGTCTGGGCGCGGAAGCGGTGAAGTGTGCCGTCGTCCAGTTTCCAGGCCGTAATGCCGCGGCATTCGCCGTCTTCCATGATCAGGTCGAGCGCGAAATATTCGATAAAGAACTCAGCGTCATTACGAAGGGATTGACCGTAAAGCGTGTGAAGCATGGCATGGCCTGTCCGGTCTGCCGCCGCGCAGGTGCGCTGGGCTTCGGGGCCTTTACCCATATTCTGCATCATGCCGCCAAAGGGGCGCTGGTAAATCTTACCTTCTTCGGTCCGGGAAAACGGCATGCCCCAATGTTCCAGCTCGTAAACCGCCTTGGGCGCTTCGCGGCAAAGATATTCGATAGAATCCTGGTCGCCGAGCCAATCGGAGCCTTTGACCGTGTCATACATATGCCAGCGCCAGTCATCATCGCCCATATTGCCGAGAGACGCGGCGATGCCGCCTTGGGCCGCTACGGTGTGAGAGCGGGTTGGAAAAACTTTGGTCACACAGGCCGTTTTCAGGCCGGCTTGCGCCGCGCCAAGCGTTGCGCGGAGACCGGAGCCGCCGGCCCCGACAACGACAACGTCATAAGTGTGATCAATCCATTTTGTATTTTTGGCAGTCATATCGACTTTCCTAATTTTTTAGCTCTTAGCCTAAAAAGGCAAGTTTGAGGACAGCATAAGCAATGGCGAGCCAGATAAGGCCGGCGACAATTTTATTTTTAATCAAACCGAATGTGCACACGCCGCCTTCGAAATAATCGAGAACCACCTCATCCATTTCCAATTTACAGTACCAGATAGCTGCGGTGGCAAAGGCCAGGAAGCCCAGGCCGCCGATTGGGTTGGAGAGCCATGAGACAAATCCGGCAGAGCCGCCGCCAATAGCCGCAACGGCCGAACAAATCGCAAAAGGAAGTCCAATTATCAGGCCCCAACCTGTCAGGCCGTGAATTTTGTGATGGGTCGTCCCATGCCCTTTACCGGCATGTTTCGAGGTATATCCCGGCGCATCAGGCGTCTGGATGGTGGATGTATCCGTTGACTTGGCGTTCATGACAGAACTCCTGATCCGATAAGCGTTACCAAGAGCGCGACGACGACCGCCAAAGCAATCATCGCATAAGACAGCGTATTATTTAACTCGGGGTTGAACATGGCGCCCCGATCCCAAATCGCATGCCGAAGCTGCGCCAGAGCCATAAAGGTAAAGGCAAAAACAAAGACAAAAAGGCCAATTGCGCCAAGCGGGCTAAAAATCACACCTTCTAGCGGCAGTGATCCTGATGTCGACAGACATAAAAGACCAATCGCAACGAGGAACAAAGCCACATAGCTTATGATTGCGCTCGCCCTGTGAAGAATGGAAGACATCATGGCCGGATGCCAGCGCCAGACCTGCAAATGCGGCGACATTGGCCGCTTATCATTCCACGATGAAGACATTGAAAACTCTCTCTTTAAGTTCGGCGCAACCTAATCCGCCCAGCACTATAGTCAACGTTTAACGCGCTATAAAAGTCTACTATACATACGTCAGGACGGATCGCTTAGATTGAACTCCGCGCGAAAATGTCGCCCTTCACGGTTTAATTCATAAGCCAATAACTCATCCGGCGTAATTTCCAGGGCCCAGACATTTCCCACAGAGGCATCCAATCCATTTTCTCTGAACAATGTTTTGGAAAACTCATCGGCGGGGAATTCCTGACGGGTGGCGGTGCCGTCGGTTATGGTTTTACCGCCATATTCACTGACCGGGTCGGGTGAGCCATCTTTTAGAGTGTGAATATGGGTTAGCTTAATGAATTCATTATTGACCGAAGTCGGCATAATTCTCCATTCACGACTCTGATCTTCGCCAACGGCAAGCGGCATTTTGACTTCGACCTCGGTGCAATCAATCGGACCGACTGTCAGCGTTTTGCCGCGCCAGTCAGCATCTTCCGGGTCGGTGCTGACGACTTCTCCTTCAAATGTCTGGCCACATAATTCAACAAGGTTGGCCGCAAATTCGGTGTGAGGCAAAAGTTCGGCCTCTGACTGACAGGCCGTCAGTACAAAAAGGCAGGGTATAAAATATCTCATAGGTTTTCCTAACACATCCTATTGAATTAAAACACGGTCATAATCTGTTCCACATCCTTGGAGATAGACCATGTGAGTCCTACATTGCTATTAGATTAACTGTCGCGGCTGACTTTAATGTCTTTTCCGCGCCGTCTTTTAAAGGATGTATTTATGAAAAAGACTCTTCTCATCGCTGCAAGCGGGATTGCTCTCATAGCGGCGCCCCTCGCTATTTCACAAGGCGTCTATTCCAATAGCCCTGCCATTGGGCAAAGTGGTGTTCTAACGATGGACAGTACGCGCGGTGTGTTGACTATGGCGCCCCTTTTGGACGTCGTAACCCCTGCTGTTGTGTCAATTGATGTGGAAGGCACGCGGACACAGGAGTCCGGTGATATGAGCGAGCAGGAAGAATTTCTTCGCCGTTTCTTTGGCGGTCAACTGCCGGATCAACCCCAAAGCCGTCCGCTTCGCGGACTGGGCTCTGGCGTTATCATCAATGCCGACAAAGGCCTGATCATCACGAACAACCACGTCGTCAAAGACGCGGACCGGATTACGATCACGCTTAAAGACAAGCGTCAATTGCAAGGGGAACTGGTCGGGACGGATCCGAAAACAGATATCGCCCTCGTCAAAATCGACGCTGAAAATCTGTCAGATTTAAAAATTGCGAGCAGCCGCGACGTCAAAGTTGGCGATTATGTTATCGCGGTCGGCAATCCATACGGCCTTTCCAGCACAGTTACGTCCGGCATTGTCAGCGCTTTGGGACGCGAGCAAGGCGGCAGCGACAATTATCAGGATTACATTCAAACAGATGCGTCCATCAATCCGGGTAATTCCGGCGGCGCGCTCGTTAATTCCAAAGGTGAGTTAATCGGTATGAACACAGCCATATTGTCCCGCTCCGGCGGAAATAACGGTATTGGCTTCGCGGTTCCGACGCAGATCATCAGCTCTGTCATAACGCAGCTTGAAGAGAACGGCGAAGTGCGCCGCGGACGTATCGGCGTGTTGATCCAAAACATTACCCCGGGCCTACGACAGTCTCTCAATCTAACGACTTTAAACGGCGCTTTGGTGAGCTCTGTTGAAGACGGCACACCGGCGGAGAAAGCGGGTCTGGAAGAAGGCGATGTAATTACAGCTTTTAATGGCGGCGCTATTCGCGACAGTTCAGATATCCGCAATGCGGTTGGACTACTCGTGCCGGGAACAGAGGCCGATCTGACTTATATCCGCGACGGGAAAACCCGTACAACAAAAATCAGAGTCGCCGAAGTGGATGAGGATGAGGTCCTCAGCGCTGACGCCGCGGCACCGACCAATCCAGCCATGGAATCTTTTTCCGGCGCCTCTATTCGGAATATTCCGAGTGATGTTGAACTGCGAGGCGGAGATGAAGGTGTTTATGTTGACTCTGTCGAAGTCGGATCCAACGCCTTCCGCGCCGGTTTGCGGCGCGGGGACGTCATCCGCGCGGTTAACCGCAAAGATGTCGCTGACTTGAAAGAGTTCGAGGCCCGTATCAAAGACAAAGAAGGTCCTTTCGCCCTCTCCGTCGAGCGCGGCGGCTCCCGCATCTTCCTTGCGGTCGAGTAACTCTAATTAAATAGAAAAATAAAACCCGCGTCTTTGGCGCGGGTTTTTTATTGGCTGGGCTTTGTTAATCTCGACTGAGCTTTAGAATTAATTCGGTAAGCTTATCGGGCTGGGAAAAATAAGCGGAATGGCTTGCCGTCAAGCTTTCCACCCGGTCGACAGGGCTTTGGTTCAAAAAGTGATCCTGTAAAGAGGGGCTGACAGCCCGATCCTCTGTTAGTCGGATATAGGCCTTTTTGACCTGACCATAGCGGTCTGCTGATAAACAAAGTTTTGTTAATGCCGGACGCAGCGGCTCTTTCCCTAGAAGCAGATGCCCCAACATATTATCTTCTTCGTCGCAGTCATGATAAAGTCCGTCCCGGTAAATTTTGGGATCAAGACGGTCCCATAAACCCGTTTTGCTGATTTTGACAAAAGGGGTAAGCGCAGATTCGCTGTCTTTGCGGAAAAAATCACCAGCCCGCGTGTCGGGCGGGATCATATAGGAGGCCAAATAGATCACTCTTTCAATTTTGTCAGGATAGGATTCAGCTAGTCGAGACGCCAGAATGCCGTAACGACTGTGTACAACGATTGTTGTTTTTTCGAAATTTTCCAAGAGAGGCGCAACCGATTTTTCCATATCGGTCAGCCCAACAAGAATGGGGCGTTTTGGGCGGCTCATACGACCCGGCAAATCGGGCACGCTTACCTGATGGCCGTTCGCACGAAGCCGCGGCGCTATTTTGTACCAGCACCAAGCGCCATGCCAACTGCCGTGAATGAGTAGATAATGCGTCATTTGCGTTTTCAACCCCGTTTATTGGTCAAAACGCTATGGCAGAGCAGATTTTCGTCTGCCGCCGAATTTCGGTCACGGCATAAAATTATTTTTTAAGAATTTGAGGTCTCGCGGTTCTCACCCGACTTGATTTCAGATTTTTGCCGGCCTCAGTCCCGCATTGAGAGTCCAAGCATCTTTGAAAAAATAGAAAGTCTGGCGATCACCTATCCGAAGACATCGCGGGTCATGACAGCTCTTCTATTTTGCCGACATCCTAGGCCCCAAAAGGGTTGTCCAGACTGTGGCTCGGCTGGGTAAACCAGACGGGGCCGTCTTTATCCATATAGAAATGGTCTTCCAGTCTCACGCCAAACTCGCCCTCAAGGACGATCATTGGCTCGTTTGAAAAGCACATGCCCGGCGCCAGAGGCGTTTTATCGCCCATATGAAGATACGGCCATTCATGGATATCCAGACCTATGCCGTGGCCCGTTCTGTGCGGCAGGCCGGGCGTTTTATAACCGGGCCCGAAGCCGCGCTTTTCAAGCTCATCCCGCGCCGCAATGTCAACAGCCGCGCAAGGCTCGCCCAAACGAGCGGCTTCGAAAGCTTTTACCTGAGCGGCCTTTTCCGCCTCCCAGACCTCTCTCTGTCGGTCATTCGGTTCGCCGAAGACATAAGAACGCGTAATGTCTGAAAGATAGTCGTGAAGCTGACAGCCCGTATCGATTAAAACCATATCGCCTTTTTCAAGCGGCTTTGGGTTTTTGACGCCGTGCGGGAAAGAGGAGTCCGGCCCGAACAAAACAATTTTGAAAAACGAGCCTTTCGGCGCGCCGACTTTTTGGTGGGCGGTGTGAAGGAAGTCATTCACTTCCGCCGTCGTAATACCTTCGCGTAACATAGAGGCCGCGGCTTTATGCACCTCCAAAGTCATTTCTTTGGCGCGGCGCATTAAATTCAATTCCTGTTCGGATTTGATCATCCGGCACTCCGCGGTGATTTCAGACCCATTGGTAAAGTTAAATTCCGCGCCGGCCTTGGCCAACCCATCGGAAACAAAAAACGGCGTCGCTTCGTCTATCCCGATCATGCCATTTTTGACTCCCATCTTCGCGAGATGCTCGAACATCAACGGATACGGGCTTTCATGCTCTTCCCACGGAAGGACATCGCCTTTGACAGTCATAAACTGGTTCAGCGTCCCGACTTCGAAGGCCGGAGATATATAGACGGGGTCCCCTTCGGGCAGGATAAGAGCGCCGACCATACGTTCTGAGTCCGGCCAGCGCGTGCCGGTAAAGTAATAGAGCGAGGAACCGGCGTGCAGATAAAGCGCGGCCCAGTTTTTCTCGGCCATCATTTTCTGCGCTTTGGCAATCCGGGTTTTGAATTCCTCTAAACCAATTGGTTCGAAGCCTTCAGTCATATCGCTCAGGGTTGCCAAAGCCTGCTCAGGGGTCTTTCCGCCTACACCAATCGTCATATCCGTCTCCTCTTTGGGACTGCGCGGCCGAGGGGCCGCTTGGCCTCCTGCGCCGTCTTCAAAATCTAGTCTTTATATAGGAACGATGCTTAGTAATTCAAAATCGGCGCAAGCCAGCGTTCCGTGTCCTCCACCGTCATTTTCTTGCGCCGGGCATAATCCTCGACCTGATCTTTCTCGATCTTGCCAACGCCGAAATAAACGCTTTCGGGATGTCCGAAATAAATCCCCGAAACAGAACTGGCCGGATGCATGGCAAAGCTTTGCGTCAGGATAACCTCGGTTTCCTTTGTGGCGTCCAGCAGGCTGAACAGTGTGGCCTTTTCCGTATGATCCGGCTGGGCCGGATAGCCGGGGGCCGGACGAATGCCCGCATAACGCTCTGCAATCAGGTCTTCGCCAGAGAAATTTTCATCCGGGGCATAGCCCCAGAATTCGCGGCGCACCCTTGCATGAAGATGTTCAGCAAAAGCTTCGGCTAAACGGTCACAAAGCGCCTTGAACAAAATCGAGTTATAATCATCTCCGGCTTCGGTGAAGGCTTTGGACTTGGCCTCTTCGCCCAGCCCGGCCGTCACGCAGAACCCGCCAATATAGTCGCCATTTGGCGAACAAAAGTCAGAGATGGAGAAATTGGGTTTACCTTCTTTTCCTTTGGAAATTTGCTGACGCAAACCGTGGAAGGTCGCCTTCTTATCGCTCATTTCTTCGTCGGCATAGACTTCGACATCGTCACCGATCTGCTTGGCCGGCCAGAAACCGAAGACGCCGCTGGCTTTGACCCATTTCTCCTCGATCATCTGGTCGAGCATAATTTGCGCGTCTTTGAATAAGTCCCGCGCGGCTTCACCGTATAGGTCGTTTTCCAATATAGCGGGATAGCGGCCTTTGAGCTGCCATGTCGCAAAGAACGGGGTCCAGTCGATATAGTCGCGGAGTTTCTCGAGCGGGTATTCTGTCAGCGTCTTTGTGCCGATAAAACTCGGCTTATGCGGGGTAAAGTTTTCCCAACCGCCTTCCGGCTGCCAGATATTATCGCGGGCTTCCTTGAGGGTCAGTCGCGCTTTCGCGCTTTGACCACGGTTATGCGCGTCGCGCGCGCGCTCATAGTCTGCCTTGATTTCAGCGGCATATTTTTCTTTGCCTTCGCCCAAAAGTGTGCTGACCACGCCGACGGCGCGGGACGCATCGGTGACATACACTGTCGGGCCGTTTTTATAGGCCGGCTCAATCTTGACCGCCGTATGGGTTTTGGAGGTCGTCGCCCCGCCAATGAGAAGCGGCATATCCATGCCCAGACGCTGCATTTCTTTGCCGACATAAACCATCTCGTCCAGAGACGGGGTAATCAGACCTGATAGTCCGACCATATCGACCTTGTGTTCTTTGGCGGCCGCCAGGATTTTATCGCAAGGCACCATCACGCCCAGATCGACAACGTCATAGCCGTTACACTGCAAGACCACGCCAACAATATTTTTGCCAATATCGTGCACATCGCCTTTCACGGTGGCCATCAATACCGTGCCATTGGACGACCCGGCTGTCCCAAGCTCTTCTTTTTCGGCTTCCATGAACGGCATCAAATGCGCGACGGAGGCTTTCATCACCCGGGCAGATTTCACCACTTGCGGCAGGAACATTTTACCGGACCCGAATAAATCGCCCACGACATTCATGCCGTCCATCAGCGGGCCTTCGATCACATGAAGCGGACGGTCCGCAGCCTGGCGCGCTTCTTCGGTGTCTTCGATGATGTAGTCGGTAATGCCGCGCACGAGAGAGTGCTCAAGACGTTTAGCGACGGAAAGTTTACGCCACTCGTCATTGACAACGGCCGCTTTGCCTTTGCCGTCACCGCGATATTTCTCGGCAATGTCCAACAACCTGTCCGTCGCATCATCGCGGCGGTTGAGGACAACATCTTCGACGCGTTCACGAAGTTCATCGGGAATATCATCATAAATCGTGAGCTGCCCCGCATTGACGATCGCCATGTCCAGCCCCGCCGGAATAGCGTGATACAAAAACACTGAATGCATCGCTTCGCGCACCGGTTCGTTTCCGCGAAAGGCAAAACTGACATTAGACAGTCCGCCGGAAATGCGGGCGTGAGGGAGATTAGCTTTAATTCGTTTACAGGCTTCGAAAAACTCCACGGCATAATCATTATGTTCTTCAATACCGGTCGCGATGGCGAAAATATTCGGATCGAAAATAATATCTTCCGGCGGGAAATTAATTTCTTCCGTCAAAAGTTTATAGGCGCGTTCGCAAATTTCGTATTTGTGATCCGCGGTTTCGGCCTGACCTTCTTCATCAAAAGCCATGACCACGACGGCAGCGCCAAGGTCACGACATTTTTTGGCTTGTTCAAGAAATTTCGCCTCGCCCTCTTTCATAGAGATAGAATTGACCACGCATTTGCCCTGAACGCATTTCAGGCCTGCCTCCAGCACTTCCCATTTGGAGCTGTCGATCATGATCGGCACGCGCGAAATATCCGGCTCACCGGCGACCAGCTGCAAAATGCGCTCCATCGCCGCGACGCCGTCAATCAGGCCGTCATCCATATTGATGTCGATAATTTGCGCGCCGCTTTCAACTTGCTGGCGGGCGACCGAAAGCGCTTTGTCGTAGTCGCCTTTGACAATTAATTTTTTGAACCGCGCCGATCCGGACACATTCGTCCGCTCGCCGATATTTACGAAATTTGCTGTAGAACTCATGACTATACCGCTATCTGAAAAGGTTCGAGGCCTGACAAACGCAATGTCGTTTCGGGGTCAACGGGCTTTCGTGGCGGCAGGCCTTCTGCCGCTTTTGCAATGGCCGCGATATGATCCGGCGTTGTGCCGCAACATCCGCCCAGAATATTGACGAAGCCTTCTTCGACCCAAGGCTTGATCTGCTCGGCCATATCTGACGGGCTCTCGTCATATTCCCCGAACGCATTGGGGAGGCCCGCATTCGGGAAAGAGATGACATGCGTATTGGCCACGCGGGAAATCGCTTCGATATGCGGACGCATTTCGTCTGCGCCGAGCGCACAATTCAGCCCTACCGCAAATGGTTTGGCATGAGCAATCGAAATCCAGAAGGCTTCCGCCGTCTGGCCTGAAAGAGTTCTGCCGGAGCGGTCGGTAATCGTGCCGGAAATGATGATGGGCTTTTCATAGCCAACCGCGTCAAAGACATGGCGCGCGGCCGCAATGGCGGCTTTACAGTTGAGTGTATCAAACACGGTTTCAATCAACACCGCATCGACAATGTCCACCATCGCTTCGATCTGGCCGATATAGCTCGTTTTTACCTCGTCAAAGGTGACATCCCGATAACCCGGGTCCTCGACTTTGGGCGAAATCGACAAAGTCTTGTTCATCGGTCCGACAGAGCCCAGCACGCAGCGAGGCTTCTCCGGCGTTTTTTCTGTCCACGCATCCGCGCAGTCGCGCGCGATCTGCGCCGCCGCCCGCGCGATTTCCGGCGCGAGATCAGCCATATCATAATCGGCCTGAGATATCGTCGTCGCGTTAAAGCTATTCGTCTCAATTAAATCCGCGCCGGCCGCGAGGAAATCATTGTGAACTTTGGCAACGGCGTCCGGCTTGGTCAAAACGAGCAGGTCGTTATTACCTTGCAATGGAGACGGCCAGTCCTTGAACCGCTCGCCGCGAAAGTCGGCTTCTTCCAGCGCCTGTTTTTGCAACATGGTGCCCATCGCGCCGTCGAGCATGATGATCCGCTCTTTTATCGCTTTTTCAATCTGTGGCCAGTTGGACATAGGGCTATCCTTTTTTGCATTTGGGCGGCGTTTAACAGGCTTGGCCCGAAGAGTATATAAAGAAATCTTTATATCGCAGTTTTTTTACTTGCCCTCCCCGATAAAATCCTTAGAGGGGGCGCCGTTGGTCGCCTGCTGCGTTTTCAAAATGCAATGGGCGTGAATATGGGAAGCGCGCTGAAACTGCGCCACGGCTCCCGCCGCTGTAAAGGGTGAGAGGCGACACATATGTCACTGGGAAACCGGGAAGACGTGTCGCTTTGTTTGATCCCCAAGTCAGAAGACCTGCCAACGACGTCGCCAGCACGCTTGGGCGGGATGCACCAATGCGTATGGAAAGGCCCGAATGGTCGGGCTCTCCAATGACGACACTCTTTTGACCGTCACCCTGCCCTGTTTGGGCGGGACCAAAATGGAGTGTGACATGAAACGATTATTATTAGGCGTCGCGCTAAGCGCTGTCGCCGCAAACAGCTTTGCCCAAACTCAAGCCGATTATGAAGAAACGGCTGACGTGGAAACAGAAAATTCAGCCAACTTCAATTCGAATGAGATTATCGTCACCGCCGACCGCATCGGTTATTCGACCCGGGACGAGCTGACAGCCCCCGTCACTATTTTGACAGAGGTGGAGATCCGCAATCGGAACCAGGCCTATGTGACCGATCTTCTTCGTACCGTGCCTAGCCTGGCGGTCAGCCAGTCCGGCGGCGGCGGAAGTCTGACAAATTTACGTCTGCGCGGCTCCGAAGCCAACCATACGCTCATCCTGATTGACGGGGTCGAGGTCAATAATCCAACAGACGGGGCCTTTGATTTTGGCGGACTTCGCAGCGATGACGTCGTCAAAATTGAAGTTCTGCGCGGTGAGCAATCCGCGCTTTACGGCTCCGATGCCGTAGGCGGGGTCATCAACATAATTACGCGCTCTGGATCAAATCAGGAAAGATTCCGTGCCTCGCTCGAAGCGGGCAGCCGCGAGACCTTGGAAGGCCAGTTTAGCGGCGTTGTCCCGCTCGGCAACGCGGCGCTTTCCCTTAACGGAAATGCTTTCACCACCGAAGGCTATGACGTCTCCGGCTTAGGCGGCGAAAAAGACGGAGCAGACAGCCGCCGCCTCTCTGTTGGGCTTAACCAGGTCAAACTCGCCGGAATTACCTTTTCCGCGAACGGCGCTATCAACCTCCGCCATACGGATTTTGACGGGGATACTGATTTTGACGGGTTTTTGAATAATACGGACAGCGAAACCGATGTTAAAACGACGACAGCACGCATTGATGCCCGATTTGACTTTGCGGGCTTTGATCACCTCGTTCAGTCCAACATGGTCGAAACGGAAACCGATACGAAATCTGATTTCCCTACCCTCTCCACAGGCACGCGACAAAATGCGAGCTGGGCCGCAAAACGCAGCTTTTCCGGCCGTCACGATCTGACCCTGTTAGGCGAAGTCGAGCGCGAGGAATACGAACTCGCGAGCGACCCCGACGTGCCGGATATTTATAATTACGGCCTTGTGGCGGATTACAGCTATAAGGGTGAGGCGCTAACGCTCACCGGCTCTGTCCGGCAGGATATCAATGATGTCTTTGCGGATGCCACCACTTGGCGCGTGGGCGCGGGCTATAATTTCAGTTGGGACGGGCGCGTTCGCGGCTCCGTTGGGACCGGCGTAAAAAACCCTACCCTCGTCGAGCTGTTCGGATTTTTCCCGGCCAGCCGTTTTACCGGAAACCCGGATTTGAAACCCGAAAACTCACTGGGCTACTCTATTGGATATGAACAGGATTTGGGCGATCTCACCCTCTCGGCAGATTATTTCCGGTCCGAACTGGAAGACGAAATCACCACCGTCTTTAATCCTGATTTCACCAGCACCGTCATCAACCTGTCGACCGATAGCACGCGTGAAGGTATCGAATTGGCGGCTCAATGGGACATCGCCGACACAGTTTACCTAAGCGGGTCAGCCAGTTTCCTGGACAGTGATCAAGACGGGATTAAGGAAATCCGGCGCCCAGAATTTCTCGCCAGCGCGACGGCGACATGGGACGCGACGGATAAAGTGTCTCTGACCGTTAACGCCGATCATACAGGGTCTCAGCTCGACACCAATTTCGGTACGTTTTCTACGGTCGAGCTGGACTCCTACACCCTCATTGGCGCGAATGTACGATATGCGGTGTCTGACATCGTAAGTGTTTACCTGCGCGGGACGAACCTCGCCGATGAAGACTATCAGGAGGTGTTCGGATATGCGAGCGAAGGCAGAGGCGTCTTTGCGGGCGTAAGGGCAGATTTTTAGGTCTTGAAATCCGTCATTCCGCGCTTGGCGCGGAATGACTTAAAGGGGCGAAATCCCTACTCCCGATTCGGGCGTTCTATCGTAAGTTCCGTGGGCGAGATGACATTCTCGCCCATAAACGCGTAATAGCGCTCGACCTTATATCCCGCGTCTTCAAAGTCGGTAATCAGGCTGTCTTCGCCGAGCAAATGCGCCACGCCCACAGCCGCAACGGAGGTCCCACTGCCCTCCAAATGACGGATAAGCGTCTCGGCCCATTTATCATTACGTTCTACCAAAACCGAGCGGTACATTTCTCCGGCCTCCGCCTTGAGCGGGTCGATCATTTGCTGGGTCATAAAATCGGTTTGTCCCACGGACCAACCTAGCGCCAGACGTTTGAGTTGCCGTCCGAGGTCGCTGAACTCCTCCATGGTTTCTGTCAGCACTTCGAGCTGCAGACCTTCGGGCAAATCCGCCGTGGCGCGAATCTGGTCTTCGACATCTTCCAGATAAAGAATGTTTTTGCGCTGGCGCTTTGCCATTGATTTCAGCGCTTCATCGGCGGAGAGGCTGGTTGACAGACCGGCCTCCTCGGCGGCCGTCAGGGTCAGATATTCACTGGCCAGCCACGGCTTCATCGAATCCAGACTAGCGAGCGGGATATTGCCGTTATTGGCGACCGCATCCAGAAGTTTGAGCTGGTAATTATCGAGGCTGTCAGCGAGGCGCAGGCCGTCCTTGCGCAGGCCAAGTTGAGCGCTGACCACGGTCGCGTCAATGCGGCCGGACTCCGTCGTGTCCACTTCGAAATAAACCGTGCCGGCCTCTTGCATAACGCCGCGAAGGTCATCTTTCAGCCAGTTCATATCCTCGGACAAGAGGTGTAATGTGCCAAATAAATAAAGCTCGCTGTCATAATCACTGACCTTCCAGATTGCCGGGCCGTCATTGCGAGCGCGGGCCTTTGCCACCCGGTCATCAACCGAAACCGTCGGACCGGAGCCGGTATCACAGCCGCTCAGAAAGAAAAGCGCCGCAGCGGCCGAAAAAAGAGTAAAAAGTCTAAGCATATCACCGTCTATCCTAGGCCGAAGCAGATGAAAACCGGCATTGCGCAGCTGGGAAACTTCCCCTAAGAGGCGGGTCTTGGAAGCACCTATAGCTCAGCTGGATAGAGCGCTGCCCTCCGAAGGCAGAGGTCGCACGTTCGAATCGTGCTAGGTGCGCCATTCTCCCTATATAAATTATTGAAACCATTGTCCTTGGTGGGTCGATGCCGCCGAAAGGTTAAGCTTTCAGGCCCAGGATATTAGCTTTTCGTCAATTAAATGAGAAATCGAATATGGGAGTGTCATGCTCAAGCAATAAATTGGGGCCCCTTGTGGTTTTTGCCGGCTTTGCTCCCCCCAAAGTAAACCTGCCAAGCTTTTTCGGGAGCAAAGCGAGGTTTAATCGATTATCGTAAGTACGCCTCGTCGTCGCGCTCTAACTTTCACGCGGCCTCTTCCGCAGGCAAAAGGAGTGACCATGGAAACTGCAGACTTTTTAATCATAGGTGGTGGAATTGCGGGCGTTTCAGCGGCGGCGCGGCTCGCGTCTCATGGACGTACGATCCTTCTCGAAGCTGAAGAGGCGTTTGGTTATCATTCAAGCGGACGCAGCGCGACCTATTACCATTTCGGGATCGGTGAGTCGGTAGTTCGGGGTATGACCGCCTTTAGCCGCCCCTATTTCGAAATGAAAAACCATGCAGGCGTTGATTTGTCTTGCCAATCGCCGGCCTTGTTCATCGCGCGGTCCGACATGCTGGACACGCTGTCTTCACTGGAACAAAATATGTGCCGATTTTCGGATACGATTGAACGTGTCGACGAAAAGACGGTAGGTGAACTCGTTCCCGCACTCAAATGTGGGGACGACGGGATAGTCGCCGGCTTACTCGACCAGACGGCGCGGCGACTAGATAGTGAAGCCCTGCAACAAGGCTACCGGGCCATAGTCAAAGAACATGGCGGGACGTGCGAAACAAAATCTCGCGTCACGAAAATCGAACGCGGCGGCGCTATTTGGTCTCTTACGACAGAGGCGGGCGACCAATATGGAGCTCCCATCGTGATCAATGCGGCTGGTGCGTGGTGCGATGAAATTGCTCGGCTCGCGGGGGTTAAACCGCTTGGCCTTTTGCCGCTAAGGCGAACAATAATAAGTTTTGCCCCCTTACCCGGACAGGAGGTGAGAAACTGGCCATTTACGAAAACGGCTGTCGATGATTTTTATATGTTACCAGAATCCGGTAAACTGTTGGCGTCCCCGGTCGACGAAGTCGCAAGCAATGCAATGGATGCACAGCCCGAAGGGTATGACATCGCACTGGCAGCCTCCAAAGTTGAAGAATACACCAGCATACCTATCCGACGGATTGATCATAGCTGGGCGGGGTTGCGAACTTTCACAAAGGATCGCGTGCCTGTCGCTGGATTTGCGCCCGACGCCGACGGATTCTTCTGGTTGGCAGGTCAAGGGGGATATGGATTACAAACCGCGCCGGCCATGAGCGTTATTACCGAGTCCCTGATTTTAAAAAGGGGGTGGCCGAAGGAATTGACCAATTGGGGTGTGAAAGCGGAAGCGGTCGCTCCAGAGCGATGCTGGTAGAACCTAAGAGTTGAAAATCCCAACGAATAGATAAGCCTCGAAACTTTCATCTAGGCAAGATGGATTGGAGATATTTGTCCAAGGAAACCTAGGTTCTAGGCGGGAATTCCAACATCAACTCGTATCACTAACGCCCGGTTTGAGAGCTTTTAACAAAAAGACACATATGAAAATTCGAGTATCGTTGAACAAGACTAACTCTGAATGGTGTTCGTTTAGAGGAACAGACGGGCGAGTATAACGTATCTTAAACTCATAGCCGAAACACGCCCAAAGTCGCGTTGGCCACTCCGATCTCTAACTGGCGCGATGGGCCTGCCGAAGGAGAATGCTGATATGGGACAATGTGCTCAATGTGGAAATAATTACGATAAGAGCTTTCAGGTAAAAATGCCGGATGGGCAAACTCATATATTTGATTGCTTCCAATGCGCGATCACAAAGCTCGCGCCGCGCTGCGCTCAGTGCGATGCAGTAATGATAGGCCCCGGTTTCGAGACCAAAAAGGATTCTTACTATTGTTGTCACACTTGCGCCGAAACAGCGGGCGCCACCTTGAAGTAATGACGGGGCTGAAGACATTAGACCTTCGTGGCGGTGAGTAGCCCCATGGAAGAAAAATCAAATCCTAAATCCAAGCCCGAGAAAATCTCTGCGGACAAGGCGCGTGGCGGGGAAATCATTCTTAGATCTCGAAGGCGGCGGATTATCTTCCTCGGCGGCCTGATCGGGATGGTCATCATAGCCATACTCCTCAGGCTTGCGGGTTTATTTTGAGATAATTCTAGAGAGGGGTCAGGTGGCAGAGTTATCCATGGATATCCCTTGGCTAAAACCTTCCAACACATTCCGGCCAATGAGTGAGACAAAGGGATCATTGGATTAGCAAATCGGAATCGCGCCTGAATTTGGCACCCCTTTTTGTCAAACGGAAAACGTGATAAAGTCCGATCAATAAAGTTCGATATCAAACCCCTTCAGTCAGCCATGCACCTTGAGACGAGGAGAAACGCCGGGGGCGAAAATGTCCGAAACCATAGCTTTGGAACCATCGACGAAACCCAGCACTTTATATTGATGTTGACGATATAGCCCGTGATAGGCGGCCCGCGCTAGATTGCCATTTATGAAAATGTCATCAACGAATTGCGCTTTGATATTAGCAATACCTCCAGCCTGTCCGAGCGAAAGCAAATTTCCTTTATTTTCAAATGTGAAAGGATCCGGCCTTTTGCCTCCTAAATAAAACTGTATGCCTTTAATTAAATGCTTCGCTTGCTGACTGGCCGCCTGAGCAGTGTTGGGCGAAGGGTCGTCAGCAACTTCGCAGCAATCACCCAAGGCAAAGACCGCGTCGCTAGCGAAAGTTTGAAGGGTTGACTTAACGAGCCATTGACGTTTCTCATTAGTATCGAATGCAGAAATATCATCCGCGATAGAGTGCCCAACGGTTCCGGTTGTCCAAATGGTCAGATCGGTCGGAAACTTGTCACCATTACGAGTATAAACGGTCTTAGCGGTAACTTTGCTTACCTGTTTCTCGGTCTTAATCTGGACGCCTAGATCACTTAATCGCTTATGCACCTGTTGTCGCATCTTCTCTTTTGCCCCGACTAATATCTGATCGGTCGCCTCTAATAGAGTCACATGAATTTCAGGCAATTCTGATCGCGGCTCTAAAGTATTGCAGAGATAATTTTGAATTAGATGTGCCGACAGTTCCACCCCTGTTGTCCCCGAGCCGACAATCACTATTTCGAACGGCTTTTCATTTCCCTGAATGGCATGCGCCAGAAGCCCGGTTGATAAGCGGTTGAAAAGCGCGTCCGCGTCATCACCGTTATTTAGCATCAAAGCGTGTTGCAACGCCCCTTCTACCCCCAAATCCGGAGTAGCGCCGCCAATTGCAAGAACTGAAGCCTGATAGCCAATTTCGCGTTGAGGGACGACAATGTTATCGGCGCCGTCTTTCATTGCTTTCAAGATGATGTGTTTTTTATCCGGCAACACATCAGCAAGTTCACCTTGCTGAAAGGCAAAGCCCCATTTTTCAGCCAGTGTTACATAGCGTATTTCATTGACTTGACTACGCCCTAACCCTGCGGCGATTTCATGTAGGCGTGGTTTCCAAACGTGGTGCGTGCTTCGGTCAATCAGCAATAAATCCTTCATTCCCGCCCGCGCCAGACCTGTCGCCAGTTCGAGCCCGCCTGCGCCCCCGCCAAGGATTACGACCGAGAAATGTTGCATAAAAATTTCCTAAAAATTTTGAGAGATTCACGCCATCAGAAAATTGATCATCGCCCGCAGGATAATGGGAAAACGTATAACAAACCAAGTGATTATAGTTTAATGCGGTTCAGGCGAAGCCCGTCAACTCTTGAAAGGCTAAGTAGTTAGACTACCAATTTTCCAATCAAATACGCTCTGAATTATAGCGTTTGCGAATTATCTGTGCTCTAAAGCTGACTATGTTCGGAAATGGTTTCTATAGAGAGATGTTTTGCAATCGAGCAAGTCTTGTCAGAAAATCGGGCTCAACTGTTTGCGCAATCACTCAAGTTCCAGTGCGTTAATGAGGATCTTATCTGTGCCAGGTCTGTTGTGATATTTTCAACTCATCCAGGTCCGTTGGAATTCACCTATTGCGGGCCTCCGCCTGTCCCGGACAGTTTGTGGACAGATTGGAATTTTGACCCGATTGTGATTATTGCCCTTCTGGCTCTGGCTTGGATGTCGAGGAAAAGTCCGGCGGGACAAGCCGCCGTCGCGGTGCTGTTCTTGGCATTTATATCTCCGCTATGTGCGCTATCTTCGGCGCTATTTTCCGCGCGTGTCGTTCATCATATTTTGCTGGTGGCTGTTGCGGCGCCGCTACTCGCCAAGGTTTGGCCCGCCAAGCATAAGCTACAGATTGCGCCTGCTTTCGTTGTGTCGACCGTAATATTTTGGAGCTGGCACGCCCCGCCCCTATATGAGCTCGCGCTGTCAAATGTCGGAATTTACTGGATCATGCAGATGACACTCCTGGGGAGTGCGATATGGTTTTGGCGTGCGGTCCTAGACCGCCGAGGCTCCGCGGTGGAAACGCTTTACTTCATAATAGCCGCGGTGGCGCAGATGGGCCTGTTGGGCGCAATCCTCACATTCGCCCCGGTGCCGCTTTATGAATTTCATATCGGTCCCTCATTTAACTGGGGGGTGACCCCTCTGGCCGATCAGCAGCTGGCGGGGCTTATCATGTGGATTCCCGGCAATATCCCGTACGCGATTGTCGGAATTTGGTTGGGTCGACGGGGCTGGACAGATATGCGGGATCGTTTCGCATGAGCGATTGGTTCGTGGCGATGATACCGCTGTTCAAAGCGGCACATATTGGTGCGCTCGCGATATGGTGCGGCGGCTTAATCGCATTGCCGCTGATGTTGTCTCAACATAATCCGGCCGATAAAGCTGAAGATTACTCCCGCATTCGCAAAACTACTCATCTGACATATACATTATGTGTGACGCCTTCGGCTGTTGCTGCTGTTGTCATCGGGACTTGGTTGCTATTTTTGCGCGATGTTTTTGTGCCCTGGTTTTATCTGAAACTTTTATTCGTGGCCTTTTTGGTCGCTGCTCACGCCTGGACGGGTCATATTATCGTCAAGGTCGCCGAGACTGAGGGCAAACACAAACCGCCGCACCCCTTTTTGCCCCTGGCAGCCATATTTATTTCGGTCATTTGCATTCTGTGGCTTGTTTTAGCCAAGCCGGAACTCGGGGGAATTGTCTTTCCCGACTGGCTGAGTGCGCCGCGAGACGCTCAATTACCTTTCGAGGCGCCGAGATGATAATCGAAGACAAGCTTTCCGCCGTGCCAACCTGTGAACATTACCATGATGCACGCCAATGCGGACAAGAGGATACCATAGGGCAAAACCGCCGCCTCGTAACCGGTCAGGCGGTGTCCCCAATTGGCGCCGAGCAGAGCGAGCAGCGTCACTGCGATGATAGAGTGGGTCCAAGCCGCCGCTCGAGCGCGGATACCGCTCACGAGCAGAAGCTCGAACATGCCCGAAAAGCCCGCGAACATGCCAAAGAAAAATCCAGTCCCGGCTGCCCAAATTCCCGCTCGTGCCCAGAAGGGATCTCCGGTCCACCAGTACAGGATATCAGCACCGAAGGTGCAAAATGTCAGCGCGATCGGGAAAGCGACACTCATGGCGTGGATCGGGTGGTTGAAGATGGCAACGCGCGACTCCGTGGCATCATAATTCGGTCGCGTTGCGATCGGATCAATCAGTTTCTCGTCTTCTTCCTGAACTATGGGATCGGGCATAGTAAAAGGCTCCTTCTTGTATGTCTGGGCGCTATCGCCCTGCTGGCCTTACCGGCCTGTCAGGGCGCGTTATCC
The DNA here is from genome assembly GCA_963972195.1 of uncultured Hyphomonadaceae bacterium. Taxonomy (GTDB): domain Bacteria; phylum Pseudomonadota; class Alphaproteobacteria; order Caulobacterales; family Maricaulaceae; genus Litorimonas. Next base: position 64,220 of record CAXATH010000005.1, on the reverse strand, counting down.
ACGATGCAGCCAGCTGGACCAGCGGCGCGAGATATCGCGACACTCTGGTGGGTTATGCTAGCGGGGTCGACGCTGATTGTCACGTTAGTCGCCGGACTATTGTGGCGAGGGTTTCGTCGCCCGGCAGGGGCGGATGAGCGAACCAAAATTACAGATGAAAAACCTACGGCGCGAATGTGGATCGTGGGTTTGGGGATAGTCTTTCCCATGATGGTCCTTGCCGCGCTTCTTGGTTATGCCCTGATCATAGGCGAACGGTTGCTGCCTCGGAATGACGAGGCCGTCATAAGCGTCGAGGCGAGAGCACAGCAATGGAGCTGGAGCTTTGCCTATGCCGACCGGCCCGGTTACGTCACAGAGTCGGTTCTTCATATTCCGGCTGGCAGACCGGTAGATGTCTCTATCACCACATCAGATGTCATTCACAGTTTCTGGGTGCCGCGCCTGGCTGGCAAGCTTGATGCTATTCCCGGTCGTGTCAATGTGCTCCGGATCGAGGCAGATAGTCCCGGCACCTATTTCGGTCAAAGTGCCGAGTTTTCAGGTGTTGGCTACGCTGGGCACACCTTTGAGGTCCGGGCTCATGACGCAACCGGATGGTCTGCGTTTGTCGCGGGAGACGCCCCATGAACGCTCTGCAGCGACACCGTAAGCTAACTGAAATTTGGGCGCCCGAGACAGGCTGGAGGCGGTGGGTAACAACCGTCAATCACAGCGATCTTGGACGTATGTATCTCGGCACGGCCTTTTTCTTCTTTGCCGTCGGCGGCGTACTCGCCATGCTAATCCGGGCGCAACTGGCCAGTCCAAACTCGGCCTTTATTGGCCCCGATATTTATAACCAGATTTTTACCATGCACGGAACAATTATGATGTTCCTGTTTGCCATTCCGGCGTTTGAGGGTCTGGCGGTTTATCTGCTCCCAAAGATGCTGGGCACGCGCGATCTCGCCTATCCCAGGCTAACCGCCTACGGCTTCTGGTGTTATGCGTTTGGCGGGTTAATGATGCTCGGCGCTTTGCTCTTCGGCGTCGCTCCGGATGGCGGCTGGTTCATGTATCCGCCGCTGACAAACGCAATTCAATCCCCCGGCATCAATTCTGATGTCTGGCTGATCGGTGTCACCTTCGTCGAAATTTCCGCGATTTGCGCTGCCGTCGAGATTTGCGTCTCAATTCTGAAATTTCGCGCGCCCGGCATGTCGCTCGACAAAATGCCGATTTTCGCTTGGTACGCACTGGTGACGTCTTTGATGATTCTGACCGGGTTTCCCCCGCTTATCCTTGGCTCTATCCTATTGGAACTTGAGCGCGCCTTCGGGCTTCCGTTCTTTCAGGCCGCACTTGGAGGGGACAGCCTACTTTGGCAGCATCTCTTCTGGCTGTTTGGTCACCCGGAGGTCTACATCATATTCCTACCTGCGGCCGGTATCCTCTCAACGCTCATTCCAGTGATGTCCCGAACGACCCTGCTGGGCTATGGGTGGGTCGTCGCCTCTCTTGTAGCGCTGGCATTTCTGAGTTTCGGTCTTTGGGTTCATCACATGTTTACAACAGGCATTCCGCATATGGGAGTGGCCTTTTTCTCAGCCGCTTCGACCTTGGTCGCCGTCCCAACCGCCGTTCAGATATTTGCCTGGATCGGCACAATCTGGAAGGGACGCCCCGAACTACATCTACCCATGCTGTATGTTCTCGGGTTTTTTGCCACCTTCGTCATTGGCGGACTGACCGGCGTCATGCTCGCCATCGTACCGTTTGACTGGCAAGCCCACGACACGGCGTTTGTAACGGCGCATCTACATTATGTGCTGTTTGGGGGCTTTGTCTTTCCTGTCTTAGCGGGGCTGTATTACTGGGCGCCGCACGTCACGGGACGGCGGCGGTATTTCCGGATAGGCGAATTTGCGTTTGCGCTTATTTTTATCGGATTTCATGGGACGTTTCTGGCTATGCATTGGGTCGGACTTTTGGGGCAGCGCCGGCGTATTCACACCTATGACGCCGATAGCGGTTGGGGGGCGATCAATATGCTAGCCTCGATTAGCGGGTTTATACTCGCAATCGGACTGATGATTGTGTTGCTGGATCTGATAGTCAACGCCCTGATGGCCAAGCGGGGGCGGCGCAACCCTTGGAACGCCGGCACCCTGGAATGGGCGATGATGACTCCCGCCCCCGCCTATAATTTCGCGAGCCTGCCTCATATTGACCGCCGCGACCCCCTGAAAGAAGACCCCGACCTGCCCGTGCGGCTCGCCCGAGGGGAAGGCTATCTCGCAGCCCCTCATAATGCGCAAAGAGAGACTCTAACCGTCGATATTGCAAGTGGCCGCCCCGATTATATCGTGACATATTCCGCAAATACGGGCCTCCCCATTATATTCTCTGCGGTGACGGGCGTATTTTTCTTCTCGCTCCTCATAAAGTTTTATTGGCTGACTCCGCTTGCGCTCGCGGTTATGGCCGCGCTCGCTTGGCGTTGGGCCTGGCGTCGAGAAGGCCGGACAGATGAGGGAGAGCGAGACGTAGGACGCGAGACCCGGCTGCCATTAGCAAATGAAACCGCGCGATCACCAGGATGGTGGGGAAGCGTATTTTTGCTGACAGCGGATGCCACCCTGTTTGGGTCACTTATTTTCGGATATGTTTTTCTATGGACAATTGCGCCCGGTTGGCCGCCGCCTGCTTGGCTTGAAATGTCGTTTCTCGACATTGCCTTCGGGATAGGCGGGGCGATCATAACGTTCAAGGCAACGCAAATGGCTTGGCACCGACTAAAACGGGGGGCCTCACCGGTTCGTATGACTTGGTTGGCCGGGGCCGGAATGCTGCTTCTGGCGGCAACTTTGATTGCTTTGATATTTCGTGCGCCGCCCCCGACCGAACATGCTTACGGGGCGACCTTGCTTGTCCTCGGAGCTTTCGGTCTTTTTCACACAGCCTTGGCCGGATTAATGCTCGTCTTCCAAGGACTTCGTTACGCCCGCGGCTATGCCTCACCCCGGCGCCAAGCCGAATTTTCGATTGTCCGCGTGTGGACGTTTTACGGCGCGGTTACGGGTACAATCTGTCTTTTGCTGGCGCACATCCCCGCCTTGTTCGTATGAAAAGCTTGCTCCGAATTTTGATTGCGCCCTTGATTTGGCTCGCTGCTTTTAGCGCTATTTATGGCTTGCAAGGTCTGGGGTGTGCGGCCGATTGGGATGAGGTGCGAGTATTGGGACTGGGCCTGAACCGGGTGTTACTCGGCCTTGCTTGGGTCATCGCCGTTATTTTGCAGACCGTTATACTCATCGCGCTGAAACGCCGACCCGACGGGTCCATATTTATCCAAAACACCAGTCGTTTGACCGCCGGCACAGCTCTGGTTGCCACACTCTGGTCGCTTTTTCCCGTTGCCGTCATATCCAGCTGTATATGAGCCCTTAGGCGATATGTTCGCTATCAGTTTTTCGATTGTGTCCGACCTGTCCCGTACACCCAGACCTCAATGTGGGAGATAGGCGCTTGAGTTGAACCTAGAAATCTAAAAGTTTAAAGGCTTTTTCGTATAGCTACGCCGCGGCACTTAGCCTTCATTGGTTTAACTCGTCGTTATTTATTCCTTTATGCTATTTGGACATGTCTTTAAATCCCCAGCAAAATCTGGAAAAGCCCGCTCAGGCATCACTCACCAAAAACTTTGTCTTTTCTGATGCAATTTACTAAGACATAGGAATGCGGCGGGTCAGGGATGGCTATGAGTAAACGCCGCTTTCGAATTTCATCAAGAGGCCGAAGGCAAAATGTCCGTATTTCTATACAAGGCGCTTGATAAAAACGGGGTTGTCATAAAAGGCCAGACTGAGGCCAGAACGCAGAACGACGCCTTGGACACGCTGCTGAAAAGGCGATTGGAAGTTTATGAAATAAAAGAGACCAGGCCGGAAGCGAGCTTTCTGGCGCTGCCCAAACGGGTCAAACCCAAAGATCTAGCGAAATATATCCGGCAAATGGCGACGCTTTTAAATGCAGGCGTCTCTCTATTGGACGCGCTTTCGAGCCTCGCCAAATCCAATGCCCATAAAAGCCTGGCAAAGTCTTCGGAAAAAATCAGAACGGATTTGCGCTCCGGTGAGCGGCTCTCGGTTTCACTCGAAAAACATATTCCCGCTCTGCCCATTTACGTGGCTCGTTTGGCCGAGCTCGGCGAGTCGACCGGTAAATCCGCCAAAGCGCTCACGGACGCCGCTAATCGTATGGAATATGAAAATGCCATGCGTTCGGAAATTAAATCATCGCTCTCCTATCCGATTTTTCTCTCCGTCGTCGGCGGAGCAATCGTCTTTTTGATGTTCTTATTTGTCGTTCCGCGTTTCGATGTTCTGATCGGGGATAATCGAGACAATCTTCCCGCAATTTCCAGATTGGTTCTGTCTATGGGGACCAGCTTAAAAGAAAATCTCTGGACGATTTTGATTGTGGCAATAGTGGGGATCGGCGCATTGACTGTTTTCCTGCGCCGTACGTCAAATCGTCACCTTTTCCGCAGCGCCTTTGAAAAAATGCCTATGGTCGGACCGATGCTTGTCCAGGCGGATCTCGGCGGCTGGGCGCGAACCATGGGCATCGCGCTCGATAACGGCGCAGACTTGCTCTCCGCTTTAAAGCTCGGAGAGCTTAGCGTGAGATCCCCGCGTATTCGGTCGCGGCTGGAATATGTCCGTGCAGAAATTCGGGCGGGGCGGAATATTGACGAGGCCTTGTCAGAAAACATTCCCGATTTTGACCCGCTGACGCTCGACATGATACGCACGGGACGTACATCCAGCCGATTGCCGGAAATGCTGCTCTTTATCGGAGATTCTCAGGAGGCTCAGATACGGGATTTGACGAAACGTCTCTCCGGATTGGCGGAACCCACGGCTATTTTGCTTATCGCGATGATTGTCGGCACGATTGTTATCAGTATCGTCTTGGCCATGACCAGCCTTTACGATTTTGCGTTATAGGAGGCTTTCATGGAAAACCGTTATGATGATGCCGACAGAATGCGCGAGAAAGTCTCTTCCGGACGTCACCGCCAACTGGTCGGCGGAAAGTGGGGCGAAATTGGCCGCCTGCAATTCAACTACCTCAAATCAAAAGGATTAAAGCCCGAGCATTACCTATTGGACGTGGGCTGCGGAAGCCTGCGCGGCGGTGTCCATTTTGTCTCTTATCTGGACGCCTTTCAGTATTTTGGGTTTGATAAAAACGAAATGCTTATCGCGGCAGGCGTCGAGGTCGAGCTAAAAAACCTTAAATTGGACGAGAAAGTCAAGCCCGGCAACTTTGCGTCTTCCGAAGACTTTCAATATCCTGCTGACTGGCCGCTAATGGATTTCGCTATCGGGTTTTCTATTATAACGCATTTGGGAGAAAGCTCGGCAGAACTCTGTCTGCAGAAGACGGCGAACCAACTCAAACCCGGCGGCATATTTTATGTGACCGTTTTTGAAGTGCCCGAAGAGGAAAAGGCAGCGGCGCCTTATTTACACAAGAGCGGGATTCAAAGCTGGGCCCATAAAGACCCGTTCCATTACACTTTCGGCCAGTTTGAAGCGCTTGGAGAAAAAGCCGGATTGAAGCTCAAAGGCATTGAAGAGTTTAATCACCCGAGAGGCCAGAAAATGGCTGTATTTGAAAAAACGGCTCGATCTTAAATGCGCGATGCAGCGAAATGGTGAAGTCTCTCTGTTTGAGAATAAGATCGCTTTCGCGGTCGGCGTTTGACCCTTCGCCGTCTTTTGAGGGGGAGACGAAAGCCGGCTCTGAAGGATTTTCCCTTTTAGAGGTTTTGGTCGCATTGGCAATTATGTCGGTCGCGTCATTGGGGCTATTTCAATCTTTATCCTCTATGTTGGAAGTCTCTAGTAAATCGGTTCGATATACAGAAAGCACGCTGAACAACGCTATTATTGACCGGAGCCTGTCGCAATTGGTTCGCGGCTTGGTCACAGAATGGCCCGACGGCCCCGACAACCCTTTTAAAGGCCGGGAAACGGAATTTGAGGGCCTCTCCACTCGCGCGATCGAAGAAGATAATTTTGGGATGATGGCTTTTACGCTTCAGCTGAGGGAAAATCAGCAAGCGGGACGTGACCTCGTCTATTCGAGCGCGAACCAGGAAATTTATCTGGCCCGTGACCTGCCGGACGCAAGTCATTTTCTTTATCGGAATATTGATGGCAGCTGGTCTGACGTTTGGCCCATGCCGCCATCGCGCGATACGTCGGCTCTGGAGGAGCTATTGCCTTTTGAAACCAAAGCGATGCCGGTGGCCATTGCTCTGAAATCGTCCGGGATAGCTACTGAGTGGATTTATAGGGTCGACAAATACAGATATTTGCCTGACCGGCTGGAGATTGACAGATGAGTGTCTCATCGCGCTCCGGTGAATCCGGCTTTGTCTTACCCTATGTTCTGGTTGTGATTGCGGTCTTATCCATTGTGACCCTCATTGCTGCTGACAGACTGCAAAGATCCGTCAAAGCGCTGGATACGTTGCAAGCTCAAAGCCGGAATGAAGTCCTTCTGGCGAGCGCTGAATCCGAAGCGCTTTATTCGCTAATGACCGGAACAACCGTAGAAGGCGGCATCGATATCAACCCGGAAAGCCTTATCCGAACAGAGTTTGGCTATATTGGTAAAAACGGCGAAATACTCAACGAACAGGATGTGCGCGACGTGAGCGAGCCGGACGTTTGGGGGGCCAGTGGCGAGGTCAGATATTCAGATGTAGGCCAGGAAACGCAGCAGAATCAGCGCCTCGTCTATGTGGCCCTGCAGGACCTTTCAGGCGTTATCTCCCTCTCAAACGGCTCGGAAGAAAACCTGCAACAGCTTTTTGGAAGCTTGGGCGTAAGCGCCGAAGACGCGCGAAGCCTACTGGCTAAGCTCAGGGATTACTCTGATGCAGATAACAACCGTACTTTCAGGGGCGCCGAACGGGCAGATTACCGAATGAAAAATAAGGCGCTTCCTGCAAACTCGCCATTACGAAATCATGAAGAACTTTCACGGATTTTAAATTGGGACTCTACTCTGGCTGAATGGGATTTATCAGAGCTTAAATCGCTCACGACGATTCTACCTACCAACCCTTTGCGCGAAATATATTTACTGCCCGAGCTTTCTGAAATCGTGGAATTTTCGTCCGGGGAAGAGGAGCAAGCCGGCGGAATAGATTTCCTAGAGGCAATCTCTGCCTTAAGCAAAGACGCCTCGAATGATACCAGACTGATTTTTTGGGTTGAAAAAGAAGGTGGACTTTATACAAAAAGAGTGGTCGACGTAAGAAGAACGGCGGCAAGTTTAGATGTCCCCTTCAGGAAGTATTGGGTAGACGAGACGACTGTTTTTAATGAGGATTTGGCGTTTTCAGACAAATCATTGGATGAGATAAAAGATGTTATTCACCCCTTATCTCTTCAAACTCAATAATTCACACAAGAAAGACTTTATTGGCAGGCGTTCGCTCCTGGGCCAATCAGTTTGCGTCATTCCGCGTAGCGATTGCTCCTTTCGCCGGATAAAAATTGCGAAATATTCTAAAAAAACACTTCAGGCGCTTCGCCTCAGAGTAGCGCGAGAGGCCAATCAGGAAGAAGATAGTTTTACCATACTTGTCGACAATGACCGCCGACACGCCTCCGTCTGGGGATATAAAAAGCCAGGGGATATTACCGGGCGTTGTCTACCGGAAAGTCTGGCCCGCAAGCCTTTGAAAGACGGGGCGCGGCTCGTGAATTCCGTCAAAGGTTATGAAGCGCAGCTCTGGAAAAACGGTTCTGTCATCTCTTCGCGCTGGTGGCGGGATAAACCGAGTCCGCAGGCGTGGCAGACCTTTTTATTAGGCGCTCAGGGCGAAATAGAAATTGCAGATTCGTCTCTGCCGACCATCACCGAGATACCTTATCGCACAGACTTACCTGTTTTCGAATTTGAAAAAACGCAGCTGCTGACGAATTTATCGCCCTTGCGGACTGGGCTTATTCTCGCCGCTTTGACGGCTATCAGCTTTATGTATATCTCGGGCAAGATCATGCATAACAGCCTTTCTCTACAGTCCACCAGGGCGGAAATTGATAATATTTCCGACTCTACGGCCCTTATATTGTCCCAGAAAAGGCGGGCGCTTTCCAATCTAAGAACTATTCAAGGCTATGAAGATATCGGCCATCCCGCCTCTCTATTTTATGCCCTGGTGGATATTAATGCTGTGTTGGGCGGAAATGATTTGCTCATCGAAAGACTGTCTTTGATATCGGGCGAAATAGAGATCGTGCTCCTGCCGGCAAGTGACGAGCCGCCTCAAATTGCCGTGCCTAAAATCGTCGCCGAGCTTGAAAGCAAACCTTCATTGTCGGGAGTAAATATCAGCTTTGGCGCGAATGAACGCATTATTCTGAAAAGCCGAGTCATGGAATCCTGGAACTATCAGGCGCTGTATGCGGGAGCCGAATAAAATGGGTCCGTTTGAAAAAATACGCGCGAACTTTGATACCGAAGTAACGCCGCTTGTCGGATACGGGGCGTGTTGCCTGTTGGCAATTTTCGCATTTATAATGCTTGAATCTTATAATGGATATGCCGCAGAAAAACAGGCGGAACTTCATAGGCTGCAACAAGACGTCAGCGCCCTTCGCTCATTGGAGTCCCAAGATGATTGGCTAAACCGCCTTGAGAAAAGTGAAGAAGTTAAGCGGCAATTCGAGGACACGTTGTGGAAGGGCAGCACGCCAGGCGTTATTGCCGCCGACTTCCAGCAAGAAGTCCAGCGCATAGCGGGCCGTCACAACGGGGCGCGGCTTAATCTGAGTGTCGACCCGCAGCCTGAAACATTGGGAAATATCAAAATCTTGAGGTTCTCTATGACCGCTCAGTTCGATACCGGGCGGGAAGTCATTGCCTGGTATTCCGATTTGGCGTCCTTTACCCCTATCATCATCTTCAAAGAATTCAGCACGACCACCCCGACCCGAAGAGGTCAGCAATCCTACGTCTCCGGAACGGGCTTTATCCCGATAAACGTTGTCATTGAAACCGCTGGAGCGGAAGAATGAAAAGGTGGTTGATCAATCTTGCCCTGCTCGGAATGTTCCTTGGATTGGTACTTGGCTGGTTTCGCGCCGATGTCGGCCAGCCAGATGCCGTCTCGCTGGAGGATGAATGGACATCCCTTGAGCGGACAGAAATTGATGCGGGCCGCTACGCGCAATTGACGAGAAGGCTGGCGAGCAGTCGATTTTTTGCGCGGTCTTTTGATACTGAAGCGGACACAAATGAGCTTCTTGATGCGGAGGGGAACAAGCTAGCTCCGCCTTTTCCGAAGATTGTCGGCGCGTCGCGTCTCAACGGCGTGCCCCATGTGCACCTACAATTGCCGGACAACTCCTTCGTAAAGGGTAAATCCGGCGATATTTTGGCAAGTGGCTGGGAGCTTTTACTGGTTGACTCAGAGAAGGTGACTGCTGTTTATGAGGGCCAAGAGAAAGAATTTCTGGTAGCTGATTATCAATAACGACCAAAAGATGAGCGCCTTGACCTTCAACACATGAGTCTTTGTCAATATCGGGAAGAATTTATATTATATGTATCAGAAACAAATACATAACTGGATAAATTTTAAGGTTTCCGCTGTCGGCATTTGTCTGGCCATGGTTCTTCTAATATCAGGCTGCAAGACAGTCGGGCCTTCCGATACGCAAGACAGCCCGTTGGGTCCATCATTGAAGGACTCCCGTCTTGGAGAACAAATTGGTCGGGCGCCCGCCGGACAAGCCGATGACGTCGATGTCCCGGACACAAATGGGCCTGATTTCATTCGCGCGCCCTCTCAACTAAGCCGTATCCCTGAAATTTCTGAAAGAGCGGACCAGGGCGAACGTCTCGGCGGCGGACCATCCCCCAAGCCTCAAACGGAAACGGTTGACGCCTTCGTCAGCCCGCTCGTGCTGCCTCAGTTTATCGACGTGGTTTACGGCGAGATGTTGGGCATTCCTTATGTCACAGGCCCCGAAGTTGCGAATATGGACGATGTCGTTCAGCTGCGCTCTTCCGGCGAGATGAATTCCACGGATTTTATGGAGCTTGTTTCCGAAGCTCTGGAAACTTACGGCGTCCGTGTATTCCCGAATAACGGTACACTTCAGATCACCCGCGACGAAGCGCTCAGATCCAGAATACCGCGTTTCATCAAGTCGAGAGCACGGCTGAGAACGCGCGGCGACCTTCGTCCCGTGATACAATTTGTTGAAATGCAGGCCGTCGATGCCAATAGCATGCTCGGCTTTCTCCGTCAGGCCTTTACCGGCCAAACCGATAGCTTGAAGATCACAGCCAATCCCGGAAAGAACTTCATTTCTTTGGCGGGACTCCCCGAGGATGTGGATGCCGCCATCAATATCATCCGAGAGCTGGATGAGCTGGATTTTGCCGGAACGGATATTCAAAGATACACGCCGCAATATTGGAATGTTGAAGAATTTTCCCAAGCCCTTGAGCAAGCACTCCAAGTCGAAGGCTGGGCCGTTACGAGTAATTTCAACTTGACCCGGACCATCTTTCTGATGCCCGTCGATTATTCCAACGATCTGTTTATCTTTTCAAAAACACAAACGGCCCACGAAAGAGCGCAGTCATGGATCCGTGAGCTGGATAAGCCGGTTCAAGGCGGTGATACGGAACAGATTTATATCTATCAGGTTAAAAATGTAGACGCCGCGGTTCTGTCAGAAACGGCCAATAGTGTACTGCTTTCCAGCCAAAACGGACGGGGTCGTTTGGGCGCTGGCTCTACCCAGTTTGGTAATTCAACACCTAATAATGCGAACTCCGACGAATCCGATAGCCGCCGGGGCTCCATTTCAAACGGAGTTTTCAGTGTAGACCCTGTAGGGAACCGGATTATCTTTACCGGGACGTCTACAGAATATTCCAAATTCGTGAACTTATTGGAGCAGCTGGACACTCCGGCTCCGGAAGTTCTTATTGAAGTGCAAATCGCAGAAGTCACTCTGAGCGACTCTACCAATTTTGGTATGGAATTCTTTATAGACGACATTGGCGATAGTAATTTTTCAGCGACGGCCGCTACACAGGCGCTGGGAACAGGCACGTCAGGTTTGAATTTGACCTTCTTAAGCGGCAATGTGGATGCGGCAATCAATGCATTCGCCTCAAATAGACGGGTTAAGCTCCTCTCGACCCCGATACTGGTCGCAAGGTCAGGCAGTGAATCGGAAATTCAGGTGGGTCAGGACGTCCCGATTATCACGGCTCAAAGAGCAGCGAACAATCAAAACGGGCAAGGCGATACGGATATTCTGCAAAGCATCGCTTACCGCAAAGTCGGTAATCTCTTATCTATCTCGCCTATCGTCTTTAGTGACAACCGCATTGACCTGTCGATCACTCAAGAGGTTTCTTCGACGGTGGATGTCTCCAACTCGACGATCTCCAGCCCGACAATTTCGAACCGGTCACTGTCAACACAGCTTTCCCTCGAAGACGGACAGACCGCCGTTCTGGGTGGATTGATTTCCGAAAATTATGTAACCGATGAAAAGGGCGTTCCTATTATCAAGGACCTTCCTATAGTCGGTAATTTGTTTTCTAACGACACCTTCTCTGTTGACCGCACTGAACTTGTTTTGCTGATCACGGCTTATGTCTTGCGCGGGCAGCCTGACAAGGAACGGTTTGTGAACCGATTGACCAACAGAGTGGATGGATTTTTGCGGGATGAGAGCCGCATGATGACATTACTGCCGAACAAGCCTTAGTAACGGCTCCTATATTTCAATGCGTGAAAGGATACGTTTGTCTATCAAGCGTCTCAAATCAAAAGCCGCATCCGGAGAGGCTGGGTTCTCAGTTCTGGAAGCCATGGTGGCCATTGCGATCATGGCGGCCTGCCTTCTGCCTCTATTTGCCCTGCAGGGGCAGTTCGTGAATGTCGTCGGACAAATTGAACGGGTCGAGCTACAGATTGAGGCCAGAGATCAGGCGCTGGAGGTCATCAAACTCACTGATTTCAGCGCGGCACCTGAAGCCCAACTTGATTTCGGCCAGTATCAAATCCGCCTGAGCGCGAAGTCGGCGTCCAATACAAGGCCCGTAAAGAATAGCGGCGGAACATCCGGGCGTTTTGAAATGACGCTTTATGATGTTGCCGTCACGATAGAATATCTTTCCGGAAATATTGATAGTTTCACAGTCAAGGAGTTGGAGTGGGAGGAAACATCCGGCTATTTGGAAGGCTTATAGGTTGTCCGCCCTTTCGGGGGCACCTGTCCTCCCTTAAAACTCTGATTTTATTTCTCTATCGCGGACAATAACGCGGCCTCCAATTCAGGCGTAATCGTGCGAACATAGGTGGCGGTTAGGTGGTGCTGATCCCGATAGACCAGAACATTACCAACGATTACCGAGCAAATCTCCTCGCCACAGATACTGTCTGTCATATCAATGAAGCTTGTATTCGGAGAAAGCTCTGACGCGCGCAGCATGGTTCCGCCGCGGCTGAAAGCCGCGTTTCGGGTTATGTTGCAAGCTGACCAGTCTGGCAGGTTTTCTGCGATACAATCCGGGATATGAGTTTCAAAACGCGGGGACTCGTTTATGGCCGCTACGCGAATTCCTTCTTCGCCAAAGGCGTTCCAGTAGGCGGCCGCGCCGGTAGCAACTTTCTCGACATTATCTTCCCATGTTTCTGCCCCTTCGGCATATTTAGGAAATTGTCCCGTAATCACCAGATCTGGATTTAATGTCTTGATCTCCTCGGCGACAAGCTGCCCCCAAGCCTGACATTCCTCATAAGGTTTTTGCGCGAACGTGAGCAAAACTTTGTTAAAGGCGCAGGATGATTTGGTGTAGGTCACGATTGTCCAGTTTCGCTTCGCCGCGATTTTTTTCAAAGCCGGAAGCCATTGGGCGGCGTGGGAATCGCCGACCAGGACGACTGTCTTATCAGTCGCGTTCGAAAGCTCTTCGTGCTTTTCCATCCTCGGCTGGCCGCCCTCCCCATTAACGGGGTTGTAAATGCAAGCTAAAGGCGCCGTATCGGGCTGGGCCGTATGGCATTGATCCGCGTAAACCGTGGCCACATCTTTCCGTGCATTGGCCAGAGACGGAATAAAGGCAGGCGTGACCGCCGGTAAATCCGAAGGATCTATGCCAATGGCGGCCGCCCCGGGGTAATCGCTCTGGAACTGTTCTGTTTCTACTCCGTCGGCGACAAAACTCTCTTCTTTCGGGGCGGCCAGCATAAGCAAAAGACCGGCAATGGTCGCAATGGCCATGGAGAACGCGCCGAGAAGGTATAGTTCGAGTTTGGATTTTATTTTTGCTGTATGGCGTATCGGGTTTTCGAGGAAATGCGTGGAAAGCGCGGCGCCCAAAACCGATAGAATTATAACTGCCAGCCCTATCGAAAGAGATATTTCAGGCCCGAACAGGGCGATCGCAAAGATAACAACCGGCCAGTGCCAGAGATAAAGCGAATAAGAGATATCGCCAATATAAGTCAGAGGCCTAAAGGAAAGCGCCTTTTGAACAGCGCCGTCATGGTCATTTTCGTAAAGTATACCGGCCCAGAGTAAGAGTCCGACGCCGACTGTGGGAATAAGCGCCATATACCCCGGGAAAGGCGTAGATTTAGTGAACAAAACACCGCTTGCTAAAACCAGAATTAAGCCGAGAGCCGCGATAGGGGTTCGAACTTTTTCCGGCAACCGAATGAAAGGCGCCGCGCAGGCCAAAGCGCCGCCGAGCGCCAGTTCCCAGACGCGAGTATAGGTGACAAAATAGGCCGCCGCAGGGTTGGTTGCCGTGACGTATATCGAGCTGGCAAGCGAGATAGCGAAGATAATCACGAGCAAGGCGATGATCGACACGCGCAAAGTCATGCGCAAAGATCTGGCGACGAACACCATCAAAAGCATGATGAGAGGCCAGAAAATGTAGAATTGTTCCTCCACCGAAAGCGACCAGAAATGCTGTAAGGGGCTCGGCGGTTTATCCGCTGTTAAATAATCAATCGATTGAAAATGCAGATAGAGATTTTCGAAATACAGCGTACTGGCAATTATCTCTCGGCCCGTATCTACCCACCGGGTCTGAGGCAGGATGAAATAGGCCGCGACTGCCGTGAGGAGAAGGACGAGCGTAGCCGCCGGTAATAATCTTCTAATCCGCTTGGCATAAAATTTCAGAGCGTCGAATTTTCCGTCCCGTTCTGTGTTTTTCAAAATGATGCCGCAAATCAGGAAACCTGAAATAACGAAAAAGATATCGACGCCAATATACCCGCCGGGCATGGCGCCGGGAAAGACATGAAACACCAATACGAGCAAGACAGCCACGGCCCGCATACCCTGAATATCGGTTCTGAACTTCTGGATGGTCGTCACATCAATTTCCGGATTTTTTTACTAGAGAATAAGCCTTAAACTCTATACGTTGCCCAAAATAAGATTGCTACAGGAGAAATTATGCTGGTTCTTTACGGAGGCACCGGATTTATCGGGCGCCACCTTTGTGAAAGAGCCCAGGTAAGTTCCTGCAAGGCCGTTGCGGTCTCTCGGCAGTCCAGACCCGATTTTATGAAATCATCGGCCCCTGACGTCGAATTTTGCCGCTCTGATGATCTGGAGATCGAGGCCTATCTCAAACAAGCAAAAACGATTGTTTATCTGGCTAATAATTCCAGACCGTCCACCGGCGCCCGGAAAGTCATGGATGTTGTCTCTGCGGATTTGGAAAATGTCACGACCTTTACCGAGCATTTATTTGATATAAATCCGAACTGCCAATTGATTTATCTTTCGAGCGGCGGACAGATTTACGGCCCCGATCACAACGCGCCCATTTCTGAAAAAGCCGATGCTCATCCCGTGACGCCTTACGCGCTCGGTAAATTGTTAAATGAGACGAGCCTTGATTATTTCAGGCATGTCAGCTCGCCCAATATTCTAACCCTTCGCCTGGCAAATCCGATAGGCCATTGGCAGGTCGGAACGTCCCACGGTTTTGTATCGGCGGCTGTAAAATCATGTCTGACAGGTCAGAAACTTACGGTGTTCGGCGAGGGAAAAAATGGGCGGGATTATTTTGATGTCGATGATTTCGCAGACTTCATTCTTAGTCTTCACAAGTCCGACAAACCCTTTTCGGGGACCTATAATATCGGAAGTGGAAACGCGCACACCGAGAAAGATATCATTGAAATTATAGAGGAAGAATTTCAACGGGATATCTCTGTGACATTTGCGGCGGGGCGCGAATTTGATCTGCCTTACGCGGTTCTGGACATTACACATGCGAAAAAAGATCTCGGCTGGGCGCCAAAAACGCCCCTGACCCAAAGCCTTCGAAAAATTGGGCAGGCCATCAACCCTTCCGCCGCACGGGTCTAAGCCTTGGCATTGGCCCGCCCTGATATGTCTACGCTTTCCAAACCATCTCCACACGGTCCTGCGCCTTGGGCAAGAATTATTATTGTGTCCTATAATAGTGGTTCGGATCTTCAGAAATGTATTGATAGTCTGGCCGGTCAGAGCTGTCAGGATTTTGAAGCTTTCATAATTGACAATGACTCTCCGGATGAGGCCGTGCGGGATTTAAACGTTCCGAACGAGCGCTATTACAGACATTACTCGGAAACGAATGATGGCTTTGCCGGGGCTAGTAATTTTGGGGCCAAAACGGCCCGGACAGAGTGGGTCATTACCTTGAACCCCGATGCCTGGCCCGAACCGAACTGGCTCGAAAACCTCAAAGCAACCAGTGAGGCCCACCCCGATTTTTCCATGCTGAGCTCTACCCTCATACAAGCCGGCGCAGATAACAAGATCGACGGATTTGGAGATTATCTGACAATTTTCGGCTTGGCGAAATCCTCTGCCTTGAACGAACCTGTTACCGTACTTCCCGCAGACCCGGTCGAGGTGTTTGGCCCCTGCGGCGCGGCGGCGGCTTACCGCCGGGAAACTTTTCTTGAAAGCGGCGGATTTGACGAACGGTTTTTCTGTTACCTGGAAGATGTGGATCTCGCCTATCGCCTGCGTCTTTTCGGAGAAAAATGTCTTCAATGCCCCGGAGCGCGCGCGCACCATGTCGGCTCAAGCTCCACCGGCAAGCAATTCGGGTTTAAATTTTATCATTCAAATAAAAACAATGTGCCTCTCGTCGTCAAAAACACGCCTCTTCTATTGCTCATCCTCATGCTGCCGCTTTTTCTGGCCAGCCAAATGTATTTGATCTTCCGCAATAAAAGCCATCCGAATTTCAAAGATCAATTAAATGGATTTCGGGATGGTCTCAAAGACTTTCCAAAAATTTTAAAACAGCGCCGAGAAATCCTGCCTCTCCGGAAAGTCGGGTCCTTAAAAATCGCCAAGCGCCTGAGTTGGTCTATAAAAACCGTGAGAGACACAGCAACCATTTACTGGCCTGTCGACAAATCCGAGTGAGTGAGTGAAGGCCTTATAAAAAATGCGTCTTAGAATTCTCTCGTCTCAACTTTTTATTTGAAAACGAGATCCGCGCGTTCAGTTATACGGCACTTATGCCGTGATGGCCTATCTCGTTAACCAAGACAGAACTTCAAATTTGTCCTTTACATTCTGCGGAACCGTAAGCGGCGATATGAGTTCGATTAGAGAGCTTGTTATCGGAGACTTGTAAAATGCGTTATTCCCCCCTTCTGCTTACCCTCGCCGCCGCCATCTTGCCCGCCACGGCGTTCGCTCAGGCGGGAGCCGGCAGTAGTGACCCCTCCGCGGATGAGGATAAAGGACGCAAAGGCGTGGAGATTGTGGGTCATGTGCTCAAACCTATTCCGTTGGAGTGGAGCGAAGAGCGCATGGCACGGCTCGCCCTTCCGCCGGGGTTCGACATAAACGTTTATGCGCAGGATTTGAAAAACGCTCGAATGATGCGCGTGGCGGATGATGGCAGGCTTTATATTACCCGCCGCAAGCAGGGCGATGTCTTAATGCTGCAAGACACAACTGGCGATGGCGCGGCCGACACGAGGCAGGTCGTCGCTCAGAAAGACCAGATGCACGGAATCGAGGTTGTAGGCGACACGGCCTATCTGATGACCGTCAAGGATCTCTACCGCGCGCCTCGGCTGGAAGATGGAACTCTAGGCGAATTAGAGGTCATTGCCACCGACTTTCCCGATGGCGGGCAACACCCTAATCGGATGGTGGTGATGGGCCCGGACGGACGATTATATGTCTCTATTGGCTCGACCTGTAATGCCTGTGCGGAGACGGATGATGAAAGCGCGGCGATAGTCTCTCTGAACCCTGACGGAACGGATCGCCGCATTTTTGCATCCGGCCTGAGAAACACCATCGGCTATGGGTTTGAGACCGCCACAGGCGCCGCTTATGGCTTTGACCACGGCATAGATTGGCTCGGCGATAATGAGCAGCATGAAGAATTCAACTTGCTGACCGAAGGACATCGGTATGGGTGGCCCTATGTTTACGCTCTGTCGCGTTTCAATCCGCAAGATACGCCGCCGGATCAGAGCTTTTCCGAATACGCCGCCGGCAGTCAGGAACCCATTGGGCTTCACACCCCGCATGCGGCGCCGATGCAGCTTGCTTTTGACGCCGAAAACGTCCTTCCAGACGAATATAAAGGAGACGCTTTTATTGCCTTTCGAGGCTCCTGGAACCGCATGCCGCCCTCAGGCTACGAAGTCCTCAGAGTGGATTTCGAGAACGGCCAGCCCGTTGGGATGAAGCCATTCGTGACGGGTTTCCTCATGCAGGATGAAGAGAGCCCCACGGGCTGGGGACAGATGGGCCGCCTCGCAGGATTGGCCCAAGGCCCTGACGGCGCATTGTATCTCTCGGATGATGAAAACGGGATTATTTACCGCATCACCTATAAAGGCGAAAACGCGGCAGATAGGCCGGAGCCAAAATTCACAAATGCAGACGCCCCAGATCTGAACATCGGCCTGGTCCAGAGCGACGAAGAATAAGCTTACGGGGTAAATGGCGCACCGGGGATGCGGCGATATGCAAGTAAATAATGCTTTATTTTCAATAGCATAATAGATATTTAGCTGTCAAATGTTTACCAGTGAATTGCCCAAATTGTTTACCAAATAAACCGCGCAGGTCAAAACATGTTAGTCATTGAAAATCGGATCTACTTTATAAAAACCGTTAGTATCTCTCACCTGAAGTCGTGAAGATCCCCTTAGCGGACGTTAGCAGAGTGTCTTAAAACGCTCATAGGAGGACAATCAACATTACTCTAATAGCGCTAAGAAAAACCTAGCTATTAAGTGTTTTGAAGAACCTTTGGGATAAGATGTGGTGAACAAGAACGCTAACTCGGGCATTGCATATTACTTCTTCTATAAAAGTCCTCACGATTTTTGGCACACGCCCTGAGGCTATTAAGATGGTTCCACTCATTAAGGGTTTCGAGAGCCATAAGAATATTCGCAGCGTCCTGTGTGTAACCGGACAGCATCGTGAAATGCTCGATCAAGTCTTGAGTAGTCACTCAATCGTACCTGACTTTGACTTAAACCTTATGAAGCCAGGGCAAACCCTTTCGCAATTATCATCATCGATACTGTTAGGGCTGGAACCGGTTTTAGATAAAGTCAAACCGGATTGGGTTTTTGTACATGGGGATACAGC
Source organism: uncultured Hyphomonadaceae bacterium (assembly GCA_963972195.1). Lineage (GTDB taxonomy): Bacteria > Pseudomonadota > Alphaproteobacteria > Caulobacterales > Maricaulaceae > Litorimonas. Next base: position 45,516 of record CAXATH010000005.1, on the reverse strand, counting down.
AACAACTGCTGCGGCATCGTTAGCCGCATATTATAAGACGATCCCTGTTGCACACGTCGAGGCTGGCCTTCGCACTTATGATATTTATTCACCATGGCCGGAAGAAAGCAACAGACGTATAGCCGGCGTGGTTTCCACTTGCCACTTTGCGCCGACCGAAACTGCTAAGTCTAATTTATTGGCCGAAGGCGTTAAATCTGGCAGTATCGTGGTGACCGGAAATACTGTTATTGACGCATTGGATATGGCCTTAAAAAAAATCGAAAGCTCACTAATGATGAGCCAACAATGTGATGAAAAGATACCAAGGCTTGACCCTGATAAAAAGTTGGTTGTTGTTACAGGGCATCGACGGGAAAGTTTCGGGGAAGGATTTGAAAATATCTGCCAAGCTCTGGTAAAGCTGTCAAAACGCGATGATGTCCAAATCATTTATCCAGTTCACTTAAACCCTTACGTGAAAAAAGTTGTCACGGAAAAACTATCTGGGCAGGCCAACATTCACTTGATTGAGCCTTTGGACTATCTCGCATTTATTCGGCTGTTATCCCGCGCCTATATTATCATCTCTGATTCCGGCGGAATTCAAGAAGAAGCGCCTTCACTGGGCATACCTTTACTCGTGACGCGCGAGACAACAGAACGGCCTGAAGTGATTGACATTGGCGCGGTGAAGCTAGTCGGTCACGATAAAGATAAAATTGTTTCCCACGCGATTACGCTCTTAGAAAACTCAAGTGCCTATGCTGCAATGTCAAACTGTGAGAACCCGTATGGTGACGGCCGTGCGGTAGATCGCATAATCAATCACCTTCTCAACCGGCCGACATAACGAGAGTATTTTCACTCTACTTTTTAAAAAGGGCTTTCACGCTAAGTGTCAAGAATTGGGCGTTAGTAATAGCGTATCGCTTGGCGAGGCGTTGCGGCTCCTGCCCAAGACGGAATAGCCATTCAAGGCCACAGTTTTGCATCCACTTTGGAGCTCGTTTTGTCATCCCTGATATAACGTCAAAACTGCCTCCCAGGGCAATGCAGAGCTTCACACCGCAACGGCTCAGGTTTTCAGCGATAAAATATTCCTGACGAGGGACGCCCATAGCTACGAATAATATATCCGCTTCGCTTTCTTTTATTAAGTCGGCGCGGGTTTCGGCTTCGCTTGCTTCAAAGTAACCATTGCTTCGACCGGCTATGACCAGGCTGGGATTATCCAATAGAAGTTTTTGCTCTGCCTTGGCTAAGGCGGTATCGGTCGCGCCCAATAGGTAAATTGACTTACCGTCTTGGGCCGCACTATTAGCTAAGCGTTGGCATAGGTCTACTCCCGCAATTCGTTCTGGCAGAGGCCTTCCCAACAGCTTGGAGAGCCAAATAATGGGTTGTCCATCTGCTACGGTTAAAGCTGATTGCTTGATGAAATCCCGCAACTGATGATCCGAGCGCATCATCATTAGAATCGCCACATTAACGGTCGTGATATAATGGCAACTGGGCCTCGCCAATATGGTTTTTGCCCATTTTAAGACGTCATGCTGAGTGACCATATGGAAATCGCAATCAAGTATATCCTGTGTCTGAAACTCGGTCATGATCGCACTATCGACTGTTTTACAAGAATAGCATCAATGAGGAATTTCGTAGCCCAATTAGGATAAGCCAAGGGCGAATAACGGCCCCATACGGGGTGAGATCCTTTTACGCCGCCGCAAACATTCCCATTTTTCGTCTCGATGTTTTGCGTTTTTAGAACGAAGTCTATCGTAGCCTCAGCAACTTTAAACAGAGCGGGGTCATCAAAATGCTGGCTCATCTTGAACCAAGTAATAGCTAACTGGCAGTTTCCGGTTAGGCATGAATAAGAATTATCGGGCTTACCCGATGTACTAACCCGTCCGGGTATAAAGCCGTTAGGTGCCACATATTCGGACATTTTCAGGGCTGCTTTATGCGCCGCTGCATGCATGCGTTCGTCATCAAGTAACACTCCACCCTCAAAGAGCCCGCGAATAGCATAGGCGATTGTATGGGTATCAGGCGCGCAATCCTTCTTAAAGCTGCAATTGTCAAACAGCCCTGTCTCTGTTTGCTGCGTGAGTGCCCAATGTAGGTTACGCCGCGCCGCGTCAGAAATCTTCACATCGAGAAAAATTTTGCAGTATTCCAGCATCGCCCAAGCGGTTCGGGTATTATAGGTATGTACATTTCCGAGGTGAGTGTTTGCGCGCCAAGCGCCGTCTTCACCTAAGTTCCTTTCAAGCCAATAAGCGGATTTGCCTGCTGCTGATTGGAAAACCGGGTCATTTGTTTCTAAATAACATCGCAGTAAGCCAAACAGGACTTGTCCTGTATCGAATACAATACCGTCTGCGTCCGAAAGGCTCATATTTGAAAAAGCGCCATCAATATTTTGCATGGTAAGAAGCCAGCGCCCGATCTGCTCGGCTCTGATTGCGGAGTCAGCGTCATTATAGGCCTCAGCAATATCGTAAAAGGTTTCGATGATATAGCCGGAGGTTTCCACATAGCTTGGACGCCAGCCAAAGCCATACGCCGAGAACGGTTGTCCTCGTAGATAATATCCATATCCAACCCCGCCGTCAGCCGTAGAATCATGTGCAGCCTTGAGCCAAGCGATTGCAGCATTCTGATGGTCTAGTAGTGGCCTTAAAGGGAAGTCCTTACTGGCCATATCTCTGCACAGAACGGAAGATAGAGCATTTATCATTTTCATTTGCCTTCACTTGGTCCCGTTTTCACTTTAAAAACTATATCAGTATAAAGTGTATAAATGACGAAGCGATTGACGGTTATTTGCTGTGGTGACTTTAGGTTTGAGTGTGGAATATTAAATGGCAGTTTCTAAAAGATTTATACGAGATATGCAGAGCCGATTTGCAGGACTGCCGAACATCAAGTCTGATTTACAGCGGACGATACGCAAACGGCGTAAACGCCCCTTTGAGGAGGAATTCGAGGTTCTTAAAGCGCTTTCCCCTAAAGGGCGCTGCGCTATCGATGTGGGTGCAAATCGCGGGCAATCTATTGATGCCATACGGCTTTATCATCCGTCAGTAAACATTCATTCATTTGAGCCGAATGGGGCCATATTTACCAAACTAAAAGCGCGATTTAGACAGGATGAAAATCTAACTATTTGCAATGCGGGGCTTGGTGACCGCGAGGCAAGAATGACACTTCATGTGCCTTATTACAGAAGCTTTTTGTATGATGGCTTATCTTCATTCTCGAAAGAACGCGCGGAAAGTTGGTTGAACTCGCAGAGTGTTTGGAAGTTCAAACCGGAGCTTTTAAGGATTGAAGCTCACGCCTGTCATATTGAGGTTTTAGACAAATATGCTCTTGAGCCGTTTTTTCTTAAAATCCATGTGCAGGGTTTTGAACTCGACGTTTTACGCGGAGCAAAGCAGACCATTGAGTCTCATGATCCAGTATTGCTTATAGCCAATAATGAAGATGCCGATCTATGGCTGCGAAAATCAGGCTGGACACAATATTGCTACGCAGGGGCTAAGTTAATTGAAATGCCGCAGAATGATTTGAACCTGTATAACTGTGTATATTTGAATCTTCAAAAACAAGAGCACCGAGACATTATAATGGCCCTTACATAGGCTAAACGCGTCGGCTTTACGCTTTCAGGCTGCGCGATTTTATGATTTTTCGAATGCCTGCCGTATCTAAAGCATAAATGGCCGCGACATAAATTACGCCGCCGGATATGGCCTTTAGAAATAAGGTGATAAGATCCGGCCACATCTCGTTAAAAGGAATTGCATATAGTCCTGCGGCCATAATCAAGCAACCTAAGCCGCATTTGGCAAATGTCATCACGGGAAGAGGCAGGGGGAAAACACGGCGTGCGGCTATAACCGTTACAATAATGGCAACGGAGTAGGCGCAAAGGGTTGCGATAAGCGCTCCAACAAGGCCGTATTGGGGAATGAAAACGATGTTCAGGCCAAAATTTATCAAAACAGGCAAAACCATAATCGCCGCTAAAAGCTGGAGCTTTTTCGCCAATACGAAAGCTTGATGCACATAATAGTTGATGAAGCCATTTAGCAGCGCGGCAAAGGCGATCCACGGCATTACAATCAAGGCATCATTGCGAACCGGCTCCCCGAGAACAATAACAGCTTCCTTTGACACCAGAGCAATGCCGATGGCAGCAGGTAATGCGATCATAATCAGAAGGTCGCCGTAATCGGACAAAACGCGCCGGGTTTCGTCTTCTCCGCTACGCTCCAGCGTTGATATGGCGAGAGGCATAGCGGCCATTGCAAGCCAAACGAAAATGAAGTCAAAGCTGCGGCTCGCCAAATTGTATCCGGCGCTATATGCCCCGACTGCTGCATCGTTCAGATAAAACCGAATGAAATAGAGATCACCGTTTTCTAGTGCATAGGCCAATATGAGAGAGAAACAAATTGGTGTTCCGTAAAGAAAGTATTCGCGAATGAGCGCGGGCTTAAAACGTCCGCCCATCATGCGAATAATCAGCCAAGGCAATTCCACAATTACGGTAATCAGGCCGCCAATTATCATGCCTACAAAGGGGCCGGCCTCGCGCAGTGGGGTGAACATTACGAGCAAAATTCCCGCGCTGAAGCTCAGGACTAATTGCGTGCTATGAACGGCGGAGTACCGTCCAATGCGGTGCGCGGCCTTATGACATTCCTGCGTCAGGTTATAGAACAAGTGAACGGCAGTGCTCACAATCGCGAATGTCAGAAGCAGCCGCATACGGCTATCAACTTCGAGCGCAAATACGGCAAACGATAGCAGAGGAATGAGAAGTGTTAAAACTGCCGCGGCTGAGTAATAGAGCGTCTTGAAATGACTGTCCAAACTATCAGTTTTATCTGCCCGCTCATGGAAACGAGACATTGACGCTTCAAGCCAAGTAAAAAACCCCATGTGAATGAAATTCAAGGTCGTTATAACGAGGGCATATCGTCCAAATTCAGCGGCAGATAATAGACGCGTCAGAATTGTAATCGTGCCAAAGCTGATAAAAATATTCGCCAGATTAACCGGAATATATTTTAGAGCCTCTGACTTCATTATCTCTTACTAAAAGAAAAATGTAAATCTATCGTTTTAGATGAGCGGTTTAAAATTGCTTCAAGTAGGACACTCGCCTTCAATCTACTGAGGAGGATTTTCTTCTGAAGAATGACCCAATGAACAACACTAAAATTATCAGCGCCCAGCGAATACCTGACTTTGTACTGCTACTTTCAATTTTGAAAATATAGGAAATGAGTTCCGTTAGACCCCAGAGCAAAATAATGAGAAGTAGTGCGCCGACCAGAAACCCGAGTAAGTTTTTAAAGTTAGACATGCATTAATTCTTCCTGAGTACAGCCCAATGGTAAACGTATCTATTCTCCAACCGTTCAGCCTGATTACACATAGCTCTAAGTCGGGCGTTTGTCGAGTTCCACAAATTTCAATGAAAAATCTAGCGTCCTAAAATCGCTCGTTTCAGCCACTCATTAATTGCGCTAAAGCTTACAGAAGGAAATTAGTATGACTGGAAATACGAATGGCAAAAAATATATCAAGATCACTGTTACATTATTGTCTATCAGTTTGCTGATCTATTTAGGGGATATATTTTATGACATGAAGTCAGGGGATGCGGCTTTGACTAAATGTGGTGAAGGAAATGTGGAAGCCGTTTCAACGAAAGGCTTTTATAAACGCGAAATATCTTGTTCTAGTGATAACCAATAGCTTGGTTTAAAAGTCTCAGCGTCCTTATTGAGCCAATGGTAGCTTAATACTGAGCGTCCTAAAATCGCTCCATAAGGGTCGCTGGAGAAAGGCAAGTAGTTCCCATTTCGAACTCAAGCTTCTAAAACTTAAGTTAGGTTAGCAGCAGTAAAGCATTCGCAATTGCTTAAGGATCCGAACGTTCCACAAAAAGTTTATCTGCTGGATCTATGAGCCTGAAGCATTGAGGTTTCATGGTTATTTGCAGCAAAAACCGGCGGCGCGAACGCGGCCTAATTTTCAGATTCGTCATTAAAGTTCTCTTGAAAATCGATCTCGGCCACTCCTGCGATCAATGCAGCTGTGATATCTGAACTGGGAACAAGATATCCCTCGGTTTGATTAAACGCTCCTACAATTAAAATTTCAGGCAATGAGTCGCCATCGGTATCCTTCAAAGCCGCAATTCGGTAATCAGAATACTCGGCCACGTAATTCCGCAAAATCACTCCGTCACCGGTATCCATCTGGTCAATAAAGAATGTATTGTCAGCTCCAACGCGATCCAAGGCTTTGGCGAGGATAATGTATGTAGCACCTTCACCAAAAATTGGTTTGTATACAATCCCGAAATCATCTCGCCCGTCTTTGTCGATGTCCCCTATGTAGGTCATTGATGACGCGTCAGTCTGCCGTTCTGACGAGTGAGCGAACAGAACAATATTTTCATCGACTTGGGCGTCGTCAAAAAGAATCTGATCACCCGGCGTATTATTCACAAGCCTGTCGCCGGACACGAGAGCCGCGAACGCACCGGTTACATAAGTGCGCTCAACAAAAACATCTTGGAGACCGTCACCATCGGCATCTCCAGAGAGTGGACTTAAACGAGCTTCGTCAGAAAGGTTTATCCAGACGCGACTAGACTCTGGAATATCTGAAAATCTCACAACGCCAGAACTCGCTGTGGCGTTAGAAAACACCGTGCTATCGATAACAGCCGCCCCGCGACTCGTCGAAATCACAAGCTCATCTGCGTTGTCCCCGTAAAGATCAGAAATCGAACGAAGGCTTAAGCCCGCATTCAAATAGAAACCCTCACCGCCGGTTAACTTAACACCGTCATTGACGCTTATCTTTGTAAGGTCTAGCTCGCCAGCGGATTTTGCTGTTCTTAATCTAGTACCGTAAACAACAGTTACCTCACCAAGGTCACCTGACTCGTCGCCACCTGTCATTGCCTCAGGCACTGCGAATACGAGATCAGGCACCCCATCTCCGTCGAAATCCCCGGAGTTTGCATTTACCTGTAAACGGCTGACATTATCCGACCCAAGAAGAGTCATGCCTTCGGAGGTCGATAAATTACTAAGGTCAATCTGCCCATCTGTCTGGCCTAATAATACGTCTCCCCACAAAATATACCCAAATGGCCGGTCAGGATCCAACCCAATAAAAGTTGCCCCCGGGTTTGGTTCGAGAGCTACAATGAGGTCTCCTTTACCATCACCGTCCACATCACCGATTGAGGAAACTTTAAAGGTATTTTTGGCCCCTGAACGATTGGGCGGAATCGAATAATTTCCGACTAACTTTATGGTCTGATTAAGAGTGAGTGACTCAAGCGCGAACAGTTCGGCGCCATCTTTAGAGAGCTCGGTGTCGATCGCGCTTCCCAATACGATGTAACCCCCAGGCTGAGTGGTATCGAACTCGGCCGTAGATGGGGAATTAATCCAGAAATCGGTCAGATTATCATTATCTATATCACCCAGTGCCATTGCATCGGTTTGGCGCCCTGAAAATTTGATACCCGACTTAACGGCGCCAACGACATCAATTAGCTGTAAATGCTCTCGGCACTCGATGGACTCTTCACCAAAATCAATCTTCACATCAACTGAATATTCTCCTTCAACGCCAACTGTTTCGGCGTCTAGTGACTCAGCTAAAGAAAATATCCCCGTGTCCGTATCCAGTTCAAATTTTTCACGTGTTTCATCATCTATGCCGGGAAACCGAAATAAGTTTATTAAACTAAACCCCGTTGGAGTAAGGCCCTCCGGATCAACTGCCGCAGCGTTAAAATCCACCAAAGTTCCCACGAAATTCTCTTCAAAACCCACCACTGGGTTGGTCGTGCATTGAGGAGGCTCATTCACATCAGTGATCGTTACCGTGATCACAGTAGACGTGCTGCCCCGTCCATCCGACAAGGTGATTGTTTGTCTGTAGACGTTATCGCCATCAACATCTTGCGGCTCTTCAAAATTAAAGGCTTGATCAAGCGTGTTCGCGACTACGACACCATTGCTGGCGTTGACTACAAAAAGTTCCCCATCCTCTGAATTTTCATTTGAAAACCTAATCGCATCGCCGTCCACATCTGTAGCGGAGAGTGAAAATTCAATATTTTGATTCTCTTGAAACGTAAAATTAGTAGCCCCGGTGAACACTGGTGCGGAGTTGGCCGAACTCGGTGGAGCCGAGCTACCGCTCCCCCCGCCACAAGCCACGAAAACGAGCGCGCTTACCGCCACGACCAGGCGGTCCAGTCTAAGTAAATTGTAGAAAGAAGTGTTTCCCGAAGTCGATCTATTCATTTATTTCTCCGGTATCAGTAATATAAATACAAAAAACAACGTGTCTTCTTTGCTATATATCTAAAAGATGGATTGCAACCTGGATTTGAAACCGCAAAGCATACCAAGAAGTTGGATTTATGGGTTCATGTACCGTGCCAAATGCATACGGATACAACATTGAAAAACGTGATAAAATCCCCAAAGCGGACCTTAGCTCAGTAGCAATAAACGCCCAAAAACGGTCGCTGATATTGTTTTTGATTTGCTATGTGTTTCGCTCCAATTCGGGCGCTCTTAAAAAAGAAGTCCATCCCCAAACCGGATATTAACCCCTTGACAAAAAATCAGGTTTTTCAGAGATCGCTATTTGACAAGGCAAGCGCATCTTCGACAACTAAGCCTAGATAGAAGGCCGTCCGCGTAGATGCCGATATAAGCGCGAGTCCTACCAAGCCATTTAATAAGAGCAGCAGAATAGCATTCGTCGTGACTCTAGCCAGAGTCGGGGAAGGTATATCTGGGTATCCTGCAAAAGATCAGAGCGGAGAGCAAAGTGGCGATAATCGAATACCACTCAATTTACGGTCTACTTGACATCTTATGTGGCTAGGATCGCGTGTGACAACGTAGATATCGGCTAATCCGACTCGCCTGCAGTGGTGAGTGCTTCCAATTCGCCTTCATCGAAAGTACGGGCTCGCGCCAAGAAACGGCGCTCTCGTCCATTATCCAGTGAAAACATACCGCCGCGGCCTAGGACAGCATCCAGTATTAACTGCGTATGCTTCCAAACTTCGAATTGGCTCCCGGAGATATAGACTGGAGTACCCCCGACATCGCCAAGTTTTACATCATGTTCACCAATCTTGAAGTCGCCTTCAGGGTAGCACATGGGGCTGGAACCGTCACAACACCCCCCTGACTGATGAAAGATTACTTTCGGATGGTCTTGCTGAATTTCCGAGATGAGCGAAAGGGCCGCCTCTGTCGCTGTGACTCTTTTGGGTAAATTTGTAGTCATGATTGCAGTCTCCTTTTCACACAACAGATACGACTACCGCGAAATTCCGAGGGCCTGCATCCGGCGATAAAGCGTTGCGCGGCCAATTTTAAGTGCCCGCGCGGCGGCGGTTACGTTTCCATTGGCGGCGGCTATAGCGCGGCGGATGGCTCTTTTTTCAGCGCCCTCTAGTCCGCCGGCTCTGTGATCTATATTATCAAGGATAGACCCCGCAGGTTGTGGCTTCGCAAAGGTGTCATCATTTAAACCATAAGCATGTCGCGCGTGCCTCGTCGCGCCTATGAGTAAGTCATCCCGATCCACGGCGAACAAAACAGCCCCCGTCGCGCCATCTTGTTCACCGCGTATGATTCGAGCCGTTCCGAAGACCTGTTGAAAATGGTCCGATTCAATCTGGCGGGCGAATTGGGTGACAGTCTGCGTTACCAGACTTGCAAAAGGTTCGGACAAATCATTCCTAAAGGAAGATACGTCAAGCACAGCTGCCAAACGTCCTGCCGGATCAAAAATTGGCGCTCCCATACAGCTCATCACCGTATTACGGGCTTGAAAGTGCTGGTTTTGATGGATCGTAACAGGCCGCTGATCTACGGCGCATGTTCCTATTCCATTTGTGCCTTCACGGGCTTCTGACCAAACAAAACCAGTTGAAAGCCCAGCCGTCTCAAAAACATCAGCATCGGAGGCTGCGTGCCGCTGATCAATTACCACGCCTTCTGAATCTGATAAGAATACGCTACATCCCGCAAGGTTGATTGTCGCATGAAGCTGATCCATAGCGGGCTGCGCAATTGACAGTAAAAGCCCAAGCTCTTCCTGACGCGCCTTAATTTCAGAGGCTTTGGACCGTTCTCTGCTTTCTACTGAATCAGGCTCAAGCCCAAAATAGTTCAGAGACCGGCTCCAAGACGCCGCCAAGGGCGACGAAGCCGCCTTGGACGATGATACGGTCTCAATAACGCGGTCAGAATGCGTTGCCGCTTTATCGCCTCCGAGGTCTCGGTTGTTACTCATGCTAAAACCCTTAGCAGATTTATACGGCCTTCGCATCACAGATTTCTTCGGTTCTCAATGAGGTCGCCGACGACTTCCGGTTGAGCCAAAGTACTTGTGTCACCCAGATTGGAAAATTCGTTCTCTGCAATTTTGCGCAAGATACGCCGCATGATCTTTCCTGAGCGGGTTTTAGGAAGGCTCGGCGCGAACTGAATGATATCCGGAGATGCGATAGGTCCTATTTCTTTGCGAACATGCGCAATCAGCTCCTTTCTCAAAGGCTCGCATGGCTCAACGCCAGCTATCGGGGTGACATAAGCGTAAATCCCTTGACCTTTAATATCATGCGGGTAGCCGACCACAGCCGCCTCTGCGACGGCATTATGAGCGACCAACGAGCTTTCAACCTCTGCCGTTCCCATACGGTGGCCGGAGACGTTGATGACATCGTCTACGCGGCCCGTAATCCAATAAAACCCGTCTTCGTCGCGGCGGCAGCCATCTCCGGTAAAATAGCTTCCGGGATAAGTTGAAAAATAGGTCTCGATGAACCGCTGATGGTCACCATAAACCGTGCGCATTTGGCCCGGCCAACTGTCAGTAATAATAAGGTTACCCTCTACCGCTCCAGCCTGCTCTACGCCCTCAGCATCCACCAGCATTGGCTCTATGCCAAAAAAGGGATGGCTTGCGGCTCCAGGTTTCATCGTTGTACATCCGGGTAGCGGCACCATCATACTGGCCCCTGTTTCTGTCTGCCAATAGGTATCGACAATCGGGCAGCGAGTTTCACCGACAACATTATAATACCAATCCCAAGCTTCAGGGTTAATGGGTTCACCCACCGTTCCGAGGAGACGTAGGGATGAACGATCAGTAGAATTAACGGGGCCTGCCCCTTCTCGCATCAAGGCGCGTATCGCCGTCGGAGCTGTGTAAAATAATGACACATTGTGCTTTTCACATACCTGCCAATATCGGCTGGCATCCGGATAGGTTGGTACGCCTTCGAACATAAGGGTGGTGGTGCCATTGGCGAGCGGTCCGTATACAATATAGCTATGCCCGGTGATCCATCCCACATCCGCGGTACACCAATAAACATCGTCATCTTTCAAGTCGAAAACATATTCATGGGTCATTGCGGCCCAAACAAGATAACCACCCGTCGTATGCAACACGCCCTTTGGTTTTCCGGTCGACCCGGAAGTATATAAGATAAAAAGCGGGTCTTCCGCATTCATAGGCTCCGGCGGACACTCTACGGTAACATTCGCTGCCATGTCATGCAGCCAGTAATCGCGCCCGTCCTTCATCACAAGGTCAGCCCCTGTGCGCTTGATAACCAAGATTTTTTCCAAGGTCGCCTTTGCAATGTCTGCGGCAGCATCCGCATTTTGTTTCAGGGGGACGGTGCGGCCTCCGCGCACGCCTTCATCTGCCGTAATTAAATACTTTGAATTGCAATCAATGATACGCCCGGCCAAAGCTTCCGGGGAAAAGCCTCCAAAAACAACGCTGTGTACAGCGCCAATTCTCGCGCAGGCCAGCATGGCGTAGGTAGCTTCCAGAATCATGGGCATATAGAGCGTGACGCGGTCACCTTTCTTCACGCCCAGGTTTTTAAGAACATTGCCGAGACGGCTGACTTCTTTGTGCAACTGCTCAAAAGTTACTGTTTTGCTGTCGCCCGGTTCATCGCCTTCCCAAATCAATGCGGGCTTGTCGGCGCGGGTCGTCAAATGCCGGTCGATGCAATTCGCTGTCACATTCAGAACGCCGTCATGATACCAACGAATATGAAGGTTATCCTTGTCCCAACTGACGTCTTTTACCTGCGAATAGGGTTTGATCCAATCAAGACGTTTACCATGCTTGCCCCAAAACGCTTCTGGGTCAGCGATAGAGGCCTCATACATGCTCTCGTAAGCTGAAGGGTCCAAATTTGCGCTTTTCGCAAACGCAGGAGAGACGGGTATGTTTTTCATTTTCGTATCAATCATGTTCAGTTCCTATTGTCCCTCTGGCCCCAAAAAGCCCTCCAACCTTACCGAAGCTTTCGGCAAGACCGGAGGCAGGCGAGAACGATCCTAAAAAGACGCTGTGAACCCGGCGACGATGCGCGAGTCGGCAGTGCCGCCAGAGTTTTTAATGTCCGTATCGATATAGCGAACATCGAGCCCGAGATTATCGGCCACGGTATAGGTGAGCCCAGCGTTCCATGTCATATAGCTGGCGTTATCATCATCTAAGAACTGGCGTGCGAGCGCCCCAGACACGCTTAGCTTTTCGGCGACAGGTATACTCCCGTTAAACTCGAGATAAGTCGCAGACTCCTCTGTCGCAAAGAAATCATTGGTCCAATGAACAGCAGCGCCAATTGAGGCTTTGCCGAGGGCCGTCGAAAGCCCAGCTTTCAGCTCGGTGGTATCAAGGTCAAGCCCGTCAGGCGCATCAAGATAACCGTAACGCACAACGGTGAGGTCCAGCCTTAAATTATTGCCAATATCGCCGCCCCATCCGGCCCACATATCATATTCTGTATTGATGCCAAGAAAGTCGACATTCTCTGCGCCGACGCCAGCGTAAAAACCCTTATAGGCGGCAGAAACAGATCCGAATATCGCAGGGTCGCCGCCTGATTGCTCCACGCCGCGCCAGACATATTCTGTGGCCCCGGTTAAGCTCGCCGAGAATGACAATTTGTCTGTTGCAAGAGCCGCAGGTTCAGGTCCGTCTTCTGCGAGAGCCGTAGCTCCGCTTAAACAAGCTAAACCAAAGGCAATGGCAGACAATTTTACCGTATTTATGACTTTATTATTTTGCATGGGAAATCTCCTATCCTCCCTGATTTCAACAATCCCGCCTGGGGAGTGTTGGGCTGAAAGGGGCGCATATGTGCACCGCGCATAGCCATACGGTTTGCCGCTCATTTAACGGCCGCAATACCGAGTAGAGACCGTTTCCCGCGAAAGCAGGAAACGGGAAAGATAAGCTTAGAAGAAGCCCAATTTTTGAGGTCCGTAGGAGACCAACATGTTCTTGGTCTGCTGGTAATGGTCTAGCATTTTCAGGTGGTTCTCCCGACCAATACCAGACTGCTTATACCCGCCAAACGCCGCATGGGCCGGATAGGCGTGGTAGCAGTTCGTCCAAACACGGCCCGCCTGAACATTGCGCCCAAAACGGTAACATGTATTCGCGTCGCGAGACCAAACACCCGCACCAAGACCGTAGAGCGTGTCATTAGCTATCTCGAGCGCGTCCGCATCATCCTTGAATGTCGTGACAGACACGACAGGACCAAAGATCTCTTCTTGGAACACCCGCATTTTATTGTGGCCTTCGAGTACGGTCGGATTGACATAATACCCGCCGGACAACTCGCCGCCCAGATCAGCTGACCCTCCGCCGATGAGGACCTTCGCCCCCTCTTGGCGTCCAATGTCAAAATAAGACATGATCTTCTCTTTTTGCTCCGATGACGCCTGCGCGCCGAGCATGGTCGCTGGATCAAGCGGGTTGCCCTGCACAATGGCGGCGACGCGTTTCAAGACCCGCTCCATGAATTCATCATAGATGGACTCGTGAACAAGAGCCCGTGATGGGCAGGTGCAAACTTCGCCCTGATTGAGGGCGAACATCACAAAGCCTTCAATCGCTTTGTCCAGATAATCATCGTCTTCGCGCATAACGTCTTTAAAGAAAATGTTGGGTGATTTACCGCCAAGTTCCAATGTCACTGGAATGATATTCTCCGATGCATATTGCATGATGAGGCGGCCTGTCGTGGTCTCGCCAGTGAAGGCGATTTTGGCGATGCGGTTACTGGACGCGAGAGGTTTACCCGCCTCGAGGCCAAACCCGTTGACGATATTGAGCACGCCTGCAGGGAGAATATCTCCGATGAGTTCTGCCCAGACCAGAATGCTGGCCGGTGTTTGCTCAGCGGGTTTCAGGACTACACAATTGCCTGCCGCGAGTGCAGGCGCAAGCTTCCACGTCGCCATAAGCAGTGGGAAATTCCACGGAATGATTTGACCCACAACGCCGAGGGGTTCGTGGAAATGATAGGCAACGGTATCATTGTCGATTTCACTAATACCGCCTTCTTGAGCGCGGATACATCCCGCAAAATACCGAAAATGGTCAATGGCAAGTGGTAAATCAGCCGCCATAGTTTCGCGGATAGGTTTGCCATTATCCCAAGTTTCAGCCGTCGCGAGCAGGTCGAGATTTTCTTCCATACGGTCGGCAATTCGGTGCAGCATCAAGGCCCGCTCGGCAACGGATGTTTTGCCCCAAGCATCTTTCGCGGCGTGTGCGGCGTCGAGGGCGGCGTTAATATCGTCGGCGTCAGAGCGTGCGATTTCGCAAATTTTCTTGCCTGTCACAGGCGACGGATTGTCGAAATATCGCCCAGCTTTAGGCGGCGTGAATTTGCCCCCAATAAAGTTATCATACCGTTTTTTAAACGGAGGTTTCATTACGATTAGATTCGATTGTACAGGATCGGCTTCGGCCATTTCACTTTCCCCATGTTGTTTACGCACCACTTTGTTGCGGCGTCTAACCAAAAGCTTGCACAGGCGTTGCGTAAGAAAAAAGGTCAGGGTAGTAACAATTTAACCAATGTGTCTCACTTTTGGGACGATTAAGCCTAAAAATAGTACAGCTAACAGATTCTGGTAAAACTGCGGTGAGGTTTAGTCATTCAATAACACGCGTGAACATTAAGACCCTAAGTAACGCTCCATCCTCATACCGGACCTTAGCTCAGAGACTTAAGTCGCCCTAAGAAGGCCGCTGGTAATGTTTGCTTATACGGCAGCATTCACCCAAAAACGGCCGCTGACGCTGTGGCGACTAATCGCCAGAAGTGGCCATTGCTTCGCAAACACCAAGGGTCAGGAATGGCCACAAAAGCGGACATCCCGATCTAGTCTCAAAAACGCACACCCATCCCCATTGCAGAAATGATAAAATAGAATTGAATTCTATTTTATCATTTCTCTAACAAGCTGATTTGCTTCTGGTCTGGAAGGTTGATGGCGAAAGCGTATCGCACTGACTTGGCGTTCTATTTTTATATCGGATAAAGAAAGTCTATGGAGCGCTGGGTCGTCTGGGATAGCCGTCTCCGGCAAGATTACAGCACCGGAACCGTTGCGCGCCAGATCAAGTAACCAATCCACCCGGTTGGAACGGTAGGTCGCATAGAGTGAATGCCCACGACCTGCACAGGTTTCGTGAAGAGTGTCCCGCATTTCACAGTTAAGTCGATCGAGCATGTTTGTATTGGCCAGGATATTCAGATCGACACTTTCAAATTCACTTAGTGCGTGGTCGGAAGCGACCACGACCCGGTAATTCTCGGTATACAGTGGGTCTATACGGTAAAGCTCCGCGTTGACGTCAATGGACGAGATGATGATATCATAGTCTCCGTCACGAAGGCCCTCGAGTAATTTATCATGGGACTCCACTATAATCTCAATTTCTGCTTCAGGCGTCTGAGAGCGAAAGCGTTCGATCGCCCCGGATATTTGTCGCTGCCCTATGGTTTCACCCACACCAACAGTTATCGGCACACGATCAAGTCGAATATGACGAATGGCTTCTGCCTTAGCTTCTCGGGTTTCACTCTGAATCGTTTCCAACCGGGGACGAATAATTTTACCAAGTGACGTCAGTCGGCATCCGGCACGATCACGGAGAAATAACGCCCCACCTAATTCACCTTCAAGTTTCTTTATCGCCGTTGTTAATGACGGTTGAGAGACATTCAATTCCCGCGCGGCATGTGTAAAATTCTGGTGTTCACAGACTGCCAAAAAATAACGAATTTGATTCATTTTCATTGTTTTACTCTATACAACAAAAGATATTATCAAGCCATATATGCCATTATAAATACCTTTTGCATAGATATTATCTATTGATATATAGTTAGACGGAATTGGAACTCCCAATCTTCAGCCGATATATTGAGGTCATGGAAACGGACACTTGGCGGTTCTGAGAGGAACTACGAGATAGTCCACATAACTCAAACTCTGACTATGGAGACAATTATGAAAACCACATTGATGACAATATTAGGAGCTTTAGCCGTGACAACATCAGCATGTGTACATCAACCTTCTACACAGCCACAAACGGCGAGCTATATTGAAATGACCGCTGCCGAAAACGAAGCGAACAATTTTGCCGAGTTTCTTATCAGCGGCGCTCAATTGGTCAAAAAGACAGAGCCAGGCACCAAGCTTTGGTTTGCTTTGCAGGGCCCAGAAGACCGAATGGTTATCTTTGATGTTTTCAAAAATGAAGACGCTCGAACGGCCCATTTCTCAGGCCTTGTTGCCAAGGCGTTGAATGAGGATGCTGACAGACTTGTCAAAGGTGGATGGGATGAAGGCGTCGTTCCCAACATCGCCAACTCAACCGTACTTTCTGAAAAGCCACCTGCCGATATCTACAGCGCGACAACAGCGACGTACATCAAGCTCACAGCGGCTCCGGGGCAGGCAGATGCGCTAGCAGAATTGCTGACCGCCGCAGGTCCCATAGTGTCTGAAACTGAACCCAAGACGCTCTATTGGGCAGCCTTGCGCATTGATGAAGATAATTTTGCCATCTTCGACATCTTTGCTGATGATACTGGACGGGCTGATCACTTTGCAGGAAAAGTCGCTACCCTGTTGAAAGAGAAGTCATCTGAACTCGTTGAAGGCGGATGGGATGAAGGCGTGGTTGCGAATGTCAATAATTTCGACATTCTGGCTATCAAGTAAACTGCTCGCGTATCACTAAAAGACAGCCCCGCGACATCAGTCGTGGGACGTCCGGTTTACTTAAGCAGATATGCAAAGAAAACGAACTGGATTGTCTTAGTCCGCTTTGCCCCCATTGCGGACATTAGCTAAAAATGGATTTGAAGTGCTAATTCACCGCCAATAAAGGAACGGCTACCGTGAATTTTGCGTCTGCCGGTACGCCTAACTTTTGCAAAAGACGAATAATGTGGAGAACAGTATTACCCTTTCCAAAGACATCATCCATAATCAAAATAGAAGAAAAATTACCTTCATCCCCTCCGGGGGTGTAGTGATATTCCCCTTCTAATTCCTCAAATGATGAGGAGGTACTAGCCGACTGTTTTCCCGCCCTTGAAATTCTGTCACTAATATCCCGCAAATTTTTTTTCGCTATCAAACCATTCTTGTACCGTTCAGAATATGGATGACTACTGGGAGCTGCAATCACTACATCGTAATCTGTTTTGGAAGAAATTATTTCTTCGGCAAATACCTCAATGAATTGAAGTTCATGGAATTCATACATAGTCTTTTGTTTTATATTATTTTGCAATTGACTTGGCCTACGTACGGAGTGCAGCCATCCAAGATGGCTAGCGACTGATTTACTCAAGTAGTGACAGTTAATTGATTGACCATCAGGTAATACAACTTCTTCGATCATACTTCTGCAGTTTCATCTATTGTTTTTTGTAAATCTCTGGAATGTATCTTCTTCAGGTTCTTCTTCACCCCAAGCTCCATAACTTTCAGCGCTTGCAAAGTGAATTAATGACATAGTAAAATCATACCTATCGGATACAAGAATGATCTCTTCGCTATCTTGACCGAACCAAACATTTGATCCGTGTTCAACAGCCGCTTCAGTCAACATTCGCCTAGATGCACGCTCCGCCAATGAGCCACTTGGTATTGGCACCGGAGCAACTCCGCGCGTTTTATAAAAAATACCAGTTTTCAATGCCGGTTTACTGGCCCGCGACCATAAAATGAAACCGTCTCTCGAAACGACTAAAATAGAACGGCGTTGTGTGTATTCCAGCCACCGTAATGTCGAAGCCATTAATGAGACTGAATATCGATCTGCGCAGATTCCAATATCAGACAGAATGGGTTTATCTGAAGCCCCAATTTGAGATCGGAAATCATCTAATGGCATTAAGAGATTAGCTGCAAATATATTAGCCTCTGACTCAATCTTACCATATTCGCTATCCCAGCGAACAAGGTCGTCTTGACTGCATTGAAGACCTTCGGGGTACTTATGCCTATGGAGAAGATAGTGTCCGAATTCGTGACCTATGGTGTAGTTTTGACGTCCAGGAGAGGAAATATCTGAGTTGTACAAAATACCCCAGCCTTTTCCTTTAGAGGGCGGCAGCCTAATCAACCCACCTTCAAAGCTCGGCAAAGGCTTGCCTTTTACTTTGTCGATTGGGTCATCTGAAAAGCGTTGCCTTGAATAGTCGCAAGCGAGTTCCTGCAATTGTACGGGGAATCTATCCGAGCCATACGCTGCACTGAGCAACATGCTAAGTGTGTTGGCCCAGCGCCGCGGTGAATAAGCTTCGTTCAATCTTCATCATCCCAAAGGTCAACTATTTTCCTGATTTTGGATTTAGTGACGGGATCAAGTTTTCTATAATTTCGATAAAAGGTAACATCTGTAGCGTCTTCCTCTTGAACATCACCAGATGAATCCAATAAAAACTCCAACGTAGTATTCAGTGCTGTCGCAATTTTAGAGAGTTTTTCTGCAGACGGTCTTGGTGGGGTATTGTTTTCAAGTTCCCACACGTAGCTTTTGCTAGAATCCGCAAGTTCAGCAAGCTTATCTAAGGTAAGTTTTTCCTTTTTTCTAAGCTTCTTAATTTTCTCGCCAAGTGCAGAATTCATTTTCTTACCATACCTAAAACTCCTTGTTCGGTGTACTGAACATTAGACACTTGACTTTCGAATTGCAAGTCGTTTATACGTGTTCGGAGTAGCGAACTTTATTTCCAATAACCCGACTAAGCGAGAAACGACATGGCAAAGAATGAAAAAACAGGAAAAAGGGCTGCAACAGCTGCTTCCAAGACACTTAGAAGCCCTAACGCCAGTAAATCTGTAAAGTCGGCAGCGGGGTCTGCATTAGCTCAAAGTAAGACGAGCAAAGTTACCAGTAAACCAGCAGCATCGAGAGCTGCGAAAGCACTCAGAAATCCGAAGGCATCAAAAGCTGCGAAGTCAGCAGCAGGCTCTGCTTTAACTCAACGTCCAGGAAAGAAAAAGTAGAATGACAAAACGAATACTGAGTATCGATGGTGGCGGAATAAAGGGAATGTACCCTGCCACTATACTAGCTGATTTCGAACAACAGCTAGAAGCGGCGGGTAAAGAGCCGCGCCTGCACAAGTACTTTGACTTAATTTCCGGTACTTCTACTGGCGGCATAATAGCCGTTGGCCTCGCCATGGGCATTCCAGCTGCACAAATTGCTGATTTATACGAAGCTTACGGACCAAAGATATTTAACCAGGCCGATATGCCTTTTGGGCAGAAGGCTAGAAAACTTAGACTGCTTGCCAAGCATATTACGAAGGTAAAGTACGAGCCAACGGAATTGAAGTCGGCTCTTGTGAGAGTTTTAGAGGACAGGCTCCTCGGCGATGCAAAAACAAGGCTATTAATTCCTTCAGTGCACGCCCCCGATAACAAGCCAAGAAATTTTAAAACACGACACGCTGAACGTTTTATACGTGATCCCAAGCGACTCGCCGTCGAGGTTTGTATGGCGACAGCAGCAGCCCCAACTTTCTTCAAAGCACATGAAATGTCCACTGGAGAATTAATGATTGATGGTGGCGTCATGGCAAATAATCCTATTGCAATGGCAGCTGTTGAAGGTGTCGGTGAACTGGGGTGGCCTCGGCAAGATATTCGAATTCTCTCTATTAGCTGTCTATCCTCACCCAGTGAAATCCCTGAAAAAATTGGCGGTGCGACATTTCTTGCAAAACATACCCTTGATGTGTTCTCCAACATAGCAAGTGAAAACGCGATTGGTATGGCACAGATACTTCTTGGTGAGCATGGTGGAAATAATCACAAAGCCATCTACCGGATTGATACTTCTGTAGCGCCGGGTGGGTATGCACTTGATGCGACTGAACGCATTCGCCACCTGAAAAGCTTAGGAAGAAATAAATCGCTTCATGAGTTTGTAAAAATAAAAGATGTCTTTTTCAAAACTGAAGCAAACCCATTCACCCCAATTCCAATGAGCTAAATTATGAATTATATACCTGAAAAAACTGCCTTTAAAACTCACGAAGACGTCTTGGAAGCGCTTGTTGATGAAGTTTCCTTATCAGCATCAACGCTCGACAAGATTCAAAGTCGTTACGAGTCAATTTCAACCCATTTAGACCGTGATGACTCTACGATTAAGGGCTTTGATCCATACGTCTATCCTCAGGGGTCAATTAACCTCGGGACAGCAAACAACCCGTCGAAAAAAGACGATGAGATTGATGTAGATATAGTTGCAGAATTACAAGATGGCTCCAAAAACACATTCACACAAGCATCGCTAAAGAAAGCCGTTGCTTTTGAAGTGGCAGATTATGCTCGACAACAGAACATGGCGCCTCCTAAAGATGGTAAGCGCTGCTCTACTCTAAACTACAAAGATCATGACAATGGTGGACACAAATTTCATGTAGATATTTTGCCTGCAATTCCTGACCATGATGGATATCGGACAGTGCTTAAAGCTGCTGCGCATACTTTTAACGATAGTGACATCGATGGGGCGATTGCAATCACTTGCAAAGAACACTCAAGTTACAATTATAAAAGCAATGATTGGCCCGTCAGTAATCCACGTGGGTATGCTCGGTGGTTTGAAAGTCGTCAGAGTGTGATATTAAAAGAGCAACGCGATTCTCTCGTCAATAAAGGAATTTCTGCTAGTGTTGAAGATATTCCCCTTTTTCGGGTTAGTACACCTTTGCAAAAAGTCATCAAGTTGCTCAAGCGCGATCGAGACACAACTATGGGCGATGATGAGCACAAACCAATTTCTGTTATTATCACAACATTAGCAGCGCGCGCTTATCAAGGCGAAGGAGACCTCGTTTCAGCGATGAGAACCATTCTTATTAATATGGAACGACATATTGGGCGCAATGCAAATGGTGATTATTATATTCCCAATCCTGTGAACCCCGGTGAAAATTTCGCTGATCGTTGGGCTACTGAACCCAAGAAGGCTCAACGTTTCTTTGATTGGTTGAGAGTCGTAAAAGAAACATATAGCACCTTCCTGTCGGAATCCATTGAACAATCTCAAGTCATTCTGTCCAAGTCTCTATCAGATGGTGCTTTCGATAATGTCGCCGGACGTCTTCCTGTAGCGGCACCAGCTATTCACACTCGCATTCAACAAGAAGGGCGCGAAGCAGCGCAATCTCCACAGGTCCATAAACCGTGGCAAAGCAGTTAGAACAAGACCTTACTGAGCTAGAGATTTGGTTTGCTATGGAGCAGCCTCATTTAACTAGTCAACGTCAAAATGGATATACTGAGATAGCAGGAACTTATCTGGTTAAATCAAACAATCCCGAGCGGGCAGCATTTGGCCCGCTTGCAAGATATGCAATCTCTGTAAAGGTGTTTGATAACCATCCGAAGCGATCGCCACAATTACGTGAAACAGCGGGTGCAATTGTTCGGAGCAATCAGAAACGCAACCACGTCAACCCTGACGGCACATTATGTTACGGACCTCCATCGCTGACATGGGCTCAAAATCCAAACATGACGCTAGTCATGTTCTTCAATGAATATGTACGCAGTTATTTCCTCGGGTATTTGCATTATGTAACATGCGGCGAATGGCCTAAAGGCGAGTATGAACACGGTAACGACGGAGTTATTGACGCAATTTCTGAAATACTTGGCTGCAAACCGAGGTTAAACATCATATTGGGACTACTCTACCTGATCCCCTTAAAGCATCGAAGGGATAGATGGCTTTGCCCTTGTGGCTCTAACAAACGCCTCGGTGTATGTTGCCGAAAAGCACTCAATAAAGCTTCCCGTCTGATCCCCCGCGACCAAGTTTTTTCATTACATCAAGCCCTTGCGTCAGACCTTTTTTAATACATACCCAAGAAATGTTTTGGCTTGATAGTTGAAACTAAAATTAAAAATGTAAGGTATAAATTTGAAAACTCTAACGTCCGCTAAGCCCCCTTAGCAGAAGAACCCAAAACGCTCATAAACCTGCTTCTTTTAGAGCCTCTGTTAAACGAAGAGACCTAGAACGTCGCTTGTCCAGCTCATCTTCCAACCTTTCAAATATTGGCCAATATTTGTCCCCATAGGCATTCACAAGCTGCGCCACTGAATGCAACGCAGCTTCAATTTCTTGTTCAGAAACTCTGTGGTCCACAGACGGCATATGTCCCTTTAATTCGCTTTGGCAAAGGATCGAGACCAGACCAAGTCCGCACTGCCGTCAGTCTGAAACAATGCGGCCCATATCGGCGACGCAAAACTCGGATCGTCCAAAAAGACGGATACAAATGGCTGGCCGTTTTTTCCTCTGGCAACGGCGTGCCGGGCGAAACCGAGATCGCATTCTCCTGATTTCAAGAAGAAATCCGGACTATCCTTCGTCTTTTTATTCTCGTTTGGAATGAAACTGACCTTGCACTTCATGGTGAGTGTCGAGATTTCGCCTTCATAGCCTGTTTCTGTTGCTTTGAACTGTCCAATAGTGGGCATAAGTTTTTCCTTTCACGGAGAGTGGGGTGTTTTGAGGGGAATAGATTATGTCTTGGTCGCAAGCGCTTTTCGGGCGCGCTTAAAACCGTTGTCTGTTGCAAGAAATCCAGCAATCATTGAAGGTACAAGGGCTGCAGGTTTTACCTCGTCTTTATAATTCTCGCTGTAAATTAAAGCGTAGTCTTCCAACATTTGATGTATCTCGGGGTCTACGCTAATTGTCATTTTCACGGGTGTGAGATCCGGCAGTTTCGAAATTCGAAGTGTGGGTTTAGATGACTTTGGCATTAGCGACCTCCATTGAATTGGTTATAGGGTTCAAGAACAAGATCACGATTGACGATGACGCCTAGCCGCCATCCCGGTCGAATTCGCAAAGTAGGTTTTCGAGAGAGGGCTCTGGTCACGACACGCTGACCTGCTTGATTGATAGTGCGTTGTCCGCCGTCACGAATCGCCTCAGTGAGGACATCCTCCTTATCCGTGCCGAGTTCTGCAGCGACAGATAGAACGGAGGAGAGGAGAGCCGCTTTAAAGAAACTGCCTGTGTGACGATCCACTTCATCACGCAAGCCCGATTGACCCGACAGGTCAACCCCGGACAGATTGTCTATAACAAGTGACGACCCATCCGGCCGAATAAGCCGGTTCCATATGATGAGTGCGCGAGACTGGCCGTCATCAATATTGCTATCATATCGACCCAGGAGGCGCGTTCCCTGCGGTAATAACAGATACTGCCCTGTCGGCGTGTCATATACATTCTCGGTAACCTGAGCGATGACCTGGCCGGGCAAATCAGAGTTCAGGCCCGTTACGAGGCTCGCTGGAATAATGGTCCCTGCCATGACCTGATAAGGTGAAATGGGCCTGCGAAGGATATTCGGATTATAGATATCCGCCTCATTCAATTCAGAGACGATCTCACTCTCTGCGGTGTCTGCTGTCTGATTACCATCTTGCCCAAAGAGAGTCGCCAAGGCGGCAAGCCCTGGATCGGCAAAAGCAGGTGTCGCTTCAGTTGGCGGTCTTGTCTTATGTCCGCCGCTCTCTTTGTCGATAAAAAACAGCTTGGAGGTGCGCGCCGAAGGCGCGACCGAAACAGGTTGAGCCGCCCCTTGATAGCTTGACGAGGAGGCAGGCGCATATGAGGGCGGCGGTTGATAGCGAAACGGATTATCCGTCGGGACTTCCTTTGGCTTGCTATAGAGCCCCGCTCCAAGGTCGCCCGGCAAAGGCGGCCCCAGAATACCAAGCTTTGGCGCCTGCTTGACCTCGCTATAAGTCTTGGGAAGCTGGTTTAATGCATCAGGCAGCACCTTACTTGTCGTATTGTAGAGTTCTTGCGGCGGCGTGCTCATCTCTTTTGGCGAACGTAGAGCAAACCCTGCCGCCAACAATATAGTTAGGGCCGAGCTGCCCAAAAGTCCGCCTAGGACGCGCTTGTTAAACCGTTTGGCCGAGGGCGGTTTGCCTTTTATCTGCAAAGCCGCTGACGATTTTGCCTCGCTTGCCCCGTTCATGGCGACACCCGATCAATACGAACGACCTGTTGGTCTTTTTCTCCTAAGCGAAGTTCCGCTCGTGCGAAGAGACGATCCACAACATAGTATCTCCCTTTCACACGGTAATTGACGAGTTGGGTTTCGCCGACGCGGCTAATCACAAACAAGGGCGGCGCTTCGCCCTGATCAATCCGCGCCGGAAATTGGATATAGACTTTCCGCCCATCATCAAAAGCCCGTAGCGGACGCCAATGCGGATTATCTCCGTCAATCTCATAACGGAACTTTAGCGCGTCCACTGAAAGTCCGGACAGACCCACATTCGTTACAGACTTCGCGTTCAGAGGTAGTGTCGACTGGACCTCTGTCTGTGTTTGACTTTTTGAGATTCGCGTTTTCGACAAGCTCACCAATCCCTGACGGGGATAGCGCCAGGATACAGCCGCCATATAGGTTTCTCGGTAAGACATGAGTTCGGCGTGATAGACGCGCCTGGATGTCGTGATAATGAGATTAGTAGTAAGACCACTTTTGATCGGTTTGACGAGAATATGAACCTGCTCGGCCACCCCTTCGCCTGAAAGCGTATCGCCCAATATCCAATTCTCCGTATCGCCCGCTGATACCGAGATCAGACGTTCGCCCGCTTGCAGAGCAATATCCGTCACCTGCTCGGGCGCCGTGAAGATTTGATACAAAGCTCCCCTTGCAAACGGATAGACCTGAATGGCATTTACATAGCCTTCCGCATTCGGCCCAATTTTTGCACCTGCGTTTGCAGCGTCAATAACTTCATCAGGGACTTCATCAGGCTTACCCTTTGGAAGACGGCGCGGCTGAAAGTCTTCACGCGGTTTGAGCTGCCCCGGTAAAGGCACTGCGGTGAAGCGCTCGACGATAACCGGCTCAGACTTTGGCGTCGCTTCTTTCGTTTTAACCTCTTCAGGCTGAACAACCACGGGCTCATATACGGCCTCATCCAATTCAAAATCCGGCAGGTTGGGTTTCGATAGATGTGAGCACCCGCTTAAAACGGCTGAGGATAGAATAAGGGTTAAGACTAGGGCTCTCATGGCGCGTCTCCTTCTGTTTTGTTTGAAATGGAATGGTCTTGAGACCAGTTGATCGCGTTCACATAAAGCCCGAGCGGGTTGCGCTGCAGTGTGGTCTCATCGCGCGGTGGATCTGTAACCACGGACAGCTGCGCCGTATGAGACGAGACGCCTTGTTTTACGCCCATTCTATACGCGGTCTCTCGCCAGCGTACCTCAAATGTCGAGTTTGAGGACCGAACGACGCTCTCAATATTGATTGAAACAGACCGGACACCGACTTCTGCAAACGGGTCATGCAACGCCGCAAACTCCGAGAGCGTGACAGCCGCCCGGCTCGTCGCAAAATCATAGGCATCAAGCCAGTTCTGCCGCACAACCACGGGGTCGGAGGAGATGCCGCGCGTTTTTCGGATGAAGTCCGCAAGCTGATACGCAATCTGCGCGTCAGACGGCACGTAATCCTTCACTGTCGGCGTCACGCCTCTGACTTCGCCTGTGCTGTCAATCTCGACCACATAGGGCGTGACGAGACTTTGGGTGGCCTGCCAGAGCAGACCGCCCGCGAGCACAAATGAGACGCCGAGCGACAGGAGCGTTGCCAGTCGCCAGTTCTTGGCTTGGACGCGAGCCGAGCCAATACGCGCATCCCAGACTTGGGCCGCCTTTTGATAAGGGGTTGTCGGGATTGGGGTTCGCCCATAAGCGTTTTGTTGTCTTTTCCAGACCATGATAAGTCTCCTGTTGATTAATCTTCATCTTTGAGTTTGGGGCCGGAAGACGCGCCGCCGCTATCCCCGCCTCGTAAGGCGTGAAGAGCGGCACTTTCCGCGCGGTGATGATTTGAGGCGGGTTTCGCAGTCTTGGCCCAATCAGGCGCTTGCCCTGCTCGGGCTCGGGCTCCTCTTGCGGCGTCATGAACTTCAGACCCACTAGCCCCCGTCGAACCTTTTGTGTTTCCGATTGAACCGCCCGTGCTTGTCACCGCGCTTCGCGCCCCAATGTTTGAGGCCTGTTTGAGGCCACCGCCGGCTTTCGAGACTTGGCCTGTTGCGGCGTTCGCCACTGCCCCGGCTCCAGCTTGAGCCACAGCGCTTAACCCTGCGCCGGCCCCTTTGACGCCGCCTGCCCCGCTCGCCGCTTTGCCCATAGCGAAAGCCATACTGGCCCCGCCGCCAAGGGACGCACCGGCTTTCGTTGCGCCCAGGGCCGTTTTCCCGGCCATCCTCATTGTCCCCACGGCGCCAACCGTCCCTGCGGCACCTGCCGCGCCGACGGCAGCGAGCGTTCCAACCGCTGCACCTGCGCCGAGTTGCGGCGCGCCTGTGACCAGACCTGTGGCGATACCGGGGCCGAAGAGTCCAAGCGCGAAGAGAGCCAAGCTTGCTAGGATGACCCCTCCCGCATCTTCAAGAGTCACATCGCCCGCAAGCCCTGCGGTCACTTCCGTAAAAAGCGTAGACCCAATGCCGATGATGATGGCGAGCACCATGACTTTAATGCCGGAGGAGACCACATTCCCGAGCACGCGTTCCGCCAGAAAGGAGGTTTTGTTCCAGAGCGCAAAGGGTACGAGCACAAAGCCTGCAAGCGTTGTCAGCTTAAACTCGATGATGGTGACAAAAAGCTGGATGGCTAAAAAGAAGAAGGCGAAGATCGTGATGAGCCACGCTAAAAACAGAACGCAGATCAGCACAATATTGACGAAGAAGGCGACGGGGCCTGTCAGCTCTTTAATCGTGTCCAATATGGGAGACGCGGCGTCAAATCCCGTACTGGCGATGAAGCCGGGGCGCATCAGATCCGCGGCGGTCAAGCCTGTCCCCGTCGCCTGCAATCCGAGACCTGAAAAGCTATCAAAGATAATCGTCGCCAAAAAGGCGAAGTTGCCGATGATATAAGCGAAGACGCCGATATAGAGCACCTTCTTGATGAAACGCACCATAATAGTGCCGTCCGAGGACATCGCCCAAAACACACCCGCGAGGACGAGATCGATGACGATGAGTGTGGCGACCAGAAAATTGACTTCCGACCCGAGCAATCCAAAGCCTGAATCTATATAATTCGAGAAGGTCTCCATGAACGTATCGATCACCGACATGTCTGAAGGTGGCGGAACAGCTGGCGTGACCTGAAGAATAGGCAGCATATTAACCTCCCCGTCCCATAAAGGCTTCATGACGCGCGGCCCCGGCTTGTTCCGCATAGAGAGCCCGCGAGCGCTCAATCGCCTCGGCCCGGTATTGCGCCGCCATGAGTGTCTGCATCTGCATGGTTTGTTTGGTCGACAACGCGGTAATTTGATTTCCCGCTTGAACGGCCGAAAGCGCTCCGACTGACGTGCGGGAGGCGTTCATCAATACGTCGAGTTGACGACCATCCTGCTCAATGGCCTGCGTAATTTGCGCCTGCATTTGAATGCTATCGCGAAAAGCCATGATTGAGGCGTCTTGCTGAGCGTCAGCAATCTGCGCCTGCTCGGTCGCCGACCAATCGGCGTAAGCATCCGGAAAATGTGTCTCGAACACACGCTCGATTTCATCAATGCGGTAGGTCAGCCCCCGCGCTTGGTGTGTCAGCCGCGTGATCTCAGACAGCGTCCGCTCCAAATCCTCTCCGACATAGACGCCGAGACGGGTCATCTGTGTGACCTGATTTCGCAGCATGCGGGCTTGATCTGTGACCTGTTGCAGCGTGCGTGTCGCGGTCAATGCATTTTGAACCAAATTCGTCGGATCAATTACAATATCCCCAAGGCCGAAGATAGCGTGAGCGGGGGCCGCAAAGATCATCGGGACGGCAGCGGCGGTCACAGCCAGAAAGCGAAGTTTTTTAAGTGTGCGGCGCATTAGGTAGCTCCTGTTTGAGATGTGGAAATGTGAGTGTGGGCGGCGAGATGGTCTGCGGCCCATTCCAAGCCTTGAGCGCGCAACCAAAGGCCCCCGAAATCAGAAGGCTCCCCGCGTTTCAAAACGGTATCCAGAATACGATCAGCCGCTTGCAGGTCAGTCACGGATGACGCGCCGCATATACTCAAAGCGATTGGCCCGAGGTTTAGATCGAATAGTCGATTTCCTGACCGGCTCTGAAAATAATAATCCCGTTTGGGCGTGGCATGCCCGATAAGTTGAACCTGCGTGTCGTTCAGGCCAAAGTGGCGGTAAGCTTCTAATTGCTGCGGTTCAGTCGCCCGCGCATTGGGCAGAAAGATACGCGACGGGCAGCTCTCAATAAGGGCCGGGGCAATGGAGGAATTGGCGATATCGGCCAAAGACTGGGTCGCAAAAATCACCGAGACGTTTTTCTTGCGAAGAACCTTCAACCATTCGCGGATACGTTCAGAAAAAACAGGGTCATCCAGAAAGACCCATGCTTCATCCAGGATAAGCAAAGTGGGCCGTCCCTCAAACCGGGCTTCGAGCCTATGGAAGAGGTAGGTCAGCACAGGCAAGGCGAGCGCCTTAGAGTGCATCAACTCTTCCATCTCAAAACATTGCCAATCTACATCCGATAGGCTGTCCGTGTCAGCATCGAGAACGGAGCCGTGCGGGCCTTCAAGCGTGTAAGGCTGAAGCGCTTGTCGTAAGGCGGCAGATTGCAGAAGCGCAGACAGCCCTGTCAGAGTGCGTTCTTCAGAAGGGGCGCTCGCAAGTGAGGTGAGCGCTGACCAGACTGTTTCTTTGACTTCAGGCGTAATTTCGACCGACTCGTGCCGGAAAAGATCAAGCACCCACTGTTCAGACCAAACCAGTTCAAGCGGCTGATCAATTTCTCGCAAAGGCTGGAAGCAAAGTCCGGCGTCGCCGCCAAGCTCATAATGCTCGCCCTTCATGCCAAGGGTTGCCACTTTCGCGCTGCGGCCTTTATCAAACAAAAAAACTTGCGCGTCCGGATACCGGCGAAACTGAAGGGCGAGCAGCGCAAGTAAAACGGATTTCCCTGCGCCTGTCGGCCCCACAATTAAGGTATGTCCCACATCTCCTTGATGGGTCACCAAACGAAAAGGTGTATGGCCTTGCGTTGTGGCGTGCAGAAGCGGCGGACCGCCGAGATGTTCGTTTTGCTGCGGCCCGGCCCAAATCGCTGAGACTGGCATCATGTGAGCCAGGTTGAGCGTATGAATCAGCGGTTGGCGTACATTCGCATAGGCATGCCCCGGCAAGGAGCCGAGCCACGCTTCGACGGCGTTCACACTCTCGCGGATAGCCACAAAGCCTTGCCCGCTTACGATCTGCTCAACCGCTTTTGCCCGTTCTTCAACAATGGAGGGGTCAGTATCTGAGAGAATAATTGTCTGCGTCACATAGCCAAACGAGACGTGATCCTGGCCGAGAAGCTGAAGCGCGGTATCCGCATCTGCCGCTTGGTTGTCCGCGTCTGTATCGACCAAAGCGGACGCCTCATTCGTCATGACCTCTTTGAGGATGGCCATGACGTTTTTACGTTTGGCAAACCACTGACGGCGATAGCGTCCTAAAACCTTTGTC
This sequence comes from uncultured Hyphomonadaceae bacterium, assembly GCA_963972195.1. Taxonomy (GTDB): domain Bacteria; phylum Pseudomonadota; class Alphaproteobacteria; order Caulobacterales; family Maricaulaceae; genus Litorimonas. Next base: position 15,532 of record CAXATH010000005.1, on the reverse strand, counting down.
GCCTCGGCCTTATCCATTGGCAGAAACCGTGTGGTCCAGCGGTAAGGAAATCCTAGAGCGTTCAAGCCGCCGAGCACGCCCGGTTCGCTCGCACCGGGAAAGCCCATAAGCGTGATAGCGCGCATATGGTTTTGACCCAGCCGAGGCTCTATTCCTCCTACAAGATCTATTCCGCCGAGCACCGCATCGAGATGCATGGGAATGTCCGGCGAACGTACGGGCTGAAGGGCGTCCGGCGCGAGACAGTTCTGCAGGAAGGTTAGCGTTTCATCATCAGCTAAGAATTTCGCGACAGGAAAAACACTGGCGAACAAATCATGCGCGGCGTCCGTCTCGCGGAGGAAGGCCCGCAAATGAGTATTACCTGTTTGCGTCTTTTCACGCGTGTCTTGCTGATCGGTCTCAACAAAGACTTGCTCGAGCGTCCCAACTTTATCAGCCGGGGGAAGGAAGGTGAAAGTCAGGTGGTAGTCGGACTCAAAAAGAGCGCCTGAGGCCTCAGCAAAGCCGCGCCGCTCTTCCTCAATAAGCCAAGCCAAGGGATCGCAAAATTCGCTAACGTCATTGAGACTGGCTTCACGCCTTGTCGCTTCGAAATGGAGCGCCCAGCCTGATCCAAAACGCCGAAGCGCATTATTGACCCGCGCGCATGTGGCAACGAGCTCCCCCGGAGTCGAGCTATCCAGGTCAGGACCGCGAAAGCGCATTGTCCGTTGAAAGCTGCCGTCTTTATTCAAGATAACACCGGGCGCGATAAGCGCCGCCCAAGGCAGATGGTCTGCCAAGTGAGCGGGCCTTCCCCTATATTCTTTAAGGTTCAGCACGTTAGGCTCCTATGCAAGATATGATTTTTGACGAAGGTGACGGCGGAGCACGTCGACGAAGAGCGGATCGCGCTTGGCCGCGAAAACGCAGGCCGTTTGGCTGAGGCCCCAGACCACAAGCCCGACGGGCCAGAGCTGAAGACCGAGGCCAAGCGCGGCCGCGAGTGTGCCGTTTAGAATAGTGGCCGCACGCGGCGCTCCCGCCATCATAATGGGCTGGGTGAGCGAGCGGTGAACCGGAATTCTAAACCCGTCTGTGTGCTGCGCCGTCTCCATTACAGGCCGCATTACAGGGCGCTGGCGAGCGTTGCCCCGCCGCCAAAGCTAAAGAAGGACAGGAAGAAACTGGTCGCCGTGAACGCAATAGACAGTCCGAAAACAATCTGGATCAGCTTACGGAAACCGCCGCCCGTATCACCAAAGGCCAAAGCGAGGCCCGCCATGATGATGGCCATGGTGCCGACAATTTTTGCAATGGGGCCTTCGACAGATGAGAGGATTTGCGTGAGCGGGCCTTCCCACGGCATGCCCGACCCGGCGGCGTGGGCGGGACTTGCTAGGGCCATGAAGGCGAGACCGAGCGCGGCCCCAATAACGGCTTGACGAAAATGAGGATTACCTAAAACATGTGAGCTTAAGACACGACTAGAGAAGAGGGTCAAAACAGACTCCTTTTTAAATGTTGATTTTTGAGAATTTGAAGACTGAAGCTCGCGCCTCAGAGGCGGCTGTTAAGGCGGGTCAGGCGTCTTGGGCCGGAGCCGATAGGCGCCGTTCGCGCCGTCACATCCGAGTACTTCGAGTATGTCCGTTACCTGCCGGACGCCTCCCTGGCTCTCGATCCCGACAACAAGATTAACCGCTGCAGAGATGAGTTTACGCGGCACATTGGCGACGACTTCGCCGACAAGCTGCTCGAGACGGTCGAGGCCGTCAGCAGAACTATTGGCGTGAACGGTTGCCACGCCGCCGGGATGCCCTGTTGACCAGGCTTTTAGAAGATCCAGCGCTTCACCGCCCCGCACTTCGCCGACGATAATGCGATCAGGGCGAAGGCGTAGTGTTGAGCGCACAAGATCGCGCATGGAGACCGTGGGTTGGGTGCGCAAGGAAACACAGTCTTCGGCGTCGCATTGAAGCTCCCGCGTATCCTCTAATATCAGAACGCGGTGATCTTCAGTTGCGATTTCGGCGAGGAGCGCATTGGTCAGTGTTGTTTTGCCCGACCCTGTGCCGCCCACGACTAGGATATTTTGTCTTGTTTTGACGGCGTCCCGAAGAACCGTTGATGCCTCCGTACTCAATGTGCCGGACCTCACATACTCATCCAGCGTAAAGACCCGGGCTGCGGGGACACGAATTGCAAATGAGGGCTGCAAAGTGACAGGCGGCATGACGCCCTCGAAGCGTTGCCCGCCAATGGGAAGCTCGGCGCTGACGATTGGGCGCTCCCGGGTTACGTCAAAACCGGACAGCGAGGCAATCAAACGAATAATCCGCTCTGATTTTTCAGAGGTTAAGACGCCGCCTTGCGACTCCCGTCCCGCGCCGGCCCGTTCAATCCAAAGCTCGCCGTTTGGATTTTGCATGATTTCGACAACGCTGGGATCAGCGAGAGCCGCGCAGATAACCGGCCCAAACGCACTTCGCAGCATCGTGTCGGTGCGCAGACGGCTTTGGACGTGACGATTACTCATGACCGCTTCCTGTTCTCGTTGGGACTGGATTATCCAACGCGTCGAGTTCTTCCTCGGTGAAAAAATCACTTTCCGCGAGAAAGACATCTTCAATCCCATTGAACAGATGTCTGTTCTGATCGGACAGGATCGTCTCCAAAGACTTGCGGTACCTCTCGAAGCGAATAGCGCCTTCAGCCCGCGCCGCTTGGAGCTCCGCACCTGATGCAGGCGGCACAAGCGTTAGAAAATAGCGCACGAAAAGCGCGTGGCCTTCGGATAAGACGATGAGCCGCTGACGGAGTTTTTCGCCTTCGCGCGTTATCCGGTCGAGACGCCGCAACAGGGGATTATTACGGGCCGCTTCCTGCTCGGCCGAGAGGTAAAGCTCAAGCGCCTTATTGACGATTTCGGACTTGCTCACCTTCGGGTGGGACGCCGCGATCTCGAGGCGCTTATGAAGATGGTCCGGCGCGTAAGCCTGAATGCGTTTGAGTTTCGTGCTCATGAGGAAAGGTCCATAATGTCCGTGCCGGGCGAGGCCCGGTCCATGCCGTAAGTTCGCGGGGCGATAGATTGGGGTAAGGCGACTTCTGATTGACCGTCCAGGTCGATCTCTTCGAGGTCGACGTCCGGAGCCGGTTCGGCCTTTGATTGACTGTCCGCCTCAAGTTCAGGCGCTTTTTCTTTGCCGCCTGATGCTGCGGTTGCCGCCAATGGCTGATCGTCCTTTGACGCCTCAAAGAGATCTTGATGAACGTCTGCTGTTTTGGCACCCCAATCATCCCGGCGCGAGGGAGGACAATCGCCATAAGGATGATTGGGACCGTTCAAGACCGGCGGGAGGGACACGCGGGTCTTGAAATTCTTGTCTGAATAATAGCGGATCTTGGCCGCGCGGATGGGCGGCACACCGGAGACCAGAACAATCTCTTCCTCGGCGGGGAGTTGCATAACCTCGCCTGGCGTCAAAAGCTGACGCGCTGTTTCTTGCCGCGAGACCATGACGTGGCTGAGCCAGGGCGCGAGACGGTGCCCCGCATAATTGCGCATCGCGCGCATTTCTGTCGTCGAGCCGAGGGCGTCGCTGATGCGCTTCGCGGTTCGCTCATCATTGGTCGCAAAAGCCACGCGGACATGACAATTATCGAGGATAGAATTATTCGGGCCGTAAGCCTTTTCTATTTGATTAAGGCTTTGGGTAATCAGGAACGCCCGTAGACCGTAGCCTGCCATGAAAGCCAGCGCGCTTTCAAAGAACTCTAAACGGCCCAGGGCTGGAAACTCGTCCAGCATAAGCAAAACTTGGCGACGCGCTTTTCCGTCAATCTCGCCGTCGAGTTTCTCGGTTAGGCGGCGTCCGATTTGGTTCAGAATGAGCCGAATAAGTGGCTTTGTCCGTGAAATGTCTGACGGCGGGACAACAAGATATAGCGAGACGGGTTTGTCGGCGGTCACCAAATCCTCAATGCGCCAGTCGCAAGACGAGGTCACCTCGGCCACAGTCGGGTCTCGGTATAGTCCCAGAAAGCTCATCGCCGTCGACAGCACGCCGGAGCGTTCATTCTCAGACTTATTTAAGAGTTCTCGCGCCGCCTGCGCGACGACGGGATGAACTTGCGCTTTGCTAGGCGTCTTAGAAGCTGCCTCATTGTCGCCGAGGTGATTAGTGGACATCATTGCCCGCAGCGTGGTCTCAAAAGACCGCGCTGGGTCAGACAGAAAGGAGGCTACGCGGGCGAGTGTCTTCTCTTCTTCCGCGTAAAGAACATGAAGGATGGCGCCGACGAGCAAGGCATGACCTGTCTTTTCCCAATGGGAACGGCGCTCTAACGCGCCTTCAGGATCCACAAGAATATCAGCGATATTTTGAACATCACGCACCTCATTGCGCCCTCTCCGCACTTCCAACAGCGGATTGTATTTGGCGGACGCCGGATTGGTCGGATCGAACAAAAGACAATGGGAGAATGTTGACCGGTAGCCCGAGGTGAGCTGCCAGTTCTCGCCTTTAATGTCGTGAACAACTGTCGAATGCGGCCAAGCAAGCAAAGTGGGGATGACCAGACCGACGCCTTTCCCCGAGCGCGTCGGCGCAAAGGTCATGACATGTTCTGGACCTGAATGCCGAAGATAATTTTTATCTGTGCGTCCGATAAAGACGCCCTCGCGGCCAAAAAGCCCCGCTTGCTTAAGGTCTTTATCGTCTGCCCATTGGGACGAGCCGAAGGTTGTCAGCTTCTTGGCTTGGCGTCCGCGCCAAACTGATCCGATGACGGAGAACGCGACACCCAGGAAAGAGGCTCCGATCGCAATCTGACCGCCGCGCGCAAAAACGTCTGGGGCGTAAGGCTCAAAAGCATACCACCACTCAAACAGACGCCAGGGATAATAGATAGGGGTGTCGCTGAGGCGAAACCAAGGCTCGCCCAGATAGGGATCAAACCGCAATTCAGCCGCGACCCATTGCGTCGCGCCCCAAACGCCAGCTCCTATCGTCGTGAAGACGACGCTGACTTGGCCGATGAGAATTGAATTGGGGGACATGTAAAGCCTCGGGTTTGATTACGAGACTTAAGGTCAGGGAAAATGGAAAAATTAGATAGGTTGGAAAGCGTTAGCAAATTCATAGATCGAAATACTATACATGCCACAAAAGGATAGCGTGTGACCCTTATTAACCTGCAAGGACAGTGGCGGGGATCAGGCGAGACTTAAGTGACCTAGAATGATGAATTCGCCTTCATTGGAATAAATCGGGGTGGTATTTTTATTGGAAAACAAAGATGCACCTGCGGCGATATTTTTGAAACAGAAGAGAAATAGGTAATAATTCTTGTAACTGTCATATTATGACAGTATATAGAATTTTATGAGTCATCTGATTTCCCTCATTAAACGCGAAGGCTATGCGGATCGCCTCCTAAATGATAGGCAGTTGGCGCGTCTTCTCGGCGGAAGTGATGATAGACGCTATGGCCAAGTCAAGCGGGCTTTAAAATCCGGAGACCTCATTCGGGTTAAGCGCGGGAATTATGTCCTGTCCGATAATCATAGGGCGCAGCCTGTTCATCCCTATGCTTTAGCACAAAGCTTAGTCATCGGCAGTTATATCTCAATGGAGACAGCCTTAGCTTTTCATGGGTGGATTCCGGAGGCCGTCTATACAACGGTGAGCGTCACGCCGGGACGAAAATCGAAACAAGTTGAACACGAACGCTTTGGACGATTTGAATTTAATCCTTTGGCGCTCCGCAGATCAGGGTTTCTTGCGCGCGTGGAGAGACATGTCCTAAGTGAGCAGCCCGCCCTTATTGCGTCTCCTTTACGATCGCTAATGGACATTGTCGCATATCGTAAACAAGACTGGGTCGGACTGAGCTGGATTGACTCCGGATTACGTATCGAGCGTTCGCACTTCGTCGCCCTTAAGCGTCAGGACTTTAGCGCGTTAAAGTCCGTCTATAAGCACAAGCAAGCCAATGACTTTCTGAAAAAATTAGAAGACGCCGTTTTAGACTTAAAATCTGCAGGGCCGTCTCGCTAAGAAAGAGGACAACATGAACGATATTATCAAAGCGCAGCTCGCCAAATATAAAGCGTCAAACCCCATTGAGGAAGAGAACGCGACGAAGGAAATTATCCAAGAGATCGCTCTCTACGGACTCTGGCGCGCCAAGTTTTTTGAGGTTGCGGTTTTTCAGGGCGGAACAAGTCTTCGCATTCTTCACCAACTGCCTCGATTTTCTGAAGACTTGGATTTTATGCTGCTCACCCCCGATTCGGGTTTTGATTGGGCACCCTATCTCAAAGTGCTCACCACCACGTTTGAAGAATACGGCCTAAACCCTGAAACGGTATCCAAAGAACAAATGGATAAACGCATCCGAAATGCCGTAATCAAAGATAACTCGGTCGCCAATCAATTGGATTTATCTTTCGGTCAAAGGGACAAAAGAAAGAAACTTAAAATCAAGCTTGAGATTGATGTAGAGCCGCCCGCCCATTCAGTTGACGCTTTCACCTTCCTTGACTTTCCGGTTGATTACGAAGTGCGCCACCAAAATCTCGCCTCTAACTTCGCCCTCAAGATTCATGCGCTTTTGTGCCGGGACTATGTGAAGGGGCGGGATTGGTATGATTTTTCCTGGTATGCGGCGCAAGGCGTTTATCCCAATTTGCCGCATTTGGAAGCCGCTCTGCAGCAGTTCGGACCCTGGTCAAAAAATGAAGGTCTGAGCGCTGATAAAAACTGGCTCGAAGAGAGATTAAATAGCCGTCTTCATGAGATTGACTGGGACGCCGCCAAACAGGATGTCCGCCGCTTTTTGCCCCCCATGGAAGCAGAGTCCCTAAATCTTTGGAGCAATCGATTCTTTGAAGCTAAACTGATCAAAGTCTTAAAAAATGCTCCTCATTCGTGACTAGGGACAACTCACCTACCTTTGAGCTCAAGGGCTAGGTCTATATGAAATCACCGAGTTATTCCTCTTTGCTTTGTCACATCCCAACTGATCCCGCCTGCTGAAACGCGTCCTGCGATCGACTGTCCTAAACGGCGCTCCATGATGGGTCGCCAAGGGACAAGCGTAAAATCCTTCGCCCGTTCAACAACGGCAAACTTTCCACTCGGGCGTTCAATGGACTGACGGTAAACGCCCTCAACATTCCGCTCTTTGCCCAATGCGGCATAAGGCTTGCCGTAAGTCTCTTGAAAGCTTTTGGATGCGGCTTGCAAATCGATATCTTGTAATTTTGTCAAAGCTGATTTTGGCAACCGCCCCTCCACACCGAGCTGCAAACCCATTTTTTGAAGGGCTGTTCGGCGACTCGTCAGCGAGGTTGCAATGGCCTTGTCTTCAACGCCCTCCACTCCAAACTCAACCAATCTTTTATCAAGCCAGGTCACGCCTCTTGCGCGTTCCATTTGAGATAAGGTTTGGGTGCTGTCGCGAGTTATGGACGTTGGCATTCGCAAAGCACGATCGGCTTCATAGGTTGACGCGCGCTCTAAATAATCTTTGGGAATCTTCCATGAACCATCTGGACGCCGGATGACTAACTTGTCGCGTCGCAAAGCTTCCAGCCTTCTGACATGGGCTTTCGCATAGGCAGGCGATATAGAACTGCCTTCCGTTGCGTGACGAACTTCACTATAAACGCCGTCGTGAGATTTCGCGAAATTAGCGATAGAGTGATCAATCTTTCGGGCCCCTTTTGCATGGGGCTGGAACGTAACAACTTGCCCCTCCCGCAATGTCTCAAAAATCTCGTCCTCTGAGACTTTTGCGAAAACCGGCGCGCCGTGCAATGACTGCACAATAACGAAACCACCTTCCCGAGTATCATCGGGCCTTCCAAAATTCCGGACAATCCCTGTGACCGAGAGGCCGTTATTTCGGTTGGGGTCGAATCTATTTCTTTCAGTAATAAGACCGGGCTCATGACCGCCTTTTGTCAGGCTGCGGTGAACGGCTTTGATCATTTCAGCTCGCGCGCCCACATCGCGTAAGGTCGTCACAAAGGACTGGTCAATTTTCCAACGGCCTGACCCTTGGGGTTCTGCTAGACCCATGGCGGCTAGAGTTCGCAATCGCCTGACTTGCAGCTGCCGATGCCAGACCCGTCCAGGGGCGACAGGCTTGCTCATATCTAATTTCCCGCCCTCAATCCTATCCTGAAGGGACTTATCCAAAGCCGTCGCCCCTCTAATGTCGACGCTTCGGGCTAGCCGGACTCTGCCCTCCTTTTGATTAACCGGACCCAGTTCGTCCTGGACGAGGTCTTGGGCGCGCTGTCTCAACGTGTAAGAAATATACTTCTTGGGAATAATGAGATCGGTGCCGTCATCTCGAACACCTCGAACAATGAGATGTGTATGCGGCTGACCTGTGTCGTAGTGATTAGCCGCGACCCAATCGAGTTTCGTGTCGAGATCGCTTTCCATTCGAGCGACAAGGTCACGCGTGTAGTCTGTCAGGTTTTGGAGCTTTTGTCCGTCTTCAGGGGAAACCACTATTCGGAAATGATGGCGGTCATCCTTACAACGCGCCGCGAAAGATTTCACGGCGTCTTTGCGGTCAAGCTCTGGAGCTTCTAGTTCACGCTCTTCAACGCCTCGGCCATATGTTTCCGCTCTGTCGCCGCGCTCATCCGTTCCGTCGCGTTGAATATAGTCGAGATGTTTTCTAAAGGCCGCATAACCCTGCCCCGTCATTTTCTTGATGGAAGCTTTGACAATCACACGCCGATGAAAGGTCATGGCTTTGACAGACGCGCCCCCAGACCCGCCCGAGGACCGACTATAAGCCGCTCTGCGCCATTTCGCTTTCGCACCTCGGTTGACTCTCTCAAAGAACCCGACGGCTCGACGACTGCCGGACGGTGAGCGAAGACGCCCCAGATAAACTTCAAACTGATCCTCGCCTTTAGCTGCCAAAATAAAATCTCCGGGATATTGCGTAGGTAAAATACAAGGTGACACCCCCAAAATCCCCCTATGCGGTTAGGATTAACCCCAAAACAGTCACTCCAGGCCTTTCGGCGTTAGAGTTACAAAAATCGATGTGCAGACAAGGCGTTAGCCGGGGGGTGACGCCCCCCGCTTTATCTGGCCCTCCACGCCTATCCCCCGTGCCCCGCCTTCAGCCGCCCTTCGCGCCCTCTCAGCCGACCCAGGTATTTTACGCGTCCGAGCACTAAGTCACGCTTAACAGCACCAAAATAACGGCTGTCAAAAGAGGTCTGCACATCATTTGAGGCGAGAAAGACTTCGTCATTTGCCAGTCGATAACAGCCGCTTCGCGACGGTAGAGCCCGTCCTAACGCGTCGTATTTTAACACGATAAGCGGGGGCCGACCTCGCATCAAAACCTGTCCATTCGTATGGCAAACCTCCTCTCCGGCGACGGCCCAAACCGTCTTGATGAGAGGTATGTTCGGGGGAAGATATCTTCTCTCAAGCGCCAGCGCCGCCCCTTCTGCGGACAGGTGCGCAGCGACCAAATCATCTTTTTTAACGCCCTCACCTGGTCGTAAACGGTACCATCCAATGGGGGCGCTCGGGCTTGGATTATAGAGTAGACGCGGCACGATGGGTCGCACGATTTGTATGAGCGAAGCGGTGCAAAGTGCGACGACGGCGACGGGAGCCAGGACGCGAATTAACATGCCCAGCTCCGTACGAGACCAAGAGGGTCCCCGTTCGGTCCCAGCATTATTTGCATGTCTCGCCACCGGTACTCATTGATGTCTTCAGGCGCAATGCCTGACTTTTTCATCAGGTCGAGCGCTGAAAATAGCTTTCTAACTTGGGTCTTTCCCTTGGCGGTGAGCCAGATATCTGCCCCCGGTCTAATCCCGGGAACGCGCGTGAAATATCCGCTTTGAACGGTAGAACCAATATAGATCGTCCAGTCCTGCATGCCGAATTTATCGGCACCCCATCGCTCATATCCAAAGACTTGCCCCGCTGCGAATACCGCATAGCGAGAGCGCCATCCCCGCCGAACAAGTCTAATAGGATGACCGAATAGAACGCGGTGGTTATACCGTTTTTTCCGATAATGCTCATGCAGAGCTGTCAGACGCGCACTCATGGTGCCGCTTCATCTTTAGGCGGCACGCGGTGATCTTTTGCGTCGCGGTCCTTTGACCAGTAGTCGAGATCGGTGATGTGATAGACGACCTTTCCGCCATGTTTTCTGTAGTTAGGCCCCTCTCCGCGCCAGCGCATATTGTTGAGTGTTTTTGCGTCAAGGCGGAGATAGTCTCCCGCCTCTTGGCTCGTTAAAAATGGGCTTTTTGGATAGTCATACATCGCGATTCCTTTTGATTTACACGCTGTCCGGAATGGATTGGCGTTATGAATAAAAGGAATATAATCCTATTCAAGAGAGTGCGGGAGTGTCGAAATTAGGAGTCCCGATTCCGACACCCCTAAAAATTCGTGCGCCTAAGAAGCTCGCAATAACCTCCTTCGACAAAGGACCGCCCGCGATCTCGTGCCCGCACGGCGCGGTCTTTTAAGGACCGATTATGGCCCCATTCCTGCGCCACCCGGTCCTCCCCAAAAAGCGCAATCGCAACATCTTTGAGGGTGCCTTTCCGCCCCGTATCACGCGTATAGATATCCCAAGCTAGAAGGCCTTCGAGTAGTTTGTCGCGGTTTGGAGGGCGCTTAACGGGCGCGGGCGCACCGTCCTCGGAACTGTGAAGCGAGAATAATTGTTCAACACTGGTGATCCGTTGCGGGAGGTTGCTTGAGCCTGTCAGATTGACTTCGATGGACGTGTCATCCTCCAGTAAGGTAATGTCCTGACTGATCATTTGAATCCAGAAATGGTGACCGCCCAAGCGGATATGTCGCTCACCTTCAAACGTATCGAGTACAGTTGGATAGCATTTTAACGAGGACAGTGAGAAACCGCTTTTTGGCTTATTTTGATGAACTGACAAAGAGACAGAGAGCGTCCGGGGTAGAAGGTCAGGCCGCCAAAAAACAGGGACTTCACTTGCGGGGAGTTCGGGATCGGCGAAAGTGACGAGCCCGTATGTCTCCGCCTCAAAATAAGGGCGGTCAAGCCGCACATATCTGAGGCTGGCCCGCGCATCACAAATGTGGGGGCGCGCCGTATGGTGACGGGCCCAAGCCTTACGGTAGCCCTCATTGCGGCGCAAACCCTCCCAGGCCCAAGCCGCATCTGATATAATGACCCTTTCATTTCTATCCATTTCGGCCTCCACATAACCCTGACTCTCAAAAGAACAAAATAGGAACACTTTCCTAGAAAAGTAAAGCGCTGAATCCAAAATAGTCAGATTTGATACCTTATTGACGTCAATTGTGAGATTAGAAAGCCCGCTCGTAACGTGCCGCACCGTCTTGCAAACAGAGGAAGATTATCTGAGTCGAAGTCGGGATTGCGAACACAGAAAAACCCGCATCGGCGTGAGCCGGTGCGGGTCGGGGCGCGTTAGGATTTAGCCTTCTTGCGGGTTCCAGAGGATGGCAAAATCGTCCGCCTCTTTGCCGTAAGCCTGTCCGAGATTGGCGTAGACTTTGCGCGGGCCAAGGGTCGGATGGGCAAAGGTGAGCGAGAGATATTCCTTCCCGCTGACTTCACCTGTCTTGAGCCAGCCGCCGCCAATTTCCTGTCCGCGGCTATCTACAACTCTGAAGTCAGGCTGCTTTTCGCTTTCTTTATTGTCATTGGCGACAATATTTATGCGGGAGGATCCGCCGAGGTTTAGGGTACCGGCGAAGTTACCGATTTCGTTTTTCGTTACATATCCAAGTGCTTGTGCCATGGTTTCAGTCTCCAAATTATGTCAGCGAAATGTCGGGAGCCAATCTCCCTGCTGACATAAACCGCCCGCCCCAAGTTCTGATTTGCAGAGGGGCGAAGCACCCGAAACGAAGTGGAGATAGGCCAAAGGGGCGCTCTTTTGTTTCGCGATGAATGGCGCTCGCCAGAGGAAAAGAGTGGCTCGACGCCTATTCGGCGAAGAAGGTTTTGGGGCAGGTTCTCATGTTTCAGCCGGGAATGGAGCCCTTATATATTTTGGTGATAGAATTTTGAGATGCCCAATTAATGCGGCAAGGGTTTGGATATGCCACTCCAAAAACTAAAGAATGTCGCTTGGATACTTCCTGAATTTCAGCGGCTCTACCCTGCCCTAATATAGGTAACACTGAAAATTGAGAGAGGGAAAATGGGCCTTGGTTTTACGTGACAGTTGATAGCCTCCAACAGAAAATTTGCGACGGATTGCTTTTTGGCCTCAAGACAGCGGATAGCGTTCTCTTGCTTACTTCCGCGCATTCTATCCTTGGCCTTCGCAAAGCCTCCCTCCAATCCTGGGCAGACTTATGACCAAAAGGCCCAGCGAATCTTCTCCTCTGGAACCTACTAAACGGCTCAATCCTGATCGAACCTTGCCCCGCCTTGGCTCACGCAGATGCGGGTTTCTTTTAGGGCGCAAGTTTTGGCCTGAAGGCAAAACCCCCGCGATTAGCGGGGGGTTCTTCTTTAATAACTTATCCGTTCAGGCGGATTTCAATAACTTGGCAATCCGCCGCCCCCTCTCAGCAGGAGCGCATCCTTCCACCGCTTTATAGGGTTTTGCCGGAAACGCCGCCCATTTCGGGAGCCAATCCGGCGAGGCTTCGGCGACGCCGTGCCCTGCCATACGGTTTTTGATAATCTGCTTTTGCTGTTTTGCCGTGTCTGACAGAGATGCCTTTGCACAGGACTTTCCGGCAATATCTTCTACCATTTTATTGATAGTGGGCTTATCCCGCAACAGGCTAAAGAAAGCGTCATCGGGCGACCAGTAAGAGCCGAAGTCTGGCTTTGTCAGTATGCCAATCGCCTCGACTTCAGAGCTGTCCACGGCCAATGTCTCGCAGAGACAGAAGGTCTGAATGCGTAATATGTCCGCATCTTCTAATGTGAGAAGCCGCGCAAATATCTCGCAGAGATCATAAGCGCTTTGATAGCGGTGATAGATTTGCGGGTGCTCTCCCTCCAAACCCAATAGCTCGAACACGGCTTTACGTTCTTCGGCTAAAAGCGCTTCAGCTTTACTGGCCTCCAAACTGGCCCTCGTATCTTCCTTGCGGGTGCGCTGTTCGTCCCGCTCCACTTTCCAGTGCCGCGCCCCGCAAATCATATGCGCAACGGTCAAGCGAAACGCCAAGTCAGGGCGCTTTATGAGTTCGGCTCTGACAATACTATGACGGTGCAAGTTCATATATTCGGCCATGGGGCCTGACATTTCAGGTTTGCTTGTCGGGGCCGCCTTACCTGTCTCGGCCTCGCCGTTTGAGAGCGCGCGGCGTATCTTCTGCGCCTCGGCGTCCGTGATATAGCCTTCATAAAAAGTGACTTCGCCGCTCTCGCGGATTTCGCCGTAAACGCGTCCCCCTTGGTCTTTGGGATGGGCGACATAGTCATATCGGGGAAAGTAATGGCCGCGTTCTCCAAAAATGACTTCCTTCCACCCATCGGCTTTGTAGTTTTCCACGGCTTCGGCAATGGCGGCGTTTTGGGCATCCCAAAAATGCTCCACATCTGCAAACTGACCGTGCTCGCCAAACAAATCCGTTAGGATGGTTCCGTCATATTGCTTCACGTCAAACAACGCTTTGTCGGTGGTAATCACCCCTCCCCCTGTAAGCCATGCCTTTAACTGCTGACCCGTCGGGCAGTAGTCATCTGAATTGAACAAGGCTAACCAATCGGCTTGCTGTTCCTCCGTGGCCATTGTCAAAACCCGAATAGAGGCCGCGTCAATTTGCTGATTGGTGTAGGCGTCTCGCACATCGGGAATAAGCGAGCCAAGGGCCAAACGGCGTTTGACAGAGTTCGACGTGATTCCAAAAACAGCGGCAATATCGTCCACGCTCTGGCCTTTATTAGCTAAGACTTTAAACGCCTCATATTGCTCCATTTCTGTCGGGGCCAGACGGGCGACATTCTCGATAAGGCTTGTCTCAATGGCAAGGGCGTCGTCTTTCGCATCCATGACACAACATGGGATATCGGTAATTTCAATGCCTTCTGCCGCGATAGCAGCAAGGCAGAAATGGCGGCGGCGTCCTGCCACAATGCCGTATTTAGGCTTCTTGGCCGTGCCGCCTTCGCGGCGCACGATTAAAGGCTGACGAATGCCGCGCTTTTTCACGCTCGGCAAAATATCATCAATTTCGGGGGCCGTTTCACTGTGGCGCATATTCAAATCAGAGATATGCAATTGAGAGAAGGGAATAAATTTTAGGTCGAAGGGTTTGCTCATGGGAGCCTCCTATTTTGGGTTTGAAATGAGGTCTAACAAGTCAATTTGCGCACGGCGTTCGGGGGAGACCGCTCCACTGGAGCGATCTTTTTCCCCTCACCTTCGAATAAGCCGTGGTCACAAAGCTTCTGCTCTGCATTCGGGTTGCGTTTGGGAGTCATGGGAAGTGTCGATTGAGCGGTCAGTTTCTCGCCCAACGTGACGGGCCGCACGCCCTCAATGAGGCTCTGCGCTCCGACTTCGGTGGGTTCGTAGTCGCGTTTGGGATGGACGCGGATCACGAGGCTGACTCTGTTTTGCAGGGGGCTTGGCGCAAAGGGATGGAGCCGCGTTCGCCTGCCGTTGGTTTAATCTGATAGCAGGCCATGTCAGTGCGCCCAAAATATATGAACATTGCCGCCGACTTTGAATGTCAGAAAGTCGCCAGACTGCTCATAATCATGCGCCATCGCTTCATAGTCGATATAGGGCGCAAGGCGTTCGGGGATTGTCTCGCCTGTCTGCTCGGTCAGTTCCTGCGCGTAGTCGGCTAGGCTTTCATATTCTCCCGCATATTCATCAAATCGAGCTTTAGCGTCTTCGATATTACCGCCGTAATAATTAAGGACGTGCGCGCCCAATTCGCCGCGCTCTCGAATATAGCCGGCCAGTTCAACGACATTCTCAAAGCTGTAATACTCCCCAACCTCTGCGCCTTCAAATCCCTCATAGTCGTGAATGGCCCATTCTTCAGTCTCGTCTATCGGGGATGCAAACAACATGGCTTGCACGGCTTCCCATATGCTTTCCTCATCCGTGACCTCTATCCATTCACCGTGCAAATGACCGTTATTATAAGCGGCAAGGCAAGCCACATAGATGCGGATGGGGTCAGGCGAAGGGGCCGGAAAAAAGTCAGGGTCTGACGGGGTGGCGTCTGGCGACTTATGGTCAAAAGCTGCTTGGCTCTCGGCTTGGCAAAAAGTCATTGGTCTGGTCTCCAATGCCGCCCCCAAAAGCGGGCGCGCCCCGCGCCCACCTTTGATGAAAGAATGGGACGCGGCACGTTCTCCCCGCAGGGGGGCGGGGGGAAGCGGCAAGAGGCCAGTCAGGCGGCGGGTAAAAAGGCACGCCGCAAGGTTTTTGGTATGAGCATGAAAAGATACCTAGACGACTTTGGCCAAAGGCCTTGCGGCGGGACTGCCCGGCGGCAGTCTGGCCGACCGCTTCCCGCCGTCCCCCGAGGAGGGAACA
>CAXATH010000004.1:0-326222 GCA_963972195.1 uncultured Hyphomonadaceae bacterium | reverse complement strand
AAAGGCTTGGCCCTCGATGGCAAGCGGGAAGGAACGCTTGGGCGATGCACAATTCGATTTCTACCTGTCATTCCGCACAAGGCCGATAGGCCGCAGATGCGGAAGGCCGAGAGGCTGTGAGCTCTCTCTCTGATTTAGTCCGCAATCTCTCGACCTTCCGGGTTCGCTCGGCGCCCCGGAATGACAGGAATAGAAGAGGTTAGCTGCATCCTCCTGACTTTAAACTCTAAATAAAAAAGGTTCTCATGAAACGACATTCCCGCATTTTACGACCCAAAGCTCATGAAATAGAGGCCGTGCGGCTTCAAACAGAGAAAGCCCGTCTCGACAAATTGGGCGGACGCGCCGGCTCAAGAAAAGAGAGGGCCGCCCGGCTGAGTCACGAAGAATGGGCCCGACAGCTCCCCGCGCCCACGGCCGGAGAAAACCGCGAATTTATGAACCGGACTGAAAACAAAGCTCATGAAATCGTCATGAGCGCCGCACAAGAGATTTTGGAACACTATTGCGAAGCGAAAGAAAACCTCGGCGCAAAACCCCATCACGTTATAGCCGCTCTCCAATTGACGGGCTCCGTCGGGGCAGAGAGGGACGCCCTGAAGGCCGAATTTGGTCACCCCTCTGTTCGAAAGACTGAAAAATGAGACAGACCCTTTCAAAAAAGGAGGCCCTTCGCCGCGAAAAAGAGGCGGTGCGCCTTGAGGTCGAGAAAGCCCGTTACGCGCAAACCCGCCTGAACGGCCAGGCATCCGAGAGGCTTTCTGACAGACTGACCTATAGCCAGTGGCATGACTATCGCCCGGACACGCCAAGCGCGGAGTGGGATCATATTGTCGAGATGGCGGAAAGACGCTTTTACGATCTGATCCTGGAGGTTTCGGAAAACCTGCTGGAGTTTTATGATTTTCAATGTGATCGGGGAGAAAAAGATATTCCGGGCTTACTTTCAAAATTGCGCAAAACCCGAAGCCGACAGGATCGCATGGCTTTTTTTCGGCAAGACGGATTTAAATCTAAATGTCGTTTTTATTGGTCCTGAAGGTGTCGGAGCAAATCTTAAGACGCAGGGGCTTTTTCGAACACCAAGACGGAGATTTTCTACCCATCCGTGCTGAGGGTTCTAAAACTTATGCTTAATAACTCCCCAACGCCCGTTTAATTAAATTTTATCGCTCTTTGTGTAGAGACGTAACAGGTTGGACCGGCATTCTCGGTTTGACGGACTGTGCGGCTTTTGCGTATTATCGGGTATGACAGAAAATTCCCCCGATAAAGCGAACGAAGAAAAGCCGGAAAAAAAGGTTCTGAGCCCTGCCGCCAAGCGGGCCTTGGCCGAAGCCGAAGCGCGCCGCGAGGCGCGTAAGGAAACAGACCGTCCGGCAGAAAAGTCCGGCCCGAAAGGTGTGGAGCCCACGCGCTACGGCGATTGGGAACGGGGTGGTATTGCCTATGACTTTTAAGTCACGGCTGAGTCCGTCCCGCACAAGTTAAAGAGCGGGTGAGCAGGCAGGAGACCTTCCATTCGCAGGTGAAATGAAATGGGAGTGGCAAATGCCAATTAAATCTATCATGGGCGCTGTTAGCGTGCTGGGTCTGTTAAGTATTAGCGGCATCGCAAGTGCCGGGAATTGTAATGGCCCGGATTGCCGACCTGGAATTAGTTATATCCAAGGGCCGCCTTTGCAATTCGGCCCTGTGACGGTTCAGGACAATCGTCCGATGGGACATTTGCGCAGCATTCAGTTTCAGCGGTCACCTCATATTTCCATCATGCGCGTGCACAGCCTCGAAGCCGGTCCCGGCCTGTCGGATGCCCCGGTCGCCTTTACGGGCGGATGTCATCCGGAATCCACTCAATATTGCCGACAGGATGCAGGCATTCCCGTGGATGTAGAGCTCTTTGCGACGCCGCAGCCCGCCCCTGGCTATACGGGTCAGGTGTCCATCCCGACAACTTATAGCTATAGTTCGCAACAGATGGATCGATCTTTATTTCAGCCCCGCCAATATGGCGACGCCGGATTTGTCCCAGGCATTGCCCACATCCCGACATCTATTGTTGACCGCAGCGTCGAAAATGCGGATCGGGCGCTAAATTCAGGCCGAACTGTTCCGCAGCCCCATGTCAGCGGCGGATATGCCCCCCGCCCCTCCATGATGAGACAAAATTTTGGCCGAGTTCAAGCGCCGCCCCCGCCGCCCGCCTACTCTCAGCAGGTGGGCATTCCCGAAACCTATGCGTTTGGGCAAACGCCTTCCTATTCACCGGCCCCGCCGCCTCCGGCTTATTCGCAACAGGTCGGCATTCCGGAAACCTATGCCTTTCAGCCACAGCCGCAATCTCTTCCGGCGCCTCGTTATAGCGCGGGCGGATTAGCCGGCGCTCCGGTGCTGCAAAATAACGGCACATATGGCTCCACCCTCGGCGCGGATGGAACCTATTGGGAAAAAGTGTCCGGACCGACCTTTTTCGGAGATACAATGGCAACGCAGGTCATCTGTAAACGCAAGGTCGAAAAGCAAGTCGTCAATCCTGTAGTGGGCGTGCCCGTTCCAACCTGCGACACGGCGCAGCCTCATGCGCCGCATCAGGGACATGTGTCTCCGTCCTATCCCGGATGGAATTACTAAAAAAATGGGGCTTTCAGAGTTCGGATATTCGGCTCTGATTCCCGCGAAAAGAGAATCAAATTGTGCGCGGCCCAGCGCCGCGCGATAATCCAGTCAGACTGAGAGATCGGCAGGACGCCGCTCCGAAAGATCGCTGCCCGAGCGGGATCCTGTCTGACGTTTAACAAAAAGGTGGATGATGATGTCCCGAATTTTAAAAACAGCAATCTTAAGCGCCGCCGGTCTGGCTTTAGCGGCAGCGGCAAATGCGGGCGATTACGGTCATGCCTATAGCCCGTCTGCTTATGGCCCCAGTTCATACGGAGCCTCTTCATATAGTCAGTCTTCTTACGGCCAATCCTCGTATGGAGGAGTCATGTCACAATATGAGGCTAGCGCCCGTTACGGCTCCGGCTCTATCAGCGACACCTACACAGACGGCAATGTCGAAATGTACGGTTTCTCCGGAACTCTGCCCGGTCTGGGTCACAATGAAAGCCTACAGGCAACAAACTGCCCGACGGCTGTTTACAACCCCGAAGGCGGACGCGTTCTGGGCTGCTACAATGTTGTAAAACCCGTCCCGAAGACAACTTATTACCGCGTTGTGCGTCCCGTGATATATGTCCGTTACCCGGTTTGCTGCGCGCCGATCGCGCCGCCGCCTCCCCCGCCGCGTCTTTGTTGTGTTGCGCCTCCACCACCCCCGCCCGCTCCAAAGCCGTGTTGTGTGGCGCCCCCGCCTCCGCCGCCTTGCTATAGCGGGTGCACACCGGTTCATGTCGGCGCCAGTCGTTACGGCTCAGCTTGGTAAAGAAGTTTTGACCCTTCAGTCTCCCGGATTGAGGGGTCTTTCATTTAGGACTTCATATTCTCAAGAACATCACTTGCGGCTTGTCGCGGATGACCTGCAGCGGTGATCGGACGGCCCACGACCAGATGCGACGCTCCATTTTTCAGCGCGTCTCCGGGTGTGGCGATCCTTTTCTGATCCCCTGCATCCCCGCCCGGCATACGGACGCCAGGAGTAACAATTAAGAAGTCTTTGGGAACCACAGCTCTAATGGCGGCGGCTTCGAGCGGAGAAGACACGACCCCGTCCATGCCGGCTTCGACCGCCTGAGCCACCCGGCGCATGACAAGAGTTTTTGCGTCCTCGTGATATCCGATGGCTTCAAGAGCCGCTTTATCAAGAGAGGTCAAAACAGTAACGCCGAGAAGCTTCAGCTCGCAATCGCCCCGCCCGGCAACGGCGCTCTGCATCACATCGGGTCGGGCGTGAACGGTCAGGAGGTCCGCCCCTAATCCGGCAATAGAGCGCGTGGCCTTTTCAACGGTCGCGCCAATATCATGGAGTTTGAAATCATAGAAAACGTTCTTACCCTGCGCCTTTAAACGCTGGCCAAATTCAACGCCCCCGATGGGCAGAAGCTGGAGCCCGATCTTATAGCTGGACACCGTCTCTCCGAGGGCCTCCACCATAGCTTCCGCTTCAGCAATAGTCGGAAGGTCGAGCGCGACGTATAATCTGTGATCGGCAGCCGACATGTTAGACCTTTCGGAATTTTTCAGAGTTTTTGGACATTAATTTTTGAGTGAGGGTCATTGGAAGCGCCCGCCCAAGCAGCGCAATGAATTTATTTACCCGTCCGGAAACAAAGACGGCGCGGTTTTTCTCAAGGGCCTCATACCCCATCTCGGCGCAAATATCGGCGTCCATCACCATGTAATCAGGCAATTTATTTATCGCGTCTCTTGTACCGTTGACGTCATGAAATTCGGTTATGGTAAAGCCGGGACAAAGCGCGCTGACGTGAACGCCTGTGCCTTCCAATTCCATATTCAGGCTCTCGGAAAATTTGATAAGAAAGGATTTTACGGCGGCGTATAAAGTATGGCCCTTGGATCCCGGCATGTGTCCGGCCAAAGATGCCACGTTCATTATGCGGCCAAAGCCGCGTTCCACCATTGCCGGCGCGAGTTTCCGTGCCAGCTCGCAGGGGGCCGTCGCCATGAGACGAATGAAATTAGCATGTGCTTCCCAATCGCTTTCTAAATACTGACCGGGGTGACCATAACCGGCGTTATTAATCAGGCCGTCAATTTGAATAGATTTTTTATCAATAGCCGCAATGAGCTTGTCCACGGCGTCTTCCTCAAACAGGTCTGATTTAAAGACGTGACTTTCTGCTTCAAAGGATTCTTTTAGTTCTTTCGCTAAGGCTTTCATCGGCGCCACGCGCCGGGCGCATAAGACAAGGTCCCATCCCCGAGAGGCATATTCCCGCGCTAAGGCCGCGCCCAATCCTGCAGAAGCGCCGGTTATTAGGATAGTAGGACGAGTCATAGAGGTCACGGTTTTGTAAGTGGCAAATTGCGCTTAAGCTGTTAACTTATCCAACAGGAGTTTCAAGTGCGGAGCCAATTCATGTGGAAATATTTAATAAGTCTTGCCGGCATTTTGATGCTCCAGGCTTGCCAGACAACTGCTGACCCCGATCCCTATATGGAGTTTGACTGTGCGCAATTGCGCGCCTTGTCAGATGGCGAAAGACCTATGGATGCCTTCCTGAGCAATCAGGTTGGGCCTGACCCACAATCCGGTCTCATAGGGAACAGACAAGGGCTTCAGACTGAACGAGGTGTCGCCGCTGCAGAGCGTGATGACGAAGCGCGGGCTATCCGAGCGGCTTATCGCACAAAAAATTGCCGTTAGCTTTCGGATAAGCTGAATGGACAATACGGCTCTTATCCGCCTCGGCATTTTTGCTGGAGCTCTCATTTTATTTTCAAGCTTGGAAGCGCTCTTCCCGCGACGCAAGCGATTGCAAGGACGGTTTCGCCGCTGGGTCACGAACCTCTCGCTAGTTATTTCCGGTACATTAGGTTTAATGATTCTGGGCCCGCTAATAGCTGTCGGCGTCGCGGCTTGGACGTCGGAAAATGAGTGGGGCTTCTTAAACTTGGTCGATCTACCGATTTGGATGGACTTTCTTTTAGCTTTCCTTGTGTTGGATTTTTCAATTTGGCTGCAACATGTCGCAACTCATAAAATTCCAGTGCTTTGGCGCCTTCACAAAGTTCATCACGCCGATCGAGATTTAGATGCCAGCTCAGGCGTTAGATTTCACCCGATTGAAATTCTATTGTCCATGCTGTTCAAATGCATAATTGTATTATGGCTTGGCCCGACCGTTTTAGTCGTGATCATTTTCGAGATCGCTCTCAACGCAACCGCAATTTTCAGCCACGCAAATTTGAAACTTCCCCAGGCCCTCGACAAAGGCTTAAGAAAATTAATTGTCACGCCGGATATGCACCGCGTCCATCACTCTGTCATTATGCGCGAAAGCCAGACCAATTATGGATTTAACTTTTCATTTTGGGATAGGCTCTTTGGTACCTATCAGTCTGAGCCCGCCAAAGGCCAGACGCAAATGACTTTGGGTCTCGAAGAAGCCCAGGTAAATGCCACCCAGTCTTTTGGCTGGAGCCTTTGGCTCCCCTTTAGACGGTCAAACCCGATGCTATAATCTCTCTTGAGGAATAACTTTATTTAAAGGATAGTTCAGCAGGTCCTATTCTGGAAAGTCAGGAGATAAGTATGCTGTGGGTGACTCTCGGAATTTCGGTGTTGCTGTCCGTTCTCGTCATAATCCTCTATAATCAACTGGTGCAAAGTCGGCAGCTCGTTGAAAATGGCTGGTCTGATATTGAGGTGCAGCTTAAAAGGCGGGCAGATCTCATTCCGCGTTTGGTAGACTCTGTCAAAGGCTATGCCAGCCACGAACGCAAATTATTTTCCGAGGTCATCGAAAAACGTAATGCGGCTCTGGCGGCCGGGGACAGACCCGATGCGCGCGCCTCAGCAGAAAGCGCCTTGCAACAACCTGTCGGGCGGCTCATTGCTTTGGCAGAAGATTATCCGGAGCTTAAAGCCTCTGACAATTTTCTTGATTTACAAAAGGAGCTTTCTGAAACGGAAGACAAAATCGAAATGTCCAGGCGGTTCTATAATGGCGCGGTCAGGTCGCTGAACACTAAAATTGAATCCGTTCCAAGTAACTTTGTAGCCGGGCCATTTGGGTTTAAAAAGTGTGATTATTTCGACATTGACGACTCCGACTACGCCGTGCCGGAGGTGAATCTGTGAGACAGTTTCTTCTCTTATTATTTATTTCCTTTTTTTGGGGAACTACGGCCCTTGCTCAAGAGGTGGACTTAAGCGGAGAGCATATTAGCCAGTTCGATGTTCAATTAGAGCTACTCAAATCCGGCGACGTCAAGGTTATAGAGAACATAACCATTGTTGACGGGCCAGGGCAAAATCGGCGGGGTATATTTAGAGACCTTCCCGCGGAGAAATATGTCGCCGAATTTGATGTCACGGATGATATTCAATACGATATGAAATCCATCCTTCGGGACGGGAATCCCGAACCCTATCAAGAAAATAGAATTCGGTCTGCGTGGCAATGGCGTATCGGCGATGCGGATATTTATTTGCCAAACGGCCAGCACAACTATCAGCTCATTTATACGGTTGAAAATGAAATCCGATATCGTGAAAACTTTGACGAGCTTCTCTGGAATGTGACAGGAAACTATTGGAATTACCCTGTGAAAAAGGCGCGTATCAGTGTCAAGATTCCTCAAGATGCCAATATAATAGATTTTAACGCCAATACGGGACGAATAGATGAAGGGGGTCAAAACTTTACATCTCGTAGAGTCGGCGACGAAATTGTTTTTGAAACGCAGCGTCCGCTTGCGGCCCATGAAGGCCTAACTGTATCTATTTCCGTTCCTAAAGGTCAAATCGACGGCCTGACCAATGCAGATCTGCGCCGTTATTGGTGGCTTAAAAATGGCGCTTTACTCTTAATTACTCTTATTTCGCTCTGCATTTTCGCCTTCTATTACTGGCAGTGGGACAGAGTAGGGCGCGACCCAGCTAAGCAGCCCGTCTTTGCGCGGTATGAACCCCCATCAAGGGAGGGGCACATTTATTCTGCAGCGGCCGCGCAGCGTATTTTCAAAAGAGGACTGTCCGGGAATACGGCTTTAATCGCAACGCTGATCAGTCTCTCCATCAAAGGGTGGATAGATATGAAAGTGAATAAAAAATCGACTGTTTTTACCAAAAAGCCTGAGTCGCGAACAAAGAGGCCTTTACTGGATGATGAGCAAATTGTTTTTGATAATCTATTCAGGCCCGGAAAAGATACGGTCAAAATATCTGGTAGTCCCAGCACGCATTTTGATGAAATGCGTACGCTATTTGAGGATCATGTGAATACGCATTATTCCAAGGCTTATCACAGAGTGAATGCAGGGTGGATTATTCTAGGCATACTTTTAAGTGTGGTCGGCGTTGTTATCGCGCTTACTCAATTAAATAGCGGCTCTCTTTATTTCACACTGGCGATATTAGCCCTTATTATCCTGAACGTCGTCTTTTTGTTTCTGCTTCCGGCGCCGACAAAGCTCGGGCAGTCCATTAGGGCTGAAATAGAAGGCTTCAAACTCTATATGGAAACAGCGGAGAAGGGCCGCTTAAACGCTGTACAGATTGGGTCAGGCCAACCACCGGTTATGACGAAGGAAAGGTACGAGATGTTTCTCCCTTATGCCATTGCTTTGGATGTTGAAAAACCCTGGACGACTTATTTCGAGAAGACCCTGCCGGAGATAGCAAAAGAATATCAGCCGAGCTATGCCCATGGTAATGCTTTGAAAGGCGGCTTCGGTCGTCAGTCTTTGAACTCTATAAACCGCTCTATGGTCAAAAGTCTGTCCACTGGCGTTCAATCCGCGCGGCCCGTTAGCACATCCAGCTCTGGAAGTGGCGGCGGAGGTTTTTCGGGCGGCGGCGGTGGAGGCGGAGGCGGCGGAAGCTGGTAATTCCGCCCCCCTATTTTTACAGGCAAATAAAAAAACCCGCCTTCAAAAGCGGGTTTTCTAAAGTAATTAATTTAGGAATACTTATTCAGCCGCAACAGCTTCCTGAGCCAAGTTCCGAAGAACGTAATGGAGGATGCCGCCATGACGGTAATATTCCATTTCGTTTTCTGTATCGATCCGGACTTTCGCCGTAACAGACTTTTTTGTTCCGTCAGCGAATGTGATGTTAACTTCAACCGTGCTTCGCGGGGTGATGTCTTTTAATCCAGAGATATCGACTGTTTCAGTGCCGTCCAGACCAAGTTTTTCCCAGCTATCACCCTCTTGGAATTCCAGAGGAAGAACGCCCATGCCGATCAGGTTGGAGCGATGGATACGCTCGAAACTGGCGGCGATAACCGCTTTCACGCCGAGAAGAATTGTGCCTTTGGCGGCCCAGTCACGGGAAGAGCCGTTACCATAGAGTCCGCCGGCAAAGACAACCAAGTCTTTATTGTCGGCTTTGTATTTTTGGGCGGCGTCAAAGATGCTAATGACTTCGCCTGTCGGAACGTAAGTTGTCACGCCGCCAACAGTGCCGGGCGCCATAAGGTTCTTAATCCGGATATTGGCAAATGTGCCCCGCATCATAACTTCATGATTACCGCGTCGAGAGCCGAAGGAGTTAAACTCAGCGCGTTCGACATTGTGATCTTTAAGATAACGACCTGCTGGGCCATCGGCTTTGATGGAGCCTGCCGGGCTGATGTGGTCAGTCGTAATGGAATCGCCAAGAAGCGCCAAGATATTAGCGTTTTTCACGTCCTCGATCGGATCCGGCGTCGTGGTCATGCCCTCGAAATAAGGGGGGTTACGCACGTAAGTGGAATCGGGCTGCCAATCATAGGTCTCGCCGCCCGTCACTTTGATTTTCTGCCACTCTTTGTCACCGTCATATAGATCGCCGTAGCGGTCCGTAAACATTTTACGCGTGATGATTTTGCGGACGACCTCTGAGATTTCCTTGGAGTTCGGCCAGATGTCTTTCAAATAGACATCATTGCCGTCTTTATCGACACCCAGAGGATCTTCTTCGAAGTCATGATGAAGGGAGCCGGCCAGAGCATAAGCCACGACAAGAGGCGGGGACGCCAAGAAGTTGGCCTTGATATCCGGGCCGATGCGGCCTTCAAAATTCCGATTGCCCGAAAGGACAGAACACGAAACAAGATCGCCTTCTGCAATGGCTTCGGCAAGCTCCGGTGCGAGCGGGCCTGAGTTACCGATACAGGTTGTGCAGCCATAGCCGACCACATCAAAGCCCAGCTTGTTTAATTCTGTCTGGAGCTTGGATTTTTCCAAATATTCGCCCACGACCTGAGACCCTGGCGCCAAGGAAGTTTTAACCCAAGGCTTAACGGTCAAGCCGAGCTTGTTGGCTTTTTGCGCCACAAGACCCGCCGCCATCATGACAGACGGATTGGAGGTGTTCGTGCAGGACGTAATCGCGGCAATAAAGACATCGCCGTGATCCACGGAGTAATCTTTTCCCTTAACCGGAACAGCGGAATCGCCATCAGGCGTTTTTTCGAATTCGTCGCGCAGGATTTTAGCGAAGGTTTTGTTGGAGCCTTTTAAATCAAATCGGTCTTGTGGGCGTTTAGGTCCGGAAAGAGATGGCATAACGGTTGTCATATCGAGTGACAATGTATCCGTATATTCCGGCGTCACTTCATCGCGCCATAGGCCTTGAGCCTTTGCGTAAGCTTCGACGAGTTCGACACGGGATTCTTCGCGGCCCGTTGCTTTCAAATATTTAAGCGTGTCGGCATCGATGGGGAAGAATCCGCAAGTTGCGCCGTATTCGGGCGCCATATTGGCGATCGTTGCCTGATCCTCTAGTGACATGGAATCAAGTCCGTCACCGTAAAATTCGACAAATTTGCCTACCACGCCTTTTTCGCGCAGCATTTGTACAACGCGCAAGACAAGGTCAGTAGCTGTCGTGCCTTCAACCAGTTTGCCTTTAAGCTCAAACCCGATCACCTCGGGGATGAGCATGGAAATAGGCTGGCCGAGCATAGCTGCCTCGGCCTCAATACCGCCAACGCCCCAGCCTAAAACGGACAAGCCATTGATCATGGTTGTGTGCGAGTCAGTCCCGACCAAAGTATCGGGGAAGGCATAGGTTTTGCCGCCTTCGGTCTTGGTCCAGACGGTCTGCGCCAAGTTCTCTAGATTTACCTGGTGACAGATACCGGTTCCGGGCGGGACAACGGCGAAATTATCAAAAGCTTCCTGACCCCATTTTAAGAAGTCATAACGCTCGCCATTGCGTTCATATTCACGTTTCACATTTTTCTTAAAAGCCTGCGGCGTGCCGTAATAATCCACCATGACAGAGTGGTCGATGACCAAGTGAACCGGGTTGAGCGGGTTAATGGCTTCGGCTGAGCCGCCGAGATTAACCATCGCGTCACGCATAGCGGCCAGATCCACAACCGCCGGAACGCCGGTAAAGTCCTGCATAAGCACGCGGGCTGGTCGGTAGGCGATTTCGTAAGTAGAAGTTTTTGGGCCAAGCCAATCTGCGATCGCTTGAATATCTTCTTTTTTGACAGAGCTGCCATCTTCGTGGCGAAGAAGGTTTTCAAGAAGAACTTTCAAAGACCGAGGCAGTTTGGATATGCCTTTCAATCCGTTCTTCTCTGCTTCTTTTAAATCGAAATAAGTATAAGTGCCGCCGCGCACTTCAAGCGTGCGTTCGCAATTAAAACTGTCCAGTGAGGCCATGGGAAATCCTTAGTCTTGAAATATCATCTAATATAGGCGGCCTTATAGCAGGAATGGGACTGCATTCAATTGTAAAGCACGGCCAATTCTGGCGCGTATAGTCGCTAAACCATTGTGAAGGTCAAAGTGACTGAGCGAGTAAGCGCCACGCATAATCACATAAGCGTCGCCCGGCCAATCGTTCCATTAAATAGGCGTTGAGCGCTTTTTGTTCTTCTGTGAATGGTTGTGAGACACCGACATTATGGGCCGACCGCAATATGTAGAGAAGCGTTTGCGATGAGACCTGAGCGCTCTCCCACTCCCTTTGCGAGTCAGTGCCTAGTTCAATTGATTGAATAACGCCCTCCAGGGGGCTCATTAGCGCCTGTTCAGACCTCGAATCATTTTGAACAAGCAGTCTCATGCGCAAGTCGGGTATCAGGAAAAATTAGCTTTACAATCGCCAGGGCCGTTTAGGGTTAAACAGATGTTAAAATCAGCTTTCTTCACCCGTTTTCATTTTACCGAAGCGCTGAATAAATGGAATTTGTGTCAGGGTAAATATGATCGTCAAAGGCAAAAACCCGAACACTTTGAAACCAGCCCAAAAATCCTCGGAAAAGTTTCGCCAGATGATTTCGTTCAATATAGCCATGGCGAAGAAAAATAGCCCCCACCGGATCGCCAGCACATTCCATTTGTTTTCCGGCAACTCTATGGCGCTCCCCATCAAGAGCTTTACAACGTTTTTCTTGATAAACACGCCGCCGATTACGGCTAGCCCAAAAAGAGTGTTCAAAATTGTCGGCTTCATAAAAAAGATGACTTTATTTCCCGTGAAAAACGCAAGGCCTGCGAACAGAACAACGATAGCCGTTGTAAACACCAAAAGTCCCGAAACATGACGGTGACGGATCCAGGAATAAAGTAGAGCCAAAGTCGCGGTGACTCCGAGCACTCCGGCCGCGTAAACCATGGCGTCATCAGGCTGGGTTCTTTTAAAATATTGAAAAGCCGCAAAGAAAATCAAAAGAGGACCAAAATCCAGCCAAAAACTTTGTGGTTTTTTAGCAGGAGTTGGGAGTGTCGGGTCAGTCATAAGAGACTCATATTTTAGGTCGTGTGTTTCAGGCCGTGTGCATGAGGATTAGGTCGATAGCAAGAATAATGGCCAGAATAATAAGTGAGGCGGAAACCGTATTTTTTCTTATTCGCTCATCTCATCAGCCACGCCTGAAAGCGCCGCCGCGAAAACCGGAGCAGAAAAATTCTCCAAATCTTCAATGCGCTCTCCGATACCGATACAATGAATGGGAAGATTGTATTTATCTGAAAGCGCCACGAGCACGCCGCCTTTGGCCGTGCCGTCGAGCTTGGTCATAATGAGACCAGAGACTTCCGCCGTCTTGGCAAAGGCTTCGGTTTGCATCAGAGCGTTCTGACCCACTGTCGCGTCCAGAACTAGAATAGAATGATGCGGGGCCGTCTCATCCTGTTTTTTTATGACGCGAAGGATCTTCGAGAGCTCATCCATTAACTCGGTCCGGTTTTGCAAACGGCCCGCCGTGTCAATCATTAGAATATCAAACTCTTCGCGCCGGGCGCGGTCAATGGCGTCATAAACCAGTCCGGCGGCATCCGAGCCAAGCTTGCCGGACATTACAGGAGCGCTCGCTCGCTCGCCCCAAACAGAAAGCTGTTCAAAAGCGGCCGCCCGAAACGTGTCTCCTGCCGCAATCAAAACTTTCTTCCCCTCATCCGTAAAGCGTTTTGCGATCTTGCCTAATGTTGTGGTTTTGCCAGAGCCGTTGACCCCAACGAACAACATGATTTGGGGTTTCACGCCGCCAAGAACTATTGGTTTTTCAAGCGGCGTCAAAATTTCCGATATCACATCTGCGAGCGCGATCTTGATTTCCAGATCCGTAATCTGTTTGTCGAATTTGCTTTCTGCCAAACGCGACGTCACTTTCATGGCGGCGCCTGTGCCGAGATCGGAAGCAATAAGAATATCTTCTAAGTCTTCAAGCGCTTCATCATCCAGTGTGCGTTTGTTGAAGCTTGCCGCCATGCTGTCTGACATGCGGGAAGTAGATTTCCGCAAGCCGGCGGAGATCCGGTCCAGAAAATTCGTGCGAACAGGGGCCGATTCCACCTGCGGCGTCAGTTTCCCTTCGGCCTCCAACTTGGCGCGCCGTTCGGCTTCGACCTTGGCGAGGGCCTCGCGTTCATTGGCTTCGCGTGTTGCCCGTTCTTCAGCAATTCGCGCCCGTCGTTCTGCTTCTCGGGCTTCTTCGGCAAGCTGTTTAAGACGTTCGGCCTCTGCCTCTTTCGCCTGTTTCTCAGCTAGTTTTTTAGCCTCTTCTTCAGCGGCTTTTCGCGCAGCTTCTTCCTGACGCGCGGCCTCAGCCTTTTTTGCGGCTTCCGCTTGGGCGCGGGCTTTCGCCTCTGCCTCGGTTTTGGCTTGTAGCGCGGCCTTTTCTTCGGCGTCCTTGGCCGCTTTGAGCGCAGCCTCTTCTTCGGCTTTCCGTTTCGCCTCTGCCTCGGCTTGCTCTTCTGCTTCTCTGCGCTGCGCCTCCGCCCGTTCCGCCGCGAGGGCAGCTTGTTTTTCGGCGAGCGCTTTCGCTTCTGCGTCGGCTTTCTCCTTGGCCGCTTCGGCCTTGGCTTCCCGCTCTGCTTTCAGCGTCTGCTCGCGGGCTCTTTCTTCGGCTAATTGCTTTGCGCGCGCCAAATCTTTAGCAGCCTGAATTTCAGACTGACGTTTGTCTTCCGCCTCTTGTCTGGCTTTGTCTTCCTCGGAAGTTTCGCTTTCGCCTTGACCGTCCATCGTTCGGGCGGATTTCAGCGCGGCCGCATTAATCGCCGCCATACGGGCAGCCATTTGCTCATCAACGCGCTTTTGCTCTTCGGCTCGTTTTGCCGCTTCTTCAGCGCGTTTGTCGTCCTTAGACTTGAACCCTAATTTAGACAGGAAGCTTTTTTTCTTTTTCTCTTCAGCCATTAAATCAAAGTACCTGTTAGATGTTCGGAGTTTGAGCCCGTGATTTCAACTTTCGCCAAGCTACCGCTTTTCGGAGGGCTGTCCACCTTTACAAGGCAGAAGTCAGGAAGCCTGCCAATGCCGGTTTCTTCAAACAATGCGACATCTGTCGATCCAATACGAGTTTTCAAATGTTCCGCTTTAAGGCGTGCGCTTTCTTCCCGAAGAATTTTGGCGCGAGCTTTCACGGTATTGCCGTGAACAGGCGGTATTTTTGCGGCCGGCGTACCTTCACGGGCGGAATAAGGAAAGACGTGGAGCCAAGGAATCCCGACCTCTGAAATAATAGAGCGTGAGTTTTCGAACATGGCGTCGTCTTCGGTCGGAAATCCCGCGATGATGTCTGCTCCAAACGTCATGTCAGGGCGAGCCGCTTTCAGGCGCTGACAAAGCTCTATAACATCAGCGCGGCT
Source organism: uncultured Hyphomonadaceae bacterium (assembly GCA_963972195.1). Classification (GTDB taxonomy): domain Bacteria; phylum Pseudomonadota; class Alphaproteobacteria; order Caulobacterales; family Maricaulaceae; genus Litorimonas. Next base: position 311,501 of record CAXATH010000004.1, on the reverse strand, counting down.
GTGGCGGCGCCTCATCCGTTTTAATATCATGTCATCCCCCGCCTGTAAGGATAGATGCAGATAGGGCGTCATGCGGTCGTTTTTCACAAGAAGGTCAAATAAAACCTCATCCACTTCTGCGGGGTCGATCGAAGAAAGACGTAGACGCGGAAGTTCCGGTACAAGCTTTAACACGCGCCGAACCAAATCTCCGAGGGGAGGCTTTCCGGGAAGGTCTCCGCCCCAACTCGATAAATCGACACCCGTAAGCACAACTTCGTTGTAGCCTTGTGCCACGAGAGAGCGAACGGAATTGACGACCTCGCCCGCCGGAACGCTGCGCGCATTACCGCGCCCATATGGAATGATGCAGAAAGTGCACCGGTGGTCGCATCCATTTTGAACTTGCAGAAAAGCACGGCTGCGGTTTTGTGATTTCTCTAAGGGCTGGTTTGCGCTGCCCATAAATTGCGGAGCTGTTTCGGCGACGCTCATAATGTCATTTACGCGAATAGGTTCAGAGCCCTCCAAGAACTCCGGGTCAAAACTCAAAGGTGACATTTTTTCGTGATTGCCGATGACTTTGTTTACGCCCTTTATCGCCGCAAAGGCGGACGGATCTATTTGGGCCGCGCATCCTGTGACGACAACCATAGCATCAGGATTTTCCCGGCGAGCTTTTCTGACCTGACGCCGACTTTCTGCCACCGCCTCGTTCGTCACCGCGCAAGTGTTGATGATAACAGCATTCTTCAGGCCCGCATCCCGGGCGTGGCCGGCCATGACATCGCTTTCATATGCGTTTAGCCGACAGCCCAACGTAATGACCTTTGTCTCGCTGTCCTGTTCAATTTTTGGGCTGCTTGCCATGCCGCGCTACATGGTCATTAAATTATATATGGTCAAGGCAGGTACACACGGCTATGGCGTAATCACCATGAGAACGCTGGTCAAAAAACTCCTCCCCCTGCCTCTTCGCGTGCGCCTAAAGCGAATAGGTTATTCTTTCATGGATTTGTGTTTTCCCAGAGCGGCGAAGCGCGTGCCTGCGAGGGCAGATACATTCATCGGAGAAGGGAATTTCGTCTGGATTGGCGATAGTTTCTGCAGAACCTTAAAAAAATATGGCCTTAAACCTGAAAATGAGGTGTTAGATATTGGCTGCGGACAAGGACGTATGGCCCGCCCTATGGTCGGTGAATTAACAGGTCGGTATTGCGGGGTGGATATTAATTTGGACGGTATTGAGTGGTGTAAATCACAATATGACGATGTACCGAATTTCAGCTTCCAACATATGGATGTTCGCAACCCGCTCTACAACAAGGACGGGACCCAAGCCGCTCAAGATTATGTCTTTCCTCTAGACACCAACTCCTTCGACATAGCTTTTCTGGTATCCGTCTTTACGCATATGCGAGATGATGAAGTCGAGAACTACCTAGGGGAAGCGGCGCGGTGTTTGAAACCAGGCGGGCAGGTTTTGGCAAGCTGGTACTTGTTGGATGAAGTAAGTACGAGCGTCGCTAAGCCTCACATAGATTTTGCCTACAAACTTGGTGAGAATAGTCGAACCTCACTCAAAAGCACACCGGAGGCAGCAATTGCTTTTGAATTCGATTTTGTAAAACGCTTATATCAAAAGGCGGGATTAGAAATCGTCGCCATTGAATTCGGCACTTGGGCCCGTCCAGATAGTGAGTTTATGCTACAGGATCTGATTGTTGCTAAAAAAATGAATGTGTCAGACTAAGAACAGGTCGACTTCACCTTTCTTAGAGCCGCGGTGATACCGCTCAAAGAAAAGACGTAAGAGGTTTCTGTTCCGCGTGAACTCACGGCTTCGATCCGCATATTTGCCCCGGCTCGCATTTTGGCCACAAGATTTCGTTCATCTGCACCTGAATCGATAAAGGCTTCGTTTTCTGACGGATACATTGTGACTTTTGTCCGCCCGACAAAAGCCGACGGAGACCGCGTGGATTTTAGGGGGTATCCCGCAAGGAGGCTAGGCTGTTCTGTTGCGGCGCCGGATTTCCAGCTTGCGACCATAAAGTATACATCGCCATGATTAACAGATGTCGGCGCGCTGACCTCGGGTTTAGACAGCGCGAAGCAAATTGTGTCATTGCCTTCTGCGCGGCTGTAAACCGACCAATCGGAATACGTCCCTTGCAGTTTTTGCTCTGCGGCATGGGCCGGCAAAGCCGTGACGGTCATTAGCATTAGGGCGGCGAGAACGCGTTTCATAACGAATACCTATTGTTTAAAGATTAAGCCTATTAGCGCAGATTTAGCGTTAAAACCGCGTTAATATCAGTCAAATTTAACTGCCATAGGTTGGGTGCTCAATCGGCTTTATGCTTCTGTATATAGCATAGGCCGCGACAATAGCACTGCCAGCCACAACCATAATGAAGGGAGATTTTGGCGGGAGCCGTAGAATGGCCAAACCAATGAGGCCAAATGTCGACAAATTGACGAATAGGTTTAGTAACACCGCCCCCGCGCTCATGAGACGGGCTCGGTTGGCCGGGTCCGCCCGTCTCTGCGCCATTGCCTGCAAAGGCACGACAAAAATCCCGTTGAATACTGACGAAAGAATTAAAGAGCCCAAAAATAATGGTGTGTGGGGATTGGCTAAAAACTCTTCCGATGTCCCCAATCCGCTTCCTACAAAGGTGGGGCTTGGTAGAACCACTATGGCTCCGATAAAAATGACGACTCCAACGATGCCCAGAGCCGACAACCTAACGGCTTCAGGTCCCCATATCGACCAATTCCCGAACAGCATGACAAAAATAGAACCTGCCATAATGGAAAGGGTCGAGAGGACGAGCATCATGATGAGGACGCTGGCATTAAAATTCATGACGCTTGCCACGTAATCCGGAAATGTTGTGACAAAAACTGTCGATAAACCGTAAAACCACGCAATGCCCAGCATGGGGCGTAACACAGCGGGGGCCTTAAAAGCTTTACCAATAGCCGAAAAGGTTGCCGTGAAAGGTTCAAAATTAATTTTCAGGTCCGGTATTGGCGCCGGGGCCTTTGGGCAAAATTCTGACGCTATCCAGCCGACAATAGCGACCCCGAGAAGGAATACACTCGCAAGTTTAGTTCCAGAGACATCAATAGCGTCCATCGAGCCGTTCAGGACAAGAAACGTTCCGCCTATCTGGCCGACAAGCACCACGACGAAAACGAATCCGTTGAGCAGAGCGTTCCCTCGAATGAGCTCTTTCGGTGTTAGCCATTGCGGCAGTACGGCATTCTTCGTCGGAGAGAAAAAACCTGACTGCGCGCCCATAAGGCCCAGGGCAACGGCGAGAATTCGAATGTCGACGAGCCAGAATCCCAGCGCCGCGATAAGCATGATAAAGATTTCCGCCCGTTTCACCCATCGGAGAAGAACGCCCCGGTCTACCTTGTCCGCGATTTGGCCGGCAATCGCGCAAATAATCAGGAATGGGCCGGTGAAGATGAGGCCTGCAACAGGAACCCGAATAGCCGACGGCAGATCAGATAGAAAGGCGATACCTCCAAATGTGATCAGAGCTATGAGCGCGTTCTTCAGCGCATTGTCGTTAAAGGTCGCTGTTTGTAAGAGCACAAAAAGAGGTGCAAAGCGGCGTTCAATAATAAATCCGAACTTGCTTTCTTTTATGGCCTGTACAGGTTCGGCCGCTACATCAGTCATGCCGTCTTCTCTTCCGCTTCGCGCTTTTCCCGATTGGCTTTTGCAACCGGATTTTCACGTTCCTGGCCGACATCAGCCGGGTTTAGAGCGCCCATATTTTTGTAGTCGAGTAATTCGTTTGAACGGGTTTCGATCCGGTTTTGCAAGAGTTCCATGAAAGCGTCCTTCTCCATGCCCGGAGCGATGGGCTCCATAAATTCGACTGTGGCAGAGCCGGGGTGCTTTTGCCAGTCTGATTGGTTCCATCTTTGACCGAGATTGCTCGCCACAGGCACGACAGGGCATTTGAAATCGTCGTAGAGGTGCCAGACGCCTTTTTTATAACGATGATGTGTCCCGATGCGGCTGAGGTGACCTTCCGGGAATATGAGAATGCGGCGGCCTTGTTCTTGTATTAGCTCGGCTTGTTCATCCATTTCTTGTCGGGCATCGGACCCGCCGCAGCTATCAATCACGACCGCGTTCATTTTACGTAGTATACGTTTTAACAGCGGAATTTTAAGGAGCTGCTCACCCGTCACAAAAGACAAATCATTCACAACGGAAAAAATCACATGTCCATCTCCGTAGCTTAAATGTTTGGAGGCGAGAATGCAGACGCCTTCCGGGACGCGGCTTCGCCCCTCTACATTCACCGTGATGCCCGCAATCACACGCATCCCCCACCGAATAACTCTGGTGTAGCGCTGTAACGCCATCATCATCATTTTACGGCCCGGAAGGAGCGAGAAGATAACGCAGACGACCGCGTAAAGACCCGTCATCGCGTAGAAGAATACGTTGAACAATAGAGAGCGCATATCTTAATCCTCTAAGTTCAACACCGACAGCACACCTCGCGTCAATCGCCCAGCATGAGGCATAAGGGGGCCCGAGATAGCCCCCAAAATTTTGGTTTGCGCTGCCTGCAAAACTACACCTAACGCCATAGCCGCGAGAAGGTTGGAATTTTCGCTTGGCAGCTCACCCCGCTGCATGGCTTTTTGCAACAGAGAGGCCGCGGCGCCTTGCGGGCTTTGTTCAGGACGGTCTGCTAAGCCGGAAAATCGGTGGAGATGCAGGAGGTGGTACTTGAAAAGAGGCCAATCGGCATCGGCAACATGACAGTAATCTATGACGAGGCGCCGGACCTTCTCCTCGATTGTTACGTCCAGCTTATCAATATTTGTTATCATTTGGGTGAGGCGGTCATGAATTGTCAGCATTAAAGCCCGCGCCAGATCATCTTTGTTTCGAAAATGACGATATAAGAGGCCTTCAGAGACCCCGGCCTCCTCGGCAATCCGTTTTGTCGAAACTCCTTCAATAGTGGACTCTGAAAACAAAAACAGGGCTGCCCGTTCAATACGGCCCTTTCCGCTTTCAGACACGGCAATTATTGTCGGATAACTTTCCATATACCTTGCGGTCATCACCGTTTTTCTTAACTGACCTTGCTTCCCTTACTTGAACGGCGCGCACGCCAAAACTGATTTTCAATAACCCGTTTTTTGTCATGAGTGATTAATCACGTTCTCGTCACTAAGCGTGAAGGCAACTTCTGTCAATTCCCTGAAGCGTCATAAGTGATTAATCACTTATGGGCGATGCGCGCTATTCAGATAAGGGCCTTTCATTCTCGCCCGGTATAAAATATGAAGTGTCCATCTTTTAAATTTATTCAAGATAGGCCGCTTTCTCATGAGGGCCATAAGAATTAAAATCATATTACAGGATAAGCTATGAAACTCTCTTCCGAAATCTCAGCTATTGTCACGGGCGGCGCGTCCGGCCTCGGCGAAGCCACGGCCCGCGGCCTGGCAGCTAAAGGCGTCAAAGTCGGCATTTTTGATATGAATGAAGAGGACGGGCAGAAAGTCGCGAAAGAAATTGGCGGAACTTTCGCTAAAGTGAATGTGGCCGATAACGCCAGCGTCGACGCCGGTTTTGAAGCCGTACGCAAAGCAAATGGCCAAGAACGCATTATGGTCAATTGCGCTGGGATTGGCGGTGGCATTAAGACCGTATCTCGAAAGCGCGATACTGGCGAAATCGTTCCGCACGATGTGGAAGCTTATATCCGAATCATTAATATCAATTTGATCGGCAGTTTTCTTTGCGCGTCTAAATCGGCCGCCGGCATGATGACGCTCGATCCGACAGAGCCGGACGGCGAACGCGGTCTTGTAATCAACACAGCATCAGTCGCGGCCCAAGACGGCCAAATCGGTCAAGTCGCCTATGCCAGTTCCAAAGGCGGCATTCTTGCCATGGCACTTCCTATGGCAAGAGATCTGGCCCGGGAAGGCATCCGCGTGAATACAATCCTGCCAGGCTTTTACGAAACGCCCATTTACGAGCAAATGAAACCCGAAATTAAAGAGAACCTGAAAGCCCACCTTCAATTCCCGGTTCGTTTCGGCCAGCCAAAGGAATATGCACAGGTCGTCGAGTTTATGTGCGAGCACGGTTATATTAACGCCGAATACATCCGTACCGATGCGGGTGCCCGGATGCCGCCGCGCTAAAGCCTGAACTATTGAGTTAAACAGCCCGGCCAACGCGCCGGGCTTTTTATTGATCGGCAGCTAATTATCAAACAATTCGGCGAGCTTGTCTGTCATGGCGCCGCCCAACTGTTCAACATCCATAATGGTTACGGCGCGTTTATACCAACGCGTGACGTCATGGCCGATTCCTATGGCGACCAATTCAACTTCGGAGCGGTTTTCGATCATGTCGATCATCATGCGAAGGTGATTCTCTAACAGCCCGGATTTGTTCTGGCTTTGCGTGGCGTCATCGACAGGCGCGCCGTCTGAAATGACCATCATGATACGGCGCTGTTCGGGTCGAGCCATGAGCCGTTTATAGGCCCATTCCAAAGCTTCGCCGTCAATGTTTTCCTTCAGCAGACCTTCGCGCATCATCAGTCCTAAATTTCTTTTTGCCCGTCGCCATGGCATGTCAGCGCTCTTGTAAACGATATGGCGCAGGTCATTCAGCCGACCGGGCTTTTCCGGTTTGCCTTCTGCAAGCCAGTCCTGAAATGACTTTCCGCCTTTCCAGGCGCGAGTCGTAAAGCCTAAAATTTCGGCTTTTACGCCGCAGCGCTCAAGCGTTCGCGCCATAATGTCAGCCGTCACAGCCGCGACCATAATGGGCCGTCCGCGCATGGAGCCTGAATTATCTATCAGAATAGTCACGACCGTATCGCGGAAATCGGTTTCTTTTTCTTCCTTGAAGGTCAGCGCGCTCATCGGATCAATAATCACCCGCGTGAGGCGCGCGGTGTCCAAAACACCTTCTTCCAAATCAAATGTCCATGAGCGCTGCTGCTGCGCAAGCAGACGGCGTTGCAGACGGTTGGCAAGCCGCGAAATCGCGCCGGAAAGCCCCTGCATATGCCCATCGAGATACCCGCGAAGCCGCTCCAGCTCTTCCGGCGGGCAAAGATCTTCGGCTTTTATAATCTCGTCGTGAGTTGTGGAGTAAATGGTATAAGGCGGCATCGCATTGGACATATTCGGGCGTTGCGGAGAATTTTCCGGATTTTGCTCTGCATCATCCGGTTCGCCGTCGATATTTTCGGCGTCCACCATATCCTGGGCCTCGGCGGACTCATCTTCCAGCGCGTCGGCGTCAGAAACTTCGGTTTGGCCGGGCTCATCCTCGGACGGACTATCTTCGGGCTGATCTGGAGAGTCATCTTCGTTCTCGGAGTTCTCCTCCTGATCATCTTCCTCTTCGTCCGGGTTGGCCCGGTCATCATTTAATTGAAAATCGGCAATCAAGTCATTCACGGACTTTCCATACGCTTCCTGATCGCCCATCAGGCTACGCAGCCGTTCCATATAATCGCCAGCGGTCTGTTCAATTTCCTCCCGCCACGCGTCCATAATCCCGTCAGTTGTTTTCGGCAATTTCCGACCTGTCAGGACTTCACGTGCATAAAGCCCGACCGCTTCGGCAAAGCTTGTGTCATCTTTCGCAATGTCGATTTTATCAAAGCCCTTGCGCTTGGCCCTATCAGACAAAGCCGCCTGAAGGTTATCGCCCAAACCAGAGAGGTGCCGCGTTCCGACCGCCTCAATCCGCGCCTGTTCCATCGCTTCGAACACCATACGGGCCGGGCCGCTCTCAGGCTGATTTTTCCGGTTCGTGTCTTTATCGTGAAGCGCCATCCGCAATGCCAAACCATCCGCTTCGCCGCGGGCCTTGGCCAGCGCAAACGGTTTTGGCTTGGGCGGCAAGCTTGGCAGCATAACCTGATCGCGCACTATCCCCGCGACATCCCCGCCATAGGAGACCTCCAATTCCGGCTCCCCGGAAAGGGCTTTCGTCGCGGCGGCAAGCGAACGTTTAAAGTTATCAATAGGGGTGGAAGTCATTTTTAATTTATGATGTCCATAATTCCTTGGTTAGACGATAAAGCCTTTTGAAGCGGCTTCCTGAATGACCGGAAGCTGCCTGCCATTGTATTTTTCTTGCGAATAGTCTGATGCCAAACGGGCCACTCGCTTGTTCTTTTTCGGGTCGCTCCCAGAGGTTAAGAGGTTTTGCGCGAGCCCGTTCGCTTCTTCCGCTGTCTTTCCGTTTTCAAGGCAAGATAAAAAGTAAAAGGATTGAACGAAATTTTTACCGCGATTTTTACTGGCGCGCAAAAACACCCACACCAGAAGAACAAAAAATAAAATCACGGCGAAAATCATGAGATATCACCTTCTACCTCTCGCCCAGACGATCACTACGCCACCATGACCGTGGCGGAACTTTCCGGCAGATCTTCTCCAAAAGCTCTTTGATAAAATTCGGAGATAATCGGGCGCTCCAGCTCGTCGCATTTATTTAGAAATGTGAGGCGGAAAGCCTGCGCAATATCGCCGTCAAAGATGCGGGCATTTTCTGCCCAGTTCATCACCGTGCGGGGGGACATTACTGTAGAAATGTCGCCGGCGATAAAGCTGTTCCGCGTCATATCCGCGACGCGCACCATAGAGGCAATCAAGTCGCGGCCTTCGGCATTGTCAAATGTCGGAGACTTGGCGAGAACAATGGCTTCTTCTTCGTCATGTTCCAGATAATTAAGCTGACAGACAATTGACCAACGGTCCATTTGACCTTGGTTGATTTGCTGGGTTCCGTGATAGAGTCCGGACGTATCGCCGAGTCCGACCGTATTCGTTGTCGCAAAAATCCGGAAAGCCTTATGCGGCGTGATGACCCGGTTTTGGTCCAGCAAAGTCAGCCGGCCTTGAGACTCCAATACGCGCTGAATCACAAACATCACATCGGGACGCCCTGCGTCATATTCATCAAAAACAAGCGCGACAGGGTTTTGAAGTGCCCATGGCAATAACCCTTCGCGGAACTCCGTGATTTGCTTGCCGTCCTTTAAAACAATTGCGTCTTTGCCTATCAGATCAATCCGGGAAACATGAGAGTCGAGGTTAATCCGAACCATCGGCCAATTCAGACGCGCGGCAACCTGTTCAATATGAGTGGATTTGCCTGTCCCGTGATACCCCTGGACCATGACCCGGCGGTCATGCGCAAAGCCGGCTAAGATGGCCTGTGTGGTCCGGTCATCAAATCGGTAAGCCTCATCAATAGCGGGGACATGTTCAGACGGTTTCGAAAACGCCGGAACTTCCATGTCAAAGTCGACATCGAAAACTTCACGCGCCGAAACGGTCGTATCAGGCTGAAAAATTGGGAATTTATCGTCTGTATCAGTCATTCTTCTGTTCTCAGTCCTATTTTTTTACGTCTTGCGCTTCACCTAAAAAACGCCACAAGGTTTGGCGCCGCAATTGACGAATGTTTTCTTCCCACTTCAGCGACTTTGCACCGGATAACAAGGGATTAGTCGTAATCTTTGATATACAAATATTTAGGTTCCTAACCCAAATCCGTCGTCTTGAGGACTTTATAGGCCTTTACAACGCGGGAGAAACTCTCTTCCGTATTTCGCGCGCCCTGGTTGGCGTCGGGGTGAAGTTGTTTAACAAGCTGGGTGTAACGTTTGCGAACATCTTCTTTTGTTGCGCTCTCATCCATGCCCAAATCATTGAGTGCTTTGAGCTGCATTTTCGACAGACGACGACGCGGCGCTTCGGTCTGATCCGGAATGCCTCCGGCGCCAAATATCGAATAACCCTCGGAAGTTGCCGAGGTGGAACCCGCCTTACGCTTCTTTTGAGCTGAGGCCCGCTCTCCCGTATTCTTTTGGACGTCCCAAGTCGGACGATGTCCGTGACGGGCCCCGACCTGCCATTCCGCAATATCCGAGTCGGTCATACCAGAGAAGAAATTCCAGTTTTTATTGTACTCGCGGGCGTGTTTCTGACAAAAATTGAAATAATCCCGCAAGCGGTCCGGACTCTTCGGTGCCTTGCAGCCGCCCTTAGCGACGCATCCGGCCCAATCACACTCTTGTTGGTTCGGTTTTGGCTTCTTCTTCGTGCGGGCAACACGAATATCGATGCCTTTGGGTTTGTATTCGAAATTATCGGGCATATATCTACTACGTCTTCAGACAATTTAAGGACTGCGCAAAATGGGCATTATCGCAACGGCAATCAAGGAAAAACTCACGCAAAAACACACTCCGACGCAGTTGGAGGTAATTGACGAGTCATCAAAACACGCCGGTCATGCCGGAGCCGCTGCCCATGAGGAGGCGGGAGGGTCCATCGAAAGTCATTTTCACGTCAAGATAAAGAGTAAAGACTTTGAGGGCATGAGCCGTTTAAGCCGTCACCGCGCCGTCATCGAGACGTTAGGCGAGACAGTTGAACAAATTCACGCGATAAGTTTTGAAATTGAGGCGGATTGACGCCGGGCAAGTCGCGGCAAGTGAACCAAGCGGGATCATTGCCAAACATTGCACAAATTCGCAACCAAACAAGACTTCTGGGCGTAGATAACATTAGCATCCAAACTTTATTTTCATTTTCAAAAAGGTTTTTTATGACATTTCGTACTCTATTACTTTCTGCCGCCATGATTGGCACATCAACTGCGGCCTGCGCTGATATCGGCGATACAGAGACGATTACCGGCACAGATGATGTCAAATTGACAGCGACTCATTTGGAAACTTTTGATAAACCTTGGGCGATGGCGGCCTTACCGGACGGCAGATCCCTAGTAACAGAGAAAGAGGGAGCAATCTGGCTTTTAAGCGCTGAAGGTAAGAAGTTAGGTGAAGTCACGGGCGGCCCGGAAGTAACAGAACGCGGCCAAGGCGGACTCGGCGACATTTACGTCCCAGCAGATTTCGAACAAAGCGGCGAAGTCTATATTTCTTATGTCGAACGGGACGCCAAGGATGACAGCCTCTCGGGCGCCGTCGTTCAAAGCGCAACTTTAACCCTCACACCAACTGGTGGAACGCTGTCGGATATGAACCGCGTTTGGACGCAATCCCCGAAAGTTCAAGGCAATGGTCACTATGGCCATCGCATCGGTGTCTCCCCGGATAATTATCTCTTCATTAGTTCGGGGGAACGGCAGAAATTCACGCCAGCTCAAAATATGGATATGAATTTGGGTAAAATCATCCGTTTGAATCGTGACGGATCTATTCCCGAGGACAATCCCTTCGTCGAAAACGGTGGTGTCGCAGCGCAAATCTGGACATTGGGTCACCGCAACCCACTCGGTCTGGACTTTGATGCAGACGGTCAGCTTTGGGTCCATGAAATGGGCCCCAAACACGGTGACGAATTGAACAAGATCGTTCGCTCAGAAAATTACGGCTATCCGCTAGTGTCCAATGGCGATCATTATAGCGGCGTCGAAATTCCCGATCATGAGACTATGCCAATTTTCGAAGCCCCATCAGTTTACTGGGTGCCAGCGATTAGCCCGGCCGGATTTTCTATTTATAAAGGCGACGTCTTCGCCGATTGGAAAGGCGACGGTTTCATTGGCGGTCTAAGCTCTCAAGCGCTTATTCGCGTTGATATGGACGCTGAGGACGGCCCTGCGGAAGCCGGGCGGTATGAATGGGGTAAGCGAATCCGCGAAGTCGAGTCCGGCGTTGACGGCGCGATTTATGTCCTCGAGGATGAGGAAGGCGGGCGGTTGATGAAACTAATGCCCGCAGCAGCAGAATAAAAACTTAAAGGCCCGCAAGGGCCTTTTTTAATTGTCGCCTCTTTGGTCAGGCTCATAAGTCTTGCTGACACGCAAGGTCTGGATCTGGTTGCGTTGACGTTCCATCACTTCAAACCGGTAACCATGATAGGCAAAGGCCTGCCCGACGGTGGGGATCGTCTGACTTTCATGAATGACTAGTCCGGCAATCGTCACGGCCTCATCATCCGGCAGCTTCCAATCCATTGCCCGGTTCAAGTCGCGAATAGCAACGTCGCCGCGAACGGTAACGGATCCGTCTTTCTTTCGCTCAACCCCTTTGATTTCTTCGTCATATTCATCCTGAATATCGCCGACGATCTCTTCTAAAATGTCTTCGAGCGTAATCACGCCCATCAACGCGCCATACTCATCGACAACAAGGGCGAAGTGCTCCTGTTTGGATTGAAAGGCCCTGAGCTGTTTAACAACAGAAGTTGTTTCAGGAACAAACCAGGCTTCCCGAGAGATTTTCTTCATATTCAAGGAATTAAGGTCTCCATCGAGACGCGCCAGAGACTTGAGCAAATCCTTGGCATGGAGAATTCCGATAACATTGTCCGGGTCGCTGTTGAAAAGCGGAATACGGGAATGGCCGCTCGCCAAGACTTCCTTGATAATCATTTCCGGGGATAAATTGATATCCACCATGGAAATATTACGGCGATGGATCATCACATCCTCGACTGAGAGTTCCCCGATTTCCAATACGCCGTAAATTTGGTCGCGAGCGCGTTTCGCCACGCCGCCTTCTTGCAGATGAAGGTCCACGGCGCCTTTAATCTCGTCCGCCGCGGTCCAAGCCGAAGCGTCCGTATCCACCCCGAATAATCGCAGAACAAAATTGACGATCATCTGCACAATCGAAACCACTGGCGCAAAAATTTTGATTGTCCAGGTAATGGGCCGTGCGACAATCAAGGCCAGTTTATCCGGTTGGGAAATGGCATATGTCTTTGGCAGGACTTCAGCAAATATCAAAATGAGAACAGTCATGGCCACCGTTGCGCCGGCCAAGGCGAATCCGCCCTCTCCAAACAGCCGAGTAAAAAGCGCCGTTGTCAGAACAGAGGCAAGAATATTGACCAGATTATTACCCAGCAAGATGCCGCCCAGTAAACGCTCTCGCATGTTCAAAAGGCGCGTCACCATTGTCGCGCGACGATCTCCACCCTTCTCCGCGGCGTGCATTCGCACGCGGGACGCAGCGGTCAGCGAGGTTTCAGAGCTAGAGAAAAAGGCGGAGCAAACAAGAAGGAATAAAATAATTCCTATCAGAATAAGGTTACTCGGCTCTAATAAGGCACTCATTTAAGTCGTTCCATTTTCAGAAAGTTCGCCTTCAGAAAGTGACGCCAAAAAAGTCATAACATCTTTATCCGACACAGCCTTTTGCACAAAAGCCTCACCAATCGCATGGGCAAGGATGAGCGTAATTTTTCCGTCTTCGTTCTTTTTATCCTGTCCCATAAACCGGGTTAGCTTTTCAGGGTCAGCAAGGCGCTCCCCTAAAGTCGCAATGCGCGGCATGTCAAGCTTTGCTAGGTGATCAGATAGCTTTGCGGCGTCGTCAGCCAGGCAATATTCCTTATTCACGGAAAATGCGAAGGCCATGTCCATCCCGGCGCTGACGGCCTCGCCGTGTAGCAAGTCACCATCATAACCGGCGTCCAGCTCTAATGCGTGAGCAAAACTATGGCCGAGATTAAGCAGCGCCCTTTGGCCGGATTCCCTTTCATCCGCCGCCACGATCCGTGCTTTGGTTTGACAGGATATAGTCACAGCTTTTGACAGAGCTTCTGCGTCTAAATTTAAAATTTTTGCTCCCCCTTCCTCATCAAGCCAGTCAAAGAAAGCTCGATCGCCCAATAATCCGTATTTCAGAACTTCCGCATAGCCGGCTTTAAGCTCTCTCAAAGGAAGCGTGGAAAGTAAGTCCGTATCTGCAATGACGGCCTTCGGTTGGTAAAAAGCGCCAATAAGGTTTTTCCCAAAGCGGTTGTTAATCGCTGTTTTTCCGCCGACTGAACTGTCCACCTGCGCGAGCAAAGTTGTTGGAATTTGAACGAAAGGCAGGCCCCGCTTATATATACTTGCGGCAAAACCTGCCAAATCGCCGATGACCCCGCCCCCAAAAGCGAGCAATAAATCTGACCTATCCAGACCTGCTTTAAAGATTGCTTCCAAAACGATCTCGAGTCCCTCAAAGCTTTTCTGAGACTCGCCCGAAGGACGGACGATCATATGCGTTGTGTAACCGGTCAGAGCGGCTTCAAGCTTTTTGCCGTAGAGCCCGTATACAGTCTCATCCGTGACAACAACAATGCGCTTGGACGGAGCAAAACCGTCTATCAAACGACCTATTCCACCTAAAACTCCCGATCCGATATGGATGGGATAGCTCCGTGCGCCAAGATCGACCCTAAGAGGGTCACGAGCGGGCACGGCTTTATCTAATTGGCTCATGGGAAAAAAGGACTCACTCGGCGGGTTTATGGGTTCTGGACTGATAGCGATTGATAGCCCGAATGACACGGTTGACGGTACGGATATGCGGCCCCTTCGCAATCGGAACATGTATATGGGCCAAAGCATATAAAGGGTCCCGTTGCTCCACGAGTTCCTCTAATTTTGCCCTCGGATCCTCGACCTGCAAAAGCGGACGTTTGTCGTTTCGCTTTACCCGCTCCAAAATGACATCGATATCGCCCTTGAGCCAAATCGTCAGGCTGTTCGCGCGTAAAATGTCACGGGTTAATTCATGCGTGAAAGCTCCGCCTCCCGTCGCCAGAACTATGGACGTGTTGTCCGCTCCCGTTTCAACAAGACGGGAAATGACCCGTTTTTCGCCGGCTCGAAACGCGTCCTCACCATGGTCGTTGAAATATCCGCTCACGGTTCGCCCTGACGCTATTTCTATTTCTTCGTCTGAATCAAAAAAATCACGTCCAAGTCTTTTTGCCAGTCGACGACCAATTGTCGTCTTTCCAACCCCCATCATCCCGATGAGGGCAATATGGGGCGTATTAAACGCCACTTTGTCCTGTCTTGGCATGACGGCCCTTTTTGCCTTAATTCTACGGCTCGAATAAACGCAGGTGAGAAGTACTGCGTCTTTCTGAAAATTTAGGCTTAATATGGTCACAAATAAGGTTATGCTCAACCGTTAATGCAAATAGTGGACAGTCATTATGAAAAAAGCCCTTATTGCCATTTTATGCCTCCTCATCCTTTTTGTAGGCGGGTTTGTCTGGCTTCTTGCTCAGGCATCGGCGGACAATGCCCCTCAGGAAGTTCAGGTCATTGAGCTCCCTGATACCTATGAGAAATAAATTGTCGCGGAGTTTCGATATGAAGCATCTTCTTCTTGGAACCCTTGCGGCTTGCGCAGTAAGCGTTTCCGCCTTTGGGCAAACGATTGAGCAAAGCACGCTCGATGCACCCACTGCTTACGATACGGGCATCTTAGACGCTCAGTCCGGCGGTTTGGATCCGAGCCTCTGGCAAGGAACGTCCGCAAAATTGGCTCTTAAGCTCATTGATAACGCGCCTCTCAACAGTGATGACCCATTTGTCCGAGAGATTTTGCGAGTTGTATTGCTTTCATCCGGCGTTCCTCCAAAAGGATCCGAAATAGAAATGAGAGCCTATGAGTCCGCCAAACTTGAGGCAATCAGCCAAATCGCCGGTTCGGAAACGCTGAAAACCCTCATCAACCGAAGCGGCGCCGCTGGGCGCGCTCCGGCGGTCCGCGCGGAACTGGCTCTACGCGGCGGCGATGTTACCGCGGCTTGCAACCTTTCCGACACAATTACGGAAAACCGGTCTGACGTTTTTTGGTCCCGGCTCCGAACGCTGTGCCATTTACGCAGAGAAGAATTTGCCGCTGCCGAGCTGACAACGGAATTACTTCGGTCCGGCGGGTATGAGAATGACGCCTATTATGAACTGGTCAGAGTGATGAGCGGCGCGGGTAAGACCCTACCCCAGGCGAAAAACGTCAATGACCTTATTACGCAAACTTTATATGATGAGGCATCTGTTAAGCTGGATGCAGCCCGCCCGTCTCAAGCTTTGGACCCGCAAGCCGATCCGGACCTTCGCCTCTCCGCTCTCTATACATTTGCCAATCAATTGACGGACGAGCAAATTTCTCAGGTTTTCTCTGATCTCGCCTTTGATTTGGAAAACCCTGTCCTGGGGCCGAGTTTCGATTTTGCCTCCGCTTCTGCTGACCCCTCAGCACAAGGCACGGCGCAGCTTTTCCTCTTGGCCAATGCCAGAGGCGATGTTGAAACCTCGGCCAGATCTTTCGCAGAACTTCTGGATCGCGCGCCTGATCAAAATGTGCGGCAACGTTATATGTCCCTTATGGCGGACACGATCCAATCTTGGCCCGCAGAGGTTCTCGCGAATTCCGATCTTGGCCTTTACGCACGCGCTGCCGTTCAACGCGGAGATTTAAGTTTATTGCAGGGCCTTTATAATGCCTTGCCTCAAGGCGAGGAAAAGTCTCGTATCGCGCTTGCAGCGGATGCCCTCGGAAATGGATTTTTGCTCGGACAAATGGGAAGCGATATTGACGCGCGATTAATCTCAACAAGCAATCATCGCGCCAAGCGGGACGCCCTATTGGCATTGGCCCTAGGCGCCCAGCTCTCCGACAGTGCGGCCGAAGTTCTGCCGGGCTCAGATTTTGGAGACGGTAATTTGACCTTAACCGCCGGACACCGGGCAGTGCTGGACGCAAATGCCAAAGCGCGGGCCAGCGCACAGCTTTTGCTCCGCCTTGCGCCGCATCTGGACAAGGCAGAGCTCAACGCCGCCGAACTGGCCTTCATGGTCAGCGCTTTGCAGCAGGCGGGATTAACTGATTATGCCGGACGCTTAGCGGCAATGGATTTTCTTGCCCCGCTTTAGACCCCTCTCAGCTATTCTACATTACGCTGCGATGGCTTGTGAAATGCGCCAGACCGTTTATACGGCGCGCTTAGATTTTATTTCGGAGCCCCTAAATGGCGAAATCCTATTTGGAGTTTGAGCGGCCTCTCGCCGAGATTGAGGCCAAAATTGCAGACTTGATTGCCAGTGATGGCGAGGAGCATGCGAATCTGGAAGAGCTGCGTGCCAAGGCACAGGAGCAGCTGAAAAAACTTTATAAGAACCTCGGCCCTTGGGAAAAAACGCGTGTCGCGAGACATGAAAGCCGCCCGCATTACAGCACATATATTGACGCCTTGGTCACAGATTATACGCCCTTGGCCGGCGACCGGAAATATGGCGACGACCAAGCACTGCTCGGCGGCTTGGGCAAAATTCGGGGTCAGTCCGTGGTCGTCATGGGGCACGAAAAAGGTCATGACACCGAAACCCGTTTGCATCATAATTTTGGCATGGCCAATCCTGAAGGCTACCGCAAAGCGGTGCGCCTGATGGATATGGCTGAGCGGTTCTCCCTTCCTGTTATCAGCTTTGTCGACACGGCCGGGGCTTATCCCGGACGGGGCGCGGAAGAGCGTGGCCAAGCCGAAGCGATTGCCCGCTCCATTGACCGCGGTCTCTCCCTACGCGTTCCGTTCCTGTCGGTCATCACCGGCGAAGGCGGCTCAGGGGGAGCTGTTGCGATTGCCACGGCTGACCGGGTGATGATGCTTGAGCATTCTATCTATTCTGTGATTTCGCCAGAGGGCTGCGCCTCCATTCTCTGGCGCGACGGAGCCAAAGCGCAAGACGCGGCCAAAGCTATGAAAATTACAGCGCAGGACCTCAAACGTCTTGGCGTGATCGACACCATCATCAAAGAGCCGCTGGGCGGCGCGCACCGCACGCCAGACACCGCGATTAAAACCGTAGGCGCAGCCATTATGCGCGGATTGGGCGAGCTCTCAGAGCTTTCCGTCGACGAACTAATAAAACAACGGCGAGAGAAATTTCTCAACATCGGGCGCTCGCTCATTTAGATTCCGAAGCGCTCAGAGCCTATGAATAAAAAAACCCCGCCATTCGCGAATGGCAGGGCCCTCCCCTTCAGACTTTCATCAATTCTAAAAACTGGTCGAAATACCGGTTCCGAAAAAGAACATATTGTCGTCGGTAGCCTCCAAACGACGGGCCGTCCCGATCGCATTGTTAAACTCTTTCAAATCCAAAGTATTGTCATCGGAGTTAAGGACATAATTCGCGCCGATATAAAGTGATGCGCTGTCCGTTACGGCATGAGAAATCGCGGCAGAGGCCTGACCCCATTGATATCCAAAGCCGTCACCTTCGACCAAACCGATCGTGCCGCCCAGATCAAAGCTCACAGTCTCGCCCAGCGGGACACTATATCCGGCAGAGCCCTCAAGCGTAAAAGCTTCGAGAGTGAAATCATAATAGGCTGTGAGAGACGGAGCGAGAGGCACCGCACCAAATCCTACGCTAGCGGAAACTTCGTAACTGCCCGCGCCGCCATTTTCCGTCTCGAACAAGGCTCCGCCTTGCGGGTAATGGTAATAGGTGGCGCCGAGATCGAGACTAATATCGCCCTCTAAAGGCACGCTATAACCGACATATAAATCAACTTCATCGCCGGAAAGTTCGGAGTCCGCCCCAACTCCGGTTGAAAACCAAGCGCCGGCTGTGAAGTTTCCGGCGGAGACTTCGGCGTAAGGCTGAATGGATTCCTGACCCAAGCTTGTGCCGCGGAATACATATTCAGAAACAAGGTCTACACCAACAGAATAGCCAAGCACTTTGTCTTGCGCCATAGCGGCAGGGGCCAAAGCCGTGGCGCCGAGTAAGGCTGCGATTGAAATTAATTCTTTCATTATGGTCTCCTCATAAAACCTGTAAATTAAGGCACCCCTTCACGGATACCGTGCGAAAAACACGGCTCTGACTAGGCAACCGATTTCTCCGTGGCGATGACATCCCCCGTAAAAGGGGATGATTGGAGGTGGGCGCACTCCTTTTGTGCGTGATTGTGGAGGATATGGACGCGGAAACGCCAAGGGGCATAAAATGTCCCGGTTTCAGATAAAACGCTCATCTGTTGTGTAATTGCACCGCCGTTTTAGAATTTAGAGGCATTTTTTGCCTGCGCGGCAAGTTGGATTTACGACAGAGAGAGTTGGCCGGGCATCCTGCCAGGGCATGAGCTTTCCACCAACCTCCCCCAGATTTGTCCCGGACCGCGCCCGGCGCCGGAGCCGTTTACCCCTGCCCGCCTTCTTCGGCACTCACCGTCCCACCTCATACAGACCAGCCAACGAAAGAAGGCCCGCCCACATCTGGATGAGAACGAGGTTAGTATGCCTCCGACAAAGAGAACGGGGACGGAGTTTTTATTCTGTGCCTGAGACCAAGAGCGTAAGCGGAAGATAAACAGGGATCGTTTTTCCTCCGCAATTTCACATTCCCCTTTGGCCTCCCCTCTGCTAGGCGCTGTCGGGATGAGCGAGCGTGATAAAAATACCCGGCCTTCCGGCGATAAAAAACCTTTCAATAAAGACTGGGGTAAAGGCGGAAAGCCGCCTTTCAACAAGGGGGGCAAACCCCCTTTCAACAGAGACAAGCGCTCTGACGATAGAGGCTCTGGCGACAGACGTCCTTCGCGTCCAGAAAAGGATATCCCGCTGACATCGGCCCAACTGACCCGCCAGCTTGCCGCGACGGCGGTGCGAAATGTCCGGACAGAGGGTTTGCCATTGGAAACTGTTCTCTCCGCCCTGCCCGGCTATAACGAGCTGGATCCCAGAGATCGCGCATTTGTGCGTCTCATCGCGGCCACCACCTTTCGGCGGGACGGACAGTTAAAAGCCGTTTTTAAACCGCTTATCCGAAAAGACCCGCCCCTGTTTATTCGCGCAGCGCTTGAAACCGCCGCCGCGCAAATTCTGTTTTTGGGAACGCCGCCCCATGCCGCCGTTGGCGAGACCGTTGGCATGTTGAAATCTGCTAAAGCCACGCGCGGTTTTGCCAATCTGGCGAATGCGGTCCTACGCAAAGTCGTCGAGGAAGGACCAAAGCTTGCCGGTATGGAAGCGCCGCGCGCCAATATTCCGGGCTGGATTCGCGGCGCGTGGGAACGGGGATATGGGCGCGCTGCGGTGCGCAAATCCTCACTTCAACTGATAAAAGATCCGCCTCTGGATCTGACGCTCAAAGACACCTCGGACGCCAATACACAAAAATGGGCGGACGCCCTGGAAGGTGAAATTATCATGCCGGGGACGGTCCGGCTCTCTTCCATCGGCAATGTAGCTGAGTTGGAAGGCTATGAGGGCGGCGATTGGTGGGCGCAAGATGTTGCGGCAACCTTGCCTGTGCGGCTATTGGCAAATGCGTTAGGGGATTTATCAGGCAAAACAGCGCTGGACCTTTGCGCGGCGCCCGGCGGGAAAACGATGCAGCTGGCCGCCTTGGGGGCAAATGTTACGGCCGTGGATAAATCGGACACGCGCCTGCCTCGCATTCATCAAAACCTGACGCGGACCAAATTAGAGGCAGAGATTATCTGCGCTGACGCGCTTGAATGGGAAACAGATAAAAAATTCGATATTGTCCTCTTGGACGCCCCCTGCACGGCGACCGGCACATTTCGGCGTCATCCCGATGTGCTTCACAACCGGACGCCCAAAACGCTGTCCCAGCTTGTTAAATTGCAGGACAAGCTTCTGCCCAGAGCGGCCGAACATGTCGCGCCGGGCGGCTGGCTGGTTTTTGCGACCTGCTCCTTGCAGCCCGAAGAGGGCACCCCAAGAGTTGAGAAGTTTTTGGAAAGCGCGCCTGAATTCCGCCCGATTTCGCTCCTACCTGTTTCCGGACTTGATATGCCGGAAGAGGCTGTAAAGAACGGGACTTTGCGAACTTTGCCGCATTATTTGGAAAGCAAAGGCGGAATGGACGGGTTTTTCATTGCTGTGATGCAAAAATCTTAGGAGAAATCCCGGCTTTTTAGCTCTGTTTATGGCCCGTTAATACAAAACTGGTCTAATCTTTGCAAGAAACGCCTGGACTGTTTCAATTTGGGAGGCTCAGATGAGCACGCATTTTTATTTACGCGCCATAAACTTTCGCGCAGGGGTCATTGCCGCTATTTCAATGCTGGCATTTGCCGCCACGACCGCGTCCGCCAATCCACAGGATAGCCGTTACGGCGATATTTATGATTATGAAAGTGGTCAAAACTGCGGTCAGGCCTGCGTCGCGCCGCCTGCTACACAGCCCGTTCGCGCGCCAGCTCCCGTTCGCGCACCGGCCTATGTGCCGCCGCAAGCCGTCACAGGGCCGCCCATCTATGTTGATTGCTCCGTTATGGGCAGCTGCGCCCCTCAGGCTTCCACAGTTTATACCCAGCCGCAGACAAGCTATTCACAACACACAACCTATAGCTCGGCTCCGCTAAACTGCCCGGCCGGCACAACGCCGCAAGCCGACGGCACCTGCCTGCAAGGGTCTTCTCACAGCAGCTCCTATAGCTCTTCCACAAACTCCACCTATTCCGGGACAATGTCCTATAGCGCCGATATGCACTGCCCTGCTGGTACGGTGAAACAGGCCGACGGCACCTGTCTGCAAAGCTCAAACCGTACGGTAGATATCTATCAGGGCGACGCGCAGACAAGCTATGGCTATCAGTCCAGCGGCGCCTCAACGGATTACCGTCCCATCCGGAAATAAGACCGGAAATTAAATCCAGTTATACTGGGTCTGATTAAAAATTATTATACTCGTTTTAACCCGCCCAATGGCGGGTTTTTTCTTGCTGAATTGCGGCTTTCGTGCACTGTGCTGACAGGCTCTGTGCCTTGCGCGGTTTTCGTGTGAATGATAGAAGACCGTCTAATTAAAAAAAGAGCCGTGCCCATGTCTGCTTTAATCTCGCCGTCCATTCTGTCTGCTGATTTTGCTGCTCTGGGCGAGGCTGTGCGCGACATTGACGCGGCGGGCGCGGATATGATCCATATTGATGTTATGGACGGACATTATGTTCCGAACCTCACCATCGGGCCCATGGTTGTCAAAGCTCTGCGACCGCACAGCGATAAACCCTTTGACGTGCATTTGATGATTTCTCCGGCGGATCCTCTTATTCCGGCCTTTATTGACGCCGGCGCCGATATCATTTCCATTCACCCGGATGCGGGGCCGCATCTTCACAGGTCGCTCCAGTCTATCAAGGACGCCGGGATCAAGGCCGGACTTGTTCTCAATCCGGGAACGCCAGCCGATGTCGTCGATCCGGTTCTGGATCTACTCGACATGATTTTGGTCATGAGTGTCAATCCCGGATATGGCGGGCAAAGTTTCATTCCGTCCCAGCTTGAGAAAATTGAAATCTTGCGCGAGAAAATAGATGCGACCGACCGCGATATCATTTTGGAAGTCGATGGCGGCGTAAACCCTGAAACCGCAAAACAATGCGTTGCGGCCGGAGCCAATGCGCTCGTTGCCGGCAGCGCCGTTTTCAAAGGCAAAGGCAGTTACGCCGAGAACATCACAGCCCTTAGAGGCAACGCGCCTCTGACGAAGGTCGCTTAGGGCCGCCGGTCCACGCTGAGCGATATGTCTTCGGCCCGTCTTTCCACTCCCGCCCTATTGATGGCCGCGCTCTCCGCTCGGGGTCGTTCTCTGTCAGGCAGTTTAGGAGAGCCCTTTCGTATGATGCGGATGCGGGCGGGGCGGCCCGGACCCTTTCATTCGGCAAAACCTTCTTTCTATTACGGGGATAAAACCGAAGGGCAGGAGCTCCTCTCCGGCAAGTTCAACTATGGCGGCCAATCCGTGGATGTCGGACTTCAAGGCGACCCGTGGACAATTACAGTTCCGTCCACCCGCTACGCCGCCTGGCTTCACAGTTTTGACTGGATGAATGATTTGCTCGCCGTTGGCCCCAAAGCCAAAGGCAAGGTCGAGGAAAAGGCGGCCGCGCTTCGGGCGCGCTCTCTGGTGGATAACTGGATTACCCATTACGGCGTCTGGAATCATTTCAATTGGGAGCCCGCCATTCTGACGCCGCGCCTTTGGACCTGGCTGGTACACTGGACGCCTGTTCTATCTTCTGACGCGGCCGGGCCGAAAGCCGCGCAGCGCCGCGCCTCGGTCATTCGCCAGATGAAATATTTGCGCGGGCAGTATAAATCCCTTCCGCCTTCTATCCTGCGGCTTCAGGCGGCCGCGACCCTGGCTTTAGGGGGCGCGAGATTGACCGAAAGGTCCGAGGGCTATTTCGCTCGGGGGCTGGACTGGCTCGACGATGAAATCGACGCGCAGATTTTACCCGATGGCGGGCATATATCGCGCAGCCCCGAAGCCACGCTGCAGTGCCTCGACATTCTTTTGACGCTCGATACGTGTCTGGCGGATCGGGGGGTCGAAGGATCGCGCACGATCAGCCGGGCCATTGACCGCCTGGTGCCGATGATAGCCTTTTTTCTTCACAGTGATGGGCGTCTAGGAAGCTTTCAGGGCGGAGCGCCGGGGAAAGCCTCAAAAATTAAAGCTCTTCTCGAGGCCGCTCCAGGAGAAGCGAAGGCCTTTGCCTATAGCCCTCATACCCATTATCAGCGCCTGGCCGCCGGGGAGTCAGTCCTGCTCATCGACACAGGCGACAGCCCACCGAGGCCCTATGATTTGGAAGCGCATCTGGCGCCGCTTGCGTTCGAGCTGTCAACAGAGTTGGGCCGTCTGGTAGTCAATTGCGGCTGGAACGATGAGCAGCCGCCCGGATGGCGGCGGCCCATGCGGTCCTCTGCGGCACATTCCACTCTAAGCCTGGACGCGCAATCTCCGGGGCAGCTTTTACCTGATGGCTGGAAGACCCGTCATGTGGGCGAAGCCATTTTGGAAAATGCAGGCCCGACCAAGGGCGCACGAAAAGAACAAGAGGGCGGCATCTGGCTTGAGTCCAGCCACCAAGGCTATCTTGCGCGGACAGGTCTTGGCCATCGGCGGCGACTGTTCATGTCGACAGACGGCGTGGATGTTCGCGGCGAAGACAGCCTCTATGTGCCCCTTGGCCACTCCCCGCAATCGCGTGAAGAACGTCCGTTTGAAATTCGGTTTCACTTCCATCCGGATGTGCGGGTGAGCCTTTCTCAGGACCAAGCCAGTGCGCTTCTGGTTCAGCGCGGCCAAGCCGGGTGGCGGTTCCGCACAGATGGCGGCCCGCTGCGCCTCGAAGATTCCGTATATCTGGCAGACGGCGCAAAGCCAGTGCGAAGCCAGCAACTAGTCATTCCAGGGCGGGCGCTGTCGGATAATGACGGCGAAGGCCGGACAAACCGCGTGCGCTGGTCCTTCCGCAAACTCGAAAGCCGACGCAGAGATGGCTGACCGCGAACCAGATATGGGTAGCGAGGCGGAAGTCGGATCTGATATGGATTCTGGCTCCGCCGTAAAATCCGAACGAAAATCACATCGCAAGGGTCATCCCCTAAGCTATCTTGTGCGCCTCTCAATGATTGCCTTTGACGCGTTTCTCGGCGGCGTTGCCATGCTCTATGTCATTCGCTGGCGATATGATTTCCTGAACAAACCCATTCCGACAGAAATCGATTGGCAGGCCTCTATCGTCATGATGGTCAGTGTTGTGCTGATCTGGATTGCCATGCGTCAGGACCGGGCCATCTGGCGGTTTACCTCGCTCAAAGATTTCCGCCAGCTCTTGATCGGCGTGATCCTCGCCTGCGCGATAGTGCCACTCGTGCTTTTCTTCTTTTTTGATCGCGGAGAGCACTTCCCTCGTTCGGCGCCGTTTACGGGAGGTTTGTTTTTCTTTGGCATGTTGATGATGAGCCGCCTCATCGCCATGATTGTTCAGAACGGCGATATCCGCGCGCTGTTTCGGGGTCAGTCGCAATTTGCCAATGACGCCATTTTGATTGGTCCGAGCTCCAAGCTTTATAATTACCTGCGGGATATGTCCCGCCGCGACTATGTCGGCGCGGTTAATCCTGTCGGCCTTATTGAAACCTCAGGCGTCAATGTCGGGCGGTCTATTCGCAGCATTCCGGTTTTGGGCAGCGTCGGCGATTTACCCCAAATTTATGAACGCCTGGCCAGCCGGAGGGACAAGCCTCTGCAGCTAATTTCAATCGACCCGCATCTGTCTCGCCCGGATACGGAAATACTCGTTAAAACCGCAGCGGAACTCGGCGCGCCGCTTGCACGTCTGCAATCCGAAGGCGTCAATACAGGGTTGACCACGTTTGAAGCCGCAGACCTGATTGGCCGGGATGTTCAGGCGCTGGATATTTCGCCGGTTCGCCGCTTGATTAAGAACCGCCGCGTTCTTGTGACCGGAGCGGGCGGATCAATCGGCGCGGAAATTTCAGCGCAGCTGGCCGCACTAAATCCAGCCAGTCTCGCGCTTTACGATTGTTCGGAGTATAATCTCTACCAACTTGAAAAACGGCTTATTCCGCACAGGCCTCTCGCCCGGGATCCCGACTGGACGACTTATATAGGTGATGTCTGTGATACCGGGCGGTTAAATGAAGTCTTTGAGTGGGAACGACCGGAAATTGTGATTCACGCGGCAGCTTTGAAACACGTCCCCCTCGGCGAAACCAATCCGCTTGAGACTTTGCGAACCAATGTGTTCGGGACCAAAAAGGTCATTGAAACCTGTATCAAGCACGGCACAGAGAATTTCATCCTGATCTCCACGGACAAAGCCGTTAACCCCATTAATATAATGGGCGCGAGCAAACGGATTGTTGAAATGTTGATGGTCGCCATGGCGGCTCGAGAGCCCAAGCTGAACACCTCTGCCGTGCGTTTTGGAAATGTCCTCGCGTCGACAGGCTCCGTGGTGCCGTTATTTGAAGAACAAATTGCGGCAGGCGGGCCTGTAACCGTCACCCATAGAGAAGTTTGCCGTTATTTCATGACAACCTCAGAAGCCGCCTCGCTTGTGCTCCAAGCCGCCGCACTGGAGGAACCGGGTCAGCGTGAGAAACATGAAGCCCAGGCCGATATATATGTTCTGGAAATGGGCGATCCCGTTAATATTTCCCAGCTCGCCAAACAGCTTATCCGCCTACGCGGCAAAGTACCGGATAAAGATATTGAAATCCGCTATACAGGGTTGAGGTCCGGCGAAAAACTGTCCGAACTGCTGACCGGGTCGACAGAGAATTTAGAGCCCACCACAGTTCACGGCATCCAAAGATTTACGGGCGAGGTCGCCGACGTCGAAGACGTCATGACGCAAATCGACAAATTGCTTCGCGCTATTGACAAAAGAGACCGCAAGGCTGTCTTGAAGAGCCTGAAAGTTCTCTTGCCCGAATTTGAACCAAATGGCGCCCTTGTCGCAAAATCCGGGAACGCAGGTTAACCCCAACTGCGGGGCGCGAATTGCTTTTCTTAGCTATGGCCCCGTGATAGAGCCAAAACTCAAATCGTCTTTTTATTTCAGGTCTGATTATGCCCGCTCCCAATCCCGATCTTCCGGCTTTTGATCCCGCCCGCCAGACGCCTGTTAAACGCGCGCTGATTTCTGTTTCGGATAAAACCCGATTGATCGATCAGGCCACAGCCTTGCATGAGCGCGGCGTCAAACTGGTTTCGACGGGCGGCACCCACCGCGCCATTGCCGCCGCCGGCATTCCCGTAAAAGATGTGGCCGAGCTGACGCATTTTCCGGAAATGATGGATGGCCGGGTCAAGACCTTGCACCCCATGGTTCATGGCGGGCTTCTGGGCGACCGTGATCTCGCCTCTCATAAGGATGCCATGCACACACATGGCATCCTCTCTATCGACCTGTTGATTGTAAATCTCTACCCGTTTGAAAACGCGGTGGCGTCTGGTGGTTCTTACGAGATGTGCGTCGAAAATATTGACATTGGCGGTCCGGCCATGATCCGTGCCGCCGCCAAGAACCATGCCCATGTCGCCGTTTGTACGGACGCCGAAGATGTCGACGCGGTTCTCGCCGATATGGACGCGCATGACGGAAAGACGACAGGCACGCTCCGCCAGAGACTTGCCGCCAAGACCTATGCGCGGTCGGCCACATATGACGCCGCGATTGCCAATTGGTTTGCAGGCCAGCTCGAAGAGACTCCGAAATACCGCTCGCAAGGCGGCACATTAAAGCAAGAACTTCGTTACGGTGAAAACCCGCATCAGACGGCCGCGTTTTACTCTGACGGATCGAACCGTTCGGGCGTCTCCACCGCTGAGCAATTACAGGGCAAGGCGCTGTCCTATAATAATATCAACGACACGGACGCCGCCTTTGAATTGGTGGCCGAGTTTGGCGACGCATCCGAAGGCGCCAAACCTGCTGTCGCCATTATCAAGCACGCAAATCCGTGCGGCGTGGCCGTCGCCGACGATTTCATCACGGCATATAAAAATGCGCTGGCCTGTGACCCTGTTTCGGCTTTTGGCGGCATTGTCGCGCTGAACGGGAACCTCGACGCCAAGACGGCCAAAGAAATCGTCAAAGTCTTTACCGAAGTCGTCATTGCGCCGAGCGCGGACGATGACGCGGTTGAGGTTTTTGCCAAAAAGAAGAACCTGCGACTGTTGATTGCTGGCGGACTGCCTGATTTAAACGCGCCGTCCCTGACCCAGCGCAATGTCGCCGGAGGCATCCTTGTTCAGGACCGCGATAACGGCGCCGTTACGGACGAAGATTTAAAAGTCGTGACGAAGCGTAAACCCACAGACGCAGAAATGGCCGACCTTCGTATGGCCTGGAAAGTGGCAAAACACGTGAAGTCCAACGCCATTATTTACGTCAAAGACGGGTCCACCGCCGGGATCGGTGCGGGCCAAATGAGCCGTATCGACTCCGCGCGTATTGCTGCGCGCAAAGCCGAAGACGCACAAGAGGCGGCCGGTTGGGACGCGCCGAGAACGCAAGGCTGCGCCTGCGCCTCAGATGCCTTCTTCCCCTTTGCGGACGGCATGCTCGCCGCCGCCAGCGCCGGCGCGACCGCCATCATTCAGCCGGGCGGATCAATCCGTGACGAAGAAGTCATCGCCGCCGCAGACGAGAAAGATATCGCCATGGTCTTTACGGGAATGCGGCATTTTCGGCACTAACCATCGCCGCGACCCGGTAGGGTCTGCCTCGCGGAGCGAGGAACGCGGCGGTTTGACTTTAATTAGGGCCTTATAATGAAGGTAAAACTCACCCGAACCTTTGAACTGTCTTCTCTAACTCCGGCAAACGATCCCGTTTTGCCACGCGCAAATCGTAGTCTTTTTGCAAGTTGAACCAGAAGCCTGCGCTCATACCAAAGAACAGGCCAAACCGCAGAGACATATCAGCTGAAATTGATCTGTTTCCGTCAATTATTTTTTTAATGGCCGCCCGATCCACGCCAATCGCTTTGGCAAAACCCCCGGGTTTAATATTCAGATCGTCCAAAAAATCTTCTTTCAGCATCACGCCCGGATGTTCGATTTCAATCATATCTGTCATGTCTCACCTTAATGATAATCTATAAACTGCACACCATAGGCCGCCCCGTCTTCCCACCGGAAAATTATGCGCCATTGGCTATTGACCCAAATCGAATAAAACTCATTTAAATTGCCTGTTTTCTTTTCGAGCTTATTCGACGGCGCAATACGTAAATCTTCCAAGGTTTCGGCGGCTTCGAGATAACGTAATCGCCTCAGAGCCTTCTTCTGTAATTCAGGACTAAGACGTTTAATCGCCCGTCCTTCAAAAATCTTTTGCGTCCGCGAGTCTGCAAAACTTCTAATCATAAAGTTGCTTATCGGACAACATACGTTTTGGCAAGAAAAAGTTGCCTCTAAGGCTACGAATTCTCACTAAGCTCCCAACCGCCTTTCCCGCTCGCCGCACGCAAAACCAGATAAAGCGCCAGCCCCACCGGCCCCGCCATTAAGGTCAGCAGCAAACAAGGAACCAGTAACCAGTGACTAAATCGGCGCCGCTGCGCGTCCCGCGCTTCCCACGCGCCAATAAACAGATCAAAGACTAGGTAATGTGTCCAACCAATGATAATGCCGACGTCGGACGAGAATAACTCTCTGATACCCTCAATCGAGGTAAAATTTCCGCCTGCGTCCTGCCCGCTGAGTGCCAGAGCGAAGCAGATAATATAAACTCCGCCAAGAAAAAGAGGATAGAGCGCTGAATGAACAATGAATTTCGTCCCTTTCCATTTCGGAAAGAAGATGAGCAGCGCCCAAGCCGGAAGCACGCTCAAGTTAATTAGGCTAAACAATAGGGGATAGGTCATGCTTCGCCTTAAAGACTATCGCGGAAGCCCGCTACTCAATCCCGCCTCTCCAAAACATTAACAATTCTTAAGCTTTTGACAGGGATTGGAACGTTTACTCCGGGGCGGAATTATACAGATACAGTTCTCAAGAAAGGGGATGACTATGACCAATTTTAAGACAGCAACGCTTATTGCAGCTTCGATTTTGCTTTTTGCCGGCACAAACGCATTTGCAGGCGAACAGGTCAAATCCGACGAAATGAACGCCGATAAAGCGGCCGAAATGAACCAGGAGAGTGAGACATCTGAGACGGCGGCCACGACGTCTGCGGTTGTGACATTCACCAAGACATCGGAAGATCCGCGCGTCCTAGGCGCGATTGCCCGCGGCGATATGGTCAAAGTACAGGATAATAAAGGCGATGTTTATCTGAACCGCTTTGTACCTGTCGCGGAACTGCCTGATCCCGAGCTCGATGTCGATACGGTTGAGAGCTATACTTACGAGTATAATGGACGGGTTTACACGAATAAGGTCGTCAACGAAAAATAGACTCGATAAGCGCGGGGAAGGCCCATTTTTCGGGCTTTCCGCCAAGTTAAGCTGGCGTGAGACTTCGTAAAATTACAAAAAACTCACGCTTCATTCAGGAACCTGTCAGCTTACATTGCGTAAATGCGGACACGGTTGGGACCGAAAATTTTAACTTCCAGAAGGAAATGACATGAAATATTTAACAATGACAATCGCAACAGTGTCGATTTTAGGCCTCGCAGCCTGCACAACGACAGGTAATGTTGAGAAGAACGCCGCTCTCGGTGCTGCAGGCGGTGCGCTTGCTGGGGCCGTTATCGGCAATAATGTAGGTTCAGGCGATGCCAAGACAGGCGCAGCCATCGGAGCTGTAGTTGGCGGCGCAGGCGGCGCTTATGCCGGTAATCAGAAAGACAAGGCTATCGGCGAAGGAACACGCGTGCGTCAACGCGCCAATGGTCAGCCTCTTTATTATGATCAATCCGCTGGTCGTTATTACTATTTCGACGAAGCCCGCGGCCGCACCTATTATGAAAATGGTGAGCTTCGCGGTTAATTCCGGAACACACATCGAGAAAAGGCGGTTTTTCGAAACCGCCTTTTTTATTGTCTGGAATTAGCGTATGAACCCTTATGTCTGATTACCCCTTTGAACGCACCGCAACGGTGTACCCGGCCGGCACCGTTTTACAGGTGAAGGCCTTTGGCTTTGTCACGCATTACGGAATTTCGACCGGTTACGGCACGGTCATTCATACCTCGGCGCGGTTTGGCCGGGTCGAAGAGACAGATATGGCCGATTTTTCGCAAGGCAAATCCGTGAAAGCCCTGCATCTTAGCGCGGGGATTTCAGGCGCTGAGTTGGTCGCCCGCGCCCGAAGCCGTAAGGGCGACCGTTATAATGTGCTTATTAATAATTGTGAGCATTTCGTCACCTGGGTCATGGAAGGCAAAGGCCGCTCAGCACAGCTCGGCCCGCTTGACGCTCGCCGATTGTCGCGGGATTAAATTACCGCTCCCATGCCTCCGCGTCTGAAACAATCATTTGATCGCGAGTTGACCCTGTCTGAGGCGGCAAGCCTAGAGGGAAATCAAACTCAGGCTTTTTACCATCTGGAACGAGCTCATATATTGGGCCAGGCCTATTTCGGCCCGCACTTTCTCACGCATTGGAAAATGCTGAATTGGGGCATAAGACAAAGACAAGGGAAAGAGATGATCGGGCAGATCCTGCGGCTGTTGGCCGTCTTCCCTGCTAGCTTGTTCGGCTGGGTCCCAACCGGGAATACGGGCGGGGCCAATGTTTCGGCCTTCCAGAAAATGGTAATAGACGAAGACCTACAGAAAATTCTTCAGGACTCAGAGCATGATTGAACGCGAGGATCCTCCAACAGAAAAGGAGAAAAAGAGGAAAGAGTCGGAGGCAGGGGAAACGTTAACTCCGGACGCTTCCACGACTCCTCCGAAATCGCGTCCTATAAGGCAGGCTTTCAAATGGTCGCTTGTCGCGGGCCTTTTTCTTTTTCTGGCTGTCCACCTATATTTGCTGGCCCTGACTGTTTTGCCCGTTCCGACCACAATTAATATGATTTTAAATGACGATCCCGTACGGCGGCAGACTGTGCCGCTGTCAGAAATTTCCCCCAATCTGGTTTACGCCGTTATTGGCGCGGAGGATTCCCGCTTTTGCGAGCATGAGGGGATTGACTTTGAAGCGGTTCAAAAAGCCTATGAAAGCAATCAATCCGGAAGGCAGCGGCGAGGCGGCTCCACAATCTCTCAGCAAACAGCCAAAAACGTTATTTTCTGGAATGGCGGGGGCTATCTTCGCAAATTTGGCGAAGCTTATGTGACCTTTACGATTGAAACATTTTGGTCAAAGCGGCGCATAATGGAAGTTTATCTGAACGTCGCCGATTGGGGCGACGGCATTTACGGCGCAGAAGGCGCCGCGCGGGTGCGGTTTCGAAAACACGCTGCCGATCTTTCGGCGCGTGAAGCGGCTCTCTTAGCCGCCGTATTGCCGAGCCCGCATAAATGGCGCGTCGACCCACCCGGCCCTTACGTGAACGGCCGAGCCGGAACCTTGCAGGCGCGGATGGGCGAGGTGCGGCGCAGCGCCTTCGCGGCGTGTGTTCTTCAATAAAAAACGCCCTCCTAAAAAGAAGGGCGAGTTTCGGGAAATAGAGCGGGCTTTGCCCAAATCATTATACCCTGAGGTAATTATTTCTTGTCGTTCGAGGCGAGCAAGGAAATCTCTTTGGTTCCGTCATTTACTGCTAAAACTTTTGAGCGTTTAATCGTGCAAGTCACATTTAAATCCTCACCGCCATCCGTGGACACGGCTGTAAAATAAATGGTCTTTGTCCGGTTGCCTTCCTCACGATCGTAGCTGAGACGGTAGTTCGACATATCCATTTCAGACTGCTCTGTGAGAGCGGCGCGGCATTTTTCTACGTCGCCGTTTGAGGCAGCGAAAGCCGGGGTAGCGGCGAATAAGCCGGCGCCAAGCGCGGTGATGGCAGCAAGTTTCAGGGGGGCGTTTAATTTCGTCATAACAATCTCCTTTAAGATTATAAGTCGAGCCAAACCGTTGGCGTTCGTCTGATAAGCAAGGTGACGGTTTTCGAATGAAAAATCCTGTTGATACCGAAAAAGACCAGTCGATTTTAAAATCAATCGGATGTTTTCAATATCAATCAGGTCGCTAGGACCCCTTTTGCTCGTTAAGTTTCTGTCGATAAGCTGTAGGTGTCATCCCTTCCATGGCCCGGAAGGCCCGGTTGAACGGGGCAAGAGAATTATATCCCACATCCATCGCTAGCGTCAGAACGGGTATGCGTGATTTCTCCGGATCCTGAAGGTCGGCTTTCACCGCATTAATCCGATAACTATTCACGAAGGCAGAAAAGTTCCGATAGCCCAGCCCCTGATTGATTAGAGCCCGCAGCCTGTGCTCGGGGGCGTCCAGATGTTCGGCCAGGCTCCGGATCGTCATACCGGCCTCGCGGTAAATCTTATCCGTTTCCATTGCCGCCGTGAGCTTTTGCAATAAAAACTCGTCGCGCGGGTCTATCGCTGCTTCGCCGTCGGCGAGGTCAATATGGTCGTGCTGAAACTCCATACTGTCTAGATCGATCCGAGTAAGCCAGAGTGTAAACCAAAGGGCCAGAGGAAAAACGACCAACGGCTTGATGAACGTTAATTGACCTTCGTAAAATGGATTCCAGATATTCTCGGTTAGAATAGAGAAGGTAACAGACGCCACAACGCCGCCGATAAAATAGGCCCGATAAAGGCGCCGTGTCGCGACGAGGTCGTCTCGGCCCTCGCGGGTTACGGTAAAGACAAGATGGCCCATAAGCGCCAGAGAAAACACATAAAATGCGATTAATAAAAATGCGGGATAGGTGTAGGACTCCACAATTTGCGCATAACTTCGTGGGAGCGTTAGCGTGATAAAGGCGAAAAAAATCGCCCAATGTGGCCATTTAAGCTTAAAGTCGTCCCGAAAGATGGCAAGCCCAAACCACCAGGCAAAAACAATGGCGCCGGCCTCAAAAAGGCTTGCAACAACTAATAGGGGGAATGGCGGCCTCAAGATTTCGGGGGCTGTGGCAATCAACATTCCGGCTGACCCCAAAGCGGTTAGCACGACGAAGATTGCGGGCCGCCAACAACATTTATCCCGTAGCGCAAGAATTGCCGAGAGCAATAAAAGCGTCACGGTAGATATCCGTAATAAAGCATCTAGCCAGAGCATAATTTTATCAGACCGTGTTTAAGCGAAATTCTCAAGTTACAACCACGTCTTCGACGTGCAGGCCCGTCATACATCTTTAAAAGCAGGCAAAGAATTCTTTTTATTTAATATTCTTAACCACGCGCTGCGGGAACGGAATTTCGATGTTGTTGGCTTTGAGCGTTCGCCAAATTATCATGCCGACATCGGACGTGAATTTATTCGGTCCGTCATCAATACCTTCGGCCCAAAACTCGACGCACATATTAATTGCACTATCCCCAAAAGAACGAAACTCCACACTCGGCACATCCGGGTCACTCAGGACATCCTCATGTTCTAATACGGCGTCGCGTATCAGCGGAACAAGAGCGTCTAGATCGGTATCATAAGCCACGCCGAAATCCACTTCATAACGCTGCAGGGGATTGTCGTGGGTCCAGTTTTCATACGCATCTTCAGTAAATTTTGTATTCGGAACGATGATGTCTTTTCCATCCGCCGTCGCCACGGTGGTCGAGCGGATATTAATGGCTTTGACCCGACCAAACATTTCGCCTTCCATATTGACATAATCTCCGATCTTAACAGACCGGTCAAAGAGGATGATGAGGCCGGAAATAAAATTCGCGGCAATCGGCTGCAATCCAAACCCAATGCCGAGGCCAAGAGCAGAGAAAACAACCACCAAACCTGACAGCGGGATTCCCGCCGCCCCGACAACAAGGAAAAAGATGATCACGAATAGAACTATTTGAAAGAGCTTGGCGACAATTTCGCGAACGCCGGCATCCAGATTCTCTTGTGACCGAATTGCCGACTGGCCTTTTACATTGGAAAGATTGCCGACCCAGAAAAATAAAAAACCGAACACAACGAGCTTCACAACCGTCATCGCTGTAATCGGATTGTTCCCCATCGGGAGCAAAACCGTTCCGCTCAATAAGGCTTTGAATTCATCGAAATAGCCAAGAACGATAATTAGGCTGAGCGGCACCAAGACCCAAAGCGCGAGCTTGCGGTAAAAGGCATCCGTCAGGAAAACCTTTATGACGCGGTAAACCAGAAAAACGGCAGCCAGACTTTGTGCCAGCTTTACCAGCCAGTCCTCTGAAAAGGCCGGAACCGCCAACAAAATATTGGACGAAAGCCCGAGAAGAAGCACAAGCAAGACAGCCCGCAGCAACCCCCCTATTTTATAGAGGACCTGTCTGACTTTCAGGTATTTGACGGTCTCGGCGGGTGCATTTCTGAAAAACGGGATCGCCCGTTGCAATATTTTCGCCAATAGCGGCGCTATCAGGATCGATAACACTATTGCGCTGAGTTGCGCTAGAAAGGACGGCGTCTGCATCCAGAGCCAAATCTGGTCTCGCCAATTTTCCAGCTGACTCTGTACTGTGGCCAGATCAAAATCCATGGCGTTTCCTCTCAAAATATCACTTTGCTTTAAAAGGGGGGCTATCTTTTGTAAACGGTTATGCGCTAGGAACGCGCCGTCTTAAGGAGCCTTGTTCATGTCCGCACCCAAAAAAGTTGTCCTCGCCTATTCCGGCGGCCTTGATACCTCAATCATTCTGAAGTGGCTGCAAGAAGAAAAAGGCTGCGAGGTTGTAACCTTCACCGCCGACCTTGGACAAGGCGAAGAGCTGGAGCCCGCCCGCCGCAAAGCCGAAGCGCAGGGCGTGAAAGAAATTTTCATCGACGACCTGCGGGAAGAATTTGTCCGCGATTTCGTGTTCCCCATGATGCGGGCCAACGCGGTTTATGAGGGGCTTTATCTGCTGGGCACGTCGATTGCCCGACCGCTCATTTCCAAACGCCAAATCGAAATTGCGCATCAGGTCGGCGCGGACGCCGTCTGTCACGGCGCAACCGGCAAGGGCAATGATCAGGTCCGCTTCGAGCTTGGCTATTACGCTTTGGATCCAGATATCAAGGTCATTGCGCCTTGGCGGGAATGGGATCTTAACTCTCGCACGAAACTCATTGAATATGCG
Organism: uncultured Hyphomonadaceae bacterium; assembly: GCA_963972195.1. GTDB lineage: Bacteria > Pseudomonadota > Alphaproteobacteria > Caulobacterales > Maricaulaceae > Litorimonas. Next base: position 276,223 of record CAXATH010000004.1, on the reverse strand, counting down.
GAAAAGCACGGCATTGAAATTGCCAAGGACAAACGCGGCGAAGCGCCGTTTTCCGTGGATGCCAATTTGCTCCACACCTCGTCCGAAGGCAAAGCTTTGGAAGACCCGAATGAAGAAGCCCCGGAATTTGTTTATCAGCGCACTGTCGCGCCGGAAGACGCGCCGGATAAGCCCACCTATATTACGGTCGGGTTTGAACGCGGAGACGCGGTCAGTATTGACGGCGAAGAATTGTCTCCTGCGGCGCTTCTGACCAAACTCAACGAGCTCGGCGGCGCCAACGGCATTGGCCGTCTCGATTTGCTGGAAAACCGCTTTGTCGGCATGAAATCACGCGGAATTTACGAAACCCCTGGCGGCACAATCCTCTTGATGGCTCATCGCGGGATTGAGCAGATTACGCTCGATAAAGGTGCGGCGCACTTGAAAGACGAGCTCATGCCGAAATACGCCGAGCTGGTTTATAATGGATATTGGTATTCCCCTGAGCGCGAAATGCTTCAGGCCGCTATTGATACATCGCAGGAATTGGTGACGGGCACAGTCCGTTTGAAGCTCTATAAAGGCAGCGTTGATATCGTGGGCCGCGAGAGCCCTTATTCGCTCTACTCCCAGGAACATGTGACGTTCGAAGAAGATGATGTCTATGATCAGGCGGATGCGGGCGGTTTTATCAAGATCAATGCCTTGCGTTTGCGCCTGTTAAAAGCCCGCGACCGGAAAGCCGGAAAGAACGGGTAACGACCTCGTACACTTTGTTCCGGCAATCACCGTTTTACCTGAATAGGGTGATTGCCCGCATGAATATTGTGCTATTTGCTTAAATTAGGTCTGTTTGTTTGCTTCGAAATGGCGTAGCGCAGAAGAATAATTTTAAGCGAACTGAAAGTCTTAAAAAGGTAGGGTTATGGTTAAGTCATCCTCCAAGGAACTGAATTTCCGCCAAAGCGTCGATGTGATGTTCAATCGCGCGGCGAGCTTTGTCGATTTATCCCCGAAAATGATTGAGAAGATCCGCGTATGTAACGCGACCTATACGGTCCGCTTCGGCGTGAAGCTGCGGGGCGAGGTTCATACCTTTGTCGGTTACCGCGCCGTTCATTCCGAGCACAAAGAGCCTGTAAAAGGCGGCATCCGCTATTCTCTCGATGTCAATCAGGACGAAGTCGAAGCGCTGGCCGCACTGATGACCTATAAAACCGCGCTTGTGGAAGTGCCGTTTGGCGGATCGAAAGGCGGCTTGTGCATTAACCCTAAAGACTGGACCGAAGAAGAGCTGGAGCGTATTACCCGCCGCTTTACCTTTGAACTGTCCCGCCGCGATTTGATCCATCCCTCCCTGAACGTGCCGGCCCCGGATATGGGCACAGGCGAACGCGAAATGGCCTGGATGATGGATGAATACCGCCGCCTGCATAATGAAAATATTGACGCCATTGCCTGCGTCACCGGTAAACCCGTCCACTTGGGCGGCATTGAAGGCCGCGTCGAAGCGACCGGCCGCGGCGTGCAATATGCCTTGCGCGAATTTTTCCGCCATCCCGACGACATTAAAAAGGCCGGATTGCGCGGAGACCTCGACGGCAAGAAAATCATCGTCCAGGGCCTCGGAAATGTGGGCTATCACGCCGCGCTCTTCCTGTCCGAAGAGGACGGGTCAAAGATTGTCAGCGTGATTGAGCGCGCCGGCACTATCCGCAATCCGAAAGGCATCGATATCCGCGCGCTTAAGGAACATATCGCCAGCGGCGAAGACATGTCGAAATTTTCAGGCGGCGTGTTTGAAGAGCCCAATGCAGACGCAATCTGCGAGCCGTGTGACATCTTAATTCCGGCGGCGCTGGAAGGCGTCATCAATGTTGATAACGCGCATGCCGTTAAAGCTAACCTTGTTATCGAAGCGGCGAACGGCCCGGTCACAGCGATGGCGGATAAGATCCTCCGCGATAAAGGCGTGTTCATCATCCCCGACATGTACGCCAATGCGGGCGGCGTGACCGTGTCCTATTTCGAATGGGTTAAAAACGTCAACCATATCCGTTTTGGCCGCCTTCAGCGCCGGAACGAAGAACGCAAATATCATATCCTGATTGACGCCCTTGAAAGCCAGGGCATGAACTTCAAGAAGAGCTTCAAGAAAGAATATCTTGAAGGCGCCGGTGAGCTCGCTCTCGTTCGCGCCGGTTTGGACGATACCATGCGGGCGGCGTATATGAATATCAAAACAGCGTTGGAAAACAATCCGGAGCTGGAAGATATGCGCACGGCCGCCTTCTTTAGCGTGATTGAAGATATTGCGCTTCATTACCGGAGTATCGGACTTTAAAGTTTCTGCCAGCAGCGCGGAAATTTGAAACTCTTTTTGCGACAGCGTCGTAACTTTACCAGAACCCGGATTGGGGAAAAGGTGAATTTATGACTTATCTGATTGCTTACGTTTCAACGCTTATTGCTTTTTTCGCCTTAGACATGCTCTGGCTCGGCCTCATTGCGCGGAAATTCTACGCCAATCAGCTCGGGAGCCTGATGGCGGATAGTCCCAACTGGTTTGTCGCAATTGTTTTCTACGCTATGTATATTGTCGGGATTGTCTTTTTCGCCATCCGTCCGGCCATCGAGGCGGAGCAAGTTCTAAAAGCCACACTTTACGGCGCTCTGTTTGGCTTCTTCTGTTACGCGACCTACGACCTGACCAATCTGGCCACTCTGCGGGACTGGCCCTCAAAAATGGTCTTTGTCGATATTCTCTGGGGTATCATCCTGACCGGAAGCTGCGCCACGGTTGGGGCCTGGGCCACGCTCAAATTCGCGGCTTAGCTAAAGTCATAAAAAAGCCCCGAAAAGATCGGGGCTTTTTTATATTCATCTGAAATGGGCGCTAAAGATCGACGGTCTTCATTTCACCCAACTCCGGCTCTTCGTGTTTAATATTGGCTTTGGCCATTTCGTAGATAAAGGTCAAAGGGTTGGCGTCTGACGCCCAAATCGCGGCGTCATGCGGGACGAATTTGAGCATCATCAGCTTTTTATCTTCCTTGCCTTCGGGATACCACGCCGCCACTTTCTGATCCCAGAATTTATCAATCGTTGATTTGTCGTGATGCGCGGTCAGACGCCCTTTGACGCAAGCTTGGTAATCTTTTGAGATATGGCACAAATGAACCGTGCCGGGATTGACCGCAATTGTCTTTCCCAATTCGGAAAAGCGGTCAGAGTAAAAATAAATTACGCTTTCATCCGGATCAATTTGCGGGGTCATGGGCTGCATATGCTCGTCTTCGTCAGTCGAGCCGAGCATAACGCACATGGCGTCTTGGAGTTCTTCCAGTAATTGCTTTTGGGGGTTTTCGTGAAATTTTTCGAGGTTTGCCATGTGTTCTCTCCTTTAAGTTATCTGGAAAGAAAACGGGGCTAGGTAGGGATAGTTCCCATTTGCGTTCGTTAAAGAACGTTCAGTTCTTTATCTTTTAGCCAAGCTTTATATCGTTTTGTCTGCCCTATTGTGCGTAATTGTTGTGCCAAAGTTGCCAGCAAAGGACGCTGCTTCTTTTTCACGGATTTGCCAGCGCCCAGCCGATTGAGTTGCTCCTTGGCCAGCGCCATATTGGCCAGAGACAACAGGGCTTTATTCTTCCAGTTTACCGTAGCAATATTTGTATTGAGATTGCGTCCTTCCTGCCAGTCATTCGGCAAATTTGGGTTATACGCCATGGCGCGGGCAAGGCCGATTATATCGACACCTTCGGACAAAGCGGCTTCCGCCGTGTCTTTGCGTGTCACACCGCCGGTCACCATGATCGGCATGGTTGCCGCGGCGGCTATGTCTTTAGCGAAATCGAGAAAGAACATTTCGCGCTCTTTGGTGCTCTGGGCGCGGCCATCGGCCGCCAGACCCATCATCGCGGCGCTTTCGTAATTACCGCCGGACAGCTCGACAAAATCCAATGCTTCGCCGCCAAGCCAATCCACGACCTGTTTGGCGTCGCCGACATCAAATCCGCCGCGCTGGAAGTCAGCTGAATTTAGTTTCACTGCGACGATGAAATTTGACTCGACACGCGCCCGTACGGCGCGGACCGTCTCTAACAAAAACCTGGCACGGTTTTCCAGCGACCCGCCCCACTCATCCTCCCGCTTATTCGTCAGAGGGGACAGGAACTGCGCAATGAGATAGCCATGCGCCGCGTGTAATTGCACGCCGTCAAATCCGGCGCGTTCGGCCTGATGGGCCGTATCGGCGAAACGTTTTATAAGACCTAAAATCTCATCCGATGTTAAGGCTCTGGCCTGGGCAAACATATTATCCGCCGGGCCCTCAAGGGTCACTTTGGTATCAGAGGCGGAGACTGCCTCGGTTCCCATACTGGCGTAAACCTGCCGCCCCGGATGAGATATTTGCATAACCATTTTGGCGCCGCCGGATTTGCCGATCTTGGCCCATTTTTCGAAACGCTCTCGCGCGGCCTCTTCGGCAAGAGAGCCTTGTTCCAATACAACTCCGCCCGGCCCGGTCATCGCCGTTGGGTCAATCATCACATTGCCGGTCAATATCATTCCCGGCCCGCCCTTGGCCCAGGCCGAGTAAAGATTGAACAAAGCCTCGCCGGGGATTTGTCCGGCCTCCGCCAGATTTTCTTCCATCGCCGCCTTGCACAGACGGTTTGAGAGGGTTCGGCCGCTTTGTAGCGTGAGGGAGTCATAAATATCTGTCATGGCGCGGGTGTTACCTGAAAGACGCCCGAGAGAGAACAGTCATTATTGAATTGGAAAACAGGTTTTCTGCACACAACCGCATAGTAGCGGGAACCTCTCACCCCTTCAGTTCTTGATAAAGGGCAATCACTAAGGAGACTCAAATGGCTAGATTTTCAAATAAAAACGTTCTTATCACAGGCGGCAGTTCAGGCATCGGCTTGGCCACGGCCAAGCGCGTGACAGAAGAAGGCGGCCAGGTCCTCGTGACGGGACGCAGCGAAGACCACCTCAAAGACGCCAAAGAGGCCTTGCCGGATTCTGCTATCATTCTCAAAAATGATGCGTCGGATGTTCAGGCCGCCGAAGACCTGGCCCAAGCGGCAAAAGACTTCGGAAAACTTGACGCCGTTTTTCTAAATGCAGGGTACGGAGATTTCAGACCTGTTGAAGAAAGCGATGCCGATTTTTTCGATGCGATGAACCAGGTCAATGTGCGCGGTCCCGTTCTACATTTAAAAGCGCTGAGAGAGCATATGTCAGATCCGTCAGCCGTCTTGGTCACGGCGAGTGTGTCGCCCTATCTCGGACAGGCTAATGGCGCTGTTTACGCCGGGACAAAAGGCGCCGTTACCGGCATGGCCCGGGCTTGGGCGGCAGAGCTGGCGGATAAAAATATCCGCGTGAATACAATTGCCCCCGGACCGATTGAAACCAACTTCTTCAACAGCATTGATATGCCGGATGACGAAGTCGAGAAAATGGTAGAAAAAATTAAAAGTAACGTGGCCCTTGGCCGCCTCGGCAAAGCAGAAGAAGTCGCAGCCGTCGCGACCTTTCTCCTCTCGGACGATAGCAGCTATGTCACCGGCAGCCAGTATATGGTTGATGGCGGCATGACCTATCGTTAGGTCGGAATACTAGTGCCTATTGGCGGGCCCCTCCACGGGTCCGCCACGCCTTAAACAATCCATACAAACTAATTGCCAGCCACGCGCATTCGATGATAAATGAGGCGAGGTTAAAGGTGAAATAGAGCGACACCATAATCAGGAGCGCGCCAAACGCATTAAGCGCTGAATAGCGCCAGCCTCGGGAGTCAATTTTTTCGACCTGCAAAAGGCCGTAAGCCAAGAGGACGAAGGCCACGCCGGTAATGCCAATAGCATCGTAAATTGTCATAAGGGACTCACCCGTCTCATTGTCAGATTAATTCTGCCGCCCTTTGGCACGAGCGCGCTCTCTCCGTAAGAGACTTTACTCACCCCGTGGTGACACAGCCGAGCCTCTCCCGCCAGAACGACAACATCCCCGGAAAATAATTTCACGCCTTTGGTCGGTCCGCCGCGTTTTAGCCCGCCTATGCGAAACATGGCTGGATCGCCGAGGCTCACACTGACGACGGGGGCTTGAATATTCTGCTCGTCATTATCGACATGAAGTCCCATTTTCGCGCCGTCCCGATACCAGTTAATCAGACAGGCTTCGGGCGGGGCGGGATATCCGCTCACCGCGTCCCACAAATTTTGCAAAGCGGGCGGTAAGGCCGGCCAAGGCTTTCCCGTTTTAGGGTGGAGCGCCTCATAACGATAACCGCCCTTATCCGTAACCCAGCCCAACGGCCCGAAATTGCTCATGACGACCGAAAGCGGCGCGCCCGTCCGCGGCATGGTCGGCTGAAAAAACGGGGCTTGCAAGACGCCGTTTTTGACATCCGTTATCAAACCGGCCTGCTCCTCGGGCGAGAAATAAAGCGGATAATGCGCAAAGCCTTTCGGGAAGTCGGACATGAGGTTTCAATGGCAAAGCATTCAGGAACTGACAATGGATTTATTGTTTATTCCAGAGCGTCAAGATTCTATCAGGACGCATGAAACGACATTTCCTTCTCTTGTTACTATCTCTCAGCCTTTTACTGACATCATTTTGCGAACTGGCAAATGCGCAAAGCCATAAAAATGATCAGGTTGTTTCTTTGACGGACGTCAAGTTTGAGGCTTCTTCCGCTTGGGATGAATTTGAAAACACGTTTCGGCTTTTTTATGCCTATCTGGACCGACGGGGTGTGGATGTAGAGGAATGGTTTTCGGTCACCAAATCAAGCGCTCTGCGGTCCCAAACTGCCGCCGACTTTAGAGATATTATCAGGCGCGCCACTTACCTTTTTACTGACCCACACATTATCGTCGGGCCATTAGAACCAGATAGTTTTAATGTCTTTCCTTCTGCATCTGATCTGATCGTTCGCAAACTAGACGACGAGTTTATTATCCAGCATGTCCGACTAGTCTCGCCTGCAGCAAAAGCAGGCATTCGTCCGAATTGGAAAGTCGTGAAAATTGACGGCCTGCCTCCAAAGTCTGTACTTTCAAATATAATGAAAGGTCTGCCTTTTTCCTTGAGCCAAGAACAGGAAAGCTACCTCATCACACTGGCCGTTAATGGTCGCAGGGCGGGCGAAAGGGAACTGGAGCTGCAGGGGCCAGTAAAAAGCCACAGACTAAATCTTAGGTCCCCTCGGGAATTTGCCGCAGAACGTCAAAGTGAACCGGCTCTTGCAACTGAGTTTGTTGATAATCTGGCAATCATCAGGGTGAACAACTCTCTAGGCAATAATAACCTTATAAACCTCTTTGACAAAGCGATCGAGAAAGTGCGCGGCAAAGAGGGCGTTATTCTAGATTTGCGAAACACACCCAGCGGCGGGAATACCGAGGTCGGACGCAGCCTTATCGGACATTTTATTTCCGAAGAACGACCCTACCAAATTCATGAGGTCCCTTCGCTTGAACGCGAATTTTCAGTCCCCCGCAAATTTATAGAACTCGTTCAGCCGCGTACGCCTTATGTTTCTCCAGACAAAGTGGTTGTTTTGTCCGGGCCCTGGACGGGCAGTATGGGCGAGGGGATTACAATCGGGATGGATGGCGCGGCGGGCATGACCGTTATTGCATCTGACATGGGGGACCTTTTAGGAGGGCTTTCCAACCGCTATCTGGAAGACTCTGATATGAGACTGGATTTAGGCACGGAACTATTATCACATATAGACGGAACCCCTCGTGAAGATTTCATCGCAGGCATTTCGCCCAAACGAGTCGATGTCGGTTTAGACGGTCAGGACATCGGTCTCGCCTTGGCAATTGGAGAGCTAAACTCCCGCTAAAGGCCTTGCCCTGCATCCCACACACACAAAAATGTGAGCCCTGCCCTTGCATGGGGCGCGTCGTCCCCCATATCGGGGCAGACGGTGAGTTTCTCTGCATAAAACTGCAGGAAAGCTGAAGTTTCAGACAGAGCAGGCACACCCCATTATTAACGTCGTGGCCTTTGAAGGGGCCGCATAAAAGGAGCAAACCATGTCTAAAGTGATTGGTATTGACCTGGGTACGACAAATTCATGTGTTGCCGTAATGGACGGTGACAAGCCCCGGGTTATCGAAAATGCAGAGGGTCAACGCACGACCCCATCCGTCGTCGCCTTTACGGAAGACGGCGAACGCCTCATCGGCACACCGGCGCGTCGCCAAGCGGTGACTAACCCGGAACACACTTATTACGCCATTAAGCGTCTGATTGGCCGCGCCATGACAGACCCGGCCGTCAAGAAAGACGCCAAGATGGTTCCGTATAAAATCGTTAAAGGCAAAGGCGGCGACGCTTATGTCGAAAATCGCGACGGCAAAGCGTTAAGCCCGTCCGAAGTTTCTGCGATGATCCTGACTAAAATGAAGGAAACCGCTGAAGACTATTTGGGTACTGGCGTTTCACAGGCCGTTATTACCGTTCCGGCTTACTTTAACGACGCTCAGCGTCAGGCCACAAAAGATGCCGGTAAAATTGCCGGTCTTGAAGTTCTGCGTATCATTAACGAGCCGACAGCCGCTGCGCTTGCTTATGGTATGGACAAAGAAGACGGCAAAACGATTGCGGTTTATGATTTGGGCGGCGGTACATTTGACGTCTCGATCCTCGAAATCGGAGACGGCGTCTTTGAAGTAAAATCCACCAATGGTGATACATTCCTCGGCGGTGAAGATTTCGACATGGCCATCGTTGAATATTTCAATGCGGAATTCAAGAAAGACACAGGCATCGACCTGTCAGGCGACAAGCTCGCACTGCAACGTCTTCGCGAAGAAGCCGAGAAAGCCAAGAAAGAGCTGTCATCCGCTTCTTCTTATGAAGTGAACCTGCCCTTTATTACGGCGGACTCTTCCGGCCCGAAACATTTGAACATGAAGCTATCCCGCGCCAAGCTGGAAACACTGGTCGGTGATCTTATAAAACGGACGATTGCGCCATGTAAAAAGGCTCTTTCCGATGCAGGCCTTAAAGCCGGCGATATTGATGATGTCGTTCTGGTCGGCGGGATGACCCGTATGCCAGCCGTTCAAAAGGCCGTGTCTGATTTCTTTGGTAAAGATCCTCATAAAGGTGTGAACCCGGACGAAGTGGTTGCCATGGGCGCCGCTATTCAGGCCGGTGTCTTGCAGGGCGACGTCAAAGACGTTCTCTTGCTCGACGTGACGCCTCTGTCTCTCGGCATCGAAACCGAAGGCGGCGTGTTTACCCGGATGATCGACCGTAACACAACAATTCCGACGAAGAAGTCCCAGGTTTATTCGACAGCGGCTGACAATCAGTCCGCGGTGACAATCCGGGTTTCTCAGGGCGAACGTGAAATGGCCGCTGATAACAAATTGCTCGGTCAATTTGATTTGGTGGGTATTCCTCCGGCGCCGCGCGGCATGCCGCAAATCGAAGTCACTTTTGACATCGACGCCAACGGCATTGTGAACGTGTCAGCCAAGGACAAAGCGACAGGCAAGGAACAACAAATTCGTATCCAAGCCAGTGGCGGTCTGTCCGAGGACGATATTGAAGCCATGGTTAAAGACGCCGAAGCCAATGCGGATGAGGATAAAGCCCGCCGCGAATTGGCCGAAGCCAAGAACCAAGCTGAAGCGCTGACGCACAAAGCCGAGTCTGACGTGAAAGAGCACGGCGAAAGCCTCTCTGACGAAGACAAGGAAGCGATTGAAGACGCGATCAAAGAACTCCGCGAAGTTGCGGAAACTGACGATACAGCGTTGATCACGGATAAAATTCAGGTGCTCACTGCAGCTGTCATGAAAATGGGTGAAGCGATTTACGCTAACTCCCAAGAAGATGATGGCGGCCCGGCCTCTGCTGCGGCTGACGCGGCAGATGATGATGACGAAGACGTTGTCGACGCCGAATTTGAAGACGTGGAAGACGACAAGTCCTAAGCGATTTATAAATTTTCGAAAATTTTACCCTCTGCGTCTAGGCGCAGGGGGTTTTTTATTGGATAGATAATTCATGATTTTGATGTCTGTACAGGCTTTCCCGCCCCGCTCTGGAGGCATTCAAACCCTGATGGACGGGTTTGCCCGCGCGGCCGCGAGAATTGAAGAGGTTGTCGTCTATGCGGATGGGGACCGCCGCGCCGTGGCTTATGACCGGGACGCGGATGCCCCTTACATGGTGCGCCGGTTCAGTGGTTTGAAACAATGGCGCAGACGAAATAAGGCCTCAGCGATTAAACGGTTTTGCGAGGATAATTCGGTCAGCCGCCTCGTCTGTGACAGCTGGAAAAGCGCGGAATTTCTTGCCGCTGATATGGACGTTCCGGTTCTGATTTATGCCCATGGCAACGAATTCCCCAAAGACCCGAATAGTTCCAAAACGGCGCGTATTATGCGGTCTTTAGAGAAGGCCGATCATATCATTGCTGTTTCCTCGCAAACAGCGCTGCGCGTCGAAGCCTATTTGCCTCATAAAGGAGGGCCGGAGCTGCATGTACGCCCCAATCCGGTTTCCGAGCCGGAGCCGATAACGGAGGCGGACAAAACATTTGCAGATAATCTGTGGCCTGCGGAGGGAACGCGTCTGCTGGCTCTCTGCCGGCTTGTAGACTGGAAAGGGATAGACACAGCGATTACGGCTTTGCGCCAACTCACACTCAAAGACATTAAAGCCCAGATGGTCATTGCCGGAACCGGACCGGATCTGGACAGGCTGAAAGAGATCGTCGAAAGCGCTAATTTATCAGGCGGTGTGACCTTTGCCGGACGGGTCGAGGGGGGCCGAAAATCCGCCCTCTTTGACAGCGCCGACATCTATATGCAGCCCGGACGACAGGTTGGCGATCAGTGCGAAGGCTTCGGGATTACCTATATCGAGGCAGGTCTGCACCGCCTGCCGAGCATATCCGGGAACGCAGGCGGCGCGCCCGATGCAGTGCAGCACAGCAAAACCGGTCTGGTCGTGGACGGAGAAAATCTCGAGGAAGTTGTCATTGCCCTGCAAGGGCTTATTGACGAACCGGACCGTGCTTCCCACATGGGGAACGCTGCTCATGCACAAGCGCAAACGCTCCTCTGGGATCGCCAGATCGGAGACGTTCTCGCGCTAGGCTAAAACGGGCGGCGAGAGATACTGTCAAACGACAATCAAGGAATATAAGCCGTGGCAAAACGCGACTATTACGAAACATTAGGCGTCGCAAAAAACGCTGATGCCAAATCACTGAAATCCGCCTTTCGGAAGAAAGCGATGGAGTGTCACCCGGACCGACACCCAGACGATCCCGAAGCCGAAGCCCGCTTTAAAGAGCTAAACGAAGCATATGGTGTGCTGTCTGACGGGCAAAAGCGCGCAGCCTATGACCGGATGGGTCACGCGGCCTTTGAACAAGGCGGAGGCATGGGCGGCGGCGCAGGTTTCCAGGACTTTGGCGATATATTTAGCCAGATTTTCGGCGGAGGGGCCGCCGGCGGCGGATTCGCCGATATGTTTGGCGGCGGACGCGGACGGCAATCCGTGCAGCGCGGATCTGACCTTCGCTATGAAATGGAAATCACTCTCGAAGACGCCTTTCACGGCAAAGATATAGATATTGAGATTCCTATCGCCGAGGATTGTGAGCGTTGTGACGGGGTCGGGGCAGAGCCCGGTGCGTCTATCGAGACGTGCTCTACCTGCGGCGGTGCAGGACGCGTTCGAACACAACAGGGTTTCTTCACAATGGAGCGGCCTTGCACGACCTGCGGCGGTCAAGGCGAATATGTATCTGACCCTTGCAAATCCTGTGATGGCCAAGGTCAGGTTCGACAACCAACAGCCCTGGACGTTTCTATTCCTGCGGGCGTGGAAGACGGCACTCGCATAAGGCTCTCCGGCCAAGGCGATGCAGCCCCGAAACGCGGCGGCCCCGGTCAGCGCGGCGACCTCTATATTTTCGTTTCTATCAAACCTCATAATTTGTTCGAGCGCGAAGGCGCAAGCCTGTTTTGCCGAACGCCCGTTCCGATGACGACGGCGGCGCTTGGCGGGGAAATTGAAATTCCGACAATCGACGGCGGACGCTCCAAACTCAAAATCCCCGACGGCAGCCAATCCGGCCGCCGGATGCGCCTGCGCGGCAAAGGGATGAGCACTTTGCGTTCAAATCAACGCGGCGACATGTATGTCGAGCTAAGCGTTGAAACCCCTTCGAAACTCAACAAACGCCAGCGAGAAATTCTGGAAGAGTTTGCAAAAGAAGGCGGGGATGAGATCAGCCCGGAGAGCAAAAACTTCTTCGATAAAGCACGCGCTTTTTGGGATGAATTGGTAGACTAAATCTGGAAAAAGCCCCTTTTGGGCCATCTATTTTATTCCTCCGGAAAGTCTGGTATGTTCAGTCTCTAATTATTGGAGCCTGAATATGTTTAAGTCCGCTTTGCTTTCAGCTGCGCTTTGCTGCGCTGTTTCCACCGCCGCTTACGCTCAGGGCTCCGCCGAGACCGCTTCGGAAAAAGCGCCAGTAGACGAAATCATCGCTTATGGTCAGCGCGGGCAATCCGGCAATAGAGCGATGCGGGCGTTCAACGCCGGTGATTACGCCACAGCAGAAATCGAATTTGAAAATCACTTCCAGTCATTGAAGCGATCAGAGCGGGCCGTGAAACGCGCTGCGCGGACCATGTCCAATGCCGACATAAGTGCTCAGCTTTCTTCTGGCTTAGCACAGGTCAGCTCCGCCGGCGGAAGTACGGATGGAGGCTCCTCTGGTCCAACCCTTAATCTGTCTTCAACCTCCGCGTCCAATGCGGCCTCTTCTTCAAATATTCAGGCGGTTACGTCTTTGAATGCAGACGGTAAAATCACTTATGAGGATTTCGGCTTTTCACGATATATGAGCGGCCTGTCGCAAATTCAGCTTGGAAAATTTGCCGAAGCCAAAGAAAGCCTCTCTGAATCGCTGGAGCATAATTACCGCAATTACGACGCGCGCATGCGTCTGGGATTACTGGAATTACGCGACGGCAACTATGAAGCTGCCGGAAATCACTTGAAAAAGCTGGACAAACAAAGACGCGCTTGCGGAAACGGATGTAAAGATCTGGAAGCGTTAAACGAGGCCACGCTCACCCTTGGGAAAGCTCTCTCCGCTCCGCCTTCCTAAACGCCGGAAAATCCTAATGCCAAATAGAGGAGTGTAGCCCCTGCTCCGGCCAAAAGGGCGTAAGGGAGCTGCGTTCTGACATGGTCAATATGATCATTGGCCGTCGCCATAGAGGTAATAATCGACGTATCAGAGGTGGGGCTGCAATGGTCCCCAAAAACTCCGCCGCCAAGTGCCGCTGCGACCGCTAGGGTGACATTTGTGTCTAAACCCTGCGCAAGAGGAACGGCAATCGCGATCATGATCGCAAACGTGCCCCAACTTGTCCCCGTCGAGAACGCAATAAACCCGCTAATGATAAAAATCAGTGCCGGTACGAGAGCGGGCGAGAGGAAGGGTTTGGCCTGTTCAGCAACATATATTCCGGTGCCGAGGTCCCCGCAAAGCGTTCCCAAGGCAAAGGCGAACACCATGAGCAAAGCCAGAGGCACCATACCGGACATCCCTTTAAGAATTACGTCCACCATTTCCCGAATGCCCATAATGCCCTGTGATTTGTTCAAGATCATAGAGACCAGTATGGCCCCGCAAACGGAATAGAGAACAGATTTAGAGCCGGACGCCCGATTGATGATGTCAAAGAAGGAATTTGGCGCTTCTGCCGACGGAGCCCAGCCCGTAAAGATAAGAAAAACCGGCATAAGCAAGACCAGCGCCACAATGGGTATGAGCATATTTCGCGCTTTGGGAGCGGCGTCCTCTTTGGCTTCCATCATGGTAATGTCGCCCGCAATCATGGGAACGGCGCCGTCTCGAAGAATCTTGTTTTCGGTCTTGGCGCGGGTTTCCGCCTTTTTCATCTCGCCGAAATCGCGGCCTGTTAAGATGACGAGAACCAAAAGAGCTATGGCCAACATGGGATAGAAATTAAACGCTACCGCCCCGACCAGCATAGAAACTGGCTCCTTCACATTCTGCTCTGCTAGCAATCCCATGACATAAGCGCCCCAGGCATTGAGCGGTATCAAAATACAAGCGGGCGCGCAGGTGCTGTCGGCAATATAGGCGAGTTTTTCGCGCGGGATGTTAAGTTTATCTGTGACGGGGCGATAGAGCGTGCCGACCGTCAGAGTTGAAATATTGCTCTCGACGAAAATCAGCATGCCAGTCAGAACGGCGAGAAGTTCGACCTTTTTGCGTTGGCCTTTCCCGTCGGCTTTGGCCGCCTTGGCTTGCAGCCAATTCAGCACGCGATTGACGAATCCTTCAACGCCTCCGGCGCGTTGAATCAAGGCAATCAAAGCCCCGATAAGCAGGGTGAAGATAATTATTTCGGTATTATAATTGCTCTCAAAAACGGCGACGAAACCGCCGAGCGTATCGAGCGTACCTTGCAGCGGATTCCCGCCTGCAAGGATAAGAAAGCCGGAGGCGATCCCCAAGAGAAGCGACAGGAAAACCTGACGCGTCCAAAGCGCAAGGACAATTGCCAAGACAGGCGGCAGAAGAGAAAGAAGGCCGTAAGTTTCCATCTCTCCGCGTTAAGCTAAATTAAAGCGCCTGGGAAGGGAGGTGCGTTAATTAGATTTATCCTTCCAGCGTAAATGTCAGGCCGGCATGATCCTGCAAGCGGTCAATCAACGCGACGCCCAAAGCGGGAGCTGTCGTGTAAACGCCGCCGCCAGTTTGATCCCGTCCGACATCTTTGACCAATGTCAGCGCGCTTTCGGAAATCATTTTCGAGGTCGAGCCATAGCCCGGATCCTTATCTCCCTTAACGCTTGCCATTAATTGTTTGCCGTCTTCGGTATTGCCGATGAAAAGAATATCGTAAAAACCGTTTTCGCGCTCTTCTTTGGACGGCCCCTCACCCGGCTTCGGCGGATTCTTTCCGAAAGTATCCGTTTCGGCAACGTGCTTGGCCGCCGCTTCCCCCTTATCACCCGGGCCGGTCAAAATCATTTCGTCATAGATGAAACCTTCGCCGTAAGCATGGCCCATCAAAGCATTGGAGCGGTGAACATTTTTTGTATTGATGGAGGCCATGACAAAAGGTGCGGACCAGCTGTCGATATCTTTTTCGTGGATAGGCTTATGGCCGGTCGGTTGGGCCGGGCCCGTGAAATCCGGCACGAGAGAGAACGGGTCTTTCAGCCAGTCTAGAATTTCCGGCTGTTTCTTGGCGCGTTTCATCGTTTCGGCAAAGCTTGCCGCCGTGCCGCCTGAAAATGTCCCTTTCATTTTACGGACACGTCCCCGGATTTTTGGGAGGGGTTTACCTATGGCTTCATTGGCGTGACGCTGAAGAAAATAAACGCCCATATCAAAAGGAATGGAGTCAAAGCCGCAAGATAGCACAACACGCGATCCGCTCTCTTTGGCCGGGGCGTCATATTTCTCAATAATGTCATGCATCCAAGCGGGCTCTCCGCACAGGTCGACATAATCCGTGCCGGCTTCGACGCAGGCCTTGACCAAGGGCTCGCCGTAAAGCTGATATGGGCCGACCGTGGTGATGACAGCTTTGGTTTGCTTGGCCATGTCTGAGAGCGTTTCCGGTTTATCGGAATTAGCGACAATCAGAGCGACGTCTTTAGAAATGCCCATTTCATCGCGAACGGATTCAAGTTTTTCCTGAGAGCGTCCCGCCATAGCCCATTTCAGATCGCTTCCATATTCGCTGTCCAGATATTCGGCGACCAATCGCCCTGTAAATCCGGTGGCTCCGTAAATGACAATTTCAAATTCTCTATCTGACATATCTTTTCCTCTCTTATTTGGTTTCACCCTATCGATTAAGGGTAGGGCCGATAACCCAAAGTTTCCGACCCAAGGCTAGACACATATAAACGGTCGCCAATGACTAGTCCGCCGGTTGTCAGCGGATAGGCGCCCGCCGGGTCTTGCCACGTCTTTATAACCCGCCCGTCTCGGCCCAGTTGCACGATAAAACCGTAATTCTCTGCGGCGGGCTTTAAAAATTCCGGCAGCCGCCAGATCACTTTACGCAAAAAAGGTTTGGAAGAGAGGTCGTCTAGGGGTTTGGCCCGCTTCGACACGAGCCCCAAAAGGTAGGTTCCGTTGGGGCCGCGATTAATATTATCCGGAAACCCGGGCAGGTTCTCTATCACGACGCGGCGGTTGCCTTCCGGCGATATTTCCAAAACGCGGTATTCCCCCGTTTCATTCACCCAAACCGACTCTCCATCCGGCGCAATGGCCACGCCATTTGAAAAAGAAATGCCTTCCGCAACGCTTCGGGTTTCCTGTGCCGTGAGGTCGTAAACCAGAACCCGCCCGGTCCGGCCATGCTCCATAATTTCGAGTAGCGAGCCGTCCATTGTTGATCCGGCTGACTTTGCGCCGAATTTCGTGCTGGCGTCTGTAAAATAAATCAAACCTTCATCGGTTATGTCGAGATCATCGGCATAAAGAATAGGAGTCTCGTCGACGCTGTCGGCCAAAACCTTTATCTCTCCCTCTGCGTCAATTTCAAGAAGCCCTTTGTAAGCATCAGCGACATAAAGTCGGCCGTTATAGCTCTCTAGCCCAAGGGGCTTTCCGCCCGTTTCAACAAATTCTGAAATCATCTCGGTAGCCGGATCAAAAGTGAGTATCCATCCTGTTTGCGTCGACATATAAATCAAACCGTTCATCTGGACGATGTCTTCCGGGCCGTAATGATTTTTTGGCAGATCTATCTCAATTAGCCCGGCGAGCGCCTTATTCGGCGCAAACACCCCAACGTAACCTTCACCTTGAGGAGCTTCCCAGCTTTGAGGGTTTATCGGGACAGGCCACAGCAACAAATAGGCCAAGAGGGCAAACAATGCCGCGCCTAAAAAATACAGAAACAGTTTCATAACTTCCCCTAGCCAAGTTAATTTCAGCTTTGGCGCACGCTAAACAAAGCGCCGGGTGTGAACAAGCGGCCTTATCAATGACCGTCTTGTGTGTTTACGGTTGGCCAGCCTTGGGATAGGAAGGTGGTTTCACGAATTTGCACAGGATGACACTAAGGTTTGGATACGCACAAAGATATTTTCAGGCTGGCCCAGAAAGCGGATATTGACGCTATTCTTGAGTTCACCTCAACCGCCCGCGAGGGACTGACGAATGTTCCGAACACGCGGGAGCTCGTAAAAGCGCAGGTCGAAGAGTCCCTCGAAACTCTGAACGAGAAAGACGGCGCAAACCGACTTTTATTTGTCGTGGAACGCGACGGAGTCATTTTAGGAATTTCGGCGATTATCATGAAATTGGGCGGCGAAGTTCCGTTTTATAATTTCAAACGATCCCGTCATTCCGGCCGCGCGACCAACCCGAAACTTGCTATTGATTATGATACGCTGCAACTGACTACCGACTTTTATTCTTATTCAGAAGTGGCCTCTCTGTTCATGGCTCAAGCCGGGCGCGGCACGGGACTCGCCCGTCTTCTGTCAGCAGGCAGATTTGGCTATATCCAGAACAACCGCGACAGTTTTCAAGATGGGTTAATGGCTGAAATTCTTGGCTGGACAGATGAGCAAGGCATCTCGCCTTTCTGGAAACATTTGGCCTCCCGCTTTATCCAGATGGATTTCGATAACGCGGATAAGCTGTCGACCGTGGATAAACGCTTTATCGTCGACCTCCTTCCAGCCCTTCCGATAATGCTTAACCTCCTGCCGCCTATTGTTTCGGATTGTACGGGACGGCCGCATGATAACTCCCGCCCAGCCATGAATATGCTCAAAAGTATTGGCTTTGAAGAAACCGATATGTGCGATGTCTTTGACGGCGGCCCGGCCGTGCGGTGCCAAACCGACAAGACCTGGATCGCAAGAACGACAACAGAAATTGAGAGCTACGGCGATGTCGCCGGTCAGGAAAGATGCCTTTATTCCTGCGGTACGGGGATGAATTTCCGCGCCACGGTCGGGCCCGCCAATCTTGTTGAAAAAATTGGCGACAAAAACATTGCAGATAACATTCGTAACGGATCAGACCCGGTCTTCATTGCGCAAATGAAAGAACCTCAGATTGTCAGAAATGAGACGTCATGAGCACTAAGTTAAAAAGTGTAGAATTAAATATCGATGGTCTTGTAGGCCCCACGCACAATTACGCGGGGCTGAGCTTTGGCAATGTCGCTTCTGCCGGAAACAAAGGCAATGCGTCGAACCCCAAAGAAGCGGCCTTGCAGGGTCTGGAGAAAATGCGCACTCTTGTCAAAATGGGCTTGCCGCAGGCCGTGATGCCGCCTCATGCCCGGCCTCTGACCCACTACCTCAGAAATATCGGCTTCACCGGATCCGATAAGGCGGTTCATGAAAGCGCTTGGAAAGCTAACCCCTCTCTTGTCGCCAATCTGATGAGCGCCTCGCCTATGTGGACGGCGAATGCGGCGACAGTCTCTCCATCGGCGGATGCGGCGGACGGACAGGTTCATCTGACCACAGCCAACCTTGTCGCCATGCCGCACCGTTCTGTCGAAGCGCCGCAAACGGAACGCCTGTTAAAAGCCATTCTGCCCAATGCGGCCGTTCATTCTGCCCTGCCCTCCAACACTGTTTTCGGGGATGAAGGCGCCGCCAATCACAATCGCATGTGCGCCAGCCACGACCAAAAAGGGCTGGAAATTTTTGTCTATGGACGGGAAGCCTTTCGCGATACGCAGCAAACGCGCTTTCCCGGCCGCCAGACTCTGGAAGCCTCAAAGGCTGTCGCCCGCCTTCACAAATTGGATGAAGACAAAACGCTTTATCTTCGTCAATCCGCCAAAGCGATTGATGCCGGGGCGTTTCATAATGACGTTGTCTGCGTCACCAATGGCACCGTCATGTTCTATCACAAAGACGCGTTTGACGATATCGACGCTATGCAAAAGGCCGTTCGCGCCAAGGCAGCGCCTCTCGGTTTCGAGCCGGAATTCCTTATGGCGGATATGCCGCTTAAAGACGCTATCAGCTCCTACCTCTTTAATTCACAGCTTTTGAGCTTACCTAATGGAACTATGGCTCTGATTTTGCCCAAAGATGCGGAAGAGACCCCAACGGCCAAAGCCTTTGTTGATTACTGCCTGTCCGGAAATAATTCGATTTCCGAAGCGCATTATCTCGACCTTCGCCAATCCATGCGCAATGGCGGCGGCCCGGCTTGCCTCCGCCTCCGTGTGCAATTGACCGAAGACGAACTGGCGCAGGTTCATTCGCCGATGCTGATGAACGACACTAAATTTTCGGAACTGGAGGGCTGGGTCAAACGTCATTATCGTGACCGCCTCGTCAGAGACGATCTGGGTGATCCCGAGCTGATGACCGAATGCCGCGCCGCTTTGGACGAGCTCACGCAACTCCTCTCTCTTGGCGCGATTTATGATTTCCAAATGGAAGGAGGCATCGCATGAATGCCGTCACAGATATGATTTCTCTCTCCGCCCTGAGCGAAGAGGATAAAGCCGTTCTTGAAACCGTAAAGTCCCGTCAGGATTTTATGCTGGAACGCGTCAAAAGCTGGTCGCTTATCAATACGGGCAGTTTGAACGCAGACGGGCTAAATGAATTATATCCTCTCATATTAGAGGCTCTGTCCGAACTTGACGCCAAGGTCGAAGCCCTGCCAACCGACCCAATTGAAGAAATAAATAATAAGGGCGAAAAAGAATATTTTCAGACCGCGCCAGTGCTTCGGGCGCAGGCGCGCCTCGACGCCCCGCTACGAGTTGTCATGACGGGTCATTACGACACGGTTTTTCCGCCCGGCACCTTTACCGAGATCAAGGATCTGGGCGACGGAAAATTAAACGGCCCTGGCCTGGCCGATATGAAAGGCGGGCTGACCGTTATGATTGACGCCATGCGCGCGTTCGAAGCCGGCCCATTTAAAGACAAACTCGGCTATGAAATAATTCTGACCCCGGATGAAGAAACTGGCAATTTCGCTTCTTCGCCTTTCCTGCACGCCGCGGCCAAAAACGCTCATATCGGGCTGACTTTCGAACCCGCCATGGATTGCGACAGTCTGGCCGGCGCCCGTAAAGGCTCCGGTATCTGGGATATCGTTTTCCACGGCAAAGCCTCCCACGCTGGGCGCGCGCCGGAAGCTGGACGCTCCGCTATCTGGGCGGCCGCTGATTTGTCGCTCCGTATCGAAGCTTTAAACGGACAGCGCGAAGGCGTGACGTTCAATGTCGGCAAAATTGACGGCGGCAATGCGGTCAATATCGTCCCCGACCTAGGCATTCTTCGGCTGGGCGCCCGCGCCCCGACGCCCGAAGACGCAGACTGGGCCGACGGCGCGGTTAAGGCGGCCCTGAAGGATGTGCTAGACAGCCGCGACGGCATAAAAGCCCACACGCATGGCGGGTTCTACCGTCCACCCAAACCGCGAAACGCGGCGCAGGATCAACTCCTCTCCGACGTTCAGGCGACAGGTAAAGCTCTGGGTCTTGAGCTCCAATTCAAGGATACGGGCGGGGTATGTGAAGGCAATAATGTCTTTGCCGCCGGAACGCCGAATGTCGATACGTTGGGCGTCAGAGGCGGGCGAATTCATTCAGACGAAGAATATTTCGTCGTCGAAAGCCTCTCCGAAAGAGCGGGCCTCGCTGCGCTACTGCTCAACCGTATCGCGGACGGGCGTATTAATGCCCCCGAAATCAAAAAATTAATGGGTCAATCATGAGTAAGACAGAAGATATTTATTCCGGCGGAAAATGGTCAGAAGGCCAAGGCGAAGCTTTTGAAAGTCTTTGCCCCGCCACCGGTGAAAGCGTTTGGCAAGGCCGCGCCGCGAGTGCGGATCAGGTAAATGAGGCCATTGCCAAGGCCCGCGCCGCACAGCCGAAATGGGCCGCCGTACAGCGAGAAGCACGTATTCGCATTTTGGAAAAATATGCGGACGCGCTCAAATCTAAAGCCGAAGACATCGCTTACGCCATCTCCCGCGATATGGGTAAACCTCTCTGGGAAGCTCGCACGGAAGTCGGCGCTATGGCGGGAAAAATCGGCCATTCTATTCGTGCTCAGGCTGAACGCGCCGGTGACAAATCTGACGGCGGGCTGAGTCTGACCCATCGCCCGCATGGGGTGATGGCGGTCTTTGGACCCTTTAACTTCCCCGGTCATTTGCCGAATGGCCATATCATTCCGGCGCTTCTTGCCGGGAACACCTGTGTCTTCAAGCCGTCCGAGCTTACCCCCTCTGTCGCTGCATTAATGGTCGCCGCTTTTGAAGAAGCAGGTCTGCCAGAAGGCTGCTTGAATGTGGTTCAGGGCGAACGCGAGACAGGTCAGGCTCTTCTGAACGCCGATATCAACGGCCTGTTATTTACAGGGTCTGCTACCACCGGAACGGCATTTCACAAACATTTCGCCGGACGACCAAATATTATTCTGGCGCTAGAGATGGGCGGCAATAATCCCCTGATCGTCTGGGACGGAGACGTTCAGGCTGCAGCCGATATTGCCTTTTTCAGCGCTTACATCACGGCGGGTCAGCGCTGCACTTGCGCGCGGCGTCTCATCCTGCCGGAAGGAAAATTCGGGAATCAGGTGATTAGCGCGATTAAAACGCGTATCAGCCAAACGACCATCGGAAAATGGGACGAAGAGGTCTTTATGGGGCCCGTGGCGTCCAAACGCTCTGCCCAAATGGCCGAAGAGTTTGAGGCCGAGTTAATTAAATCGGGAGGAGACCCCATCGTGCCGGTAAAAACGGATGGTGCTTTTGTTCATCCGGCTTTGATTGATATGTCAGCGGCTTCAAACGTTGCCGATGAAGAACTATTTGGCCCGCTCCTGCAGGTTTACCGCGCGAAGGATTTCGACGCGGCAATCGACAAAGCCAATGATACGCGCTTTGGTCTGTCCGGAGGGTTGGTCAGCGAGAACGCGGATCTTTGGGAGCAAGCTCGCCTTCGAATGAAAGCCGGAATTCTCAATTGGAATAAGCCGACGACTGGTGCGGCGTCGTCCCTGCCGTTCGGCGGTCCGGGTCTTTCGGGTAATTTCCGCCCGGGCGCCTATTACGCGGCGGATTACTGCGCCTGGCCTCAAGCCGGGCAGGTGGCCAAGACGCCTAGCTCTCCGCCTATGGTCGGAATTAAATAGGGCGAGGGTGATATTATGGAATATTTGCACACCATGGTGCGCGTCAAAGATCTTGACGCAAGCCTGAAATTCTACCGCGACGCATTGGGGCTCGTGGAGACGCGCTGGTTCGACGTCGAAGCCGGAAAATTTACGCTTGTCTATCTGGCGGCCCCAGGAAATGTCGAAGCGGCACATAAAGATAAATCGCCCGAACTGGAGCTGACCTATAACTGGCCGGGCGAAGACGGTAAGCAAGAAACGTATTCCGGCGGGCGTAATTTTGGTCATCTCGCTTATCTCGTCGATGATATCTACGCTGCCTGTGAACGCCTGCAAGAACACGGCGTGACAATTAACCGTCCGCCGCGCGATGGTCATATGGCTTTCGTTCGATCACCTGACAATATTTCAATCGAGCTCTTGCAAAAGGGTGAAAGCCTGAAACCCCAAGAGCCATGGTCGAAAATGGAAAACACTGGCGAGTGGTAGGCCTTCTTTAAGAGGCTATTAAGCCTCTCTTTTAAACCGGATTTAATCGTTTTCTGTAACAAGTCTCTCAATTAACTTTGGGCAATCAGACTTTGGGACGGACGTTTTGAATTTCTCTGCAAGAGACCGGTTGAGGCTATTAGGGGGCGCGAGCGCCCTAATGCTATCTGCGTGCGGAGGGGGCGGGAGCAGTGCTCCGCCCGTTTCCGTCGCGCCTCCTCCCCCACCACCACCTCCTCCTCCGTCGCCGGCCGGAAGCGGGGAATTGTCAGAGGGATTTCTTCGAAATAAATTCCGGAATAACTTTGAGATCGGGACGGCCCTCTCAAGCCTGCAAATTAACCGTGTAGATATGTCCTCGGATTTAGCTTTGTCACAGTTTAACAGCGTGACCCCAGAATATCAGATGAAGCCCGACATCCTCGCGCCCACAGAAGGCGTCTATAA
Organism: uncultured Hyphomonadaceae bacterium; assembly: GCA_963972195.1. Classification (GTDB taxonomy): domain Bacteria; phylum Pseudomonadota; class Alphaproteobacteria; order Caulobacterales; family Maricaulaceae; genus Litorimonas. The sequence continues at coordinate 253,102 of CAXATH010000004.1, read as the reverse complement.
ATTTGACGGGGCCGACAGGGTCGTGGATTGGGCACTCGAAAACAATATGAGCGTTAGGGGCCATGCGCTTCTCTGGCATGAAGCCACGCCGGATTATTTTCTTCAGGGCTCACGAGACGATATTCGCGCTCGACTCGAAGATTATATTCATACGGTTATGACCCATTTTAAAGACCGCGTAAAAGTCTGGGATGTGACCAATGAAGTTATCTCGATTGATATATATAATGGGAATAATGGCATCGGGCCGGACAGGCGGACCAATTGGTTCAATGCGGTTGGTAACGGGGACTATCTCGACTGGGCCTTTCTGGCCGCCCGCGCCGCAGATCCGTCCGCGCAGCTCTTTCTGAGTGATTATAATACCGAAGACTCCATTAAACGGGGATATATGGTCGATATTCTCCGGCGATTTCGGGAGAGAAACATCCCGATTGATGGGGTGGGACATCAATTTCACCTTCGGCTTAATACCTCGCCGGAGGACGCTATTTCCGCCATTGAAGCAGTGGATAATGAGTTTAGCGGATTAATTAATCATATCACAGAACTAGACATCAGTTTATATCAGGACCCTGGAACGTGCTATGAAACCGGAACGAATTGCCAGGCAGATCTAGGGCCCAATCCGCCCGCAGAACTGCTTGCTAACCAGGCCCGGTTGTTGCGGGCCGTTTTTGACAAGCTGGTGACAAAGCCAAGTGTGGAATCCGTAACCTTTTGGGGCGTGCGCGACGGAGATAGTTGGCTGAACAATAACCCCGCCGAGAGGTTTAATTACCCGCTTCTCTTTGATCGGGAAGGCGAGCCCAAGCCGGTTTTCCACGCCATTACCGATCCGGCTTACAAGATTTAAAGTCTTCAATTCGGCAGCGAATATATTTCTTCCGCCGCTTTATGGATCACGCCGCCCTTCATCACGAAGTCAACGTCTTCCATTTCGCCAATATCAGCGATGGGGTCTCCGTCGACAGCAATAATGTCGGCATATTTTCCAGCCTCCAGCGACCCTGACATATCCTCAACGCCGAACAATTTTGCGTTATTAATTGTCGCGGCCTGAAGCGCCTGCATAGGGGTCAAACCCCATTTCACCATATATTTCATCTGGCGGCCATTATCGCCATGGGGATAAACTCCGGCGTCCGTGCCGAAAGCGATATTTGCACCCGCCTCAACGGCGGCTTGAAACCGCTCGCGTTGTTTTTTGCCGACAGTGCGTTCCTTGGCGAGGCTCTCTTCCAATATGCCCGCTTCTTCGCCTTCGGAGAGGATATAGTCGGAAACATAGATATCCATGGAGAGATAGGTACCACGCGTTTTGGCTTCGGCAATGCCCTCATCTGAAATAAAGCTCGCATGTTCGACCGAATCTACTCCGGCGCGGATGGCCGTATTGATGCCCTCTTCCCCATGGGCGTGAACCGCCACTTTAAGGCCGAGCAGATGCGCTTCATCGACGATGGCTTTCATTTCCTCGAACGAAAATTGCTGCGCCCCGATCTTGGTGCCTTTGGATAGGACGCCGCCCGTTCCACAAAATTTTATAACCTTGGCGCCGTATTTATTATTCTCACGTACTTTGGCTCTCACAGCCCACGGGCCGTCGGCGACGCCTCCGCTGGTTTTTTGGTCTTCGTAAGGCAAAAGATTATTGTCGCAATGTCCGCCCGTAATTCCGATAGACCGCCCGGCGGGAATCATGCGAGGGCCCGTTATGACACCTTCATCAATCGCGTTCATTAAATCAACATCGGCAAATCCTGGCGCCCCGACATTTCGGACGGTGGTGAACCCGGCCATAAGCGTTTTCCTCGCATTGACCGTCCCGTAAATGGCCGCACTCGGCGTAGATTCTGCCAGGCTTTTATATCCGTGTAAGTTTGAATTTCCGATAAGGTGAACGTGGCTATCCATTAACCCCGGGAGAACTGTGTGACCGGAAAGGTCAACCCGTTTTACGGCGTCAGGTAAGGGCATCCCCTCAATTTCTGACTGGGCCCCGATGGCCGCAATCTTCCCGCCCTCAACTAAAATCATTTGGTTTTCCAGAACACGGCCCGAAACCGTATCCACCAACCTTCCGGCCTCAATCAAGGTCGCTTCCGGTTCAGAAGAGCCCTTCGCGGGATCATCGGCTTGAGCCGGAGAGCTTATGAGCGTGGCCGCTCCGAGGAGAGCCAGAAAAGACTTAATTCGCATGGTCGCGTCCTTGTGTGTACGCCCTTGATAGAACTTACGGAAGGCGTAGGCAAAGGAAAGCCTTATTCAGAGAAATATTTAGAAACGCGGCCTTTTCTGGATCAGAACAGGGCGTTTAAGGAAGATAAGGGAGTTCCTGCGCGAGCCTAGGGGGAGCAAGCGCAGGAACAGGGGGTTACTTTGCGGCTTGAGTGACGATGTTTTCGAGCAACTCCTGATGACCGGATATAGGCTCTGGAGATTTGTTTTCTTTCAGGCAGGCGGCGGCCATTTCCTCAAGTGTTGTGTTCCCTGCGAGCATATCTGCGCCCAGTCCGGACTTCCATCCAGCGTAGCGTTTGTCTTTCATCTCTTGCAATTGATCTTTCTCAATCATAGCGACAGCGTTTTCCAAGCTACGGGCAAGAAGATCCATCGCCCCGATATGGCCGTGAAACAGGTCAACGGCGTCGATCGACTGGCGGCGGACTTTCGCGTCAAAATTAGCTCCGCCTTTTTTGAAACCGCCGCCTTTCAGAATATAATAAAGCGCCATGGTGGTTTCGCGAAGGTCATTCGGGAATTGATCCGTGTCCCAACCATTTTGCGGGTCACCGCGGTTGAAATCGATAGAGCCAAACATCCCGAATGCATTAGCCATTTCAATTTCATGTTCGAAGCTGTTTCCGGCCAAGGTTGCGTGGTTCGGCTCAATGTTGACGCCAACTTCGTTCTCCAAACCATATTCCTTGAGGAAGCCGTAAATCGTGCCGACATCGCGGTCATATTGATGTTTGGTCGGCTCATGTGGTTTCGGTTCGACCCAGATATCTCCTTCAAAACCAATCTTGTGTTTATGCTCAACCACCATAGTCAGGAACCGCCCTAATTGCTGCATTTCCTGTTTTACATTTGTGTTCAGAATTGTGTCATAACCTTCGCGGCCGCCCCAGAGAACATAGCCTTGTCCGCCCAAGCGATGCGTTGCCTCAAGCGCCTCTTTGACTTGAAGCGCCGCAAAGGCCGCAACTTCCGGATTTGGGTTTGTGGACGCGCCGGACATATAGCGTGGGTGGGAGAACATATTTGCCGTGCCCCAGAGGAGCTTCACGTCCGAGGAATCCATTTTACCTTCGATTTTATCCAGGATCTTATGGAAATTTTCGACATGTTCCTTGGGCGTTTCGGACGCCGCCATAACGTCAATATCGTGGAAGCAGAAATAGGGGTTTCCAAGACGTGCGAAAAAGTCGAACGCTGCATCAAGCTTGGCTTCCGCGGCCGCTTGGTTGTTGTCTCCGCTGTGCCAAGGTCGGTTGAAGGTTCCGCCGCCGAAAACATCAAATCCATCCCAGCAGAAATTATGCCAATAGCAAACGGCAAAACGGAGATGTTCTGCCATGGTCTTACCCATTAGTTTTTTGTTGGCATCGTAATATTTAAAGGCCAGCGGGTTCTGGCTGTCTTTACCTTCATATTTAATCGGGTCGATATGATCGAAATAACCGCTCATGACTGTATCCTTCAATTTAATTCTTTTGTCGCGTGATAGAGTTTGGAAAAGGTTTGGCGCCGCCCCGCATAGAGGTCGCCCATATGGGAATCCGGTTCGATAATATGGTCAATTTTCGGGGGCGCGCATATTTCGGTAAAGTCTTCTCCGCTGACGCAAAGCCGTGCGAGACGCGCGGCGCCGAAAGCCGGCCCCACGGCTGACGCTTTGCGGTAAGTTAGCGGCAGGTTCATCGCGCTGGCCATAACCTCGCCCCACCAATGAGATCGGGAGCCGCCGCCGATGACGGATAAGGTATCTATTTTCGCGCCCGTTGCTTTGAGTACATCCACGCCATCGGCGAGGGCAAAGGCTACGCCTTCGAGCGCAGCTTGCGCCATAGAAAGCGGCGTGTCTTCATGCGTCAGACCAAAGAAAGCTCCCGTTGCTTTTGGATCATTATGCGGTGTGCGTTCGCCGGATAGATACGGCAGAAAAATAGCGCCCTTCCCGGGCGTTTTCGCATCTGCCGTTTGGTCGTAAAGTTCGCTTTCGGTTTCGAAACCGGCAATGCGCGCGACAAAATCGACCGCGCTCGCCGCCGCCAAGATCACGCTCATTTGGTGCCAAAGGCCCGGCAAAGCGTGACAGAATGTGTGCACCGCTCCGTCTGTATTTGGGCGGTAGAGATTATCCGCCAAGAAAACGACGCCGGACGTGCCGAGGGAGATAAAGCCTTCGCCCGGATTCACAACACCCGCCCCAACGGCCCCGGCCGCATTATCCCCGCCGCCGGCGGCAACAGGCACTTGCGCCATGCCCCAATCATCAGCAATTTTCGCGCTGAGTTTTGCGGTCGGTTCAGACCCCTCAAATAACTCCGGCATGTTTTTTTCGGTCAAGCCCGTCAAAGCAAGCACTTCCTCAGACCACTCCCTGCGCTCGACATTCATCCAAAGCGTTCCGGCGCTGTCAGACATATCCGAGGCAAAAGCACCTGTCAGGCAAAAGCGAACATAGTCCTTAGGCAATAAAACTTTTGCAATTCTTCTGAAGTTTTCGGGTTCGTGCTGACGCATCCAGTGGATCTTTGGCGCCGTGAAGCCCGGCATAGCGAGATTGCCGGTTATCTCCGTCAGAGACGGCATCTCGGCCATCATCTCGGCGCAATTGGCACTGCTGCGGCCATCATTCCAGAGAATTGCGGGTCGGATAATTTTATTTTGGTCGTCAAGACAGGTCGCGCCATGCATCTGTCCGGACAATCCCACGGCCTTGACCGCGCGTCTCGCGCGCGTATCGAGTTTGTGAACGGCCTCATGCGTGGCGCGCACCCAGTCTTCGGGGTTTTGTTCCGACCAAAGGGGTTTGGGACGCGAAACTGGCAAGGGCGAAGACGCCTGGTCAATCACGGTTTGGGAGTCATCCACTAAAACCGCTTTGACGCCGGACGTGCCAATATCGAGACCTAGATACATTTATTTTACCGTTAGGGTCGTTGTTTTGACGTTCTGCGAACTGTTTCCGACCATTATGTCAAACTCACCCGGCTCTACCACGCGGTTCATGTCCCGGTTATAAAATTGCAGAGCCTCTGTGGTAATTGGAAAATTGACGGTTTTCGTTTCGCCGGACGCAAGGCTGATGCGTTGAAAGCCTTTCAGCTCTTTGACGGGGCGGGTCACGGAACTTACCTTGTCTCGAATATACATTTGAACAATTTCATCTCCGGCCACCGCGCCCGAATTGGTGACGTTAACCGAAACGCTGGCGTCTCCATCCGCCGCAATTGTCGAGACCGACAGTCTAGGCTCGGAAATGTCAAAAGTGGTATAGCTCATACCTTCTCCAAAAACATAGAGCGGGCCCGCATCGTCAAAGGCGTAACCGCGGCGGGCGGTCGGCTTATGATTATAGAAGGCCGGAATTTGTCCGACTGTGCGCGGTACGGAAACCGGCATTTTGCCGGAGGGATTGGCGTCGCCGAATAATAAGTCTGCAACAGCCGTGCCGGTTTCCTGCCCCAATATCCAGCCGTAAAGAATGGCGTCGAGACTGTCTTCGACATTGGCCAAAGAGAGAGGTCGGCCCGAGATAACGACAGAGACCATGGGTTTCCCGGTTTCCGCAAGGGCCTCGACCAGTTCTTTTTGCTGACCTATCAAGGTTATGTCGTTTCGGTCGCCCATATGGGTTTCTGACCAGGCCTCGCGAGAGGTAGATTCATCGCCGCCAATCGCAAGAATAACGATGTCGGCATTCTGAGCCACCGAGACAGCTTTCTGGATATCGCGTCGGTTTTGCGCTTCGTCAATTAAGTTGACCTCATCATCCCACCAAGAACGGTTATCCGTCAGGGTTACGCCCTGAGCGTCTAGGACAGTCGATCTCTCACCGACTTTGTTTCTTATGCCGTCCAGAATAGACACCGTCTGACGCGGTTCATCCGAATAACCGCCAAGAACGGTTATGGCGGCGTTTGGTCCAATGACGGCAATGGTTTTATAATCATCAATATCTAACGGCAGAATATTACCTTCGTTTTTTAATAGCACCGGCGCTTTGCGGGCAGCCTCTTCGGCCAGTTCGCGTGCCTCTTGATTGCCTGTTAGGGCGTCCGCCGCTTCGGGATCGGCGTAAGGCGTTGCATACAAATTCGCGCGCTCTTTCATTTCCAGCACGCGTCTTACGGCCTGATCGACCAAAGCCTCGTCAAACTCACCCGCTTCTATTTTTTCTTTCAATTCATAGAAAGCCACACCATCGGGCAATTCCAAATCAACTCCTGAACGTAACGACAACGCCCCTGCCTCGCCTATTGTCTCTACAATGCTGTGTCGTCCTTGAAGCTCGTTAATAGCAAAATAGTCGGCGACCACGGCGCCATCGAATCCCCATTCGCCGCGCAGCACATCATTTAAAAGCCAGCTATTGGCGTGGGACGGGATGCCGTCGATTTCATTGTATGAGGCCATAACCGAGGCGGCATTAGCTTCTTTGACTGCGGCCTCGAAAGGCGGGAAAAACCGTTCGTAAAGTTCGCGGTCTGAGACCTGACTCGGGCCGACATTCATCCCGCCTTCGGGCTGACCATGGCCTGTCATATGCTTGAGCGTTGCGACAACCTTATCGTCCGCAATCGGAAAACTGTCACCCTGAAACCCTTTGACCGCCGCGACACCCATACGCGAAACGAGATACGGGTCTTCGCCGTAAGTCTCTTCAATACGCCCCCATCGCGGGTCCAGCGCAATATCGACGACGGGAGAGAGCACATGGTGCGCGCCGCGAACGCGAATTTCCCGAGCCGTCACGGAATAGACCTCTTCAACGAGGTCGGTATCAAATGTCGCCGCCAAAGCGATAGATTGCGGAAAGCTTGTCGCCTGATAGCCCTGAAAACCATGCAACCCCTCTTCATGGAACAGAATCGGAATGCCGAGACGGGTCTCTTCTATCTGCCATTTCTGAATGGTGTTGATAAGATTAGCCGTATTGGACGGCGTGCGGCCATTCAGGCTGCGGACCACGGTTGAGTCGTTCAGGCCTGAACGTTCGATCTCCTCTTCCATTCCCTGCGTATCCTGAGGACGCGCAAAACACCCGACGCCTTCGGGAAATTCTTTTTTCATCTTTTCGGGATTGAAGGATCCGTCTTTTTCGATGACTTTTTTCTTGTCGAACCAGATGCAGGAAATTTGTGCCAACTTCTCGTCCAGTGTCATTTTCGACAGCAGGTCGTTGACCCGGTCATAAGAAGACACTGTTTTGATGGGAAAGCCAGCATTGCTTTCGGTTTCTGCAGAAGCCGAAGTCTGCGCCGAGGCAGATATTGCCGCTCCGAAAGCTGCCGCTAAAACAACTGAACTGATCCCTGTCGTGATGAGGTGACGTGCTAACATGAATATCCCCTTAGTTATGGCTTTTCCGCTTAGAGCGGATTATTGGCTGGCAATTCTTTTGCCTTGAATGAAAATCTGGGTTAAGTCAGAATGACAACGCTGTCAAATTCATTTCTGGGAGTAAATTCTATTCAATTTTGTCGTTTTGTGGGTATTACCCCTTTTAATGGTGCCGTACCACAAATGGCTTCAATAGAAGAGAAAGCCGTTCGTATGGCGCTTTCAGAACGATTTTAAGTCTTGAATTGACAGCGCTATCATTTTGAAAGAGTGTTCGGTCTAACACAGACAGGCAAACTGTTATAAATATAATGTGTATCTAAGGGGATTTTCATGAAAGATCACACGGCAAATGGAAGCGCAGGCTTCATTTTTTTAATCACTATTGTCGCCACGCTAGGCGGATTCTTGTTTGGCTATGATAGCGGTGTTATCAACGGAACCGTCGATGGTCTCCAGCAAGCCTTTAATTCCGACAGTGTCGGCACAGGGTTGTCTGTCTCCTCTATGCTGCTCGGTTCTGCGGTTGGCGCTTTCTTTGCGGGTTGGCTCGCTGATAAATTTGGCCGCCGGAATATGCTTATTATAGCAGCTGTCTTCTTTATCGTCAGTGCCTGGGGTTCCGGCATCGCCGGGGCGCCGTTGGAGTTTATTATCTACCGTATTATTGGCGGTTTGGCTGTGGGCGCGGCTTCCGTTATGGCGCCCGCTTATATTTCGGAAATTGCGCCGGCCGAAACTCGCGGTAAATTAACGTCCATTCAGCAGGTTGCGATTATTGCCGGCCTGTTTCTGTCTTTCCTCTCGAATTACTTTTTGGCAGAAACAGCTGGGGGCTCTACTGAGGAGTTCTGGGGCGGGTTCCAGACATGGCGCTGGATGTTCTGGATGGAATTAATCCCAGCCTTCCTCTTTCTGATTTTGTTGTTCTTTATTCCGAAAAGCCCGCGCTTTTCCATGTTTAAAAAAGACGAGGTCACTGCAAAGTCGACTTTGTTAAAACTTTTCGGGGAGGCTAAGGCAAACCGCAAGGTCGAAGAGATCCGCAAATCGTTGCTCAATGACCACAAACCTGCTTTGCGGGACACTCTCGTAAAAAGCGGACAAAAAGGGTTCATCTTCCGCACTATCGTGTGGGTCGGCATTGGCCTCGCCATGTTCCAGCAATTGGTCGGGATCAATGTTGTTTTCTATTACGGCGCTGTGCTCTGGCAGGCTGTCGGCTTTACGGAAAGTGACGCCCTTCTAATCAATGTCCTCTCCGGTGGGCTATCAATTGCCGCCGTTCTGATCACTCTCGCTACAATTGACAAAATCGGGCGTAAGCCTTTCCTCGTCTGGGGCTCCACCGGTATGTTTATAAGTTTAGCGGTGGTCGCCTTCGCCTTTTCACAAGGCGAACTTGTCGACGGGACATTGCAGCTTCCGGGCCAAATGGGACTTGTCGCGCTGATCGCCGCGAATGCCTATGTCGTTTGTTTCAATATGAGCTGGGGACCCGTTATGTGGGTCATGCTGGGCGAAATGTTCCCGAATCAAATTCGAGGGTCAGGCCTTGCAGTCGCCGGGTTTGCTCAGTGGATTACCAACTTCGCCATCACTTGGTCGTTCCCGGTCTTTTTGGCCGGAATTGGCCTCGCAGCAGCCTATAGCATTTATGCCTTTTTCGCCTTTGTCTCGATTTTTTTCGTCCTGTGGATGGTCAAAGAAACCAAAGGCAAAGAGCTGGAAGATATGGAAGGCTAATTTTTCGAGCCCCTAGAAAACGAAAAGGCCCTGGGTAAAATCCGGGGCCTTTTTTATAACTGTATCAAATAAGAGCGCTTTAATTTATGCGTGGCGTTCCACGACAGTTTCAAACTCTGCCATAATATGCCCTTTTTGATCTTCAGATAAATAAGCGCCCTCTATCCCGTTTTTGACCAATGTCACAATATCCGCATTCGTCAGTCCCAGGGCCTCAGCGGCCTGAATATAATTTTCATTGAGATATCCGCCGAAATAAGACGGGTCATCGGAATTTACCGTTACCTTCAATCCGGCCTCCAGCATCGTTTTCAAAGGTGATTTTTCTAAATCATCAATCACGCAAAGTTTCAGATTGGAAAGCGGGCAACTGGTCAAAACAATTTCTTCTTCCCGGAGCCGATTGACGAGGCCTTCATCTTCCAGAGCGCGGTTGCCGTGATCCAGGCGATCAATCTTCAACAGGTCGAGGGCTTCGCGTACATAATCAGGCGGACCTTCCTCGCCGGCATGGGCAAAAGATTTCAATCCCATCTCGCGGGCCTTTGCGAAAACCCGCTCAAATTTTGACGGCGGGTGGCCGACCTCTGAGGAATCCAGTCCCACGCCGAGAATTTTATCCAGATATGGTTTTGCCCGTTCTAAAGTTTTGAAGGCGTCTTCTTCTGAAAGATGGCGCAAGAACGACAATATAAGGTGTGAGGAAATACCAAAAGCTTTTTCCCCCTCTTCAAGGCCGCTCAAAATACCTTCGATGACATCGGCAAAAGCGACCCCGCGTTCCGTGTGGCCCTGCGGGTCGAAGAAGATTTCAACATGGCGGCAATTATCAACATCGACCCGTTCCAAATAGGCATAGGTCAAATCATGAAAATCTTGCTTCGTCTGCAGAACGGACATGCCTTGATAATACAGGTCCAGAAACTCCTGAAGATTGTTAAATTCATACGCCGCCCGAATGTCTTCGACGCTGTCAAATGCAAGGTCGACTCCGTTTCTTTCGGCAAATTCAAACATTTGCTCAGGCTCCAAACTGCCTTCAATATGAAGGTGGAGCTCCGTTTTCGGGAGGGCGCGGATGAGGGTTTCGATATCTGACATAAACGCCTTAAGGCAGATTATAGCCGAAGTTTAAAGTAATTTTCCTTGTTCTTATAACGTGAGTTAAGAGATTGTCGTTTTTTAACGTAAAGGCGGGAACCGTTTTTCAGATAGCTTGTTGCTTAAGTCCCCAACCTAATCTGAAAGGAGATTATTATGCCAACCCCAACCGGTCACACCCGCGCTATACGTGCCTCACGCGCAATTGGAACCAGTGTTTACAATTCCGACCACGATAAGATCGGCGAAATCGAGGATATCATGCTCGATAAGATGGATAATGCCATCATGTTCGCTGTCGTCAGCTTTGGTGGATTTCTAGGTATAGGTGAGAAATATCACTCTATTCCTTGGGCGTCTTTGGATTACTCGAAAGAGGTTAAAGGCTACATTGTGCCATTTACCAAAGAAACGCTAAAAGACGGCCCGGTGTCTTCGCTTCACGACCTTACAAAAGATGATGGTTTGTCTGCTCGTGACAGTTCTTATACCTATTACGGTGTGGATCCTTACTGGTCATAAACATCAAAAATATCGGCCCGCCAATTGGCGGGCTTTTCCATTTCGAACCTTCAGACAGCTCGAAAAAGTTTTATCTCAAAAGTGGTGCCGCCTGTCTCGTTTCCGAAATGGGCAATGTTCCAGCCGTGTAAGTCGCAAATTACCTTACATTGGGCGAGGCCCATCCCGGATCCTTCAAATTCGCTTTTTGCATGAAGCCGTATAAGCGGTTCGAATATTTTCTCCGATCCGGCTCCGCTTATGCCAATCCCATTATCTTCTAAATAAATCGCGTCTCCGTCTTGGAGTGCCCTTGAGGATATTTTAATGATCGGGTTGGTGTCTGCCTTCACAAATCGGACGGCATTTGAGAGTAAATTCGAAAACAGAACGCCCATCAGTTCGGGGCTTGCCTTGATGGTTGGGAGCTCGGTTGCCGTTACTTTTACGTCAGGTCCAAATTTTAATCGTTGTTCTTCGACCACCTCATTTAAATCTACGGCGTCGAACTCATAGCGGTCAGTTAAATACCGGACATAATTCAACAGACTATCGACCAGGTCCGAAATTTGGCTGGAAGACTCTTTTAATGCCTCAAGATATAGCTCCCCATCACCCGTTAAGGCGTCTGAATAATCTAATTCCAAGAGCTCCGAGAACTGTCTTATCTTGCGAAGGGGCGCCTTTAGGTCGTGAGCCACATTATGAGACAGGCGTGACAGTTGGTCTTTTGAGAAAATGTCCATACCTGTCAATTGCGGCCGCTATCCGTTTCGCATGACTGCGCTTGGTGGAGACACCTGAAATTTTTCCAGAAAATACTCTTTAAGATAGAACTTTTCGACGATGTCGTCGATGTAAATACCGACTTCACTTCTGAGACGTTCTTGGTCAATCAAGCTAGAAATAATCGCAATATGCGCCTTGCCTTTATACGGCGCTATAATCGGAAGGGTGTTTTTCGCTGAGACGCCGCGCGGCAATAAATTGTCCAACAATATGAGGTCATATGATTTTGCCTTTAAGTGCTCCAAGGCCTGGTCAACGTTCAACGCAAAGTCCAGTTGAAACCCCTTGCCTATTGTTTTGCGCAAGGCGAGGTCTACGAGTTTCGCTTCAATTTTTTCGTCGTCTACGAGTAAGATATTTATCATGGCGTTTTTCAAATAGTCTAATGGTTAAGCAGCATAGCGCCATTGCTGCGCGACATAGGTTATGAGACGTCTTTCATCACTTTGTAAGTCTCCGTCACATTTCGCGATGGATTGCATCGCCCGAATAATTGTAATTTTGTCTTCAACCTCATCAAGGTGATCCATGTGAAACTGAACCGCGCGCTCTTCCTGTCCGATCAAAACGCGCTGCATGACCTCTTCCCGGTTTAGCATAAACCAGTCTTTGAGCATCATATCTGTTAGAATTAAATTTGGACTTAAGATAGATTTGACGCGCTTGGTCATGAACGCAAACATCGCCATTTCTTCCTGGTAGATCCGTTTCTTGGACAATATGACATACATGAATATTTTGAAGATATGTTGCCACTTAGAGGCGGCAAGTTCTTCGGTTTCAAATTCGGGGGGCGCCTGAAACACATCCGTCTCCTTCATGAATATGAAAAATACTTTGCCCTCATTAAATAAGACTTAACCCTGGTGTTAATTGTTATACCCAAACAAAAAAACCGCTCCTTGGAGCGGTTAAGTTGTGTGAGACCTTTGTAGCAAAGGGCAGGGGTAAGTGAGGAAATTTATTCTGAATACAAATTCGGCATGGCAGCCCGTGATGTTTTTCGGGGTAGAGGGCGTATAACTTTCATTGACCCGTTCGAATGGTTGGGCACCGCGATTACACCCTTCGTACTTTTACTGCGTATAACACGGTTCTGCCCCGGTAAGGGCTCCCGGATAATGCGTGTTTTACGGGTGGAGCGTGACGAAACGGCTTTGAGGGCGGCATAGGGAGTTTGAGCCGATTGATTGTGGCCTGATTGTTGAGCATAGGAGTAGCTGAGTTCATATTGGCGCGAGGTTTCGCTCGGATTATTTGCAGCAGCGCTCGCGGCGGTACCTAACACAAATATTGAGACGAGAACGGGTTTTAAGATTTTCATTTTCTGCTCCATCACCTGCACTGTTTTCTTGATTGGGTTGGTTTCTAACAATGCGATGAAAAACAAATAGCGAAGTGCAATTGACCGTAGTCTGAACCAAACTGACAAAATCACTAATTTGCCTTTAACCATAACTATTCAGGTTAGACTCAAGGAGTGCACACCCGATATTTTGTATATTTAGCTTGACGTATGGCCCTTAAATATCGCGGTTTAGGTAAATTTCCGAATAGATCAAGAAAAAAGAGTAAACGTAAAATTAACCATGATCTCGATTTCGAATTTTATAAAACCCCAGATTTATTGGGGTAATCCACACCCAGATATGGCGCAACGCAGATGAGCCATGTGAATATTAAGTTATAATTAACTTTCTTGGTCGGTTTCCGTTCATTTTCGATACAATAGGAGCAAAGTCGGGCCCGTTAGGAGCGGGACATCAAACGAATTGTGAAAATCGACAAAATAATTTTGGGAATAAGCAAATGACAATAATTCATATACCGACCCGTAAGCTGACAGGGTCATCAAAATTAAAATTTTACATTCAACGACTTTCTACCTCTGACGAAATTAAAACTCTGGCCAAGACTATTCATAAAGACGGATTATTGAACCCCCTGCTGGTCATGAAAAACGATCTTCATTATATTGTTCTGGACGGTAAAAAACGCCTTGAGGCCATCTGTTATCTCCAGAGACTAAGAAAACTACCTCGAACGTTGACGTCTGTGCCATGCATCCTATCAGATCAAGAACCGGCCGATAATGAAAATGAAGAGCTCCCGCTTGTGCCATCGGAATATGACCTTTGCACGATGATTATGAGCGCTTATCAAAACGGACTTGATCATAAGGCTATCTCAGATCGCTTCCAGTGTTCTGATCACACGATAAAACAAGCTCTGTGTCTCGACCGGCTGGATGACAAAATCAAAAATCTTTTTTCTAAAAGCTTGCTCACACTGGAACAAGTTTCCGCTTTTGCCACCCTTCCCAATAAGGCCTCGCAGTGGCGCCTTTTGGAAACGATTGGTCCGTTTGCTTCCCATAAAGATATCATTGAGGCTATTTCGGCAGGGGAAGCCGTTCTCAATCTGCCTAATGGCGAGACGCTCATATTGCCAAGCCGCCACTCGCCCGCCGCTGCGCCAAAGCGTTACCATGAATCAGAGAAAGAAGCGGCCTAGGCTGCTTTGGCTCCGCCGGCCGCATCATGTCTATGGCAGGGGCTCGGCCAGAAAGGCTTTCAGGTCATTTTTATCTAAAATTTTGTCGATCCCGATATTTTCCGCGCTTGTGAGATGCGGACTGTCCAGAGACGAGGAAATTGCAATTGTTTTCGCCTCCTGAAGATAATCTCGTATAAGCGGGAGCGTTTCCAGCAGGCTTGTGAAGGGCGATAGTCGGTCATCCAAAAAAATATAATCAAACGATTTCTCTTTGAGGAGCGCGATGGCGGTATTTATGTCGGAGCAACAGCTGAGGTACGTTTGTGAGTTTTGACCGTTTTCAAGGAATTTTCTAAAAATTCGGTGTTCGATGGGGTCATCATCAATCAGAAGAATATGAAGCTCTGACACGATCAGAGAGCCATTATATTAGTTTGAATTCGTGTTTTGGATGAGGACGATATGACATCGACGCTTTTGCGATGATCAGGTCTCATACACGGCGTCAAAAATTGTTTTTGCAAGCTTCCCATAGCCCAAGAACGAGTCAGGCTTGACCAAGTACCCATCTGCCCCAAATTTTGTGGCCATGTCTTTATCAGACGTCCCGTCCGACCCGGAAACCATTATAACTGTGTGGGTTTTTGTCTCAGAATCGCCTCTAATCGCTCTCAGAACTTCAAATCCGTCCATACCCGGCATACGGATATCCAATAAGGTCGCCATTGGGCGTTCCGATTGAATCGTCGACACGGCCTTGGCGCCGCCGTCAAGTTCAATGACTTCCATATCCGAGCGTACTTTCAACAGCGCCTTTTTGATTAAAAGGCGGTCCGTTCTATCGTCGTCAATAATAAGAATTTTTCCCATTTGTGTTCTCATTTTTGCGATGGTGCCGCTTTTAGTGTAAACTGAAACTGGCTCCCTACAGTTTGTTTTTCGGTCATGGAGATTAATCCGCCATGCAATGTAATGATTCGCTTACATAAAGCTAGTCCTACACCAGACCCTTCCCGATGTGAATGTGGTTTAGCGCGTCCGAACAAGTCGAAAACATGCGGCGCGAAACTTGGATCTACCCCTACGCCATTGTCAGAAACAGTTATTTTCCATTCGCCGTGTGATTTCTCGGCGCTAACGTCAATTTGGATAGGTGTGTCCAACTTTCGATATTTTATTGCATTGTCGATTAGATTTGCCAAGACCTGTTCCAGCAGAAGCTCATCGCCTCGCACATATATTTCCTCGTCCGGAAGCGTTAAATTCCCGCCGAGTTCAGTAATGTCCGCCTCTCTCGAATTGGCAACCTTTGTAATAATTTCAGAGAAATTAACGCGGCCGATCTCGACCCCTTCGGGGGAGGACCTCATGAATTTCAAAAAGCTTTTGATCAGGCCTCTCATATGCTCGACGCCGCCGCGAATTTCGGAGAGATATTCTTTCTCGTCAGCGCCAATTTTGTCTCCGCATTCTTCCTCCAAAAGCTCTGCGAAAATTCCGATATGCCGGAGCGGGGCCTGCAGGTCATGAGAGGTTAAAGATGCAAAGTCGTCTAAATTCTTATTGATGGACTTAAGTAGAGCTTCTTGTTCTTTAAGTTCCGTAATATCGCTCGAAACGACGAGGATACGTTTTTCGCCCGTAACAGGGTGGTTAAAAGGAATCTTATCGGTCTGTACCCAGCCCATTGTCCCGTCATTTGGAGTATACTTTTCTACATAGCCGAGGAGGGGTTTCCCTGATTTTATGACCTTTAAATCATCGTCGTGATAAGACTTGGCGCTATCTCCGAACAAATCATATGTGTTCGCGCCTTCCACCGACTTGATGTCCATCCCCATAGACTCAGCAGCCATTTCATTGAGCTGCAAGATCGTATTTTTATCATCCTTGTACCAAATTTTACACGGCATGGAATCCAGTACCAACCGCATTTCAGTCTGAAGGACTTCCAGGTCTTGGTTTCGCTGTTTCAGCCTTTCACTTAATTTGAATTCCGGTGTAACGTCCCGGCCGGCGGCTTGATATTCATACACCTCACCCGCCTCGCCATAGAGCCCGATGATCGTCCATGAAAAAATTATTTTCTCGCCCGTTGGCGAGATCCGCATGCTCCGCATTTGAGTTCTGGGTTCCTCCGCAGTCAGAGACGCCAGCCTGTCTATGACGCGTTTCTTCTGTCCCTTCTGAACCACTTCGATTAAATCTGTTCCAACTAAGCTATCCCACTCCCCGCCAAAGAATTCCGCAAAAGACTTGTTTACAAACCGGATAATGTAGTCGGTGTCAAAACGACATATAAGGTCTGGATGATTATCCAAAATCGAGTGATATTCTTTGTGCATGTTCACAGCGGACTTTCTGGCAGCCAGTTAAAATTGCGGCGAGTTATCTATTTATATGGAGTTGATGTTTCAGATTTGATAATTTTTTCATAGAGCAACATTGCGTTCATCATCAGATGGAGCTCCAGGTTTAGGCGGGCTGATAGTCTGTGAAACTCCTCGTCGGTTTTTTGAGCCAAGCCGGTGGGGGGCGTTTCAAGCAGGTTGTCATTTTCGAACCTTTCTCTACTTGGACCTGCCGAATTTAGCCTTGAGTGAAGCACATCGTTCTTCATTTTGTCGCTTTCAATTAAACTTATAGGATTACCCGCGTCGGGTAGCTGGCCTCACTCACTGGCAAAACTCTACCTTTGCGGGAATCTGTATATGGAAAAGAGAATGAACTAAGTTTGAACGGAAACCCAAACAAGGTTAACGGCGCGTTTACCTATTTCCGAACAGCGGACGAGAGACCTTACGGCGCGTTCTATTTGACAGAACGAGGAACGCTTTGACAAGGCAGCGAGATGAAACCTGGGAAAAAATGGAGCGGGCGAAGAGATTCGAACCCTCGACCCTCACCTTGGCAAGGTGATGCTCTACCACTGAGCTACGCCCGCTCATATTTTGCGTATCAGAAGCCCGGAAGCTCCTGTGCGGCAGAAGGTGCGCTATATACCGCCTTTCATATCCTTTTCAAGCGGTTTGATGCAGTTTTTTCACTCGATATGACATGAGCCCCGCGTTATCGATGTTTTATGACCTCGACTATGCCCCCTCTAAATGAATCTGCCCTGTATAGCTTGCTGAATGCGCAAGGTATTTCCCATGAAACGCGAGAGCACCCGCCTATTTTCACGGTCGAAGACGGGAAAGACTTAAAAGCCGGTCTGCCGGGCGGCCATACCAAGAATCTTTTTCTAAAAGATAAGGCCGGGCAGCTCGTTTTACTCTGCGCTCTGGCAGGCACCACCGTACGCCTCAACAAACTGCACAAGATCTTAGAGACGAAACGCCTGTCGTTTGGTCCCGAAGATGCATTATGGGAAAATCTCAGCGTGCGGCCCGGATCTGTAACGCTGTTTTCGGTCCTAAATGACAGTAGAGGGCAGGTGCGCCTCGTCCTCGACAAAGCCTTGTTCGGCCAAGACCGGGTTTGGTTTCACCCGATGCGCAATACGGCGAGTACGGCGATTTCTAGCGGAGATGTTCTGCGTTTTTGCGAAGCCGCCGATCATCGTCCGACAATTATTGATTTTGCCGAACTGGCTCAAAGTTAGGCTGGGTCTTTATATCGTTTTCGACAAGAGAATTTGAATCCGGCTTATGCCTTGAAGCTCAAGGATAAGCCGCCCATATGAGACGCATGACAGATATAATTATGAACCCTTCTGACCCCGACCCAACGCAAGGCCCGAGCGCCGCTGATCTTATAAAGGATTCCAGCGATATGGCTTTCATGGCCGACGTTGTCGAAGTGTCTAAAGAAACGCCGGTCGTTGTGGACTTCTGGGCGCCGTGGTGCGGCCCCTGTAAACAGCTTATGCCCATGCTCGAGCGCGCAGTCAAAGGCGCGCGCGGCAAGGTTAAAATGGTCAAGATTAACATAGACGAAAATCCCGGCGTGGCCGGACAGCTCGGCGTCCGCAGCATTCCGGCCGTTTATGCCTTCAAGGACGGCAAACCCGTGGACGGCTTTATGGGCGGGCAGCCTGAATCCGAGCTTCAGAAATTCATTGACCGCCTATCAGGCGACTCTGACCCATCGGAGGAAGCCGGGCTACTCGTAGACCGGGCCAAAGATAGTCTCGCCGCCGGGGACGCCGGGGGCGCCGCGCAGGATTTTGCTCAAGCGTTAAGCCTCGACGAAAACAATGCAGAAGCTCGGGCCGGGCTGGCGCGTATTTATTTGGACACCGGAAACGAGCAAGAAGCCGTTTCGCTTATCCAGCAATCGCCGGACTCTATTACGGACCATCCCGAAATTGCGGCGGTGCGGTCAAAAATCGCGCTTGAAGATCAAGCGCCCGCCCCTGATGAAGAAGACCCAGCCGAAGAGCTAACCCAAAAAGTCGAAGACAATCCCGATGATCTCGATGCGCGCCTGGAACTGGCCAAGGCGCTTGCCTCGACCGGGCGTAATGAAAAAGCCGTTGAACACCTGCTCTATTCCGTTCGAAAAAACCGAGCTTACAATAATGAGGCGGCGCGGCTTTTTCTTCTGACTGTTTTTGAAGCAGAAGGCCCGCAATCGGAAGTTTCTATAAATGGCCGGCGCGAGCTTTCTTCTATCTTGTTCGCGTAAAGACTAGATGAGTACCCACTATAAAGCCCTGGCGCGGCGAACCTCCCCGGAGGTTATTCCTCTCTTTCCGTTAAACGGGACGGTTCTTTTGCCCGCTTGTGATCTGCCGTTAAATATTTTTGAGCCGCGCTATTTGAATATGGTGGACGACGCCCTTAAATCAGACCGCCTAATCGGTATGGTTCAAAGCCGCAAATCAGGACTGGTGTCAGTCGGCGGCTTGGGACGTATAATTCAGTTTTCAGAAACGGAAGACGGACGGTATTTGATTGTCCTGAAAGGGTTGAAGCGCTTTAAAGTAACTGAAGAAATGGAGACCACCAGTCCCTATCGTCAAGCCAAGGTCGATTACGAGCCCTTTGTGGATGACGCAGATATTCACGCCGCGAAACAGACGTCGGAAGCTTTGTCAGAAAGCGGCCGAACAGATCGGTCGGCTTTGACTGTCGCCATGAAAACGCTTGCCAAAAAAATTGGCGTGCGGGTGGACTGGGAGGCATTATCGGAAATTCCCCTTCCGGTTTTGGTCAATCAGGCGGCTATGATTTCGCCCTTTCAGCCGGAAGATAAGCAGTCTTTGATAGAGTCTGTCAGCACGGATGACAGACGTCGGTTATTAATAGGTTTAATGCACCTTTATGCCGGAAGCGACAGTCCTTCTAACCCTTCGCAGACACAATAAATTAAATTCCGAAAGGCTAAGACGGGTAATTTTTATGACTGATGCAGCGACCATGGATCCAAAAATGCTCAGCGTGTTGATTTGCCCGAAAACGGGCAGTCCGCTCAGCTATGATTCAGATAAAAAAGAACTCATTAGCAAATCCGGGAAACTCGCCTTTCCGGTCCGCGAGGGCGTACCTATTTTATTGCTGGATGAAGCCCGCCCTCTCTAAAGGTTAACGCCAAGCCGTTGTTTTTCCGTTCCCGAGGGAACATTATTTGCCCGTCTCCCGTTGTTTAAACGAATAACAGGAAACGGGATATGTCTCTTACAAATAATAAAAAATTTAAATCCAAACTAATGGCTGGCGGGTTCACCGCTACTTTGGCGCTGTCTTTTATCGCCTCCGCGACGCTATCTTCTGCAGCGCCGAGCGTCGGGCCCATTAAAGCAACCGCCCCCCTGACGACGACTCCGACCTACGCCGCTCCGTCATTGGCTCTAAGTTACGGTCCTCTAGATATTATTTCCAGTCTAATTGGCCAAAAGGAAACCGTTGATTTTTCCAGTGACTTACAGGCTCAAATTGAAAGCGAAACTTTCACAGAAAGCCTTAGCGGGAAAATATCCCCGAGCGCCATCGCGGCCGCCCGGCAGGCCTATGCCCAATCTATTTATAAACCACTCTGGAAGTTAAACGCTGCCGAAAAACTCTATGATATTCCGGAAATTTTTGAGAGCCACGGCTTAGAGGCCTCGCTGGATAGGCAAGAACTTCAAGGTTTAATCGAACAACGGTTTGAGAAAAAAGATCCAGACGCGCGTGCCAGCGCCGAAATCGCTCTGACAGCACTTTGGCTGAAGTTAACGGCTCAAATTTCCGGCGGGCTATTGGACGAAGGTGAAGGCGTAGAATCCCTGGAAGACTCTCCGGTCCGTTCCGAACTGGTCACGTCCCTGCGAGAGGCCGCCAATAGCGATCCGATTGACGAGATGGAAAGTTTTACCTCTACAGCGCCTCAATATAAAAACCTTCGTAAAGCTTTAGAGAATTACAAGAAAGATGTTGCCCTGAGTGGTTGGCTATCCATTCCGACAGATGGCGAAATGATTGAACCGGGCGATGAAGATGACCGCGTTCCAGCCCTGCGCGAACGCTTGCGAGCAGAAGGTTACCTTCCCTATCGGGATTATTTTTCATTGCTTCCGAAAGTCGCCGAAGCCGAAGAAGACATCGTTTATGATGAAGACTTACAAGAGGCCGTGAAAGCTTACCAAACTGCAAATACGATGAATGCGGACGGCGTTGTCGGTCCGGCGACTTTAGAGGCCATGAACGAAAGTCCCGACTCTAAAATAGAAAAAATCAAAGAGGCAATGAATTACTGGAGACATCTGGACGCCTTCAATCAGCAGTCCGGTGACCGTTATATCTGGGTCAATATTCCCTCGTTTATGGCCGAAGGATGGAATGATGGTAAAAAAGAGATTGCCATGAAAACTGTCGTTGGCAAAGCCAATACTCCGACGCCTGATTTTTCTGACCAAGTCGAATATATTGTGGCTAACCCGAAATGGTTTTTGCCGATCAGCCTATTTAAACGTCAGAAGCTTCACAAATTGAGAGCGGATCCCGGATACGCCGCGGCGCACAAATATAATATTTATGATCGTGCGACCGGCCAGGAAGTCAGCGCCTATAATGTTGACTGGAATGAACCCGGGATTGCGAGCAAGATCCAAATGGTTCAATCACCCGGTCCGCATAATGCTTTGGGCGAGCTGAAGATCATTTTCCCGAACCAAAATTCGATATATTTGCACTCCACCCCGGATAAACACCTTTTCAAACGCGAGGTTCGGGCCTTCAGTTCGGGCTGTATACGCTTGGACGACCCTGTTGCGATGGCAAATTGGATTACGGACCATGACAGCGGCGTGGACACCAAGGAATTTAACGACACCTTGCAATCGCGCCAACGCAAACATTTCAATGTGGATGAGCAGATTCCGGTGCATATTACCTATGTCGGCGTGACTGCCACGGAAGACGGCGTTCCGACCTTTCACCGTGACATTTACAGAAAGCTTGCTGATCCTTCATTTGTTGAAGATGAATATCCTCGGTATGACGACGACGCCATCGTTGAATTTGACGATGATGAGGATAATGTAAAGCAAACCGCTGCGGCACAAAGGAGTGTCAGCGCCCTGCCATAGGACTTATATGTCATTGAGAAATTTGTTATTTGCAGCGCCCATTTTCGGGGCGTTGTTTTTTTCTCCCTTCGCTCAACTGCCCTTTGCGCAAGCTCAGGCCAGTATGGTCGCCAAACAAAGCCCCATGCTGGATAAGGAACCCATTCCTTATTCCACGTGGCATACGACCCGCCTGCCTGGAGAGAAACTGGGATTAACCCTCCCAACAGGATTTACCGCCGATCTGGACGGGACGCCTGTCACAGTGGATACGCGTGTCTTGAACAAAGCGGGTTCACAAGTTTTAACCGTCAAGAAACCGGATGGCTCTCGGCTGAGCAAGGTCAGCGTTTTCACGCTTGAGCCCCTCAGCGAAATAGACTCCAAGGGGTATCTAAACGGCTACCGTATTGGAGAATACCCCAAGAACCCTCCCCGGGGCTTCATTCGCCTCGACAATGAGAGCGACAAAGATATTGAAGTCGCGCCGCATTTCAAACTGGGTCAATTCCTTTGCAAGCAACAACCGGATGCCTGGCCGAAATATGTTTTGGTCACGCAATCCAATCTGAAACGACTGGAAACGCTGCGCGATAGCTTAGTGAAAGAAAACATCACGGACGCCCAGACGTTTTTTGTCATGAGCGGGTTCCGGACGCCTTTTTATAACACCGCTATTGGGTCTGCTAAACTGTCACGCCACATGTATGGCGACGCCGCCGATATTTATATTGATGTCAAACCGCGCGACGGCAATATGGATGACATTAACGGCGATGGGACTGTAGACAAAACGGACGCAAATTATCTGTATGATTACGCCGCGAAGTTATTTGCCCGAAGCGAAGAAGTTCAGCCGGGCGGAATAGGGTCTTATAAAGCCAACGCCGTGCATGGGCCTTTTGTGCATGTGGACGGACGCGGACATGTCGCCAGATGGGGACGCTAGCCTAGCTGGCCTCCCCTTGGCTTGACGTTCTACCTCTTGCTTCCCATTTGTGGGAAGAGTGAGAAAAAGGACGCCTTATGACACACCCCCAACCTTCCCCGTATGATTATGCCGACGCCTCTCAATGGCGGGGGACGACAATTCTTTCTGTGCGCAAAAACGGGAAGGTCGTTATTGTCGGGGATGGTCAGGTGAGCGCTGGAAACACCGTAATGAAAGCGAGCGCAAGAAAAGTGCGCACTTTGGCCGGAGGCAAAATCCTCACCGGTTTCGCCGGCGCAACAGCCGACGCGTTTGCGCTGCTTGAGCGCCTAGAAACCAAGGTCGAGCAATATCCGACACAGCTCGCCCGCGCCTGTGTCGAACTGGCTAAAGACTGGCGGACGGATAAATATCTCAGGCAATTACAGGCCATGTTGATCGTCGCGGATAAATCGGAGACTTTCGTTCTGACCGGAAACGGCGATGTTGTGCAGCCTGACGGCGGGATCACCGCGATCGGGTCCGGCGGGAATTTTGCTCTCTCAGCGGCGCTGGCCATGAATGATTATGAAAAAGACGCCGAAACACTCGCGCGCAAAGCCATGGCCATCGCCGATAAAATTTGCATTTACACTAATAATAATCTGACATTGGAAAGTCTTGATTCGGAAGAATAGCAACTAGATTTTTACAAACAAATTTCGTTCAATCATCAAGGCTTCTAAATGGATTGCGCCGTCTTAAAAGCCTTGAATTCAAAAACTAGGCCCCCACTTTAAACACATGACAGATAGCTTTACCCCCCGCGAAATTGTTTCCGAACTGGACCGCCACATCGTGGCACAGAAAGACGCCAAACGCGCCGTGGCGATTGCCCTTCGCAATCGGTGGCGCCGTAAGCAAGTCGATAGTAACCTCCGCCCTGAGATTACGCCCAAGAACATTCTAATGATTGGCCCCACAGGCGTGGGTAAAACAGAAATTTCCCGACGGTTGGCGAAGCTCGCTCAAGCACCTTTCATCAAAATCGAAGCCACCAAGTTTACCGAGGTCGGCTATGTTGGCCGCGACGTAGAGCAAATTATCCGCGATTTGGTGGAATCGGCGATTACGCTTTTGCGGGATCAAAAACGGGGTCAGGTTAAAGCGCAAGCGGAAAAAGCCGCCGAAAGCCGCATTGTCGACGCGCTTGTCGGCGAAAATGCCGGTGAGGCCACTCGTGAGAAGTTCCGGCAGAAACTCACATCTGGAGAGCTAGATGACAAAGAGGTCGAGCTGGAATTAACCGATACGGGCTCCCCTTTTCAGGGATTTGATATCCCTGGGCAAACGGGCGCCTCTATGGGCATGATGGATTTGGGCGCGTTGTTTAATAAAGGCGGGCGCACCAAAACGGTCAAACTCCGTATTGGAGACGCGCATGGGCCTCTCTTATCTGAAGAAGCAGATAAATTGCTGGATGAAGATTCTATAAAACGCGAAGCCGTCGAACTCACTGAGCAGGACGGGATCGTTTTTCTCGACGAGATCGATAAAATTACAGCGCGATCTGACGCGCGCGGCGGGGACGTATCCCGTGAAGGCGTACAGCGCGACCTTTTGCCATTGATTGAAGGCACCACAGTTTCGACTAAATATGGCCCTGTCAAAACCGACCATATCCTGTTTATCGCCAGCGGCGCGTTTCATGTAGCGAAGCCATCTGACCTTTTGCCTGAGCTTCAGGGGCGGCTCCCCATTCGGGTTGAACTTCGCGCGCTGACGGAAGAAGATTTCGTGCGTATTCTCACCGAGCCGGAAGCCAGCCTGATTAAGCAATATAAAGCGCTGATGAAGACCGAAAATGTTGAATTGGACTTTACTGAAGACGGGATCGACGAAATTGCTAAAATTTCGGCGGAGGTTAACGCCAATGTGGAGAATATCGGCGCCAGAAGACTTCACACAGTCATGGAGCGCCTATTGGACGAGGTTAGTTTTACGGCGACCGACAAAAACGGGGAAACCGTAAAAATTGATGCGGACTATGTGCGCGAACATGTCGGCAAATTGGCGGCCGACCAAGACTTGTCTAAATTCATACTTTAGGCCGGAGAACACTTTCTCGCAGGCTAGAAATTCATTGAATAGCCTGCTTCAGTTTCTTCTACGCCGGAATGACCCGCAGAGAATAATTCTGTGTCCAAATTCGCCAGTCTTGGCGCCGGAGATCCCAGAGGGTGACGAAGGTTTTCAAGATGAATGAAAATCATCGATAAAGCCATATCGCCTTGGGCTCGCTTTTTCGCCGTAGGTCCTTCAAATCGGTTTTTGATCGCTTGGTCTACGTTTTGTGTCATTTCTGACTCGACCAAGCCTTCACCTTCCATAGCGGAGACAGCTAAGACAAGGTCTTTAGCGGAACTTTCTGTCCAGAGCGGGTTCATTACATTTATCGCGTAGGCGGCGCGGAAAGCCTGCATGACGCCTTTATCATACTCGCGCATCAAGGTCTCATCATGTTCGCCCGCCATAACGGAGCTTTCAATCGCATTACCGATGGAGAGATCGCTGATGGGGTGGTATGAGGTTGTCTGTAATTGGGCTTGCCCATTCACTTCGTTGTTCGCTTGCGCCGCTGCCATAGTCGGAAATAACGTAAGAGAGGCCAAGAGCGCCGCGCTTAATGTCAAAGTCGTTTTAAAAGTCATGTTTATCTCCAGGGACGGGGGTAAATGTCCGTTTCCTGAAAATACTACGCCCTACAAGGCTTAGGGTTGCCTTTTGCCTAGGGAGTTAATGTTTTGGACAGGTGAAGATCAATCGGACTGTTTTAAAAACACATACCACGCCCCGGCTCCGCCGTGCCGGATATGGGCTTGGGCATAGGTTGCAATATGCGGACGTAAGGCCGGGTCCTTAATCCAATTCGGAAAATTCTGACGTAAAACTCCATTGAGACGCACGCCCTTACCGGTCACGACGAGAAGGCATTTTTTGTTGTGTTTAACAGCCCTTATAATGGCTCTCGACAAAGCGGGCCGCGCCTCGCTTTGCGTCATGTCATGAAGATCGATTTTGGCATCTATCTCGACGCGCCCGCGCCGCGTCTTTTTATCATTATTGCGCTCCAGCCGTCCCGGGGTGGATTGCGTGTCAATTGACACGCTTGGCGCGACGCGGAGCATGTTGGCGAAGTTTTCCCGGCTGGGCAGAGGTTTGGCGCTCCCCTTACCTTTGGGGTAGCGGCGCGGCGATACAGTGCGCGCCACGCGGCCCCAGACATCTCGCTCTTCGTCCTTTAGCGGTCTGTCCGGTTTCTTTTTCATGTTCTTAAAACTTACTAGCTGACGGGTTGAGACCGGGCGATGGATTTCGGCACGAGTATCTTCCAGCGGACGTCATGTTTCATCACGCCTGCGCGATTTCCGGCGTCGTCCCCTGCTCCAAAAAACAGGTCGCCCCTCAAAGCGCCGCGAATGGCTTTTCCTGTATCCTGCGCGGAAACCAATATTCCGGTTTCCTTACCCTTATAATCGCCGCCTTCCTGTGGAAGTTTCGTCTCCAGCCACACCAGGGTTCCATAAGGATGATAGCGCGGATCCACGGCGATTGAGCCCATTTCCGTTAGGGGCACTTCCATCGCGCCGCGGGGGCCTTCTTCAATACCAAAGGCGTCAATCGCAACAGATTGTTCCGCAAAGAAAATGTAACGAGGGTTTTCGTTCATCAGAGCCCGCGTTTTTTTGGGCCCATTTCTTTCCATCCACGCTTCAATTGACTGCTTGGACGCCTGAGAGAGTTTCATTTCTCCCCGTTCTACCAGGACGCGTCCAATAGAGGTGTAAGGCTTTCCATTATTGCCCGCATAGGCGGCGCGAAGGCTCCGCCCATCGGGATATCTCAATCGGCCTGAGCCCTGTATTTGCATAAAGAACACATCAATAGGGCGGCCATAGGCAATCACTCTTGAAGAATTTGCGTTGATTTCCGAGCGCGGCTTTTTCATCACGGATGGGTTCGTCGGTTTGGCCAATATGGGTTCGCGGTAGGTTTCATCCGGCGTCAGTCTGACGTCAATTTCCGGTTCGTAATATCCAGTGAGTGTCCCCGCCTCATCTGTAAGGGTTTTTATGGACAGGGGCGCAAATTCTGTTTCGAAAAAATCCCGTGACGCTTTCTCGGACGGCCCAATCAGTCTGACCTTGGCGCAGGCCGGGAGCCAGTCGCGGTAAACGCCGTAATCGGGAAGGTTTTTATTTAGAAAGGCGTCCGGATCCGCCTTGACCCAGCTCTTACAGGAACGCCGAAAAGAGGCCAGCGCCGGGCGCGTATCCGCCTCTTCCCACCCCGGCAAATTATTATACCACAGCGGTGTATTGACGATGACTTCTTCGGGAGGATCAGGTTGCGGCGATCTCGGCGCCGGAATAGCTGGGGCTTGGGGCGGAAGGTTTAAAGGCTGCGCCTCGAAAGAGCCCTCAAGGTCTTCCTCTTCCATATAGGGGGTTTCTGACCAGGGGTTATTCTCTTCTACGCCGCTCGTCGCACATCCCGAAAGCCCGATGGTGAAAAACAAAACTGAATAAATAACCCCGAGTGAGAAATGTCGCATAGGTCTAATCGTCGTCTGAGGGTTTCGTGTCCGGAGAAGGATCGGCTTCAAGGTCATCGCCTTCGGAGGGAGCCACATCAGAAAGTCGCCATGTTGGATCAGATTGCTTGAGGTTTCTTTCATATGTCCAGACTTCCGCGATAGAAGAGAGGACATCCGGGTCGCCCTGAACGACATTGCCGCCTTCGTCGAGAAGCGCCGACGTCAAATCCGATTCATACAAGACCGAAATTCGAGCGATAGCGCCATCCAGAACGGCGGATTCGATGGAGGTCTTCTTCAAGCGGCCCAAATCCGTTACCTGAGTATAGCCAGACTTTTCACGCTCTTTAATGGCTTCGTTGTAGACGGCCAGAGTGTCTTGCGTCAGGAGATTACCAAGCGTTTCGTGATCTCCCGCAGCAAACGCTTCCAAAATCATGGAATAGGCCTGTTTTGCGCCGTCTATGAAATGGCTTGGAGAGAATTCGGGGTCACGCGCCGAAATTGCGCCAAGTCCCTTTTTTTCCAATTCTTTTGATAAAGGCTCAATAACAGAGGCAGATTTTTCGTCTTCCATCATAGAGCGGGGATTAATAGCGTCTTCCGGGCCTTTGCCAACGGTTTTACCTAAAACGCTGTAAAACATGACACAAACGACTGTCGCGATGGCGGCGTAAAGAATGACTTCATACATAAGAGTGTCTTTTGTGGCTAAATTTAAATGGCCCTGTTGAAACAGAGCGCTTCCTTTACCAGATAGGGTCTCTGAACAGTCGTCGCAATAAGGAATTGCGGCTTTTGGCGCGCCATGATAGCAGGCGGGCCATTTCGATAACCCGCCAAAGGGAGCCCGTCAGGGAATTTATATGGCCAAAAAACCCAAGAAATCCAAGGAAGAAGATAGCTTGTCTATTGACGGTGAGTCTTCTCCCGCCACAACTCCGGAAGCTGACCAAGCTGCTCCAGCTCAAGGCAATGAGCCTCAGGCAAATGGGGAGGCCGCCTCTGGGCCGATGCTGAGTATTCTGGCCCAATATACCAAAGACCAGAGTTTCGAAAACCCGCACGCCCCGGAAAGCCTTCGCTCCGGACTAGAAGCCCCGGCGATAAATATTAATATCGAAATCGGCCGTCAGATGATGGATGATGACAACGTCGAAGTGACTCTGATGCTTCGCGCCGAAGCGCGCCGCGGCGAAAATATCGCGTTCATTGCTGAATTGGAATATGCTGGCTTGTTTGCGTTTCAGGGTATCAATGTTGAACAGATTCAGCCGATGATCCTGATCGAGTGCCCACGCCTTCTCTTCCCATTTGCACGCCAGATTATGGCCGAGATGACACAAAATGGCGGCTTCCCGCCTATCATGCTTGAGCCGCCGGATTTTGCTGCCATGTTCCGTGAGGAAATGATGCGCCGCGCCGCGGATCAGCCAAAAAACTAAAGCTTTACAGCACCTCTTTTAACCCGCCCTTCTAGGCGGGTTTTTTATTTGGGACTGAGACGAATAAGCTGTCCGTTTTCGGGATCATCCGTCAAAATGAGAACAGAGCCGTCTGCCGCCACCCTTACGTCCCGTATCCGCATATCCAGATCACTTAACAGATCGACTTCTTTGACCGATGTCCCGTTTTCTAGGTCCACACGGCGTAAATCACGTGACGCCAGGCCGCCAATCAAAGCGTCCCCATTCCAATCTGGAAACATATCCCCGCGATAAATTACCAGTCCGCTGGGCGCGATGGACGGCACCCAGGAATGAATAGCCTCAACATAACCGTCTTTGTCCTCAAATGGCGTAATCCGTGCGCCGTTATAGTCGACGCCTTTCGTTACGAGTGGCCAGCCGTAATTTTCTCCGCCTGTAAGGATGTTAAGTTCGTCGCCTCCGCGCGGGCCGTGTTCATGTTCCCAAAGCGTATTGGTTTCGGCGTCATAAGCCAGTCCTTGAACATTTCTGTGACCCATGGAGTAGATTTGCGTCTTGTAACCGTCCTGCCCCAGAAAAGGGTTGTCCTGCGGGACGCCGCCGTCACGTGTCAGACGAACAATTTTACCCAGATGCGTTCCCGGTTTTTGAGCGTCCTCGCGAAAGGCAAATCCATCCCCGAAGGTTAGGATAAGCGTCTCATCCGGTAAAAACGCGATTCTTGACCCAAAATGCTGAGAGCCGCTTTTCGGCGGGCTGGTCCGGAAAATAGTGGTTGCGTCTTTCAGCTCGTTACCGTCCAAACTGGCCCGCAACAGCGCGGTGCCGTTCGCCTCCGTTGTTCCGTAAGCATAGGAGAGGTAGACTTCTCTTGTCTCTGCAAAGTCAGGCGCAAGTTTTATATCCAAAAGACCGCCCTGACCTTCGACAAGAATATCCTCCGGCAGTCCTTGGATTTCACTTCGCTGGCCTTGCGCAAAACGAATAAGGTTTCCGGGTTTTTCCGTAATCAAATATTCATTTCCAGCGAGTTCAGCGACTGCCCAAGGTGACCTTAGCCCCTCTGCCAGAGTTTCAAGCGCTAATTCGGAAGACGGTATTTCCGTCAGATCCGGCGCAGATTGAGGCTCCATACAAGCAGATAAGCCCGCAGAGAGCAGAAAAGAGACTAACAAGACTTGATGTTTCATACTTGACGACCTGACTTTTGTTCAGCACGACTGTAGCCATGCTTAGAGCAATTACAAAATGGATTCTCGCTTGGTTGGTCGCCGCGGTCCTTACAACGATGCTGGGGTCTATTTTTTCCAGCCTTAGAGTGGTTGCTTTGCTCGAAAATGTCGGTGGATCGATAAGCTCTGGAACAACGTTTTCAATGGTCCTCTACGACCTCTTTTATTTTGCCAAGCTGCTTTACTTGGTTTTTGTGGGGTTAGGGTTGCTGGTCGCTTTTGGCGCGGGTTCGCTGCTTCTGTTCGTCTTGAACCTTCGAAGCCAGGCGCATTACCGGTTTATAGTCTTTAGCGTAGCGGGGGGCGTTTCAATGGGCGTCATGCTTTGGGCAATGAAAAACGTCTTTTTCGGAACGCAGCTCATCGCGGGCGCTCGCGACGGAACAGGGGTTTTCCTACAAATTCTCGCCGGAATTACAGGCGGCTTGGTATTTGCGTTACTCACGCGCCCCAAACCGCCCAAATTGAATTAAGTATTCATACTTTCAAAGAAGTCTGAATTGGTCTTGCTGTCCTTGAGTTTGGACAGAAGGAACTCGATCGCGTCCATAGTGCCCATCGGGTTCAGGATGCGACGCAAGACATAAGTCTTTTGCAACTCAGCCGGGCCGATAAGAAGCTCTTCCTTACGTGTCCCCGATTTGGTGACATCAATCGCCGGGAAGATACGCTTATCCGCAACTTTACGGTCAAGCACGATTTCCGAGTTACCTGTGCCTTTGAATTCTTCAAAGATAACTTCGTCCATACGGGAGCCCGTATCGATAAGGGCGGTGGCAATAATGGTTAGAGACCCGCCTTCTTCAATATTCCGCGCCGCGCCAAAGAAACGCTTTGGGCGTTGTAGCGCATTCGCGTCGACACCGCCGGTCAGAACCTTGCCTGAACTTGGCACGACCGTGTTATAGGCGCGGCCAAGACGGGTAATGGAGTCAAGAAGAATGACAACATCTTTGCCATGTTCTGTCAGGCGTTTGGCTTTCTGAATAACCATTTCTGCGACTTGAACGTGGCGCGTGGCAGGTTCATCAAAAGTTGAAGAAACAACCTCACCTTTGACCGAGCGCTGCATATCCGTCACTTCTTCAGGACGTTCGTCAATTAGTAGGACAAGAACATAACATTCCGGGTGATTGCGTTCGATCGAGTGGGCAATGTTCTGCAAGAGAACCGTTTTACCCGTCCGGGGCGGCGCCACGATGAGGGCCCGCTGGCCTTTCCCGATAGGAGAGACAATATCGATCACCCGGCCGGAATTGTCTTTCAGGGTGGGGTCTTCGATTTCCAGTTGAAATCTTTGATCCGGATAGAGCGGCGTCAGATTGTCAAAATGAACTTTGTTACGCGCCTGCTCTGGCGGTCCGAAATTCATCGACGTCACGCGGGTTAGAGCGAAATAACGCTCATTGTCCTGAGGGCTGCGGATTTCGCCTGAGACTGTATCCCCGGTCCGAAGTCCCATTTTACGGATTTGGTTCGGGCTGACATAAATATCATCCGGCCCGGCGAGATAGTTTGCTTCAGGAGAGCGTAAAAAGCCGAACCCATCCTGGAGGACTTCCAGCACGCCGCTTCCGTTAATCTTAATGTCTTCTTCGGCCAGGTCTTTCAGAATGGCGAAAAAGATATCCTGCTTACGCATGGAAGCAGCATTTTCAACGCCGACTTCTTCTGCAAATTTAATCAATTCCGGGGGTTTAAATTTCTTGAGGTCGTCAAGACTGATGGAGGTCATTCCCTCCAGCTCTATTTTATGGGGTTCTGTCATGTTCATTTCTTTGGTGGGGGTTGTCTCTTCAGGTCCGTCTCGGCGGAATATGTTCGAAAAGAATACGCACGAATGGCGTTGATTTAAAAATAGACGTTGTTTTTATAATGTCAATTTAAATTATTTTCAGCAATTTATGACGCCTAAAACGGCTCGACAATGGCCAGGACCACGATAATGATGGCGATAATAGCCGGGATTTCATTGATGCGGCGGAAGAATTTTTCTGAGCGCGGACGCCCGCCGTTCAGAAAACCTTTTCGGGTTTTGGCAAGATAGCCATGATAGCCTATCAACCCGAAGGCCAGTAGAACCTTTAGATGTAGCCATCCGGATCCGGCATAAAGCCCAAGATTCGTGAAAATCAAAACCAGACCCAGAATGAGCGCTATGATCATTGCCGGGTTCATGATGATGCGTAAGAGTTTCGCTTCCGCCTCTACCATCTTGGCTTCGAGTTCTCCGCCAATTGAGGCCGTTGAGTGGTATACAAACAGACGTGGAAGGTAGAGCATTCCCGCCATCCAGAAAATCACGGCGCAAAGGTGGAAGGCTTTCAGCCAGAGATAGAGACTAGACATAACGCGCTTCCTTGCCGCGGATGTGGTTGACCACAGCCTGAACATTATCGATTTTGACGTCCGGAGTCACGCCGTGCCCCAGATTAAAAATATGCGGGCCATTTTTGCCGTCTTCCAATATCCGGTCCACAGCTTTGCGGAGGACGTCACCGCCAATTCTGAGGGCCAAGGGATCCAGATTGCCCTGAACCGGCATGTTTTCGGGAATCGCGCATCTAAAATCATCAAGCGGCATTTGCGTGCCCGCCGCAATGGCTGTAATCCCTGTTTCATGGGCATAGCGGATAGCATTGAGCCCGGCGCCTCGCGGAAAACCGATTATGGGTTTGTCTATTCCGGCCTTTCTTATGCGGGTGATGATATCCCGGGTCGGGTTTAGAACCAGACGCTCGAATAATTCCGGCGACAAGCCTTCAGCCCAGCTCTCGAAAATTTTCAGCACGTCCGCCCCGGCTTTGGCCTGTCCGATAAGATAGTCCGCACTGGAAATAACCAGCGCTTCCATCAAGTCCGCCATGGCCCGTGGATTTTCATAGGCAAATCGTTTGGCGATCTCTTTTTTGGGACTCCCCTTCCCTTCGATCATATAAGTGGCCACCGTCCAGGGACCACCGCAAAAGCCGATAAGCGCTTTGTCAGCCGGAAGATCTGAACGAACCCGAGAGACTGTTTCATATACGGTGGATACCCGTTCGGCGGCGCCGTCTATCGTCAGGGCTTTGATACCTTCAACATCGATAGGATCGAGAACAGGACCAGTTCCTTTGATGAAACGAACCTCACGGCCTAAACCGATTGGAATCAGCAATATATCGGCAAAGAGGATAGCCGCGTCCATATCGTATCGATTGACAGGCTGGAGCGTAACTTTGGCGGCTTTTTCAGGACTAAAGCAAAAATCGATAAAATCTTTCGCGGTTGATCTGACTTCCAAATATTCTGGCAGATGTCGCCCGGCTTGCCGCATAAACCAGATTGGCGGGGTTTCTGCCTTTTGACCGCTAAGCACATCGAGAAGAGATGCCATTTTCAAGATCCTTTGGTTATGCCCGATAGTTATCCGAACTCTCTTATCTCCTCTTAAATTTTTTAAAAAAGAAGTGATAGATGTAGAAAGCGGGATATGTGGACAGTCTTAACGTTTCAGTAACCAATCTTAATGGTCACAGGATAAAGTGGTATAAATCACAGTTCAAAAACTGATCTGTGTATAATGCTAAAATCGGGGATAACATGTCTATTCTTCAAAGCAATGCGACATGAAGTCGAATGCCTATCGGGGAAAACCCGAAGGATAAATATGAGGCAGAATCTTATCCCCTATACTCAATTTGTTAATACACCCTAACACTCCCCATGGATAAAATTGCCTTAAGCTTCAAATCCGCCCCCTGAATTCACAGGAAACCTGTTTTACGCCGGAGACATGTGGATAGCTGTCGATATTTACGTTCTTCTAACCTTGGTTGTGGTTTTTTCTTGGCGCGGTTAAGAGAGTCCCATGTCGGAGAAAAACCCCAATATATCGATCTATTTCCATGTTCATCTGGTGTCTGATTCGACCGGCGAGACTTTGGTAGGCTTAATGAAGGCCTCTACGGCCCAGTTTCGGAATGCCACGGCGCTCGAACATATCCATGCTTTGGTGCGCAGCGAAGCCCAGATGGAACAGGCGCTTGATTTGATCGGCAGCAAACCGGGGGTGGTACTTTATACTGTCGTGAATCCGGATCGCCGCAAAAGACTGGAAAGCTTCTGCGCGGAACGCCGTATTCCGGCCATTTCTGTTTTGGATCCGACATTGGCCATGTTGGGACGTTATCTTGGCGCATCCATTATTTCCGAAGTCGGCGCGCAGCGTAACTTGGACGCCGAATACTATAACCGCATCGAAGCTCTGGATTACGCAATGGCCCATGATGATGGGCAGAACGTTCAGGGTTTGGCCGAAGCAGATATCGTTTTATTGGGTGTGAGCCGGACATCCAAAACTCCGACATGCATTTACCTCGCCAATCGCGGCTACAAGGCCGGTAATATACCTTTAGTGCCGGGGGCGCCGCTTCCCATCATTTTGGACCAGTTTAAAAATCCTTTCATCATTGGTCTTGTCGCTTCGCCTGACCGGATTGTTCAAATCCGGCAACAGCGCCTCATGGGACTGAAACAGACACAGCAAACAGACTATATTGATCAAGACCGCGTCCGGGACGAGATGCGTCAGGCGAAACGTATGTTTCTGAAAAAAGGATATAAGGTGATTGATGTCACCCGAAAATCCATCGAGGAAACGTCCGCCCAGATCATCAATCTTTATAAGGCGCATCATGACACGCTTTGAAAGCTCACAACGACTCATCTTGGCCAGTGGCTCGGCTATACGGGCGCAAATCCTTTCCGAAGCTGGCCTAACCTATGAAATCATAAGTAAACCCGTAGATGAGGCGGCGATAAAGCATGCCATGCTGGCCGAAGGGTCTCGCCTTCGCGATATTGCCGATGCCTTGGCCGAAGCTAAAGCCTTGCGGGTCAGCCGGACGGAGCCGGGCTTCGTTATCGGGGCCGATCAGATCATGGTTATGGACGACACTCTCTTTGACAAACCGCCGTCAATTGACGCGGCTCGGCAGCGGTTAAAAGAGATGCGCGGAAAAACCCACAAACTCATGGGCGCGGTCGTGGTTTGCGAGAACGGGCAAGCGGTTTGGCGTCATCTTTCTGTGACGAAACTGACCGTACGTAAATTTAGTGATGCGTTTCTGGATAAATATATTGAATTGGAAGGCGACAGCCTGACAAAGTCTGTGGGGGCATATCGTTTCGAGGGGCCCGGCGCGCACCTTTTCTCTCATGTAGAGGGCGACTTCTTTTCCATATTGGGATTGCCGCTCTTGCCCCTGTTGGATTATCTCCGAACGCGCGGAGTTGTCCCGTCATGAGCCGCGCCGAGACGGACGTCCCGATCCCGAAACTTGCGGGCGTTTGCGGGTGGCCTATTCATCATTCGCTCTCTCCGGTTTTGCATAATTACTGGCTCAAAGGGGCAGGCATATCCGGGGCCTATATTCCCTTTGCAGTACGTCCCGACAAGGCGGTGGAGGCGTTCCAGTCTTTAAAGCGAACCTCTATTTCGGGCGTAAATGTCACCTTGCCGCTTAAGAGACAGGCCTTTCTGGCCGCAGATGAGCATACGCCAGATGCATTAAAGCTGGGCGTTTCAAATTGCCTCTTTAAGCGCGGGGGGAAGCTAATTGGGCACAACACAGACCTAGAAGGGTTTGCCACGCCGCTCCTGTCAAAAATTGCGGCGTCCAAGCTGTCGCAAAGTTCTGTTCTTTTAATTGGTGCGGGCGGGGCCTCTCGAGCCGTGATCGGGGCATTACTGTCTTTAAACGTTCCTGAAATAAAAATTTGCAACAGGACAGATAGTAAGGCGGAAAGCTTGGCGGACTCGGTGGGTCTGCCCAGTCTTTATTCTGTGCCATGGGAAAGCCGCAACGCCGCGGTCGCTTCCAGCCAGGTTATTATAAATGCGAGCTCCGCCGGTATGAGCGGTTATCCAGATCTGGATTTGTCTTTGGACAGCGCCCAGTCCGGCACTTTAGTTTATGATCTGATTTATACGCCGCGCCGGACGGGGCTATTGAAGGAAGCGGAACGCCAAGGCTGTGAAACGCTGGGCGGCTTGTCCATGCTGATTGAACAAGCACGGCCTAGCTTTCGGCATTTCTTTGGTGAGGCGCCGCCCAAGCATATGGATCCGACGGAAACGCTCTACGCCGCGCTCAAATCGGGGCTCAGATGATTATTCTGGGCCTGACGGGATCAATCGGTATGGGCAAGACCACCACGTCGGGCCTTTTTGCTGATGAGGGCTGCCCTGTTTTTAATGCGGACAAAGCCGTTCATCAACTTTATGCCAAAGGCGGCAGGGCCGTACCCCTGATTAACGCTGTTTTTCCCGACGCAGTCGTGAACGGCGCGGTTGAGCGCAGCGTGCTTGGCGCTCACATGCGGGCGGACCCTCTGAAATTGAAAGTTCTTGAGAGCTTTATTCACCCTTGGGTGGAGGATATGCGGAAGTCCTTTTTTGACGCGTCCCGCAAAGAGAATGCGGATATCGTCGTGTTAGATATCCCGCTGCTTTTTGAGACCGGCGGAGATAAAAAAGTGGACTATACAGTGACCGTCTCCGCACCTGCCGAAGTTCAAAAAAGCCGCGTTATGGCCCGTCCGGGGATGACGGAAGAGCTTTTCAATATGCTTTTATCTCGTCAACTTACAGATGAAGAGAAACGGAGTCGGGCCGATTTTGTTCTGTCCACAGGGGTCTCTATTCCCGAAACGCGCAAACAGGTGCAAGAGTTGGTGCGTAAGCTAAGGGCAAATGAGGCTTAAATGAGTTCTGTAAGGGAAATTGTCTTCGATACGGAGACCACAGGTTTTCACGCGCAAGGGGATGACCGCATTACTGAATTAGGTTGCGTGGAACTCATCGATTGGCTTCCGACCGGAGAGCAATTTCATGCCTATCTGGACCCGCAAAGAGATGTGCCGGACAAAGTTGTGGAGATCACGGGACTGACAACAGAGTTTTTGAAGGGCAAGCCTCTGTTCAAGGATAGGGCTCAGGACTTTCTGGACTTTATCGGTGACTCGACACTAATTGCGCATAATGCCCGGTTTGATGAGGGGTTTATCAATGCCGAATTGGTTCGGGCCGGGTTTGACCCTCTGCCCTCGTCCCGGTTCAAAGACACCTTGGCAATGGCAAACGCCAAATTCCCCGGATCGCCCGCTTCGCTAGACGCGCTGTGTAAGCGTTTCGATATCTCTTTATCGTCACGTCATAAACATGGAGCGATAGTTGACTCGGAACTTCTGGCGGCTGTTTATCTGGAGTTGAAAGGGGGCCGCGCCCGCTCGCTTGGTCTGGATACGAAACCAGCAGAAACGCACGATCCTTATCGGAATGCGCCAACAAAAATGGCGCGCCAGAGACCGCAGCCGCTCAATCATTCTGCGAGCAAGGAAGAGATAGAGGCCCACCGCGCCTTTATCGGAAAAATGGGCGACGAGATGATATGGTCAAAATATTGGGAGAGGGCTGAGTCAGGCGCCTAAGGCTTAACTCTCACCAGGCTTTGCGGCGGCCAGGCAGCTTTTATAGGCTTCCAGTTTCTGATCTGTCATTCCGAGAATAGATGGAAATTCGTCCGGGAAGTCAGTGACGAGGAGTTTGCCTTTCCGTAAGGGCCCGGGTTTGACCGTTTCGCTAGCGCGCCCAACCATTCCAATATGCCCGAGCGTGTCGGTTGGATTGTTTACGCTCGCGATCTCGCGGCCCATCCAAAGCAAGGTATTTTCAGGATTCAATTCGCGGCCTTCCTCCTGACCCGGCGCGGAGAGTACCATATTGGGGGCCAGGGCCTGTAGCTCTGCCGCTTGTTCAGAGGTGTAAGCGATCAATATGACTTGATCTCCCATTTCCTTCTCATTGATTGCCGTGATCACCTCGGACATGGGTGCACTCGATTTGAAATCAATTTCGAGATAAAGCTTGTCTTTGGCGAGATCCAAGGCGGCATCCAGGGTCAAAGGCCGTTCACTAGCCAAAGTGCCTTTCCGCGATTTTAATAGGATTTTATCAAGGTCTGCGGCCATGCTGGCAGAAACGGGCCCCTGCCCCGTGCTCGTTTCCTCCCAGACGCCGTCATGAAATAGAAAGAGCGTTCTGTCCTTGGTTGAGGCGACATCGACTTCAGCGACAAGGTAGTTCCCGTCTATCAAGCTTTGAAGCCCTGAGGCGCTATTTTCCGGCAGGTCCCAATTTTCCGATACACCGCGATGTGCAGCAATTAGGGCAGATTCTTCGGGAAGGCACGCAATAGCTGTTTTTATTGAAGATATTTCGTTGTTCACCGTCATATCGGCGGCGCTGAAGTCGGGAGCCCGCTGGGTAGCCTTTTGGCTGCAGGATGAAAGAGCAAGCACAGTTCCCATAGCAAATGAAATATATAGGGGATTGAATGTTAGGGGTCTCATAAACAGGGTCCGGTAGGGTTTACGGCTTTGCGCCGGTTCGACTTTGTCTTTATAGGCTCGGTCATGGAGAATCCAGAGAGCATAAATGTTTTAAGCGAGACGATTTTCTCCCTCAGCTCCGCATCTGGCCGGGCCGGGGTAGCGGTGTTTCGTTTAAGCGGCCCTACCAGTGCCGAAAGCGTTAAAAAACTTACCCATAGGTCTGTTCCAAAGCCCCGTTACGCGGCTTTACGGAATCTCATGTCGCCGGACGGAGACCCCATTGATGAGGCTTTGACCTTGTGGTTTCCGGGGCCAGCCAGCTTCACGGGGGAAGACTGCGTGGAATTCCATACCCACGGCAGTCCGGCGGTTATTAATGGGCTTAGCGAAGCTTTAATGTCACTTGGTTTGCGGCAGGCAGAGCCGGGAGAGTTTACTCGGCGCGCTGTTCAGAATGGCAAGATGGATCTGACGGAAGCCGAGGGCCTAGCCGATCTGATAGACGCGCAAAGCGCGGGGCAACGTGTTCAAGCGCTGCGGCAAATGGGCGGCGGACTGCGTGATATCTATGAAGGCTGGCGGGAACAGCTATTGGACGCACTGGCGCAGATTGAAGGCGAAATTGATTTCCCGGATGAAGGCGATATTCCAGACAGCCTTTCTCATGGAGCTTATGCGCCGCTCGGGGAGCTTGCGTCTGAGATGAAGACAGCTTTAGAGGATATGGGTCGCGGCGCAGCCATTCGGTCCGGATTGGATATTGCTATCATTGGCGCGCCCAATGCGGGCAAGTCCACAT
This sequence comes from uncultured Hyphomonadaceae bacterium, assembly GCA_963972195.1. Lineage (GTDB taxonomy): Bacteria > Pseudomonadota > Alphaproteobacteria > Caulobacterales > Maricaulaceae > Litorimonas. The sequence goes on along the minus strand of CAXATH010000004.1, from coordinate 214,058 downwards.
TGATTAACGCCCTCACCCGGCGGGAGATCGCGATTACCTCACCCGAGGCTGGAACGACACGTGATGTGGTCGAAGCGCAAATGGTGATTGCCGGCCTTCCTGTAACCTTGTCAGATACAGCCGGCCTGCGAGTTTCTGACAATGCGATTGAAGCGGAAGGTGTCCGTAGGGCTCAAAAACGGGCGGCAGAGGCCGAAATCACGATTTATGTAGTGCGTCCCGGAACAACCGAATTTGATCCGGCTATCGCCGATAGCCTAACCGAAAACGATCTAATTTTTATAAATAAAACAGTGGGTTATGATGATATTAGCCAAGCTAATTTTTTCGGAGCTTTAAGAGGGAATTTACTGGAACAAGGCGGCGAAGCAGTGCTCCACAACCGCCTTGAGGAGATAGTGAGAGAAAAATACTCTGTGGGCCAGGATTCCGGTTTGACCCGAGCGAGACATGGCGATTGTGTTCGGCGCGCGCAGGACGCGATTTTCCGGGCCCAAACGCATTTGGGGTTTGCTCCAGAACTTGCGGGGGAGGATCTTCGCGTAGCCTTGCGATCCTTATCAGAACTGGCCGGGGAAACAGATATTGAAGCCGTCTTTGATCGTATCTTTTCCCGTTTCTGTGTTGGCAAGTAAGCTAGCTGTTACCCTCCTCTCGACAGAGTAGATGGAAAGTCTTATTGGGGCGGGAAATAACTACGGATTTTTTGTTTCACGTGAAACATTGAGCATAACCTTATGACCCAAAAATGGGATGTCATTATTATTGGGGGCGGGCACGCAGGCTGTGAGGCTGCGAGCGCAGCGGCGCGGCTGGGCGCAAATACGCTCCTTTTGACGCATAAGCTCGAAACGATTGGCGAGATGTCTTGTAATCCCGCCATTGGAGGTTTGGGTAAAGGGCACCTTGTGCGTGAAATCGACGCTATGGGCGGCGTGATGGGGGTGGTCGCGGATCAATCCGGCATTCAGTTTCGTTTGCTAAACAGATCAAAGGGCCCCGCCGTTCAAGGGCCGCGCACCCAATCCGACCGGTTTTTGTATCGCAACGCCATGCAGGCGGCGATGGCTGAGACCGATAACCTGACTCTGATGGCGGGCGCGGCGGAGGATCTCGTTGTTGAAGATGGGCGTGTTTGCGGTGTTTTGCTGGAGGATGGAACGCGCTTGGCAACAAACCGGGTCGTTTTGACAACGGGTACGTTCCTGAAGGGCATGATCCATATCGGCGATACTCGTATCCCGGCGGGCCGCGTCGGCGAAGCCCCAGCTATCGGATTGAGCGAGAGGCTTTATAGTCTTGGCCTTGATATGGGCCGGCTCAAGACGGGCACACCGGCGCGCCTTCGGAAAAGCTCTATTGATTGGGAGTCGCTTGAAATGCAGGCGGCTGATGCCGAGCCCGTTGCCTTTTCTTTCCTGAACTCGAAAATTTCTGTGCCCCAAATTGAGTGCGGGATTACACACACAAATGCAGAGACACATAAAGTCATTCAGGACAACATTGCTTTGTCATCCGTCAATAATGGGTCGATATCCGGCCGGGGGCCTAGATATTGTCCGTCTATCGAAGACAAAGTTGTTCGGTTTGCCGATCGTGACCGTCATCAGGTTTTCCTTGAGCCAGAGGGTCTTCCCGAAAACCCGGACGGAGACGTGGTCTATCCAAACGGCATTTCTTCCTCCCTTCCCGAGGAGGTACAGGATAAATTCCTACGTACGATGCGGGGTTTGGAAAATGTTGTCGTGGAACGCTACGGTTATGCTATCGAATATGATTACGTGGACCCGCGGGAATTACGCCGAACTTTGGAAGTTAAGAAGCTTGGGGGTCTATATTTGGCGGGGCAAATTAATGGCACGACTGGATATGAGGAAGCAGGAGCTCAAGGGCTAATTGCCGGATCTAATGCGGCACTGGCAGAGCAAGATCGAGAGGCGCTTATTCTGGATCGAAGCCAGGCATATATTGGCGTCATGATCGACGACCTGGTGACGAAAGGCGTTACAGAGCCCTACCGCATGTTTACATCCCGCGCTGAATATAGATTGGCTCTTCGCGCAGATAATGCTGATACGCGCCTGACACCCATAGCGATTGATCTAGGTATGGTGACAGAAGCTCGCGAGGAGATGTTTCACGTGAAACATGAGGCATATGCGGCGGCGAAAACTCTGGCAGAGAGTTTAGTCGAATCGCCTAATGTCCTTAAAAACAAGGGCTTGTCGGTCAATCAGGACGGGGTAAGCCGAAATGTGATTGACCTGTTGTCATACCCAGATATTGAAATCAGCGACCTGACTGAAATCTGGCCCGAGCTTGGCGATCTCTCAGGAGAACAAAAACAATATTTGAAAACACACGCCACTTATGCCGGATATCTGGAACGGCAAGCGCGGGATATCGAAGCCTTCCGGCGCGATGCCGGCTTAAGGATTCCGAATAACCTTGAGTATACGAAGATCGGCGGCCTTTCGAATGAGGTACGCCAGAAGTTAACAGCGCAGCGCCCTGAAACACTTGGAGAAGCCTCCAAACTGGAAGGTGTCACGCCCGGGGCCTTAATGGCCGTGCTTGCTTTTATAAAAAAACAAAACCGTGCGGCCTGAGGACGAATTCCTGAGAGAAACGAATGTTTCACGTGAAACATTCGAAAAGTACCAGCACTGGCACAGATTGCTAGTGAAGTGGAATGCGAAGATAAACCTTGTCGCAAAATCCACACTGCCTGAATTTTGGACCCGGCACGCCCTCGATAGTTGGCAAATTACCCCGTATCTACGGAAAACTGACAACATATACTTGGATTTTGGATCGGGTGGAGGTTTCCCGGGCCTAGCCATTGCGATAGCTCAATTCGGTAAGCCCAACGCCCGCGTTACCTTGACAGAATCCGCAGGCAAAAAGGCAAGCTTTTTGAAAACGGTCAGCCGGGAACTTAATTTACCAACCGACGTCCATTCTGGCCGAATCGAATCCCTAGACCCCTTCCCTGCGGACATAATCACGGCGCGCGCTTTTGCGCCATTAAATAAGTTGCTCACTTATTCTGAGCCCTTTCTGTCTCAACACACGCAACTTGTTTTGCTCAAAGGAGCGGCTGTGGATGAAGAGTTGGAATTAGCCCGCATGCAATGGACATTTGACTGTGAGACAGTAAAAAGTCTGTCTGATGAAGGCGGCTGCATTTTAAGGATCGAAAATGTATCCCGCCGTTAAGTGACGGAAAAGGTTGATGAAATGCGCGTTATTGCGATTGTAAATCAAAAAGGCGGCGTTGGAAAAACGACTACCTCTATCAACCTTGCGGCGGCTCTGGCACTGGAAGGGCAATCAGTCCTTCTGATTGATATTGACCCTCAAGGTAACGCTTCAACCGGTCTCGGCGTAGGACGTCAAAACCGAGACAAAGCAATTTATCACGTGTTGACCGACGGCCTCCCTCTTCGTGAATCTGTTGCTGAGACCTCGGTAAGCGGCCTTTCCATCATTCCATCTCATGTTGATCTGTCCGCTGCCGAAATGGAAATCGGGAATAAAGAAGGCCGGACGGTCCTTTTGCGCGACGCCATTGCCGAAATGGTACGCCAGGGCGGAGAAAAATATGACTATGTGCTCGTGGATTGCCCTCCTTCCCTCAATCTACTGACGATTAACGCTCTTTGTGCAGCGCGGTCCGTTATTGTCCCTCTACAGTGCGAGTTTTTTGCCCTGGAAGGTCTGAGTCAGCTTTTGAAAACCGTTGAAATGGCCAAGGCCAACTTAAATCCAAACCTGGTCATCGATGGGGTAATGCTGACAATGTATGACCAACGGAACCGTCTGTCCTCACAGGTGGCAGACGACGTTAGAAAGCATTTAGGCCGCGCTGTCTTTAAAACCCTGATTCCGCGAAATGTCAGAATTGCCGAGGCGCCGTCATTTGGACAGCCGGTTCTGACTTACGATCCGACATGCGCAGGGTCGGTCGCCTATCGGCAATTGGCCGCTGAGATATTGTCCCGACACCAGAAAACAAAGTCATCATGAGCAATAATTGTTTTATTTCAAAGGCTTAGATTATGTCTAACTCATCCAAAAATAAATCCGCTGCACAAAAAAAGAAAACGTCAGCCCGCGGGTTAGGGCGGGGTCTTTCTGCCTTGATGAGTGATGTCGGTCCGCTTTCTGAAGAAGAAAAAGCGCCTCAGAAAAAGACTGAACCGCAGGATCAGGAGACCGCAGAAACGCCGGACCTTAACAGTCGGCGCGTTCAATTTTTATCGATCGACAGATTGGAGAGAAACCCGGAGCAACCGAGAAGGTATTTTGACAAGGAAAAACTCTCCGAGCTGACGGAATCCATTAAGGCCAAAGGCGTTTTGCAGCCGATATTGGTTCGCCCTCTTTCGAATAAAGAAGATACCAGATTTCAGATCGTCGCGGGGGAACGCCGCTGGCAAGCCGCCACAGCCGCGGGCTTAACAGCCATGCCGGTTCTCATTCGGGATTTGAACGACGAAGAAGTCCTGCAAATCGGCGTTATTGAGAATGTTCAGCGCGCAGACCTTAACCCGATCGAAGAAGCCCAGGCCTATGAATCGCTGATAAACGACTTTTACCGAAAACAGGAAGAAGTGGCGGAGGCCGTGGGCAAGTCCCGTTCACACATTGCCAATATGCTGCGTCTTCTGAAATTACCGAAATTGGCTCAGGAAATGCTGGCGAAAGGAGAAATCTCGGCAGGTCATGCGAGAGCGATTATTTCTGCCCCAGACCCCCTCGCCTTGGCTAGCGAAATAGCGGATAAAAAGCTGAGTGTGCGCGAGGCCGAAGACTGGGTGCGCCGAATAAAAAAATCGGATGGAAAAGCGACGAAAGCCAGACACTACAAAGACGCTGACACTCAGGCGCTTGAACAGAAAATGACGGACGCACTCGGCTTACAGGTCGACGTGAACCATAAAGGCCCAGGCGGCAGTTTGAAAATATCCTATAAAAGCGGCGACCAGCTCGAGGAAATTATCCGACGGCTCGGAAATTAAAGCCTGACCGCCGCTTTCGCTAAGTTTACTTCGAAGTCTTCTTGGCCGTCGATGCTTTCTTTGACGTGGAATTTTCTGACTGAGACTTCATATCAACTTTCACTGGCGCTTCGGTCATTGTGATGACGCGCTGCGGGAACGGAATTTCGATATCCGCTTTGTCGAGCGTCTCTTTCATATGAATGCGAAGATCTGATGCGCGCTTGAACCAGTTATCCCCCGGCATCCAGCAGCGGAAATTCATATCAATTGCGCTATCGCCAAATCCCATAACATAAGCTTCTGGCGGGGTCGGTTCCTCTGTCACACCTTCAAAGTTTGACATCGCCTCCAACATCAGGTCTCGGCACTTGGCAAGATCCGTGTCGTAGCCAACGCCGATATTGATGATGGCTTTCCGGTTCTGATGCCGTCCGTAATTTACAAGCTTATCTGTCCAAACTTGCGAATTAGGCACATACATAAACAGGCCATCAAATGATTTTACGGTGGTCGCGAACAGCCCAAGTTCCGTCACTGTACCTGCAAACCCGTCAGTTTCGACAAAATCCCCGACGGCGAGCGGACGAAGGATCAGCATCATGACACCAGCCGCAATATTGGACAGCGTGTCTTTCAGCGCGAGACCAATTGCCAGACCCGCGGCGCCAAATACAGCCAAGAGAGATGCCGGCGGAACGCCCAACTTAATCAAGAAGGCATAAAGCGTCATCGCCATAACAATATAGAAAACGACAGATGCGATCACGGGCCGTAATGTGGGGTCCAGTTCATGTTTTCCGAGCTTAAGTTTGTTAACACGCCCGCGCATCCATTTGGCCACCAGCCAGCCGACCACAAGTATTGCGAGAGCCGCTGCAACAGTCATTATACCCGCAATAAGCAGCGGGAATTGCTCCGTGGTTTTGGTCCACATTTGGCTAAATTCTTCCATCAATCCTAAGTCCTTTTTCCGGCGTACGAGGCGAGGGCGAGTATCAATCGGCCCATTATCGCCTCGGTGGGGGAAGCCGCAGTTTTAATTTCTCGTTCCGCCTTCTGGCTTTGCAACAAAGCGCGGCGTAACATAGTCAAAGGCCAGATGGAAAGGTGCTGCCTGAATAAATCTTTCTGCATGGCGAATACAGGCGGACGAAGCGACCTTAAGGCTTGACCCATATTTTCACCGCTTTCGAGGGACATGGAGGCTTCAATCAGGCGTAAAAGGTGACGTTGAAGACCAATGAGCACAGATACAGGATTTACTTTCCCGCTCATGGCCCGGCGATAGCTGGAATCTGCGCCCTCCACATCCCCGCTTAGGGTTTGCATAACGATTGTATCTATTGAAGCGCTCTGTCCGCCTGCGGCCACGGCCCGGATATCTGACATTGACACGACAGCGCCAGCAGCTTTGCCGTAGCCTTTGAACAGGGCCATTTTTTCGATTTCATTGGCGGCGAGGGCATGGTCACCTTCAAGCAAAGGGAGCCAATGTTCAAGGGCGTCTGGATCAATTCCAATATTCAAGTCTGAAAGCGTTGATTTAATTTGCTGCGCCAGATCTTTGGTACTGGCGGCATAACATCCGATAGACGCAAAGCTCCCCGCCGCTTCACAGGCTTTCCGAATAGCCGAACGCGGGGTCATATCTCCGGCTTCAATAATTAGTTTGGCTTCTGCTTTCTCCGGCTCTGTATCGAATTGTTTGATGAGCTTGGAAATCGCCGCCCCGTTTCGTTCATGATCAAGACGAAGCCGAACCAAACGGTCATCACCGAGTAAAGAGAGCGCGCTCATTTCATCCGCAAGACGGGCCGGATCGCCGGATAGGTCATCCGCCGTCAGGATGGTCGTGCCAAAGGCATCATCATTTGGCATAAATTTTTGGGAAAGCGCCGCACTGCGGGATTTGACCAAGCCTCGATCCGGCCCAAAGAGCAACACGCCGATAATGTCAGAGGGCGGGGAGTCGAGAAATTTGGTCGCGCGAGTGCCGGTCAGTTTCATTTCGAAGGCTTCATTCAGCTTCGGGGGCGTCTTTCAAGTCAGAGAAATACCCCGCCAACTTTATAATCAGGCGATCCGCCGCCTCGGCAGCTGTGGTCTGAATGGCGTTGTCATTCGACGCGATAACGCCGTAAGGGTCGCTTGATGCGGCAAAGGTTGAAACAGCCGTAACGCGGCCACGGTCCAAAATGTTTCCCGTCTTTGTTTCGGTCAGCGTGTAATTAGCTGTGACGGTGCCGTCATAACGGGAGGCTACGTCATTGGCGGAAATACCCAATCGTCCGCGCCGCCAGGAAGGTGTTACCGTGAGCGTATATTTACCGCTATTCGTTCCGACCCGGTCCCGGAGACGTTGCAGGACAAAAAAGCCCGCTTCCTTGTCATTCACGTCTTTGCCGTCTTTCATGTCGACTGTGATCATCTGGAGAGGCTGAGCTCCGTCAAACGAAAGTGCTTGGGGGGAATGCATCGGCGTAAACCCGCAGGCAGATAATCCCAAAACTCCGAGGCTCAAAAAGGCGGCGGTCAAAATAGCAAATTTACGCATAATAGGCTCCTAATTTGCTACTATATTCACAATCCGGCCGGGAACAATAATGACTTTTCGGATAGTCAGCCCTTCTATGGATCGGACCACGCTTTCATCTGATCTGGCAAGCGCTTCAATGTCGTCTTTTGCCATATCGGCGGGCACATGAATTTCCGACCGTCGCTTGCCATTGACTTGAACGGGCAGGGTAACTGTGTCTTCGACGAGCATGTCCGGGTCCACTTTCGGCCAAGGCGCATGATAGACGAGGTCATCTCCGCCAAGCGCTTGCCAACACTCTTCGGCTAGGTGCGGCATGAAGGGCGCAATAGAGCGGATGAGAATTCCGAGGGCTTCCATTTTGGCATCGTCATTAGTCTTGTATTTGGACAGAGCATTGGTCAGCTCATATATTTGCGCGACCGAGGTGTTAAAGCGGAAGGCTTCAATGCCGTCCGTGATTTTCTCCATTGCTTTATGGGCAAATCGGCGAAGCTCAAGGGCCTCGCCTGAAGCGTTAGCGGCGACGACCAATGGGTTGCCTTTTTCAACACCCGCGACAAGCGACCAAACCTTTTTGGAAAAACGCCAGGCGCCGATAACGCCGGATTCTGTCCATTCGACATCCCGTTCGGGAGGAGAGTCGGAAAGCACAAACCAACGCGCCACATCTGCGCCATAGGTTTTTATAATGTCGTCCGGATCCACGACGTTTTTCTTGGATTTCGACATCTTAATGACGTCGCCCTTGGTGACAGGTTTGCCTGAATTCAGATTGATAAGCTGTCCGTCTTTTTCATCGACATCCGCAGGGACAATAAAATTCCCGTCTTCATCGGTAAAGACTGCGTGAGTCACCATGCCTTGAGTGAACAAGCCGGCAAAAGGTTCGCCGCTTGGCAGGTCGAGCAGGCCGCAATCGCGCAGGCCGCGGGTAAAGAAACGCGCATAGAGAAGGTGGAGCACGGCATGTTCCACGCCGCCGACATATTGGTCGACGGGGAGCCATTCGCTCGCTGCTTTTTTATCAAATGGTCTGTCGCCCGTATTGCCGCCGGCAAAGCGCGCAAAATACCAGGAACTATCGGCAAATGTATCGAGCGTATCCGTTTCGCGCCGCGCCGCTTTTCCGCATTTCGGGCAATCGACATGTTTGAATGTCGAATGGCGGTCCAGCGGATTACCCGGAATGGTCAGGTCGATATTGTCATAGGGTAGGGCAACCGGCAGGTCTTTTTCCGGTACGGGCAGGGCGCCGCAATCCTCGCAATGGATAACGGGAATCGGGCAACCCCAATAACGCTGGCGGCTCACGCCCCAATCACGCAGACGGTAATTGGTCACGCCTTTGCCCAAGCCCATATCCTCAATTTTGGCAATAGCGGCAGAGATACCTTCGTCCTTTTCAAGGCCGTTCAGAAAGTCGGAATTAAATAATATGCCTTCGCCCGTATAGGCTTCGTTTCCGACATCGTAACTCTCGGCGCTTTCGCCCTGAGGCAAAACCACAGCCGTGACATCGAGATCATATTTACGCGCAAAATCAAGGTCGCGCTGGTCATGGGCCGGACAGCCAAAAATTGCGCCGGTTCCGTAACCCATCAAAACGAAATTCGCGATCCAGACAGGAAGGGTTTTGCCTTTGATAAAAGGGTGTTTAACCCGAAGCCCTGTATCAAAGCCAAGTTTCGGAGCTGTTGCGATGGCCTCTTCAGTCGTCCCGATTTTCGCACAGTCTTTGCGGAAGTCTTCGATTTTAGGATCGTTTTTTGCTAAATCTTTCACGACCGGGTGATCCGGGGAAAGTGCGATAAAGCTGGCTCCGTAAAGAGTGTCCGGACGCGTCGTGAAAATCTCATAATCTGGTGAGCTATCAACGCCTTCAAACCGCATCTGACAGCCTTCAGACTTGCCAATCCAGTTCGCCTGCATGGTGCGGACCTTTTCGGGCCAGCGGTCAAGTGTATCCAGGCCTTCAAGTAATTCTTCGGCGTAATTGGTAATTTTGAAAAACCATTGATCCATGTCGCGCTGCTCGACGACCGCGCCGGAGCGCCAGCCCTTGCCGTCAATGACCTGCTCATTGGCGAGAACGGTGTTATCGACCGGATCCCAATTCACCTTGGCAGTTTTGCGGTACACCAGACCCTTATCCCAGAATTTCAGGAAAATGGCCTGTTGCTGTTTGTAATAGGCTTCGTCGCAAGTCGCGAATTCGCGCGACCAATCCAGCGCAAAGCCGAGCCGCTGCATCGGCGCGCGCATGGCGTCGATATTGCCGTAAGTCCAATCTTTCGGATGGCCGCCATTTTCCTTGGCCGCATTTTCGGCCGGCATACCGAATGCGTCCCAGCCCATGGGGTGGAGCACTTCAAACCCTTGCGCTTTTTTATAGCGCGCGACGACATCGCCCATGGCGTAGTTACGGACATGACCCATGTGAATGCGGCCGCTTGGGTAGGGAAACATTTCGAGCGCGTAGAATTTGGGTTTGTCGCTATCGTCTTGGGCGCGGTAAACATCGCGTTCGGCCCAAATGTTTTGCCAGCGCGGCTCAACTTCTGCTGCGTTATATCGGGATGTGTCTTTTTCGGACATGAAAACTCTCGAACTCAATCAAATTTTGTCTATTAAACTGTCTCTATAGCATCAGACGTCAGGCGCAACGTTCGTAATGTTGCAAGTTCTAACAAAAATCCCGACCCACAAATGAAAATCCCGGCACGGGGGCCGGGAAAATTATGCTCACTCAGGCATAGGGCCTATTGGCTATCGACGGTCGCGATATAAAGCTGGCGGGCGCGTGTCAGGATAGAGTTTTCGATCTGACGGGCGGTATCGGCATCAACAGAAGCATCTGACCAGCCTGCGGGGCCGCGTGTTTGCTTGAAAATAGAGGCTTTCAAGGCATCTGCGCGAAGCGCTGTGTCCAGAATATAGACATTGGCTTTAAAGCGCTCATTCGGAGCATCTTCAGAGGCATACCAGTCCGTGACAATCACGCCGCCAAAGGGATCAACTTCGGCCAAAGGCATGAAATTAAGTGTTTCAAGCGAAGCGCGCCACAAATAAGAATTCACCCCCATATTTGGCGCTTGCATTTGAGAAACGGCGCGGGCTTCTTTCTTGCCGCCGCCTATACCCAATGTGCCGCAGGCGGACAGGGCAGGGGCCGCGATAAGGGCAAAGGCAGCACTCAAAACAAGAGGGCGTGAGAATTTGAAAGACATTTAAGGCTCCGAACATAAGAAAGCTTTTGCGGCTTATAACGTAAAATTTTGACAGGGCCAGACTCTGTTTGCAGGAAAGCGGTTTCGCCAGACAGAGAAAATCCCCTTAAGACTGAGGATTTTAAACTTTGTTAACCATTTTTTAGGGGGGACTCTGCCACACAAAAGGTTAATGCGGGCCTCATGTGATTCCCTTGGCCCAAACGCAGGAAAGCAGGAAGGCGGCAGATATTGACCCAGTCAAACTCATATGACGATCAGTCCCGGTTTGCCGCGCCGCGTTACGCCTATTTCTTAGGCCCGGTTATTGTCGCGGTTCTTGGCGGTATGACCATTGCCAGCGCCCAATCTCCTTTTGCGAATAACGGAAATACGCAGGCTTGGGAGACGCCTGAAACTCAAGCGCCCCAACCGCAGAGACGAGACCCGGCCCCGCAATATCGCGCGCCAGAGCAAAATTCTCAACGAGCCGTAACGTCTCAAGCTCATCCGCTTCAAAACGCGCCTGCGTCCCGCGCAGCTCAGCCATCTCAATCCCAAACCCCGCAAAATTATCCACCAAGCGGAGAAGCCAGTCCGTATCAATATAGCGGCGCGCCTTCCGCTTCTCCTTTTGCGCCGTCTAAACCGGCGCAATATGGATCAGACCAATATCCAGATCGGCCCCAATCGGCTCCCAACGCGTATGTTCCGCCGGAGCAGTTACCGGGCCGTGGGTATCCGGCGCCACAAGGCTCGCCCTATGGCCAGACCTACACGCAAGCCGCGCCGCAAAGCTACCCTCCCCAAAGCGCCCCGCCGCAGAGTTATCCTCCGCAATCCGGGCCGATGGCGCCGCGAAGCTGGAAAGACAGAATGGGCCTCGGTAATCTGACAACAATTCTCAGAGGCTTTATCAAAGGCGGCGTGGCCGCAGTCACTCGCGACGATGATGCGTCCTCAGAGTCCGACTGGCGCGAGGAATTTGTTGGCGACGCGAAGGCGGAGTTTGAAGTCAGCGCGATCACCGATACAGGCTATGAATACGGTATAAACCTCGAAGGGCGGGCGCAATATGATAAGTTCCGCCGCGGCTTTGGCGGGCGGATTGCCGATTGCCCGCCGACCGTCGCGGGCTGTTCTTCGGCCTTGGTGAACGGCGTTCCGACCGCGCTTCGCGGACACACCTCCCGTTTCTACACCGATGGTCCGGACGTGGCCGAAGACGGACGCATTGCCCTCGAGAGCGCCCACCTGTTCCTTCGCAGCACTTATGGCGATGTTACAATCGGGCGCGATGACGGGGCGGCTTATTTGTTCAGTCTCGGCGCGCCAAGTCTTTTGGCTGTCGGGGCGTCAAACTCCTCTGTCGACTATACAGGGCTAGATAGCGTCAAAACCGTCAATGACGCGTCCGGTTTTTCAGAGAAGGTTACCTATACCAGCCCGCGCTTTCTGGGCGACAGCATTGGCTTTGGCGTGCAATTTGGAGGATCCTACGCCCTTAATGCCCGCGCCTGCGGCGTCGATTATTGCGTTAAACGCAATGACGAAACCGGAACATTGGCCCCTGATCTGGAAGATATTTTCGAAGTCGGTCTGGCTCTCGACAGAACATTTGATAACGGCCTCTCTGTCGAAGGCACAGCGACTTATGCCAGAGGCTCAGAGCAAAGCGGCTTTGCCGGTCTGGATGATTTGGAAAGCTTTAATCTCGGGGCCGAAGCGTCCTGGATGGATATCACGCTTGGCGGTTCGTTCCTACAATCCAATAATGGACTTCAGAACGGGAATTATGAGGCCTGGGACGTTGGCGCGACGTGGAAACCCTCGGATCTTGGCGTCACATTAGGATATGGCCATGCAAAGGATAAAAACGTCAATCTGACATCAGACCAGTTTGTTGCGGGTCTCACTTATGATTTCGATAAATTCAGAGTGGGGGCAGGCGCCCAATATATTGAGCGCGAGACACAAGGCCTTTCAGGCACCACCGTTAGTCCGCAAAAGGAAAAAGCAACGGCGCTCTTTATTGAAGGCGGCTTTGAATTCTAAGAACCCGAGCTATTTTGTGAAAAGCTCCGGCTCCGCCGCCGCCATTTTCGCCCAATTGGGTTTCCGCTTGAACCACGCCTCCACAAAGGGGCAGCCGGGCACAACCTTATAACCTAGATCGCGGGCGTCCTCAGACATGGCTTTGACAAGGGCGGTCCCGACGCCTTTGCCGCCCATCGATTTCGGAACGCCCGTATGATGTGCATTGTAAAGATTATCGGAAATATTGGATAAAACCAATTCCGCCTCGTCCGAGTGGTCCGGCAGTGTGGCTTTGAACGTAATTGTGTCGCCGCCTTCCTCTTTGGTGATATCTATGTCTTTATCGGCCATTTTTGTCTTCCTTCAGGGCCCCGATAGCTGCAATTCCGGCAATATTCGTACCTATTAAGGCTGGAACCGTTTGAACGGTGACTCCGCCCAGGGCAAAAATCGGGACGTCCCATTTTTGTGTTCTCTGTCTTAACGCGTCAGTCCCGATAGGCGTTCCTGCACTGGGACTTTCGCTCGGAAAAATGGCGGAAACCAGTAATCCGTCCAAAGCGGGCAGAGGCTCTGAATAGCGACCCTCTTTTATCGCCGCCAGCGTCAATAGAGCGCCGGGATGATCGCTTCGCTTTTTGGTAAGTCGTCCGAGATCAGCGCTGCGTTTAAAATGCTGACCATCGGAAAAATCGGAATGGGATTCAGAGCGAATAAGAAATTGCTGGGATTTGGCCCTCGTAATTTCCCGCAGCGCTTTGGCGAGTTGGGCGTCAAACGTTTCAAACCGATAAATAACCGCGCAATGTTCCGGCAGGGCCTTGGCCCAGCTAATTATATCAGGCGTTCGAACCGGATCGCTCAGGGCGATAAGCGGTGAAAGGCGGCAGGGTTTAGAGTGTGCCTGCCGAATTTTTAGCGCCTCCCGACCCAAGGGATGGCTTTGCAAACCCGGCCAGGTTTCGTAAGGGGATGTCATGCCAGATACGACCACAGCCGATACTACCACATCCAATATTAAGTCCAAGCGGGAAGAGATTTTAAACCGAATGGGCGAGGCGGCAAAGCGCGCAGGACGCTCGGCCGAGGATATTGCCCTGGTCGCGATCAGCAAGGTGCAGCCTGACGCGCGGATCGCAGCGATGCTCGAAACCGGACAGAAAATTTTTGGCGAAAACCGGGTGCAGGAAGCGCAGACCCGCTGGGGAGACACATTCCAGTCCCAACGGAATGGGCTGGAACTACGTTTGGTCGGACCTCTACAAAGCAATAAAACCCAGGACGCTGTCGATCTGTTTGACGTGATTGAAACGGTGGACCGCGAAAAACTCCTTAAAACACTAGCCAAGGCGAAAGAGACATCCAGCAATTTCCCGCGTCTTTATGTGCAGGTGAACACAGGGGAGGAGCCGCAAAAATCGGGCCTTTCACCTGAAGACCTTCCGGCTTTCATCAAAAAAATGAGAGAGGAATATGATCTGACACCCGAAGGGTTAATGTGTATTCCCCCCTTGAAAGAAGCGCCGTCACCGCATTTCTGGCTGCTCAAGAAATTGGCCGCGGATGTTGGAGTTGAAAAGCTTTCCATGGGGATGAGCGCCGATTTCGAAACGGCTATTGAACTTGGCGCCACGTCCGTGCGCGTCGGATCGGCCTTATTCGGCGAGCGCGATTATTCATAAAGCCTGACCGCCATGTCTTGCTGCAGATGCGGCAGGAGGCGCGTCATGTCTTCCGGAGCAAATGCAATGCAGCCCAAAGTCCGCCGGTCATCCGGCTGTGCGATATGAAGGAAGACGGCGCTGCCCAAGCCGGCGGTCGGCGGGCTGTCATTATGGCTTATGATCAAAACAATATCATAGGCGCCATCTTCGCGCCAAAGGGCTTCGTGACTTGCGGAGTGCGGTAGGCGTATAAAGCGGTTATAGGCCGGGTCGGTTTCTGCGTCGCTCCAACCATCTCTTTTATCGGTTGCTCGCCATGTCAGGGGGTTCTTTGAATGACAGGGCGGCTCAGGCAGCTTGTCTGCCCGATAGAACCCCCAGCGTAAGTGATAGAGTCCAAGAGGCGTTTTCGCATCTCCTTCTCGGCCCTCTGCGCCGTCAATAAAGCCGCCTTTTCCAATGCGGCAAGGCAGGACAAGCTCGCCAATAGTAGCTGTTTCCGAGGCGCAATTAATTCGTAATTCGGGTTTTTGACTCATGCACGCCTCTCTTTTTTGTGATGTCACTTGTATGAACCGCGATTAGCTTTAAGGCTGTTGAGGGAATAAAACACGCCAAAACTTGAGAATTTCCGCTAAAGGACGACTATTATGGCTGTGAAAAAAAGACTTCTACTGGTCGATGATGATGAAACTCTACGGGCCGAATTGGTAGATCAATTCGCTGTCTATGATGAATTTGAAACCGTTGATGTTGGCACCGCGACAGACGGTATCAAAACCGCGAAAAACCAGACATTTGATTTGATCGTTCTGGACGTGGATCTTCCGGACATGCTGGGCACCGAGGCCTGCGAGTTGATGCGAAAGGCCGGCGTCGCGGCGCCTATTGTCATGCTGACCGGAAATGACGGCGAAATGAACGAAATTCTGGGCCTGAATTCCGGAGCGAATGATTATGTCACCAAACCGTTTCGGTTTTCTGTCCTGCTTGCCCGTTTGCGCGCGCATCTGCGAAGCTTTGAGCAAAGCGAAGAAGCCATTTTCCAGATTGGGCCTTATGCCTTCAAGCCAGCCTTCAAACGCCTGACCCCGCCACAAGAGGAAGGCGCGCGCCCGGTGCGCGATATTCGCCTGACTGAAAAAGAAACTAATATTCTGAAATATCTTTACCGCGCGGGCGGAAAGCCTGTTGCGCGCGAAGAGCTGTTGGAAGAAGTTTGGGGGTATAACTCCGGTGTCACGACGCATACGCTGGAAACCCATGTTTACCGCTTACGCCAGAAAATCGAGCCTGAGAAAGGCGTGGCGACCTTGCTCATGACAGAACCAGGCGGCTATCGGCTGGCTTTGGACTAATTGGTTTTGCTCCTCGGGGTATATGCCGCGTTCGTTTTCGCTCTGCTTTTTGCAGAGCTTAGGGAAAAGAGATCCGCTCAAATTGTATTAAAACCTTTGGCGGCGATGGGCTTCCTTCTCTTGGCTCTGAACTTCGGCGCGCTGGAGTCTGGCTATGGGCGAAATATTTTCGCCGGACTTATTGCCTGCGCATTCGGCGATCTATTTCTTCTTTCCCGTAACAGTAAAGCCATTTTCCGTTTAGGTATGCTGGCTTTTGCGATTGGCCATATTTCTTACATCTTGGCTGCGGGACAGATTCTTCGTCCCGAAATGTCTTTCATGGTTTTTACTTTGACGACGTTCCTAGGCTTAGCCGTCGGCTGGAGTGTGTTTAGGTCTCTCAAAAAGGACTTACCGAAGGATATGCTTTGGCCCGTAGGGGTTTATACGTTCATCATCTCCTTGATGCTTGTTCGCGCGTTTCAAACTGATATGGAAGGTCCGCACCTCTTTATGGTGGCGGGCGCCATATTCTTTGCGATTTCAGATATATTCGTCGCGCGCGACCGTTTCGTGGCGCCAAGCCCAAAAAATGCCTGGGTGATAACGCCGCTTTATTTTGGAGCCCAAGCACTCTTCGCGCTCAGTGTCTTGCAGGCCTAATCTGTTAAATCCATGACCTGCGTAATCGGCACGTGGTCGGAGGGTTTTTCCCAAATACGACAAGGCGTGTGGATTTCGTACCCCTCTCGACCCACCGCTTCAACGCAGGGTTTGAGTGCTGGGCTCACCCAGATGTGGTCAAGGCGTCGGCCCCGGTTTGATTTCATCACGTCCCGCGCGCGATAAGACCACCAGCTATAGAGTTTTTCGTCGTCTTCGCGAAACAGCCGCGCCGTATCCGTGAAGTCATGCGTCGCTTGAAGCGTAGCCAAAGTCTCAACTTCCATTGGGGTATGGCTGACAACTTTCAAAAGTTGTTTGTGGCTCCAAACGTCATTTTCATGCGGCGCGATATTAAAATCCCCGACCAGGACCTGCTGGTTATCGCCCTTGGCAAAGCGTTCGATGAAATAAACGCGCATGGTCTCCAGAAAATCAAGCTTGTGCTGAAACTTATCATTTATTTCCGGGTCGGCGATATCTCCGCCGGCGGGAATATAGAAATTATGGAATTCAAAATCCTGATCGCAATTTTCGCCTTTGGCAATAACAAGCGTGCTGACATGCCGGGCATGGTCCAGCGGACAAAAACTCGTCGGCAGGCGCTCCATGGGTAGGCGGGAGACTGTCGCCGCGCCGTGATAACCCTTTTGTCCGGACACTTCGATATAAGGATAACCGGCTTCTTTGAACGCCTCGAAAGGAAATTGCTCTTCCTGACATTTGATTTCCTGAAGGCCGAGTATATCCGGTTTCTGTTCCTCTAAAAAACGGATGACTTGATCAATCCGGAGACGAACGGAGTTAATATTCCAGCTGGCGAGTTTTATTTTCATAAGGATATGGATAGGGGGTTCAGGGCGTAATTGTAACCCTAAATGCCGCAATTTTAGGCCCTGTTTCCCAACTGTTTTCATGTTAAGTTCCATCCTGTGAAAAATGAATATGATATATTGATTGTCGGGGGCGGCCTGGTTGGCCAGGTGACGGCATTGGCCTGTGCAAAACTTGACGGTCTGAAAATTGCTCTGGCGGATGGGCGCGATATTTTATCCGGCGACGCAGGGCAGGAAGACGGCCGCGCGTCTGCTTTGTCAGCTTCCTCGCTTCGGTTTCTGAATCGGATCGGATTGAAACTCTCAGCTCACTTGCAACCAATGAATGACATGCTGATTACCGACGGAAAAGTCGGAGACAGCCCGGTTTGGCGATTGCATTTCGGGCGGGAAGTCTCTGAGTCCGATACCGCTCAGATGATTGAGAACAAGCAGCTTTATTTAGCCTTGCAAGAGAGGCTTAAATCAGCCGATCAAATAGATATAATCTCACCGGCGCAGGTAAAAAATGTCACTCACACTATTTCCGGCGTAACGGCGGAAGTTGACGGTAAAAGCGTTTCAGCGAAACTCCTCATTGCCGCGGACGGCGCGAAGTCGGGAATCCGGGACGGCGCAGGCATCGTCACAGATGGGCGACATTACGGACAAAGCGCCCTAGTCACCACTATCTCCCATAGCCTCCCGCATGACGGATTGGCTTTGCAGCGGTTTTTGCCGGGCGGACCGTTGGCGGTTTTGCCGCTCACGGGTCAGCGTAGCCAGATTGTCTGGAGTGATAAGAGTGCGGCCGTGAAAGCGGCAATTGCCATTTCCGACGCCGACTTTCTGACAGAGCTGACTTTGCGTATTGGCGACCATCTCGGTGAGCTGTCTTTGAGTGCCCCGCGTCAGAGCTATCCGCTTCATCTACAACTTGCGCAGAACTATGTCTCGACACGCCTGGTTCTGGTTGGGGACGCGGCTCACGTCATTCATCCGCTGGCGGGCCAGGGACTTAATTTGGGCCTACGCGACGCGGCGACTTTGCATGATGTTTTGAAGTCCGCACGGGGAACCGGGCAGGATATTGGCGGGGCGATATTAGGCAATTATCAGGATTGGCGACGGAGTGACGTAACAGCGCTTGCGGCCGCGACGGACGGATTGTCCTACTTATTCAACCCGTCTAAATCCCCCTTACGCCGCCCCTTTAGCAATGCGTTAGGTCACATTCGGCGATTGGGGCTCAGCGCCGTAAATGGCTCCGAGGGCCTCAAAGACTTGATTATGCGAGAAGCGGCGGGTGATTTGGGTGAGCTGCCTGAGCTTTTGGGAAAATAAATACAGTTTCTGTTGCATCCTTTTCCGGTATCGCACGTAAATAGGCTAGCATCGGGCAACGCGCCCCGTTCCGATGTTTCTGCCCTGCCGCGCTTGCGTGTCAGGGCATTTTATTTTGAAAATTACGGATTTCTTTCGACCTCGCCAGAGGAGACCTCGAACAATTGGGCGCGTCCCTTAAACGCTTCAAACAAGTGACGATCCGTTCCGGTCATAAAGAGTTGCGTCTCTAGGGCGATAAGTTCCTCTATTAAGGCGGCGCGGCGGCCTTCATCCAAATGGGCCGCGACTTCATCCAGAAGCAATATCGGTTTGCGGATTTTCTGTATGTCCGATTGCTTGGAGCGCGCCTGTGCCAGCATCAACCCAATCAACAAAGCCTTTTGTTCTCCAGTAGAGCAGTCTTCGGCGGGCATGGATTTGGCAATATGCGTTACTTTTAAGTCCGATCTGTGCGGCCCTATCAAAGTACGCCCGGCCCGTTGAGCGAGACTTCGCCCATCTCGCAGGGCTCGCCGAAGACTTTCTTCTACCCCCTCAACATTTTGCCCTTCCAGAATTGCCGTTTCATAGTCTCCGTCTAGTGACAATCCGGCCTTCGGAAAGACGGAGTCACGCGCCGCAATTTCATCGCGAAGCGCTGTCAGAGTTATAGCGCGGGCCTCAGCAATTCGCGCGCCGTGATAGGCAAGATCCGTCTCCAAAGCATCAAACCAGCGCGGGTCATTGATTTGGTCAGAGAGCAGGCGGTTGCGTTCCGAACGGGCTTTCTCATAGCGAGAACTTGTCAGCCCATGTTCGGACTTATGAGCCATGGCGAATCTGTCGAGAAACTTTCGGCGATCTCCAGCCGGGCCGGTAAAAAGCCGGTCTTGTGCCGGCGTCAGCCACATTAGATTGAGTAACTCCGCAAGCTGAGTCCCTGTCGCTTGGCTGCCGTCTAAACGAAGGACGCGCCGTCCGGGATGTTCGGGGATTTGACCGACACTGATACGGGTCTCATCCGGGAGGGTGACATTCAGACCCCAGGCCGGGGCCTGCCCGGTGTCCGTTCGGCGGGCGATATCGCTGACTTTGGCGCGCCGCAGACCGCGTCCCGGAGAGAGAAAAGAAAGGGCTTCAAGGAGATTGGTTTTGCCTGATCCATTCGGGCCATAAAGAACAACAGGTTCCGGCCCGAAATTGATATCCAGCGAACTATAATTGCGAAAATCTGAAAGGCGTAGAGACGCGATATAAGTCACACGTCACCTATTAGATCAACAGCCTTCAAATCCTAAACACGAAGCGGCATGAGCACAAAAAGAGCGTCGGGATCTTCGCTGTCCTTGACCAAAGCCGGGCTCGCCGGGCTGTCGAGATAGAACGTCGCATCCCGGCCTTCGATTTGCGTGGTAACGTCCAACAAATATTTGGCGTTGAAACCTATTTCCAAGGCTTCTTCATTATAATCGACTTTGAGTTCTTCCCGCGCATGGCCGGATTCAGGATTATTCACTGTCAGAGCCAGATTGTCGTCGCTCAAGCCCATTTTAATAGAACGGGATTTTTCCGCTGAAATAGTCGAGACGCGGTCTACGGCATCGGCAAAAACCTTATTGTCGATGGTGAGCTCTTTCGGGTTGTTCTTTGGAATGACCCGCTCATAATCCGGGAACGTGCCGTCGATAAGTTTAGACGTCAGAACCGCGCTTCCGGTTGTGAAGCGAATTTTGGCTTCTGACACGCTGATGGCAACTTCGGCGTCAGAGCCGTCAATCAAACGGCGAATTTCCGCAACAGTTTTGCGCGGGACAATCACACCGGGCAAGCCGTCTGCGCCGGAAGGCAGCTCTGCCTCGGCGAGAGCCAAGCGGTGACCGTCTGTCGCCACGCAGCGCAATTTACCCGCATTGGCATGCATATAGATGCCGTTGAGATAATAGCGGGTTTCTTCGGTCGAGATGGCAAATTTGGTTTTGTCGATCAAACGCAGCAGGGCTTTGGCGGGCAGGACAAACTCATGTGTAAATCCTTCCGCCGTCATTTTCGGAAAATCCCCGGAGGGCAGAAGTGGTAGGGTAAAATGCGCGCGTCCGGCATCGACGTCGAGGCGGTCTTCGCTGTTGATCTGTAAAACGACTTGCGCACCGTCAGAAAGCTTGCGGACGATATCATAAAGCGTGTGGGCCGGAGCGGTAATTTGCCCGGGTTGGCTCACTTCGGCGTCGGTCGCTTCCGACATTTCAATATCAAGATCGGTCGCCACCATGTTTACTTGGCCACCTTCGGCCGTCATCAGGACGTTGGACAAAATCGGAATCGTGTTGCGGCGTTCCACAACATTCTGGACATGGCCCAAGGCCTTCATCAGGGCGCTGCGTTCAATGGACAATTTCATCTGAGGTCTTCCATATTCTTCGTGGCATATCAGGAGGCAGAGTTTGCCTGCCCAAAAACTCGGAGGCCAACCATAATGCAGCGGCGCAAAGAGGCAAGAGGGAAAGCCGCGAAGAGCGGGGAGAAGTTCAAAGGCGAGCCGAGTATCTAAAGAAAAGAGATTGCTATTTGCGTGACCGCCCCGGCTTGGGTCGCCGGGGCCAAATTATCAGGCCTTCAAAACGCTTTCCACGGTCTCAATCTGCGCGTTGAATTCGGCATCTGAGGCGCGGAGCTCATCAATTCGTTTGACAGCGTGCATCACAGTGGTGTGATCGCGCCCGCCAAAGCGGCGGCCAATATCCGGCAAAGAGCGCTTGGTCAGCTTTTTGGACAGATACATTGCAACCTGCCGAGGGCGAGCGATAACTCGCGCGCGGCGTTTGGAGGTCATATCTGTCAGCGTAACATTAAATTCCTCGCAGACGGCGCGTTGAATTCGGTCAACGGTCAGGCGTTGTCCGGCCATGTAACGGGAGTCTGACAATGTCTCCTGCACCGTTTCCAGAGTAATCGGGGTGCCAAGGAATTCGCTTTGCGCCACAATCTGATTGAACGCGCCTTCTAGGTCGCGCGGTGTGGCATTCATCCGCGCCGCAAGATGGTCGCGGGCCGTTTGAGGAATGGCGAGAGCCGGATTTCCCGAGGCCCGGCGGCGCTGGATCAAACGATCCAATATGCGCAGACGCAATTCGTAATCCGCAGCGCCTATGCGGCAAACCAGACCGGATGACAGATAGGATTTCAATCGGTCAGAGGCCTTGTCGATCTTATCGGGATGACGGTCAGCAGCAATCAGAATTTGGCGTCCCTGCGCGACGAGGCTGACCAATGTATGAAGCAGCTCTTCCTGAGAACCCGGCTTGTCCGCAATAAAATGGGCATCGTCGATGATCAGAAGATCTACATCACGAAGGCTCTTTTTAAAGTCATCTATCGCGTCTCGGCCTCCGCCGCGAACCGAAGAGACAAAAGCGGAGACAAAACTCTCTGAAGAAATCAGCTTCACGCGATAATTCGGGTCGGAATCTGTGATTGCGTCTTCAATGGCGTGAAGAAGGTGGGTTTTACCCATGCCATTGGCGCCATGAATGACGATGGGATTATATTGAGGCGCTCGGCAAGACGCGATTTGGCGCGCAACGGCAAAGGCCAGCTCGTTTGAAGCGCCGACAACAAAATTGTCAAAAGTAAAGCGGTCGCGTGGGTTATCAGTCTTCGGCGCGGGTTTCTCCGAAGAGACGTCATTGGTTTGGCGGGCTGCCGGATTAACCGGTCTCAAAGGCTGCGCCATTTCAGCGGGTTTGCGCGGCGCCTGTCCTCTTGAAGGCCCACTCGGTTGAGCCGTCCGATCTGTTGCTGCAGAAAAAATAATATCGCGCGGCGGCGCTACCATATCGTATTTTTTCCAAAGCCTGCGCACGGTGTCCGCATAATTGGACTCAATTTTGGACGCAATGAAACGCGACGGAGCCGCAAGGGTCACGATACGGTCATTGGCTTGGCTTACGCGAAGCTGACCTGTCCAAGAACGATGGACATTAGGACCAAGCGCATAGCCAAGGTCGGTTTTGACCTTCGCCCAAGTATTATTTGCGCTCTTCAAAGGCGGCTCCCCCGTATACAGATCGGGCGTGGTGTTTTGATTAGAAACAGTCGACAGTTTGGGACTGACTTTCGCATCCTGCATTGAAATTTACTCCGCACGAACCCAGAGGGTAAATTAACTAAACCCTTGATTATTATAAATATTTTATGGATCCAACCGGGAGGGTGAAACCCCTCTCCGTCCAGAACTCCCTCGACAGCCAGCTTCCCCCCATGGTCACTGACGACCCTAATAAACCGACTCTTTCCGCTCCCGTCAACGGCGAAAAGTCCTGATTCTTTATGCCTTTTCTGTTGACTCAAAAAAACGTAAGAATCTCAAAAAGGTGGCGTTGCAAAAAATTCATATTTCTTAAAAAATTTTTCAGTCGATATTTGTTGGGCACAGATTTTGAGTGTCAGCGCTGTCTGTTTGAGCAGCGCTTCAAGCTCAGGGGCCTTCAGCAAGAGAGCCATCTGTTCGTAGACGCCGCCCTAAATCCGAACACAAAAAAACCGGGCTAATGCCCGGCTGTGTAAGCTTTAAGTCGGCACAAAGCCGAAAGCAGTCAGGTTTAACCGATGGCTTTCACGCGCTTGTTCAGGCGAGAAATTTTGCGAGCCGCTGTGTTCTTATGAAAGATACCTCGGCTGACAGCACGCATCAAAGCTGGCTCAGCTTTTTTCAGCGCATCATTGGCCGCCGACTTGTCGCCGGCTGTGATCGCGTCTTCGACGCGACGCAAAAACGAGCGGACTTGGCTGCGACGATTCCGGTTGACCTCAGTCTTACGGGCCATTTTACGGACGTTCTTCTTGGCAGATGACGTATTTGCCATGTTATTCCTCTATCTTCATATCATAAAGAGGCAGATCCTTTGATCTACCTGAATTTCAAGCGCCGCCTATACGCGCCGGAATTGACCTCGTCAACTCTGCAATCGCAGAGACTTGAGGGATTTAAAATCGGCGCATAAAGGGTCGGCGTTATGGAGGCGGACGCCTATTTGTTTTTAAAGTGGGGTTTGCGCTTTTCAATAAAGGCGGCCATTCCCTCTTTTTGATCCTGCGTTGTGAACAGGCTTTGGAACAGGCGGCGCTCAAACCTTATTCCCTGTTCCAGAGTCATATTGAACCCGGCATTGATTGTTTCCTTGGTGATCATGGCGACGGGCTGGCTCTGGCTGGCAATTTTGGTCGCCGCTTCCTTCGCCGCGCTCATCAGATCATCAAGTTTGACAATACGGCTGACCAGTCCGGCGCGCTCGGCCTCTTCGGCGGGCATCATCCGGCCCGTCAGGCAGAGATCCATCGCTTTGGCTTTACCAACTGCCCGCATAAGACGCTGCGTACCGCCAATACCCGGCATAACGCCCAGATTAATTTCGGGCTGACCGAATTTGGCGTTGTCCGCCGCGATAATGAAATCGCACATCATCGCAATCTCGCAGCCCCCGCCGAGCGCGTATCCGGCGACAGCCGCTATAATGGGTTTACGGAAACGCTCAATGGCGCAGTGATTTTCTTCAAATGTGTCGTTTTTATAGATCGACAAATAATCATTCTGGGACATTTCCTTAATGTCCGCGCCCGCAGCAAAAGCTTTCTCGGAGCCAGTCAGAATAACACAGCCAATCGCGTCATCCGCCTCAAGCGCAGCAAGTGCGTCCGCAACTTCCCCCATCATTTCGGTATTTAGTGCATTTAGCGCCTTGGGTCTGTCCAATTGGATGACGGCAACTCCGCCCTCCCGTGTCAGATCAATCAATTTATAAGCCATAAAGCCTCTCTCTATTTCCGGGGTCAGCCCCTTAATGTGGAGGGCTTGTAACGCGGGAGGGTCACGGGTGGCAAGGTGTGTTCCCGTTTGCCAACTTAGCGTCAGCTCTGACAGAAACGGCAGAAAAAACTGCTGCGTCCGCTCTGGACAATACGCTGAATGGGCGCCGCACAGGCCGGGCAGGGCTGTCCTTCCCGTCCGTAAACGTCAAAACTGTGCTGGAAATAGCCCAACTTTCCGTCCGTATTGGAAAAGTCCCGGAGAGAGCTCCCCCCGGCTTCAATCGCTTCGGAAAGAACGTCTTTAATGTTTTGGGCGAGGGCGTCTGTTTCTGACACTTTCAAACGCCCAGCCGCGCGGCGCGGCGAAACCCCTGTTCGAAACAACGCTTCGCAGACATATATATTACCCAGTCCCGCGACCACGCGCTGGTCAAGCAAAGCCGCCTTGATTTTAGACTTCTTACCGCGGAGCGCCTCGCGCAAAACCGGGCCGTTTAAAGCATTCGAAAGCGGCTCCGGCCCGATATGGTCAAGTCGGTAAGCGGCACCTTTGGCGGCGAGTTCCATAAAGCCAAAGCGGCGCGGATCATTGAACGTAATGAGCGCGCCGTTTTCCATCGTGAAAACAACATGGTGGTGTTTCGGGTCTGCTTTGTGCTCATGCACGTATCGAGCGGTCGGGGCATTTTCGATTATAAAGCGTCCGCTCATGCCCAAATGCATAAAAAGCCGCTCCCCGCTCGACAGCTCGGCCTGTAGAAATTTGGCCCGTCGGGAGAGCCGGATCAGCCGTTGACCTTGCACCCGGTCAATAAATTTAGGATCAAAAGGAAAACGAAGATTTGGACGGTTTAAGGTGACCGTTTGAAAGACGTGTCCTTCCATGACGGGAGCAAGCCCGCGCCGTACAGTTTCAACTTCGGGGAGCTCTGGAATGGCGCCTCTCCTCACTTAAACCTGTAATTTCCGGCTATGTATTAACAGCCGGATACAACAGGCAGATTAAGATGCAGACCCCGTACTGACGGCCACCATAGCGGCGCGCAAGGTGCGGTCGCCGAGTTTAAAGCCGGTTTGCATGACCGTGGCGACATGGCCTTTTTCTTCGGAGGACGGAATATTGGCAACAGCTTGATGGACATTGGGGTCAAATTTTGAACCAACGCCAGCAACAGGTTTTACGCCGTGGCGGGAAAGCACCATGATCAGGTCTTTTTCCGTCAATTCGATGCCGTCCACGAGGTTTTTGGCGTTTTCGCCCAAATCGCTCTTGTCCGTGCCTTCGAGTGTAGACAAAGCGCGGGAGAGATTGTCGTGAACCGACAGCATGTCTTGCGCAAATTTCTCAATCCCGAAAGTTTTGGCCGCTTTCACTTCACGTTCGGCGCGTCGCTTAGTGTTTTCGGCGTCCGCCAAGGCGCGGAGAGACTGATCTTTGATCTTGGCGATTTCGGCTTCCAGTTCCTGGATGCGCGCAATAGCGGCCGCCCCGGCATCAGGGGCGTCCGTGTCGAATTCAGAATTGGCTTCTTCGGCGCTTTCTGCTTCGAAATCTGCTTTTGCGGCGGCCTCGCCATGAGCGCCCATACTGGTTTCGCCTAGATTTATCTCATGATCGCCCATGCCTTTTTTGGCTTTCTCTATTTCGGCCTGCAGGGCGTCCAATTCGGAGTCGCTCGGAAAATCATCCATCCCTTTTACATTTGGCATGGTCGGTTTTTTCGGGTCGGACATATCTGTCTCTCTTTATCTTGCATTCGGGCCGAGCCTGCGCCCAACCAATTGTGCGGTATAATCCACCATGGGAATAACCCGCGCGTAATTCAGGCGGGTCGGGCCAATCACGCCCACCGCCCCTAAAATGTTTTGAGCCGCATCACGGTATGGCGCGATGACCAGGCTCGAGCCCGACAAAGAGAAAAGGGGATTCTCCGTGCCGATAAAAATCTTTACACCGTCCGCTTCTTCGGTCCTGTCCAGAAGGGCTATCAGCTCCTCCTTGCGTTCCAAATCCTCGAATAAGAGACGGATGCGCTCCAAATCGGTTTGCGCTTCCAAATTGTCAAGGAGTTGTGCCCGTCCGCGCACGATTAAAGCGCGTTTATTGTCAGTTGACTCCGCGCTTCCAGACCATTCGGCCAATCCTTGCTTGATAAGGCTCTCCGCGGCGGCGTCAATTTGGGCCTGACCGTTTTCCATTTCTTCCAATATATCGGCGCGGGCTTCTTCCAGGCGGCGGCCTTTCAGGCGGGCAGACAGAAAATTCCCGGCCCGTTCCAAAGAGGCAGGCAGCAGGCCTTCGGGTCTCGGCATGAGACGGTTTTCAATGCGCCCGTCCGTATAAACTAGCACGACGAGCGCCTGCCCATCATCCAGAGCGACAAATTCAACATGGCGCAAGGGCGGGGATTGCGGCGCCGACGACGGGCTCAGAACCAAGCCGGCCCCACCGGCAAGCCCGGCCAACATGCCGCTCGCCTGTTCTAGGAATTGATCAGATGACTGTTCGGCGCCCGCCAGGCGGGCTTCCAGTCTTTGCCGTTCGGCGCCGCCCAAATCTCCGATCTCTAAAAGACCATCTACAAATAGGCGAAGTCCGGCTTGGGTGGGAACGCGCCCCGCGCTCACATGAGGCGAGGCGAGCAATCCAAATCGGGACAGTTCTGCCATTGTATTTCGGATTGTCGCCGGAGATAGGGACCGCCCGCCGGATAAGGCCAGCGTCTTTGACCCGACAGGCACGCCGGTCTCTAGATAGCTCTCCACAATATCGCGAAAAATATGCCGCGCGCGGCTGTCGAGATCAGACAGCGAAAATGTTGGAAAAGGAGCGCTCATATCTGCATATATGTGGTCAGTTTTGGCCCTTCATGCAAGAGGGCGGATGTAACAGAATGAGAGGAAAGGAGGGCTATTGGCGGACCTACCCGGATTGTTTTTTAATCCAACTTGCATAAGAAATGTTTTCTTCGCGGCGGAGATCCAGCTCTGAGATTAAATTCAAGGCGCTTTGGTGATCCGAACACTCAATAGCCAGTGTCTGATGTTTTTTATCATTAACCGTGATCGTCGTGAGTTCGATTTCTGCGGCAATTTTCCCCCGAATCTCTATCTCGTAAAGAGTTCGGTTCTTTTTAATGGGGAATAAGTCGAGCCTCTCCCTGAAGTAGGCTAAGGCAATTTCAGCCTCGCGAAATGTCTCAGCTGAAAGGGTTAATTCCGAGACGCAGGGTTGAAATTGTTTCAGGTCAAGCTCCGAAACCGGGAACCCAGAACTGACAGATCGCTTCCAGATTTCGATACCGTCTATTTTGTCCAATCGCTCTTTTAATTCAAGCCGGGACTGCCCTCTAAATTTTGAGAGGTAATTTTGTATCGGGGGTAAGTATACATCCGTCCGTGTTTCCTGGCGGCCCTGACCGAAAGAGGCTTCCAGCTCTTGGTGAGTCAAAGCAACGGAACTATTCCAAACCCGGTATTCGTAAGTTTTGGGCGCCTGTTTGAACTCCGCTGCCTCAGTGTTTCTCGCGAAATTATTCATCGTCAGACAGGCTTACTAAATCAGATTTGTCTTTTTTCGGAAGATGGCGTTCTAGATACCGGATGGGAATTAAGACAATTAACGATAGCGCTGTCCCGAGAAGCGCCAAGCGGTAAAACCCCGACCCGCAGGCAAGGCCCACGGCGCCTGACAGCCACATACTGGCCCCGGTCGTCAATCCTTTGACTGAGCCTTTGGCCTGAATGATGGTCCCGGCGGCGAGGAAAGCAACGCCCGCTGTCACAGCTTCAATAACGCGGAGGGGGTCCATCTGAGTGTGGTCACTGTCTGACCCGATCACAGCAATCAACTCGAGCGCGATAATCATGAAAATAGCAGCGGCAAGAGAGGTGAGCATGTGCGTGCGAAGCCCGGCGGCGCGTGATTTCATTTCTCTATCGAATCCGACAGCGAACCCCAAAACACAAGCCAATCCCAATCGAGCCGCCATTTCCCAGCTCGAAAGCGAGTCGAAATATTCCGGTGAAATTATTTCGGCCATAAAAAGAATACGGGATTTCGGACAACTGGTTCCGATGGCGGCAAAATTTGAAGGAAGGTGACAGCGCGGGCCGGCCCCGCTAAGAAACGCGAAAGGAGATCTATTATGTCATTTAAATCCAATCTTTATGTTGGCGCCGCTACAATCATTCTGGCCGCCTTCGGAGCGACTGCTCAGGCGGCCCCTCAAACCGAACCAAGCGTTAAGTCGGCGGCGCAAAGTGCCGAATTCAAACTCGATTATGAGAAGTTCACGCTGGAAAATGGATTGGAAGTCATTCTCCATGTCGATAAATCTGATCCAATTGTCGCGGTAACTACGGTCATCCATGCGGGTAGCAACCGCGAAAAGCCGGGCCGGACAGGTTTTGCTCATTTCTTCGAACATATGGCATTCAATGACTCTGAAAATGTTCCGCGTGGGTGGAACCGCAAAGCTATTCCCGAATGGGGCGGACAGAGAAATGGCGGGACCTGGAGCGATGGCACGATTTACTACGAAGTCGTCCCAAAAGATGCGTTTGATAAAATTCTCTGGATCGATTCTGACCGGCTTGGATATATGCTCAACACGGTGACACAGGCGGCCCTCGACCGGGAAAAACAGGTCGTTAAAAATGAAAAGCGCCAGCGGGTTGATAATGCCCCTTATGGCTACACGCAGGAAGTTATTCGCAAAGCCCTCTATCCGGAAGGCCATCCCTATAATTGGACGGTCATCGGATCCCTTCCCGATTTACAAGCGGCGACTCTGGAAGATTTGAAATCCTTTTACCGGGAAGTTTACGGCCCGAATAATGCCACGCTTTCTATCGTGGGCGATATCGATATTGAGGAAACCAAGCGTAAAGTCCGCCAATGGTTTGGCGAAATCCCGAAAGGGCAGGAGGTGGACGCGCTTCCGCCCATGCCGGTCACGCTCGAAGCCGATAAGAAGCTCTATTTCGAAGACAGCTTTGCCAAACTTCCCGAGCTCCGCCTGACCTTCCCGACAGTTGAAAGTTATAATGAAGACGAAATTCCGCTTCGGGTTCTTGGGGAAATCATTGCCGGAAGTAAAAACTCAGCCTTGTTCAAACAGGTTGTCGAGACGGATAAACTCGCCCCTTCTGTCAGTGCCTATAATAACAGCATGGAGCTGGCCGGTGAGTTTGTCTTCCGTGTTCGCGCGAATGCCGACACGGATCTTGATGCCGTTTATGCCTCGCTCCAAACTGCTCTTGAGAAGTTTGAAGAAAACGGCGTTGACCCCAAAGACCTTCAGCGGATTAAGGCGGAGCAGGAAACGCGTCTTTATTCAAGCGTGGCGACGATATTGGGGAAAGGCCAAGAGCTGGCCCAATCCAATGAATTTGCCGGCGATCCGGCCTACGCCACGGTTCAAGCCGAATTATTAAAGTCCGTCACAGCCGAAGACGTTATGGCGGTCTATAATAAATACCTCAAAGACAAGCCGGCTATCATGACCAGCTTTGTCCCCAAGGGCGAAGCGGAACTGGCGTTGGATGGATCCGAATTGGCGGAGGTATGGATAGAAGAGGTGAAATCCGATGTCGCCAGTGAAGAGGTCAGTCAGGGCGAAGAGGCGGAATATGAAAAAACGCCGACCGAATTTGACCGCTCAGAGCCGCCTTTCGGGGAACTTCCTTTAGTGAAAATGCCTGACATCTGGGATGCAGAGCTTGCCAATAATGTGACCCTTTTAGGCATAGAAAATGATGAAACGCCTCTTGTGGCTTTCAATATCACATTTGCCGCCGGATCAAACGAGCTCGAAACGTCAGAGAAGAAAGGCGCTATTGAGCTTCTCTCCCGCTTGATGGATGAAGGTACGGCAACAAAATCCGCAGCAGAGCTTGAACAGGAGTTAGGGCTTTTAGGTTCATTTGTCGGCGTCTCCGCCGGACGCGAGACGGTGTCTATTAACGGCACATCCCTGGCCCGAAACCTTGCTCCCACTTTAGAGCTGGTAGAAGAAATCCTCTTACAGCCCCGCTTTCAAAACGATGAGTTCGAACGTGTGAAGTCGGCGGCGCTGACCTCTATTAAAGGCCGTGAAGCTGATCCGAACTCTATTGCGTCTCTGGCGTTTTCAAAACGCGTCTACGGCGACGACAATCCGATGGGACTTCCCGGCGACGGAACCGAAAAAACCGTTTCTGCCCTGACATTGGAAGACATGACGTCTGTTCATTCCAAACTTTTCAGCGTCCCCGCCACGTTCCACGTTGTGGGCGACGTTTCTCCGGAACAGGCCGAGGCTGCATTTGCTCCGCTCGCAAAAGAACTGAATCAGGGCGGGTTCGAAGCGCCGTCTTTCACGATTCCCGAGCAGGATAATGCCGGAAAGGTCTTCTTTATTGACGTGCCTGAGAGCAAACAAAGCGTACTTTATATCGGGCGATTAGGAGTTCCGGCGACCCATCCAGATTTCAATAAAATTGATTTTACCAATGAAAAATTTGGCGGCGGGATCAGCGGAGATTTGTCTCAGACTCTCCGGATTGAAAAAGGTTACACATATGGCGCCTATTCCGGAATTGGGGCTGGAGAAATGGCCCAGCCTTACCGTATCGGGACAAGTGTCCGCGCTAATGCAACGGAGCCTTCCCTTAAAGTCATTCGCGGTATGCTCCAGGATTATGGCCCGGAGTTTGACGCGGCAGCGGCAGAGCTGACCAAGAATAAGGTGATCAAAGACAGTACCCGCGCCTTCGAATCTCTGAATGCCAAACTCGGTACCTTGAACGAAATCAGCCGTTTCGGGAAAAGCCGTAATTTCGTGGAGCAAGAGCAAGCCGAACTTGTCGATATGACGGTGGAGGACTTCAAGGATACGGCTGCGAATTACCTTCAGGAGGAAGATATGATTTACCTCGTTGTTGGAGACCGTGAGACGCAGCTCGGACCGGTTCAGAACTTTGCGAAAGAGGCTGGAAAGGGTGAGGTAATAGAACTTGATATTTACGGAAATGCTATTCCATCAGAAGAATAGAGCCTTTTCACCTTCACGGTTTTCTAAGGTTTATCTGGTAGGAACAGGTAAACCTTAGATCTTGTTTAGGAAAACATGTCGTTTCGCACCGTTCAAATTAATCAAGTCATCAAGCGAAGTGAAGATGAAGTCGCCCGCTTTCGGCAGGGTTATATTGAACCTAAACGGCGTAGCATGAGTGACCGCCGTTTGTTGGCAACTGCGGCGGCTTTGATCATTGGTTTGTGCCTAAGCTATATTTCCCTGTTTTATTTGCCTCCTATGCTATCCAACCGTTCCGTATTGGCCGTCACCACTCAAGACAAAACTCTGCCGAAGATCGACTATGACAAACACCGCACGGTCTTTTCCCCGTTCTTTGACCTATTCCATGTACAGCGCGGCTATTTCCGAGCAGGCCAGACGCTTCAGGTCGATTACAACATTCCGGCGGGCTATTCAGCTGTTCTAAATATAAAGTCCTGTGAAGGGCTCTATTTGTTGGAAGCGGTGAGCTGTGAACCCGTGATGATTTCCAGTCGGGAAATTATAGGCCCAAAGCGCGGGATCAACCGTTTTACCGCCCCGAAAAACGGATTTTATATTTACGAAAGCCAAGTGGTGGAAGGCGCTGGAGAAGACCTGCCTTACTC
Source organism: uncultured Hyphomonadaceae bacterium (assembly GCA_963972195.1). Classification (GTDB taxonomy): domain Bacteria; phylum Pseudomonadota; class Alphaproteobacteria; order Caulobacterales; family Maricaulaceae; genus Litorimonas. The sequence goes on along the minus strand of CAXATH010000004.1, from coordinate 181,988 downwards.
TGTCGCGTGGCGGCGTGTGCCAGCCTCATAATCTTTTAATCACTTGACCTTTGCCGCAATTCGGTCTGGCATTTGCGGGCCAAGGTGTCTAACGCAAAGGCTCAGTCAAGAAAGGTTATAACATGCGCCCTAACAACAGAAACCGTGATGATTTACGCCCCGTTACCCTAGAGGCCGGAGTGTCCCGCTACGCCGAAGGCTCTTGCCTTGCTAAATTCGGCGGAACTCACGTCCTCTGCACGGCGAGTGTCGACGAGAATGTGCCGCGCTGGATGAAAGGTTCGGGCAAGGGCTGGGTAACAGCCGAATATGGAATGTTACCCCGGGCGACCCATTCCCGAAACAATCGCGAGGCCGCGCGCGGCAAACAAGGCGGGCGCACGGTCGAGATTCAGCGTTTGATCGGGCGTTCCTTACGGGCTGCGATCGACCTCACGAAACTTGGCGAGCGCCAAATCATTCTAGATTGCGATGTGATGCAAGCCGATGGCGGCACGCGCACGGCCTCTATTACCGGGGCTTGGGTGGCTCTGTCTCAGGCTTGTGATAAGCTCGTGGAGCAAGGGCTGATAACTGAAACGCCAATCACGGATAAAATGGCCGCTGTGTCTTGCGGAATTATCGATGGTGAATGCCGTCTCGACTTGGAATATATCGAGGATAGCAACGCCCAGGCTGACGCCAATTTTGTCTTGACCGAAACCGGCGGTATTATCGAAGTCCAGGCCAGCGCCGAAGACGTTCCCTTTACGGCCGCTGAAATGGCAGAGCTGACCCGCTTAGCTGCAAAAGGCATCGAGGAGCTCTGTAAACTGCAGGCAGGGGCTTTGAAAGCCTAAGCTTAATTAAAGACAATAGGGTAGCAGCGCAGCGAGCGCTGCATTCTCTCTTGCTCCCCCCCGGCTCCTATGTGTAATAAGGTAACGTGACGCTGTCTCGAGCATATCATTTTTTCCTCCTGCTATTGGCAGGATGGTTTCTGCTTGCTCAGTCTTTCTCTGTAACGCACGCCACGACTTATGGCGATGGCCCGCATCAACATGATGACGCTGTCTGCGCGGTAAGTGTCGCGTCCCATGAGAGTGTTGCGCCCATCCCGGCGCCGGCTCTGCCTAACTATATCGGCGTCCCCTTCAAAGAGACGTTCATCGAAACTTTGCGTTCGGTCAGGCTTCCCTCACCGCAAAGCCGCGCTCCGCCGCCCCGGGCGCCCCCTTTCGCACAATAAACTTCTTATTTTCTGTCCGTGTTTTCGCACGGGCTTATTCTTGTTTATTGTTTGAAAGGTGTACCCATGTTGCGGTCTTCTTCACTTCGTTTTTCGGCGCTTTCTGCCACCCTTATAATTGCCGCGCCGGCTATGGCGCAAAATCTTGATTCTGAAATTGACGAAATCATCGTCACAGGGTCCCCTCTTAATCGTTCCGTGGACGAAGCTATTACCGGCGTTTCCGTCCTTAGCGGAGATGAGCTTTCGGATCGCCTCGCAGCGACAATTGGTGAAACGCTCAAATCCGAACCCGGCGTTTCATCAACATTCTTTGGGGCGGGTGCTTCGCGCCCTATATTGCGCGGTCAGGGCGGCGACCGGATACGGGTCCTCACTAATGGTATCGGCTCCATTGACGCGTCGTCCGCTTCCCCTGACCATGCGGTTGCTGCGGAGCCGGCTCAAGCAGAGCGTATTGAAGTTTTACGGGGCGCGGCGCTTCTGCGTTACGGGTCCTCCGGGGCCGGAGGCGTCGTAAATGTCATTGATGGCCGCATCCCTGACAGCCTCCCCGAAGACGGCCTCGACGGGGCGTTTCGTGTCGGCGCGTCTAGCGTGGATGCCGGGCGGGAAGTTGCCGGGTCTCTGGACAAAGCCTTCGGAAATTTTGTGGTTCATTTAGACGGGACGTTCAAGGAAACAGACGATTACGATATTCCGGGCTTCGCCGAAAGCGGACTCTTTAGATCCCTTGAGGAGGAAGAGCACCACGACGAGGCGCATGACGAAGAAGATCACGAAGACCATGACCATGAAGAACATCATGACGATGAAGAAGCAGAAGCTTTCGGCACGCTGGATAATTCTTTTACGAAATCCCAATCTCTAACGGGTGGTTTATCCTATATCGGCGACCGTGGATTTTTTGGTGTTGCGCTTCACCGTTTTGAATCTGATTACGGTATCCCCGGCGGCCACTCTCACGGACATGCAGAAGAGCATGAAGAAGGTCACGAGGAAGAAGATGACCATGAGGAACATGATCACGAAGATCATGACCACGAGGAAGGCGAAGAGATGGTCAGTATCTCGCTTGAGCAAACGCGATTCGATGTAAATGGCGCGCTTGACCTTGATGGTTTTTTCGAACGTCTTCAGCTTTTTGGCGGCTATGCCGACTATACCCACACTGAATTTGAAGGGCCCGGCGAGGTTGGAACTATCTTCTCCAATGAAGGCTATGAAGCCAGACTTGAAGCCATTCAGCGCGAACGGGACGGCTGGAGAGGGGCCTATGGCGTTCAGTATCGCGACCGCGAATTTTCTGCCGTCGGGGAAGAGGCCTTCGTGCCGCCGACAACAACCCAGCAAATTGGCGTTTATACATTCCAAGAAAAACAGATTGGCGATCTGCACATTGAAGGGGCGGCCCGTTATGAGAGGACAGATCAGGAAAACGCCCTCACGGGCCAGGACCTGTCCTTTGATGGAATTAGCCTGTCGGCGGGGGGTGATTATCATCTGACAGATGCGTTGCGATTTGGGGGAACGGTTTTCCGGACGGAACGCGCGCCGACGACCGAAGAGCTATTTTCCAACGGACCGCATTTGGCGACAGAGCAGTTTGAGCGTGGAGATCCTACTTTGGACATCGAGACAGCCACGGGCGTGGAATTTGCCGTGCGTCATCGTGAGGAAGGACATTTTATTACGCTGAACCTATTCTATACGGATTATGAGGATTATGTTTTTGAACGCGCCATAGGCGAAGAAGAAGACGGTCTGGAAGTCTTCCAATTTGTCGGTGAAGACGCAACCTTTAAAGGGTTCGAGATCCAAGGCGGCTTCGACGTAACCCGTATTGGGAATTTCGATATTAAGGTCGATGGTCTGGCCGAATATGTACGCGCCGAAACCGAAAGCGGTAATTTACCGCGTATTCCGCCTTTATCCCTTTTGACAGGAATTGAAGCGGTGTCAGATCGATTCTCATTGAGGGCCGAGCTGGATTATGCGTCGGAGCAGAACAAGGTCGATGCGTTTGAATTGCCGACTGAGGATTATGCGTTGGTCAATCTCTTCGCGAGTTGGAAGGCCCCTGTCGGCACCCAGCCGGTTCGGTTGAGCCTATCCTTGCATAATGCGTTTGATGAGGATGCCCGGCAGCACACGTCGTTTTTAAAAGATACTGTCCCGCTGCCGGGACGTAACGTCCGCTTTTCTATCGCGACGCAGTTCTAATCATCAGTCTCTATGCTTTTGAATGATATTCGAAACAGGGATTTGTTTCCCGGTATTCGGGTCAATATAATAAGGCTCCTCAGTCATTGAGGAGTCATCGGCTTGGTTACGGTGCAGCCGGATGGGCTCATCATATGGCGCGCTTCGGATCGGTGCGGAATCCTGCTCCGGGGCGGGCGGCTCGGTTGTTAAAAACTTCGGCAGCTCTCGTTGCATCGGGACCTGTGCAGGCGGATAGCCTTGTACGGTAGGCGCAGGGCCTGACGGCGCCGCTATTCCGGCGAAATCATCCGAAAGCCTCGCATAGGAAATGACTTCTCTTGCGCCTCGCGTCTGCGCCGCTATCTGGGCGGCTTGCTCCAGTTCTTCTGGTGTCCGGGCAACGCCAAGCAAATAAACAATACCCTCGTGAGTTTCCACATTAAAGTTCTGAGACTTGATTGCGCCATTTGCCAGGAGACGTGTGCGCACGGCTTTTTCCAATACGCCGTCTTTGGCGCCTCGAATGAAACTTCGCTTATCTCCAATCAAAATTTCATTTCCGACCTGTTCCACATGAGGGGCGGACCAAGCTATGCGAGCGGCTTCAATTCGGTCTTCTTTACTGGGCGCATTACCGGAAAGTAGCGCAACGCCTTCGGCAACTTCAACGTCCACATTCTTGAGGCTATAGTCATAAGCCCGCGTCATACGGGCTTTTATCGCCCGGCCGGCGTTCACATCATTAAGCGCTCCGGCGAAACTGCGCTCGTCATTTTTGCTCAGACCTGCGCTCGTAACCGAGCAAGCCGATAGTAAAGAAGCGCAAAGAAGGGGAAGAATAATATGTTTCATAGCCGACAGGCTAACGCTTTATGGTGAATGAAGTCTTACCAAAAAATTCTGGAGGCGCTTACAAACTGGCGAGCCGGATATGACTGAGAAAACGATCTTAAGACAGGTTACTTCTCAGCAGATAGCTTAAAGAGGGGAATTCGTAACGCGAAACTTCGTAGTCGAGCGTTCTGTCTCGCGCCGAATTTTTTCGGCCCGCATATAACAGAGTTCATGACTAATGCCCTCTGCAGTATTTTTATGCGGCGCCATAACAACTCCTCGCATGGCTCCGTGTCCCAACTCACGCTTCAGGATATGGGGGGGATTGTGGCAATGTACCAAATGTTCGATCCCGATCTGAATTAAAGTATCAGACATAATTTCCGTCTGATCTTGGCAAACCTTCTGGTCTAATATTGCCATATCCGGATCTTCGTTCAAAACCGCCATATAGGCGTCTGCAACAGTGCTAACAGGCCCCACCACCTTATAGCCCTCGTTTAACAGGCTTTTGCGAAGTGTTTGTCCAAATGCGCCTTCTGGCTGAACCAGCAGAACGGTCATTTTTACAAACAAGGAGTCAGATCTGTTCATATCGCTTTGGTTTTAGCAAAAGCGCAATATTTAACGGCTGGATAGCCGAAAATGGTGCGACGGTTAAAAGTTACATTCTAAACCGGTAAAGCCTCCAGACGAAAACGCTGGCTCAGCCTTTCCAAAACTAGAATTTTTGCGGGGGCGCAATCCTTGCGCTTTTTTCGGGCCGAGGCGCGGTTCACGGGGAACGAAACCTTACGGAATGACCTAAGCTGTCGAAACAGCCTTATCATTCAGCCTTTACAACACCTAAACAGTAGGAATCAGTCTTTACGGAAACGTTAATGAAGGTGTAAAAAAGGCAACGTTATCAATAGCTTGAAACTTCAAAAAACTGATTGAAATTTCAACAAAAACGGGCGGCAAATTGACTGTCTCGACCCGTCGTCAGCCAAGTTTACCTTTTTTTACGGACGCAAAAATCTCTGTGCGGTTGCTGATAAGTGCCAAGACGCCCAGTTGTTTATTAATGTCCTTTTGAGACCGATTCAGGCCAAGAGTTTCATTTGCAAATTTAGAAGACCGGATCATATGGCTCTTATACTCGGCCACCGAATGACGGCCCTTTTCCGAGAGGATGAGTGGTTTCTTTCGATCATCATCGCGGTAACCATTTGCCGGGGCAATAAATCCTTCTTCAGACAATAGGGCAACAGCTCTTGTCGCGGTCGCCGGATCAAAACGCAAGAGCCTGACAACGTCCATGGCTGTTGCATCATGTTCAAAATAATCCAGCGTCATGAGAGTGAGTAATTCGCGGCTTTTTCGCAGAATCTGATCCGACATTTCTGACATGGCGTGGGATTTTAGAAAAAACATATAATCGGACGAGATTCGCCGACAATAGACCTGAAGAATGAACTCCGGGAACCTTTGAAATTCTTCAAAAGATTCCTGAAACGCATGGCGAGAATAGCTCGTTCGGTCATCGTGCCGGATTTTCCCGGTTGGCTTCAATGACGCAAACTTTTCTGCATGCTCCTGAACGTTCAAACAAGTTTCAAAAATTTCCTTTATGTCATCAGCCGCCAATCGCGGCAGGAATCGGGCAAAAACCTTTTCCTGTTTCTCTCTGTAAACGGAAAAAAGATTCTGTAGAAAATCTGCCCCGCCGGAGGTGACTTGGACAAGATTTGAGCGGGCGTCCCGAGCCTGTTCAAGAATCATAATAAGACGGTTTTTGTAAAGTTTTTCGTTGGCCCGTAAGACGGTTGCAGGATCCAGACGCGTATTCGCAGAAATATCCGCAGGCGTAAGGCCCTCTGGGTAACGTAAGGTTTGGGACAGAACAAATATATCCCGCCAATTCAGGGCGTTCGCTTGGGGTAACTCGGGGAAAACATGGCGTTTCACAAAGACGGTCATGTCGTGAGACACTTTATCGGCAAGAATCTGGGCCGACCCTACGGAGAAAGTTTTCATAGGCTCGGTGATGTGAGGCAAGCTTATTATAATATTGCTCCTAAAATCCCCCCACAGGCTCGATGCGAGTCTTACTAAATCAGAAAAAGGTTGAACTTTCAATTATTTTGATGGCGGTTCAGATCATTTTTTTATGCGCCCCAGGCTTTCAAATTTTTAGTCTGGGCGAAAGGCATTTTTCAAGTATTGCACGCGGCAAAGAGAAGAGACCGGGCCGAGAATGGAGGCGAAGTCAAACCGCATTTCAAACCCTTCGGGGAGATTGTCAAAATTTCGCTCCACCCAGATTTCCGCCGCCGTCATGATGCGGTGTTCCGTCCGCCAATCCATAGATTCATCAATCCCGATTTGAGTCGATCTCTGTTTGACCTCAACGAAGGCAATGATATTTCCCTTTTGAGCAATGAGGTCCACTTCGCCGTGGGCGGTCTTAAAGCGGGATTCTCGAATTTTGTAACCTCGTAACCGTAGATAAACGGCGACGCGCGTTTCAGCTTTCCGGCCCTGTCTTTCACTTTCTTCTCGGTGACTTCTATTCGGTGGCGACATATTCTAATTCAAATTCAGGGCCAGAGCATAAACATCCCGCTTTGGCCAGCCGCTCAACTCTGCCACGGCCGTGCTGGCCCGTTTGACGCCGACATCGGCAATTTGTTCAGTTAACGCCGCCTCTATCTGGGATTTAGACCAAAGTGTGTCTTCGTTGGGCGGGCCGATAAGCAAAACCAGTTCTCCTTTGGGCGGCGTTTCCTGAACGCTCCCCAGAAGCTCCTCTGCTGTGCCGTGGCGGGCTTCCTCATAACGTTTGGTAAGTTCTCGCGTCAGAACAACGGGTCGGTCGCCAAAGATTTTTGCCACATCTGCCAAAACCTTTGCGATGCGCGGGCCTGTTTCGAAAAAAACCAATGTGGCCTGAACGTTGGAGAGCTTGGAAAGAGAGGTCTGCCTCGCCCCGGACTTGGGGGGCAGAAAGCCGGCAAAGTGAAACGCGTCTGACGGCAACCCTGATTTGACGAGCCCGGCCAAAAGGGCGGAGGCGCCCGGAACCGGCCACACATCAATGCCAGCTTCAACTGCGGCCCGTACAAGGCGAAAGCCGGGATCAGAAACAAGCGGTGTACCCGCGTCGCTGACTAACGCAATTTTCGCGCCCGCGTTTAGCCGCTCAATCAAATCGGGTACGCGAGCTGCCGCATTATGGTCATGATAGGCCGATAAAGGGCTCGAAATAGAATAGACTTCGCAGAGCTTTCGGGTTTGCCGGGTGTCCTCTGCCAGAATATGTTCGGCCGCCTGCAACACATCTAGCGCCCGAAGCGTAATATCGCGGAGATTTCCAATGGGAGTCGAGACAATATAAAGGCCGGGGGCCAAAGGGGCCGCTGTCTCCTGTGCAAGGCTTTCCCCTGATAGGTATTGCAGCGCAGGGCTATTCTTGGGTATGGACAAAGGAGCCCTCCGGGGTATTGAACTAAGGTTTGGGTGTTATGATGAAATTTAAGCGTTTTGGCCATGACGGAATTCACAGACGGGTCCGGGCCGGGAAAAGCGTCTTGGCCCTATCCGGTTTGGCCCTCATCTTGGCGGCGTGCTCTTCGACCCCGTCATATCCACCCCAATATCCTACTGACCCAGTTCAACCTGGGCCGGTTGAACCTGATCCAATGCCCGAGCCGCAAGAGCCGGAAATGGAAACGCCTGACGAAGACGTAGACGAATATGATGAAGCCGAACGCCGGGACGGATTAACCCCGCCGCATATGGACGGCCGAGATATAAAACGATTGGCTCTACTGCTGCCATTCTCATCTAACTCCGAACGTCTGCGGGAAGAAGCGACGTCCATGATGAAAGCGGCCGAGCTCGCCGTGTTTGAGAGGGACAGCGCAGATGTGCTTCTAATTGCTCTGGATACGGGCGGTACAGAACAGGGCGCACAATCGGCGGCGCGCGCGGCGCTGAATTCCGGAGCGGACGTCATACTCGGCCCCATTTTGTCAGGGTCCGTCAGCGCGGCCAAACAGGTCGCCCGTTCAAGCAAGACACCCGTTCTCGCGTTTTCAACAGATCAGCAGGTCGCCGGTAACGGCGCATACCTTTTGTCCTTTCCGCCGGAAGCCGAAGTTGAGCGCATTGTCGAATATGCTTCTAACACCGGGGTTGACCGGTTTGCCTTTTTTGGCCCGACTAGCGAATATGGCCGCCGCGTAAATGACGCCTACCGAAAGGCCGTCCGCGACCATGGAGGAGAGATTACCGCCTCCGCAAGCTATAGCGGCGATGATATCACCGTTATGCAAGAACCGGCGCGAAGCATGGCCAATCAATATCGCTCGACCCGGTATCAGGCGATTATCCTTCCGGAAGGCGGGACGGCGCTGCGGAGCCTTGCGCCGTTATTGCCTTACTACAATGTCAACCCGACAGCCGTTCAGTTCCTTGGGACCGGGCTTTGGAAAAATAACGCCACCGTGCGCGAACCGGCTCTCAATGGCGGCGTTTTTGCCGGGCCGGATCCGGACGCACAGGCTGATTTCGAGGCCAGCTATGATCGCGCCTACGGCGAAAATAACTCCCGACTCGCGAGCCTTGCCTATGACGCCGTGGCAATTGGCGCTTACGTGGCCGACGGTCGACCCCGTGACCGGATGGAGCGTCTCGAAGATCCGAACGGCTTTTACGGCGCGGACGGCCTGATCCGGTTCGAAGCCGACGGCAAGCCGCAGCGCGGACTGGCGGTCTATCAAATCCGTAACGGCAAATTTGTGGTCATCGACCCGGCGCCAAGAACAGTTCTCGGCCCGAGCTAATTACGCACGATCGGCGGCCATCACTAATTTCTTATAGTCACGGAGGTCGCCGTCATAACGCTTGGCCTTGCCTTTATTGACGAGCCATAATCTGTCGGCGGTCGCTTCGGCCAGATAGACATCATGGGTAATGAGCAGCACGGCCCCCGGAAAATCATTGAGCGCGTAGATCAGGGCTTCGCGGCTGTCGATATCCAGATGAGAGGTCGGCTCGTCGAGGATAAGCACATGCGGCTTGTCGATAGACATCAGGCCCAATAACAAGCGCACTTTCTCTCCGCCGGAGAGCTTCTCGACATTGGTCTCGACTTTTTCATGCGAAAAGCCCATCTGCGCCGCCGCGCCGCGCGCTTTGTGTTCGGGCGTGCCTTTGGGCAGTTTCTGGGTGACGTGGTTAAGCACGGTCTCGCCCGCGGTCAGCTCGTCGAGCTGATCCTGCGAGAAATAGCCGATCTGCAAAGAGCTGGACGCTTTGCGCTTTCCGTCCATAAGCGGCAGGCGCTGAGCGATGGATTTGACCAGAGTTGTCTTGCCTTGCCCATTGGCCCCGACAATCGCGACGCGGTCATCCGGGTCGAGCCGAAGGTTCACGCCGGACAAAATCTTTGCCCCCTCGCCATATCCCAGATCCGCATTTTCCAGCTCGAGCATGGGCGGGGCGAGTTTGCCCTTGGGCTCGGGGAAATTAAACGGCGTCGCGCGTTCGGAAATCGGAATCGCAATATCCTGCATCTTCTCCAGCATTTTTACGCGGGATTGCGCCTGGCGGGCCTTGGACGCTTTGGCCTTGAACCGGTCAACAAAGGCCTGTAAATGCGCGCGCTCGGCGTCCTGCTTGGCCTTTTGCGCCTGAAGCTGCGCGCGTTTCGCCGCGGCCAACGTCATCCAGTCATCATAGCCGCCGGGGGTCAGCATAAGCTGCTGATGTTCCAGCGCCAGCGTATGGGTGACGGAGCGGTTGAGCATTTCGCGGTCATGGCTGACCATGATGACGGTATGCGGATAGCGCTGAATATAGCCTTCGAGCCAGGCCGCCCCTTCGAGGTCAAGATAGTTGGTCGGCTCGTCGAGCAAAAGCACGTCCGGCTCGCTGACGAGGACGCCGGCAATAGCGGCGCGCATGCGCCAGCCGCCTGAAAATTCCTTTGTCGCGCGGTGGAAATCTTCCTGTGTAAAGCCAAGACCCGTCAGAACGATAGCGGCGCGGGTATCGGCGTTCCACGCATCCATATGCGTCAGGCGTTCAAAAATATCGCCGAGCTTGTCCGGGTCGGTTTCCGTCTCGCTGGCTTTCATCAGGGCGGCGCGTTCACGGTCGGCGGCGAGAACGACTTCCATAATGGTATCGTCTGTGGCGGCCACTTCCTGCGCCACCCAGCCGAGGCGGGCGTTTTTATTTAGCTTGATAGCGGCGTCGGCAGTGGGGTGTTCGATCTCTTCGCGGATAAGACGGAGCAGGGTGGATTTCCCGGTCCCGTTTCGCCCGATAAGCCCGACTTTCCACCCGGCCGCAATGAAGGCTGTGGCTTTGACAAAAAGCGGACGGCCCTGAACGGCATAATCTAAATCATTAATTGCTAACATGGGCGCGACTTAAGGGCTGTCGGTATAAACGCAAGAAGAAAGCGCTGTTTGCGGCCCGCACTAGGCAGAGGAGGAAGGTTTCAACATCTCTGCCGTCAGGGACGGGAACGGCTCCAGCGAAAAGATCGCCTCGACGGGCAAGTCGAAATAGGCGGCCGTGCGCAGAGCAATGTCGAGCGCGGGCATATATTCGCCGCGCTCTATATAGCCGATGGTTTGGTAATGAATGCCCAAAATATCGGCCATTTCCTTACGGGACAGACCGCGCTCGCTTCGGAGCATGGGCAAACGCGTGTGGATTTTGATTTCTTTCGCCATACCCTTCTAAACCTCTTCGGGGGTTTCAGTCGGGAGTTGCCAGGCGAGAACCATAGCGGGGAGGGCGACCAATAGACCGAGACTTCCGCCAAAGAACGGGGTAAATTTTAGGCCACTATCCGGGTTAAACTTTACGATGATGACGCCGACTGCAAACGCCAGAATGAGCCCGAGGACATAGGTCTGCATATAAGCCCGCATTTTTAATTTAGCCTGCCGATCATCCAGAGCCGAGACCGGGATTTCTGTCAGCCCTCTAACGGACATGTTCAAGAAACTCATTAACGGGAAAATAACAAAAAGAACGGCCCCCAAATCCAATAGGCGTTCGGAACCTTGAACACTAAGGCGTTCATGACGACATACCACGTTATCGTGGCCAGAACGATAAGGCGCCGTTTCGTCTTCGTCTGAAGCTTTTCCACCATCGGGTTTTCAAATATCCGCTTCATCTTTCCCGCATAACTCTTATCCAAAGGTTCTTTTTCAATTGACTTTATCATGGCTCTTCCTTCTTTGAGCGTATTCAATATGTATTGTATAAAATTTTATACAAAAGGAGTCAATATGCTATTTTTAATATAATTTGAATGTCCCATCGCGGCTCTGCAAAGCAGGGTGATGGCGGTTTGGGGTGAGAGCTTCACCCAAGCGCTCTTTCCCACTGCCCATCTGGGGACAGCTTTGGCGTTCGTCCTTGAATAAGGTGGACAGCCCGCAGAGCTTCGGCTCCTGCCGGAGACCGAAGGGAATATGTGTTTCGCAAGAGCCAAAGCTCTGCGGCAGCGATTGGAACCGGAGCGGCTTTGACCATCCGAACGCGGCTCTGCGAAGCAGAGGTAGTGAGGATGCCGCCATATTTATTGTAAACTGCTCTTTCCGAAGCCTTGCGACTTCGGCGCGACGCTGTAATCGACTTCCCAAGTCGATTACGGGCACTCTGCGCCCACAGTCGCGCCGGGACAAAGCCGTTTACAGCTTCTGGACGCGGTAGGCAGGCTAACCCACTCTCGGTGGCCCGGCACAGTTCACCCTGTCACAGGCGAATGCTCAACCTCGCTGTCCCCTGAACCAGAACCTGACGCGTTCCTGTCCGTGTTCAGAAGAACAAGTTTGATAATACCCCCGAAATGCAAAGCGAGGATCTATCTCTTAGAATCCTTGTAAGGGGTTGAGAGGTATGGGGTTTTTGGCAGAATAAGTGGGGACGGAATTTATATTCCCCTTCTCCCAGGGGGAGAAGGTGGCCGAAGGTCGGATGAGGGGTTCCAACCCCTAAGGCGGATGCCTAAAGTCCTAACACGCCCCGGAAAACAGACTTTGCCCGACACCTCCGCCGCAACCAGACGTCAGCGGAAGACCTGCTCTGGCAGGAATTAAGAGGCCGTCGATGTGGTGGATATAAATTTCGCCGCCAAGTTCCGAAAGGTGACTTCGTCGTCGATTTTCTTTGTGAAAGTCAAAAGCTTATCATTGAAGTAGACGGCCCAACCCATGATGGCCGAGAAGACTATGATGCGGAGCGAACAGCGATTTTAAATGAAATGGGATATCAGGTTTTGCGGGTTGGCAATGTGGATTGCTTTGATGACTTAAACGCAACTGTCGATCCAATCTGGCAAACATTGGAAAATGCCAAAACTTGAGATTGTAAAATTCCAAAAACATCGCAACCCCTCACCCGCCCTTCGGGCACCCTCTCCCTATGGGAGAGGGGAAAATAACGCTTCACCTTTACAGCCAGGTGTAAACCGCTCCCCCCTCCGTCACCTACGGTGACACCTCCCCCGTAAACAGGGGAGGGAAGATGAATGGGAGAGTGTGCAAATTTCGGCATGATACCCTCCTGTAAAAAACCTACTCTTGATCAAGTTGAACCGACTAACTTTCTAATTCTTTCGTTGAATTTAAGAATTTCTTCTCTCGTTCCATAAAGAAAGCTGGTTTGGTAAGAGGTCTGGAAATTGCCTTTTTAAATTCTGTTAGAGAGAAAAGTTTATCTGGTGTAGTGAGGTGTGCTGGTCCGTTTGTATTATTTGTGACTTCGACTTTGTTGTACCCTTTCGCGACAGGGTTGCTGAAGGAAAAGCTCTCATGGACGTGAACAGCCAAATTATAAGTATCCCCATCAACCATATATAAATAAAAATTTGGTTTTGAATCGGGTTCATATTGCGGGTCATAATACTCATTTACGTCCTGACCCAATACGCGTTCTAATTCCGAAATGAACTCTTTGAATCCGACTACCTTGTGCGCGTAAGGTGGGCCTCCACGAACATCATCAGTTTGTTCAGGAGACGCGATATGAACATATATCGGGACGATAGCTTTCCCCATTAAGGGATATGTGCCTGTTCGAGATTCATACTCTTGGAGAAGATTGCTGTAATATTTTAGATGTTTGAGACGTAATACGTCGGCGTCTTGCTGAAATTCATCCGCAGCGGCGGAGCAACCAATTAACAAAATCGTTAGAGGTATTAGAAAATAAAATCGAATTGATCTAAACAAGGTAGGCCCTCCACATTAAACTGTTCAGATAAAACATAATTCAAAAACGTTCAGCGGTTACCAAATAATAACGTTTCCAATGATTTAATTTAAAAACAAAAAAGCCCGACCAATTGGCCGGGCTTTCTTATTCATCAAAGATTAATCCGAAGGATTAATCTTCCTTTTTCTTACGGGGACGACGGCTGCGCTTTGGCTTATCGTCTCTCTTGCTGTCATTGTCGTCGGAAGTGTCATTTTCATCGCGCGCGATTTCTTCGCCTGAATCCTGATCGACATATTTCATGGAGAGACGCACTTTACCGCGGTCATCAAAGCCCATGAGTTTGACATAAACTTCCTGGCCTTCTTTCAAGAAATCAGACGGGTGGTTCACGCGCTCAGGTTTGATCTGAGACACATGGACGAGGCCGTCTTTGGGGCCGAAGAAGTTTACGAAGGCGCCGAAATCGACAACTTTCACGACTTTGCCTTTGTAGATCTTGCCGGCTTCCGGTTCCGCGGTCAGGCCTGTGATCCACTCTTTGGCGGCGTCGATAGACTTCTGATCGTTGGAGGCGATTTTGATCGTGCCGTCATCTTCGACAGAGACGCGGGCGCCTGTTGTGTCAACGATTTCGCGGATGACCTTGCCGCCTGTGCCGATGACGTCGCGGATTTTATCAACCGGGATTTTCATCGTTTCGATACGCGGCGCAAATTCACCGACATCTTCGCGGGATTCCGTCAGAGCTTTGTTCATTTCGCCCAGAATATGGAGACGACCCGCATGGGCCTGTTCCAGAGCTGTCGTCATGATCTCTTCTGAAATACCGGCGATTTTGATATCCATCTGAAGCGATGTGATACCTTCGGACGTTCCGGCCACTTTAAAATCCATATCACCGAGGTGATCTTCGTCGCCGAGGATATCGGAAAGAACCGCAATGCCGGCGTCATCCTTGATGAGGCCCATCGCGATACCGGAAACAGGGCGCTTGATCGGCACGCCCGCATCCATCAGCGCCAGAGAGCAACCGCAAACCGTCGCCATAGAGGACGAACCGTTGGATTCCATGATCTCTGAAACCAGACGCATTGTGTAAGGGAAGTCTTCCGGTGTTGGCAGAACGGCCTGAAGCGCGCGCCAGGCGAGCTTACCATGACCATGCTCACGACGGCTTGTGCCGCCCATACGGCCGGCTTCACCGACAGAATATGGCGGGAAGTTATAGTGAAGCAGGAATTTGTTTTTGATCGTGCCGGTCAGCTGATCGACAAATTGCTCGTCATCTGACGTGCCGAGTGTAGCCACGCAAAGCGCCTGTGTCTCGCCGCGTGTAAACAGGGCAGAGCCATGTGTACGGGGCAGAATGCCGGCTTCGGCGACAATCGGGCGAACTTCGTCCAGTTTACGGCCATCAATACGCTTTTTCGTTTTGATAACAGTGCCGCGAACTGTGGCGGATTCGATGGATTTAAACGCATCAGAGAACACGTTTTCGGCCATCCCGTCTGGATTTTCGTCAGACTGGCCCAGCTCGGCCCAAGCGGCTGCGCGGGCGTCGCGAAGCGCGTCTTGACGCTCCATTTTGTCTGTCAGCTTGTAAGCGGCCTTGATGCCTTTTTCAGCGGCCTTTTTGACGGCCGCCTTTTCGGAAGAGATATCCGCCGGGACATAATCCCAAGACGGCTTGCCGGCTTTCTTGACCAATTTTTCGATGGCTTCGATCACGTCTTCGCAGGATTCATGCGCGAACATAACGGCGCCGAGCATTTGCTCTTCGGTCAGCTCTTTAGCTTCGGATTCAACCATCATCACGGCGTCTTTTGTGCCGGCAACAACGAGGTCGAGCTCTGACTCAGTCATTTCGTCGAGCGTTGGGTTGAGGACGTAATCACCGTCAATGAGGCCGACGCGGGACGCCGCGATCGGGCCCTGAAACGGGATGCCTGAGAGAGACAAGGCCGCAGAGGCGGCGATCATGCCGATGATGTCGGGCTCGTTTTCAAGATCATGTTGCAGAACCGTGATAACGACCTGAACTTCGTTCTTGAAGCCTTTCGGGAAAAGCGGACGAATCGGACGGTCTGTCAGACGCGCAATCAGGGTTTCGCGTTCGGTCGGGCGACCTTCGCGTTTGAAATATCCGCCCGGCACTTTACCGGCGGCATAGAATTTTTCCATATAGTTGACGGTCAGCGGGAAAAAGCTTTGACCGGGTTTTTCGGATTTTGCGGCGCAGACTGTCGCGAGTAGGACAGTTTCGCCGTAAGTGGCGAGAACCGCGCCATCGGCTTGGCGGGCCATGCCGCCGGTTTCGAGTTTGAGAGGGCGTCCGGCCCAATCCATTTCTACAGTGTGTTTATCAAACATATCGTACAGTTTCTTTCTTCTACGTACATATCAGGGCCGTCTTTGACCCTGTTTTATAGCGCCTTATTGCGCTTTCGAATTGACGCCATTTGCGCCGTTTTTTGCATCACCATGATGCACAAAAGGCTGCCGGGACGGCAGCCTTGTAAGTTGTGAGGGGCCTAACCTAGCGGCGCAGACCCAGTTTTTCGATGAGCGACTTATAACGGCCCTCATCTTTTTTCTTCAAATAATCCAGAAGACGACGACGCAAAGTCACCATGGACAATAGTCCGCGGCGGGAATGGTTGTCTTTCTTATTGGTTTTGAAATGTTCGGTCAGATTGGCAATCCGTTCTGTCAGGATTGCGATTTGGACTTCGGGGGAGCCTGTATCACCGGGTTTGGTGGCATGCTCAGTAATAAGCGCAGCTTTGCGCTCTGGGGTAATCGACATCGTGTTCTCCGTTTTAAACTACAAATTAAAAACACGTTTGGGCCAGTATCGGCCATCGCGTATTTCACACAAGGCCACTTCCCGCTTGCCTTCCATAGCCAGAACCCAGTCAGATGACGGGGAAATGTCGGAAGGGTTGGGGTCGATGGCCCGACCGTGTCGCAAGTCATTTGCGTCCTGATCCGCTACGGCCAGCACCGGGATGTCGTCCAGCGCGGTCGAGAGGGGATGCAAAGCCTCGCTCACGGCGCCCCTATCGCAGGTTTGCTCCAGCTCGGCAAGCGTTATTGACTGTTGCAGGGTAAACGGCCCGACGCGGGTGCGGTGCAAAACAGTGACGTGCCCGCAGGTCTCCAGCGCCGCGGCAAGGTCACGCGCCAAAGACCGGATATAGGTGCCTTTGCCGCAATCCACAGCGAAAGTCGCGGTATCTTCTGTCAGACTGATCAAGCGGAAATCATCCACTTGCACAGGGCGGGATTTGATCTCAACCTCTTCGCCCGCCCGAGCCAGATCATAGGCGCGCTTACCGTCAATTTTGATGGCGGAAAACTTTGGCGGGACTTGTTCTATATTTCCGATGAATTGAGGGAGCGCAGCAAGAATTTCGGCCTCTGCGGGACGAACGTCAGAGGTCTCGGTAATCTCCCCTTCCGCGTCCTGCGTCGTCGTATTCGCGCCCCAGCTCAGCTCGAACTCATAAGACTTCGCCGCGTCCATCATGAAGGGCACGGTTTTGGTCGCTTCGCCCAAGGCTATGGGGAGGATACCGGACGCTAGCGGATCAAGCGTGCCAGCATGGCCCGCTTTTTGTGCCTGAAAGAGCCAGCGCACTTTCCCCACGGCAGACGTGCTACCGAGGCCATAAGGCTTGTCGAGCACCACCCAGCCATGAACAGGATTGCCTTTGCGTTTACGAGCCATGTCCTAAAAGCCCCGGCTCGGCCTAATCCAAATCCTGTTTCACTTGAGGTTGGTCGAGCAGTTTTTGGATGTCTTCAGCGTTGTCAAAGCTTTCATCCGGGACGAATTTCAGGCGCGGGGTGGATTTCATTTCCATCTCATGTCCCAATCGTCCGCGCAGGAACGACCCGGCGCGGGTCAGGGCTTCGGCCGTTTTCTCCGCATCGCCGCCGCCCAGGGGCGCGCAAAAGACGAGAGCGTGTTTGAGGTCAGGCGAGGCCCGGACTTCGGAAATGGTCACGCTGACGCCTTTGAGGTCGGGGTCGCGCATGGTTTCCTTATTCAGAATATCGGCGAGCGCGCGGCGAATTAATTCACCGGCTTTAAGCTGGCGCTGGGAAGGGGGTTTGTTCTTGTTCATATCTGTTCATTTAGTGTGTTTGAGCGTTCTTTGCTAGTCCGGGGCCTGTTCATACCCCGGGTCATGCCGATTTGACGTCTAAAGCGGCCGCCAAAAAGAAAAGCCCTCCGGCGAGGGAGGGCTTTCATATTCAAATCTTGGAGCGGCAATTACTCCAGATCGCGTTCGATCATTTCAACTGTGAAACACTCGATCTGATCGCCTTTGCGAAGGTCATGATAACCTTCAAAGCCCATACCGCATTCCATGCCGGCCTGAACTTTCGGGACTTCGTCCTTGAAACGCTTCAGCGTAGAGAGCTCGCCCTCGTGGATGACGACGTCATCACGGAGTAGGCGAACACCGGAGCCACGTTCGACCCGGCCTTCAGTGACTTTACACCCGGCAACCTTGCCAAGTTTGGAGATGTTGAAGACCTCGAGGATTTCGGCGTAACCGATAAAGGTCTCGCGGCGTTCTGGCTTAAGCATACCGGAAAGCGCGCCTTTGATCTCTTCGAGAAGGTCATAGATGATGGAGTAATAACGAATTTCCACGCCTTCTCGCTCGGCCAGATCTTTGGCTTGACGGTTGGCCCGAACGTTAAAGGCAATAATCGGAGCGCCCGATGTCATCGCCAGTTGAACGTCGGATTCGGAGATACCCCCGGCAGCGGCATAAACCACGCGGGCCATGACTTCTTCATTACCCATGGATTCCAGAGAGGTCTTGATCGCCTCGGCAGAGCCCTGAACATCGGCTTTCACCAGAAGCGGCATTTCAGACACTTCGTTATTGTTCAGTTTCGCCATCATCTGCTCCATGGAGGCCATGGCAGACGGTCCGGCGGCGGCTTTATCCTTCGCCAGCTGTTTCCGGTAATTTGTCAGCTCCCGGGCGCGAGGCTCGGATTCGACAACCGCAAAAGGCTCGCCGGGTTGCGGCGCGCCGTCCAGACCCATGACTTCGACAGGAGTCGACGGCCCGGCCTGTTTCAGCTTTTTGTTCCGCTCATCGCTGAGGGCTTTCACTTTGCCCCAATATTCGCCGGCCACAACAATTTGGCCGCGTTTCAGCGTGCCGCGTTTGACCAAGAGAGTAGAGACAGCGCCCCGGCCCTTTTCAATTTTGGATTCAATGACCAAACCATCCGCATTGCGCTTAGGATTGGCTTTCAATTCCATAAATTCGGCCTGAATTGCGATTGCTTCGGCCAGGTCTTCCAGACCTGTGCCTTTCAGGGCAGAAACCTGCACGGCCTGGGTATCCCCGGACATGCTCTCGGTAATCACATTGTGCTGCAACAGATCCGTTTCGATCTTCTTGGCGTCCGCTTCATAGGCGTCCATTTTGTTAATGGCGACAATGATCGGCTTTTCAGCGGCTTGAGCGTATTTAATGGATTCGATCGTTTGCGGCATGATGCCGTCATCGGCGGCAACCACAAGAACAACGATATCCACGGCTTCCGCCCCGCGTGTCCGCATTTCAGAGAAGGCCGCGTGACCCGGCGTATCCAGAACCGTAATGGCCTCGCCTGATTTAAGTTTCAGCTGATACGCGCCGATATGCTGGGTGATCCCGCCGGCTTCGCCTGCGGCCACATCCGTTGACCGCAAAGCGTCGAGCAAAGAAGTCTTACCGTGGTCAACGTGACCCATAACGGCAATGACCGGCGCTCTTGGCTTACGATCCGCTTCATCGGAGGGCGTGTCATCAATGATGAAGTTTTCTTCGACATCGGCATCGGCAACACGTTTCACCGTATGACCAAAATCCTCAACGATAAGCTGCGCCGTATCGGCGTCGACCATATCGTTGATTTTCATCATCTGACCTTCTTGCATCAGATATTTCACAACATCGGCGCCGCGTTCGGCCATACGATTGGCCAGATCGGCAATCGAAATAACTTCCGGAATAGTGACTTCGCGCTGAACTTTTTCGCGTTGGCCACCGCCGCCGCGTTGGCGTTGCTTTTCACGTTCGCGGGCGCGTTTCATCGACGCGAGAGAACGTTGACGCTCATCATCCCCGGACAGAGCCGAGACAATCGTCAGTTTTCCGCGGCGACGTTTTTGCTCGCCCTTGGAACGCGCAGGAGGCGGCGCATTGCCGCGTTTTTTCTTGACCCGACCGCCGGCTTTTTCCAGCTCGGTCATGTTTTCTTCGCTCTTATCCCGGTTTAGCGGGGAGCCAACAGGTTTGCGGGCATTGCGGGCTTCGGCCTCTTGCTTGCGGCGCTCTTCCTCTTCTTCTTCCATGCGGCGAAGCTCAGCCTGTTCGGCCTCGCGCTTCTTACGCTCAAGCGATTCCTGCTCTTCGCGCATGCGCTTTTGCCGCTCTTCCTCTTCGGCCTGGCGACGTGCCTGACGTTCGGATTGTTCAGCTTGGGCTTTTTGCAGCGCGGCTTGGCGGCGCTTATATTCAGCAACGGAGACACCCATAGCGCGGGCAGCGGCGTTCACATCCACTGGCTTGGGCGGAGGCGGGGCCACGGCGGGCTTGAGCTTCGGCGCCGGCTCTTTGGGTTCGGGCGCCTTGGCTTTTTCTGTCTTTTTGACAATCGGGGTCTCGTCCCGCTCGACTTTATTCGATTTGGGCCGCGGAATAGGCTTCGGACGTTCGATATTCGGCACCGCTGGCTTTGATTCAGCCGGCTTCTTCGCGCCTTCTGCGTCTGCCTCTTTGTTTACCGTCGGTACGTTGGGCTTGATTTTAGGCCCGGCATTGGACGCGCCCGGCTTCTTCGCGCCAGGTTTGACCAGAATCTTTTTCTTCTTCTCGACGACGACGGCAGAGGTGCGACCCCGTGTCGGCCCGCGCCCGCCCTTATTGAGCGTGAGTGGCCGTCTTGCAGGCTTTTTATCCGCCGGTTTATTATCAGATGTATCGTTCATCAGTATCTTTCTGTTGAAGGGGACGGTCATAACTCCGCTGCCTTCGGATGGGTCCGGTTTTTCCGGCCTTTTTTAGAGCGCGTAACCTAACGCCCGCACTCGCAAATTCAACACTCAAAAGCGGCTTTTGGGCCGCTTTATTCTTCTTTTGGTTTCACTTCATGGGCATAATCGGCCCAATCGGTCGGAACCAGCGCGACAAAACCCGAAAGTCTGTGCGCTTCTTCTCTTAGGCGTCGGCTTAATCGCCCGCGCCCAAGTCCCGCATGAACCAGTTTATCTCGGCCCATTATATCGCCCAATTCATGCGCTGTAAAACAGCCAATGACAGGCGGGTCATTTCGTTCCAACTCGCGTGCAACCGCGCGCGACAGAGTCCGGATTTTCCCGCGTCCGTCAGCGGCGCCGTCCTGCGCCTCTATTCTAAGGCCGAGACTTCCGTCGCGGGCCAAAGCAATCACTTGATCAAACCCCAGAGCAATCCGGCCTGATTTTTTGGCCATAGACAGCAATCCGAGAACGGACCTCTTTAAACCATCTTCGACGAGCCCGACCATATCGTTCGGCACGGTGACTTTGGATTTAAAGCCGCGAGGGAATGCCCCTGATTTAATCGCCTTTTTGAGATTTTCAAGATCAGCGCTGACCCAAACCCCTCGTCCGGGCAATTTTCCGGTAATATCCGGCACCACATTATTTTCAGGGTCGCGGACAAAACGGATCATATCCGCCGGGTCGCGCACCTCATTTAGCGCGAGGCATTTGCGTTCGCGCGATTTATGGCCCCGACGATCGGGGCCAAATTCTTCTGTTTCTTCTTCGGGCGTCATATTTCGGGCCCCCGGTCTCGCGCGTTACGCGCTCTCGAAAAGATTTTCGGCGGTGATGACAGGATTACCTTCTTCATCAACCTCGACCTCTTCCTCTTCTTCAAGAGCAGAGGCTTCGATCCAGCCAGCCTGAACGCGGGCCTGCATGATGAGGTTCGTCGCCTCTTCATTTGTAAGACCCATATGTTCGATCATACCGTGTTCGTGAATGCGCTCACCGTCTTTATACTCGGTGTAGCCATTCAGATCATCCGGGACGAGGCCCGCCACATCTTCGACGGTCTTGATATCGTTCTGACCGAAAATAACAGCCATAGGCAGTGTCACGCCTTCGATTTCCAGCACGCCATCTTCCACGCCGGCCTCGATACGGGCGGCGTCTTGCTCGGCGGCAATCTTGTCGAGATATTCACGCGCACGTGTCTGAAGCTCTTCTGCGGTTTCTTCGTCGAACCCGTCGATAGAGGTCAGGTCGTCAAGTGCAACATAGCCGACTTCTTCCATGGTTTCGAATCCTTCGGAAACGAGAAGCTGCGCAACCATTTCATCAACATCCAGACCTGTGATGAACAGCTCGGAACGCTCTTGGAATTCTTTCTGGCGACGCTCGGATTCTTGTGCTTCGGTCAGGATATCCAAAGCCCAGCCGGAAAGCTGTGAGGCGAGGCGCACGTTTTGACCGCGGCGGCCAATGGCCAGGGAAAGCTGCTCTTCGGGCACAACGACTTCGATACGGCCGTCGGCTTCGTCGATAACCACTTTCGTGACTTCGGCGGGCTGGAGGGCGTTGACGATGAAGGTCCCCATATCTTCTGTGTAAGGAATGATGTCGATACGTTCGCCTTGCAGCTCGTTGACAACTGCCTGAACGCGGGAGCCGCGCATACCAACGCAGGCCCCGACCGGATCGATGGAGCTGTCAGAGGAGTAAACCGCGATTTTCGCGCGAGAGCCGGGGTCGCGGGCGACAGAGACGATTTGGATAACGCCTTCATAGACTTCCGGAACTTCCTGGGCGAAAAGCTGCGCCATGAATTGCGGATGGGCGCGGGAAAGGAAGATTTGTGACCCGCGGGGCTCTTCGCGGACGTCCATGATATAGGCGCGGATGCGGTCGCCGCCTTTGACGTTTTCACGCGGCAGGGCCTGATCGCGGCGGATAACGCCTTCGGCGCGGCCCAGGTCGACAATGATGTGGCCATATTCGACGCGCTTGACGATACCGTTGATGATTTCGCCGACGCGGTCTTTAAATTCGGCATATTGACGGGCGCGCTCGGCGTCGCGGATTTTGCCCATGATAATCTGTTTGGACATTTGCGCCTGAACCCGGCCAAATTCCAGCGGAGGAAGTTCTGTCGTGATCAAGTCGCCAACCTCGGCGTCAGGATTGTCGAGCTGCGCCGTGGAAAGCGGCGTCTGTATGCTTTCATTTTCGATTTCCGTCTCGTCATCGACAATTGTGATAACGCGGCGCAAGGTCTGCTCGCCCGTATTCGGGTCCAGCTTGGCGCGGATATCCAGCTCTGCGCCATAACGCAGACGCGCGGCCTTCTGGATCGCCTCTTCAATGGCTTCCAGAACGATGGATTGATCAATGGATTTCTCGTCTGCGACCGCTTTGGCAATTTGCAAGAGTTCGAGTTTGTTAGCGGCAATTCCATTTGTGGACATTACGCGTCTCCGTCTGAAGGGTTGGTAGTATTAGATTTGGCGGCGGCTACTTCGGCGGCCTTCTTCGTGGCGTCTTTGGCTTTTTGACCGGCTTCGATCAGCTCATCCGTGATCATCAGCTTGGCTTCGCTTATCCACTCAAAAGGAAGAGAAGCCGTAAAGTCCTCTTCGCCTTCGAGATTGATATCGACATGGCCGTCTTCGACGCCGGCTAAAATGCCGCGAAAACGTTTGCGGCCCTCGACCAGTCGGTCAAGTTCCAGCTTGGCTTTATAGCCTTCATAGGTCGTGAAATCTTCGAGGTCGGTCAATGGGCGGTCCAGCCCCGGAGAGCTGACTTCGAGGACATAAGCGTCTGAGATCGGATCTTCGACTTCCATCACGGCGGACAGCTCGCGGGATAAAGCCTCGCAATTTTCGACTGCCATCTGATTATCGGACACACGCTCGGCCATAATTTGAACCGTCTTGCGCTTGCCCGCCATGACGCGGATGCGCACAATACGAAGACCGAGATCTTCGGCGATTGGTTCAGCCAAGGCCAGAACCCGTTCATCCATATGCGTTTTGGTTTTCATATTCACTCATTTTTATGCGCTCACAAGCGCAAGTCTATCGAGCCAATGTGACAGGGCGATGCCGTTTTAAGGCATAAAAAAAACGGCCCCTTGGGGGCCGCCTGTTCTGCATCCTGTGCAGCTGGCGTCTTTTTGTTGAGAGATATGTAGGCGAAGCGCGCGGGTTTGGCAAGAGGGGATGTGCGTCGGATAGAGTCCGCTTAAAACCCGTAACTCAGCGCAATCACGCCGCGCGTGTCTTTCGTGTTGATATAGTTCACGCCGTCTATCGTAATCTGCCTGTCCTGATAATCCAGCGCGGCTGTCGCGGCGAGGCCCCTGGCGAGGTCGTATCGTACGCCTATCAGGGCGGATTTTTCCTCTTTGCCGTCTATCTCGCCGTAATGACCTTCGGCAGAGAAGCTCCAGACGCCTTTTTTGGTGTTTATCCCGGCGGAGGTGAACCAGCGGTCGGCTTGGTCGCCATTATTATCTAATTCCTCATAGCCCGCGCCGATATCATAGCGGGTGCTGCCATAGACATATTCACCGACGGCGCTGACCGCGCGGGTGTCGATTTCGGTAAATCCGTCTGCGGCGGTAAACTGCCCCGTATTGTGCCTGGCAGAGACGCGGTAATCTTTATTCCCCATGGGCCGCTGAAGCGTAACACCGATATCGTAATTGTCGTCTTCATCGAATAATCCGCTCACCACCATGGGGCCGTAACGGCCTTGATAGCCGCCGCTCCAATCGGCGAGCGTGCCAAGCGTGTTGCTGCCTTCGAGTTCAAGCGTGGAGGCCCCGCGTCGGCGCCGAGTGTTTTCAAAAACGAGGTTGGAGACATTGCCGCCAAAGACGGTGCCCCAGCTGCCGCCGGCAAAGACGGCGACCTGGTCATCATAATCGACGCCGTTATTTTCGATCCCGCTCCCGGCATAAAGCGCGCCTAGCGTGATACGGTTCTGGAGCTGCGTCTCGGCGCTGATCTGGAAATTGCCTTCGACCGAAGCGTCGAAGTCATTGTCATTTTCGAAACTATAGCTGAGCGGGGTATCGACCCGTCCGCGCAGCAGGAATGTGGTGTCGCCGATTTCCTTGGCCAGCGGCGCTTCAAAGAAATTGAGCGTTTCATAATTCAAATTAATCAGTGACCGACGAGGGTTTCCGGCGCGGGCCTGATAGGATCTGTTATATCCATAACCTCTATTTGCATAACCTCTCGGCGCATAGCCGTGTTGGGGCCCGCCTCTCAGGCCCAATCGGGCGGCGGTTTGAGGACGCCCGGTTGGGGTCTGATAATAGCCAGATTGATGCGGTGGTTGATACCCATAGGCGCCATAGCCCTGCGGCGCATAATAAGGCTGATTTTGAGCGTGCATTTTCTGCGTCGCGAAATCATAGGGATTGGAACAACCCGCCGCGATCAGGGAAGCGAGGATGGGAAGAGCGAGTTTGAGAGCTTTCTTCATATCTCTATCCGATCCGCGGAAACATTGTGTGGAAGGCGTGATTGGCCAAATCGCCGCCCGAGCGCATTCCATTTTTATGATCCAGCTCCCAGTGCACGCCGCCATATAACCGGCTGACGCCGTTTTCCTCGGCCGCGTGCCGTATATTCCTCCAATGCCGCACGACACCTTTTAATTGCGGCCAGATAACTTCATCGGGGACTTTGCCGGAAAGCGCTACGTCTTCTCTGCCCAAAATCAAGGTGAGCATCTCGGCCGCTGCGGCGCCGAATGTGGAGTGACCGGAGGTATAAGCGGGGAAGTTAGGCGTCGGGATATAGCTCTGCCAATTCGGGGTAACTCGAACGTCCGGATCAGGATTACGAAATTGCGGCGCGCGAATACGAATTGAACTTTCCGGGCGAATAATATCATGCGCGTATTTATTGTCCCATGCGCAAATAGAGGCGTCACACTGCGTCATGCCCAATAAGGCAAAGGCTCTGGCGAGTTCGATAAAAGACAAGGGTTTATGTTGTAGAGCCTGCGCCGAGAGGTAAAGGAAGTGGCCGGGGGGCGTAATGCCCCAAGGGCCGTCTTCCCAAAACATCGCGATCTCGGATTGCTCCGGCGTTCGAATTCGGCTCTGACTTCCGCCAATATCCCGGATATATTTAAATTCGGCGGCGAATTCCGGGCTGGCGGGATGGTGAAATCCCGGAACGCGGAATTGTGACCCAATTTTCATCGTCCACGGGGTAATAGCGCCGTGCCCCGGAAACGCAGCGCGGGCGAAACTGTCAAAGGCTGGGCCGGGAGTCGCAGAATAGAACGGCCCGGTTGGTTTCCAAGCCAAGGCGTCATGGCGCTGGTTATATCTATTCAAATAATAATTAACTTCGCTCGGCTCTGATCCGTCATTTGTCCGCATTTTGACAACTTTCAGCCCGACTTTTCGGCCCCATTCCATCCCACGCGATTTTGCTTGGCTGCCCGGAATGGAATTAAAAAACTGTGCGCGTTCGACGACGAAAGGCTGCTGAAACACTTCGGAGGCCGCGGTCGTAAAGGCCGCGACATAGGCCACTTGTGGATCAGCGTCATATGGCCCCCACCCGATATTATAGGGCTCAGCGTAAGTGCGGGTGATAGAGTTCGCCGCGAGAAACCCCGCCGCCAGTGGCATGGCAAAGTTATAGGCGGCGCGGGGCGGCGCAATGCGTTGATCCCGGACTTGCTGCATAATGACGTCAAGCCAGTGGAAAATGACGTTATAATTTCTCGGCGCGAGTATTTGGGTCAGATAGGATTGACGCGTGCCGAGCGGCGCGGTGCACCCGGTTGTCAGGCCGGCCATCGGCGCGACCGAGAAACAGGCTGCGCCTTTCAAAAGATTTCGCCGCGTCACCGCCATGCAAGAGCCCCCATAGAATCAGGGGGATTTATGGCTAACAAAGTCTAAAGAGGGGTTAATAAATATTGGAAAGGCCAAAGGAGCTGGCGGCTTACCTATTTCTTTTCCTATTCTTTGGGCTTGTTTTCGTCGAGCAAATCATCTTCGCCGGTCTGCTCGCGCTCTTCGGCCACTTTTTCCTCCAAATGCGTGTCCTTGGACACATCCAGAGGGGGCGTCTTGGCATTTACCGCCGAAGGCTTGGGCGTCTTTTCCGAGAGAGAGGCCGTTTTGGCGCCTTTCCCATTTGGCGAGGACGATAATTTATCTGCCGCGCCTTTGATGTCGCCGTCAAAGCGTAAGC
Source organism: uncultured Hyphomonadaceae bacterium (assembly GCA_963972195.1). GTDB lineage: Bacteria > Pseudomonadota > Alphaproteobacteria > Caulobacterales > Maricaulaceae > Litorimonas. The sequence goes on along the minus strand of CAXATH010000004.1, from coordinate 155,212 downwards.
GGTAAATCGGCTCCGGCATAGTAAAGCCGTTTTCATCCAGTGTATTGATAACCGATCGAATGGCATAACTTCGCGCCTTGCCGAAGTCCGTGACGGTTTGATCCACCCACCCGGTAAAGCGGATGACGATGTTGGAATCGCCGATTGTTTCAATGATGGCGCCGGGCAGGGGATCCGCCAAAACAAAGTCATGGTGTTTCATCGCTTCCAATCCGATTTGCATGGCAGAGACCGGGTCGTCCGCGCCGTCCACGCCGACGTCAAATTCAAAACGCCGCTCGGGATTGGTGGTGTAATTCAGAATTGTGCCTTTGAAGACAGTCGAGTTGGGAATGCGAAGGTGATTGCCCTCTAAGGTCATCAGGATTGTCGCGCGGGAGGTCAGGCGCACAACAATGCCTTCAAGATCATTAATCACGACGTGGTCTTGGGCGCGAAAGGGCTGCCTAAGGCTTAGCATGATGGAAGAGATATAATTTTCCAGACTGTCGCGCACGGCAAAACCAATCGCGATACCAACGACGCCGGCGCCGCCTAGGATGGTGGCAATAAGGCTCGACGCGCCAACCAGATTAAGGGCGATAATCGCGCCGATAGCCCAAAAGGCAAGCCGGACGATCTGCGCCACGATTTCTGCCAGAAAAGGATTCGGGGAAACGCGCTGCCAAAGCGATTTGCGGCGGGCTAGCCACCCGCCAAACAGGCCAAAGGCAATAAAGACAATTAGAGACAGGACAATAAGCGGAAGAGCGCGATAGATATTGCGCAGATCGTCCTGAAAGCCTTGCAGTACGGGGGCGACATTTCCGCGGACGTCAAGTGTCCGGTTTATATTGTCCTCGACGGTGACAACTCCGTCTGTCCGGCCGGCAATATCCAGAGCGTCCCGCGCCGCCGTTTCATTGGCAACATCGCCTGACAGACTGACAACGCCGGCGCTCACGTCGACCTCCACCTCTTCCGTACCGCTTATTTTTTCGAATATGGAAGAAAGTCTTTGTTCTATTTTCTGGTCCGACAGAGCGGTGTCTTCCGCATCAATTGTCGCTTGGGGCTCAGGGGCGTCTTGCGCGTAAACAGGAATTTGAATCGAAAATAATAAAACGAGGGCAAAGAGAAAAGCGCGCATGGGCATCCGTAAAATAGCTGCAGAAGCTAAATCAATGTCTGAACCGCGAAACGGTTTCAGGCAAGACAGGTTTTATTATTTCTATTTACGTTTGACGAAGCGGAAATAATGACATTCCCGGCCTTCGCGCTTGGCTTTGGCTTCATATCGCGTGGGGCACCAATCGTGCGGCGGGACGCGCCAATCGCTCACGCGGCGGGCTGGCCAGTCAAAACCCCCCATTTTATGGACGCGGGTCAGCGTCCAATCGACATAGTGAATAATGTCGCTGGCAAACCGCAATTCCGCGCCGGGTTTCAGGGCGCAGTGAAGACTGCCGAGAAATTCTTCATTTATCAGCCGCCGTTTATGATGCCGGGTTTTTGTCCATGGGTCGGGAAACAGAACAAAAGCTCTGTCGAGCGAGTTCTCATTCAAATCATTCAGAACCGTGCGGACATCGCCTTGATAGAGACGGACATTTTCCAGATCATTGTCGTCAATATGCTTTACCGCTTTGGCCACGCCGTTCAGGAATGGCTCCGCACCTAGAATATCGACATCCGGATTTGTTTTAGCTTGATGGGCGAGGTGTTCCCCGCCGCCAAAGCCAACTTCCAGCCAGAGCGGGCGGGTTCTATCTTTGGCGCCGTCTTTTTCACTATCCCAAACTACCTTCGGATAAATCCGATCCATCATGTCCTGTTGGGTGGGCGTCAGCGCCCGCCCCTTGGTGCGCCCAAAGGTGCGGAACTGTTCCGTTTCGCGATTATAAGTCATGGCCGCGCCCATAGCGAAACCCCTCGGGGAAAACCAGAGGCTTATTCAGACGAGATTATAATTGAAGGGCGAGCATCTTTATTCTTCTTCATCATCTCCGGAGCTGGCCTTGGCCATAGCGCGGGCGAGCTCGAGTAGTTGACGGCGAACGGCTTTGGATTTTATCTGGCTGACCGCTTTAGCCAAGGACACGCCGTCCGTGCTATTGATGAATTCATAAACGATCGGCATTTGATCATCTTCTGCAAATTGCCCGGATTTATAATTATCTGAAAGTCCGTCAAAAAAGAAACTGATCGGCACATCCAGAACTTGAGAAATTTTCCAGAGACGGCTGGCCCCCACCCGATTGGACCCACGTTCATATTTTTGAACCTGCTGGAATGTAACGCCAAGTTTATCCCCCAATTTCTCTTGGCTCATTTTTAGAATTTGGCGACGTAATCTAACGCGAGTGCCAACATGCACATCCACCGGATTGGCGGCGCGCGGCGCGTGTTTCGGATCTTTCACGATAATTGGTCCCTTAAGTGTTCGGTGCCTGTGGTGCCCCCCACCAGTTTCGGTCCGAACGATTAAATAATAGCGGCTCTGTCCCTCGACCGCCCGTAGAGCGTACATAATAGGGAAACCGCTATAATTATCAAGAAAATGAGCCAGATCGCCCCCCTCGAACTTAGTTGAAATTTCAAAGGTTTAGGGAGCGGTGTATCAATGTGGGATGATTTATTTTGGTCGGTCTGAGCGACAATCCGTCCATAGGGGTCGATGACAGCGCTGACGCCGTTAGACGCGGCGCGGATAATCGGCAAGCCTTCTTCTATGGCGCGATAGCGGGCAATATTGGCGTGTTGCTTCGGCCCCCAGCTCTGCCCGAACCAGGCATCATTGGACTGATTAAGAATGAATTCGGCTTCGGAGTCGCTGTCGGGGCGCGGGGTCAGGCCCGGGAAAATAATTTCATAGCATATCTGAGGACTGCCAAGTGGCAGGCCGGGATATTGGGTCCGGGTTTTTTCCGAAGCGGGAGAAATGGACATGAGCGACGTTGAAATTACGGGTACGTTCTGGCTTTCCATCCATTTTCCAAAGGGAATAAATTCGCCAAATGGCACCAGCCTCTTTTTATCATTATATTCAGCTAGAGACGGAGTTCCTTGAGCGTCAAAGGTAACGGCGACGGAGCTATTGTAGTAATCATCTATAGGAGAGTTCGGTGTGGAGTTTGGGTTAGGCTCCCGGCGCAGCGAATTTAAAATCCAGACAGGCAGATCGCCGTCTCGGCGCATGGCGAGGCTCTCGCCCATATAATTGAGAAAAGGCCTGTTCTCTATCGCCAGACCATTGATCGCCCCTTCGGGCCAGATGATGTGAGTGACCTCGCTCAACCGGGTTTGATCCGGAGTTTGTATATCGTCGCGCAGGCTTTCCGCGATAAAGGCTTCGACGATCTGATTGCTTTTCTGGGAATCAAATCGCTCCGACTGATTGAACGGAATAGACACAATTCTAAGCGTGACATCGTCCTGATAAGTGACCTCGGCGCTGGACAGTCGCAAATGCCCAAGTCCGTAAAGACCGCCGAGACCGATAATGAAAATAAGCGCGGGCGCTATCTTTTTGGAAGAGAAAACGGCGGTCGCCAAGGCCGCGCTCAAGGCGAGAACGAATAATGACTGGCCATAAATGGTCCAGAGTGCCGCGCCTTGCGAGAAGGCGCCGCCTGCCGGAAATATATAACCCGGCATATTCCAGGGAAAGCCTCCGAATAAATGTCCCCGCACATATTCGGCCAAGATGAAAAACCCGACAAAGGCGAGTTGCGCCCAACCGGGCCGAAACCGGCTTTTGGCAATTGCCAGCCCGGCAAACCCCCATAGACAGGACAGTAATGCGGCCAGGCCAAAAACCATGGGGAACATCAAAGGTATAAAAGCGGGGCCGCGGGCGATGAAAGCTTCCCCGACCCAAAACGTGCCGAGCCCGAAATAACCAATGCCGAACCAAAAGGCCGCGCCGAAACCGGCCCAGCCCGGGCGATCTGAGGTGGACGCCCATTGCAGACGCATGAATAACAACGCGAATCCCACGAGCGCGAGCGGCCAGAGGTGCATCGGCGCTTGCCCTAAGACGCAGAGCCCGCCAATGGCGAAACTAACAAATCGGCCAGACCATCCGGAGGTTTTCAAAAAAAACGGCGGGTTCGGATGGGGAGCGGGTTTGTCACTCATATAAAGATCGCTTTGGGAAAATTAAATTAAGTCACAGGCAAGGTGGGAGCGGCGCTATCCTCGAAGGAGTCCGAATCGTCGTCGCGCGTATCCGTAATCCGAAGGCTTTTTACCCGGCGTGGATCGGCATCCGTAATTTCAAACTCCAGACCGTCCGCATGTTTGATGATTTCGCCGCGTTCGGGAACGCGCCCGGCCATGGTAAAGACGAGACCACCTAATGTGTCGACATCCTCTTCCTCGTCCGGGGTGGCGAATTCCCGCCCCAAAGTTTCTTCAAAACTGTCGATAGAAATACGCGCATCCGCTTCCCAGACAATTTGTCCGTTTTGGCCCGCAATACGCTGAACCTGCGGCTCAAGCTCGTCATGCTCATCATCAATATCGCCGACAATCGGTTCAATCAGATCTTCGATCGTCACCAAACCGTCTGTGCCGCCATATTCATCGACCACAATCGCCATATGAGAGCGGCGCGCCTGCATACGCCGCAACAAGTCCTGCGCGAGCATGGAAGGCGGCACGAATAATACAGGACGGCGGATATATTGGATAATTTTTTTGTTTGGATAGGTCTTGCCCGAACGCCCTTTGGCATTGAGCATCAAATAAGGCAGCACATCTTTGATATGGACCATACCGACCGGATCATCGAGGGATTCTTTATAAACCGGAAGACGCGAATGACCGGCGTCTTTGAGAGCTTGTGACAATTCAGTCAATGTTGCGCCGTTTTCGACGGCGACGATATTAGCGCGGGGAACCATCACATCGTCAACTCGGAGCAGATGAAACCGCTCCGCCGCATTCATCATCAATTCCTGGTGTTGGGCCGATCGTCCCGAGGGACTGTCTTCGTCTTCGGATTCCGGCGTGCCCTCGGAGGTCGACCGACTAAAAAGGCGGGTCAAAAGTCCGGGTTCAGAGGTTGCGTCACTCATAATATTTTAAAATTCGTCAGTTTTATAAGGATTGTCAATTGCCAAAGCGCTCAAAGCCCGGATTTCCAGGGCTTCCATTATTTCGGCCTCATCTTCATTCTCATGGTCATAGCCTTGAAGATGTAAAAATCCGTGAATCAAAAGATGCGTCAGATGGTCCTCAAAGGAAATGGCTTTCTCATTGGCTTCCCTCTGCACGGTTTCAAGCGCCAAAACAATATCGCCAAGCAGTGGCGCCGGTTCTGCAACGGGAAAAGACAGGACATTGGTTGGTTTATCGTTATTCCGATAATCCCGATTTAAAGCCTGCACCTGCTCGTCATTTGAGAGGGCGACAGACAACTCCCCGGCGCGCGGAATCGTCAAAACGTTCCAAGCCGACGTAATAGCCTTTTGCACTAAAAGATCACAGTCTGGCCAATCGCTAGACTGATGAGAGATATCTATTTCAAACGGAATTGGGGTCATGAATTTTATATTACCGGACCAAGCCGACAGAAATGCTAATCCTTGCCTTTTGTCTCGTGAGACTTCGAGTCCTTCTCATAGGCATTCACAATCTTACCGACCAAAGGATGCCGCACAACATCGCTCGCCAAAAACTTGATCTGGCTGATGCCTTTGATATCGCCGAGTATGGTAAGCGCATGGGCGAGGCCGGAAGTTTGATTGTAGGGGAGATCAGACTGGCTTGGGTCGCCTGTCACGGCGTATTTGGCGCGTTCCCCCAAACGCGTCAGCACCATCTTCATTTGCGGAATAGTGGCGTTCTGGGCTTCGTCAATGACGACAAAGGCATCTGCCAGCGTCCGTCCGCGCATAAAAGCGAGTGGCGCAACTTCGATATCGCCGGCGGCTTTACGGCGATCCACCTCGTCGCGGCCCAATACCATATGAAGCGCGTCCCATATCGGCTGCATATAGGGATCAACTTTTTCGTTCAGATCGCCCGGAAGGAAGCCGAGGCGTTCGCCTGCTTCGACAGCGGGGCGGCAGGCAATAAACCGGGCCACTTCGCCGCGCGCGAGTAATGACGCCCCATAAGCGGTGGCGAGAAAGGTTTTCCCGGTCCCGGCCGGGCCGACGCCAAAGATAATCGTGTCATCGCGCATGGCGTTGATGAATTTTTCCTGACGCGGCGTTTTCGGAATAATAGGGGACCGGCGGGGGAACGGAATAATCGCCTCGACGCTGGCCGCTTTGACCTTACCTTTGCCCATGGCGCGGATGAGCGCGCGAATATCGGACGGCCCGCAAGGCCAGCCGCGTTCCAAACGCTGATAGATTTCCTTGATAAGCTCTCCGGCGCGCGCGCGGCTCGGCGTATCACCATTAATGTGAACGTCCGTTCCGGGCGCTTCGAGATAGACGCCAAAGGCTTCTTCGATAAGCGCCAGATTGGCATGGTTCGGCCCGCAGAGCCTGCGCACCAAATCAGCATCGGTAAATTCCAGTATTTCGGTTTGTTTCGACATAATCCCTAGATAGGGGGGATAGCCGCAAAAGGCGAGAGCGATTCTGTATTCGTTTTATGATGAGGATTAGATGTTTTCTATTGGCCGTCTTGCCAATTGTCACACTCGGTGCTTCAGGCTAGGGTTAGCTCATGAAAAAGTTATTCCCTATTATCGCCGTCGCGGTTTTTATAGTCTGTGTCATTGGGAGTTTCATTCTTCTTCAAGATTTCGAAATAGAGATTAGCGAAGCCGATGTCCAGAGAGCGATTGACGCTCAACTGGAGCAGGGGCCGATTGGCTATTTGGGTATCACACTCACCATAGAAGAGGCGGATGTAAGCTTTACCGAGAGGGACGGCGCGCGTTTAGGCGTTGACCTCGCAGCTGAGGGGTTCGGATATGCCGGAACAATTGATGGGGATTTCGCAAGCCAAATACGATATGACGCGCCTAGACTTTACCTTGCGGATTTAAAGCCTCTTGATTTCGAGGCGACCTTGGACGGCGAAAGTCAGGAAAAAATCGATGATTTGCGAAATATTGCGCAAGATTTTTTAAAACGTCAGAAAAACGATATGCTGTCTGAGGAAGCCAAGGAATCCCTAGACCGGGTCGTCGGAGATAACCGCTCCAAACTCAAAGAGATCGGCGTGGACGGGGCTTATAAATTTTTCGAAGCCATGCCGATTTACAATTTGAAAGATGCGGGATTCAAAGGCTCTGCAGCAAGCCTTGCTTTGAAAGATATTCGATTTGAACAAGGAAAGGCCATCGTCACACTCAGCCCATTGCAAGCTATCATAAAAATACTGACAGCCTTGGGCATAGCTTTATTGATTGCGCTTTATTTCTGGGCTCTATACTTCGATTTCATCGGCGCGCCTTGGAGGAAAAAGAAAGAAGCAAGACCGCCCTCAGAGGAGAAGACGTAAAGTCCTCCCCGCGAACACGCTATTCTTTCGGCTTCTTCTCGACTTTTTTCTTCTCGTCCTTTTTCGGCCCGTCCGCCATACGCACGGTTAACTCGGCGGGCTGACGGATATTGATATCGCGCTGCGGGAACGGAATTTCGAGATCGTACTTCGCCAGAGCCGTATGAAGCTCCCAATTATAATCGGCTTCGACGCGAGACGGGCGTTTTACAGCACTGTCTTTCAGCCAGACAACCAAAGCGAAGTTCAGACTGGAATCACCAAATTCGGTGAGCCAGACCTGAGGTTTGTGCTCCTCCCGGTCAAGGTCGGTCCACTCGACAGCTTCAGCCGCTTCCAGAGCGGCCTTTTTGACCACGTCTTTGTCGATGCCATAGGCAACGCCAAACGGAATGCGAAGGCGCCGACGCGGATCGCGAAGTGTCCAGTTGATAACCTGGGCTTTGATAAATTCTTCATTCGGGACAAGTATGTCGACCGAGTCATTCGTTGTGACCAAAGTGGATCGAATATTAATTTCGCGGACCTGCCCCCGAACGCCGGATTGCAATTCAATAAAATCGCCGACCTTAATCGACTTTTCAAACAGGATGATGATGCCCGAGATGAAGTTGGAGAAGATCGACTGGAGTCCAAAACCGATACCAACACCAATGGCACTGGCCAGAACCGCAAAGGCGGTAATCGGAATACCGACCGAGCCGAGCGCCACAATCACGGCCAATATCATCAGGCCGATCTTAGCGACCTGACCCAATAGACCGGACATGGACGGGGTCAGGCGCTCAGAAGAGCGTAATTGGCTCTGCGCCGCATCGCCCGCAATGCGGCCAATCCAGAGCGCGCCGATGGCGAGAATGATACTCGTGATGACCTGTAGAACAGATATCCGGGTGCCGCCGACGGAGAGCGCGGCGCTATCCAGCGCGTTGGTGACAGGATCCAAAAGTTTTAGGATATAGAGCGCGGCAAGCCCCCAAGCCGTCAGAGCAATCAGGGTACGAAGTGGCCCCTCCGCCATGTTCTTTGTCAAAAGGCGCACAATTATCGCCGCATTGGTCAGGCTGGCGACGATGCGTAGAATATCATCCGGCAAACCGGCGGCGCCGAAAATCAAAACCGCGATCCAAAGGAAAACAACAATGCAAACCGGCCACATCACGCCGGCCAGAGCATTGTAGATGCGGTAGAGAATATCAGTGCTGTCGCGTTTGTCCCGACGGGCTTCCAGACTCTTTTGTGGTTTGCGCGAGGCGACCCAGCCAAGACCGATCGCGGCAATTACCGCGAGAATTTGCCAGATCGTGGACAGAGATAAAAGCTGATCCCAAGTATCCATTGCCCAATCCCGCATATCGGCAAAGATTTCCTGCGGAGTTTGATTGGCAAGTTCTTCGCCGCTCTCCTCGGCCACCTGCGGCGGAGGCGGGAGGTCTTGCGTCTCAGTTTGGGGGGTATCTTGGGATGTATCTTGCATGGAATTAGTTTTAAGGAACTAATTCCGGCGTGCAAGCGGCATTTACTCAAGCTTTTGTTATCAAGCCAGTTCTCCGACAAGGGAGTTCCGTCCCGCATCCGTAATTTTTACGTCCACAATCTGACCGACCAGATCTTTGGGTCCGTCAAAATGCGTGCCTTGCAAATACGGGCTGCGGCCAAAGAGTTGATCATCCTTGCGGCCGACGCCCTCAACCAGAACCGACAAGGTTCGCCCAATAAGGGATTTATTGAAATCCTGCTGCTGCTGATAAAGCAGCGCCTGCAAACGGACGAGGCGGTCCTGTTTTTCGTCTTCGGGAACCTGGCGCGGCAGGCCGGCGCCCGGCGTGCCGGGGCGAACGGAATATTTAAATGAAAACGAACTGCCATAGCCGACTTCTTCGACGCATTTCATCGTCTGCTGGAAATCTGTTTCGGTCTCGCCCGGGAAGCCGACAATAAAATCACCGGACAATGCAATATCGGGACGGGCCGCGCGGATTTTCGCAATTAATTCTTTATACTCGGCATAGGTATGACCCCGGTTCATCGCGTGGAGAACCTTGTTCGACCCCGCCTGAATCGGCAGATGCAGATAGGGCATTAATTTTGGCTCATTGCCCAAAGTCTCAATCAGGTCATCATCCATATCGCGCGGGTGGGAGGTGGTGAAACGGATACGGTCAATTCCGCCGATGAGGGCGACATGACGAATTAATTGGCCCAGCGTCCATTCCTTGCCGTCCTCGCCGACGCCGTTATAGGCGTTTACATTCTGCCCGATGAGGGTGATTTCGCGCACGCCATGGGCGGCGAGCTGCCTTGCTTCGGCCACGACATGGGCGACAGAGCGGCTGACTTCGGCGCCGCGCGTATAGGGCACCACGCAGAACGTGCAGAATTTATCACAGCCTTCCTGAATGGTCAGAAAGCTCGAAAAGCCTTTAGGCTGGCGCAGCTCGGGCAGCTCGTCGAATTTTTCCAACGTATCAAATTCGGTTTCCAGAACCTGCCCTGTGCCGCGATGCACCTTGGCAATCATTTCCGGGAGCTTGTGATAGGTTTGTGGGCCGAGCACCATATCGACGACGGGGGCGCGGGACATGATCTCTGCGCCTTCGGCCTGCGCGACGCAGCCCGCCACGGCGACTTTCATGTCGGGTTTATTGGTTTCTTTATATTTTCGGATGCGGCCGAGCTCTGAATAGACTTTCTCGGCGGCCTTTTCGCGAATGTGGCAGGTATTGAGAATAACCAGGTCGGCGTGATCCGGCGCGTCGGTCGGGGCGTAACCAATCGGCGCCAGCACATCGGCCATACGCTCGCTGTCATAGACATTCATCTGACAGCCATAGGTCTTGATGAATACTTTTTTGGAATTTTTGCCGGATGCGATGTCAGACTTGGCCGCGATGATGGCGGCTTCGTTAACATCACGGGGCGCGTTTTTTTCACGGGGTGACGTCGTCATGATTATTCTCACTGATGTTTGTGGGCGGCCTATAGGCGAGACGCACGGATTGAGCAAGCTCGCTCTGCGGCGATGTCGCTCAAGCCTCTAGAACCTGAACTGACGAATAAACGTTAAAAATACGTCACACTTACGTCACAGAATCCCCTTAGGGCGCGGATTATGGGGACGCCTCGTAAAGCTTCGAAAAAGACTTTTCCGAAACCGGATTATCGGGCGATGTTTATTTCCGATGTTCATCTCGGCTCCAAGGGCTGTCAGGCCGACGCGCTCTGTGATTTTCTCAAACACCATAATGCCGAGACGCTCTATCTGGTCGGCGATATTATTGATGGCTGGCGGCTCAAGAAAAAATGGTTCTGGCCGCAGGCGCACACCAATGTCATCCGCCGCATTCTGACGGCGAGCAAGCGCGGGAGCGATGTCCGTTATATCGCCGGAAATCATGACGAATTTCTGCGCGGCTTTCTGAAATTCAAGGTCAATTTCGGCGAGGTCAAGATTTCCAATCGTGAAGTGCATGTCGGCGAGGACGGCAAACGCTATCTGGTTGTTCACGGCGATATGTTTGACGGACTGATGCGCGCCGACCGCAAATGGATCATGCATCTGGGCGATAATGCCTATAACCTTTTGCTGTGGGTGAATACGAAGCTGAACTTTATCCGGCGCAAGCTCGGCCTGCCTTATTGGTCGCTGTCCAAAAGCCTGAAAAAGCGCACCAAACGGGCGATGAATTTCATCCATAGTTTCGAAGAACAGGTCGCCGATTATTGCCAGCGCAAAGGCTTTGACGGCGCGATTTGCGGCCATATCCATGTCGCGGAAATGCGCGATATTGACGGCATTACCTATATGAATGATGGCGACTGGGTCGAGAGCTGCACCGCGCTGGTCGAGCATCATGACGGGCGCTGGGAAATCCTGCACACCCAGCCGCATGCTCAGCGGGAATTGGATGAGGCCTATTTCGAGAAGGAATTAATTGACGCTGAGGCGCTCTTGGCGGCGGAGTGAAGTCAGGACGTTTCTATCCGTCACCACCATTTTCCCGAGTAAAGGCGCCAGAATAATAGGCCTGAGAATGTGCCTGAAAGAACGTAAATAAAGAAGGCCAAATTAATTGGGTTTCCCATGAGTAAGCATGCGATAGTCGTCACCAAAAAACCTAAACCTATTGGTAGGGTTGGGTGTTCGAAACGCGTGCGCCTGGCGAGAAAATAAACGGGACTTAAAAACAGTAGGCAGGTATAAATAATGATCCCGCCATAAACTATAATTATTTTGCCCCAGCTTAACAGGTTTTCTATATCTTTTCCGCCCATTACGGGGGTCAAAGAAATATAAAAATTCCATATATAAACAGGCAGAAGGCAGCAAAGAATATAAAATAGAGGCGTCAGTAAAAAGGCCCGAAGAGGCCGCCTGGCCAGAGCCTCGGGCAAACCCTATTTCTTCTTTTTCCCGTAAAGTTCCAATCGATGATCGACGAGTTCATAGCCTAGCTTTTCGGCAATCTTGTGCTGAAGCTTTTCGATCTCTTCATCCATGAACTCAATCACTTCGCCGGAGGAGACATCGATCAAATGGTCATGGTGGTCGGCGTCGGCGGTTTCGTAGCGCGCGCGGCCATCACGGAAATCATGGGTTTCGATAATATTCGCATCCGCAAAGAGCCGGACGGTCCGGTAAACGGTCGCGAGCGAAATATTCGGGTCTTTGTCGGAGGCGCGGGCGTAAAGCTCTTCGGCGTCAGGATGGTCTTCGGCGTCAGATAAAACCTGAGCGATGATACGGCGCTGATCCGTCATCCGGAGCCCGCGTTCTGCACATTTTTTTTCAATCCAATTTGGCATGGTTTGGGTTTACTACCCATAAACCCCGCCGTCCAGAGCCTTATAAGGATTTTGAAAAGGTAATCGATGCCACGCGGCCATTCGGAGTGCGGTAATATCGGGGGCGGCGCCCGACCGCCTGATAGCCGCAGGATTTATAGAGCGACTTGGCGCTATCGTTTAATTCCGATACGTCCAGAAACAGCGTTTCTACCCCGTCGGCTTGGAGGATTTGTTCGGCTTCGGTCAGAAGCTGCCGCGCCAAGCCCTTTCTGCGGTGGTCGGGATGTGTGGCAATGGTCAGGATATCGGCCTGATCCCCACCAATTTGCACCAGAATAAATGCCGAAAGCGGATCGCCGAGGCCAAGGCATAAATCCTTGTCTATATGCAGACGCATTTCTGCCGGCGGCCATCCGGCGGAGAAAGACTTTCGGTGAATCGTGGACATTAAGGGCGCATCAGACGGCCCTAATCGGCGTATCATGAGGCGATTGCGGGCGGCTTCAAACCGCCGGGAAGCTTGGCGTCCGGCCCGCGCGAATAGAGCGGCAAAGCAGGCGCGGAATGCGGCGTCTCATGCTGGGCAAGCCACGCTAAAATGACGGTAGAAATCGGTTGGTCGCGAAGCACGTCATCCGGCTTTAGCGCCTTAATCAAAGTTTCGGCTTCTTCAGCTTTGTGCGTCACAGGAGAAATTTCGGCTTTTCCGTTTTTCCACGCGGCCCAGCAAAGCTCTCCGCGCCGAACATCGGCGACGCTAACCACGAATTTATTTTGTTCCGGGTCGGCTTCTCTTGCCCAAATTTCCAGAGACGACAGACCGATGACGGGGAGCTTTCGCGGCAAGGCAAAGCCTTTGGCAAAAGACAGCGCCACGCGTTGTCCGGTGAAACTGCCGGGACCTGTGCAAACGCCGACACGCGAGACGTCAGAAATATTGCGTCCGGCGTTATAAATCATGTCTTTGACGAGGGGGGCGAGGCGTTCGGCGTGGCCGCGTCCGATCGGTTCGGAGACGTGCGCGATAATGCGCCCTTCATCGACCAGAGCGGCGGAACAGGCCTTGCCTGTCGTATCCAGCCCCAGCGTCAGCAATTAGATAGCCTGTTCAACGCGGGTCACTTCGGGGACATAGTGTTTCAGCAGGTTTTCAATGCCGCTTTTCAGCGTCATGGTCGAGCTCGGGCATCCGGCGCAGGCGCCGCGCATCTCAAGATAGACCGATCCGTCATCATCGTCGAAATGGCGGAACACAATATCGCCGCCATCCTGCGCCACGGCAGGGCGAACGCGAAGCTCGATCAATTCCTTGATTTGCTCGACGATTTCCAGCGTTTCGCCTTCATAGACGCGGTCTTCGGCTTCGGACTCCTGAATTTGTTCCAGAAGCGGTTTGCCGCCAGCGACATAAAAATCCATAATTGCGCCGAGAACGGCGGGTTTCAGGTGCTTCCACTGCGCGTCGTCAACCCGGGTGACAGAGACATAGTCCGTCCCGAAAAAGACCCGCTCGACATCGGGAATCATAAACAGCATTTCGGCCAAAGGCGCGCGCGAAACATCTTCGCCGCGCGCAAATTCGAGCATCTTGCCGTCCTTGCCAACAACATCCCGTCCGGGCAGGAATTTAAGGGTCGCGGGATTGGGCGTATCTTCTGTCTGTATAAACATATCTCTAATGTGGCCCTTTGTCCGTCTCTGTTCAAGACGCATTGACGCCGCGGCCGCAAATTTGCATGAGATAATACATGTCGTCTCCTGCCCGATTTATCGCCGTTTCGGCGCTTTCGGCCCTTCTTCTGGGGTGTACCAGCCTTGATACGCGTTTACCGGGCATCGACCAGACGGCGTTGAAGGCGGAAAAACAGTTTCAGGAAAACCTCGCTTTAACGGAATGGGATGCCATGGCCGCGCGGCTTTTATCTGTGGGCCGGCCGATATTGGTCGCCAATCAGGGCCTTTGCCCGAAGACAGGGCCGGATATTGGCGTGCTGACGCATGAGCTGGACAATTATGAAAAACGGCTGCGGGACGGGGCAAAGCGCGAACTCGGAATCGGAGACGAAACAGAGCTGTTTCAAATCGCACCGGGCAGTCCGGCGGAGAAAATCGGTCTTTCGCGCGGCGACATTATTCGGGATGAGGACGGCGATGATTTGGATGTTCGCGACATTCAAAAAACGCTCGAAGATAATAAGAGACTGACGCTGGACAGCGGCCGCGACAAGCTCCCCTTACGGGTAACGCCTGATAAGGCCTGCGCCTATCGGCTTCGATTGAAACAGAGTTCTGACGTTAATGCTTATGCCGATGGCCGCCATATTACGGTGACGACCGGGATGATGGCCTTTGTTGAAAATGACGAAGAGCTCGCGCTGATTATCGGTCATGAACTGGCCCACAATACGATGGGACATATTCGCAAAGTGATTGTGAACTTCATCCTTTCGGGTCTGGCGACGCGATATACCCGGCCTTTTGAATCCGAAGCCGATTATGTCGGGCTGTATTACGCCCGTCGGGCGGGATATGAAATTGACGGGGTTGAAGATTTCTGGAGACGTCTGGCCAAGGCAGAGCCGCGAAATGTCGGACGGGCCAAGACCCACCCAACCTTTCCGAACCGCTACTTACGCCTCGCTGCCGCCCGCGCCGAAATAAAGTCCAAGGAAGACGCCGGAGAGACGCTCGTTCCGAATTTCAAATCGTCAGACTCCGACGCGGAGACCGGCTCTTGATCCGGGCCTGTCTGACGACCTGTCTGGCTGTGGGTCTAGTGGCCTGCTCGGCGCCTGAGGCAGAAAGCAATGGGTCAGGGGCCAATGAGCAAGCCGACGCGGGCGCTCCCGCCCCCTCTTTGGTTCCGGACTTGCCGGAATCAAATCGGGAAATGGCGGATTTTTCTCTCCTGCTGAGGGACTACCGCAATATGAACGACCGACTGGACCGCGTCAGCGCGCCGCTACGCCTTGCCAATACGGCGCTGTGTCAGGAAACCTTTCGGGACCCGGGGTTCCGCGCGCACGCTTTGGAGGATTACCCAGAAGAATTGCGAGGTGTGGCGCAAAGCTTGATGGGGGTCGAGCCGGAGGCGATGTATGTACGCAGCGTCCGGCGAGGATCTCCGGCGGATAATGCCGATATACAGCCCGGCGACCGGATTTTGCGTGTCAATGGACAGGCGGTCCCCGGGGGGCGGACCATGACGCGGTTTTACAGTGCGCTTTCTAGAAGTGCTTTTAACGGCGCCAACACAACGCTGACGCTTCGCTCGCCCCAAGGCCAGGATTACGAAACTCGCCTGCAACCGGAAACGGCGTGTGATTATCCCACCCGGGTATTTTACTCTCAGGCAATTAACGGCCACACAGATGGGCGCGAAGTTTATATCACATCAGAGCTAATGCGCGTCGTGCCGGATGATGTGAACCTGGCGTTGATTGTGGCGCATGAAATGGCGCATGCCATGGCCGGACACATCGAGGAAAATCCGACGCGGGAGCTTGAGCTGGAGGCGGACCGTATGGCGCTGGTTCTAATGGACCGCGCCGGATATGATATCGAAGCGGCTATTTCTTACTGGGCGGATGCAGCCCATCCGCACCGCAAACTTCAGGACAATTCGGAGAGCCATCCCGCGATCACAGAACGCTATGAGAATTTCAGACAAGAACAAGCCCGCCTCAATGATTTGAAACGGGCCGGAAAAGAATTGAAATTTAATTAGGCCTTGAGATTAATGACCCGAGTCGTGGTCCATTTCATCATTCATTTGCCTGTCTTCGTCGGGTTCGCCAACTGGCACGGTCATTGTTACCGGCGCGGCATTTTCGTAAGTCAGCGTTACGGAGACCTCTTCCGCGCCCTCCGGAATGTTCGCGCCAAACATCATGATGTGGTAGCTACCGGGCTTGAAGCTGACCGTGTCTCCGCTCGGTAAATCGACTCCGTCAATTCTGCGCATTTTCATCACGCCGTCTTCTTCAACGTGATTGTGGATTTCAACATTTTCGCTGATTGGACTGCTGACGGATACCAAACGGTCATCTTCTCCGTTATTGGTCAAAGAGAAAAAGCCTGCGGCCACATCGCGGCCGGGGAAGGGCGGCTGAACGTAAATTGAAGAGACTTCAATGCCTTCTTCTGCGTTAGGCGTTATTTCCCGAGCCATTGTTTCCTGGTCAGTCGAAGCAGTCATCGACTCTACAGCGGCAGCTGCATTGTCAGAGGGGTCCGTCGGGCCTTCGCAGGCGACCAGAAGAAGAGCCGAGGAGGCGCATATAAGGTATTTCATTTTAAGCTCCACTAAATCCGATAATCCGCCGCACATCGGCGACGATAGGGTCGGCAATTTCAGACGCCTGATCGGCGGCATTAGATAAAATTCGGTCCAGTTCATCCGGCGCGGCCAGATAGCGGTTCATCAACTCCGTAATCGGCGCAAGGCTTTCCACCGCTAAATCGGCCAGAGCCGGTTTAAAGGTGCCAAACCCCCGCCCCGCATATTCGGTAACAATGTCCTGATCCGTCCGACCTGACAAGGCGGCAAAAATCCCGACCAGATTTTTGACTTCGGGGCGATCCTCCAGTTCCTTGAGGGTTTCCGGCATCATCCCGCCATCGGTCTTTGCCTTGCGAATTTTTTTGGAAATTGTGTCGGCATTATCCGTGAGGTTAATTCGCGAATTATCTGACGGGTCGGACTTGGACATTTTGGCCGTGCCGTCCCGCAGGCTCATCACCCGAGCCCCTGCCCCTTTAATAAGGGGCTCCGGCAAAGGAAAGAAATCAACCCCAAAGTCATGGTTGAATTTGGTCGCAATATCGCGGGATAATTCCAGATGTTGTTTCTGATCTTCGCCGACGGGCACATGTGTTCCCTTAAAGGCCAAAATATCTGCCGCTTGCAAGACCGGGTAGGTATAAAGGCCGACAGAGGCCTTCTCTGCATTTTTTCCGGCTTTATCTTTGAATTGCGTCATCCGGTTAACCCAACCCGTTCGGGCAACGCAATTAAAATACCAGGCGAGTTCTGTATGGGCGCGCACAGCAGATTGGTTGTAAACAATAGCTTTTTTAGGATCGACGCCGGAGGCTAGAAAAGCCGCCGCGATTTCACGGGTTTGGACAGCCAGCTGTTTTGGATCTTGCCAGACCGTGATCGCGTGCAAATCTACAATCGCGTAAACGCACTCCATCTCGTCCTGAAGGTCGACGAACTTTTTCAGCGCGCCGAGATAATTGCCAAGATGCAAAGCGCCGGAGGGCTGAACACCGGAAAACACCCGATTAGGGCCCTGATAGGGGGGTTGATCTGTCACAATTTATCCTTATGCGCGCTTGCGGGAAAACGCGTCGCGAATATCACTGACCCCGAAAGCCCGCAAGACCAGAGCCGCAAGAATATAGAGCGCGCCGCCTGCGCCGCAGATGAGCGCGAGCAGGATTAAATCCATAATCAGGCCATAATCTTCAAAATCCGGAAGAAAGGGAAGGGCAAACCAAAGCGCGATCCCCATCACCGCGCTGGCCAGTCCGATACGCGGCAGGCGGCTGATAAGCCGGGCGTCCGGATCCAGATGCGTTGTCTTGAAAAGCGAACGGGACAGACAGACGACATTTACCCAAGCCGCGATAGAGGTAGCAAGCGCCAGACCTTCAAAGCCGATGAGATTGAAGAGTAAAAGCCCCAATATGATATTCACGACTGCCGATATTGCGGCAAAAACCATGGGCGCTTTCGTGTTCTCGCGGGCGAAAAAGGCGGGGGTCAGAACCTTGATCAAGACAAATGCCGGCAGGCCAAGGGCGAAATACCGAAGGGCTTTGGCCACTTGTACCGTTGTTTCGGCAACAAATTCGCCCCGCTGATAAAGCCCCGCGATTAGAAAATCGGGCAGCACGAAAAGAGCAACCGCTGCCGGGAGTGTCAGGAAGGCGGCAATTTCAATCCCCCGGTTAAATGAATTCCTTGCTCCGCTTTCGTCTCCGGCCCGGATACGGCGCGATAAAGCCGGCAAGAGCGCGACGCCCATGGCGATACCGATCATACCCAGCGGGAGTTGATAAAGGCGGTCGGCATAAGTCAGCCAGCTGGCCGCGCTGTCGCGAAAAGTGGCAATGGTATGGGACACCAACAGATTAATCTGGGTGATGCCTGCGGATAAAAGCCCCGGAATACCCAAAATGACCAAACGTTTGACGCCGGGTGTCAGGCGCGGGCGGCGCAGACCGATTTTCACGCCGGCTTTGCGGCACGCCCAGAGAACGGCGCCCATCTGGGCGATTCCCGAGAGGGTCACGGCGACGGCGAGGCCCATTCCAAGACCTGACTTGCCGACTCCTAAAAGAGGCAGGCCCAAGAGCGAGCCAATCATGAAGATATTCAATATGATCGGGACAGCAGCCGCGACGCCAAACAAGCCGCGCGTATTCAATATGCCCGAAAACAGCGCCGCCATCGACATGAACAGCAGATAGGGCATGGTGATCCACGCATAAGCCACGGCGAGGCTATACGGCTCGATTCCATTTTCGAGCGGGGTCTTGTCCAGCCCCCCGCCAATTATATTGAGAGACCACGGCATGGTCAGTTCGAAAAGAATAACCAGCGCCCCGACCGTCACAAACAGCGCTGCCATGGTTTCAGAGGCAAACTCGTCTGCCGCTTTCTCACCTTTCTGTTCAATGCGCTTGGCATAAAGGGGCACAAAGGCGGCGTTGAACGCGCCTTCGGCAAACATGCGGCGGAAAACATTCGGGAGTTTGAAAGCGGTAAAAAAGGCGTCACTGACCGCCCCCGCGCCCAGGAAGCCGGCAATGAGAATATCGCGCGCCAAACCCAGTACCCGGCTGACCAGCGTCAGAGAGGCGATGATGGCGGTGGATTTTAAAAGGCGCTGCTCTTTCATCGCGTCTTTATCTTTGCTGGTTCACGGGTTTGCAGGCCTAAGCCGCTTGGGAAATCTGCGGGGATAAAAGGTCTGTAATCTGTTCTTTTAAAGGTTTTCTGATGGTTTTGGGCAAAGCGCAGTTTTTAAGGCGTCCGTCAACAGTCCCCGGCAGGCAAAGATAAAACGCATCAATTGCGCGCGCGCCGACCACTTCAATATGGGCGGAAAGGACTTCGACTTCGTTATCTCTGAAAATAGAGGCAATATCGGAAAGGAGACCTGGGCGGTCCCGTCCTTCGATTTCCAAAATGGTCACATCACCGGAGTCGTTTTTAACGAATTTTACGCGCGGTTTAACCGGAATCGCCCCGGCTCGCCGCGACGCAATAGGCTTGGGAATAACCATATCCTTAACATCTCCGAGCGCGGCGCGTTGCGCTCTTTTCCTAAGCGTCTCAAGCGCGTGTTGGCTCTGGCGTCCAAAAGCGAGCTTTTCGGTGTTTTGTAAATAGAAAACATTGAAAACCTGACCTTTTTCTCCTGTATGGAGACGCGCGCCGGCAATTGTTGCCCCGCAGCTTGATATCGCTTTCGTCAAATCGGCAAATAGTCCGGAGCGGTTTCGTGTCAAAACCCACAATTCCGTAATATCGCGATTGCGCGTCAGCCGCGTCTGAACCGCCGTATCCACTTTGTCCTGAGACACCTGATCGAAAAAGCGGGCATGCCGTATCATATCGGCCATATCAAAATTCAGCCAATAGGTCTGAGTCAATTCGTCCAAACGGTCAAACACCCGCGCATTCATCTCTGGCGAAAGTTTTTCGCTAAGCTGTTCGCGGGCGGCATTGGCTTTGGCGGCGGGCGCTAAATCTTCGTGACCTTCGAGATAGGCCGCCGTCGACGTATAAAGCCCGCGCAGCAGCACGCCTTTCCAGTCATTCCAAATGCCTGGGCCGACCGAGCGGATATCGACAACCGTCAAGGCAAACAACAAGTTCAGCCGTTCCAACGACCCCACAAGTTTGGCAAAGTCCGCAATCGTTTCAGGATCTGAAATGTCGCGCCTTTGCGCAGTTTCGCTCATATCCAGATGGCGGCGGATAAGCCAGGCCACCGTGTCGGTGACGTTTTTATTCATGCCAAGACGGCGGCAGGCGCGGCGTCCCAATTGCGCGCCCTCAATACATTGGTCGCCTTGCCCTTTGCCCGTATCATGGAGCAAGCAGGTGAGATAAATAATAAGGCGCTGTTCCTTGGTAAATTGCGCCGCGATTTCAGACACGATCGGAAGGTCTTCCTTGAGGCGGTCATCTTCGAGATTATCAAAATTATCGACCAGGCGCAGCGTATGCTCATCCACGGTATAGGCGTGGTGCATATTGAACTGTGTGCGCGCGACAATGCCGCCAAATTCCAGAAGGTACCGCCCTAAAACACCAGCCTCATTCATGATTTTCAGTGTGGCGTAGGGCGCTTTGGCTTTGAGAAGAATGCTTCTGAATATTTTCGCATTCTCCGGATTACGCCGAAAGTCGGTATCAATGATATTGCGGCGGAAATCGATGGCCGAGAATGCGTCGGGATGGATATCCAGGTTGCGTCGTCCGGCGGTCTCAAAGAGTTGTAAAATAATCGACGGGTCGTGACGGATTTGCAGCGGGTCAGCGAAATTCAGCCGTCCGTAATCAATGCGCAAATTGTTATTTTTCAGATTCCGCCTAGAGCGCGGCAGAAGCGCTTCGAGGCCAGAGGGCAGCCGCAGGGCTTTTTCTTCTTCGAGTTTGGCGCAGGCAATTCGGGTCAGCGCGCCTACTTCCTTGGCATTGGTGAAATATTCGCGCATGAATTTTTCGACGGCAATTTCGATCGGGCCGGAGGCATAGCCCATTTTTCGGGCCAGCTCTGTCTGTTTGTCAAAACTGAGCGTTTCGGTTGGCCGGCCTGAAACCAGATGCAGCCAGATGCGCGCGCGCCAGAGAAAATCTGCGGCGTGCTTAAACCGCGTTGCGGCTTGCGCGTCGAACAGACCCAGCTCGACATAGCTATCGGCCAGTTGCGGGTCCGTGATGCGGTTTTCCTTATCCAGGAACCGGGCAATCCAGTAAAGGACATGCAAATCCCGCAATCCGCCTTTGCCTTCTTTGACATTGGGCTCAATCACATAGCGGGAATTGCCCTCGCGCTCATGCCTCATGTCGCGTTCATTCAATTTTTCCGCGATATAATTGCGCCCTTTTCCGCGCGTCACGTCTTTTCTGAATTTGGTATAGAGCGCGTCGGCCAGAGCCTTGTCGCCGCGCAAAAACCGCAAATCCAAAAGCGCGGTCAATATGGTCTGATCTTCTTTGGCCAGGCTAATGCACTGATCCACCGTTCGGCTTGCATGGCCGACTTTCAGGCCCAGATCCCACAGCATATAGAGCATGAATTCGGTGACTTGCTCGGTATAGGCCGAGCCTTTGCTTTCCGCCGTCAGGAATAGTAGATCGACGTCGCTTTCCGGTGCCATTTCGGCGCGGCCATATCCTCCTACAGCACAGAGAGCGAGTTTTTCTGACGGGGTTGGATTGGCGGCCGGGACTTCATGGGTGAGTGTATATTCGAACAAACCCAATATGACCGTATCGTGTATGGCTGCAATAAGTGAGGCCATTTCCAGCCCGCCGAGACGTCCTTTGGAAAAGAGCTCTTCCGCGCGCGCCATCCCGGTGGAAAGCGTCTGGCGCAGAACTTCCAACACACGTTCTCGTTTCTGTTTCCCGCCTTCTTCCGCGATTTTGTCCAGGGCGTCGCGGAGGTCGTCGCGGTTCAGCCCGCTATCTATGGCGATGGGCCGATCAGGCAGGGAAAGTTTCGGAGCGCGGGCCATTAGGAGAGTTTCGCTTTCAGATCATAAAGAAGATCAAGAGCCTGTCTCGGCGACAGATCGTTTACATCGAGCTCCGACAAAGCTTTTTCCACTTCGGACGGCGGGGGCGGGGCACTCGGTACGGGATTGGCCGTAAATAAAGGAAGCCCGCCCAATAGGTCCGTCTCTTTGGCGCCGGTGTCTTTTTCGGACTCCAGCTTGCGTAAGACGTCCTGCGCCCGGTCTGTCGCAAGGCGAGGCAGCCCGGCCAGCCGCGCGACCTGCACGCCGTAGGATTTATCCGCCGCACCGGGGCGAACGTCATGAAGAAAGACCAGCTCGCCCTCCCAGTCCTTTGCCCGCAAAGAGGCATTACCGGCGGCGTCGAGATTATCGGCCAGATCCGTCAGCTCGTGATAATGGGTGGCAAAAAGCGCGCGGGATTTATTGACGCTATGAAGATGCTCTGTCGTCGCCCAGGCAATAGACAGACCGTCGAATGTCGAGGTCCCGCGCCCGATCTCGTCCAGAATAACGAAGCTTCTCTCTGTAGCCTGATTAAGGATGGCCGCGGTTTCAATCATTTCCGTCATGAAGGTAGACCGGCCTTTGGAAAGATCATCTGACGCGCCGACGCGGGAAAACAGGGCGTCGGCCACGCCGATATGGGCCTGCTGCGCGGGTACATATCCGCCCGCTTGCGCCAGAACAAACATAAGCGCGTTTTGACGAAGATAGGTGGATTTACCCGCCATGTTCGGCCCCGTTATCAGGGTCAGCCGGTTAGCGGGGGCTACGGGGCTGGTGTGTCCTTCTGCATTGAGTTGGCAGTCATTCGGGGTGAAATCGGCGGCGCCGGATTTCTGCAAGGCGTCGCGCACGACCGGATGGCGGCCGGCCTTGATGTCAAAGCAAAGGCTGTCATCAATTGCGGGGCAGGACGCGCCAGTTTCGGCGGCCCACTCTGCCCATCCGCATTGCACGTCCAGTAGGGCCAGGGCTTGGGCGCTGCGCCGTAAATCTTCGGCAAGCGCCCGCGCCTTCGCCGCAAATTTTTCAAACTCTTCGATTTCCAAAGCGCAAACTTTATCCGCCGCCCCGGAAATTTTCGCGTCCAGATCCGCCAGTTCGGTCGTGGTAAACCGAATGCCCGACACCAGAGTCTGGCGGTGAATAAACGGACTGTCCGGACCCTTGTTCAACATGGTATCGGCGTGTTTCGGCGAGACTTCGATGAAATAGCCGAGCACATTATTATGTTTGATTTTCAAGGTCGGCACGCCTGATTGCTTGGCATAATCGGCTTGCAGTCCGGCGACAATTTTCCGGCTATCATCGCGCAGGGTTTTCAGCTCATCAATCGCGGGCTGCCACCCTTTGGCGATAAAGCCGCCGTCGCGGGCCTGCATCGGTACGTCGGGGGTCAGCGCTTTGCCCAGATCGCGGCGGAAACCCGCGAGCTGTTCTTTATCACTCAGACTGAGATTTTTCAGACCTGTCTCAAGATGTGTTGGCAAGAGAAGGTCAGGGTGTTTTGCAAACTTCGCGCAAATCGCTTCGCCAATGCCCAGCGTATCGCGAAGCACGACCAGATCCCGCGGCCCGCCGCGCCCCAGACTCAGGCGGGAGGCGGCGCGCGCCAAATCTCCGCATTGGGCGAGATGGGCGCGCATGGCCTCTCTAAGGGATGGCTGGTCCACAAAAAAAGTCACAGCGTTTTGGCGGTTTTTAATCTCGGAGACATCTATTAGCGGCCGGGCCAAATGATCTGCCAGCTCCCGCGCGCCGGCCCCTGTTTTCGTGCGGTCAATGACAGAAAGGAGCGAGCCTTTGCGCGTACCTTTCTGGGTGCGGTCAATTTCCAGGCTGGCCCGTGTGGCTGGATCAATCGCCATAAACCCGGCGGTGGCGCGGCGTATGGGCGGCGAAAGCTGGACGGGATTGCCGGCCTGCGTCAGTTCCAGATAATCCAGAAGAGCCCCAGCCGCAGAGATTTCCGCTTTGGAAAAACTCCCGAACCCATCAAGGCTCTCGACATTGAACTGTGATTTCAATTGCCGCTCCCCGGCGCGGGCGTCAAACTTTGTTCCGGCCTGCGGCGTCAGCGAGATACCGTCCAAGGGCAGTCCTGACATGAAATCCGCGTCTTGGTAAAGCGCTTCCGAGAGCAGAAGCTCTCGGGGGCGTAGCGCGGCCAGCTCTGTGGCCACGCGCTGCCCGCCCATATCGGCGGTGCAGAACAGCCCATCGGAAATATCGGCCCAGGCGAGGGCAAAGTCTCCGGCCAGGGTTTTCGAAATCGCCGTGATAATATTGCGGCCGCGCGCTTCCAGTAGATTATCTTCAGATAATGTACCCGGCGTGACGAGGCGTACGACTTCGCGGCGAACGACGGCTTTGCTGCCGCGTTTTTTCGCCTCTTTCGGGTCCTCGGTCTGCTCGCAGACCGCGACGCGAAAGCCTTTTTTAATGAGGCGCTGAAGATAGGTTTCAGACGAATGAACAGGCACGCCGCACATGGGAATATCATTGCCCGCATGTTTGCCGCGCTTGGTCAGCGCAATGTCGAGCGCGGCTGCCGCGCGAACCGCATCATCAAAGAAAAGCTCGTAAAAATCGCCCATGCGATAAAACAGCAAAGCCTCCGGCCCCACATCCGCCTTGATAGACAGAAACTGCGCCATCATCGGCGTGACTTTCGTCGCTTTATCGGTTGCGGTGTTGGCGTTCATGACGGGCGGAAATTCGCGTATATCGGCGCGGGGCGCAAGCCCCCTGACCTGTTATTCGGTTGCTATTTCTTTGTCCCTGATGCCTTTGGCAGCATTTGGCCCGAAGAAGAGCAGAATTAGCGCAAAGATTATCGCCGGAATGCCCAAGGCCGCCGAGAAAATAAAGAAAAGCTCAAACCCCATTTTTTCGGCCATAACACCAGTAAAGCCCGAAAGCGTCTTACCGACCAAATTAAACATGGACGACAGAAAGGCATATTGGGTCGCCGCAAACTTCAAATCACAAAGAGACGACAGATAGGCAATGAAAATAGTCGCGGCGAACCCGGCGGCGAGATTGTCCGCGCCGACCGTGACGAACAGATACGCTGTTTTGGGGTCGGAAACCGTGGAGAGCCAAGCAAAAGCGCCGTTGGTGATAACCATCAAAATCGAGCCAATTAAGAGGCACCGCATCAGGCCGAAACGAATGGAAATTGCCCCGGCCACAAAACCGCCAAAAATAACCGGCCAGGGGCCGAAAAAGCTGGAAACCAATCCAACTTGAATTTCAGTGTACCCAACCGTTTGATACATGGGTTTGGCCATAGGGCCCATGGTCTTGTCGCTGATGAGATAGGTCGCCACGAGCAGAAAGACCAAGGGAGTCCATTTTCCGAGCCGGGTTAGAAAGCTGAAAAAAGGTTTGACGATATATTCAACACTGGCATCCGCGATGGAGTCCATTTTCCGGCGGATTTCGCGCGGCGGCTCCTTGATGAAAAAGACAATGCACCCATTCACCGCCATCACGCAGGCCATAAAAAAGTAAGCAAAATTCCAGCTCGTCAATCCGGCCACGATATAGGACAACCCCGCGCCGATAATCGCCAGGCGATAGCCGAGAACATAGGTGGCGGCCATGTTGGTTTGTCCGTCTCCGGGGGCGGCCTCAATCCGCCAGGCATCAATCGAAATATCCAGGGTTGCGCCCGATGTTGCGAGTATGACGGCCCCAAGCGCCAAAAGCCTGACCGAGGTTCCGGGATCTGAGGACGCGATAACGAGCATCCCAAAAATCGTGCCAAAAATGGCCGCCAGCATCCAAGAGCGGCGATGACCCATGGCGCGGGTCAAAAGGGGAATTTGGAGGTTATCGACAAGAGGTGCCCACAGCACTTTTGCGGTATAGGCAAGACCTATCCAGGCGAAGAATCCGATGACCCCAAGATCTACCCCCTCCGCCTTCATCCAGTAGGCGAGCTCTGAATAAATTAGCATATAAGGGAGGCCCGAGGCAAAACCGAGCGACATCATACCGAGCATTTTCGGTTGCATGTAAGAACGGAGGACGTCTTGCCAACTCCGCTTTGGTTCAGTCAAATCCGTTGTGCTCATGCCTTGTCTTTGCCCATTTCAGGCAGAGCCGTCCAGTGAGTTTTAGAGATGGAAATCAGACGCGTTTACGCCGCGTCTTTTTCAGATTGAGCGCCCGCCCAAGTTCTAACCATTTGAGTGAGTTCTTCGGCGCTTACGGGTTTGGTCATGAAATCATTCATGCCGGAGTCAAAACAGGCGTTCCGATCATCATCAAAGGCATTTGCGGTCAGCGCGATAATCGGCAGTTCTTTCGTTACATGTGGCAGGGCGCGAATTTTTCGCGTTGCTTCCAAACCGTCCATATTGGGCATGCGCATGTCCATGAAAATCAGATCATAGGTTTGGTTTTTCATCGCTTCAACCGCCAATACGCCGTCCTCCACCGTTTCGACGGTATGACCTTCGGCTTCCAGCAATGTGCGGGTCAAGAGGGCATTAATGGCATTGTCCTCGGCCAAAAGAATGCGTTTTTCCGGACCTTGGGACGCGGCGCCTCCAAGAGTGGGGCCTGCTTGAGGCGCGTCTGCGCCCGCTTCGCCGCCCGCTTCCGGCGCCACGGTTTTGGCAGGCTGATTATCCTCTTCCACCCCAAGCGCCTTGGCAATGACGGCGTCCCGCCAATTATTACCGAGAACCGCGCTGTTTTCTTCCAGGGGCAAGGCGCGCCGCTCAAAATCGCGTTTTTCACTTTCGCCCGTCTCTGCCTCAGGGGCCTGGGCACTTGGAATCAAACCGCCTGCGCCAGGGGCTGTAGGCTCTTCATTAGCAGAGGGATCGTCCTTGGACGCCATTTCGGCAATCGCCTGAAAATCTTGCTGTTCCTGAGGCGTCGGCTGCTGCGCTGTCTGTTGAATTGGCGCAGGCTCTGCCGCCGCTGGGGCGGCATCTTGATATTCGGATCTTTCGGCCAGCCCTGACCCGTCATGCGACGATGCTGGCGAAGCCGAGCTTTCTATCGCCTCGTAAGTTTGACGAGGCGCAGAGTCATGTGCCGGCTCATGATAGGACGCCTGCTCCGGTGCTTCATAAACTTCTTGGTGTGATGCCTGCTCTGGTGCCTCGTAAGCTTGTTGGTGTGAGGCTTGTTGCTGCGCCTCGAGCTGCTGCGGAGCCGACTCTTGACCTTGCGGCGTTTGCGTTTGCGGCGCTTCGACGCTCACAAAAGGACTGACATTCCTGGCTAAAGCGAAAGCAGTTCCATCAGGGGCGCTTTGTTCAATCCAGTCATAAATGTCCTCGGACTGGTTTGGATCCTGCGACGGCATACGGGTTTCGAATCGATAGGGGACGGGATAAGCCCCCGGCTCGGTGGGCTGCGGAGCGGGCCAGCCTTGCAGCACGTTTCCGGTCCAAGCTTCAACGGTTCCCCCATAAAGCTGTAAAAACGCAGCATTTATGAAGAGAATACGGCCTTGTGAATCGCGTTTCATGACAGGGTCTGGCCAGAGCCAGAACTGCGCCGCGATGGATTCATGAGATGACATACGCACCCTTCTTGCCCAAAACGGGCTGATTTCGGGGGAATGTGCCTGTTTAATCTAAAAAATACGTTACCAAATTCAGAAAAAAATTAACGATAACAATTTAAAGCGAAAAATTGACTTAAGAGTAATATGGATTTTTCGAGGCGCGTGAGGACGAGGTCGAATATTGGCCTGAATTTGCGCGATTCGCCTTCTGCCCGTCTATCAACCCTTTTCTGGCCCGTCTGTGAGAAAGGCTCTCCGCAATATGAAGTCGGTGGATTTGCTCAGACCCGGCGAGATCGGCTAAAGTGCGGGCCACTCGCAGAACGCGATGATACCCTCGTGCGGTCAGACCAAGCGTTTCCGCCGCTTGAATCAATAATTTTCGGCCCTCGGCATCAGGCTGCGCCACATGTTCCAAACGAATTTGCGGCAATTCGGCATTGGTCACGCCGTCATTGCGGTCTATTTGAATTCGCCGCGCCCGGGCCACGCGGTCAGCCACTTCTGCCGTGCCCTCTTTGGACGGCGGCAAGGCAAGATCGGCCGGCGTGACAGCCGGAACGTCAATTTGGATATCCATTCGGTCCATAAAGGGGCCGGAGATACGCGCCTGATAATCGGCCGCGCAGCGAAGGCCGCGCCGGCACGCGACGCCGTCTGCGCCGCCGGTGCCACAACGGCAGGGGTTCATGGCGGCAATGAGCTGGAACCGCGCAGGATAGCGGACATGGGCATTGACGCGGGCGACCGAAATTTCTCCGGTCTCTAATGGCTGGCGCAGGCTATCCAACACGGTCGGGGTAAACTCCGGCAGCTCGTCGAGAAATAAGACGCCGCGATGCGCTAGAGAGGCTTCGCCGGGCTTGGCTTTATTTCCGCCGCCGACCATGGCCGCCATAGAGGCGCTATGATGCGGGGCGCGGTAAGGCCGAGCGCGGGACAGCTGCCCCCGATTTAACAGCCCCGCCACGGAATGCACCATGGACACATCAAGAAGTTCATTTGCGGAAAGCGGTGGTAATAGTCCGGGCAGGCGCGCAGCAAGCATAGATTTACCGGAGCCGGGCGGCCCCACCATCAGCAGATTATGCCCGCCCGCGGCCGCCACTTCGAGCGCCCGCTTGGCAGTTTCCTGTCCGCGAACGTCGCGCAGATCCACGCCTGTTTCGGGGTCCAGCATCTGCCCCGGCTCGGGCCGCGAAAGCACTTGCGTGCCTTTGAAATGGTTCATGATTTGGACAAGCGTTTGCGGCGCAAGCAAAGGAAGGTCACCCGCCCACGCGGCTTCTGCCCCGTTGGGCTCCGGGCAAATCAGTCCGAAATCGTGGCTATTGGCCATCACCGCCGCCGGGAGCGCGCCGGGAACCGGGGCAATCGTGCCGTCCAGCGCCAGCTCGCCAATGGCGACAAAGTCTTCAATCGCGTCGGAGGGAATAGCGCCGATTGCGGCCATAAGGCCGAGCGCTATCGGCAGATCATAATGCGCGCCCTCCTTGGGCAAATCCGCAGGCGCCAGATTAATGATTACGCGCTTACCCGGAAGGAAAAGGCCGAGCGAGGCAAAGGCGGCGCGCACGCGCTCGCGCGATTCCGCCACGGCTTTATCGGCTAATCCGACAATATTGAATATGGGGCGAGAGGCGGACGAGACCTGAACCTGCACATCGACACGGCGCGCTTCTGCGCCTTCGAAAGCCACTGTTTGAATTCGTGCAACCATGATGCGCCCTTTCTCTTTTAAAGAAAGCAGAACAAAAAGAACAAATCAAGAACTTATTTGTGGAGTTTTATACGAAACCGAAGGAGTTAGGCGAGGCCGACACAGCGCAAAGCCCGGAATTTATCCGCTCCATGGGGGAAAATAAGGGGCTGATCGGCATGGCGGAGCGGATCGCGCATGCGATAGCCCTGCGAGGAACGGTCCAGAATAACTGCCCAATGAGACCGCCCATTCGGAAGGTAGAATTGAACGAGGGGATAATAACCATCGACAATACACTGATTGATCAGGCCCGCATCCACGCTTTTATAAAAACGCGCTTTGGCTTGACCGTCTGTGACTTTGCGAATGCCGTCCCAGATAAGCCAGCCGCGCGGCGTGAAACTATCGGCCTGCGTCAGCCGCCGATTAAGGTCAGACGGATCGGTTTTAAAACCCAGATTGACCAGAGCCATGCTGGTGGCTGTCACGAGACACCCATCGGCCCCCAAAGTTCCGTCAGAATGGCCGAGTTGTTCGTGTGCCCAGCGGCGGTCTTTTTGGTAAAAGGCCGCGCGGTCGGGCAGGGCCGTCTGGCTTTGCAAGGGGCGCTTTACGGTGGGCTGAGCCACACCTGATGACGAAGGCGCGGGTTTAGGCGTGCTTCCGCAGGCAACCATCATCAGCGCCAAACCGCTTATCAAAATCCATCTCAACATAGAGAGGATGTAGCGCCGAAGATTTAAGAGAGGGTTAGGAAAAGCCTGCCTCGCTCCTCTTCACGCAGTTTTATTCAGCGGGGGCTTAGTCCACACAAAGGCCGGGTTGAACTTTTCCGCCGAGAACTTCGGAATAGCAGCCAAAGGGATTATCGGTTTTCTGGCATTGGCCGCTCACCGCGTTGCTGTCCTCGCCGCCGACGCCCGTCACGCATTTTCCCTGACAATTAGAACTGTCGATGCAGATATTTCCGCCGTCGGAATAGGTCATGGTGCAGCGCTCCGCGCCCAAAATCCCGGCGCGTTCGACAAAGCCGCCCTGAGAGACGCACATCGCGCGGCCCTCTGCGCTCAAGGTGCGATTATTCTGCGGAGGAGGAGGCGGCGTAGACGGGGATGAGGGCGTTTGCGGTTCAGACGGGGCCGGTTTCGGATCCGGCGTTCGGGCCGATAAATCCGTCAGGCGATACAGATCTTTCAAACGCTCGCCGCTATGGCTTATCCGGGACATGGAGTGCGCCACATCCAGCTCAATGAGGATTTGGCGGCCCAAGTCATAGAGGTAGAGAGACTCGCTATCGTGGCCAATCTTTTGAAACTCGAATATCTGACCGGATTCGCTGCGTTCAATCCAAGTCTTCGCGTCTCTTTTTTCAAAGGCACCACTTTGATAGGCGGCGCGCGTCAGGCTCTCTGCGCTTGGCGTCTTTTTCGGCGGATTCGGGGCCGGGACTTTTTTGCCGGGCGGGCTGTAATTTGGCGGCGGCATACGCTCGACGGGGTTGCCATTCATTTCCTGCGCTGCCGTCATGATCCGGTCAATTTTGGTGACGCGGTAAAGCTGCGCCAACGGGTGGCCCGGCCACTCACCCGAGATGGTTTTTGCGTCCAGCTGGATGAGCAGTTTAACCCGTCCTGTGTCATTTATCAGACTTAACGCGTTTTTGTCATAGGATTTGGTTCTGAAACTATAGCGTTCTGTCCCGCGGAAATCGTATTCCGTCCAGACATCGAAATTGTCCAAATCCTGCACCAATCTCCCGCCGACAAAATGAATGGTGTGGAGCGGGACGCGCGGCGCCTCAATTTCAACCGCGGCCTGAGCCGAGACGGAAAAGAAGGCGGCGCTCAAGCTCAACGAAAAACAGGCGAGCAGGGCGATGACCGCCTGCCGCCCCTGACGCGCCAGAGTTGATAGCCCGGGAAGAAGAGATAAACGCTTCATAATACTTACCTTAATTCGAAGTCAGACCAAACTCTGCCGCCTTTATGATCACCTTATACCACAGATCCCGGCCCAAATTTAGGCGCCTTCGAGCGTTTTCGGGGTTTTATAATAGAGTTTCAAACCATTTGCTGTGCTCATGGAGTCGGATTGCGTGTTCATGACGGTCCGCAGACGATCCAGAATCAGCGTATCTATGGTGATGATTAATCCCGTGACATAGGTCGCATATTCCGCGGAGACGCCCTGGCTGACTAGAATTTCCTGCAAGAGAACGACAGAGGCAGACGGCGTCCCGGCGGCAGCCGTGGCAAAGATAAGAGACTGGAATCCGACAACAATCATTTCGCCGAGCCCGAACTCAAGGCCAAAGGCTTTCATCGTATAGAGCGAGAGAAGCAGCAGTCCAATCAAGGTGCCGACCATATTGATTGTCGCGCCGATGGTGAAAAACGGCGTGCTTTCATCCCCATTTGCGCCCAGCTGATCGCAGGCAACTTTCGTGGCCGGAAGGGTCGCAATAGAGCTGGAGGTTGAAAAGGCCACCAAGGCTTGCGGCAAGACGGCTCGCAACACGAAGACGAGACCGTGTCCCTGAATGGCGGCCGTGACCAGCACCATAGTCACCCAAACGAGACACATGGCAAAGAGATAGGGTAAGAGGATTGGAACGAGGTTAGCTAGCGTTTCGACGCCGCCAGGTTTATTCAACGCAAGTGTGATAGAACCGAAAACAGCGAGCGGGATCGTTACCTGAAGGAACTTTCGAAATCCGTCGATAAACAAATCCGACATCTGGTCGGCTTTCTCTCCAAGATTGATTTTCTTGAGCGCCAGACCGAAAATAACACCTGCATAGATAGAAATCATCAGAGCAGAGGTCAGAACATTATATATTTTAATTGCGAAAGGCGTGGCGGCCAGACCCGCGCCACCACCGGCTGAAGCGGAAGGCTCCGGCAGTGGGTTCAAGCCTGAAAAGAGAAAGTAGCCAATAATGGCGAGTGTCATGCCGATGAGGGAAAAGGCCACAAAAAACCCTAAAACCCGGATGAATTTTGCGCCCATGCCACCGCGCGAAATCGCAACGGAACTGGCGATACTCATGATGATGAGAGCGTACATGAGAGGGGCAAGCGGAACGAAAAGGGCGTCTTTGGCCAAAGCCGCAATAGGTTTGGCAAGGGTCACACTGCCAACGGTAACAGGCTCGGCGAGAAAAGAGGCCCCCAAGGCCCAAAGTCCAAAGGCGAGACCTGCCGCCACAACCACCAAAAGCAGAAGCGACGTGTTATAAAGACGTTTCAACATATATTTCTAATCCCTTTAAATCCCCTAAGGCCTCATGCCCTCAAGCCGCTGATATTCTCAACTTTTTTATTTGGGCGACACTAGCCAGAAATTTCAAAGCGGAGCAAGGGCTGAAATTCAACTACGCCTCACGAAAGCAGGAGGGCAGGGTGCAAGAGAGAAGAAAATATACGTAAGCTTTAACCCACCCTTTACTCTCGTCCTTCACACTCTCTTAAGACTAAAGGACAAACTTCATATGACACCACCCCCTTCCGCCGCGGCCCAGAGTGAGATGGCTTACGACCCGGAGATGGTTCATGCCATGATGGCAGAGCTGGAAGCGGCGCAAATCGGCCCGTTTCAACGTGCGCTGAAAGCGCTTGCCCTGATCGCGGTCTCTGCTTTCATCTTGCTGTCCGTTATCAGTTATAATCCCTTTGACAATACAATGGATACGGCCGGAATTGGCGAGACCACGAACTGGCTGGGAACGCCGGGCGCGAGTTTTGCAAACTGGGCCATGCAATTTCTGGGCTTGGGCTCAATCCTTGCGGGACTTCTGACCCTTTTTACCGGCGTCAGAGCCCTTATTCGGCCGAGGCCTTATTTCAATAGATTGGACAGGCTTCGCCGCTTCAGTCTTTGGGCCGGCACCATTATTTTCGGAACCGCCACTGTCGCGGCTTTTCCCATTGCGCAGGACTGGCCCATGGCAACGGGACTTGGCGGCTGGATTGGAGATTTGATTTTTCTAAATCTGCGAAGCCTGGTTGCGCCTTTCAACATTCCTTTCACACCCGCGATTATTGCCTCTCTCACCTTTATTCTCGCCGTCTTCTGTCTGGGTCGTTTCATGCGGATCGTCGCCAAAGACCTTGTCGACGTTATGGACGCTGCGGGTCTTGTCTGGGCCTATGTCCGCATTGGTCTGGATCATATGGCGGTTTTCCTCGCGAGAGTTTTCCGCAAATTGTTCAAAACCGCTTATGTCGATGATTTGGCAGAGCCCGCCGGGACCTCCAATCTCTTCCGGGACGTTCCCGATGAAAAGCCGGCTCCAGTAACGGTTCAATCGCCGGTCTATGCCGCCCCGGAGACGACCCCGAACCCCGCGCCTGCCAAAAATAAAAAGAAAACCAAAAAGAAAGCGGCCAAACCAAAACAGCCGGAATTTAATTTTCCTGATGGTTCGGATTTTGTCTTGCCGGGACTGGACCTGCTCAAAACGCCGCCGCCGCGCGCGGACCATCATGACCACGCCGCTTTGCAAAAAGCAGCTGAGCATTTGCATCAGGTCATGGGCGAATACGGCATTGAAGGCGAGATGCGCGACGTGCGCCCCGGCCCTGTCGTGACTCTGTTTGAATTTGAACCGGCGCCGGGCGTGAAAAGCTCGCGCGTTATCAATTTGGCCGGAGACATAGCCCGGAACATGTCCGCCAAATCCGCCCGTATTGCCGTTGTGCCCGGACGCAACGCCATGGGCGTCGAAATGCCGAATAAACGCCGAGAGACCGTCTGGCTGAAAAACATGCTGGCCTCAGATACATTCGTGAATTCGGACGCGACCCTGCCCTTGATCATGGGCGAAGATATTGGCGGAGAGCCATTTGTCGCCGACTTGGCCAAGATGCCGCATTTGCTGGTCGCCGGTACCACCGGCTCGGGTAAGTCCGTGGCCGTCAACTCCATGATATTATCTCTGATGTACAAGCTGACGCCTGATCAGTGTAAGTTCATCATGATTGACCCGAAAATGCTCGAATTATCCGTTTATGACGGCGCGCCGCATCTTCTGGCCCCGGTTGTGACAGAGCCAAAAAAGGCTGTGGTGGCCCTCAAATGGACGGTGCGGGAGATGGAAGACCGCTACCGCAAAATGTCCAAAGTCGGCGTTCGGAACATGGAGGGTTTCAATGAAAAAGTCGCAGAATTCAAAGCCAGCGGCGAGACCCTGACCAAAACCACCATGACCGGTTATAATAAGGAAACGGGCGAGCCGGAATATGAAACCGAAGAGCTGGAATTCGAACCCATGCCGAATATCGTGGTCGTCATTGACGAGATGGCGGATCTGATGATGGTCGCCAAGAAGGAAATTGAAGGCTCCGTTCAGCGTCTGGCACAAATGGCCCGGGCCGCGGGCATCCACATGATCACGGCGACGCAGCGCCCCTCAGTGGACGTTATTACCGGAACGATCAAAGCCAACTTCCCCACGCGGATTTCCTTCCGCGTGGGCTCGACAATTGATAGCCGGACTATTCTCGGCGAGAACGGCGCTGAGCAACTGCTCGGCAATGGCGACATGCTCTATATGGGAACAGGGCGTCCGCGCCGTTTCCACGGGCCATTTGTCTCGGACGGAGAGGTGGAACGCGTGGCAAAGTTTGTCAAAGCCCAAGGCGCGCCGAGCTATCTCGAAGATATTACGACCGAGCGGGAAGAAGAGGATTCGAGCGGGAGTTCGTCTGGCAGCGGAGATGATGAAGGCTCATTGTTTGATCAGGCTGTGGCCATTGTCGCTCGCGACCGCAAAGCGTCCACGAGCTATATTCAGCGCAAGCTTTCCATTGGCTATAACCGCGCCGCGGATTTGATCGAGCGTATGGAAGGCGAAGGCATGATTAGCGAGGCGGCGTCCGGCGGCAAACGCGAAATCTTCTTGCCGGATCAAGAGGCTTTCTAAAGAGTTTGGTTGCGAGCTGATTGCGTTCGCACAAAACTTGTTCAACGGCGCGTTCCTCTAACCCCTTGTTCTAATTAAGTGGAACGTTTCCATCTTTCGCGTATATTTAATTATAGCGGGAGATTTATGAAGTTTTTTAATGAGATGATGGCCGATGAGACTTCGGCAAGAGAACCCTACCAGTTATATAAGGACTGGTTCGATTCACAGGACCCAAAAGCCCTAAAACGAAAATCCACGGAAGCGGAAGCCGTTTTCCGGCGGACAGGCATTACATTTAATGTCTATGGTAAGAAAGACGCGGAAGAGCGTCTTATCCCATTCGATATTGTGCCAAGAATTATTGGCGCGCGCGAATGGACGAAACTGACGAAAGGCATTGACCAGCGCGTTCGCGCCATAAATGCGTTTCTTCACGATATTTATCACAAGCAGGAAATTCTGAAAGCCGGGCGAATCCCCCAGCACCTTATTGAAAATAACGAAGCTTACCTGCCGCAAATGATCGGCGTTTCTCCGCCCGGCGGCGTCTACACGCATATTGTCGGTATCGATATCGTCCGGACAGGTGAAAACGACTTTTATGTCTTGGAGGATAACGCCCGCACGCCGTCCGGCG
The DNA here is from genome assembly GCA_963972195.1 of uncultured Hyphomonadaceae bacterium. Classification (GTDB taxonomy): domain Bacteria; phylum Pseudomonadota; class Alphaproteobacteria; order Caulobacterales; family Maricaulaceae; genus Litorimonas. Next base: position 119,427 of record CAXATH010000004.1, on the reverse strand, counting down.
TTTCTTACATGCTCGAAAACCGCGAGACGATGCTGCAAATGTTTCCGGATCTCTTTGCGCAAAACCGCGTGCAGCAAGTCAGCGATTACCCTCATTCCCTGCGGCGGTCTTTATCAGACTGCGCGCCGCCGGCCTGTAAAGGCAAGCCGGTTCTCGGCGTCCTGACACCCGGCATTCATAACTCCGCCTATTTCGAACATGCCTTTCTGGCCGACCAAATGGGCGCGGAGCTGGTCGAAGGTCATGACATTAAAATAGAAAACGGCCGGGTCTGTATGCGCACCACCGAAGGGTATGAGCCAATTGATGTACTATATCGCCGCGTCGACGACGAATATCTCGACCCACTGAATTTCAATCCGGAGTCTATGCTGGGCGTGCCCGGCCTCATGGATGTTTACCGCGCAGGCGGCATCACAATTGCCAATGCACCGGGGGCCGGCATCGCCGACGACAAAGCCATTTACTCCTACATGCCGGACATCATCGAATTCTATACGGGCGAGAAAGCCTTGCTTGAAAATGTGCCGACCTGGCGCTGTTCGGAAGCGGAGTCTCTGGCCTATGTGCTGGAGCATTTGCCCGAACTCGTGGTCAAGGAAGTCCACGGCTCCGGCGGCTACGGCATGTTGGTCGGGCCCGCCGCCAGCAAAAAAGAAATCGCGGAGTTTCGAAAAAAACTCGAAGCCAAGCCCGGCAATTATATCGCGCAGCCGACTCTGGCCCTCTCCACCACACCTGTGTTCACAAAATCAAAGCTGGCGCCGCGCCATGTTGATTTACGTCCCTTTATTCTGGTGAGCCCGAACAATATCAATATTACGCCGGGCGGACTGACCCGTGTGGCGATGAAGGAGGGCTCACTGGTGGTCAACTCCTCGCAGGGCGGCGGCACCAAAGACACTTGGGTCTTGGAAGATTAGGGGAGGGCAAGAAATATGTTAGGTAAAACAGCAAATGGCCTCTTCTGGATGTTTCGGTATCTGGAACGCAGTGAAAATATCGCCCGCCTCGTTGAGGCCGGCTTCCGTATGGCGCTCACCCGTTCTCAGAGACAGGGCGGCGACTGGGCGTCAATTTTGACGACGGCGGGACTGCTCGAGTCATATGAAGAAAAATATGATGATTTCGAGAATAAATCGGTCGTCGACTATCTCCTCCGGGATAGGACAAACCCCTCCAGCGTCTTGTCGAGCATGGCAGAGGCGCGCAGAAACGCCCGGCTCGCCCGGACGGCCCTGACAAGAGAAGTCTGGGAAGCAGTAAACGCCTCTTGGCTAGAGCTTAGCGATATCCTGAAAAACCCCATTAGAGACAAGGAACGCATTCCGGATATCTTGGCAATTATCCGCCGACAAAGCGCCCAGGTTCAAGGCGCGGTGCACGGCACAATGCTGCGAAATGATATTTACGACTTCACGCGGCTGGGCACTTTCGTTGAGCGGGCGGATAACACGGCCCGCATATTGGATGTCAAATATTATGTGCTCCTGCCTTCAGCGTCCTCTATCGGCAGCTCACTCGACAATGTTCAATGGGAAACAATTTTGCGCTCCGTCTCGGCGCAGCAGGCCTATCGCTGGCTGCATCAGGGCGAGCCGACCGCGTCAGCGATCGCGAAATTCCTCATATTGGATCACTGCATGCCCCGTTCGCTGACCTTTTGCGTCAATGAGATGAATTTAAATCTGAAATATTTGAACAAAGAATATGGTCAAACCTCGCCTTCGTCTAAGCAGGCAAAGGAGCTGAAGCAAAAAATGTATAATCAGACGATTGAAGGCATTTTTGATTCAGGACTGCATGAGTTTATCGGTGACTTTTTACAATGCAATCTTGCCATCGCGGGCCAGATAGAAACTGACTATAGGTTCTTCGCGTAATGCAGCTCTTCATCTCACATAGCACTGTTTATAAATTCAAACGCTCGCCCAGTTATGGCTTGCAGCAGCTCCGGCTGACCCCAAAGAATAATAAGGGGCAGACGACGCTTGATTGGACTCTGGAGGTCACGGGCGGCGAGATACAGGTCGACTTTCTGGATGAAAATGCAAATCGCGTTCACCTGGTGGCGATCGACCCGAATTCAACAGAGATAGAAATCAAATCCAGCGGGACGCTTGATATAGAAAATAATCACGGCGTGATTGGGGCTCAGAAGAGCTTTGCCCCGCTTTGGTATTTTTACAGGCAAACGCCTCTGACCGAACCCAAAGCCGGCGTAAAATCTCTCCTGAAAGAGTTGGGCGATGACTTGAAAGACCCGGTTGCGGGTTTTCATGCTCTTTCAAAATTGATTGGCGCTAAAGTAAATTATGAAACCGGAGAAACGGATTCCGTGACAACTGCCGAAGAGGCCATCTCTCTGGGCAAAGGCGTCTGTCAGGACCACGCGCATATTTTCATTTCCGCCGCGAGGGAAGCTGGCTTTCCGGCCCGTTATGTCAGTGGCTATCTGATGATGAATGACCGTATAGATCAGGAGGCGACCCATGCCTGGGCCGAAGTCCACATCCCGTCCCTTGGCTGGGTCGGATTTGACGTCTCCAACGGCATTTCTCCTGACGACCGTTATGTCAGAGTCGCCACTGGATTAGACTATAGTCAAGCCGCTCCGATTTCAGGTATGATTTACGGAGGGGGCGGCGAATCGCTGCGTGTGGATATTCAAGTTCAACAACAATAATATAAGAGACTAACCCATGACCTATTGCGTCGGCCTGGCCTTGGAAAAAGGTTTGGTGTTCATGTCCGATACCCGCACAAATGCGGGCGTCGATGATGTGTCTACTGTCAAAAAACTACGAAGCTGGTGCGTCGAGGGCGACCGCGTCATTACGCTTTTGACAGCGGGCAATCTGGCGACAACCCAATCCGTTGTCAGCCTGTTGGATGAACGGTCTTTTTCTCCAGAAAATCGCGACCCGTCCATTCTGAAACTGCCGACCATGTTTCAGGTGGCCCAACTCGTTGGAAATACGCTCAAGGAAGTTATTGCAGATAATGCGAATACCGGCCAAAAAGCGGATAGCACCTTTAACGGCACGATTATTCTCGGCGGCCAGATTAAGGGCATGGCGCCCCGTCTCTTCCTGATTTACCCGGAAGGCAATTTCATCGAAGCCGGAGACGACGCGCCGTTTTTCCAGATTGGGGAGACCAAATACGGCAAGCCCATTCTGATCCGGACTTACGCGCCGGACATGTCTTTTGAAGACGCCGTCAAACTGCTTTTGCTTTCTTTTGACTCGACCATCAAAGCCAATCTCTCGGTCGGGATGCCTTTGGATTTGCAGGTCTATGAAAAAGACAGTCTGAAGCTCGGAAAGACACGCCGAATATTGGCCGATGATGAGTATTTTCAGAAAACCTCCAAAGGCTGGGGAGAGTCCTTGCGGGCGGCCTTCCAGTCCATGCCGAATTACGACTTCGGAGAGGACTAAACTAAACGCTTCCCCCAAGAGGACGGCGGCGTTAAACCTGTCTTCATGACCGACCAATTGAAAGTTTCAGTCCTCGGCGCGGATGGCCGGATGGGACGCGCCGTTATTTCCGCTCTGTCAGAGACTGACGGCGTGAAACTCGTGGCGGCGCTAACCCACTCCGAAAGCGCCGACCTGGGCAAAGACAGTGTGGCGCTGGCAGACGCCAAAGGCGAGCCCGTTATCCTGACGGATGATATGATGGAGGCCCGCAAAAGCGATGTGATTATCGATTTCTCCGCCCCCAAAGCCAGCCTCACCGTGGCGGAAGCTATCAAAAACAGCGGCGTCAAAGCCATTGTCAGCGGAACAACCGGCATGTCGGCCGACCAAACCGAGGTATTTCACAAAACATGCGCCGGGCTGGTTCTGCTGCAATCCGGCAATTTCTCGCTCGGCGTGAATATGCTTGAGGCTTTGGTTGAACTCGCAGCCAATAAGTTACGCGAAGGTTGGGATATTGATGTGCTGGAAATGCATCATCGCCACAAAGTGGACGCGCCGTCCGGGACTGCTCTCATGTTGGGACGTGCAGCCGCGAAGGGCCGCAATGTCGAACTGGAGTCGGTACAAAAACTCTCCCGCGAAGGCCAGACTGGGGCAAGACCTGAAGGCGAGATTGGATTTGCGACCTTACGCGGCGGCGGGGTCATCGGCGAACATTCCGTCACAATTGCCTCGGAGCTGGAAATGCTAACGCTATCCCATTCCGCTTTCGACAGATCGGTTTTTGCCAAAGGCGCGGTGAGCGCGGCCATATGGGCGGCGAAACAGCCTGCTGGCCGCTATGACATGAAAGATATGCTAGGCCTCTAATCCGGTCGGCGCTTCCATCTCTTTTGCTATTTCCTGGCTCAGCGTGCCTGGCGCGCGGCGATGAAAAGTGCGGGCGCCCAGATAGGCGATGCCGGCCCAAGCGCCGAGGATCATCATGTAAATCGAAAATTGCCAAACGAGAAAGCCCGGCTCGAAGACACGTGACCGTCCGGTGAACTGATAGAGCTGCTCCAGAAGGAAAGAAATAATCACGAACAAGACCGGCGTTGACAGGACGATTGCTGCCAATGTTGCGGCCACATAGAGCGGCGCGCGCGGATTATGCAGGCGGCGATAAACGCTTAAATAGCCTTCTTTGGACAGGCCATGCACCGACATCCCGTTTTGGATCTTATAGTCGTAATCATCGCGGGCGTCCTGCGCCACGGTTCGATATCCCCACGCTGCGCGCAGGCCGTAAACAGCTATAATGGCTCCCAAAATTACGAGAGCCCAGACAAAAGAAATTCCATGAACAACAGGCATTTGAGTTATATGGTAACGTTTTGCTTGCTGTGCAAGATTTTTCCTGAGAGCCTTGACATCTCGCCGCAAAGACTACGCGTATGATGATATAATCGGGGCATGTCTTGCAACGCGCGTCCATCCTGTTTATCGCAAAAGAAATAATTTCATTAGAAAGACGTTCATGTCCGCTCCTAAAATTGCCCTGATTTGCGGGTCTCTTCGTAAAGACTCGATCAACAAAAAACTGGAACTTGCTTTGGAAAAGCGCCTTATGGCGGAAGGGGCAAAGCCGGTCCTGATTGATCTTGGAGCGTATGACCTTCCGATTTACCATGGTGATCTGGAGCTTCCGGACGGCGTCAAGCGCCTGGTAACAGACCTGACGGCCTGCGACGGGGTTATCGTTGTGACGCCGGAATATAATGGCGGCCTGCCGCCTCTTTTAAAGAACGCGATCGATTGGACCTCCACCTTCAGCACCGATCACTTTACCGGTCCCGTTTGGGGGCTCGCCTCCTGCACGCCCGGCCCGATGAGCGGAATCATGTGTATGCGCCAGCTTAATTATATCCTTATGCGCGTCGGAACCGAAGTCGTGCCCACTCAGGTCGGCGTCGGCAACGCAGCCACCGCATTTGACGGGGACGGGCATTTGGTCTCTGAACCATCATCCAGCCTGGCCGAAAAAATGATCGCGTCTCTGTTTCTGCGGATAAAGCAGAAAGCCGCGATTGAGTAGGCCCGTGGCCAAGAAGGAAAAGCTCTATAAGGATTTGCCGCGTCCGCGGCTGAACCGCGCGCAAATCGCAGAGATATACGCGCATCTGCGCCGTCTCGATCCTTCGCCCAAGACTGAGCTGAATTATTCAAATCCGTTCACGCTCGTGGTTGCGGTCGCTTTGTCGGCGCAATCGACAGATGTCGGGGTGAACAAGGCGACCACGGCGTTATTTGCCAAAGCCGATACCCCGGAAAAAATGGTCGCACTTGGCGAGGACGTGGTGCGCGATCACATCAAAACGATTGGCCTTTACAAGAATAAAGCTAAAAACGTCGTGGCCTTGTCTCAGATGTTGATTGACGATTTCGGATCCGTTGTGCCGCAGACGCGCGATGAGCTGATAAAGCTGCCGGGGGTGGGGCGGAAAACAGCCAATGTTGTCATGAACGAAGCTTTTGGCCATCCCACCATGGCGGTGGATACGCATATTTTCCGGGTCGCAAACCGAACGGGGATGGCGCCGGGCAAAGACCCATATGAGGTGGAGCTGAACCTGCTGCGCGTCACGCCCGAAGAGTTTGCTCTTGGCGCGCATCACTGGCTTATCCTGCACGGGCGCTATACCTGCGTCGCGCGCAAGCCAAAGTGCTATAACTGCGCCGTTTCCGATATCTGCAAGTACACGCCCAAAACCGAAGCCCCGTAGCCGGGGTTTTCGGCTGTAAAAAATTCACAAAAAACCACTTGCGCAATTTTCAAACTGGCCCTAAATGCCGCCTTGACGAAAAGCGAGCTACAGCGAGCCCTTAACATTTGCCCTAACCGGCTTTGCTTGGGAAATCTGTCAGCCGAAAAGAGCCCGTCTCTTTTAATAGCCGCCACCGTCTTGGTTTTGTTTGGGTTCGGACGATACTGTCCGGGACGATTGGGATTGAGAACTCTGGTATGGCACAAACTGCTATATACCGCGAATTGAGTGCTTCCATCTCCTTGCAAGCTCAGCAAGGGGACACGTTTTTGTCGTCTAAACATCAAGATTATCTGGCCGCTATCGCGGAATTCATCAGTGTGGTGCGGGCCCTCTAAGTTTTTAGAGGGGACCCGCCTGAAATACGCCGTGACGAGGCAGGTGTCTCGTTAGCTTTTGTATTTTCCGGACGCTTATGTCCGGCCAGACTGAAGACCCCGACCATGAACACAGTTTTTGATTTTGCAGCCTCGTTAAAACCTACCGCTCTGCAGCCTTACGGCCTGCCGACTTTCCGCACTTCTGCGGACGCGATCGCAGCTTATCGCGGAGATGACCAGATCTACGCGCTCTACCCGCGCAAGATTGAGGCCGCGGCGCGCCTGTTCCTGAATGGGTTTCCCGGCCACGTGCTCTATGCGGTCAAAGCCAACCCGCACCCCTCCCTTCTTCAAATCCTCTGGAATGAAGGCGTGCGCCGTTTCGACGTGGCGTCCTTGCGCGAAGCTGCGCTTGTGCGGGATCTGTTTCCGGCGGCTGACCTATTCTTGATGCATCCGGTGAAATCCCGCGCGACCATTTCCGGCGCATATGCCCAAGGCGTTCGCAACATGTCGTTCGATCACGAAGACGAGCTTCAGAAAATCATCGACTGCACGGATGAGGCCGCAGACCTTCATTTGCACCTCCGCCTCGCTTTGCCGAAAAAAGACACCGCTATGCCGCTCTCCGGCAAATTCGGCGCGGGGTTTGACGAAGCGATTGCGCTTTTGAAATCCGCACGTCCGGTTGCGGCCAAGCTTGGTCTTTGCTTCCATGTCGGGTCGCAATGCCTCGACGCGGAAAACTATGACGCGGCGCTTCGCTATGCGCGCAAATTGGTAGACATTTCGGGCGTTCAAATCGACTCCATCGATGTCGGCGGCGGTTTCCCTGTTGCCTATCCCGACATGCCCATCGCGCCGATGGAAACCTATTTCGATGCCATCCGCGCCAGCCTGACATCAAACGGTTTTGACGGGCTGGAAGTTTACGGCGAGCCGGGCCGCGCGCTTTGCGCCGAAGGCGGGGCGACATTGGCCCGTATCGAGCTTCGCAAAGGCAAGGACCTTTACCTGAATGACGGAACTTACGGGTCTTTATTTGACGCGGGCCAGTTTGCATGGAAGTTTCCTGTGCGTCTGCACCGCAATCATCCACCGGCGCCGGCCGCCAATCAGATCGGGTTCCGCTTTTTCGGACCGACCTGCGACAGTGCCGACACCATGAATGGGCCGTTTTATCTGCCCGCCGATGCCTGCGAAGGCGACTGGATCGAGGTGCAAAATCTCGGCGCTTATGGCCAGACTTTGGCCACACAATTTAACGGATTTCATTCCAGCCACACCGTGGCCATTCTCGAAGACTAACTGAAAGCTTCAAACATGACTAAAAACACTAAAGCTCAACTGCTCTCAACCCCAGTTGAACATATCGATATTACGAAAATTGATGCCCGTCCGATTATCGAAGCGATGGGGAAAATGTCCTTTTCCTCCCGCGATGTGGGCCGCGCTTCTGACATCTTTAAGCAAGCCGTCAATGATAAGGATTGCTCCGTCATTCTGACGCTTGCCGGCTCGACCTCTGCGGGCGGCTGTATGCATGTTTATCGCGATCTCGTGAAATACGGCATGGTTGACGCCATCGTCTCGACGGGCGCGTCTATTGTCGACATGGATTTCTTTGAGGCGCTTGGTTACAAACACTATCAAGCCGACAGCCAAGTTGATGATAATGATCTGCGCGATCTTTATATCGACCGCATCTATGACACTTATATCGACGAAGAAGAGCTGCAAGCCTGTGATCACGTTATCAAAGAGATTACGGATTCTCTTGAGCGCCGCCCTTACTCTTCCCGTGAATTTATCTGGGAAATGGGCAAATGGCTGAAAACAAACGCCAAGAAAAAAGGCTCTCTGGTTGAGACTTGCTATGATCACAACGTGCCGATTTTCGTCCCGGCTTTCTCTGATTGCTCGGCCGGATTTGGTCTGGTGAAGCATCAGGTGGAAAATCCCGGAAATTATGTCTCTATCGACTCCGTTGCGGATTTCCGCGAATTGACAGACATTAAAATCAAAGCGGGTTCGACCGGGCTATTTATGGTCGGCGGCGGCGTGCCGAAGAACTTTGTTCAGGATACCGTTGTTTGCGCGGAAATTCTCGGCGTCGAAGCCGAGATGCACAAATACGCCGTCCAGATTACGGTGGCCGATGTGCGCGATGGCGCGTGTTCAAGTTCGACGCTGAAAGAGGCGGCGAGCTGGGGCAAGGTTCAGACAACGCTGGAGCAAATGGTCTTTGCCGAAGCCGGAACCGTTGTGCCTTTGATCGCCTCCGACGCCTATCATTCCTGTGATTGGAAGAACCGTCCGGCGCGTGAATTTGCCAAATTGTTCGAGACATAATCTCATTTTAAACCGAGTTCTGTCATGACGGATATTCGCTTTCCGGCTGAGTGGGAACCCCATTCAGCTGTCTGGACGGCCTGGCCAAGCGCTGCCGATTTATGGGAAGATAATCTCGCCCCTGCGCGGGAAGAGGCGGCGTTGTTTTTCAACGCCATTGCCTGCCCCGATCCGGACGCGCCCGAGCTGCGCGGCGAATTCATTAAAGTTCTGGTGAGCGGCACGGAAGCCCGTGCCAGCGCGGAAAAAATGCTCGCCGAATTAATTGCCGATGAGCGCGCCGAATTATTTGACGCGGGTATCGGGGATATCTGGCTGCGCGACACTGGTCCGCTTTTTGTTCAGAGGAATAATAAACTCGCCGCGACCGGATTTAAGTTTAATGGGTGGGGCGGGAAATACCTGCTCGGCAGTGACGCCGAAATGGCGGATATTGTTGCCAAGTTTGAAGGGATTTCCAATTCACGCCATAAATTCATTATCGAAGGCGGCGCGTTGGAAACGGACGGAATGGGCACGATAATCACCACCCGCCAATGTCTTTTAAACAATAACCGCAACCCGGGCCTCAGTGAAGCCGATATTGAAAACGCGCTGAAAGACACTTTGGGAACACAGAAAGTCATCTGGCTCGAAGACGGTTTGGTCAATGACCACACGGACGGCCATGTAGATAATATCGCCCGCTTCCTCGCCCCCGGCGTGGTAGGATGTATGCGCGCGACTGGAGAGGATGACCCGAATGCGGATATTTATAAATCCATTTACAAAACGCTATCCAAGGCGACGGACGCCAATGGCCACCGTTTGGAAATTGTCGAAATTCCGTCACCCGGCCGTATTACGGATGAGGACGGGAACGTCATTCCTGCAAGCCATATGAATTTCTATATCGCCAATCATTCCCTGATCGTTCCGACCTATGTCGAAACAGACGCTCAGCAGGAGATCGCAGACGAGGCGACAGACATCCTGGCGGAAGCTATTGGCCGACCGGATATTTATTCCATCAACGCCCCCGCTATTCTGACCGGCGGCGGATCATTCCACTGCATTTCACAACAAGTTCCGGCTTAGGATGTTTGTTATGACCAAGACGCGCACACCAAACACTATTTCAGTCGCCATCACCCAGGCCGCGTTCGGCGCGGATATGGACACGAATATTAAAACGGTAGAACGCCTTATCCGCGACGCCGCAAAAGACGGCGCGCAGGTCATCCTGCCGCCCGAGCTTTTTCAGGGGCCCTATTTTTGCAAAATTGAAGACGAACGGGAATTTGCCAACGCCTATCCGTGGGAGACGCATCCGGTCGTGACGGCGCTCGCCCCGCTGGCCAATGAACTCGGCGTGGTGTTGCCTTTATCTATTTTCGAAAAAGACGGCCCGCATTATTATAACAGCCTCGTCATGGTGGACGCGGATGGGTCTCTCATGGGCGTGTACCGCAAGAGCCATATTCCGGACGGCCCGGGCTATGAGGAAAAGTTTTATTTCCGCCCCGGCAATACGGGTTTCAAAGTCTGGAAAACGAAATTCGGCAATATCGGCGTTGGGATTTGTTGGGATCAATGGTTCCCGGAAACGGCACGCGAGATGATGCTCATGGGGGCGGATATTCTGCTTTATCCGACAGCGATTGGCAGCGAACCGGAAGAGCCGGATCTCGATACATGCGGCCCGTGGCGCCGCGCTATGGTCGGACATGCCGTATCCAATGTAGTGCCAGTCTGCGCCTCCAACCGCGTTGGGGACGAGGACGGACAGATTTTCTATGGCACAAGCTTTATTGCTGACCACCGCGGCGAAATTGTCACAGATATGGACAAGACCGGAACCGGATATAAAGTCGCGACGTTTGATTTAGACGAGATTACAAAAGCAAGAGCGGCCTTCGGGTTTTTCCGGGACCGCCGTCCGGATCTCTATAAGTCAATTTCCCGGCTCTAAACCCGCCTCGAATTTTTGACTTTCAAAAAACCGCTTAAGCGGCTAAACTATGGTTATTATCAGGCATGAGCCGCGATTTTAACTGACGTTGCATGGAGGCATTATGTCCAAACGTCACAGAAAAACCAAAGAATTCTCTTCTTCCGAGGAGAATGATTATGATTACGACTTGTCTATGTATGAGGCGCCTAAAGGGAAAAAGCCCAAAGGCCGCCAAAAGCGCGAAAGCCATAAAAAAGCCTATTACGACGACTGATTAGAGCCGCTATTCCAGCGTCTCCAGGATGGCCGCGGTGAAAGCGGGCCCGTCGAAATAATTCCCTCTCCAATCATAGCCGCGCCGGACAATGACCGTTTGGCGGGAGGGAATAATAATTAAAAACTGCCCGCGATTTCCGAGCGCGGCATAGGTGTCATTCGGCACGCCGGGATAGTTTTCATACCGCCAGAATTGCGCGCCATAGCCGCGGCCTGGCTCGCTTGCCATTTCCCCCAAACGATTTTCGGGTTGCGCCGGAGCGCGCGCCGCGACGTAATTGGCCCAGCCTTCGGGAAGGACCCGCTCGCCCTCCCATACGCCGTCATTTAAATAAAGCGTGCCAAGACGGGCGAGATCCCGCGCCGTGGTCCAGACCTGACTGGACATGACAAAATCTCCCCCCCAATCCATTTCCGGATTTGTGTCATACATGCCGATTTTGTGAAGCAGCGCTTTAAAGGGATAGGCAAAATACTTTTTATCATTATCCATGGCTTCGCGCAGGGACCGCATGGCGAGCATGGTATCATTATTGGCGTAACGCCACCGCGCGCCGGGCGGCGCTTCAAGCGGATTTTTCGATGCGTTCTGAACAACCAGACCGCCGCCGAAATAAACATTATCTGTGCGGTTTCCTGCCGGGTCGCTATTCAGCCCGCTTGCCATTTGGAGAAGGTTCTCAACGGTTATTTCCGCGCGGGGGTCTCCCTTGCGCGACCAGGCCTCAAGCCCCGCCTTATCCTTCACATCAATAATTCCGTCCTGCTGCGCCGCGCCGATGACAGAGGCGGCAATGGATTTGGCCACAGACCAAGTACGCTGAGAGGTGTCTTTATCAAATCCGTCTTTATATTTTTCCGCAACAATCCGTCCGTTTTGCACAATGAGCACGGCAGAGGTCGCGCCGCCAAAGTCCGATTGGAAGGCTTTCTCGACCGCCGCGTCTAAGTCTTCAGATTTAATTCCTGACGGCAAAGGCGCGTTCGGGAGGCGGTCGCCCATTGGCCAGGCCAGCTCGGCTGGATCAATTTTGGGCGCTTTTAATTTCACGCGGGGTAAATGTTTCGCCTCTTCAAAGGTCGCGCCTTGCGGCAAAGCGGTGCACCCTAAATGCTCCCGCCACACAGAAAGGCGGGGCGGCATGTCGTTTGCAAAAGGGACGCTGACCATTTTCTTGGCCGCGTCGATTTCTGCGTCCGGCACCTCCGCCATGGCGGCGCTATAATCGCCGTAAATATTATTTAATTCGTCCTGCGCGATTTGTTCCGGAATCTTGCCGCCGTTAAAGGTCGCCGAGCAGGTAAACATGGCTTTATACCCGGCCGCCAGAGCGCGGTCCTGCCGCGTCGGGGCGTCGTCCTGGGCCAAAGCGTTTGTCGCAAAAATCAGGGGGGTGACAGCACAGCTTAGAATTAATTTTCTCATGTCTTTATCCTTTTAAGCTCCGTTCGCGGCGTGGCGCGGGAGCGTATTAAACGCCATCGAAAGTTCCTGCGCGCCTGCGCGTGCCAGCGCGGCTTTGCCCCGTTCGGTCATGTCACTGATAAACATGAATTGATCCCGAAGGTCAAAGGGATAGGCCTTGAGTTGATAATGCGTCCCGTATTCCATTTGTTCAACAACGACAAAACAGGGCTTTTTGTAATTCAGATAAGCGCTCGTCAGTCCTACATCCGTCAATATTTTTCGCATCTCCGCCGCGTCGTGATTTGGCTCGAGATAGAAATGGGCAATACACATCAGGGTTTGTGCCCCGGTATTGGAATTGGAGATGTTCTGTGACCAGATACGGTCGTGAGAAACGGATATCACGTCATCTGCCGCCGTCCGGAGGCGGATAGCCCGCATCCCGACAGAGACAACCTCACCGTAATCCCCGTCTATTTCGACCCAGTCTCCGGGGCCGTAAGGACGTTCAAATATAGCCACAAACCCGGCAATCAGCCCGCTGACATAATCCTTGAATGCAAAACCAATTGCGACGCTGGCCGCGCCGGCAATCACAAAGAAATTCTGAACCGTTATGTTGAATATGAGAGGGATAATCCAAAGGATTGCGGCGACAATAATCGTTAGACGAAGAATTGGCACCGCCCCCAAAATATATAGCCGTAACTGGCTCGGCCCCCGATTGGCGAGATAGGGCAGCATGCGGCGGATAAGCCAAATAAAGAAAAAGCTCGCGCCCAGAATAAGAACGATTTTCAGGAAACTAATATCCTGAAAGTCATTGAGGAGCTGGGCGGCTTTTTCCTGAGTTTCTGTCGCTTGCATTATAACACGTCCATGGGATATCCGGCGCTTCGCAGCCCGTCGCGTATAGACGGATAGGCCGCCGGAACGCAGTGATAGATATTTTCCACTTTCTCCACCATGCCGGCGTTCATCAGAGCCGGAAGAACATTTGAATAATGGCTGTTTGGAATTGTCAGATCAATATCCTCGCGGCTCAGGCCATTATGAATTAATAAAGTTTGCAAGACCAACAAGGCGCGCTGGTCGTGATGATCCGGCAAAGAAAAGTTTTTCAATTCGGAAATCCAAAGCGTTTGAAGCTGGCTCTCGTCTTTTTGGGATTTTGAAATAGATTGTTCTTTTTCCGAACTCACCCGCAGGCTGGCGCGCCACATATTCCAGGCTACCCAAGGAATGCCGAGGCTCTTACTGGCCAGATCCGACATAAAATCGTTCTTCGACTCCGAGTCGGATTTTAAATCAAAAGCGTCCTCTCCGCTTTTAGTCGACTGGAATTTTATCTCTCCGCCGCCTATCTCGCTCGACAGGCTTTCCAGCCAATGGCTTAAACGTTCGGAGTCAAAAGCCTGAAAGGTCATCGGGCTCACGCAAATGGAATCTATCTCGCACGACTTTCTCAGAAACTGCCATGCCCAGCTATTACATCCGATGACCACTTTTCGGGGATAGGTTTCAAGCGCAGATAAAAGCAGGCGCAGGCTGGAAAGATGAGTTTCCGATCGGCGAAACCAGTTTTCCAATCTGGGAATGATCAGTACGTCTTTATCAAAAAGCTCGCCGATTTTGGAGGGTGACTTGCTCATTTTCCGGTCAAACTCTGCCGGCTCTAATACCGGAAAGTCATTTTGATCCGCCCAGTCCTGTAGGAAATTGTCGCGATCGCACGGCGGAAAAATAAAGGTCTTTATGGTCTCGCCTGGCTGCTTCTTCTCAACCCAGCCCTCTAGCGTGGCGTTGAGATCGTCCATCAAAGGTCTATTGGCCGGAGGCGGAACTATGTCATCCAAAAGACGTGTCTCGGCTGGATCAAGCCTATCAAGATCCATGCCATTCTGATTTTTGCGCCTAAAGACTCGCTTTTTCAGAACCTCTTTAAGCTTGTCGAGATTGTGATTTACGGGCGTGCTCGGCCAATCATAATGACCTAGCGGCTGAAAAGGTTTTATATATTTTTCAGCCACACTCACTCATTTCTCGGACATCTCTGGATTCTAGGACTCAAACGCGGGTCTTAACTAAACAGTTCCCCCGCTTTTGCGCAGACTGCCATGGTTGTCACCCATTGTAAATTTAAGAGCTTTAAGTGGTGAAGGCCTCATAAAGCTCTGATAGGGAAAGGCATGCCGCGCACGCTCATAATTGTCGGACTAACCGTTCTCACGCTTATCGCCTTTGCCGCCAATTCCGTTCTCGGGCGGCTGGCTCTGGTCGACGGCGACATCGGCGCGTGGAGTTATACGCTCATCCGGATTGTGTCCGGGGCGGCCGTTCTGCTTTGCCTGACCGGCGTCAAAGACAGCGTTTCGGAAGGCACATGGGCCGGGGCAGGGTCGCTCCTGCTTTACGCGGTTTTCTTTTCATTTGCCTATCTTTTGCTTGCGACCGGAACGGGGGCGCTCATTCTTTTTGCCGCTGTGCAGCTCACCATGCTGGGCTACGGCTTTTTAAAAGGGGAAAGATTAAGCGGGTTGCAATGGACAGGTTTTATCTTGGCAATTGGAGGGCTGATTTATCTTTTAAGTCCGGGAATAGAAGCGCCCTCTCTGACCGGCGCGGTCTTGATGGCAGGCTCCGGCATAGGATGGGGGATCTACTCCATATTGGGAAAGGGCGCAGGCCGCCCCACCGCCCGCACATCCGGAAATTTTCTCCGGGCGGGCGCGGTTCTAATTTTGTTTAGCGGCCCGGCCTTATGGGTTCTGCCCGAGGCCTTACCGACCGCCAAGGGCTGGGCGTTGGCGGTTGCGTCCGGGGCGGTGACATCGGCCCTCGGCTACGCACTCTGGTATCATGTCTTGAAAGATATAACTGTTACCCGCGCGGGCATTGCCCAATTAAGCGTTCCGGCCATTGCCGCCCTTGGCGGCGTTGTTTTCGTCGCGGAGCCTTTGACATTTAGATTTGCGGCGGCTTCGGCGCTGATATTATCAGGGGTCGCGGCGGCAACGCTCACCCGGGACACGCCCCAAGCAGAGCTCGCCTTAAATATTAACCCGGAAAATTCTGCCGATTAATTTATTTTCTTATTGGATCAATCAGGCGCGTTTTAGCCGCTTGGCCAGAGCCGCCGCGAGGGTTTTTGCGCCTTTATTGTCTCCGCCTTCGCCTTCAGCGAGAGAAAGATAGAGATAAGGTTCTATCATTTCGAGCTCGATTAATTTCAGATTCTCATCTTTTCCGCGTAACAAATCAATTCGCGCGTAAAGCGGCGTGAAATCGAGATTGTTCAGAATATTCCGTGTCGTTTCCCGTTCCTGGGTTGTCGGAGTATAGGCTTCTTCGCTGCCGCCATACATGGACTGGATACGGTAATCGCCGGATTTGGGTTTTTTGAGAACGGCATGAGAAAACTTTCCGCCAAAATAGAGAAAGCTGTATTCGCCTTCGGTCTGAACGCTTGGCAGGAAAGCCTGTATCATGGCGGTGTCTGGGGGCAGGCTGTCTTTGGACGGAAAGGGATCGCCCTTTTTGTAAAGTGCCTGCCGCCACGCGCCGCCGCCGATTTGCGGTTTGATGACGAGCGTGTCCGTTTCAAGCGTTTCAAATGCGGCGTTCACAGCCCGTTCCGTTGCGCGCTCGACATGGAGCGTACGAATGACAGGGGCGCCTTCGCGGGATAAGCCTTCAAGATAGCTTTTATCCGAATTCCATTTTAAGACATCGAAGCCGTTATATAATTTTGTTCGGGCGTCAATCTTGGCCATTTCCGACAGAAACTCGTCCTCATTGCCCTCAAAGTAATCCCAGACAAAGAGAGGCAAAACGGCGTCAAATTCTTCGGCGTGCTCAGAGGCGCCGCGCCAGCGGACAAGCTCAAGCTCAATCCCTTCGGCTCTAAAGGCTGGCTTTAACTTTCCCATTTGTTCTTGTAGCTCAAACTGGTCGCTGCGAAGGTTATCCGCCCCCGGCATCATATTGTCAGAGACGAGTATAGCCACCCGCGGCGGGTTTGTCGGTGTCTCGGAACCGGAGTCAGGCGATGAGTTTTGGCTCATGGTAAAAATCCTAAACAGGAATTGAATAATGCAGCCCAATCCGATAGCGCTCTGCTATCAATATAAGCCTTTTCTAATATTGCCATATAGGAACGACCGGAAGGATTTAAACCGTGAGCACTAATTTTGATGTTTTGGGTATCGGCAACGCTTTGATGGACATTCTTGTCCCCGTTGACGACGCCTTTTTATCCGAACATGGCCTAGAGAAGGGCAGCATGGCCTTGATCGATAATGACCGCGTAAAAGTCTTGGGCGGCGCGTTTCAAAACGCCTCTGAAACCCCTCGCGAAATTGCCGGTGGTTCAGCCGGAAATACGGTTGTCGGGATCGCTAAAATGGGCGTCAAAGCGGCGTATCTGGCCAAAATCGGCCAAGACGGCGTTGGCAAGCGCCTAGCCGAAGGTTACCGCGACGCCGGACTCCATTTTTCTTCTACCCCTTCCACGACCGGCACGCCGAGCGGACAATGCCTCATTGCTGTCACGCCGGACGGCCAAAGAACCATGAGTACCTGCCTCGGAACAAACACCGAGTTTGGATTGGAAGATATCAATGAAGAGGAAATCAAGCGCGCCGGCACCATTTATATGGAAGGCTATTTGTTTGATGACGAGTCCGCCAAAGCCGGATTCGTCAAAGCGGCGGAAATCGCCCAGGCGAATAACCGCCTTGTTGCGCTGACGCTCTCTGACAGTTTCTGCGTCGGCCGTCACCGGGCCAGCTTTGCGCAGCTTGTCGAGCACCACGTCAATATCCTCTTTGCCAATGAAGACGAAATGATGGCTTTGGCCGAAAAGGATGATCTCGACGCCGCGATTAAAGTCTTTGCTCGCGACGGCCTCACTTTGTGCGTGACTCGCAGCGAAAATGGCTCGCTCATTATCGACAGCGGCAAACGTTATGACATTCCGGCCGCGCCAGTGGCCAAAGTCGTCGATACGACCGGCGCTGGCGATCAATATGCCGCCGGCGTTTTGGCGGGCCGCGCAAAGGGCCTGTCTTGGGATAAGGCCGGATATCTTGGCTCTCTCGCGGCCGCCGAGGTTATTTCGCATTTCGGCGCACGTCCGGAAAAAGTGATAGAATTAGAGTTCTGAGCCAATCCAACCTCACTTATTTGTAATGTATTTGAGCGGGGTGTTCAGGCTGGATTTACCTCTACCATCCTATAGAGACAGGGAAATGAACCCGATCCCTATGGAGTCGTGAGATGAAAAAACTATTTTTAAGTGCCGCGATAGCTACTCTGGCTGCGTCTGGTATGGCTGGACTCAGTCTGGCGCAAACTTACCAGGCTGGTAATCCCGCGCAAGCGGCGCAGCAATCAAATCAGGCTGCCTTTACCGACCCGTCGAGCGTACGCGCCGATTTGGCCCGTATTGACGGGGCGATGAATGCCACGACCACGTTTACAGGCGATTTCAAACAATTCTCGCCTGACGGCAGCGTTGCCACCGGGAAAGTCTATCTCAGCCGCCCGGAAAATCTGCGGTTTGAGTATGACGCGCCAAATCCTCTCCTGATTGTGGCCGATAACGGTATGTTGGTGCAGCATGACAAGGACTTGCAAACCTATGACCGCGTGCCTCTCACCGCGACGCCTCTATCCTATTTTCTCAAAGAGAATTTGAACCTGGCCAATGACGCGCAGGTTGTCGCTCTGAAAAAAGATGCGTCCAATTGGAGCGTCACAGCGCGTGACGGCTCAGGCAAAATGGACGGCGCCATCACCATGGTGTTTGACGCGCAGAATCTCGCTTTGAAAGAATGGATTATTACCGATGACTTTGGTGGTCAGACGCGGGTTGTGCTGTCTAATCTGAGCTATAATGCCCGGCTTGACCCGCGTCTGTTTATTTTACGCGAAGACAGCAATCGCCGCGACCGTCGATAGTGTCAATGGGGGAGTCTCTTGCTCCCCCGCTCGCGCCAAAAAAACTGAAAAATTTCGACACGATTGTGGGGGGTCAGACGTAAACAGTCTTGAGAGAGGATGTTTATGACCCAAGAAAAGACTTCTGACGCCCCGGCGATTGTCTGGTTTCGCCGCGATCTTCGCCTTGCGGACAATCCCGCTCTCATGGCTGCGGCGGAGACCGGACGGCCTCTCATCCTGCTCTACATTTATGAGACAGACCTAGAGCGCCCCTACGGGGCAGCGAAAAATGTCTGGCTACATCACAGTCTGAAATCCCTGTCCAAATCCATTGACGATAAGGGCGGAAAGCTTTTGCTCCGCGAAGGACCCGCCGAAGCGGTGCTGGACGACATTATCGAACAGAGCGGCGCCGAAGCCGTTTTCTGGAACCGCCGATATGAAGCGGACGGTATAGAGCGCGATTCCAATATCAAGGCGTCGCTGAAAGACCGGGAACTGGACGTCGAAACCTTTAACGGATCGCTCCTCACCGAGCCATGGGAAGTCGAGACTCAGTCCGGCGGCTATTATAAGGTATTTACGCCGTATTGGCGTGCCGCCAGCCAGGTTGTCGGCCCGCGCATGGCCGCCAATCCCCCGCTGGAGGCGCCTAGCTCCCTGACGCCGTTCAAGAAAAGTCTTGCGACGGACGAATTGGAGCTCCTGCCTGACTCGCTGGATTGGGACGAGAAAGTGATGGGCGATTGGAATCCGGGAGAGGACGGCGCGATGAAGCGCCTGAAATCTTTCCTCGACGGGCCGGTTAAAGATTATACGGACGCCAGAAACATTCCCTCCAACACAACGGGGACCTCTCGTTTATCTCCGCATCTTGCAGCCGGAGAAATTTCGCCAAGACAAATCTGGCAGGCGGCGAGAGACGGAAAACACGACGCCGATAAATTCCTATCCGAAATAGGCTGGCGGGAATTTTCCTACGTCCTGCTCTATCACAATCCGGAGCTCGCGGAGAAAAACTACAAGCCTGATTTCGATAAGTTTGAATGGCGAACGGATAAAAAATCTCTTGAGGCTTGGACCAAAGGTCAAACAGGCTACCCTTTCGTAGATGCCGGAATGCGCGAGCTTTGGCAGACGGGCTGGATGCATAACCGCGTCCGCATGGTCGTGGCGAGTTTTCTCATCAAGCATTTATTAATTGACTGGCGCGACGGAGAGGATTGGTTCTGGGATACTCTACTTGAAGCGGACCCGGCCGCCAATTCCGCCAGCTGGCAATGGGTCGCCGGGTCCGGCGCAGACGCCGCGCCCTATTTCCGGATTTTTAACCCGTTTGGCCAAGGTGAAAAGTTTGACGCAGAGGGGGATTATGTCCGGAAATTCGTGCCGGAATTAAAAGACTTGCCGAATAAATATATCCAGACCCCCTGGAAGGCACCAAAAGACGTTCTTGAAAAAGCCGGGGTCACCCTTGGCAAAACTTACCCCGAACCGCTTGTTGAACATAAAATGGCCCGCGAAAGGGCTTTGTCGCGGTATAAAGATAGCCGAAATGAAGATTGACGAAATAATTTGCCTATAACCCGCATTTGTTAACCTCTTTCACACGCAATTAAAGTTAAGAGGGGCAAAAAATAAGGGGATTCTTATTTCTACGAATGTGGATAAGCTCGCCGGGGAAAGCAAAAACATCGATTTTCTGATTGATGTAATTAATCTATTGCCGAATCCGGTTTATGTAAAAGACAAGAACCATGTCTGGGTCGAGGTGAACACGGCCTTTTGCGAGCTCTTGGGGTATCCCCGTGAGCATCTTTTGGGGAAATCGGATTTTGATATTTCGCCGCCGGATCAAGCCCAGATTTTCTGGGACAAAGACAATGACCTTTTTAAATCAAAAGAATCCAATACCAATATCGAGCAAACCACGAATAGCGTAGGCGAGGTTCGGTGGGTCGAATCCGTCAAATCCTATTATGAAGATGCTCAGGGCGATCCTTTCCTGATCGGGGTGCTCACGGATATTACAGAGCTTAAGAGCCGGGAACAGGATTTGATGATTGCGCAGCAAAAGGCAGTAGAGGCGGCGCGCGTGAAATCTGAGTTTCTGGCCAATATGAGCCATGAGATCCGAACGCCGATGAACGGCGTTCTCGGCATGACCCAGGTTCTATCCGGCACATCCCTCTCTGAGGAACAGTCGGAATTGGTGGAGGTTATTCAGCGCTCGGGGGACGCGCTTCTGACAATCATCAATGATATTCTCGACTTCTCAAAAATCGAAGCCGGCAAATTTTCTCTGGACGAAGCGCCGTTCCAATTGCGCGAAGCGGTCGAAGATGTCGCCGCCCTTCTCGGCTCTACAGCGAATAAAAAAGGAATAGAGCTAATCGTCAACGTCAAAGAGGCGGCGCCTGTGACGTTGATTGGCGATGTCGGGCGGTTGCGGCAGGTGCTCATTAATCTGGTCGGCAATGCGATAAAGTTTACGGAAAAAGGCTATGTAATTGCCGATGTCGACTCCCGCGTAGAGGGCGACACAGCCATAATGAATTTTTCGGTCCGGGATACAGGGATCGGCATTGAAGAAGATAAATTAAATAAAATTTTTAACGAATTTGAACAGGCTGATGGCTCCACAACGCGAAATTTTGGCGGCACGGGTTTGGGCTTGGCGATTTCACGTAAAATGGTCGAGTTAATGGGCGGCGACATAGAGGTCACCTCTGTTTACGGAAAAGGCAGTACGTTCTCATTCACAATTAATTTGCCGTTTTCTGCTGGCCAGGAAAACCCCAGACCCGCGTCAGACGCGCAGAGGGATTTTTCAAATATCCGGGCTCTGATAGTGGACGATATAGAGGTGAACCGGCGCATTGTCGCATCGGATCTCTCCAAGCTTTCCATGCAGGTGAGTACGGCGGACGGTCCCAAAGCGGCCGTAAAGCTGTTGGTTGCAGCCATAAAAAACAAAACGCCATATGATTTCATTATTTGTGATTACCAAATGCCGGATATCGACGGTCTGCAATTCGTTCGGGCTTTGCAGAAGCAGGCAGTTTTAAGGGACATACCCGTTATTGTGCTGTCTTCCGTGGATACAACAGAGACGAAAACGGCATTTCTGGAACAGAATGTGTCCCGCTATCTCGTCAAGCCGGTTCGTTCCGCGGCGCTTAAACAGGCCATTTTCCGTGTTATTGAGACTGATTCAGACAGCCCTCAAGCAGACGGATTTTCCAAACCGGCCCCAATATACGAGCGTCCTGAACCCGAAACCTCGCCCGTTCTTTCAGCTAGCCGCATTCTCATCGCCGAGGACAATGACATCAATGTACAGGTTCTAAAGCGAAGCTTGGAGTCGCAAGGTTACGCATTGGACTTTGCTGTGAACGGCGAGATCGCTTTCGAGATGTTTCAAAGAAACGAATATGATTTAGTCCTGATGGATATTTCCATGCCGGTTATGGACGGCACAGAAGCGACCCGCCTTATCCGAAAGCTTGAAACTGATGAAGCGCGGGAGGCAACCCCTATTATCGCTTTGTCCGCCCACGCCTCTGATGATCACAGAGACAAGTTTTTAAAAGCAGGCATGGACGATTTTCTAGCGAAGCCCTACAAATTACAGGATTTAATTGTGAAAATAGAAAACGGATTAAATGAGCCTAGAAAAATGGCCGGGTGAGCTTTTTCCGGGCAAAATAAAACCCGCCAAAGAGGCGGGTTTTTGACATTCGGCCGGACGTTTATTTCCGATTTTTCCGCGCGGCATATTTTGCATCGCGGCGGGCTTTTTGAGCGCGTTTTAATTCTTCCTGCGCTTTTACCTTGGCGGCGGCGGCGATCTTGGCTTTACGGTCCTTCTCGGCCTTTTCTTCGGCGATACGCTTTTCTTCAGCTTTACGCTCGGCTTCTTTTTTCGCTTCGCGCTCTTCGCGGCGTTGATTCCGCTCAGCGCGCTCTTTCATCAGGCGCTCTTTTTCTTTCGGGTCGAGGCGCTTTTCTTTCGCGCGCTCCAACATGGCCAGCTTGGCTTCACGTTGTTCTTTCAAGCGGTCGGTAAAATTCTGTTGTCCGGGGAAACTCATAAGGGTCGCTTATCTCACATTTTATAGGAGGGGTGGATTTGGGCGCTATATCGGGGGGCGCCAGGAAAAAAGCAAGAGGTCCCTGCAAAAAAGACGCACCCCCGCCTTTCGACCTGAAAGGCGGGGGTTGCACTCTTATTAATTTTACGGGCGAATTAGAGGCCCGAGAGCCTTAATTAAAACCGGCTGGAAACCGTGAAGCGGGCATTCAAGGGTTTGCCAGTCGAAATGTTATCATTGCTGTGCGCATCCGGGAAATAATCGGTGTCAAAGAGATTTTCGACATTTACCTGCAAGCGCAATGTATCGGAGACATCATAAAACGCCGCGGCGTCAAAACGGGTATAGTCTGGAACCTCCACGGAATTATCTTCCCGCACGAAATAACTATCCTGATAAGTTACGCCCAGCCCCAGTCCGAATTTTGTCGTGACCTGATAGTTATTCCAGAGTGAGAACATATTTTCAGGGGTTTGCCGGGTCACATTCCCGTCAAAGCCCGAGCCATCGACAACATTGACTTCGCCGTCGAGATAGGAATAGCCGGTTTGAACAGACCAGCGGTCTGTCAACTCTCCTGAAAGCTGAACCTCAAAACCCTGCGTCTCGGATCCGTCAATGACAATAACTTGGTCCGGGTTTTCCGGGTCAACCGAGGTAAAACTTTCCCGGTCAAGTTCGAAAACAGCGGCGGTGAAGCTCAGGGCGGAATTTATATCCCATTTCGCTCCGAGTTCCTTGTTTTTAAAGAATTGCGGGCGGGTGCTTTCGCTGTCCAGATCCAGAGTCAGGAATTGATCGCCGGAGCGGGGGAGGAAAGTTTCGCTATAGCTGGCGTAAAAGGAAACATTCTCAACAGGCTTATATATGGCGCCGAGGCGCGGCGTAATTTCTTCATCTGTCCGCTGGAACTGCGCATTACTGGCAATGTCGTCAACGCCAATATCAAAACTGTCATATCGTGCGCCCAGTACGAGTTTGATCTGATCCGTCAAATCAACTTGGTTCTGTGCGTAGAGCGACATTGTTTCCACATCGGAGATGCGGTTGCGGGCAGGGCTGGAGAAGCTGAAGGCTGGAATGACAAGCGGGTCGGTAAAGTCGATGAAAAGCTGATCGTCATCATTTACGGCAAAGACATTGTCATTGCGCGCATTGGCTGTGTCCTGCTGTGTATATTCCGCGCCGAGTAATAGGGTATGGACCAGAGGGCCGGTTTCAAACTCACCGACCAAATTCCCTTGAAGAATCACATTCTCCCGCTGCGTTGTATCGCGGTAACCGTCCAGTTCGACCTGAGGAATAGTTCCGTTTAAGAGTTGCACTTCTTCGCTGGCATAAAGGTTCTGATAGACCTTATCGTAATCCGCATATTGAGCTGTGAAGTTTCCTCTCAGCGTATTGGAAAAATCGTGTTCAACGCGCGCACGGAGGATGTGAGCTTGCAAAGTCGTGAAGTTCTGATCAGGCGATCCGAAAAATGTATCATCGAAACCTTCAAGCGGGACGTCCGGGCCCCCATCGACATTTCGAGACGGAACGCCGCGATCGACCACGCGGTCATCGTCCAGATATTCGTAAGACAAATCAAGACGCGTTTGTGATCCCAATTCGAAACGGCCTGTTGGATTGAGGCCAAAACGCTCTCCGTCAAAAAAATCGCGGTGATTGTTCAGACCTTCGAAAAATCCGTTCAGCCGGACGGCTCCGGTCTCGCTGACCGCATAATTGGTATCAATCGCCGCCGAATAGGCGCCAAATGTATCAACACTGGCCGTCAGTCCCGTGAAGTTCTCACCTGTCGAAGCTTTTTTAGTAACGCGGTTTATTATTCCGCCTGCGCCGCCCCGCCCAAATAAGAGCGCGTTGGAGCCACGTAAAATTTCGACCTGTTCAATATTATAGAGAGGTCGGAAATACTGAACGTCATCGCGAACGCCGTCGAGAAAAAAGTCTGCAGTCGTTTGTTGTCCGCGTATATTTATCGCGTCTCGATGACCTTCGCCCTGACTGATGGACAGGCCGGGGCTGTACCGCAGAATATCACCAAAATTTGTAAAAGCCTGATTCCGGATTTGATCTTCGGAAATAATCGAGAGGCTCTGAGGGATGTTGATAATGGGTGTCGGCGTTTTTACGGCATTCAATTCATCAATGGAAAGGTAGCGCCCTCTGACGATGATTTCATCATCGGGGAGGCTTGGGGAGGTCTGGGCCACAGCCTGTGTTGCAAGCGCAGAAAGGAGGGCTACGGCGCAGCCTGTCTTAAAGTGTTTCATGAGAAGGAGTTTCTATTTCTGGATTTGAGAATTCAAAGTCGTTCTGTCGTTACAGATTGTCTGGGGTAAGGGCGGTGATTTAGCAGCCTTTCGCGCCTCTAGGACAGCTTCCTTGACGGCTTTTGCATGACGGCAATGCCCGCCTTCTTCTGCCAATAAAGCTGCCAGGGCTGTGGACTGCAATTGTAAAATCATCCTCGCTTTTCCCTGTTTATTGCAAGCAATTCGCATTCACGATGCCTCTATAGGAGAAAGGATTGTCATGCGCAACTGCAAATCATTCTTAAATACAGGTTTTTTGATTTTACGGCTGTTTTCATTCAGGCATAAAAAAACCGCCTTATAAATGGCGGTTTTCAACTTTTTAAACGAGAGTGTTTGGAGTTACTCTTCTGGAAACTCGATCACCTCGGAGAGATTTCGGAGAACCTCTCTGGCGTCAAAGGCGTTGTCGCGCTCCGGTGTTGGGCCTTTGCCGAACCGAACTTCGGACGTCGCGCGGTATTTTGTTATCTCGCGGACATCATAATCGTCGAAGAACGGGTCACGGAATGGATCAGAGAATCCGCGCCGTCCAAACCCATATCCGCGGCGGAAACCCCGGAAGCGGGAATAGCGGTAATCACGGCTCCATCCAAATCCCGGACGGTAAAAGCTATACCCAAAATACGGATCGTAAAGACTGGAGCTCAGACCGGGCGAAACTCTGACCCGGGTGTTTTCCTCGGTGTCGCGCTGGATTAGATTGAAATAATCAAATCCGCGTTCCAAAGACATTTCGGCCGCCCGGTACAAAAGAGAATTTTCGACGCTTTCCCGGCTCGTCAATGAATTCCCGCCAAAGGTGATTCTCGCGCGGTCATTTTCAATCATGGTCTGGGAAAAGCCATCATACGCGCCGGGCGCAGACGCTGGCTGGTAGGGCGTCGAGGTGGCGCAGCCTGCCAAAATAGCGACTGAGGCAGCGCTTAGAATGAAAGTTTTAAAAGGTGACATAGCGGGACTCCTTACAGACTGGTACTTGTCAGTATATTTCTATTTATAGCGCTCCGTCCCTGAACGCATGCTGAAAATATAAGCAAAACATGCAGGTATTCAAATAAACAAACTGTTACTGGGACCCAAAGTTCCGTTTAAAGCTCAAAATCAGCGTCGCAAAGGCCCAGCCAAGAAGCAATGCCGAAAGAACCAGAGCCCCCACTGAGAGAAGTTTCGGCAAAGGAGTTTTGACTAAAGCCAGGGCCGACAGAATAACCCATGGCATTGTGAGAACCACGACCCATACCGCATTCTTACGGCTCATACCCGACTTCCAACCGTGCCAGGCAATAAAGGCGGTAATCATAGCGGGCCCAATGGCGAATGCCCCCAATAGAACGGCAAACACAAATGCAGAGATCAGCCCGGCCAAGACGCTGTCATTCGCCGCAAATCCCAAAAAGAATATGAGAGACCCAAGGGCGGCCAGAATCGCCGCCAAGGACGCGATGATACAGGCCAACAGGTCAGCAGGGCGGCCGGCTACCGGTGTTTTCACGCTGCGTTTGCGTTGCGGTCGGTCTGCGACGGGAGTTAAAGAGTCCGATTCCATGGGAGCAGATATGGCGGGCCGCAGCGATGGGCGCAAATTAAATCCTCTCATCTAACCTAAACCTAATTAGGTCTCTTCAATCGCCCAAGGCGGCGTGCCGCTAAATCGCTTAACCAGAAAATCGACCCACGTTCTGACCCGCAGGGAAAGATGCCGGGTTGGTGGATAAACAGCGTAAGCGGTTACTTCAGACCAAGTATATTCCGAGAGGATGATTTCTAGCTTTCCCGATTGAACAGGATCGCACAAAAAGAAGGAAGGGCTAATGGTAATCCCATGCCCCGCTATGGCCGCATCTGTCAGAAACGTTCCGTTATTGGCTTTTAAGGAGGACGGAATCTCTATTTCCCCGCTCTCGCCATTGGGGCCTGAATATTCCCAGCTCTTCCGGGGTTTGTTGGTGTAATGCAGTTCAGTGAATTTCGCCAAGTCTTTCGGACTATTGGGGCGGCCATGTTTATTCAAATAAGCCGGACTCGCCGCGGCCAGCATGTCTATCGGCGCGAGCTTTCGCGCTACCAAAGTGGAATCCGTCAGCCGCCCAATCCGAATGGCGACATCAATGCCTTCCGAGATGAGGTCGATTTGCCGATCGCTGAAGTCGATATCAAAGGCGACATCCGGATGAAGCTCCAGAAAATCAATTATGGCCGGGCCGAGATATTTTACGCCGAAAGACAAAGGGGCTGCCAATCTTATGCGACCGGCCAGAGCGCAGCTTTCCGATGCCGTGTCCGCTTCGGCTTCGTTCCAATCGGCCAATAATCCTACCGCCCGTTCAAATAACGCCTCGCCCGCCTCGGTCAGAGACAGGCTTCGGGTGGTGCGAAGGACAAGCTGGGTGCCGAGGCGGTCTTCCAGATCAGACAGGCGGCGGCTGGTGGCGGACTTTGACAGACCCAACTGCTTGGCGGCCTGAGTGAAACTTCCGGATTCAATGGTGCGAACAAACGCTTCTATTTCTTCATACCGGCTCATTGTTGCAATTTACGCAACAATGATTTCGAAGGCAAGGCTCTAATCATCTTCTGCGCGACAGACTATCTGGGATGCAGAGAAAGGAGACATCATGTCCAAAATAGAAAATATACTGAGAATAGACGCAAGTGGCCGGAAGACGGGATCCGTTTCCCGAAAACTCGCGACCAGCGCCGTCGACCATTTGGCGTCCAAAAGAGCTGTAAAGGTTCAGCTCCGAGAGTTAAGTGACGGTTTGCCATTCGTGGACGAAGCATGGATTGGCGCAAACTTCACCCCGGCTGACCAAAGAACTGAAGATCAAAAAGCCAAACTCGCCTTTTCTGATAGCTTGGTTGAGGAGGCGAATGCGGCGGACACGCTCGTCATCGCTCTGCCTGTCTATAATTTCGGCATTCCGGCGGCGCTTAAGGCTTGGATAGATTTGGTCGCCCGCGCGGGACTGACTTTTAAATACACCGAGTCCGGCCCAGTTGGTTTATTGGAAAACAAACGCGCTATTATTTTACTCGCCTCCGGCGGGACCCCGATGGGCAGCGAGATTGACTACGCAACGCCTTACCTGCGTCACGCGTTGAAGTTCATAGGCATCACAGATGTGACGTTTATCGCAGCAGACGGATTAGGCGCCGGCGCCGACAAAAAGATTGCCGACGCCCTTAAAGCAATAGAGAACTTGGAATAGGAGACCCGTTATGACCCCTCAACTTTCAAACCAAGACACACAGGAAAACGTCATGGCGATGGCAGGCGAATTGTATTTGCGGCCTGCGGAAGAGCGCGGCAAAGCCGACCATGGCTGGCTGAAAACCTCTTATAGTTTTTCCTTTTCTCAATATCACGATCCGGCGCATATGGGTTTTGGGCCGCTACGCGTTATCAATGACGATTATATTGACGGCGGGAAGGGGTTCCCGACCCATCCGCACGACAATATGGAGATTTTCTCCTATATTCTCGACGGCGCGCTGGCGCACAAGGATTCGATGGGCAATGGCTCGACCGTTTCGGCGGGCGGCGTGCAATATATGAGCGCAGGCACAGGCGTGCGCCATTCCGAATTCAATCCGAGCGATACAGACCAGGTTCATCTTTTACAAATTTGGCTTTTGCCAAATGTAAAGAACGAAGAGCCCCGTTATGAAACCAAGGATCTGACGGCCGATGAAAAAGACGGAAAGCTCGCTCTTTTTCTATCCCATGACGGACGGGGCGACTCCATGCGGATTAAATCCAACGCGGATATCTACGCCGCCACACTTGATGGAGATCAGTCCATCGAGACGGTTCTAGAGGACGGTCACGGCGCCTGGATTCAAGTCGCGCGCGGGGAAGTGACCGTAAACGGCCAAGCCTTGAGGCGCGGCGACGGACTCGCCGTACAAAAGGGCGGACGAATTGAGTTCACCAAGGGCGTGGATGCTGAATTTATCTATTTCGATATGTGGGGATAAAGGACGTAAAATAAGACTGTCGGGGCGCCGTTTGAAAAAGCGGCGCTCTTTTTAATGTAAAGCACCCTTTACATTTTTCCACGAACCTCATATGTAAAGGTAGCTTTACAAATAGGAGGTATATCATGACGAAGATGTCGTCAAACAATATGAAGCCGTATTTTATCGAATTTGGAGGGTCGATGGTCCTCTATGTCATTGTCCTGTCCGGCGTGGTGGCAACCCGGCCCGAGGGCGGATGGGGTGTATTAGAACTTTTGCCAACCCTTCCTCTATTGCTCGGATTTTGGGCCATTATCCGCCAATATGGCCGGATGGATGAATTCTATCAGCGCATCCATTCCGAGGCTTTTGCTCTGGGGGCGTTAATTCTGGGACTCGCCGCTATCATCTGGGGCTTCGGAGAAAATGCCGGATGGCCCGCTATTCCCACCATTTGGGTGACGCCTGCCTTGGTCGGCCTCTGGGGTATTTGCCTGCCCATCGTAATTCGGCGTTACAAATGAAGAATGCTTTGAAAGAAATGAGAAAAGAGCAGGGCTGGTCACAGCAGGATTTGGCCGAGCGGCTCGGCGTCTCCCGCCAATCCATTATCGCGATTGAACGGGAAAAATATGACCCCAGCCTGGACCTAGCCTTTAAAATCGCCCGCGTTTTTGACGCGGCTATAGAGGCCATATTCACGCCGGAACCTTAACCCGGCTTACAAGTAGATTAAAAAAGGAAAATATTATGACGCGTTATTTAAACTCGACAATTCTTTGCACGGCTCTGGCTGGCTTTCTGGTGGCGTGTAGCCCGGATTCCGGCAACGAAGCAGACCGCGTGACCGAGGCAGAAATGGCCGAAGGAATTACCACGCCGTCGACGGAGACAAAGGACGAAGAACAGAGCCAAGAGGCGCAGGCCGCTTCCTCTATCACTGTCACCCGCGCCGGAAATGCTGATGGCCGCACGCTTGTGCTCATTCCGGGCCTTGCGTCCAGCGATGACGTTTGGGACGGCACAGTGGAGGCCCTCAGCGATTATGATTTGCGCGTCGTGCAAGTCGCAGGTTTTGCCGGGGCTGAACCGGTCGAAAACATTTCGGCAGAGAAAATCTCTGACGACATTTCAAACCATCTCAGAGAGACGCCCGGAAACAAGACTGTGCTCATCGGGCACTCGCTTGGCGGTTTCGTCGCGCTGAAAGCGGGGCTGGATCACGCTGCACAGCTGGATGAGCTGATTATCGTCGACAACCTGCCTTATCTGGCCGGCCTCTATATGCCCGAAGCCACGCCCGAGCAGGCGGCGACTATGTCCGCCCAAATGAGCCAGCAACTGGCCTCCTTGCCGCGCGCGCAATTCGACGCCCAGCAACAGGCCGGACTTGCCCGTCTTTCCAATAATGCCGAGGCGATGCCGCAGCTCGCCGAATGGGGCAAAACATCTGACCAGCAAACAGTCGCAACCATGATGGGCGAATTAATGGGAACCGATATGAGAAACGCCATGTCGGATCTCACTCTGGAGACAACCGTCCTTATCCCCCATTCGGAAATGATGGGCGTCAGCCTTTCAGATCTGGAAAATCTTTATGCCGCACAATATGAAAATGCGCCGAATGTGGACCTCAAGGTCATTGAAGACAGCTTTCATTTCATCATGCTTGACCAGCCGGAGGCTTTTTATGCCGCCGTGAAAGAGGAAGTCTCCGAATAAGGAAACGTCCTTTAAATAATTAATTTGAGAGAGCCCGTTAAAAACTAACGGGCTTTTCTTTTGCCTTTGATTAAAGCGAGAAGCGCCAATCCCAAGAACCCGCCAATGATTGCGCCTTTGGAAAGATCAGAAATCCCGCTCCGCATCAATAAAGGGAAAAGGCACAGCAGCAAGAGCACCGGAATCAGAACCGTTATAAGAGATTTTCTAGACATATGAAATTCCTCAATGAGCCCGTAATTTATCGACCGCCGGAAACCCGTCAAGGGAGCAAAATAAAACCCCGCTTCCAAGGAAGCGGGGCGTTCTCCCCTCGTCTTTGCGAGACTGTCTTTATGACATTTTTGTTAAATCAATGCGCGAGCACTGCCAAGAGCAAAATTGCAATAATATTTGTAATTTTGATCATCGGATTGACGGCGGGGCCAGCGGTGTCCTTGTAAGGATCTCCGACTGTGTCGCCTGTCACCGCAGCTTTATGAGCTTCAGAGCCCTTACCGCCGTGGTTTCCGTCTTCGATATATTTCTTGGCATTGTCCCAGGCGCCGCCGCCGGCGGTCATGGAAAGCGCCACGAAGAGACCTGTCACGATAACGCCCATCAGCATCGCGCCAAGCGCGGCCAGAGCATTTTCCGTTCCCGCAACGAACTGAACGGCAAAGAACAGCACAATCGGAGACAGGATAGGTAGGAGGGAGGGTTTAATCATTTCCTTGATCGCCGCCCCGGTCAGGAGGTCAACCGCCTTGGCGTAATCAGGACGGGATGTGCCCTTCATAATACCCGGGTCGGCTTTGAACTGACGACGCACTTCCTCAACAATAGAGGCCGCGGCGCGTCCAACAGACTGCATCGCCCAGGCCCCAAAGAGGTAAGGAAGAAGACCGCCAAATAAGAGGCCTACAACGACATAAGGATTGGTCAGACTGAAATCAGCAACCGCCCCTGACAGAGGATTGCCTGGCTGTCCGGAGAAGAAGGCAATGTCCTGGGTATAGGCCGCAAACAGGACGAGCGCGCCGAGACCGGCAGAGCCAATCGCGTAGCCTTTCGTCACCGCCTTGGTTGTGTTGCCCACCGCATCGAGAGCGTCCGTTGTATTGCGGACTTCCGGCTCAAGCTCTGCCATTTCCGCAATGCCGCCGGCATTGTCGGTGACAGGGCCGAACGCGTCGAGCGCGACAATCATACCGGCCACGCCGAGCATAGCCGTAACCGCAATCGCGATCCCGAACAGTCCGCCGAGCGAGTAAGTGGCAATGATGCCGGCAATAATAATCAAAGCCGGAACCGCTGTCGCTTCCATGGAAACCGCGAGACCTTGGATGACGTTCGTGCCGTGTCCGGATTCAGACGCTTCGGCAACGGATCTCACAGGGCGGTATTTTGTGCCCGTATAATATTCGGTTATCATGACGATGAGACCTGTAATCAACAGTCCAATAACCCCGCAAACCAACAGATCCATTCCTGAAAATCCGGCTGGGTTCGCCAAAGTGTTAGACCCTCTGATTTCGCCAAAGCCAAGCATGATATAGATCACGGCGGCAATCGCGGCGACAGATAAAACACCTGTCACGATCAGACCCTTATAAAGAGCGCCCATGACATTGGTGCAGCCTTTGGAGAGTTTGACGAAAAATGTCCCGATAATAGAGGTCACAATGCAGACCCCGCCAATCGCAAGAGGCAACATCATCATATCGCGGCGGAGGACGGACAGAGCGTCTCCGGCGAATAAAATCGCGGCGAGAACCATTGTGGCGGCAAGTGTCACAACATAAGTCTCGAACAAATCCGCGGCCATACCGGCGCAGTCACCCACATTGTCGCCAACATTATCGGCGATGGTCGCAGGGTTACGAGGATCGTCTTCCGGGATTCCGGCTTCGACTTTCCCCACCAGATCGCCGCCAACATCCGCGCCTTTGGTAAAGATACCGCCGCCGAGACGGGCAAAGACAGAAATCAGAGACGCGCCAAGTGAAAGCGAGATAAGACCGTCGATAACGTCGCGAGAGTCATAGGAAATGCCCAGAGCTTCGGTCAGGAGCCAGAAGAATCCGGCAATACCGAGCAGGGCCAGACCGGCCACGAGCATACCCGTAATCGCGCCCGCTTTGAACGCCACGCGCAAACCCGCGCCAAGTGAGTCGCGGGAGGCTTCGGTCGTGCGCACATTGGCCTGCACGGAGACGAGCATGCCGATATAACCGGCCGCGCCGGAGAGCACCGCGCCCAGGATAAAGCCAACCGGCGCAATCCAGTTACGGAACAGAACAAAAAGTAAAATAGCGACAACGACACCCACAATGGCAATCGTCTTATATTGTTTGTTGAGATAGGCTTTCGCGCCTTCCTGAATCGCGCCTGCGATTTCATTCATGCGCTCGTTGCCCGTGGACGCTTTCATGAGCCCGGCGCGGGTCACAAAGCCGTAAATTACAGCGAGCAAGCCCGCTGCGAGAATGAGATAGAGTGTCATAACAACCTCCCTTTGCTTACGCCGGGTGCCAAAATAGATGTCCCCTCGCGCCATATTTGGTCGCAGGTTGGTCCGGCAATGTTATGAAGTTGGCCGTGTCAAATGCCATAGCCTCTTATCGGGCTTAGGCGGGACACGCTTCCCCTCGCGAGTGTGAAGTTGGCCGTCCGCCCCGATGCTATCAACTAGATCTTATTCGGACGCTTCCCTTCGCGTAGGAAGTTTGTTGCAAAGTGTTAAGGTGGCGTCAAGTGATGTTTCAAAACAGTTAAATGACAGAGGCCGAGAGAAAAAACTGACCTTTGGGACTTATATTATCGGACCGGAAATCCGCACTATTCGACGGTGACGTCCAAGTTCATTTTAGGGTGAATGGCGCATTTCACCTGAAACTGGCCGCGCTTGTTAAACTGCACGGTTCGGGATTCGCCTTCTTCCATGGAGCCGGAGTCAAATTCCATCTGGTCTGAGTCAACAAAAGCGTGATGCAGGAAAATATCATCATTGATGATTTTCAGAGATTGTCCGGCCTGAATAGTGACTTGGCCAGGCGCATATGTTCGCTTCTTCTGGGAAATCACAATATCGCCATTGGACTGGGCGAGGACGCCCATCGGAAAGGCAATAACGCTGACAAGACAGATGGCATGGGATAATTTCAGTTTCATGCCGCAGAAACTATCGAAGAGTCGTTAATTTTCTCAAAATTGATTGAGCGGGATTGATCCGCGCTTTCTTGATAGGCTTTTGGAAAGAGAAGGGTCGCACAAGTGCCTTTTCCGAAGGCCGATCGCAGGCGTATTTCGCCGTTGTGAAAGGCCATTATCTTTTGAACGACAGACAGGCCGAGCCCGACGCCTTCATATCGCCGTGAGTAGCTGTTATCGGCCTGCTCGAAAGGTTCAATCATTCTGGTGAGATCTTCGGCCTTAATTCCAATGCCGTCATCAATAACATCGAGAGCCACGGAATTATCAGCCTGAACGCGGATGTCGACCTTAATGCGCCCGCCTTCATGATTGAATTTCACGGCGTTGGAGAGAAGATTGAGCACGGCTTGTTGCAGATGTACGCGGTCGCCGAGGATTTTAACGGGGGCCATTTGACTGTTCCAGATAAGGCGTAACCGTTTCGGTTTCATATCCTTGGCGATGGCTTTCAAACAAAAATTCACCACGGCCTTCATATCCACGACTTCCTGATTGGCCGAGAGGATTTTGGCATTTGCCGTATCGGCAATATTCAGTACGTCCTGAACAATCTTCAGAACCTGATCACCGTTTCGGGAAATGATTTCGCACATTTCCAATTGTTTCGGGTCACTTCCGCTCTGTTTGTGTTGCATGGCCATGGCGTCCGCAAAGCCGATAACGGCGTTAAGCGGCGTGAGCAATTCATGACTCATAGCCGCCAGGAAAAGTGTTTTGGCGTGGGCGACTTCGGTTTGATCCTTGGAGATGGTCAGGTTCTGATGCGCTTTTTTTGCGGCCGTAATATCTGTCCAGAGGATCAAGCGCCCGCCTTCGGCCGTGTCAAAAGCGTTTATCCGCGCCCACCGCCCGTCTGTGGACCGGATTTCATTTTGAACCTCATCATAAATATGCGGAATATGTTTCGGCACCCCGCTACGGTGGAAAAAAGTTTGCAGCTCCGCCCCCAAAAAGACCGCTCCCTTTAAATCCGGGAACAGAGTTCGAACCTGATTATTGACCACAATAATCCTCTTATCCGCATCTGTCAGAATGATAGCGTCTTTGGAGTTTTCCAGTGACTCCACCAGCCGCATCTGCGCAAGGGCCCGCGCCGACTGTTCAAGGTCGACCCGTCCCCGAACGCTATCCTGCATGGAGCGGAGGGTTTTAAGCAGCGCGCCGGTTTCATCCTCTCCGCCCTCGGGGATTTGTGTATTGAGGTCTCCGGCGGAAATCTTTCGCGCGGCGCGGGCCGCCTCTTTGAGCGGCCGGATGATGGTGATGCTCAGCCAGCTGGCCAGAAGGATGGACAAGGCCAGAGCAAGCCCCGTTGCCACGACAGAATATCGCCCAACTCTGTCTATTCCTGCCAAAGCGCTTTCTCGGCTTCGGAAACTCTCATTGGTCTGGAGCTCCACGATCACTTCGAGTGTTTCTGTAATCTGCAAAGACAACTTTCCCTGCTCCGCTATTTCCCGCTCAGTCAACGGGGTTTTGCCGGACAGGGAAATATCCGCCCATCTCGCTGTCAGCCCTTCTACATGCGCAAAGTGGTCCGCGGCGCGCTCCGATATCGAGCGTTCTTTTGCGACCGCGAGGTCACTTCGAAAAACGTCCAGACGATTTGCAAGAGCGCTCGGATGGGCGCCCCGGATCAGCTCATTTTCCATTTGGCTGAATGTGAGCCCTGCTGCGCGGGCATAATTAATCGCCATAAGAGGGCGGTCATAGGTATATTTAACGACGGCTCCGGTTGTCGAGATAGCGTGAAAAGCATAGCCGCCCAGCAAAGCCAGAAAAGCCACCATCATGAGAAAGACAAAAAATAGCTTTGCCCGGACGGAAATTAAAACTCGAAAGGCGTTTTTTAGCACATTAAAGGGTCCGGTGCTTCGGTGTCTCAATATTTTGCTTTCTGATGTCCATGTTCAAGCTCTCTACGGCGAAGTCACAAGATTGATTGGAGCCTGAACTCATAAAAACAATCTTAGGTTATGCAGCAGACCCTATCTGAGAGGTGTTAACACTTTCAGAATCTTTGCCCTGAGAGGCAGAATGACTATTCTGGTCCGAGGCCGTCATAGTTTCCGGCAGAATTAGTGTGGCGCAAGTGCCTTTTCCGAAAGCCGACCTCAGACGCAATTCACCTTTATGAAGCTTCATGATCTTTTGCACGACGGAGAGGCCGAGCCCCGCGCCTTCATACCGTCTGGAATAGCTATTATCGGCTTGCTCGAACGGCTCGACCATGCGGGCAAGGTTTTCAGATTTAATTCCAATGCCGTCATCAATCACGTCTATCGCCACCGATCCGTCCGATTGCCGACGGATATCGACTTTGATACGACCATCTTCCTGATTGAATTTAATGGCGTTGGAGAGAAGGTTTAAAACCGCCTGTTGCAGGCGTACACGGTCTCCACGCACCTTGACCGGGCTCATCTGGCTGTCCCAGATAAGCCGTAAGCGTTTGGGCTGCATTTCCCCGGCAATGGTTTTCAAACAGAACGTCACAATCTCTTTCAGATCTACGACCTCTCGGTTTGTCGACAAAATTTCCGTGTCTTCCGTATCGGCAATATTCAACACGTCTTGAACAATCTTCAAAAGCTGATCGCCATTTCTTGAAATCAAATGACACATTTCCAGTTGTTTCGGATCGCCGCCGCCCTGCTGATGTTGCATGGCCATAACATCCGCAAATCCGATAACGGCGTTGAGCGGCGTGCGCAGTTCATGGCTCATCGCCGCGAGAAACAGAGTCTTGGCTCGGTTAGCGGCTTCCGCTTGTTCTTTGGCAATCATCAGATTTCGATGAGCCGCTTTTGCCTGGCTGATATCCGTCCAGATAATTAATCGCCCGCCCTCTTCGGTGTCCGAAGCGTTAATTCGGGCCCACCGTCCATCATCGAACCGAATTTCATTCTGAGCTTCGTCATAAATGTGGGAAATAGTCTTGGGAACGCCGCGGCGATTAAACAGAGTGTCGAGTTTGGCAGATAAAATCTTGGTGTTTTCAAGATCGGGAAACATCGTCTGCACTTGATTATTTGCAACAATAATTTGGTCTTGTGCATCCGTCAGAATAATAGCGTCTTTGGAGTTTTCCAAAGATTCCGCCAGACGCGTCTGCGCGAGCGCTCGTGCGGACTGTTCGCGGTCCATCCGGCCTCGTATATTCTCCTGCATGGAGCCGAGCGTTTTCAGCAAAGCGCCAGTTTCGTCATCGCCGCCTGCGGGGATTTTTGTATTCAAATCTCCGGCAGAAATTTTTCGCGCAGCGAGGGCGGCGGCTTTCAGAGGCTTGATTATAGTAATTCCGAGCCAGGTAGAGAGCAGGATAGAGAGGGCAAGCGCTAATCCCGTCGCCCAGAGGGCGTATCGCTCAACCTTACCCACGCCCTCCAACGCGGTTTCGCGGTTTCGGAAACTCTCATTGGTTTGTAATTCGACAATAATGTCGAGATTGTCTTCAATTTCGGTAGCCAGTTCGGCTTGCTGTGCGCGTTCTGCCTCGCTCAGCGCGCCTTGATTAGTTAAGGAGATTCTGGACCATTGCTCTGTCAGAGTTTCCACATCTGTGAAAAAGGGCGCGGCGCGTTCGGAGATAGAGCGCTGCTTGGCAACAGAGAGGTCGCTTTGGAAAGCTTCAAGCGTTTCCGACAGACTTTCCTTATCGGCGCCATTGACCAAATCCAATTCCATTTGGGTAAAGGTCTGACCGGCAGAGCGGGCATAGTTGATCGCCATGA
This sequence comes from uncultured Hyphomonadaceae bacterium, assembly GCA_963972195.1. Taxonomy (GTDB): domain Bacteria; phylum Pseudomonadota; class Alphaproteobacteria; order Caulobacterales; family Maricaulaceae; genus Litorimonas. Next base: position 81,931 of record CAXATH010000004.1, on the reverse strand, counting down.
GAGGCCGATCAAATGTATTTTCAACAACGGCGCCGGTCGTGGAAATAGCGTGAAACGCATAGCCGCCCAGCAGCGCCAACAAGGCACTCATCGCCAGGAAGCTGAAAAACAGCTTAGACCGGACGGATATTAAGACTCTGAAAGCGTTATTTAGCACATCATTGTGTCCTGCGCTCAGTAATCAGGATATTTCGTGATATCGCCATGCATCGGGGCCAATAGGGCCAAAAGCTTGTTCTGTGTGCGAAATGGAATGTCATTGTCATCCATGGCTTTTCGCAAATCCTCAACCAGAGCGTTGAAGTGTCTGTTGTCTATGCCAAGTCCCGCATGGGCCTTATCCATATCCTGACCGGTATAGACGCAGCCGCCATCCGTCAGGCTGCAAATGTGCTCTACAAGAAGCCCTTCGAGCCTTGGGATATTAGAATTCCCAAATATGTCAGCGATACGCGGATCTTCCAGAGCATAGTCAATCATATCCGAAATGATTTCCGTCACCCCATCATGCCCTCCCAGCTTGTCATAAAGCGTTGTCTCATCCGCCGACGCGGCAAGGGGAGCCAAGGCGGCAAATGACATGACGCAGAAAGCGGGAAGGGTGTTTCGGAGTTTCAACATCTTAAAATCCTATCTGAATGGAGCCATAAGCCCCGCGCTGGTTTTCCTGAAGCGCAATGTCGCCGAGATCGACATAGGCGGCTGTGAGAGAAATGTTCTTGGTTGGGAACCAGGCGACATAAGCGGCGGCCCCGTCATTTTCATCCGCAAACCCCAAATTATCAGGTTTGGTACGGTAATCGACTCCGACAGCCAGATGTTTATTAAACATATAGGCGGCAGAGCCTTCAAATTCGATCTGGTAATTGTCCGACTGATCGCCGCCAAAGCCGAGTAGGCCGAGTTGGTTGGCTTTCGTCCCGCGCGCTGTGCCGGTCAGGATAAGACCGTTGTTTAAAAGCAGTTTGGTTCCCGAGACATAGACATCGACGCCTTCATCATCCTGAGCGCCCAAAGCGGCAATCAAATCCGAGTTTTGGTTCTTTTTATATTGAGCGCCGACAGATATTTGAGGAAGCAAGCTATCCTGATCATAGACCGCGTCGCCTATAACTCGCACCTTGGCCCCGATAATATCCTGCGAGAAAGTATATCCATCGCGGAGCCCCAGCTTGGGGCCCGTATCGCCGAGATCAAAATCCTGACGGGCATAAGACAGCTCAACTCGGTTTTTTATTCCGACAGACGCGCCGTAGCTTCTGAGTTGAAAATCTGGAAGTTCGACTTGGGTGTAATGCGTGTTTCCACCCCAGGACGTGTTGCTGCCATATCCGGAGATCACGGCCCAGTTTGTTAGCCCGGATCCTGCAGAGCCTTCGACCTGACTAACAGCACCTGTCGCCAGAAGGCGGCCCTGGTCCGGCTTTATGGACGGCGCAGCCGAACACGCCCCCAGAAGCGCGCTCAAAGACAGCGTTGTCAAACTTACAAAAAACGTCTTCTTAAGCATTTTCCACTCATCAACCCGCGACTAGCCATTCCCGACCAATCCATTCATGCGTGTAAAATCGGCAATAGACCTTAATATTTCATTGAGTGGACATGTATAAAAGCCCTCCCCGCTTATGAGAGCGGGACATTCCAGAGCGGTCGTTTCCGCTCAGCCTCTTAGTCTGGAGACGATAGATCTGACCTGCTCCGTGGCTTTTTCAGCGTTTTTGGACAAAGCCTTAGGGTCAAGGGCCTCTCCAAATGTCAGTCGAAAGGTTTTACCTTTCTTGTTCAGCAATTCGTGGAAGAGGGTAATGTCCCGCAACTCCGCGTTGAGCTTTGAGAAAAGATAGTAAAGAGAGGAGTTCCGCGCTTTGATATTAAGAGGAATGATCGGGGCGTCATATTTGCGCGCGACCATAGCGGCAGAACTTTCCCACTCCTGCTCTTTCAGTCCCATCCAGGACATTTTCGCCAAACGCCCGCTGGGAAAAATCACAATACATCGCTCGGCTTCGAGAGCCTTTTTCATCAATAATAAGGTTTCACGCGTTTTGGCATGGCTGCGTTTATCTTTGACCCATTCAACGGGAATAATGATATCTTCGCCTTTGGGAATGACGCGCAGAGCGTCCGCATTGGCCAGAAAGCAATGATCGGGGCGGCGGTCCCGAATGGCCTGAAATACGGCCAGTCCGTCCGCTAACCCTGTTGGGTGGTTAGAAATAATGACGCAGCGCCCTTCTTTTGGAATGCGGCTTAGGCCTCTGACGGCTGTCCGTGGACTAATGTGATTGGCCACACGTTTAAAAGCCTCCCGCCCTGTCAAATGGCGGACAGTATCCGCTAGAAACACGGCGGCGTCATAGGCCAACATTCGGTAGAGCGCAGGGCGCACCGCCCGGAACAGGCGGGGGCGGGCCATAAGATGCGGCGCGCGTTCGGCAATCAATTCTTCCACAATATGCATGAGGGCCTATAAAGACGATATAAGGCAAAATAAAAAGTCCAAATCCTCAGGGAATAAGAGAATAAGTATGAGAAAAGGGGAATAAATATGAAACGTCTGAAATTAAGCGCGAGCCTTTTAGGGCTTGTCTGTCTGAGCGGCGCCGCGTTGGCGCAGACCGCAATTGAACCTATCGCGTCTTCACAAACGCAAACAAACACGCCTGCGCAGCCCCCGGCTCCCTGTCAGTCGGCTGAATACAGGCAAATGGGTTTTTGGGTCGGCAAGTGGGATTTGACGTGGCAGGCAGCGGACGGCACGACCCGGTCTGGCGAGAACGTCATTACGCGGTCGCCTTTTGGGAATTGCGTCATCACCGAAAACTTTGACGGCGCCCCCGGCAATACGCTCAAAGGGATGAGCGTCTCAACCTACTCCAAACCGCACGGACAGTGGCGGCAGACTTGGGTCGATAACCAAGGCGGATATTTTTCTCTACACGGCGGACTGCAAGACGACGGAAGGTTCATTTTGGAAATGGATCGCCTGAACAATAAAGGCCCGTTCTCGCGCATGGTGTTTGAGGACATCAAACCCGACAGCCTTACTTGGCGCTGGCAAGGTAAAGCCGAGGCCGAAAGCGCGTGGGCTGACAGATGGGTTATTAATTATCGGCGGCGCGAATAAACTAAGTGCTAGAATAGAATAAATATTAGGGAGGGCTGAGGCGTCCGGTTTCAGCCCGCGTCTTGATAACACTTAAAATATTATTTTGAATGTCGCCGAGAATTATTTCTCCCCATAAGGCGCTATAAGAGTTAAAAGGCACCGTCATTTGGTAATCGGTATAAAGCGTCAATTTGGTTTTATCACGGTTTAACGAGGTTAACTGATAGCCGCCATTTTTGATTTTCAAGACTTTTCCGTCAGGTGAGATATGTTTGTCTGTATGCATTTGTAAGCTATCATTCGGAAAAACAAAATTCCACTCCAGCGCATGGGGGGGCGTCTGGCGCGTAATATGTTCTTCAAATATTACTTCCTCTTCCCAATGACTTGTTCGAACAGCGCCCACCTTGTGGCCTTCGAAAAGTGCGGCTTTCGGACGGGGTAATCCCAACACGTCTTGAGTAAAGTTCCATCGGCCTTCTGCTTTCTCTATATTTTCAACTTGCAGCAATTTCGGCCAAACAGAGGTAATGGGCGCGTTGATAATAATATCGCGGCTAACTTGCCTATGCTGTGTGGAGAGAGGAAAAAATGCATCGAAGAAAAGGGTTAGAAGGGGAATTAGAGCTATAACTGAACAGGATAGGGTTGACCGGTCCTTGAAGTTCTTTTTTAGGCGCCGAACCATGTAGGCACCCATAACAGCGCAAATTCCCCAGAGCGGGCTAAGCATAACTACACAGAGAACACCTTCACGTAGAATAAACGAACCGATTATTATTACGATTGTGAGGCAAAGTAACGGAAACCAGAAATAAAATTTAGCACTTTTGTCTGAGTTAATATCAAATAAAAATACACTCCAGGCCCCAATAAAAAAAGGAATACCGAAGAAAACTGACATTGCCGCCGCAATGCCAAGAGGTTCTACAAGAAAACTCGCCACCTTATAATAGGCAAAAACAATGGGAAATAAGCTCAGAATGGTTATCAAAAATAGTCGCGTAAAAACAAAAAAAGTAGGACGGTCTTTGTCACGCGGATGGAGCGGTTTTACCATGATGCCAGCCATACAGAATGCAACTTAAAGAGCAAACGAAAACTGGGAAAAGAGCCGTCGGATAAATTGTCACTGGAATAAGTCAGTCGTGTAATTAAAAAAGCCGCCCCGAAAGGCGGCTTTCTAATTAGTGGACTAATTAAAGCCTATTTAAGCGGTTTACGCGTGCTGCGTTTTGCAGGCGCTTTTTTGACGGCTGGCTTGTCTTTCCCAAGGGGTTTGACATTGCTCGGCGGCAGCGCGTTGTTGAGCACTTTTGCAGCCCAGTCCCGTCCGCCGACACCAAAGGCAATCGCGGCAGCAACAGCGGCAGAGATAACCAGAGATGAGAAGGCGATTGGTACGATTTGGCCTTCGGGGTCTAGGGAAGACAAACCGATAAATATAAACAATACCATCACCGCATATTTGACAAAGGTCGCAATGCGCGGGCTGATGACCGAGGACATGAACCGGCCGAGAATACTCGCAAGGAACACACCAATGATGATCAGAATGGCTGCTTCAAGAAGCGATCCGCCAAACTCCTGCACCGAACCAAAGGCGTAGGACAGACTGTCATTACCTAATAGGTTCACAGCGGCAGAGACGCCAATAACCAGAATAATCAAGAAGGCGACATAACCTGCGGCTTTGGACGGCGAGGTTTTCAAGCCTTCACCATCGTCGAGCATCATGATTTCATTTACCGAACGGTCAAAGCCGAGACTCGGCAGGAAATCCTGCAAAAATTCAGACACGAACCGGCCGATGAAAATGGTCACAGCCAAGATAGCGGCGGCGCCGATTAATTCGGGGATGAAGTTCAAGAAGCCGCTGAGCATATTGCTGAGCGGATCAGAGACGCCGGAAATATCCAGCGCGTCAAGCGCGGCAATAGAGAAGAGCGCAATAATCACGACAAACACCAATGTTCCGAGGGCCCGGGCGATAGAGCCCTGAGAGCCGGTGGCAGAGGTGAAGCCTGATTTACTGGCCAGCGAGTCAAGTTGCGCGGCCTCTAATGTGGCGGTCACGGCATTTTGCGCCACTTTGGCGAGGAAATAACCGATGATGAACAACAGACCTGCGCCGAGGATATTGGCGGCGTAACTGCCGATATTGTCAAAGAAGCCGTTTACGGGGCCGAGATTTTCGGAAAGTCCGAGGCGACCGAGCGCGAGATAGGCGGCGTATAAAACAACGAGCCAGAATAATGCGCGCCCAATGGCGTTGCCGATATTTCCGCCGCTGGTCTGAGCTTTTTTGCCAAGGCCTGTGCGGTTAATGCCGCCGGCGACGACAGATTTAATAATAAAAGCAATGATAAAGCCGATAAGCAGAATAATCGCCGCGGAAATCGAATTGCCCACAATCGGGGGCATGCCTTCAAATAGGCGGTCAAATTGTTCCATAATAGTATTCCCTCCAGAGAAAAAAAGAAGCTGTGTACGAGCCGGGCCTTGTGCCCCTTAAATAAAAATGCGTCCTTTAGAACACGGACAAACCGGCCCCTAGAGACAACATTAACAAAAATTCAACGTCGAAGCACGAGCGAAGTTCCAAATTGTCGAAAATAGTCGACTAGGGTGAGGCCCGGCCTCAGTCTATCTTGACCTGCGACGAGGGCTGGGCAAGGAGGGCTTTATGGCTCCTATTCGACATAAACAGCTCTTTTACGGACTCTGCCTGTTTTCTTTTGGCCTGCTTGCATTGGCGATTGTTTTGCTGAGTTTGAAATGAGCGTCCTGGCAAAGCTAAAAGCCTGTATTGCGGCCGGCGAGCTGGAAAAGGACGCCGCCCAAATCGAAGCGGCCCAAAAGCTGGACGCGCTTTTGGCCCGTCTCGACACGCGCCCGGAGCCGAATTTTATCGGCCGGATCTTCGGGAAGACGCCGGAGCCTGTCATTGGGCTTTATCTCTGGGGCGGAGTCGGGCGCGGTAAATCCATGCTAATGGACTGGTTTTTCGAAGAGGCGCCGGTCGCCGCGAAACAGCGCGTACATTTCCATGCCTTCATGCTCGATGTCCACACGCGGATTAATGCGCGCCGCCAATCCGAGGACAATGACGGCGATCCGATTGCGCCTGTGGCGAAAACTATTGCAAAAGACGCAGAGCTGCTCTGTTTTGACGAATTTCACGTCACCGATATCACCGACGCCATGATCCTGTCGCGCCTGTTCGACGCCCTTTGGGCCGAAGGTGTCACTGTTGTGGCGACGTCCAACCGCCCGCCCAAAGACCTCTATGAGAACGGCCTCAACCGCGCCTTGTTCGAACCGTTTATAGAACGCATGCCGAAACATCTCATCATACACGAATTTGCCGGAGAGACGGATCACCGCCTCCGCCAGCTCGAAGCCGCGCCCGTCTATTATTCACCCTTGGGCGAGGCGGCGGATAAGGGCGTGGAAGCCGCGTGGCAGCGCCTGATCGGCGGGGCGAGCCCGCGCGAAACGGTCCTGTCCGTCCAGGGGCGGGATCTGGTATTGAAACAAACAGCGGCGGGGACGGCGCGCGCGGGCTTTGCCCGGCTTTGCGACAACACGCTCGGCGCGGCGGATTACCTTCGTCTGGCCCACGCTTTTCAAACACTTATACTGGAAAATGTTCCGCAAATGGGCCCGGATAGCCGGAATGAGGCCAAACGTTTCGTCACGCTTATCGACGCTCTGTATGAAACGCGAACCAAATTAATTATGAGCGCCGAAGTTGAACCAAAAGACCTCTATCAGGACGGCGACGGCGCCTTTGAATTCGAACGGACGGTCAGCCGCCTGATGGAAATGCGAAGCCATGATTATCTCGCCGAGCGGCGCCAGATGGAGACCTCGCCTTCAGATATGAGTAAGCCTGATGCCAAAAAGGCAGAGGAATAATAATCCCGTTGATATAGAGGCAGGGTATTCTTACTCTCGCCCGAACGTAAAGGACGCCACATGACCCGTTATCTTTTAAGCACCTGCCTCACGCTCGCTCTGGCCGCAGGCTTTCAAGCCAGCCACGCCGATACATTCGAGACGGAGCGCTGCATCAATATGGGTAACGCTCTGGACGCGCCGAACGAAGGCGAATGGGGGCACACAATTGAGGAAAGTTCTTTCCGGAAAATCAAAGAGGCCGGATTCGATACGGTAAGACTTCCCGTCCGCTGGAGCGCCCACACCGCCGAAGGGCCGGACTACACCATTGACCCCGAATTTTTTGCCCGCGTGACAGAGGTTCTGGATCAGGCCCTCGCGCAGGATTTACACGTTATTCTCAATATCCATCATTTTGAAGAGCTTAATGAAAATCCCAAAGGTAACTTCGAAAAGTTTATGTCGCTTTGGACGCAGATCGCGGCGCGCTATGCCTCGCTCCCCGACAGTGTCTATTTCGAAATTCTGAATGAGCCCAATCAGAACCTCAGCGGTGATTTGCTTCGGACGATGCTGATAGAGGCGTTTCAGCAAATCCGCAAAACCAATCCCACACGCATCTTAATTTTGGGCGGTGAGAATTGGTCCGGCATTGATAGCCTGCCGAGCATCCCGGCCATTGAAGACCCCAATCAGGTGTACACCTTTCATTATTATGACCCGTTCGAATTCACCCATCAAAAAGCGGGCTGGACAGATTTAAAAGATAGCGGCGTGGTCAAATGGGGCAGCGCGGAAGATAAAAAGGCGCTCAAAGAGGCGGCCGCCTATGCCAAACAGGTCCAGGACGAAACAGGCATTCCGCTATTTCTGGGCGAAACCGGCGCTTATGAAAAAGCGCCTTATGAAGATGTTGTGAATTATACCAAACACACCAGACAGGCATTCGAGGAAGCGGGTATCGCTTGGTGTGTCTGGAATTTTACAGCCACCTTCCCATTCTACGACTCAAACACAAAGACATGGGACAAGGCAAAGCTCTCAGCGTTGGGTTTGGGGGAAGAGGAAACCGAGTAAATTATCGGCGGCTTAAAGTTTAAGGCGCGCCCGGTTCAGGAATTAAGTTTCCTTCTTCATTCTTCAGTCGGAACGTCATTTTCGTTTCCAGACCGGATTGCGAAACGGGAATTCCCCGATCAACTTTCGGATTGTATCGCCACCAGCTAATAGCGAGTTTACTCATGAATTCAAAATACTCGGCCGTACAGTAATTGGCTTTAATATTCTGAGGTATGCCGAATTTAGTTAGATCAAATGTCATGATGCAATGTCCACTCGTTTTGGCCTCAATCGGCATAGGGGCCGGAATTCGATAGCAAGGCGTTGCCTCTCCATCGATTTTATCCGATTTCTCAAAAAGACTCTTGCATTTCTGATGCTGAAATACGGCTTTGAAATAATCAAGATAGAGGGGAAGCTTGAGCGTTTCTTCTTCTACCGCAGCCTCTGACCTATCCATCGCTTTTGGAAAAAACCCTAATCTAAAAGCCGACACCATATATTTGCCCCCGGTTTGACGCATGAGCGTGCAGGGCGAAAAACACGTTTCAACGGGACTTCCTGTAGAGAGTTCATGAAGAGTCACCCGAGCCCCCGAAGGGATGGTTTCAATATGAAGCGGCAAGGTCGCATTGGGCCGTTCTGGAAATGTTTCCTCTTTCATCACCAACCGATAATCTGGACGTCTGGATTTGACGTATTCTTCAAAACTTTTCAGAACTTCCACATATGCGCTCGCCTTCCCCTTCCCCTTCGTCTCCCCCTGCGCCAGTGCTGGGCCAGAACAGAGCCATGAAGCCAGAATCAAGAAAAATACGGAAGAAACAGAGCGCCAGAAAGTCATAGAAACGGGTTAGTCGCTATAATAACCGCCGTAAACCCTACAAAAGTCGGTGAGCAAAACTCGAAGTTCATGCAATTCTGTCGGTCTTCATACTCATCTGTCCATTGCAACGCCCGCTGCGCCCCGCTAAACCACGCCCAAATTCACTCGCCTGAACGGAGATCCCTATGGCACGCGCAAAAATCGCCCTTATCGGCGCCGGTATGATCGGCGGAACCTTGGCTCACATCGCTGCCCGCGAAGAGCTGGGGGACGTTGTTCTTTTTGATATTTTCGAAGGCACCGCCAAAGGCAAGGCGCTTGACCTATCCGAAGCCGCGCCGGTTTTCGGCAAGGATTCCAACCTCAAAGGCACAAATGATTATGCCGATATTGCGGGCGCAGATGTTTGCATCATCACCGCCGGTTTCCCGCGCAAACCCGGCATGGACCGGTCAGAGCTGATCGGCAAAAACCTCGGCGTCATCAAACAGGTCGCCGAAGGCATCAAGGAACACGCGCCGAAAGCCTTTGTCATCTGCATCACAAACCCGCTCGACGCGATGGTCTGGGCCTTGCAGAAATTCTCCGGCCTTCAGCCGCGCAAAGTCGTCGGCATGGCCGGCGTGTTGGACAGCGCCCGTTTCCGTTATTTCCTCGCCGATGAATTCGGCTGCTCTGTCGAAGACGTTCACGCCTCTGTATTGGGCGGCCACGGCGACACAATGGTGCCGCTCGTGCGTTATTCCACCGTCAACGGCGTGCCTCTGCCGGATCTGATCAAAATGAAATGGACAACGCAGGAACGCGTCGACGCCATCGTCGAGCGCACCCGTAAGGGCGGCGGCGAAATTGTCGGCCTTCTCGGAAATGGCTCGGCCTTCTACGCGCCCGCAGAATCCGCCATTGAAATGGCGACGTCTTACCTGCGCGATAAGAAACGCATACTGCCTTGCGCGGTGCGTCTTTCCGGCCAGATTGCCGGCGTTCGCGGCCTCTATGTCGGGGCCCCGGCCATGATCGGCGCACGCGGTGTGGAAAAGGTCATGAACATACGTCTCAAACAGGACGAGCGCGAAATGTTCATGAACTCCGTCGAAGCGGTCGAGAAAATCATCGCCGATTGTAAAGAGATGGAGCCGGAGCTTAAGGATTAATCTTTCATAAGCGCCGTCGCGGGCCGCCGTGACGGATAGATCCAACGTTAAAAGCGGGCCTCCGGGCCCGTTTTTTATGCGGGTTTGTTTTTACCTTTCTAAATAACGTCATTACCCGGCTTGACCGGGTAATCCATGCGGCGCTCTATCAACCTATGGTCAGGTCGCGATTGTCCCTGATCTGAAAGATTGTGCCTAGCGAGTAAATTCCTATTCCGGCAAGGACACCGAATGGATCCGCCGGTCGAGCCGGGGGATGACGGGGTGGCCTGGTTCGTGTTTTTGCTACTGCGTGATCACTACCGAAATCCGCTAGGAAGAAGAGGAGGCAATAATCCACGTTTATTCCTGCTCAACCTTCTGACTTTACGCCGCTTTCAACAACTCCGTCCCTGCTGTCCGAATTGCGCCTATACTCGCCTTGGTGACGTTTGATGACCGCATATCGCAACGGGAACCGCTTCCCGATCTTGGCCCGCTTCGGGCGCATTATGTGTTTCTCTGCGCGCAGCTGCTCGCCGCCATCGCCCATCCGGACGCGGCGCTTTCTCTGGCCCGTCAGCTTCGGCGGCATGTCCGCGTCATGATACAGGCCTCTCAGGCCCATTTCCGACGCCGCCAGAAAATAGCCATGCTCCTGCGTCCCGACTGGCGGGAGCGGGTGATTGCTGATCTCGGCGGCTGGAAGCGGCTGAGGCGCTGGACAAAACGCCAAGCTGAAATTGACGCGGCTCCGCCTGAGAAAAGTTTTGAAAGGGTTTTTCGTCCGGCGGGGAATGAGGAAGAAGAAGAGCGCCGCGCTCATATGCGGGAGCTGATGAAAGCCAATACCCACCCGCTTATCCTACGCGACCCGTGCCGCATGGATTTTGACGGAGGGTTCCGACTGCCGCCGCAAGCCCGATTGGTAAATCCCATCGCCGATCCGGATTATGACTATGACTTTGACCCGAGGTCTCTGGCGGATTTTACCGGACTGAAAACCCCCATCACTGTCTGGCCGGAAGAGTTCAGAGCGGCGGCGGAAATAAGGCCGTTAGAAGAAGAAATCGAAGAAGCTGTGCCTGCCGATGCGGTTGAGCCCGCCGCGCCAGAGGGCTGCAAGGTGAGGCGGCCTATGTTGCTTCACTAGGTTCCGAGAGAGGTTCCGCCTTCAGCGCAGGAGCCGATATTTTTAGAAAAACAAATCCTGCTCTTCTCTGTTCGCGCCCCGCCCCGCATCCGAGGCTCGCCAAATACCGCTCTCCGCCGAGCGCGTCTTGGCGGAACGCTTGCGCGTGCGAAAAGCGAAACTTGCCAGATTTTACATTTCCCTGCATGAGGCAGTCATGACCCAAACGACCCTCGAAACGAACCGTCTCCTTCTCCGACTTGTGGACCCCGAAAAAGATTTTGAAGCGTGGGCGGACTGTTTCGCGGACAAATCCACCATGACCTATATAGGCGGCGGGCCGGGATATAACCGCGCGCAAGCCTGGCGCAGTATGGCGACGGCAATCGGTCACCAACAGATAAGGGGGTATAGTTTTTTCTCGGTGATTGAGAAATCCTCAAAGGAATGGGTCGGGCGTGTCGGTCCGTGGTATCCCGAAGAATGGCCGGAGCCGGAAATCGGGTGGACCATCCACCGAAACCACTGGCGCAAAGGCTTCGCCAAAGAGGCGGCGGCGGCCTGTATTGACTACGCGTTTGAAACCTTGGGCTGGGACCGCGTCATTCACACGATTCAAGACGGCAATATTGCGAGTATGAAAACTGCCGAGGCCTTGGGCTCTAAACGCGACTATTCCATGAAAGGCATTCCCGCCATCACCGAAGAGCTGTGCTGGGTCTATGCGCAAAACCGCGCAGATTGGGCGGCGCGAAAAGGGGTTTAAATCCAGCCGGCCTCGCTGACCTGCGCCCGGCCAGAACGACTGACAGGGGCTGTCAGGCCGTTTTTCAAAACAAGCTCGATTTTACCATTCGCTTTTTTGACAGTTTCAATTCCTTTCTCGGCCACCCACCAGGATCGATGCGTTTGAACCCCCAAAAGCGGCGCGGCTTCTTTCACGGCATCTGAAAGACGCATCAAAATCATTTCGTCTCCGGCCGAGCTATGAACCCGGACATAATGATCTTCCGCGCTGATGGCGTAAATTTCGGCGTGGCGAAGTTTCGGAGGGAGGCGGTCGAGCAACGGAGGACGGCCCGCCCGCTCCTGGATTTGCGCTTCTGCCCGGCGTTTATGAACCAGCGCGCCGACAAAACAGAGAATAATTGATATCATCCAGACATATAAAATCGTCATCACGACATTCTGCCAATTATAAGGGGGATAGAGGAGAAATATAAAAGCCGACACGCAAAGGGTCGCGCCAGCAGACTGACTCAACACGCCCAGCCAGAAGTTCAAAGTTCGGTTAAGCCGTTCCGCGACAAGGTCGACCATTCCGGCCCCGAACCCGCCCGCCAGGCACAGGCCGACCCAATAGATCAGCCGCCCTGAAAGCGGCATCCGGCTGGTTCCAAGCGGCCCCAATATGGCGAGAATAGTCCCTGCAATCAGAGAGGTCGCCATCATCGGCAAAAAGAGTTTAATTAGGAACTTCACGGGAAGGCGTTCTCTTAAAAATCGGATCCGTTGACGTATCGTGAACGGTATAGCCTTGTTATTCAAGCGTAAAACCGGACCATTCACGGCCCGTGAACGACAAAACGCGTCCATTCACGACGCCAAAGCGCCGGTTTACGTATCCCGGCTTTCATCGCTGAAATCCCCGTGCATTATCTCTTCATACTCAAACGCGTCACGGCGCAAAACTTCCAAGGACTGAACATGACACACCTTATCAATACCTCTTTTCTTTTTACGGCGGCTTTCGGCGCTTTGGCACTAAGCGCCTGTACGACTACAGAAACAAAAGCGAAGCCAATGGCCGCCTCTGCCGCAGAACCCGCCGCGCCTGATATGAAGTCCGGCGCCGCGACGTTAACCGTAAACGTCTCGGGGTTTGAAGTTCAGGAAGGCAACGTCATGGCCGCCCTGAGCGACGAGGCTGGATATGGCGGGAAGCCTCTGCGCGGCGCCACTGAACCTGTCACAGGCGAGACCGTGAAGCTGATTTTCAAAGACCTGCCCGTGGGCACCTACGCGATCCGTATGTTCCATGACGTCAATGGTGACGGAGAAATGAATACAAATGTCTTCGGCATTCCGACAGAGCCCTATGCCTTCTCAAATAACGCGGCTGGCACGATGGGTCCGGCGCCGTGGTCCAAAGCCAAGTTTGAAGTCACCGCAGACGGCGCCGTCCAGAACATCACCTTTTAATCCAACCGACCCCAAATCCCGGAGGACGCTATGACCCAGTTGAATCGACGCAATATACTTCAGGCCTTTGGCGCTCTGACCGCCACGACCGCAATGCCAAAGGTTGCTTTTGCTCAAACCGCAAAGAGGCCCGATTGGCATATTGGATGGCAAAACCCTGTCCGCCGTCAATTGGAAACAGACTCTGTAAAGCTCGTGAGCGGGGCGTTGCCGTCTGATTTGGCCGGAACCTTTTACCGTAACGGCCCGGCCATTCACGAACGCGGCGGCGTTCGAATGACGCATTGGTTTGACGGCGACGGGATGGTTCAGGCCTTTCGGATAGGCGAGGGCCAAGTCTCTCATATTGGCCGCCCTGTCGAGACCGCGCTTTATAAACAAAATGAAAAAGCGGGCCGTTTCACCATTGGGGGATTTGGCACGGATGTGAAAAACCCCTTTCCAATGACGGGGCCGGACAGTGCGAATGCCGCGAATACCAGCGTGCTCCCCGTGGGCGATGATCTCTGGGCGTTGTGGGAAGGTGGATCCGCTTATCGCATGGATCCGGAAACTTTGGAGACTTATGGGGCTAAAGTCTGGACCAAAGAGTTGCAGGGAATGCCTTTTTCGGCTCACCCGAAAGTGGACCAAAAAGGAAATATTTGGAATTTTGGCCAGAGCGTAGGAATGAAGGCGCTCATCATTTACAAACTAAGTCCGAAGGGGGATTTACTTGAGGCCAAACTCGTCAAAGACGTGCCGCCCGGAATGATACATGACTTTTGCATCACGGATCGGCACCTCATCTTTGTCGCCAATTCTTTCCGCGCCGTCCGCAATGGTCACAACTATCTCAGCCAGTTTGATTATCAAGAAAGCGCGCCGCAACGCGTGGTCGTTTTGGATATGGATGACCTCGACAATCGGAAAGACTACGATCTTCCGCCGGGTTTTCAGTTTCATTTTGGAAATGCCTATCAGGAAGCTTCCGGCGATATCCGCTTTACGCTTTGCAAAACGGATGAAGACGAATTTGTCTCTCATAGCGCCAAGGCGCTGATGCGCGGTGATCTGCCGGAGCACGGCCCGACTATTTTGTCCGAAGTGATTTTAAAGGCTGACGGAAAAGCGTCTATAGCGCCTGTTACCGAAAACCTCGCTAGCCATGACTTCCCGCAGTTTAATCCAGCTTTTGGCGGCAAGGCAGCGCGCTATCTCTATACAGTTGGGAATTCAGTGGCCGGACGCCCGGGCGAGACCGCAATTTTACGGCACGACCTTAACACTCACGAGGTGCAATCCTACGATTACGGCCCTGACTGTATGGTCGAGGAACATCTCTATATTCCGTCCGCAAACCCTAAGTCAGAAGATGACGGCTATCTCATCGGGACCACTCTGGACTTCAAGTCAAAGGTGACCCGGCTAAACGTTCTCCGCGCGGACCGTATATCCGATGGCCCGGCCGCTATATTTGAACTGGCTTACGCTTTACCTCTCGGCTTTCACGGCGCTTGGAAATCTGCCTGAATCGGCCTTGTCTGAAAAAGAAAGCGTATATCCGCGCTCAGGGGCAACAAAAATCAACGCCGCTATGCAGAATCCACGGTTGCGGGGGGCGTTTGCACTGACTATACGGTATGAGATTTTTGGCCTCTTACGGGGCCAAGTCCAGGAACCCTAGCTAAAGCGGACACGACTTCATGAACATTCACGAATATCAGGGCAAAGCTGTCCTCAAGGAGATTGGCGCGCCGGTTTCCAAAGGCATTGCCATTTTCAAACCGGAAGAGGCCAAACAGGCGGCAGAGGCCCTTGGCGGCCCGCTTTGGGTGGTCAAATCCCAGATCCACGCTGGCGGACGCGGTAAAGGCACCTTTATCGGCGCCCCGAAAGACGCCAAAGGCGGCGTACGTCTCGCTTTCTCTGTCGATGAAGTTGTCAAAAACGCAGAAGAAATGCTCGGCGAATATCTCGTGACCGCGCAGACAGACGAAGACGGCAAGCAGGTCAACCGCCTTTATATCGAAGACGGCTCCGACATTGAAACAGAGCTTTACCTCTCCATCATCATAAACCGCGAAACCTCTCGCGTCTCTTTCATCGTCTCCACCGAAGGCGGCATGGACATTGAGGCGGTTGCGCATGACACGCCCGAAAAAGTTATCAATTTCGACATTGACCCGGCGACAGGCTTCATGCCGCATCATGGGCGGACTCTGGCTAAAGCGTTCAACCTTTCCGGCGATCTCGCGAAACAAGCCGGCAAGCTCGGCAAGACGCTCTATGAGGGCTTCCTCGCCAAAGATATGAGCATGCTCGAGATTAACCCGCTCATCGTGACCGAAGATGGCCGCCTGCATTGCCTCGACGCAAAAATCAGCTTTGATGAAAACGCGCTCTTCCGCCACCCTGATATTCAGGAACTTCGCGATATTACCGAAGAGGATGAAAAAGAAACTCAGGCCAAGAAATTTGATCTGTCCTATGTGGCTCTTGATGGCAATATCGGCTGTATGGTCAATGGCGCGGGTCTGGCCATGTCCACTATGGACATCATCAAGCTTTACGGCGCAGAGCCGGCCAACTTCCTTGATGTAGGCGGCGGCGCGACAAAAGAAAATATTGTGGCCGCGTTCAAAATCCTGACCTCTGACGATAAAGTCGAAGGCATCCTCATCAACATCTTTGGCGGCATTATGAAATGCGACGTCATCGCCCAAGGCACAGTTGACGCGGTCAAGGAAGTCGGCCTCGAAGTCCCGCTCGTTGTCCGCCTCGAAGGCACGAATGTCGAAGCCGGTAAGAAAATTATCAATGAAAGCGGCCTGAACGTGATCGCCGCCGATGACCTCGACGATGCGGCGCAGAAGATTGTGAAAGCGGTTAAGGGTTAAAGATGGGACAAGTTAAAATTCCGCTCTTGATTTTGTCTGCTTGTGCAATGTCTGCTTGTAGCATGGAGGGCGTTAAAGAGTCTAAGTCAGCCTGTATTTCAGAAATACAAGAAAAGCTTGGTGTTGATGTTACTAACGCCCCGTCAGGTTGGAGTAGTTATGCGGGCACTGGTGGAAAAGGAACAACTTTTACATTCAACCAAACAGCTACCACTCCAGGTGTTATTTGCAAAACAAGCGGCGGGAAAGTGATTTCGCTCACTAAATCAGAAACTACGGTAATCCAATAAAGTTCGGATAGAGAAAATAAATGTCAGTATTAATTAACAAAGACACCAAAGTCATTACGCAGGGCATGACCGGTAAAACCGGCACGTTCCATACGGAGCAGGCCATTGCCTATGGCACAAAAATGGTGGGCGGCGTGACCCCCGGTAAGGGCGGCACGACCCATCTGGATCTGCCGAACTTTGACACAGTGGCCGAAGCCAAACACTCTACCGGCGCGACCGCCTCTGTGATTTACGTGCCGCCGCCCTTCGCAGCGGACTCCATCCTCGAGGCAATTGACGCCGAAATGGAGCTTATCATTGCGATTACTGAAGGCATTCCTGTCTCTGACATGATCCCGGTCAAGCGCGCGCTTCAAGGTTCCAAATCCCGCCTCATCGGCCCGAACTGCCCCGGCGTTCTTACCCCGAATGAGTGCAAAATCGGGATTATGCCCGGCAAGATCTTCAAAAAAGGCACATGCGGTGTGGTGTCTCGTTCCGGCACGCTGACTTACGAAGCTGTGTTCCAGACCACTCAGGTCGGCCTTGGCCAGACGACGGCGATCGGTATCGGCGGCGACCCGATCAACGGGACGAACTTCATCGATTGTTTGGAACTGTTTTTGAACGATGACGAAACCAAGCAAATCATCATGATCGGCGAAATCGGCGGCTCTGCCGAAGAAGAAGCCGCGGAATATATCGCGCATATGGCTAAAAAAGGCATCAAGAAGCCGATGGTTGGTTTTATTGCGGGTCGTACAGCGCCTCCCGGACGGACCATGGGTCACGCCGGCGCGATTGTCTCCGGCGGCAAAGGCGGCGCGGATGACAAGATTGCGGCCATGGAAAAGGCCGGCATTCGCGTCTCTGACTCTCCGGCCAGACTGGGTGAAACCATGATGGACGTCTTAAACAGTTAGTTACGGATACTTATGTAAGGCTCAGACGTAACTCATTTGAGCCTTTTAACCTGACCCAGAGGTCGACCTATGGCGGACAAGAGCCGTTCCGAGCAAAACCAGGAGTTCCTGGACACCCTTTTCCTAGACGGCGGAAACGCCGCCTATCTGGAACAGATACAAGCCCAATATACACGTGACCCGAAAAGCGTCGATCCGAGTTGGCGCGCTTACTTTGCCGATTTGGGCGAAGAGAGCGAGAACGCCCGCCACGTCGCGGAAGGCCCGGCCTGGAAACAAAAGAACTGGCCGGTTGCGGAAAATGGCGAGCTGACATCGGCTCTGACCGGGGATTGGGGCGCGGACCCCAAAGCCGCCGAAAAAGCGGTAGCTCACGCCAATCCAAATCTCAGCAAGGACGAAGTTCAGCAGGCGGCCAAAGATTCCATCGGCGCGCTTATGCTGATTCGGGCTTATCGCGTTCGCGGACATTGTATTGCCAATCTTGACCCCTTGGGTCTTGCCGAGCCGGGCGACCACCCCGAGCTCGACCCTGCAACTTACGGGTTTGAGGAATCAGATAGGGACAGAGAGGTCTTTATTGACGGCGTTTTGGGGCTGGAGTACGCGACCGTTAACGAAATCATTGATGTCGTCAAACGTACCTATTGTTCAACTCTCGGCGTTCAATTTACCCATGTGTCTAATCCGGACGAAAAAGCCTGGATTCAAGAACGCCTCGAGGGCCCTGAAAAAGAAATTAGTTTTTCCAAAGAGGGTCGTCTGGCGATTTTACAGAAACTGATTGAGGGCGAAGCCTTTGAACAGCTCCTGCACAAACGCTATCCTGGCACCAAACGGTTTGGTCTGGACGGCGCCGAAAGCCTTCTCCCCGCGCTGGAGCAAATTATCAAACGGGGTGGTCAACTTGGCCTCAAAGACATCAACTTTGGTATGCCGCATCGGGGGCGTCTCAACGTCATGGCGTCCGTCATGCAAAAACCCTATTCCGCGATTTTTTATGAATTTCTGGGCGGCGTTGCGGCCGGCGGCGAAGACTTTGGCTCCGGTGATGTGAAATATCATTTGGGCGTCTCGGACGACCGCGAATTTGATGGAAACTCTGTTCATCTCTCGCTCGCTCCGAATCCGTCTCATTTGGAAGTCGTGGCGCCTATCGTCATTGGGAAAACGCGCGCCAAGCAGCAAATGGCGTCCGGCACCTACCGTTCCCACAAACCCGAAGAAGTCATGGCGGTCATCCTGCATGGCGACTCGGCCTTTGCCGGTCAGGGCGTTGTTATGGAAACCTTCCAGATGTCCCAGCTCACGGGCTATAGAACGGGCGGGACCATACACGTTATCGTTAACAACCAAATCGGTTTCACAACAACGCCGGATGAATACCGCTCCGGACAATATTGCTCGGACGTGGCCTTTATGGTCGAGGCGCCGGTATTCCATGTCAATGGAGACGACCCTGAAGCCGTGGTTTACGCCGCGCGTATCGCCACGGAATATCGCCAGAAATTCGGCAAGGACGTGGTTCTGGATATTACCTGTTACCGCCGTTATGGCCATAATGAAGGTGATGATCCCTCCTTTACCCAACCTCTTATGTATAAGGCCATCGCGGACTGTCCGACCACGCGGGAGATTTATGCCGGGCGGCTGATAGAGCAAGGGGATCTCACCAAAGAAGATCACGAAAAGCGGGTTGAGGATTTCTACGGCTTTCTCGACGAAGAATTTGAAAAAGCTAAGACCTACGAAACCAAGCAGCCTGATTGGCTGCAAGGCGTCTGGCAGGGGCTGAGCCTTCCGACGAAAAAGGACGGAAAGCGCCGCGGCGATACGGATGTGCCTCTGGAGACTCTCAAGGACATCGGCAAGAAAATCACCACTATTCCGAATAGCGTCAATATTCATAAAACGCTGAAACGAATTATCAAAGCCCGCGCCGAAAAAATTGAAACCGGCGAAAATATCGATTGGGGCCTTGCGGAACACCTCGCGATTGGCACGCTCATTCTTGAGGGCCATCCGGTTCGCTTGTCCGGTCAGGACTCTGAACGCGGAACATTTTCACAGCGCCAGTCACATTTCATCGATCAATCTGACGGGCATAAATATACGCCGCTCAATAATTTGTCCGATGATCAGGAATATTATCAGGTGCTCAACTCGCATCTGTCTGAAGAAGCGGTTCTTGGCTTTGAGTATGGTTTCTCAACGGCGGCGCCCAAAGCGCTGACGATTTGGGAGGCTCAGTTCGGTGACTTCGCCAATGGCGCCCAAGTTATGGTGGATCAGTTTATTTCCTCTGCCGAACAAAAATGGCTTCGCATGTCGGGCCTCGTCATGCTCTTGCCGCATGGCTATGAAGGGCAAGGGCCGGAGCACAGTTCCGCGCGTTTGGAGCGATACCTTCAAATGTGCGCCGAAGATAATATGCAAGTGACAAATATCTCCACCCCGGCCAACTACTTCCACGCGCTTCGTCGTCAGGTAAAACGTCACTTCCGCAAGCCTCTGATAAATATGAGTCCAAAAAGCCTATTGCGTCACAAGCTCTGTGTTTCGACTCTGGAAGAGATGGCAAAGGACACGGAATTCCACCGCGTGCTTTGGGATGATGCGGAATACCGTCCGGGAACAACAGAAATCAAACTTGTCTCTGATTCCAAAATTAAACGCGTTATCCTTTGCTCCGGCAAAGTATATTTTGATTTGTTTGAAGAACGCGAAAAGCAGAACATAAACGATGTATATCTGCTGCGGGTCGAGCAGTTATTCCCCTATCCGGATGACGCCATTCAGGAAGAGCTGAAGCGGTTCAAAAATGCCGATATGGTTTGGTGTCAGGAAGAGCCTAAAAACATGGGTGCATGGTCTTTCATTCATGAATTCCTTGAAGAAAGCCTCTTGGCGATCGGCGCGAAAAACACACGTCCTCGATATGTCGGGCGCGGAGCTGCGGCCTCGACGGCGACCGGTATCAGCGCTAAACATAAAAAAGAACAACAAGCCATTCTTGACGGGGCGTTTGCCAAATAGGCGGCTCCTTAAAAGGTAAGACGAAAATTATGACAGATATTAAAATTCCAAATGTCGGCGAAAGTGTCTCGGAAGTCACAATTGCGAGCTGGATGAAAAAAGCCGGTGACAGCGTCAAGAAAGATGAAGCAATTGTAGAGCTGGAAACAGATAAAGCCTCTCAGGAATTGGTGTCACCCGAAGACGGCATACTGGAAGAAATTTTGGTGGCGGAAGGGGACGTCGCTGAAATTGGCCAGGTGATTGCGAAGCTTGGTTCCGGAAAAGGCGCGAAGAAAGACTCTTCTGAACAACAAGACGATAAGAAAAAAGAAGACACGTCGGATGAGGCCGAAAAAGGCGACGCGGAAACGAAATCGCAAACCGAAGCGCCGTCATCTGATGACGCCAGTGATTCTGGCCCAGCTCTGGATATTGATGTGCCGAATGTGGGCGAATCCGTTTCGGAAGTGACCATCGCATCCTGGATGAAACAGGTGGGCGACACTGTTGAAAAAGATGAACCCATTGTCGAGCTGGAAACAGACAAAGCCGCTCAGGAACTCGTTGCGCCGCGCTCCGGCGTTATTGTCGAGCATCTGGTCGCCGAAGGCGATACGGCGAAAGTTGGCCAGACGATTGCCCGCCTCGGCGAGAGCGACTCTGCGCCCGCCAAAGGCACGCCAGACGCGCCCTCCAAGGGGGATGAAGGCGGCGCGGTTGGCGGAACGCCGTCTGTGAACAAAGACTCTGGATCATCAGACGCCGTTGCCATGCCATCCGCAGCCCGCATCCTTAAAGAGAGCGGAATTGACGCCGGTGACGTTGAGGGCACAGGCAAAGACGGACGCATTACCAAAGCAGATGCCTTGAAAGCCAAAGACAATCCCCCGGCTAAAAAATCTTCCTCTGAAAAATCAGAAGCGGCGCCAAAGACGCCGTCTGCGCCGCGTGAATTGGGCGCGCGCGAGGAACGCGTTCGCATGTCCCGCCTCCGCCAGACAATCGCCCGCCGATTGAAAGACGCGCAAAACACGGCGGCCATGCTCACCACTTATAATGAAGCGGATATGACCCAGATCATGGCGATGCGCTCCGATTATAAAGAGCTTTTCTTGAAGAAACACGGTATCAAGCTCGGCTTTATGAGCTTCTTCGTCAAAGCCTGCGTTCAGGCGCTAAAAGACGTTCCGAGCGTGAATGCGGAAATTGATGGCACAGATATCATTTATAAGAATTATTATGATATCTCGATCGCGGTCGGCACGGATAAAGGCCTTGTTGTGCCCGTTTTGCGCGATTGCGATGAGCTGTCGCTGGGCGGAATCGAAAAAGGCATTGGCAAACTGGGCGAAAAGGCGCGTGACGGCCAGCTCTCCATGGATGATATGTCCGGAGGGACCTTCACGATTTCAAATGGCGGCGTTTACGGCTCTTTGATGAGCTCACCCATTCTCAACCCGCCTCAGTCCGGCATACTCGGCATGCACAAGATCGAAAAGCGTGCGGTTGTCGTGGATGACCAAATTGTTATCCGCCCGATGATGTATCTGGCGCTGTCCTATGATCACCGCATTGTTGACGGTAAAGAAGCCGTCACCTTCCTTGTGCGCGTGAAAGAATGTCTGGAAGATCCGGAAAGGCTGCTTCTGGATTTATAATTCCTAGAAAGGTCGCTTCTGGTGGCCTTTTTTATTGGGTGTTTCCGAGATTGTTCAGATTTGGACTTTATGATAGTTTAAACAAAAAAGGGGACTATCATGCCGTCATCAAAACCAACTTTGTTATTCTGGATCTTAGGAATTGTTTTTTTGCTGTGGAACGCATTTGGCTGTTTCATGTATCTCGCAGACCAAATGGCGAGCGATGAAACCTGGCGGGCTATGGAAAACGGTGAAGCCATTTTGGCGGCCAAAGCACTCTACCCAATCTGGGCGGTTATTGCCTACGCTTTGGCGGTTTGGGGTGGCCTGATAGCGGCCATACTCTTGCTATTGCGGAAGAAATTGGCAATCCCGTTATTTGTAATTTCTTTCGTCGCCGCAATTATTTGTTTCATTCCAAGTTTCACGATAGACGAGATGAAAGCGGCCGGAGGAGACACTTATTGGATCATGCCCATGGTGGTTCTCGTCATCGGTTTGATTGAAATTTGGTGGTCTTTCAGGAAAAGGGCTGACGGTACGATTGCGTAGCGCAGTTTTGACGCCTTCGGGCGTTGACCCATATTGGCTCTACGCGTAAGTCAGCGGTAACTAAACGCGTGGAGTTTCTCATGTCAGACAAGTATGATATTATTGTAATCGGTGGCGGGCCGGGCGGCTATAATTGCGCAATCCGCGCCGGACAGCTTGGCCTGAAAGTGGCCTGTGTTGAGAGCCGTAAAACATTGGGCGGGACCTGCCTCAATGTGGGTTGTATTCCGTCAAAATCCTTGCTTCACGCCACCGCACTCTATGAAACCGCGCAAAAAGACTTTCCGGCCATGGGCATGAAAGCCACCGTAGAAGCCGATGTGCCGGCCATGATTGAAGCCAAGAACAAGATTGTCGGCGGCCTGACGCAAGGCATCGAATATTTATTCAAGAAGAATAATGTCGATCACATCACAGGCTTTGGCAAAATCGCGGGTGAAGGCAAAGTCGAAGTCGACGGCAAAGTTTACGAGACGAAGAATATTGTTATCGCAACGGGTTCCGAAGTTGCAACGCTTCCGAATGTCGAAATTGACGAAAAGCAGATTGTCTCATCTACTGGCGCGCTTGATTTACAGGAAACGCCAAAGAAAATGATCGTGATTGGCGGCGGCGTAATCGGTCTTGAACTTGGCTCCGTCTGGCGCCGCCTTGGCGCTGAAGTGACCGTCATTGAGTTTCTGGACGTTATTATGCCTGGGTCTGACGGAGAGTTACAGAAACAAGCTTTGCGTACCTTCAAGAAACAGAAGATGAAGTTTGAACTGAGCCGCAAAGTGACAAAAGTTACGAAATCCAAATCCGGCCTGAAAGTCGAAACAGAAGCTTCAGATGGCGGGAAAGCCAAAACCTTTGAAGCCGACGTGGTGCTCGTGTCCATCGGCCGTCGTCCTTTTACCAAAGGGCTGGGTCTTGAAACTCTGGATATCAAAACGGATAAGCGCGGCTTCGTTGAAACCGAAGGCCACAAGACCTCGGCTAAAAACGTTTGGGCAATTGGTGACTGCACGACAGGACCAATGCTCGCGCACAAAGCAGAAGAAGAATCCGTCGCGGTCGCCGAACTTATTGCGGGCAAGGCTGGCCATGTGAATTATGATGTTATCCCCGGAGTTGTTTACACGCATCCGGAAATTGCCACGGTCGGCAAGACAGAGGAAGAGCTCAAAGAAGCGGGCATTCCGTATAAAAAAGGTAAATTCCCGTTTACAGCCAATTCCCGCGCACGCTGCAATCACGAAACGGATGGTTTTGCCAAAGTTCTGGCTCATGCGGAAACCGATGAAATTCTTGGCGCTCACATCATAGGTCCTTTGGCCGGGGATATGATTCACGAAGTTTGTGTCGCGATGGAATTTAAGGCTGCTTCTGAAGATTTGGCCCGAACTTGCCATGCTCACCCGACTGTGTCCGAAGCCGTACGCCAAGCGGCCATGGATATCGAAGGCTGGGCAATGCAAATGTAAGCGAGGCGAATTATCAAGAAGAATTAAGCTTGATATAATTACACTCTTTCAGGTCTGCCCTTTTTGGGTAGACCTTTTTTATTATTTCGACAGTCTTTACGTCAGTCACAAGAGCGCTTGCTTACGAACTCCAATTTGAATGGCTTTGTTTAAATCGGCTCAAATCATCGAAAGTTTGAAGCTTGACGCTAAATCAAAAAGAAATTCGGGCAGAATAAAAGTGAATAGAGGCAATTCACAAAGTTAATTTTGCATAAAATTTAAGCTTAAATCAGGCCCTAATCTCCTGTAACCGTTGCGAATTTGTCACTAATTTTTAGAAACAGACAGGCGTCTCATTTTTTAATCGCTTGATAATAATAAATGCGTTTAACTTGGGTTATAACAAAATCATAAAGGGAAAATCATGTTTAGACACTCTGTTTTTACTACCAGTGCGCTCGCCATTACAGCGTCGTTACTCGCAGCAAGCTCTGTCAACGCGCAGGAACGTCAATCCGCAATTGATGCACTTACGGATGAAATTGTCGTTACGGCGACAAAGAAAAGTGATGCCGAAAATGTTCAGGATGTCCCGATTTCTATTACGGCCTTCAATGACCAGACGCTCCAGGCCCTAAAGGTTCGCACGCTCGAAGATCTGTCTTTCTCAGCTCCGAACGTTTCTCTTGATGATGTTGGTACGTCCCGCGGCGGCGCGAACTTTTCAATTCGTGGCCTCGGCGTGAATTCTTCTATTCCTTCTATCGACCCCACCGTGGGTGTTTTCGTGGACGGTATTTATCTGGGGACAAATACCGGCGTCGTGTTCGACGTATTCGATCTGGACAGCGTTGAAGTCTTACGCGGTCCTCAGGGCATTCTTTTTGGCCGAAACACAACTGGCGGCGCAATTTTGTTGAATACGGGTAACCCGACAGACGAATTGGAATATAAGGCACGTTTCGCGGTGGAAGGCCCCGTCGATAAAGGGCGTGGCGGAATCAATACCTTTGCGCAAGGCGTCGTTTCGGGTCCTTTGGTTAAAGATAAACTCAACGGTAAAATTGCCGCTTACTACAATAATGATGACGGTTATTTCAAAAATCTCGCCACAGGTAATAATTTTGGCAAAGCGGAAACATATATCTTGCGCGGTGCATTGGAATTTATGGCGTCTGACAATATTCGCTTCCTCGCAAAAGGAGAGTATTTCGACAGTGATGGTCAGGGACCGGCCGGCCAAAACCGGGGGCTTTTCGAGCGGGACTCCTTTGACTTCGCGATCGATAACGAGGGCGACTATAAGTCCGAAGCTATCTCCGGTACTCTGAAAACCGAAATCGACGTCGCTTTCGGTGACGGCCAGATTACCAATATCTTTGGTTATCGAGATACAGAAGGCTCCACGAATGGAGATATTGACTCTACTCCGCTGAACCTGTTCCACTCGACGACAGAATATGCCCAAGATCAGTTTTCCAACGAGCTTCGATATAACGGAACATTCGGTAAAATTGATCTGACCACAGGTGTCTTCTACTTTGAACAAGATGTAGCCTATACCGAAACCCGCGAGCTACAACGCGCTCTTACGCCGACGCCGCTCCCGATTTTTTACGGTGGTGGTTATCAGGAACATTCCGTGTTGGGTGTCTTTGGCGCAGTTGATTACAGCGTAACTGACAAACTCAAAGTGCTTCTGGGTATTCGCTACTCCGAAGAAGAAAAAGATGCTGGAATTACATATATTCAGGCCAGAACTCCGTGCAGCGTTGTAGATAAAACCTGCCCTGTCTCAGGCGTCAATATGGACGTCCCCGCCCCCTTGGGCGGAGGCCTGAATAATGGCTTCACCGATAGCGATAAATGGACAAACTGGTCTCCGAAAGTCGGTTTCCAGTATACTCCGAGCGATAACTCGCAGTTTTTTGGTAACTGGACCCGTGGCTATCGTTCCGGCGGATATAACTTCCGGATTACGGCTCCGGCTCCATTTGAGGCAATTTTCCCGCCGGGATCAGATCGGGCAACAGACGAAGAGAAAGTCGATTCTTATGAATTGGGCACCAAAATCGACTTTGCAGATCGACGTGCTCAGATTAATGCGTCTGTCTTCCTGACAGATATCTCGGATATGCAGCGTGAGCTCAATTTGTCTGACCCGGTGACCGGTGTTTTGCAGACAATTGTCAACACAGCTGACGCGACCGTAAAAGGTCTTGAGGTAGAAGGGCGCCTGAAAGCGACCGACAATATCCTTTTTACAGGTAATATTGGCTTGCTCGATGGGGATTATGACTCCGTCCTATTCGATATTTCAGGTGATGGCGTAGTCGATGACGCCGACCTGGCGCTGGATATTCCGCGTGTTTCACCGATTACTTTCGGGGCCGGCGTTATTCATGACCTAGATTTAGGAACGTCGGGCGGCCTAACAACCCGCGTGAATTTCCAACGTCGTGACGAATTCGTCTATACAGATACAAACTTTGGTTGGATTCAAGCGGCGGATATTCTGGATGCGAATATTACATGGGATACACCCGTCCAAGGCGTGTCGCTTTCCTTATACGGTAAAAACCTTCTTGATGAAGTTCAGGCCGGCAATGACACACAACTTCCTTTTGGCGGAAATATAGCCCCCTTACTTGGTCAACCAAGCCTCGCAAATGGTGTGAACCGCCCATATGATCGTTTCCCAGCTGTTGGTACGCTTTCGCCGTTGAAAAAAGGTCGCTTAATTGGTCTGGAGCTAACCATTCGCGGTTAGGCCGAGCCACAGTTACGAAATCAAGCCCCGCTTCGGCGGGGTTTTTTATTGGAACAGAATAGAGAGGGAGGGGTAATTTTAGCACAATCTGTACCGAGGACTTATGAAATACTTATATACCACACTTTGTCTTGCCGCTCTGGTTTCCGCATGCTCGCCTTCTAATACGGCGCAGCAGACGAATATAGCGGCAGAGTCAACTAATATCATGACAACAAATATGTCATTCGACACCGTAGAGATAAATCTGCGCCAGGCCTTGCAAGAGCGAGATTTAAAACTGTTCGCCGTAATAGATCACGGCGAAGGTGCCCAATCTGTCGGAATGGATATCGGTCAGTCCAAACTATTTATTTTCGGTAATCCTCAATCCGGCAGCCCTTTAATGATGGCAAACCGAGAAATGGGATTAGAGCTCCCGATGAAAGTTTTAATCTTTGAGACTGAGCAAGGAGAAATTGGTTTGCGTCGTACAGATATAAAGGCCTTGGCAGACCAATATAGTTTGACGGATCAAGCCGAGCGCATTCAGAAGATCGACATGACTCTAAGGGCCATTTCAGAAGAGGCGTTTTCAAATCCGCAATAAGGAAAACGCCCTCAAATCAGTCGTCCGTTTATAGAATTAGCTTCCCTGACTTACGCGTCTGTTCACTACTTCCAACACTTCTAGAATTGCTTCGGGGATATTTGTTCCCGGAGGAAAGACGGCTTTGGCGCCCATCTCTTTCAATGTCTCGACATCTTCCGGCGGGATAACGCCGCCGACAATTATCATAATGTCCTTGCGGTTTTGAGCGCTGAGCGCGTCACGGAGCTTTGGAACAAGACTTAGGTGTCCCGCCGCCAAGGAGCTTGCCGCGATAACGTCTACATCGGACCCAATGCCTAATTCCGCCGCTTCTTCGGGTGTTTGGAAAAGCGGACCTATTACAACCTCGAAACCCATATCTGAAAACGCCGTTGCGACGACCTTCTGGCCGCGGTCATGTCCGTCCTGTCCCATTTTAGCGATCAGGATTTTTGGTTTCCGGCCTTCGAGCTCTGTAAAGGCGTCGATCCTTGATTTGGCGTCTTTGAAAGCGGGATTGTTTTCATCAAAGGAGGAAGAGTAAACACCAGTTACGCCGGCGGGCTTAGCGTCAAATCGGCCATAAACTTTTTCAAGCGCTGACGACATTTCTCCAACTGTGGCTTTTTTTCGCGCCGCATCAATGGCAAGTTCCAACAGATTGCCTTCGCCGCTATCAGCCGCACGTGTCAGGGCGTCGAGAGCTTCCATTGTGGCGTCCGTGTCGCGTTCTGTCTTTAATTTATTTAAGCGAGCGATTTGGCCTTTGCGAACGGTATCGTTGTCGACTTTCAAAATCGGAATATCGTCTTTTTCGTCAGAGAGATATTTATTTACCCCAACAACCGTTTGCGCGCCGCTGTCAATTCGGGCCTGAGTTCGGGCCGCGGATTCTTCAATCCGAAGCTTCGGAATACCGGCTTCGATAGCGGCGGCCATGCCGCCCAGCCCTTCAACTTCGCGAATATGACCCAAGGCTTTCTGCGCGAGGTCGTGCGTTAGTTTTTCGACATAATAACTCCCGCCCCAAGGATCAATTTGGCGCGAGTGTCCGCCTTCAGTCTGAAGAAAAATTTGAGTGTTTCGGGCGATGCGGGCCGAGAAATCTGTCGGTAAGGCCAGAGCCTCATCTAGAGAATTTGTATGAAGGCTTTGCGTTCCTCCGTCCACTGCGGCCATGGCCTCAATGGCGGTGCGCCCGACATTGTTAAATACGTCTTGCGCCGTCAAAGACCAGCCCGAGGTCTGGCAATGGGTGCGGAGCATGGTGGATTTAGGGTTTTCGGGCTCAAAAGGACTGATGAGCTGCGCCCATAAGAGTCGCGCCGCCCGCATCTTCGCGACCTCCATGAAATAATTCATGCCTATTGCCCAGAAGAAAGACAAACGCGGGGCAAAGCGGTCAATTTTCATCCCGGCGTTGAGGCCTGTACGGACATATTCCAAACCATCCGCAAGCGTATAGCCTAGCTCAATATCGGCGGACGCGCCGGCCTCTTGCATGTGATATCCGGAAATCGAGATGGAGTTAAATTTCGGCATATGGGTGGACGTGTGAGAGAAGATGTCTCCGATAATGCGCATGCTGGGCTTGGGCGGATAAATATAAGTATTCCGCACCATAAATTCTTTTAAAATATCATTCTGAATTGTGCCGGAAAGCTGTTCCTGTTTGACGCCTTGTTCTTCGGCTGCAGCGACATAGAGCGCCAAAACCGGCAAAACTGCGCCGTTCATCGTCATGGAGACAGACATTTTATCAAGCGGGATTTGATCAAAAAGAACCCGCATGTCGTAGAGGCTGTCAATGGCGACGCCCGCCATACCGACATCCCCCGGCACGCGGGGGTGATCGGAATCATATCCGCGATGCGTGGCCAGATCGAAAGCGACAGAGAGGCCTTTCTGTCCGGCAGCAAGGTTACGGCGGTAAAATGCGTTGGAGTCTTCCGCAGTCGAGAATCCGGCATATTGACGGATCGTCCATGGCCGCTGAACATACATGGTCGGGTAGGGGCCGCGAATGTAAGGCTCCGAGCCGGGCAAGGTGTCGAGATTAGGTAAGCCCTCAACATCCGAAGAGGAGTAATGAGCTTTTACGGGGATACCTTCGGGTGACAACCAATCCTGACCGCCGCCGGGTTTAGAGGCGGAATGCCCTAGATCAATTTTCGAAAAATCGGGATAAGTCATTTGGCAGCCTCCCGTAATTTTGCCGGTTTTGTTTCTTCCGCCCGGTGTAAGGTGACGCCCAGAATAGGGTCGTTTTTCGCATCCCGTTCGGTTTTTGCCGCCGCAATAGACTTTTGGAGAGTTTCCGAAGACATAACCTCTTCAATGCCGCCGCCGGACTCTATTGCCTGAAACTCTGTCCATGCGGTCTCCGCGATCTTTTGCGTGAGAGCTTCGTGGAAATAACTGCCATGGGCTGGATCATTGACCTGTCCGAGGTGGCTCTCTTCCATCATCATCAGCTGCATATTTCGCGCAATGCGATAGCCGAACGGTGTCGCCAGTCTCGGTCTGTCTGACGGTGCATCCGTAAAGGGTCGCAAGGTCAAATAATCCGCCCCGCCGCAAACCGCGCCGAACCCGGCCGCCATAACGCGCAACAAATTTGTCCAAGGATCAACTGTTTGCATCATACGAAGGCTGGTGGCGGCGTGTATTGGGATATTTGTGTCAGCCCCGAAAACCTCGGCGATGCGGTTGAGAATTTGTCGGGCCGCTCTGATTTTTGCGATCCCCAAATGCCCGTCCCGATCCGCCGCGAGGCGTATGGAGAGTTTTGTTTTCGGGCCGTATTGACGCCAATAGTGAGCGGCGCTCGCCGCCATGACGCTAAGTTCCTGAGCTTCGCTTCCGCCCTGATCATGTATAGCGGCGGCGTTAATGCAGAGCGCCGTCCAAGACGCCGGCAAGTCTTTCAACGCGCTTTTCAGAGAAACAATTTCGGGGGCGGCGCCGGACAGAGCCATAGATACGGGATCCAGTCCTAAATTCACGACCGATTCAGATAAAGGAGGGTAGGATTTTATAAGGTCAATCGTCTCAACGGGGCTTGATGTTATAAGGAACCGTAAAGGCACAAGGTTGAGCCAGACCCCTTCCAAGAGGCGTTTCAAGTCGGCCCGACTGGCCAGGTTTATTCCGTCCCTTGAGAGGCTGATATCCAGAGCGCTCGCGCCGCCTTCGAGATCGGCTAATAGCTGTTTATTGGCGAATTGAATGTCCGGGTCACGGACAGGCGAGCACATATGCCAAGCTCGTTCATCAAGAAGCGGGGATTCCAAACGTAGTTGCGCGGCCGTTTTCTCCGGCCTGTCCTTTTCGCTAAAGAAAGGACCACGTATCAGGTCATCATCCGTTTTTTTGATAAGGCTTTCAAACTCAGCGCCCTTTAGCCCTTTTTGAACGCGGGTCATCCAGTCTTCGCGTGAGAGGGATTCGAAGTCATTGTTTATTGAGAGATCAGACATAACCAACTTATTTAAAATGAAATTTCAGTGTATGTTCAGAGCGCAGGCAAAGCCAGAGCTGAGCTGTATTCCAGACCAGAAATTTGAAATTCTGTCGTTCTGTGTATAGAACACATGTTTCTTATATAGAATGTTGCCTTTCAGCACTACCCCGCCTATAGGGCGGCTTGATTACAACACACACGCTTTTGGATAGATGTATGTCAAACGCTCCCACAGAAGAAACCGTCATTGATGTTGAGCACTATACGGATCGTCTCTTCAGCTTCAATATCTCGCGCCCGAAATCTTTCCGTTTTCGTTCTGGCGAGTTTATTATGATTGGACTGCCGGCGCTACCGAGTCAGAAACGTCCGGTCATGCGGGCTTATTCTGTCGCGTCGCCGAGCTGGGACGAAAGTCTGGAGTTTTTCTCTATCAAAGTCCCTGACGGCCCTCTGACGTCACGCCTTCAGAAAATTAAAAAGGGCGATACGGTATTATTAGGCCGCAAACCCGTCGGAACATTGGTTCTGGACGCTTTGCTTCTCGGGAAGCGACTTTATATGTTCTCGACAGGGACGGGGATTGCGCCTTTTGCATCACTCATCCGTGACCCGGAAACCTATGAGCGTTACGACCAAGTCATTTTGACCCATACCTGCCGTCAGCGCGCGGAGCTGTCCTATGGTTTACGCCTTGTCGAGAGTTTGAAGGATGACCCGCTCGTTGGCGAAATGATCGGGGATAAGCTTTTGCATCTTACCTCGCTGACACGCGAAGACTACCCGCTGAAAGGCCGAATTACGACTTTGATCGAGTCAGGAGATCTGTTCACAAATGCAGGCGTCCCGCCTCTCAATCCCGAAGAAGATCGCGTTATGATTTGCGGCTCGAAAGACATGATTGATGATACGGCTAAACTGGTAGAAGGTTTTGGCTTGAAAGAGGGTTCAAACTCCCAACCGGCTGAATTTGTCGTCGAAAAATCATTTGTGGGGTAAGCTGTTCCGCTGTTCCGCTGGCCCGGTGGGCGGAGCTTAAATCTAATTGCCGCTATCGCCTAAAGTTAACAGGGCGATGCGGATGCCAAAGCCCGACGAATCGCGAATGGCGTCATTGGCCAGATTTTCTCTGTTATAGGTCAGTTCAATCAGAGTGCAGTCATCCTGATAGGTCAATGAGAGGCTCTGGCGACGCAGATTATTGCTGTCGATGTCGTAATAGCCTGTGTAGCGGGTTCTCCATTTATCCGTAATCTTTACGCCCAGCGCCCCGGAAACTTCTTCGGAAGGGGCGTTGTTGATAGCGAGGAGCGGATTGCTGGCGCTGTCGATGCGGTAATAGCGTGTGGACAAATCGAACCTACTATCGCGGTATCGGAAGGACGAATCGATCCTGCGGAAGCTGGCCGAATCTTCATCAAAGCGCACTCGCGTCTTAGATGAAAAGCGCTGTCCCAAATCAAGTTCGAATAAACCGACAAGATCCGAATTGTCATCCCGCAATCCAGAACTTGCATCAAATTCCGTATTGGTATCAGTGGTGTAGCTCTGCCCGACAAATAGTTGCGCGCGGTTATCACTCCAGTTTGCACTGACAGAGGCGCCGACATCGGCCCGAAGACCATCTTCCCACAAGTCATAACCTGCGGCTTTGTTGGACTCCCAAAACAGCGCCTGATCGAGATCTATATCGGTTCCGTCTTGAGCCAGATCGACCGCAAACCCGTTTGAATCCAACGTCGTAAACTGGTCTAGTTTTGCATCACCAAAGTTTTGAGTCACTTGGACACGGGGTTCAAGTATCCAGGTTACATTTCCATCGGAACGGATAAATGGATAGCGCGCGTCCACACCGACTTGGCCCAAAGTCCGGTTAAATTCATTTTTCACGCCGCCTTCCGGTTCAATTTCATAATAATCAAACCTTGCATTGGCGAAAGGCTGAACCTCTATTCCGCCCGGCGCAATCCAAGTGCGAGAATAATCGAGCCCGATCGTACCCCGGCCATAATCGGTTCCCTCTTGGCGGGTCAGCCAGGTTGTGTCACCGAATAGCTTTAGACGTCCATCCAGAATTGGGTCTGAGACATATTTTTCCAATTCTATTTTCGGCGCTACGATAGGAAGTGCGTCATCATTATCTTCAAAAAGGCGGAGTTGATCATTCCCAAGTTCGATTATGCGGCTCCGAAGATCCTGAAAGCCCACGGTAGAAACGCTGAAACGTACGTCGTCGTCTTGACCCACAAGATAGGCTTGCGACGTATTGCGGCGGCTCTCGGAATCGTAAACGCCGCGCGTGCCGGGGCGTTCATTCAAATCGTAGCGGTTCAAATAGTTATCGTCCGTCGCGAGCTGGACGCCGAAGCCATATGTCCAAAAATCTGTCGGTTCAAAATAGCCGTCCGCAAAAATATGGGAGCGCCAGCGTTTACCTGTCGGGGCGGTACTGGGGTCGAAAAAACGGTTCGGATCATCAAACGCATTACCGTCGCGGTCAAAAATACTGCCATAGGTAAAGCTGCCCTCAACATCCACGCGGCCTGTATTGAACAGACGCGCGAATTGATACTCCATTAAAGGGTTTACTTTGGAAAAAACGCGCGGCGTGATGGTTGCCTCGGTGTAGTCATCAATGGCCCAGTAATAGGGAGCTTCAAGCGTGAAGCCTTTATCACTGGCCAGCCCGACGAAAGGCGTTAATAGGCCACTGGCCCTCTCGGCGCTCGGATCCGGATGGGCAAGGTAGGGCGTATAGAGAACAGGAACGCCCAGAAGCTCCAAGACCGCATCATTATAACGGATTGTGCGGGTATCTTTGTCCTGTCGGACGCGTTTGGCCCTTAATCTCCATGACGGGGTTTCCACATCGCCATCTGCGGCCCGACAAAGTTCGCAGGCTGTATAATATGCATTGTAGAATTCAAATTCTTCATTGGTGTTGCGATTGACAAACCGCGCTCCGACCACGCCACCGCCCTCAATGCGGCCTGTATAGTTGGTTGCGGTACCGGCCTCTAGTTCGTCAGAAAGTTCAAGCTTGTCAGCGTATTGGGTGGAGCCAGTTGCATCAATCAAAATCACATTGCCTGTCGCCACGATTTCGCCGGTATTCAGATCATAGACGACGGTTTCAGCACGAAGGGTTCGGTCCTGGTACCGCCCTTCAACCTCACCGGAAACGGTCAGTATATTGGCCTTTTCATCATTTGTAAGGCTGTTCGCTTCCAGATAAATAAGATCAGGGTCCCGGTAAGGGCTGTCAGGGGCAAGTTGTAAAGGTCGGTTGGTTCCAGCCGCGGTTTCGCTGACCCCGATCTGAGCGTAAGCCGGAAGAGCTGCCCCGGTTATAAAAAGAACTGCGGCAACAGCACTGGTTCTCAAAAGGGCGGCTGATCGCAAACGGGAGATGTGTGGCCGTTGCTGTGTCATCTGTCCCCTGTGAGTTCCGTTTGCGTTACTTTAAAGAAAAGGCAAAGCGTTACCTTTATTGTTCGCCTTACCCAATCGTCTCGTCACGGTCTATGCAAAAGCCTGATTTTTTTCACTATATCGAGTGAAATTTCTGCCATCTAAATGCCATGTGACGTTCGAAACAGATTCAACGCCTCAGGTTTTCCTCGGCGGATATCCACCCCACCTTTTGACAGTTTTCATTACGAGCGAAGATTGGATGCGGCTAACATGAGGAAGGGCGGCGATGACGCGGCGATATAACCGTTCATATTCTTTGGTGTCAGGGGCGGCGACCTTAATAAGATAATCCGCGATGCCTGTCATTAGGTGGCATTCCAGCACTTCAGGCCTCGCCAGCGCAGCTTTTTCAAACGCAGACAGAATTGCTTCGCTTTGTCCCTCAAGGGTGACTTCCACATAAAACGTCATGTTAAAGCCGAGCTTCTCGCCGTTCAGGCGCGCGGAGTAATGCTCAATAACGCCATTTTTCTCTAATATACCTATCCGGCGATGACAGGCTGAAGCGGAGAGACCGACGGACTCGCCAATATCCGCGATAGATCGGCGACAGTCCGTTTGTAGAAGCGTCAGGATCTTTCGATCAATATCATCAATCATGATGTGAAACACAGATAAATCATAAATTCTTCGTAGAATATTCGAATAAAGGGCGCAATGTTGAATGCAATTAGATATTTTATCGAAACAGCGTCTGTTAATTCCCGATCAAATATACAAATGGAGTAAGCAAATGCATATTGGCGTCCCTAAGGAAATTAAAAATCACGAATACCGCGTTGGGCTAACGCCGGAGTCAGTCGCTGAGCTTGTTCAGGATGGCCAAAGCGTCGTCGTGGAAACTCAGGCCGGAGCCGGGATCGGCGCTTCGGACGAAGAATATATTGCAGCTGGGGCCACCATTGCTCAAACCGCTAAGGAGACCTTCGAGACTGCCGAGATGATCATCAAGGTTAAAGAGCCGCAAGCTAACGAGCGCGCTATGCTGCGCCCAGGCCAAATTCTTTATACATTTCTTCACTTGGCCCCGGACGCGCCCCAGACAAAGGATCTAATTGAAAGCGGTTCCGTCTGTATTGCCTATGAAACCGTTACGGACGATCGTGGATTTTTGCCTCTTTTGCGCCCGATGAGCCAAGTTGCAGGCCGTCTGTCTATTCAGGTCGGCGCGAAAGCCCTGCAAAAAGACGGCGGCGGACGCGGCGTTTTGCTCGGCGGCGTTCCCGGAACAGCTCCGGCGAAAGTCGTGATTATCGGCGGCGGTGATGTCGGCTTCAACGCGGCGCAAATGGCCGTGGGTATGCAGGCGGATGTGACTATCCTGGATCGTAGTAATACGCGTATGGAAGAGCTGTCCTACTATTTCGGAAATAAAGCTAAAATCGTCCGGTCTACCCCTGCCGTTCTGGACGAGCTTTTGACAACTGCAGATCTGGTTGTCGGAGCGGTTCTGATTCCGGGTGCGTCCGCGCCTAAACTGGTGACGCGTGAGCATTTGTCGACAATGCTGGACGGGGCCGTTCTTGTGGATGTGGCGATTGACCAAGGCGGGTGTTTTGAAAGCTCCCGCGCGACCACTCATGATGACCCGACTTATATCGTCGACGGCGTTGTGCATTACTGCGTCGCGAATATGCCGGGGGCTGTGGCCCGTACATCAACTTACGCGCTCAACGCTGCGACCTTGGTGCATGCCAAACGTCTGGCGCGTCTGGGCTGGAAAGAAGCGCTGGCGTCTGATCCACATTTGTTAAACGGCCTGAATGTCTGCGAAGGCAAACTGACGATTGAAGCCGTTGCAGAAGCGCAGGGCCTTGACTGGGTTCCGGCCTCAAGCTGCGTTTAAATTTTCTATTTTATAGAGAATAGTAAAAGCCCAGCTTTGGCCGGGTCTTAAGATAATATCGCCCAGAGCGGGCAGGTTAACAATATTGGGCGGGAATTGCGGTTCAAACGCGATTCCCGCCCCGTTTGTATAGGGATTTTGCCGCTTTCCTTTGATTTGGCCTAACTTATGGCCTGTGTAAATTTGAAGCCCAGGCAGATCCGAAAGGATTTTTAGGTGCCGCATACCGTCCGGCGAACTCAAGGTGACCATCGGTCGAACTCCAGCTCCGGGCACATCAAAATGGTGATCAATCTCAGTTGAGCCGATTTTCGTCGGAGCCCCGAATTTGAAGTCCGAGGCTTTTAATGGCCGCGTTTTGCCGTGATTAATGCCTTGTCCGTCTGTTTCAAAAAAATGCGTCGCTTCAGTCGTTAGGAAGTGCTGAGAAACACCGCCGCCGCCCAGATTGAAATAGCTGTGTCCCGTCAGGCTGATAGGCGTTGGCGCATCTGTCTTGGCTGACATATCAAGACGAAGGCCATTTTTCTCCAGAGTATATCGGAACTCGGCCGTCACATTGCCGGGGTAGCCTTGGAATCCGTCAGGGCTGACATGACGAAATACAACAGAAGATCCGTCAACCTGTCCCTCCCAATTAACCCGGTCAAATCCGACAGGGCCGCTGTGAAGGGTATTTTCATTTTCATTGGCGCTGACTGAAATGCTTTGGCCGTCCAGTGGAAACCTGGCTTTCTCAATGCGGTTGGCGACCCGTCCAATCGCGGCGCCAAAATAAGGGTGAGGCGCAAGGTAACCGTCTAAATTATCGAATCCCAAAACGATATCTGTTCCATCGGGGAGGCAGAAAGACTGCAATGTCGCGCCATAACTTAGAAGAGTCGCGGAGAGGCCAGTCGACGTTTTTAAGGTGAAGCTGTCTACGTCGCTCCCGTCCGGCAATGTGCCAAATCTTTGAATAGGTATCATGCGCCTGCCTTAAGCCTCGAGCTCCCGCTTGCCAAGTCGGGCCGTGATGCCGCATATTAGATTATAATTTAGCGAGGACAGACTTATGAATACGCAAAGCGCCGTCAATGCCAGCTCCGGTTTCATGATCCCGGATCCGACAGAAATTCCGAGATTGGAAGGAAAAGTCTCCGAGGCGGAATGGACTCTTAGAAAGCAACTGGCGGCGACCTACCGGCTTTGCGCGCTTCACGGGTGGTCAGACCTTGTGTTTACCCATATTTCCGTTCGCCTTCCGGATGAGGACGGGGAAGAGCGTTTTCTGATTAATCCTTACGGCGTCATGTTTGACGAAATGACCGCCAGCGCTCTTGTTAAAATCGATCTGGACGGGAAAATCTGTCAGGATACGCCCTATTTTGTCAATCCTGCAGGGTTTACAATTCATTCCGCGGTTCACATGGCGCGGGAAGACGCCGGATGCGTCATTCACGTTCATACACCTTACGGCATTGCTGTGAGCGTCCAGAAAAAGGGCCTGCGCCGCTATACGCAGTTTTCCATGCAGGTACAGCACGACCTCGCCTATCATGATTATGAGGGCATTGCGCTAGAGCTGGATGAGCGCGAACGTATCGTTAAAGATTTAGGAGATAAATCTCTTATGCTCTTACGAAATCACGGAACCCTGACATTGGGCAAAACCTGCGGCACCGCCTTTTTGCGTATGTATTTCCTTGAAAATGCCTGCAAAACCCAAATTCTCGCGCAATCCGTTGGGTCTGAGGACGCCTTGCATGAGGAGCCTGAAACAATGGGACAAAAGGTTTATCAGCAGGGGTCAGCCGCTTTCGTTCCCGGAATGGGAGACAACCTCGTTTGGCCTGGCCTCATGCGAAAGTTGCAAAGAACAAACCCGGGATATGATCACTAACTTTCACCTAGAATAAAGTCAGCCCCTGGGGCCCTCTCTGTCAAAAACTGACTGTAATAACTCCATATTAAGCCTAAGAACTTTAGGGGAAACCGTGGTAGTGATTGCCAAAGCAGGTCTGGGGGAATGACCAAAAGGGACAGACAAGTTTATGATTTCAGAAATTTGCGCTTTATATTTATCGGGGGCGAGCTTCGTTCTCCCTACCGAATGCGCCGTCGACCCGGCCTCCCGAACAGCCGTTTATTACGAAACTTTTGACGCCAAGCCGCCGAAGCCCAAACCCGTGAGGCGACCTCGCCCCCGGATAATTGATCATTCCAAGCCGTCCCCGGCCTCGCGCAATATGGCGGTCATTCCGCCTGGCAGTTTTATGATGGGCAGCCCGGCAGACGAAGTGCGGCGCGATAATAATGAAGGTCCGCGTCACAAAGTGACGATAGATTACACGTTTGAAATTGGAAAATACGAAATCACCTTTAATGACTGGCGCAAATGTGTGGCCGGTGGTGGGTGTCGTGGTTATCGTCCAAAGGACGGTGGATGGGGACGGGGGAGCCGTCCTGCTATCTATATCAGCTGGAATGACGCGCAGAGCTATATTGACTGGTTAAACCGAACAACCGGATACAGATACCGCCTTCCGACGGAGGCCGAGTGGGAATATGTGGCGCGCGGACAAACGAAAGAGCCTTTTTCGACCGGAAACTCCATCTCCGCCGCGCAGGCCAATTTTAATGGTGAACATCCTTATGGTGACGCGCCCAAAGGGCAATATCGCCGGAAAACCCTTCCGGTGGGCAGCTTCGCCGCCAATAAATTCGGCGTTTATGACATTCATGGCAATGTTTATGAATGGGTGCAGGACTGTTGGAACCCGAGTCATGTCGGAGCTCCGGTAAATGGGAGCGCTCGGCTGGACGGCGACTGTAAATACCGCATTATGCGGGGCGGTTCCTGGGTGACCCATGGCTATCAAATGCGGGCGTCCAAACGTCTGCGATACACAACCGATTACCGATATGATGATTATGGATTCAGGCTCGCTCGAACCATAGAGAAGTAGGTTGCGGGCTTCAGGGGGAAACAGGGTATGAAATTCTATAGGTCTTTGGGTGTATTACTTACGAGTTTAATCCTTGCCTCTTGCGGCAAGGAATCGCCGCAACTTTCGCCCAACGCCCTTCTCGAGACGACTCAAGGTCCGATCCAAGGCGTCACCACAGAAGATGCAGGAATTTATACGTTCAACGGAATTCCTTATGCCGCCCCGCCGGTTGATAACCTGCGCTGGGCTGCGCCGGCGTCCGCTCCCAATTGGGTAGAAACGCGCGACGCGTCGCAATTTGGAAATCGTTGCATGCAGCCCGCTCTAACCCAGGACGGGTTTATGAGCCGCCTTTTGGAGGGGCAAGGCTTCGGGGCTGTAAAAACGTGGTTTGTTAAGCGTGTGGTTGCGTCGCAGGAGCCCGCGCCTATGAGCGAAGACTGCCTATATCTGAACGTACGCACAGGCAACGTTTCAGGCGAAAAGAAATATCCCGTCATGGTTTGGATCCATGGCGGCGGTCATCAATTCGGCTCAGGCGATACCTCTTTTTACCAATCCAACGGCCTCGTTGAAAAAGACGTGGTTCTCGTGACAATTAATTATCGGCTCGGGGTCTTTGGCTATATGGCCCATCCGGCCCTTTCAGAAGCGGACCCGAACGGCGTCTCGGGAAATTATGGTACGCTGGATCAAATGGCCGCGTTAAAGTGGGTTAGGGAGAATATTTCTGCTTACGGCGGAGATCCAGACAATGTGACAATTTTCGGCGAAAGCGCTGGCGCCTGGTCTGTGACAGAACTTATGGCCAGCCCACTTGCTAAAGGGCTTTTTGATAAAGCCATCGCCCAGAGCGGCGCCTCGACCTATCATCTGGGGCAGATGTCAGGCGAAGGGGCCGGATGGCCAAGCGGGTATTCCACGGGGCGAAAAGTAGCGCAGTCCGTTGGACTTAGTGAGCCGAGCGCTTCGGACCTACGCGCTGTTTCCGCAGAGAAAATCATGGAAAACCTTCCAGAAAATTCGGATGAGGCTTTTCACCATATCCGCGATGGCTATGTCTTTCCGAAAAATGTGGGCGAGGCCTTCCGGAGCGGGGAGATTAATTCCGTTCCCTTTATCGCCGGGTATAATGCGGATGAGGCGACATTGTTTTTTCCGGATGACCCTGAACCTTCCGTCTGGATAGAAGGGTTCCCCAAGGATGACCCCCAAAGGCAAATCACCAAGCTAAATCAGGTCTATCCAGGACAAGGCGAGACACTTCAAGCTTTGTACAATTTGGACGACGATTTTGTCGAAAGCGGAACTCAGATGATGGGGGATGATATTTTCGGCGTGAATATTCGTTATGCGGCCCGCCGCAATGAAGCTTTGTCCAGCCCAAGCTATGTTTATTTCTTTAGTCGGATCCCTTCGAGTGAGAGCCAAACCTTAGGGGCGTATCATTCCGCCGAAATTCCTTTTGTCTTCGGCGGACTACGTGACGGGTTTGGGTATACGGATGAAGACAAACGTCTTTCAGAAACAATGACTTCTTTCTGGACAAATTTTGCAAAAACAGGAAATCCAAACAGCGAAGATCTACCGCACTGGGACCGTCATCAAGACCGAATTTGGATGGAGTTTTCTGCCAATGTCGCCGGGGCGCAAACGGGGATGAAGACAGATGTAAGGCAGGACAAAATCGACGCGCTGGAAACCGGGCTTATAAAAAAGCTTTCGGAGCTTGAAGCCGTCAGTCGTCAAACTTCACGGTCGATTGACGCTGTCGATTAACTCTTAATTGGGTTACATCCGGGCGAGAATAATGGCCCGCAGGATCAAAGTTTTGGCGTTCCTGCCGGACTTTTGCCGGATCCAGCTCGCAATAACGAATCCCGGTTTCGGCTTTCAACGGGGGCAAGACCCAGCTGCCATCAGGTGCGGCAACACAGGAGCCCCCATCGGCAGGCATCTCTCCGAGCGCGGCATTTATCTCATCTGCAAAGGGGGTACCGTTTTCAATGCAATCCGGCGTCATGACCGAGCTGACGGAAACGCAATAGCTCCGGCCTTCTTTGGCCAGAATAGGCGTTAAGTCTTTGGCGTTCCTCATATTTCCGGGCCAGCAGGCAATGTGAAGGTCTTCGCCTTGGCCGTAAAGCGCCGCGCGGGTAAGCGGCATCCAGTTTTCCCAACAATTCAGGCCGCCGACTGTAAATTCGCCCAGTTTATGCGTGACCAAACCTGCGCCGTCTCCCGGGCTCCACACAAGTCTTTCTTCGTAAGTCGGCTGGAGTTTTCTATGAACTGAACAAATAACTCCGTCTTTATTTATATAGACATTTATATAGACGTAGCTGCAGTAAAGCGAATGGCCGGAGCGGTCACGAGGACGTTCGATAATGCCAAGATAGGCTGCCATCCCCGCCGATTTCAATGCCGAACAAACCTGGTCAAGATGGCCATCCTCAATGGTGACGGCCTGATCGGCGTAATGGGCAAAAATTTTCTTCTGTTTTGGATTGTCAAAAGCGGCGCCGCCTGTCCCTTCTAGCCAAAACGGATAACCGGGAACAAAGCCTTCGGAAAATACAATGAGGTCGACCTGCTCTTCAGACGCGGTTCGGATCGCCCCCAATACAGAAGACAGGCTACCTTCGCGATTGAGCCAAACCGGAGAGAGCTGCGGAAGCGCCAATTTCAACATTCATAGCCCTTGCAATATAAGAAAAATCATTAAGCCTATTTTAACCACAACTCCCAAGCCATTCCTAAGACAAATTTGCTAATTTCCGCCAGCTTATGGGAGTGAGCTTCAAATAGTGGGCAAAGGGAAGTGGCATGTTAAAGCAATATTTTAAATCAACCTCCGGCAATTTTGCCATGATGGGCGCTATAGCCCTGTCCGTCGTTTTGTTGGCCGTTGGGGCGGCGGTCGATTTCACCTCTGCGACGAAAAAACAGCAAAGTCTTCAAGACATGGTCGATAATGCAACGCTCGCGGCCGCCCAAATCAAAGATGGGCGTCGTAAGGATATGCAGATTATGGTCGATAAGGTCATCGCTCAACACAACACCCAAAACTGGCCTATTAAAGCCAAAGTTCGTCTTAAAAACGATGTGGTCTATGTAGAAGCCTCGACCGATTATGACACAATTCTCATGGGCATGGTCGGGAAAGACAGAGTTGAAATTAAAGCCGATGCTGGCGCGCCGCTCTCAAAGTCGACCCCGATTAATTTGGCGCTTGTTCTGGACACAACGGATTCCATGTATGGCGACAATATCGGAGACTTGAAGGTCGCGGCCAAAGAAATGGTCAAAATTATGGGCGAGTCTGAATCGTCTGTTCGAATGGCCGTTATTCCATTCGGTAAATATGTAAACGTCGGGATGAAGAACAAAAGATCCCATTGGATTGATACGTCGCAAGACGGTACGTCCCGGGAATATGAGCATTGCTATAATGAGCGGCGAACTATTAAGCCGCGCGTATGTCGAGGCACCGGACGGTATCGCACTGAGGACATTATCGTCGACGGGCAGCATCGCGGGACTCGCCGTATAGAAGAGAAAGAGTGCACTGAAGGCGAATATGAAGATACGGGCAGGCGAATCTGCGGCATGCGCCAAACTAACTATAATTGGTATGGTTGTGTTGGCTCTCGTCAGTCCCCGTATAATGAGCAAGCGCCTTACGCCTCTCGCCGCATTCCCGGTATAATGAATGAACGTTGCGGCACGGAAATGCTGCCCTTGGTCAAAAATTTGAAAAAAGTCGAACGGACGATTGATGACCTAGAGGTCAAAGGCGAGACTTATCTGCCCTCTGGTGTTGTCTGGGGGTGGCGCGCTCTTCAAAAAGACGTGCCTCTAACGGAAGTCCGGAAGAGCTATGATAAAAAAAGTAATGATCCCGTGAATGCCATGGTCGTCATGACGGATGGACAAAATACGCTTTCCCAAAATAAGGGTCAAACGACGCATAATGGCAGAGATGAAAAAGCCGCTAATGAGCGAACCGCCAATCTTTGTGAAGCGGCGAAAAAAGACGGCATACAGATCTATACGGTCGGATACCGTATGGGCGCTGGGCGTGGCGAGATGGAAAAACTTCTAAAATCCTGCGCGTCGGAGAAGGATAATTATTTTGATGCGAGAAATGCAGAAGAATTAAAAGGCGCGTTTAGCGATATTGCGAGCCGGTTGAATATTACGCGCCTCAGCATTTAACTAATTGTTGTAATTAATTTTAATGGCCTGCGCTGATGTGCGGGCCTTTTCTCTGGCCGAGTCTACCGTTTTGCCCCGGGCCAAAGCGACGCCCAGACGGCGAGAACCGTCAATTTCGGGTTTTCCAAAAAGTCTAATTTGCGTGTCGGGGTCAGAAAGCGCGTTTTGAACGCCTTCGAAAGACAAATCGGCGGAGCGGCCTTGTCCCATGATAACGGCAGAGGCGGAAGGTCCAAACTGCCTGATTTCTGGAATTGGAAGCCCAAGAATAGCGCGAACATGCAAAGCAAATTCAGAAAGGTCCTGACTCATCAGCGTCACCAACCCGGTGTCATGGGGGCGGGGCGACACTTCAGAGAAAATTACGTCATCTCCTTTGACAAATAATTCGACCCCGAACAGGCCATAGCCGCCGAGGGCGTCCGTGACCTTTTTAGCCATTGTTTGCGCCGCCCTGAGCGCCGGCTCGCTCATTTTTTGAGGCTGCCAGCTTTCACGGTAATCGCCGTCCTGTTGCAAATGCCCAATAGGCGCGCAGAAAGATGTGCCGTCTTTATGCCGAACGATCAGAAGCGTTATTTCATAATCAAATTCTACGAAGCCTTCGATAATTATTCGGGACGCTCCCGTCCGTCCGCCTTCCTGAGAATAGCGCCAGACTTTTTCCAAGTCGTCTACATTCCGAGCCGTACTTTGGCCTTTTCCGGAACTGCTCATCACAGGTTTGACGACGCAAGGCAGGCCGATATTTGCCGCCGCGTCTTTCATTTCGCTTTCGGTATCGGCAAAGCTATAAGGCGAGGTTTTCAGTCCTAACTCCTCTGCGGCCAGACGGCGAATGCCTTCCCGATTCATCGTCAGTTTCGTCGCCTTCGCAGTTGGAATAACGGTAAAGCCTTCCGCCTCTAATTCGCAGAGTGTGTCTGTCGCAATGGCTTCAATTTCAGGGACAATTAAATCTGGGTTTTCGGCTTCGATTAGTTTCCGTAAAGCCGCGCCGTCGGTCATGTTAATGACGTGAGATCGGTGGGCTACCTGCATGGCGGGCGCGCCAGCATATCTATCCACGGCGATGACCTCAACTCCAAGGCGCTGTAGCTCTATCGCGACTTCTTTTCCGAGTTCGCCGGAGCCAAGTAAAATTACCTTTGTCGCTGAAGGGCAAAGAGCT
Organism: uncultured Hyphomonadaceae bacterium; assembly: GCA_963972195.1. Lineage (GTDB taxonomy): Bacteria > Pseudomonadota > Alphaproteobacteria > Caulobacterales > Maricaulaceae > Litorimonas. The sequence goes on along the minus strand of CAXATH010000004.1, from coordinate 37,392 downwards.
GTGCCGATAAATTTCATTCTCATACCCCTTTCGGGCGAACTATTTTTCATATGAATGGCAAAGAGTGCCAAAATAACTGACAGGCCTCAAAATATTAAAGGCAGCGCAGTTACATATGACTTTCTGGACTTTATTCTAACTAGTCTTATCTAAAAAGCATCGGGTGTGTAAGTGGTGATAAATACCGCAAATACAGCATAATTCATGACAAATGCACCCAGTTTAAGCGGATACGCGTATCTGTTGGTAGTTTAACGCAGATTAAAATGTTAAAAGGGCCTATGATTCTTAATAACCAAAGAAAAAGACCGCTGAGACATAATTAATGCGCGAAGAGTTGTCTAAATTATGCGTCCGGCTCAGGACAGAAGGGAAATCGGTTATGTCAGATATATATAATCTGACATCTTCACACGTTTACGGTCTGATTTATCAGGTTGTTAATGATGACAAAAAGGCTTCACATGTATTGAAAGCCGTTTATTGCCGTCTTTGGGATCAAAAAGACGAATTCCATAAGAAGACACTGGATCCTTTGGACTGGTTGAGAGCCACCGCGCACAGATATGCCATGGACTATAAAACCAAAAAAGTGATTCTAGATGGGACGCCTTCGGTGTCTCAAAAAAACGATCCTAATGAGACCCTAAATTTTTCTACGTTAAATTTATCCGAGAATGAAAAGGTTCTTTTCAAGCAGGCCTATTTACAGGACGAATCTGTCTCGGAGATTGCCGCTAAACACAATCAAAGCGAAGACCATATTTCACGCGTTCTTGAAAATATAAATCAAAAGATCAAGCGAGTTGGAAATTGACCGACACGAGAAAAAATAATGAGGCTTTAGCCATTGCTTACCTTACTGGACAGGCGAGCGCTGGCCAAATTGAGGCTTACCGGGAAGCTTACGCCGAAGAAGCGAGCTTTAGAGAAACTGTACGCGATATTGAAGTCTGGCTCTCTCCCTTGAACTCTGACTCGGCGCACCGAACTCCGCCGCCCGAATTGTATGACAGTATCATGGCTGAGATTAAGACGGATGATTCCGAAGCCGCCCATAAAATAGTGCAGGCCATGAATGACAATCATGCCGGTCGCTGGAAAGCCATGGCGGCTGCGGCGTCTATTGTGGCTGTTTTGGCGATTGGTTCGCATTTCATCAAAACCTCATCGACGGAACCTGTTTCCAATCAAAGCCGAATGATGGCTTTACTGTCCGGAGAGGAAAGCCCGCCTCTTGTCGCCATTATTTATAACCCTGAGACTCATGAAGTTGTTGCAAAGCTGTCGAATGTAAGTGTTCCTGAGGACGGCGACTTGCAGCTTTGGCTTATCCGCGAAGGTGAGGGCGGCCCTGTTTCGCTCGGCGTCATGGAAGAAGCCAGCGAGGATCAGTCCGTCTCGTTTGCGGTGCCTGAAAATCTTCGGGACGGAACAGATGTTCTTGCCATCAGTCTGGAACAAAAAGGCGGATCAAAATCCGCGGGCCCAGAAGGCCCCGTCCTGTATACAGGCGCGATTGGTACGATTTAGACTTTAGGTTTTTGGTGGTCCGCGGTGGATACCGCGCCAACAAAGCTTAGAGCAAGGCGTTCAAATCCGCCATATTGATCTGGGAACGTAGTTTTTTTAGGCCGCGCCTTATCCAGCTTTTCACGGTATTTGGCGATACCCCAATCGTTTCCGCAATTTCACGCGAACTTAGTCCGTGAACGATATTCAACATAATTGCTCTAGACATGTCCGGCGGCAATTTGTCGAGATGCGGGTCTAGAAACCGCTTCAACAGCATGGATTTCGCGGCAGAATCGGATTTCGCGGTCTCATCCGGGAGCGTTTCGATCAACTCGGTCGTATCCGGCCGCCTTTTCAGTTTTCGCAGCTGATCAATGGCCCTATTCCGGGTTATAACAAGTATCCAGGTAAATGCCTTTCCCTTGCTGGAATCATAAGAGGCCGAATTCTTCCAAATGGAAATATAGGCATGCTGCAATATATCATGTGCAAGAGTTTCATCTTGTACCATACCGCATAAAATGGCGTTTAGTTTTCCATATGTGATTGTATAGATTCGTTCGAAAGCTTTGTGATCGCCTCTTGCGCATTTGGACAGACATTCTGCCAATATCAAATTCTCTTCGGTGAAGGTATCCAAGGCCCCGATCCTTTGGTTGAGATTAAACTATTCAAAGCCTGGTATCGCCATAAGTTCCGCCAAATCAGTCGGATAAGCTAAGAATCAGGTCTTTTTCTTCAAAAAACCTCGAATTTTTCGGTTTTCCTGCACCCATTTTGGAAACGGGGTCGTAACTGAAGCACCACCAACCCCTTACAGTTAATCTTTGTGGGCCTGTGCGTTCGCTGAAAATGGCAGCTGTATAGTAAAAATTGAGGACCAAGAATGCCAAAACTTATGAAATCAAACTCTAAGCCCCTTCGAAACCTGCTTTTGGCGGGTAGTGTTATGGCCGTTGCCGGTGCGGGTGTCGCTCCGAGTTGGGCTTCCAGTCACCGAGAAGCACCTGCCATCACAGAAACGCCAAAAGTTGACGGGACCGACTTTTACATGTTCCGCAGCTATGAGCCGGGTCGTGAAGGATTTGTTACCTTTATCGCCAATTATCAGCCGTTGCAGTCTCCATATGGCGGACCCAATTACTTTACGATGGATCCGGATGCGATATATGAAATCCATATCGATAATGACGGCGATGCCGTAGAAGACATCACCTACTCTTTCGATTTCGATAATAGCCTGGTCAATGGCGGCCAAGGCGTAACTCTGGATATCGGCGACAAGACCTTGCCTATCCCTCTACGTTATGCTGGTCCTGTGACTGCGGGCGATAGCTCAAATCTGGCAGAGAACGAAACTTATCAACTAACAGTCGTTGAGGGAGACCGGAAATCCGGCACTCGAACAACAATTGATCAGACTTTCGTAAAGCCGCTTGATAATGTGGGTAATAAAACACTGCCAGATTATGAAGCTTATGCAGACCAGTACATGTATGATGTTACGCTGCCGGGTTGTTCTACAGCAGGCCGTGTGTTCGTTGGCCAGCGCGCCGAAGCTTTTGCCGTGAATTTGGGCGAAATATTCGATTTGGTTAACCTCGTTCCTCTGGAAGGGTCGATTGAGCAAAGCGAAGACAATAATGAGCTGTCAGATTCTAATGTGACGACTTTTGCAATGGAAGTTCCAATTGATTGCGTAACCGGTAACGGAAACGGCGTAATCGGTGCATGGACAACAGCCAGCTTGCCGCAAGCATCTTTGAAAGATCCGACACCGACTTATGAGAACCCTGAACTTCAGGGCGGCGCATTTGTTCAAGTCTCGCGTCTTTCTGCACCATTGGTAAATGAAATTGTTATCGGCCTGCCGATTAAAGACCTTTTCAATGCCTCTGAGCCAAAAGATGATGCTCAGGCTGCCGATTTTGTCACTAACCCGACATTCCCGGCCCTCATTGATCTTCTATTCCGCGACGCGTTAGGTGCGGATGGCAATATTGCTCCATCAAACCTACCACGGACTGATCTGGTTGCCGCGTTCTTGACAGGCTTCCCTGATGTGAACCAACAAGCAACTGTGACGCCGTCTGAAATGATGCGTTTGAACACAGGTATTGCCCCGACACCACAAGGCTCTCAAAGCAATCTCGGTGTGGCCGGCGATGACTTGGCAGGTTTCCCGAACGGACGTCGTCCAGGCGATGATGTTGTAGATATTGAACTCCGGGTGGCCATGGGAGCGCTTTGCTATGATATTCCGGTCAACGGTACGCCGACTAATCTAGGCTATTGTATGCCGGAAGATGCGCCAGTAGGGGATCAGCCCTTTACAGACGGTGCGCCCATTTCGGCAATGGATGTCCAAAACGAATTTCCGTATTTGAACACACCATATCCCGGGTCTCCTAATGACGCTGGAGAGGAGGGCTAGATGAAAACGCCAACAAATACTGTCAAAATCATTTTGATGGCGAGTGTTGCAGCGTTCGCGCTCTCCGCTTGCGGAGGAGGGGACAATAACTATACCCCTCCGCCCACAGGTGAGGTTCCGCCTCCACCTCCGCCGCCTCCACCGCCGCCTCCACCGCCGCCGCCACCGCCGCCACCGCCTCCAGCGGGAACGCCGCAGGCGCAGGCAGGAGCTGGATTTGCAGCAGCCTTCAATCAAGGACCTTTTGATCCGGCCGTTGATCCTATGCAGGGCGATATTATCCCTCTGGATAAGACAGCCGAGCCGATCACCATTACGGATCCATAAGAAAAGCTAGACATTGAATTTAAAAAGCCGCCTTTTGGGCGGCTTTTTTTATGGACGAGCGTCTCATCTTGTCAAAGATAGGAAAGGGGCCGCATGACGCCTTTATTTCGGAGAAGACGCTGCCATTTCGACGACAGATATAGCGCTTATCTGCCACCCTCCGCCTACATTTGAATAAATAAGATCAAAGCGGACCGACTTTGCGCCGTCCTCAAACCCGCCGCGAAGTCGTAAGCTTCCATCCTGTAATATCGCTGGCGGGATGTAATATGTGGGGCTCAGGAAAATGGTTCGCCCCACGTCAATGCGGTTCTGGCGTAAGGATGTGAAATTATCAAAGAGTTGCTGAGGTGGGTTCTGTTGCTGGAAAGCAGGGGAGCCTAAAGCATGTAATACGGAGTAATTCCCTGTTCTGTTGGCGTTGTCCAAAGCTATCATTGTGGACCAGACAAGCCGCGCCAAAACTGTGTCGCTGGGAACAGAGGGCGCTCTGGCAGAGGAAGAACTCTGCTGTGATTGCGCCGCGGCATGTGACGGGACCGAGAGTGCTAAAGACATGCCCGTAAAAAGTCCCAAAGCGGGTATCGTAATGGTTCTGGCTATCAAGTTCATCATTGTAGAATTCTTATCCGAAATACATTGCCGTGCTGGCGTTGATTGCTCCGACGAGTAGCCTAATTGAAATCAGAGCAAAGACAACTGATTGCCATGACGCAAGAATGGACAGCACCGGCGTCACGCAAATAAAAAAACCCCGGCCTGAAAGGCCGAGGTAGATATTCATGCTCCCACAAGGTGGGAGCTCTTTAAGGGCTGACTACCAGCTCGCTTGGAAACCAGCGCGGGCGCCGGTGGACCCGTTATCAACGCCCGTTGTGACCGCACCACTTACTTGGAAGTTCTGGTTCATACGATAAGCAACACTACCTGCGAAGGCTGTCTCATCATCATAATAACCAAAGCCACCTGAAACAGCATATGTTTGCGTAAGCGGAACATAGGCATTGTCGAGTGCTAAAGCGGCCGCAATCCCTGCGCGGTTATCCAGAATACCATCAATGTTCTGGCTGATCTGCGCGGAGTTTGAGTCGATTGCTGCAGTGTTTAAAGCGACAGCAGCATTGGTGTTGGCCAAAGCAGCGTTCGTAGAATTGATCGCAGCCGTGTTGGAGTTGATCCCCATTGCGTTCGCATTAATTGCGGAAGCATTTGTCATAATGGCCGCTGAGTTGTTCTGGATGGCGGCACCATTAGCGGCTTGTCCATTTTGCAGCGAGAAGTCTGCTGCAATATTGCCGTTACGGTCTGTGGTAACAAGTCCGATATCGCCGGTTTGAGCCGCCGTACTCGTTGCGGAAGTTAGACCCGCAAAGGTATAGGTATTCACACTCGTACCAAGCGCTATCTGATTGTTACGCGTAGTTGTTGCGCCGTTACCGATCGCTGTTGAGTTTCCGAACCCTGCACTAGACAGGTTACCAATGGCAGTTGATGTATCGCCGCTTGCAACGGCGCCCTCACCAACAGCCAATGAACGGACACCGGATGCTTGGGCCAAGTGACCGAAAGCTTGAGCGCGTTCGGCTGTCGCCATTGCGCGCCAACCAATCGCTGTTGCACCTGGACCCATTGCGGTGGATTCACCACCGACAACCGTTGTGGACGGACCTGAGGCTGTCGTCATTGTACCGATTGCGATAGCGTCCGGACCGTCTGCGGAAGATTGATTGCCGAGAGCGATACTTTCAAGGCCTTCTGCTGTAGCGGCTTCACCAACGGCTGTAGAGCGTACTCCGGAGGCACTGGCCAAGTGACCAAATGCATGAGCGCGTTCCGCCGTTGCGGAAGACTGCCAACCGAAAGCAGTTGCTGCCAGACCGTCTGCATTGGATTCGCCGCCGACAGCTGTCGTGGAATTACCGTTTGCATTAGCCATAGTACCAAATGATGTAGCATCGACGCCTGTTGCTGACGCTTGATTACCAACAGCTGAGGCCTGCTCGCCAACAGCGTTAGCGGCCTCGCCAACGGCCAGACTACGAAGGCCGTTTGCATTGGCGAGATGACCCATTGCATGGGCGCGTTCGCCTCTTGCATTTGACTGCCAACCAAAAGCGGTTGCGGCTGTACCAAAAGCGGTCGCTTCGCCGCCAACGGCTGTTGTGGATGTTCCTGCAGCGCGGGCCTCATCACCAATTGCCAAAGCGTCGGTACCGTTCGCGATACTTAAATTACCAATAGCCGTCGAGTTGGCGGTTTGAGCGTTGGCATCTTCACCAACAGCCAAAGACAAGTCACCGATTGCGCGGGACTGATGGCCAAAAGCATGGGCTTGGTCACCTCTGGCGGTGGACTGCCAACCAATCGCGGTTGAGCCTGGGCCAGTTGCTTCGGATTCTCCGCCGACTGCTGTCGTGGAGTTACCATTCGCCTCGGCCATGGTGCCGAAAGAGGTTGCGTCAACGCCTGTTGCAGTTGCTTGGTTACCGACGGCTGTGGCTTGTTCGCCCACAGCGCTTGCCGCTTCACCAACGGCTAGAGTGCGGAGGCCTTGTGCATTGGCTAGGTGGCCAACTGCGTGGGCGCGTTCACCTTCTGCATTTGACTGCCAACCGAAAGCGGTTGCCGCCAGACCATCTGCATTGGATTCACCGCCGACAGCTGTCGTGGAGTTACCATTCGCGTTGGCCATTGTGCCGAAGGAGGTCGCGTCGACGCCGGTTGCTGTTGCTTGGTTGCCTACGGCAGTGGCTTCAGTTCCGTCTGCTGTGGCAGCTTCGCCGACGGCGAGAGTGCGCAAACCTTGAGCATTAGCCAAATGACCGACCGCATGTGCGCGTTCGCCTTCAGCATTTGCCTGCCAGCCTACAGCTGTTGCGGCAATCCCTACAGCATTGCTTTCACCGCCTAACGCGGTTGTAGAAGGACCTTCTGCATTCGATTCCGTTCCGACTGCCGTCGCGTCTGAGCCGTCCGCATTAGAATCTACGCCGCATTCCAGAGACGTTGGATCTACATCGCCCGTATTACAATCCGGGGTTGGATCGGCAAATGCCGGAGCGGCTGTCATTAAAGAAATAGCGAGGGCGCCCGCCGATATCGTTCCTGTTAAAAATCTTCTCATTTTCTGTCCTCTCAGTGATTACGCAAATGGAACTTGCCTAAGAGTTACGAAGAGATGAGGGGTTTGGGTGCGCTTTTCTAAAAATTATTTCAAAAAATTTGACCCGTAATATTAGGCCGCGATAAGCCGATCTACTTCGGCGACGAGCTGACGTAAATGAACAGGTTTTGACAAAACTGTTGTTTCAGATGCTTTCTCATCGCTCATCGCAACAGCGGCAAATCCGGTAATAAACATGATTTTAATGCCGGGAGATAAGACTTCGGCCTGTTTGGCGAGTTCAATTCCGTCCAGACCGGGCATCATAATATCGGTCAGCAGCATATCAAATGCACCGTCCGCAAATTTCAAAGCCCTCAGGGCACGTTCTCCGTCAGAACAGGCAATGACCTGATGTCCGGCTTTTTCCAAGGCCTTCTCGAAAAACTTGCGCATTGCATCATCATCTTCGGCATAAAGTATAGTCGCCATATTTTGTCCCTAGGGTTTACCTATCTAAATCCAACTTTAGCGCCCATTCGATTGCTTTCCTATGCAGGAATTCTGCCAGCTGCCTCGAAATATACTCATTTGGGTGCTACGTGGGTAATATTAATACTTTCTATAACGTCTGCGCGATTTATGCGCTATAAGGGAATTATGGTGAGGTCGGCATATGAGCTGGAGCATGACAGTCTGAGGGTTTTGACCCCGGCCTGCAAGCTCCTGCGCCCTAAACACTGGCGCGCCGCGGTTCTTTTCGCCTCTCCCCACTCCGGCAATATCTATCCGCAAAGCTTTATTGAACGGTCTGCGCTAAGTATCGCCCAACTACGAAAAAACGAAGACATTTTCGTTGATAAACTTTTCGCGCCTTGTGTTGACGCCGGCGCGCCATTGCTTTCCGCTCGGTTCCCAAGGTGCTTTGTGGATGTTAATCGCAGCGAAGATGAAATTCCGCCTGACTGGTGTGACAGTCCGAAGAAGTGCAGCGTCCGCGCCCAAGCGGGGTTGGGCGTCATTCCGACTCATATAAACGAGACCACTGCAATTTATCGGCGGTCCCCAGATCAAGATGTCTTACGTTTGCGTCTCGCCCGGCTTTACAAACCGTATCATGATGCCTTGCAAGATTTGATTTCAGACTGCGTCAATAGATTCGGGCAGGCGCTCTTGATAGATTGTCATTCCATGCCTGGGTTTTCGCCGATGGGTTCCAGGCGACCCGATATCATTTTGGGAGACCGGTTCGGCAAATCCTGCCACCCAGATACGCTTGCACGCATTCAGGGAATTTTTCGTGCAGCGGGTTATTCGGTCTCAACAAACTATCCTTATGCGGGAGGTTACGTCACGGAGCATTATGGCCGTCCCAATATTGGCATTGAAGCTATTCAGATAGAGATAAACCGGGATTTATATCTCAATCCCGTCACACTGGCGCCGAAAAAGGGGTATGATTGCTTAGCTGAGGATATGACCCGTATAATAGAGTCTATTATCCGTTCATTTGTGCCCAATAGCCGGGCAGCCCAGTAATCAAAGGTTTTGAGTTCGCCAAGCTGTTAAATTGTATCGATTTGAAACAGTCAAAATTCAAAAATTCAAATATCACGCGAAACATGTCAAACTTTTCGGCCTGCCCTGAGGTGAAAAGGGAAAAATTCGTGCTTTTTTTACGCGAACAACCCGCAGGGGAATTTTCCAAGCTCAGAATCGTCGTTTTGGCACAGCACTTGCTCTTGAAATAGGGCAACGCAAATAGGGTGAAAAAAATGACCAATAATATTGACCTTCATGTCGGCAAACGCCTTCGCCGCCGTCGCCGGCTTTTGGGCCTGACACAACAAAGTCTGGCCGAACAAGTTGGTATCCGTTTCCAGCAAATCCAAAAGTATGAATGCGGCGCAAATCGTGTTTCAGCGGCGCGTCTCTTCGAGCTTTCGGAAGCGCTTTCAGTTCCGATCCAGTATTTTTACGAAGGCCTCTCTTCGAATGATCCATTATTTAATGCACCGGACCCGGACGTAATTGCTCCAGATGTTCTGTCGAAGAAAGAAACAATGGATCTGGTCAGAGCCTATTATTCCATGGGAGAAACCCCGCGAAAACACTTATTGGATCTCGCCAAGTCACTCGAAGCGAATACAAAACCGAATCTTCGGCTCGTGGCTCGGTAGCTTTTTTATAAAGCTGTTTGTTAGCCCGGACGGTCATGCTAGCCTTTGAGGATGACCGTAAAAGCCGAAATTGACAGCCGTCTTTCTTTTCTTCCTGAATTGGCCGAAGCGGCCCGAGCTATAACTCTGCCGCTTTTCTCAAACCCTGAAGGAATTGAAAATAAATCGCTCGGATCGGATTACGACCCAGTAACCAAAGCCGATAAAGACGCCGAGAAAGTATTACGGTCGCTTATTTTAAAAGCCTTTCCCGATGACAGCATCGAAGGAGAGGAGTTTGAAGACCATTCAGGCACAAATGCCTTTTCCTGGACGCTGGATCCCATTGACGGAACGCGCGCATTTATTGCAGGCGTCCCGGTCTGGAGTACACTAATTGCTTTGTCCTATGACGGCGAGCCTGTTCTCGGTCTCATAGATGTGGCGGCTTTGGATAAACAATATTTCGGACGTATTTACGGCGGTAAAAAAGAGGCTTGGTGCCTTGAAAAAGGGACTTCCAGTCCTTTGAAAGCAGAAAATTGCGCAAGTCTACAAGAGGCTATTCTTGGCTGTACAGAGCCTCTGGCGATGCTGAAGCCGGGAGAGCTGGCAGCATATAATATTATCCGGCGGGGCGTGAGATTTTCCAGATTAGGTTTGGATGCTTTGGGCTATGGCCTCTTATCCGAAGGGCGCATGAATATAATTATTGAGGCCCTGATGAAGCCCTGTGACGTCCGGGCACTTATGCCTGTGGTCGAAGGCGCCGGCGGACGCCTGACAAATTGGGAAGGTGGGTCTGCCGTAAATGGGGGGCGAGTGGTTGCAGTGAGCGATGCGGCTTTGCTGCCGGAGCTATACACCTATCTCGGGCGGGCCATGGACCCGGCCTGATAAGAAGGTCGGTAATCAAAGGCCCTCTTCTTCCAAAAACTCATCGATCAGAGTGAAAAACTTTGTGCGGTAACTATCTCGCTCGAGAAACAACTCATGCAGGGCGCCGGGAATAACGTCATACTTGACCCCGGCATTTTTCGCGAACTCCTCGACAGAGCTTGGGTCGACAATCGGGTCAGCTCCGGCCGCCACCATTAATCCCGGAACCCTCAGATTTTCAGCGTTCCGGTTTACATATGACATTGAAGAGAGCGCGGCGCTGATCCACCCAAAGGTCGGTTGTCCCACTCTCAAACGCGGAACGCTTTGGAAATAGCTTGCCCAAATTCTATATCGGTCTTTGTCTGTCGTTAATTTGTTGGCGCTGAACGAAACAGGCATTCCATTTCGTTGGGTTTGGAAAGGAAGGTTTTTTTCTGCGAGCCCAAGTTTGGACAAAACGGAAATCGTCCACCGCATGAAGGTGGTCTCAAGATCAAAAAGGCCAAGCATGGGGGCGCTGCAAATGACAGCTGAAGGCGCAAGGACGCCGCTTATAATGGCATGCAAGACAACCGTGCCGCCCATGGAATGACCCATAGCCACATATGGACGCGGCAGGAAATCTTCGAAGTGTGAACAGACCTCGGCCAGATCATCGGCATAGGTTTGAAAACTGTCAATATAGCTTTTTAGTTTATCCGGCAAAACCCGGTCTGAGAGGCCCTGCCCCCTTGGATCCATCATCAGGACGCAAAAGCCGCGGCTTGTCAGATCCGCGATAGATTCCAGATATTTTTCTATGAATTCCGTTCGGCCCGGGCAAAAAAGAATTGTTCCTCGCGGGCTGTGCGTTTCTGGCAGAGCCAGTAAAACGCGGAGTTTAATGCCGTCTTTGCCCTCGACAAAATAAGTTTTTGCCCGAGTCTCCATGCCTGTAGGGAGGAGCCTTCCTCCGGGCTGAATAATCTCGGCGGACTCAAATGGCAGTGTATCATGTTGCATAAAAAGCCTGCGCCGGAGTTTTGACTCCGGTCAGAACAAAACAAACAATTTTACATATTCGAAAAAATACTTTGCAGACCCATAGCAACTGACATGTCGCCCGTGACCTTCAGTTTGCCAGACATAAAGGCCATCATCGGGTCCATTTCGCCTTTAGCTAGAGAAATAAAGTCGGCTTTGTCGACGTTGATCACGCAGTCAGCGTCTTTGTCAGAGACTTCGGCAGACGTTCCCTGAGCCCAAACTGAACCCTCACCGTTAAAGTCAAATTTCACGGATTTATCGATGCCCCCGGCTTTTTCTAGAGCTTCAGTCATCTTTGTGGCGATTTCAGAATTTTCCATTTTAACATCCTTCTGGGTCTTATTTAATGCGAGTGTAGGCGGAAAGGCCAGGGCAGGGCGAGTCCTTTTTCGCCCTTAGATTTGCATAGAGCCTATAACGGTTTGCGGAACTTAAGTGTGGCCCGATCGCTTTCCCCGATATTTTTGTAGAGTTCGGGTTCGAAATCAATAGCCTCGTCAGATCCGTCTTCGGGCAGTCTGGAGCTCGGCGGCAATGTCCAAACTCCGAAAGGGTGGTCTGCCGTATCATTCGGATTGGCATTCACTTCGCTGGAGGCGACAAATTCAAATCCGGCGCGTTTGGCCATATCCTTGATATAGCTTTCCTGAACATAGCCCGTAGTTCCGCGCGGGTCCTGAGAGGCTGTTTCAGGTAATCTATGCTCGACAACACCCAATATTCCGCCGGGCTTTAAAGCGGCATAAAACTCTTCAAAAGCTTGATCCGCATATCCGCCGCCCATCCAGTTATGTACGTTCCGAAATGTGAGGATCGTATCGACGGATTCGGCCGGTAAAATAGGGCCGGAGTCCTTCATAACCCCGCCATACTCTATATTTCCATAAACGGTCTGGTCTGAATATTTGTCTTTGAACGCCTGCATACGCTCGTCCAGACGCTCGCTTACACCTGCAGGATATTGAACCGCGACATAAGTCCCGTCATTGTCTGCCAGATAAGGCGCGAGAATATTCGTATACCAACCCGGCCAAATTTCTGCGACGCGTTGATTTGGGCCGACTTCGAAAAATTCGAGTGTTTCTTGTGGGTTACGAAATTCGTCCCGGGCCGTTTCGTCTCCGCGGCGAGGGTCCGCAATCACTTCAGAAAGCGTAAGGGAGGCTTCAGCCGGAACCGCCGTTGAATCCTCTGTTTGAGGCGCCTCTGTCTCATTTGTTTGAGGCTCAGCCGGCTCGTTTGCTCCGCCGCAAGCGATAAGCGCCATGCCGGCAGCAGATAAAAGAGCCCATTTTGTAAATTTCATCGCCGTCATTTTAAAATCTCTCTGAAGTCCGTTTAATTTCTCGTCTGCCAATTAACTGGCCTAAAATAAATGTCAGCACAATGACTAATTTTGTGCAGTTGTAAAACTTGAAGCCCGAAATTGATAACCCATTTTTAGGTATGCAGGCCGCCATAACGGGGTCTGTGAACTGAAACCGGACGGCCCAAAAGGGCGTCTGACTAAACATTGCTTTTAAAAAGGATGATACAATGAGAACTTATGATTTCTCCCCCCTCTACCGTAACTTTGTCGGTTTTGACCGGATGGCCAATCTGATTGATGCGGCCTCCCAGGCCAGCGCCAATACAGCAAGTTACCCCCCTTATAACGTCGCGCGTTTAAGCGAAGATAGCTATCGTATCGAATTGGCCGTTGCAGGCTTTTCCGAAGATACACTTGAACTCGAAACGCACGAAAATGTTTTGACTGTTTCCGGAACCAATGTGTCCGATACAGCAAATGATGACGTAGAATATCTGCATCGCGGTATTGCCGAACGCGGATTTGAGCGTCGTTTCCAACTTGCCGATCACGTTATGGTGACAGGGGCAGAATTGAGAAATGGTCTTTTGACAATTTCGTTGAAACGAGATGTGCCGGAGGCTCTGAAGCCCCGCAAAATCGCGATTGAAAATTCTGACCAAAAATTAATCACCCCGAAGTCTGGCAGTAAGGCGAAAGCTGCCTAAATAGGTGTTACGCGATTGCGACAGTTTCCTCCCCTGAAAACTGGTTCGTAGCGTAACAGATGCGGCGTCATGCGTTTACCCCCCTCCCAGTACGCATGGCGTCGCTATTCTTTTACTGCCCCTCATTTACAAGACTAAGAATTTCTGTTCCTGACAGGTTCGGAGACCGCCCTGTCTTAAAGGCGTTCTGAACGGCTCTCAGAACATTTAAATTGGCGGGGGTTTGGAGGTTCAAAGCTTTGCCTTCACGCACGATTTCTCCCTGTAAGTAATCTATCTCAGACGCCCGCCCTAACTCCAGATCATCCAACATGGATGAGCGGGCTTTGGCGTCTATTTTCACGATCTTATCCATCAGGAATTTATAGAGGAAATTCGGAAGTTTAAGCATTCTGATTAAGAGCGATGGCGACCTTCCGTTAAATTTCCCTATCTCTATTTTTTTGGCTTCGGCCACAGATAACCCCTCCGCAATAACTCGTGCGAAAGCCAATCTATAGTCTCTTTGTAGGAACGCTTCCCGCAATGTGCCTCCACTCAACGTGTTGAGGGCATTGTTTAGATTAACCAAGAGCTTTGCCCACTGATCCCCTTGAAAATTTCCGCCATATTTTGCGTCCTGACCCGCAGATTTGAACGCGTCCTGCACGTCCTCGGGCAGGTTATGTTCAAAATGCAGCGCTCCGCCTGTTCCGCAATGGTAAGAAGCCGGTCCCGTAGGGGTAACGTTGAAAGGTATGATGGCGCCGGAAACCTTAAAATCATGTCCGGCCAAGCCGGTTTTTAGAAACTTATTTAAAATCTCCACATTTCCGATGCCGTTCTGGCAGCTCACAATATACGAATCTGGTTTCGCATATTTCAGGATATCCTGTGCCGCCGCCCCGGTGTCCTGAGACTTAGTGCAGAGTAAGATTAAGCCGCAATTTTGGAGTGCGGAAGGTCTCGTTTCAATCCGCGCCTCTTCGGAGGAAAGCTGAATGGGGTCAGCTTCGAAATGCGTCAGAGTTAGGCCCTGCTTTTCTACAGCTTTTTTTAGGCGGTCTCGTCCTATAAAAACGACGTCCAACCCCTGAGAACTCAGTAATCCTCCTAGGTAGCATCCAATAGAGCCAGCGCCAAAAACAGCAATTTTCGTTGTGGGGCTATGCATGAAAGTCTCTGGCAATATGACGCGGTGTTTGTGAGAGTTTAAACTGTAAGACCGCGTAAGGATAGAGAGCAAAGGGAAAGATCGGCTATGTCGAATATTGGTTTCAAGGATATTGCGGGCGCGATGGTTCAAAGCGGTAATGGGTTGCAGGCCGAAATTCCTGAAAGCTGGAGGCAGGGGCGGACCGCTTATGGTGGGATCAGCGCCGCCCTGGCCCTAGAAGCCGTTCAAAGACAACACTCTGATCTGCCGCCGCTACGGTCTTCACTTATTAATTTCACCGGGCCGGTTCCTTCAAACCCCGTCTATCGAACGGAAGTTTTGCGCCAAGGCCGAAATGTCACGACGATTGAGGCCAAAGGTTATGACGGCGAGGCGCCCGTCATCAGTGTCACCTTCTTCTTTGGAACGGCGCGCGATTCTGATCTGAATATTGAATTCCCAGGCCCCGAGGTTCCGGACCCGGCGCAATGCGGCCTTTTCAATCCCAAAGAAATGGATGATTTCTTACCGGGTTTCTTTCTCCGGTTTGATACGCGTTTGATAGACGGCGGACGTCCGTTCACAGGTTATAAAGACGGCTATATAAAGGTTTGGAGCCGCCATAAGCATGAAGGCTCCAGAAATGGAACGGCGAGCCTTCTTTGCATCGGGGATGTGCTGCCACCTGCGGCACTGCCTCTTTTGAAACGGCCAGGTCCAGTCAGTTCCATGACCTGGATATTAAATATATTGTCGGATAATCCGACGACAGAAGAGGGGTGGTGGCAAGTTGAGACCCGTTTAACCGCGGCTCAGGGGGGGTACTCTACCCAAGTTATGCGGATCTGGAATAGTTCCGGGGACTTGGTCGCGGAAGGTATGCAGAGCGTGACAATATTCGTCTAACAGAGCCTTAGTCTGTCAAAGCTAAGAATCCTCATTGACAGTCAGGCTTTCGGAGGCGTCTCCTTCCACCCAGGCATAAAGGTCTCCATACCCCATATCCTGCGCGGCCTCCGCCCAAACCTCCTCTTCATTCGGCGGGGCGGAGGTGAGTGTGGTGAGTCCAACGACGCCCATAACGACCGCTATTGCGGCAACTCCGGTCCAGCGTTTCCAATGGTTGTCATTGGCAGGCTGGGGATTTGGACTCAAGCGCGGCGACTTGGCCTTCTGCATGATACGCGCTTTCAGTAAATCGCTCGGTTCCGGTGATTTTACCTGATCAAGTAAAGAATTCAAATCGGTCATATACTCTCTCTTTCAACCAGCGGACTAAGCGCCGCTTTCAGATTAATTCGAGCTCGCGAGAGCAGGCTTTCATAAGCTTTGACGCTTTGGCCTAAAATCTCTGCGCCGTCTTTTTGCGACACTTGCTGGTAATAGGACAATGTTATGGCGGCTCTCTGCGTCGCGGGAAGTCCTGCAAGCGCCGTTTTTACTGCCTTAATCGTGTCGACTTTTTCCAACTCTTCCAGAGCTGTTTGTTGGTTATCCGCGGCGTCAGGCACGTGATCCGAATAGATTGGACCTTTTTTCCTCAGACGATCCAGACAGTCATTCGTTGCCACGCGCCTCATCCACGTCAGGAGGGTCGCTTTTCCCGGCTTCCATTTCGGCGCCGACTGCCAGAGTTTGAGAAAAGTGCTCTGCGCCACATCTTCGGCAAGAGACGCGTCCCCCAACATATAATAGCCGATGGCCGTCACCGTTTTAAGGTGCCTATCCATCAGACGGGCCAGAGCCGTCTCGTCTCCGTCCCGAAGACCGGGAAGGAGATCATTATCAGGGTCGGGTTTGGACATTAGTCCCGATCAGGGCCTTTGTGACGTTTGCCTTTACGGTGTTTGCCCTCGCCTTGAGTTAGCACGCCGTCTTCATTGGCATCCATCCGAGCGAATAAAGCGTCCGCACGGGCCGTATATTCGGCCTGACTGATAAGCCCGTCATCATTCGCGTCGATTTTGGCTTGGTGACCTCTTTTGCCATTGCGGCCCCATTTACCTTTGCGGTCGCCTTTTCTGGCTTTGTAGGTATCGCGAGCGGCTTGTTTTTCCGCGTCAGAGACGGTTCCGTCGCTGTTCGTGTCCATCTTTTCAATCATCCGAGCTTTCATTTTCTCCATGCGCTCTTCACGTTTTTCAAACCACGCCTCTTTCGCAGCTTCCTTTTCGACGTCCGAAACTTCGCCGTCGCGATCAGTGTCTATCCGGGATTTCCATTCTTCACGACGCTCCTTACGGCGTTCCATGTGTTTTTCGCGGCGGGCCTCACGGACCGTTTTCATTTCCGCTTCGGTGACAGACCCGTCGCCATTGACGTCGAGTTCGTCGAATTTACGAGAAAGATGCGCGTCGCGACGATTTTGGCGTAGAGCAGCTTGCTCTGCTTCATCAAGATAGCCGTCAGAATTTAAGTCAGCGCTTTGGAATTTTGCAAGGGATTCAGCCGAAAATTCAGCCTTTGTGACTTGGCCGTCTTCATTCGCGTCGGCCAGAGGGCTTTGTGCCAACACAGGGGTGGAAACGAGCGCGATAGCGGCTGCACTCAGAAGGGTAAGTTTATTTAAGCGACGCATGGGGTCTCCTTTTCGTTGCGTTCATAGACACAAACGAGGCAGACGCCAAAATCCTTCGGAAAAACTGCGTTAATTAAACTTCATCTTCTGTAGGGGGTCAGGCGGCGGTGCTCGCCAAGGTGTCGCGCAGTTGTGAAAGGAGGCGCGTTTCCAGATTGTTATCCAGCACATGACCCGCATAAGACGGCGGCGCGCCCAGATGATCTCGGACGGTATCGGTGAGCATCAAAGCTGTTTCCACGGCCTCGGCTTTCTCGCCACAAGAGAGAATAAATGGGTCAAATTTCGGGGCGCGGCGTCTTACGGCTTCGATCATCCAATAGGCTCGCATGAAATCGTCTTTTTGCGTTTCATAGCCCAGCAGGCAAATATCGCCCGCTGCAGCCAAACGTGTGTGTGCCCGCGTACATCCTGGTTCGGCCACGACGAAGACCCAGTCAAAATCAAGGGACAGCGCTGCGAGGCTGCCCAAGGCTTTATCCAGTGAAATATCCCCGAGCGCTGCCGCGTTATAATGCTCGTTTGACGTTATGTAGAGCGCGTCCCTCAATTGCGCTTCGCCGGAGAGAACATCTGCCAGCGTTTTGTTGAAGACGATGCCGGCCCGATTAAGGGTCTGCCCGCCATTACAATCGAGGATGAGAACTGTCTCGCCAAAACTCGCGGCTTTGCGGCCCAGCGCGAGCGCCGTGTCAATGACATCAAAACCAACCGGATTTGCTGAGAGAACAGGCACAAGTCGGCCGGCTGGTTCATAGGCTGTAAGGACCCCGGCGGTTTGGGGGTTGAGAGGGGGCATTTTAAACTCCGTTTTTCACCTGACGGCCGTGTTTCCCGGCTCTTTCATTACAGACTAAATAACAGGCAGGAGTTTCCGCTTCGCAAAGAGGCGTGGTAAATTTTGATTAAGGGATGAGATGCAATCGAGAGCCCCCCATGTGAAAACACAGAATTAAATCAGACTAAAACGGAAGGATGAAATGGTGCCCCCACACAGCACAGCGCCGTGTGGAATATATTATATAAAACAATAGTTTAGGGCTGTCAAATTTGATTTTGTGGCACAGCTAGAGTCACGGTTTGTGGCACAAAGAATGGCTGTCGAGGATTGTATATTAGTGGTGTCACCAATTGAGGGTTAGCGATTGAACTGGTTGTATCGCTTCATACCAAACACTGATAGTGCAAATGCCCTTTCATCAATGGGTTTTTGGTGATTTAAGAGTTTAGAACCATTAGACTGGTGTGCGCCAGCTCAGAGAAATTTTGTTCTGGGAACTTAATCGAAGCCGCATGACTCAACGTCAAGCCCAATTGATCATCCTTTAATAGGGCGTGACACTAATAAAGCTTAGTGTATTATCCTTTAATTGTAAGAATCGTTGTTAAAGGATAGCAAGCTGTGCCTGATTTAGATCTCACGCCTCGTATCGGGCGGTACATCACAACCACAACGGCCTCTGAGGCAGTGAAGGCATACATCCCCCCAAACCTGCCGCCTGTGCCACGGATTGATATGCAGTCACTCTCCAATCTGGTGAGTGACGCGATGCTTGCTCTGGGGCGCTTAGATGGGGTCCGGTCAGTCGCGCCTGATACATCTCTGTTTCTATATATGTATGTGCGTAAAGAGGCTCTTTTATCGTCACAAATTGAGGGCACACAATCCAGCCTGTCTGATCTTCTGCTTTATGAAAACGAGCAGGCTCCGGGCGCTCCCACTGATGATGTTGAAGAGGTCTCAACATATGTGGCGGCGCTCGATCATGGCCTTAAGCGGCTTGAAGGCGGCTTCCCTCTTTCCATGCGTTTGATGCGAGAGATGCACGGCATTCTATTATCAACGGGACGAGGCAGTACGAAACTACCGGGAGAGTTCCGGCAGTCTCAAAACTGGATTGGCGGCACACGTCCTGGAAACGCAATCTTTGTCCCGCCGCCTCCCGGTTCAGTTCTAGACCTTATGACTGATTTGGAAAGCTTCCTGCACGCGGACGATGATCTGCCAGCTATCGTAAAAGCGGGCATAGCTCATCTCCAATTTGAAACCATTCATCCGTTCCTAGATGGTAATGGTCGATTAGGACGATTGCTCATTACGCTCTATCTCTGCTCCGAAGGCATATTGGAGGAACCGCTTCTATATTTAAGTTTGTACCTGAAAACACATCGCACCATTTACTATCAACTTCTCAATGAAGTGAGAGATCATGGGCGTTGGGAGGTCTGGCTTGAGTTCTTTTTAACTGGCGTGAAAGAAGTGGCTGAACAAGCCAATGGCGCGGCGCGGCGCATTACAAAAATATTTGAAGATGACTCCGAAAAAATATCCAAGCTGAAACGGGCGGCAGACTCGGCACGCAAAGTTCATGACGTCATGCGTCAAAGGCCAGTTGTGACAGTGGCTCTGGTGATGGAGCTTTGCGATACGACGGCTCCAACCGCTACCAATGCTCTTTACAACCTTATTGATCTAAAAGTTGTGAAAGAGGTGACAGGAAAAGAACGTGGCCGTGTATTTGCTTATACAAAATATCTGGAAGTATTGGATGAGGGTACCGGTTCTATTTAATAAACTAGGCAACGCGAGCTTGGCAGAATCTCCAAGGGCTTTGTCACATTAACTGAACCGGCCGTCATTTTTCTCTAGCTGACCTTTTACGCGCAAACTGGTGCCGTGACTAAATTCCATTCTGTATCTGCTTGAGACCTGAACTTTCGAAGTGTGTTTCTTGAGATGAGGTGACGTCGATGATTGAAGAGGTTGTAGATTTGGCCGTAGGCCGAAAGCATTTTTTGAGCATTCATAACTGACCTGAACCTTTGTGACTTTCGTTCTCTTCGTCTGATGGGAACATGTGAACATTCGGCGCGATTATTCTTTCGACCTCCAACGTCTTGTAGATGTTTTATCCCTAGAAGCTTGAGCGCTGCACCGTACGACCCAAGTCTATCGGTCACCATTCTTGTAGGTTTGATGCCTTGGTTTTTCAGCAGTTTCCTTAGCAAGCGCAGGGCCGCTTTGGTATCCCTTCTTCTTTGTACAACGACATCTAATACTGTGCCTTCGTTATCGACGGCTCGCCAAAGATAGACCATCTCGCCGTCTATTTTCGTATAAACTTCGTCCAAATGCCAAACAGGCGAGGGTGGTTCGGCTCGTAACCTTATCCGCTTTGCAAATGTCGATCCAAACTTATCAACCCACCTTCTTATTGTTTCATAGGTAACATCGACACCGCGTTCCAACATAAGTTCTTCGACATCTCGGAAACTCAGATTAAAACGAAAATACATCCAAATGGCGCGTCGAATAATGTCCGGGTGGAAGCGATGCCGGGTATAAATTGACGTTTTCATACCAAGGTCTTAGCGGAATGTCTGAAAACTGGCATTAAAGTGACAAAGCTCAATAACACGCAAACGGCACTTTAAGCCCCCTTTAAAATGAGCAAGGTGTTCGGCAACGAATTGGTTATCAAAGGTTAGAATTCTAGCTTTCAAACGTCGTTTTGCAAAGCCCCGCGTTTCGGCAGGGCTTTTTAGATTGTAAATTTGTGGCAGGTATGATTTCTGATTATAGGTCATCGATGTAGTTTTAAATTGCTACGAAGATGTACCCATTTGTCGTTTCAATATTTATTTGGAGGGTGACATGGAAAATCTAGAGCCTCAAGGTGAATTTGCACGCTTTAGATATATCGCTCGCGTTTTCGCAAAGCATGGCTTCCGAGGCCTTTCTGGAAGGCTAGGTCTCGATCGCTCCCCGAAGACAAATGAACTACCGTCTAACCCCGACGCGCTTGTCGCGATGCTACAGGATTTGGGACCTGTAGCGGTAAAGCTTGGCCAGGTTCTTGCTACCCGCGACGACTTGATTGGCCCAGAATGGACGATGGTCCTAACAGGTCTTCAAGATAATGCGGCACCGGTACCCTATGAGCGTATCGCAGACGTTCTACTGGAGGAGCTTGGTGCTCCGCCAGAGGAAATCTTCGCGGAATTTGATCCAATGCCGTTGGCGGCGGCTTCAATTGCCCAGGTGTATGCTGCAAAATTGATGTCGGGAGAAGATGTTGTTGTCAAAGTTCGTCGGCCTGGCATCGCCCGCTTAGTTGATGCGGATTTCCGCCTTCTAAGACGAATGGCACGACTTGCCGAGCGACGCATGCCGGAAGTTGCCCGGCTTCGTCCAGATGAACTCCTACGCGCATTTTCAGAAGGTTTATCCGCAGAAATGGATTTGGCTGCTGAAGCGCGCGCCGGTGAGGAAGTTGGACAATTTTTAAGTCGACTTGGTATCACAGTCCCGAAATTCTATTGGGAGTACACAAGCCAACGTGTCAATGTTCAGCAGCGTCTCAAAGGTTCGCCAGCTTCTAACCCGTCAGCTTTGGAGAGAGCTGGAGAGAAAGCCACGGCAACAGTATATTCTCAGGCAGTCATACGCATGATTCTGTTCAACGGGGTTTATCACGCCGATCCGCATCCCGGTAATGTCTGGATCCAAGATGATGGATCGATGGCATTCATTGACTTCGGGTCCGTAGGCCGGTTGTCGCCTGCACGACGTGAAGAAATCGTACGACTGATCATTGCCATTGCTAGCAGCGACTACGCCCGAGTGGTGGATGTGCTTCTTGAATGGAGCGGCAGTCCTATTGTTGAGCGCATCGAGCTAGAAGCTGACATCGCATCTCTTGTTAACAAATTTGAAGGCACCTTGATCGGAAAGATCGACTTTTCCGAGATTTTCGAAGCGACCTTTGGCTTATTGAGAACGCATCGCCTGGGTCTTCCACCCGATCTGGCATTGATGCTCAGGACACTGCTAATCGCGGAAGGCGTTGTACAAAAAATCGATCCCAGCTTTGACATTGGAGCAGAGCTAAAGCCTGTCGCAAAAGAGCTTCTTTTCGAACGTCTGGATCCCCGTCGGGCGTTCGGCGCGGGTAAGAAAACCGTCGCAGGTCTAGCTGCAATAGCGCTACGCACTCCCGAAATTCTTGAGCACGTCGAAGCATTTGCGAAGACGGGCCGTGTAAATGTCCATGTAGAAAGTCAGGCCGACCAGCTTTTGCGAGCCGAGATTAATGGTGCGGCGCGCCGTCTATCCCTGAGCCTGCAAATTGCAGCGGCGCTCATTTCTGGGGCGATTGTAGCTCAGATATCCATGCCGATTGGTATGGGTATTGGAGCTGCGGCGGTAACAGGTATTCTTCTTTTGGCAATAAAATAAGCCTATTAAAAAAGACCTCCCATCAAAGATGGGAGGCAAATTGAGGCGCTGCTCGATGAGAAGTGTGAGCGCCTAATCTATCTTCAAGCTGATCGTGGCTTGCCCAACCAGTCTTTCGGGGTCGTCTTGCCAGGCTTTTGCATTAACAACAGCCAATCGACGTCCGCGACGAACGATAACCGCAGCACCAAACATAGGCTTTAGCTTTGCTGACCTAAGAAAGTCGACATTTGTGTTGACGATAACGCAGCTAAAGGGGGCAGATTCCTCTTTAGATATCTCAAGTTCAGCGACGCGCTCTAAGAAGAGAGTAACGACACCGCCGTGAATAGCTCTTATTGCGGGATTACCGATATGCTTGTCATCGGGCGTCATTTCATAAACTCTTCGAGTGGTGCCTTCATTTGAAGTCAGTGAAAGCCAATTGTCTATCGGATTATGTGCGGGGTTCTGAGGCATATGCTTACGTCCCCTTGCGAGAGAAGAAAGACGGACCTGCCGTCCCGATCATGAAGGCGCCAGTGGATGTGGCCAGGACCTCACCGGACTTTACGTCACAGACTTCGCCTCTCATCCTCGCAATTTTACCTTCGATAGCAAAGCAAGACGCATTACATTTAAGCTCAAGCCCCACACTCGGGGAGCCTACATACTCAGTCTTCAGATTGATCGTCGCAATTGGATTCATTTCCTGAATATGTGCAAATAATGCGAGCCCAAAGATCGAATCTAAAATAATTGTCAGTGCACCAACATTGGCTTCCGGCCCTTCCGGGCTCACCTTGAAGGATTCTCCGATCGTAGCATGAACAACGACTCCCGTTTTAGAAATGTGGATCAAGTTCATATTGAGTTGGGAAAACAACGGATGCGATGAGCCAACAAACAGTCGGCCAAATGTTTCCCAATCGGCGATCGATTCTCCTTGCGCTAAATCTTGCTTAGACATCAATATTTCCCTTCATCAGAAGCAAAATTTTTGTGGCAACTTTTAAATCGGCCCCAGAAATATTCGTGAACATATCATCCATGAGAGACTCAGCGCATTCAGCGATTTCGTCAGCGCGTCTGTCAGCCAGGGGCGTCGCAACAATTCTCCAAATGCGCCGATCGTTGGGATCTGCTTTGCGTGAAACGAAGCCGCTCCTTTCGAGTTGATCAATCAAGCCTCCCGCTGATGAACGATTTACATCTAGGGCTTCCGCTAACTCTGTTTGGGTGGGCTGACCGAGCCGTATCACGTAGACCAGTGTATGCCATTGCGCGCGCGTCAATCCGAGCATGACCATCTTCCGGTCGAAAGCTTTTCGGACGCCGCGCGAAATATCGTTAATTAAAAACCCAAAATCTAACCGAGGGTCATTCTCAAGCGCTTCGCGCGCTGAGAGCTGGTGAGATGTTTCAGTCATTTCTATTGTTGCCATTCCATATTGTATGGTTCAATGCTATACACTGCGAGTCTGTTTGCAAGCGATTAGAGTTCCGGCCTCAGTAGTCTTCTGAGAAAATACGCTGCTTTGAATTTGGATGCGAGTAATCTCAATGAAAGTCTACGTTGTAACCTTGAAGTGTTTGCTCGGTGTCGGTTTTGTATGTGGGGTAGTGGCCTGCAACCAAAGCAACGTAGCTTTGCCTGATATTGAGCCGATCTTGAAAAACGATCTGGGAGCTGACGATTACGCGACTGTATTGGTGCAGACTATCCAGCCTGAATTGATAAACGTCTCTCAACCCATCACCGTATCCGGCACTATTGCAGCCAATCGGACAAGCAATATCGGTGCTCTGGCTGACGGTGTTATAGACCGAATCTTTGTGGTGGTCGGAGACCGTGTCAAAAAAGGCGACCGGTTGTTTCAAACGCGGCAAATCGACTACAGACGGAGGGTTGATGAAGCAGAAGCTAGTCTGGACATTGCGACGGCGAAGTCGAAGAATTCTGAAAAACTGCGTCAACGGTATGCAAACCTGATCGAAAGCGACGCCGTTTCTAGGGTCGATTTTGAAGAAATCGAAACTCGAGCTTTAGTGGCTGGGGCAGAGGTCACACTCCGTCAAGCTCAGCTACAGACTGCCAGGCAAATGTTAGAGGACACCATTGTCAAAGCGCCATTTGATGGCGCCATCACGGCTCGATACATCGACGAAGGCGTGTTCATGGCCAGTCGTTTTTCCGGCATGGGAAATTCTTCTGTCGTCCAAGTTCGAGAATGTGAAATTGCCGCGGCAATCTTATTTGCCCCGGAATCGAAGATTGAAAGTCTCGCATTAGGTATGGAGGGTCGTCTGTATTTCGACGGCGCTTCAGAACCGACCCCCGCAAGCATCATGATTTTAAATGACAGCGTCGACCCACAAGCACGTACCGTCGAATTGAGAATGCCGTTTATGAACGAAGGTTGCGCGGTGAAGGCTGGTCAATCCGTTAGAGCGGAAATAACCGTCCCCGAACGCCCCGCATTGGTTTTGCCTAGGCAAGCTATTCATGAAGGGTCCGGTTTCACATATGTCTACAGGGTGCAGAACGGGCGTACTTTTCGTCAACCTGTCATTCTTCGAGATCTTGATGTTGACCGAGTAGAAGTGGTGGCCGGCCTTGAGGGCGCCGATGTCGTGGCGCTGGATTCCTCTCAAACGCTGAAGGAAGGGATGGAGGTAACCACGGAAAACTTGTGATGTGGCTTGTCGAAACCTCAGTAAAACGAGCCGTCTTTGCGTTTATGTTCACGGCAGCGCTTGTCGGACTTGGACTGATGTCCATTGGGCGGGTTGGAATCGACCTCTTTCCAGAAATAGACCTGCCCTATGTATCAGTGACCGTCGCTTTGGAAGGCGCGTCCCCCGACACGATCGAGTCGGAAGTTTCGATCATAATCGAGGACAGTCTAAGCACAATCGACGGAATAGAGTCGATGCAGTCTTTCAGCACTGAAGGCGTGTCTCAAGTTGTCATTGAGTTCGCATTGTCTTCGAACGTCGACGTCAAAACACAGGACGTCAGAGACAAGGTTCAACAAGCCCTGTCTGATTTGCCCCCCGCAATCGATCCCCCCATTGTTGAAAAGGCTGACCCAGACGCAGCGCCGATCCTCTCAATTGTCATTGCCAGCGATAGTCCGATCCGGGAACTGACCGCATTTGCAGAGGATGTGGCCAAAAAGGAGTTGCAACGCGTTGCGGGAGTTGGCTCAATCAACCTCGTGGGCGGTCAAGAACGCGCCATTCGGATCTGGCTCGATAATCAAAAGATGCGCGCTCTTCAAATCAGTGCGGATGATGTCAGAAGCGCAGTGCAAACCGAACATGCCGAATTCCCTGGCGGGCGGATGGAAACGTCAAACCTTACCAAAGAGTTCGGCATCAGGACTATGGCAGAGGTTGCGAGGCCCTCCGAATTCACGGACCTTCCGATCTTATATCGCTCCAACGGTGTCAGCATAAAGGTCGGTGACGTCGCCACAGTTGAAGACGGACAGGAAGACGAACGTTCGATTGCATATCTCAATGGACAACGCGGGATCGCCTTGGAGATCCGAAAGCAGTCCGGTCAGAACGCCGTCGCCGTGGCAGATGGGATCAAAGAGCAACTCTCTCATATTCGGTCTTTGGCCCCTGATGGAACAAGCATCGTCGTAACGCGAGACACCACAAAGTTCATCGAGAGCTCCATTCATGATGTGACGGTGGATCTGGGAATCGCGATGACCTTGGTCATCCTTGTCTGCTTCGTTTTTCTGCTGGATATCAGGGCAACATTTATCGTTGCGATCGTGATTCCGACATCCTTGATAGCAACGTTTTTCGCCTTCTATTTTTTCGATGTCACGATCAACATGATCACGCTTCTAGCTCTCACAATCGCGATAGGCCTTCTCGTGGATGATGCAATCGTTGTCGTGGAAGCCATATCTCGCGAGCTCGAAGACGGGGAAACGCCTGTTCAGGCGGCTCTCGAAGGAACTCGAAAGGTTGCTTTGGCCGTTCTCGCGGGAACAGTGGCGACGTTGGCCGTGTTCGTGCCCATTGTTTTTATGGACGGCATCATCGGTCGCTTTTTCTTCCAATATGCTCTCGCGATTGTCTTTTCTGTGTCTATCTCCTGGCTGATTGCGATGACACTGACGCCAATGCTCGCATCGCGACTGCTTAAGGGTGGGTCGAATCCGTCCTTGTTGAAGCCAATCGCTCGCTTTTGGACATGGTTAGACGGTGCCTATGGGCACGTCGTGACCACCGCGATACGATTTCGTTACATCGTGTTGGTTGCCGCGTTCGCATCCCTTTTCCTAGGGGGGTGGTACGCCTCCCAAATTCCTTCGGGTTTTATGGCTAAAGCCGACAGGAGCGAATTTCTCGGATCCGTTGAGCTGCCTATTGGCACGGGTTTGGGGTCCTCTCGGGAAGTGGCAGCGCGGATCGAAACGTCTCTAACGGAACTGGACTATGTGGAAAACGTCTTTTGGACGATTGGGGGCGGTGTTCGCGGTGAACCGCATGAGATAGAGGTCTATGCGGGGATTTCCCCGAAAAAAGGACGTGATGTGTCCCAGTTCGAGGTCATGGATATGGCGCGCCAATCTTTGAGGCGGGCCGTGCCGGAGGCCGTTGATGTTTCGATTAGCGAAATACCTTGGATTACCGGAACAATTTCGGGTGGTACAGAGATTGATTTGATCTTGAACGGATCAGACTTGGACGTCGTCTCTGCATATGCCAAGGCACTTGTCGCCGAAATGAAGCGAACGCAGGCCTTCGAGAACCTGACCACCAGCAGTAAGAATGGCCGACCTGAAGCTCAGCTGAACATCGATCGAAGAAAGTCCGCTGATCAAGCCGTCTCCGCGCAATCAATTGCCAGTGTGTTACGAATGACTTTAGGTGGATTTGATGTCGGCAGTTACGAGGAAGATGGACAGCGTTACGACATTCGGTTGAGATTGGAACCTCACCAGCGACAATCGCTCAACGACATTGGCAATATCCAAGTCAGGAACCAATCCGGAAATCTTGTCGATATAGAGTCCATATCGGACGTTCGGATCGCGTCTGGGCCGTTACAAATTCAACGGGAAAATCGAAGCCGCAAGATTTCTGTTTTGAGTGACACATCCTCTGGGGTCGCACTAGGTGATGCCACCCGAGTTTTGGAAGACCTGCTTGAGACAATGCCTCCGCCTGAAGGCATCACTTTTCAAATTGGGGGATATGCGGATGTTATGAAAGATGCGGTCGTCAATATTGGCGTCGCTCTTATGCTGGCGATCATTGTACTTTACATGGTTCTGGCCAGTCAATTTAACTCATTCGTTCAACCGCCGATTATTATGGTCACGGCACCATTGAGCTTCTCAGGGGCGTTCGCTGCGCTTTACTATTTCGGCTTCGAGCTTTCCATCTTTGTGCAGATCGGTCTGATCGGGCTTATGGGCATCGTCATGAAAAACGGGATTTTGCTCGTTGATCGTGCCAATCAACTCATCGAAGAGGGGCTGCCTGACCGCGCAGCAATCGCCAAGGCGTGTCCTGAACGATTGCGGCCCGTGCTTATGACGGCTTTGTCGGCTGTGTTCGGCATGGTTCCCGTCGCCTTAGCGACGTCAAATGGCTCAGAGTTTCGAGCCCCAGTCGGCGCTTTGATCATCGGCGGTTTGACAACATCGACGCTCTTGACCCTGATTGTCGTTCCTGCTGCTTTCATGATCCCCGATGATGTGCGTCGGTTGTGGCGGTGGTCAAAGTCGATTCTGTTCCGAACGGTTTAGTTTTGTTGCATAATCGGAGTTCCGCGTTCTCGAAATTATATCGGCCCAAATGTCTAAAAGTGAGGGTCGATCGAGACTTAATCGGCATATACCTGATCTGACGACCTCTAGTGATTTGACCACGTTTGACGTGATATTGATGCTAACGTCACAGTTGGAGAATGAGTGTCCACCGACTCACCATTCCCCACCAACGGCTGCAAATAAGTCTATAATCGCGAGGGCGGATGCCGCTTGCGCTTGAACACTAGCCAAACGCAGTTCAAGCAATTGCGTTTGGGCTTCTATAACAAGAAACTGGTTGTCTAGCCCGGCTTTAAAGCGAAGCTCTCGAAGAGCGACAATGCGTTCGCGATCGTCGATACCATCGTCTAATCGCCGTAGGGCTCGTTCGGCTGCAACGTAGCGCGACAGGGCTCCTTCCACGTCAGAGAGCGCACGAAGAATCGCTGCATCATATTGTGCTTCAGCGATAAGGACGTCCGAATCAGACGCCTCCCGCTGAGCCGATAATGCTCCGCCTTGAAAGATAGGCCAACCAAGGGCTGCACCGATCGCGCCGCGCCGTGCATCTGTCGAGATGAGCGTGTCGAGCGTGGTCGAAAGAAGTCCTCCATCTCCTGTCAGGGAAAAGGATGGTAGACGGTTCAGATCATCGGCATCACTCTGTGCGCGCGCCGCCTGCAATCTGGCAGATGCAGCACGCAGATCAGGTCGCCGGGTTAGGAGCGAACTCGGTAATTCAGCAGGCAGACCGCTGGAATAATCGGGAATGTTCACGCTCCCCGATGTGAGTTCGTTCGTCGCGTTCGGTGTTTGACCCGTCAGAGTTGCAACCGAAAGCAGAAATTCGACTTGCTGGCCTTCAAGGGTAGCTAATTCGGACATTCTGGCGTCAATGGAGGCACTGACTTGCAACTCGTCAAGAGCATTGGCTAAATCCTGATCCTGCAGCAGACCCGTGAGTTCCTGCGTCTCTTCCAAAAGTTCCATCGCTTCGCGTGTGATAGACACTTGGGTCTGGACTGAACGAAGTTGAACGTAAGTACGGGCTGTATCTGCCTGCAAGCTTAACAGAGTAGCATCTCTTTGTGCAGCTGCCGCTTTCACAGAGAGTTGCGCCGATTGGACCTCCAACGCCCGCCGACCCCAAATGTCGGGCTCCCAAGAGGCAGATGCCGACAGGTTAAACACGTCAACCTCTGGCTCAATAAATTCAGCGAACTGCGGCGGCAAATTGGTGAACTGTGGCCCTTCAAGACTTGAGCGTTCGCGTGTTGCGCCCGATCCTAGAGAAAGGGACGGGCGCAAGCGCGCTTGGGCAAGGTCATATCGTGTGCGAGCGAGTATCAACCGGGCCTGCGCTTCGCGGGCGCTTGGCGTCGCCGTTATCGCTTGTTGGACCAGCTGGGTAAGCGATGGATCATCAAAACCCTCCCAAACGGTATCGGGAGCATTGCTGCCCAGTCTGGAAATGATGTTTTGTGTTCGATCCGTCCAATTCGCGGGCACTTTGGCTGTATCGGTGAGAATTTCACTGCTGCTAGGTCTTTCCGGTATACTGGCGCAGGCTGTCAGCAAACCTAAAATCACGAGTGACACACCGCATAAGCTGAAATTTCGGATCACGACACTTCGTCCTCTATGCTGTAGAATAGCGAATATAACACAGGCACCACGCCAAGGGTCAGCAATGTTCCTAAAGCCAAGCCATACGCAATCACATTGGCCAAACCAAAAAATAATACATCCTGACCGACGATTAGTGGTAAGAGTCCAAGAATGGTCGTAATGGTTGTGATCATGATTGGGCGTAGCCGTCGCTTGCAGGCGGAAATTAGCGCCGAGTGCTTCGTGTCGTAGTTCTTGTCTTGATTGATAGGCTCATTTGATTTGGCACTTTGATTCTTTACCCGACTATCTCCAACCGCTTTCATCTCAATTTCAATGCGATCGATAAGGACGATGGCGTTGTTCACTACAATACCGAACAAAGCGAATAAGCCAAGAATGACCATAAAGCCGAACGGCGCGCCCATTATCTTAAGGCCGATAGCAGCACCTATGACGGAAAGCGGCAGAATCAACACGATGATCGCGAGATTTCTGAAAGAACCGAATTGCGCTAGAAGGAGGACAAAAATGAGACCGAATGCAAGTGGGGTCTGCGCGGCGAGGGCGCCTTGGGACTCCCCGCTGCTGCCGACCGCCCCATCGAATTCGATTATGTGACCGGGCTGAAGTTCTTCTCTAATCGCGTCAAGGTCGTCTTTTAGCAGCATGACCAGGTCTTCGGGCGATGTTTTCACATTGCTGCTCTCAACTGTCACGGTCCGTTCTAAATCTTCGCGGTTGATACGTCCGTACTGGCCCTGCATGCGGATATTTGCGACAGATCCGAGCCTGACAGGTTCCAGAGATCCGGGCGCATAAAGTGTTAGCGATTGCAGGTAGTCGACGGACCGGGATTGTGCATCAACGGCGCGGATCACGACAGGAATTTTTTCATCGCCCTGATAGACATGGGTCGCAATTTGCCCGGCCGTTAGTACGGATACTTGCTGCGCGACGTCTAGGCGGCTTAGCCCAACTAGTTTAGCGCGCGTTTCATCGACATCAACAACCAGTTTCGCGGAGGGGTTGAGCCAATCTGTCCAGACATAGTCGAAACCGTCCTGCACCATTAGCAAGTTGGAAATGCGGTCTGACATAGCAACCACATGGTCCGCGTCAGGCCCTTTAATCTGTACTTGTAAAACATTCGGGTCTGTAGGTCCGAGGAACATCCGCGACACTCGGATTAACGCATCGGGCAGCGTCCGTTCGAGTTCGTCCTGCATCTGGCGGACATACAAATCTATGTTGTCTAGACTCGATAAGTTGATGACGGCAAAGCCCACATTGGGACCTGGGTCCACCGGTTGCAAGGACAGAACGAAACGCGGCCCACCAAAGCCGACATAACCCGCAGCATCGGCCACGTCTGGATAGCGATTCGTACTCTGGACTGTCGCGAGCAATGTCTTCATAGCGGCGTCAGTTTGCAGCGTCGACACGCCTTTTGGAAGGTCTAGATAAACCAGAACCTGCGCCCGGTCGGATGATGGAAAAAACTGGTTGGGCAGGGTGCTCATCAGCTTTCCGCTGCCGAAAAATGCCAGCACCATCGCTGTGACGAATAGCAGTCGGAAACGGAGAATGAAGCCAAGCACGACTAGGTAACCGTCTTCCAACCTTTTAAATAATCTGTCGATCAGGCCGGGTTTAGTTTCGGTCTCGCTCGGTGCTTTTACAAACCAGAAGCATAAGATTGGCGTCACAGTCATCGCAATGAGCCAGCTGATACCCAGCGACAGGACGATGACCTGTGAGATCGAGCGAGTATATTCGGAGCTTTCGTTCTGGGCGAGCGCAAGCGGCAGAAAAAAGATCATCGTCGTCAGAGAGGACGATAGCAAAGGCAAAGCTAATTCCTTACCCGTCCGAGACACGGCTTCTCGTCGTTCCAACCCTTCAGCAAGCCTGCGCTTAAAATCTTCTGCAACGACAATACCGTTATCGACTAAGAGGCCCAGCGCGATCACAATGGTCGCTAGGCTCATGCGTTGCAGCGGGATGCCCCAGACATTCATGCCCGCAATGGTGAGCAGAACCACAATCGGAACGATGGAACCGACGACCAGACCCGTGCGCAGACCAAGGAAGATGACGACGACGACCGAAACGACCAGAAGGGTTTGCAAGACGCTACGAGAAACGCCGTAAACGGCGGCCTCCACCTTATCCTTCTGCACGGTAATGGTGTTCATCTCCACGCCAATGGGAAGGTCGGTGCGGATCTCTTCAATGCGGGTCAGGACCCGGTCGCCATAATTGATGGCAGAGGCAGTGACATCCTGATCGACAGCCAAGACAATGGCGGGACGTCCGTTATAGTAGGCCAACTGTTCTGGCGGGTCGGCATAGCCGCTTTCCACAGTCGCAACTTCGGACAAGCGCACGGGGCGGGAAAGGCTGGGATTGTTGCTGCGGATCAAAACCGACGCAATATCGTCTGCATTGCGCAAAATACCGTCCACTTCCAACGCGTAGCGACGGTCCGACAGAATGACTTCGCCCGTGGGTAAGGTCACGCTGCGGGCATCCAGTGCGATGCGGATATCGTTGGTCGACAGTCCGGCCGACTGCAACGCCGCATTGTCGACGCGCACATAAAGCCGCTCCTTCGGTTCGCCCAAGATCGACACGCGCCGCGTCCCGTCCACCGACAGGAGCCTATTGCGGATATACTGCGCATAGTCATACAGCTCCGCCGGGGTATAGTCATCGGATTGCAACGCCAGCGTGACCACGGACACGTCGCCGAAATCATCATTGACGATTATCGGACCCATCGTAGGGGGCAGAGCGGGTCGCACGCCCTGAACGGCCTCGTTGACCTCGTCCCAGGCTGTGTCGAGGTCCTTGACGCGAAAATAGGCATCCACTTGCAGAATAGCCTGACCTTCTATCACGGTGGTGCGGACCTGCTTGACTTCTGGCACGGATACGACGGCTTCTTCCAGCGGTCGGGCGACGAGCGCTTCCATGCGTTCGGCTGACAGGCCCGGGTGAACGGCAACAACGGCAGCGGTGCGGATTGTCAGGAACGGGTCCTCGCGTGAGGACATAGTGAAGTAACTGACTGCGCCCGCCACCATGGCCATAACCACGACAAAGAGCAGCAGCTTTTTAGCGCCAAACGCCTTTTCCGTCAGCCAACCCACGGCCCTATTCCGGGTACCGGGTCTCTGAAGGAGATAGCGGCGCCACTATCTGGCCGTCCCTGATCAACGACGCGCCGCGCGTCACGATCCGATCGCCTTCTGAAACGCCGGACAGAATCACGCCGTCATCTGTCGTCGCGAGCACTTCGACTGGCACACGCTGCGCCTTGTTGTCATCGAGTCGTAAAACGGCTGAGCCGTTAGGTGCAGAAATCAGTGCTGAGGCGGGTAGGCGAAGCCCCGGATCCGGCATGCCCGCATTCGTGCGCAAGACCAACTCGACGGACATGCCAGCTCGCGCCGTTACTACATCAGAAAGGGAAAGAGCGACTGGGAAACTGAGACTATTGGCCCCGTCAGGCGCAATCTCAACAACGGTTCCCCGAGTCGTTGCGCCAGTTGCTAACAGGCGCAACGGGTAAGTCTGCCCCAATTCTATAGTTGTAATATCGGTTTCCGATAAGAAGAATTCGGCCCGCAGGCCTTGGCTGCCATCTGCAACAGACAGGACTGGGGCTCCGGCGGCAACGGTCTGGCCCGGTTCAGCCAAGCGGGTCAAGACGCGGCCGCTGAAGGGCGCAATCAAAACGGCATCCCTTTGATTCTTGGCGGCTATATCACGAGCCGCCACTAGTTCTGATACGGTTTCACGGGCCGTGTTCCGGACGCTCAAGGCCGCGTCAATGACGGATTGCGCAATCGCACCTGTGCCTTGCAGCGCCACCTTGCGGTCAAAATCTATCTCCGCATTGTCGAGCCGAACTTTAGCTTGTCGGATAGCAGCCTCTCTCTGCTCCACACCCAAACGATAAAGTTGGGCGTCCAGTCGTCCCAAACGATCACCTTGCGCGAATTCATCGCCCCGGTCGACCTCTAGCTTGGTGATTGTACCCGCAACCTCGAATGCTAAATTCGTGGTTTGTGCCTCTACAACGCGTCCTGGGTAGCGCGAATTTAGTTTATTTTCCGTTGAAGACGGGTAGGCCCATTCGACAGGACGTGGTGGGCGTTCAACCGTTTCGTCCGCTCCAGCGCCACAACTGGAGACAAGAGTCGCTGTAAGAACAATGGCAAAAAAGCGGCCTGCTTGTGAACACAAATATTGCATGAATAATCCAGTCTGCCGGGACTGACCCGTCGGTCATTTATGACCCACTGGTCATTTTATGTCAAATAGGATACGGGGGAGGTCATTGGATAGATTGCCCTTGGACTAGGAAAGCTACGATGCCCGATGTTGATTTATCCGATACTTTCATAGAGCTATCAAATGCTCAGCGACGCCGCCGCGACGCCATCATTTCAGCTGCGCTGGACATCTTTGATCGCGACGGGTTCGAGGCTGCGCGAATGATTGATATTGCAGAAGCCGCCGGCGTGGCGAAGGGAACGCTTTATCTCTATTTCAAGACCAAGGAAGACATGCTTGAAGGTATGATAGGGGAATTGTCCTGCCGACGGTTGAAAAGCTTCAGACTGCGGCTGGAACACAGGCAGAAAGCGCGACGCTGCGACTGCATCGTCAGTTGCAGACCCTCGCCGAACATCTATCAGGAGGCAAGATGCTCAAGATATTGAGACTAATGGTCGCCTACGGCCCTCAACGCAAGAAGCTCCGAACCTTTTACTTTGAAAATGTCGTCGCGCCCAACATGGAAGCGATTGGAGCAACACTGAAAGACGGCGCTAAAAATGGAGAGTTCTCAGCAAAGGCCGCCGACTTCGACGTAATGCTGCTAGCGGCTCCTTTCGTTATGGCTGCCGTATGGAAAATACTATTTCAAGATTTTTCGGAGTTAAATGAAGAATCTCTATTCATGAATGCGTGGTCTTCAGCCGTAGATTTATTAGAAATTAGGAAAATCCTTATTTTGAATTAGGTCTCATTCAAGTCAGCTTGTCTTGTGATCGCCCTCAAGACATGTTGAGCGACAGAATTGATTGGGCGATCAGAATGGGGAATCAAAAGGTTCTGAGTTAAGGTTGAATAAAACAGGCTTTGAGACTGCCTAACATGTAGCGTCTCAGTCCTATCTAAAACTGAAGGATGAAGTCCGAGGCGCGAATAATATCTCAACCTTTAATACAATCAACTTTAATCCCGTTCTTGATGGTATCGGTTCTAGTACAACCTTTTCGACATGAAGAAAAGATGGTGCCGAAATATTATTATGGCCGAATTTATAGAGATAATTAGAAACCTTTTGCTCGACAGTATAGGTGCCGGGCTCATGCCCTATCATTCCGTAGATGTGACCGCGAAGTCGGCTGACTTATTAGAGTCTTACCAAAACTCTGGACACTAACTTGGAATCTAAGTTTTTGCTTTTGAAATGCATCCTTAAATATGAGGACCTGTAGAATTCTTGACTATTTTTCTGTATAGACTGCTAGGGGTGCTAGAGTTGCGACACTAACCAGGTGTAAATTTGGGGCCGCTAAAATTCAGACTTGCGAACATTGATGCGCCGAAGACAGGCTCAATGAAGTAGCGCTACGGCGCTAGATATGAAGTTTGGCGTGAGCTGAGCTTTGAAGTCAAAGCTTGTATTGTAAGGTTTACGAAAGATAAGACCATCCGAATTGTGTGTGACTTGGGGGAAGATCGTTATGACCGCTTCGTTGGGGAACTCAAGGCGGATGGCTTGAGTGTCTTTGAAGCGGGCGCAAATGTAGGACATTTAAGTGATTGGCCTGACATAAAGATGCGCGCTCAATCACCCAAGCTGAATTGGTGCACTGAGGAACAGAATTAGAAATGTCAGTTTTTCAGAAACATCGTGAGAATTATCGCGGGGACACTGAAGAATAAACCTCGGCCAACCCACTTTTCACGCGGCGTGACTTGAAGAGCTCTGTGAGCGCTTTCTCTTAGCTCAGCGCGTTCATAGTTTGATACGCCTTTAATACCTGGAGCTGTTTCGCCTTGCTCCCCAGCCTTCCCTCTGCGTTGCTATGAGATTTCACGGATATGGCGCGCCCAGCTTATCATTAGGCCAGCTTAAGCCATGAGGCCTCCTATTGCGAAAATATAAGGCTGGATAGATAGCATGGGTTTAGTTTAGCTATTTAGGCGGCATATTCCATAATAATGATAAACCTAAGAGTGAGGGCGTCTCCTTTAGCTAGCGCTACAGGCCGGGCTCGCGTGAACCATGCCCGCTTTGCGGTCTCGGCCATTCGGCTTTGATCCCTAACGCACGCCGCTGACGCGGCTGTTATTTCAGGCGTTCGTCTATCGCCCGAACGATTCCGCATCCCGTCACATGCTTGCTCCCTTCATTTTCGCCCTTGGCGAATTTGAAGACAGCCGATCACGCCCCGCTCATCCCGACCGCTGGCCGGGGCTGACTCGGCGCGCGCTCTAAGCGGCGACGGGCTGCGGGCCTGCGCAACCTTTGAACTGCGTCCAAGGGCCGCTTGGCGCCTGCCTACGCTCGCGCTTCCCGGTCGCTGCGCTTTAGGGGTCGCTCGCTTATGTGTTTGAATATTATGCTCAGATGTGTTAGCTAGTTAATTGGAACTAACGCCTTAGTTGTGAGCGACTAGAAAGGTTATCTATAAAATTCTGTCTACGCTCTCAAATAGCCAGAAACCTTCGAACTCAACTGCCTCTTCGGAATGGCGACAAAATAAGATCACAACACTCATACCAATTAGTTGCAGCATATTTTGGTTGCAATACAGACGCTGCGTTGACGGAAGATTACAAATACCCAATAGATAACTTTGTTAAGGGACGTTATCTGATTCCTGATATTGCATTAATCAAATCTCGGCTAATTGATATTTATGCCCAGCCTATAGACGATTCATCTGCATATCCTGTGGCTCGTAATATCAGCGATTTTATACAAAATAGTATTCAATTTAGTGGTCAAATATGGCTAGCTGACTCTCTCGAAACCGCTCTTGTAGATGAGGTAGGACGCGAGTTTATTAGTCAGATAAATGATGATCTATCAGGAGAGATGGCAACCACAAACGCTATTTTCGACGAGCTAATACTGGAAGACGGAGTTGCAAGTTTAGACTCTCGACATATTAGCTTTGAACTATCGGGTATGTACCACGGGGAACAAGATCGTGAGCGCCCGTTCTCTGGGAGTGATATGAGAGTTAGCATTTCTGGCAAAGCAGATAGAGTAGCAACCAATATTTGCTTCGGAAGATTCGAAATAGAAGCAGACGGTAATATTATCGATTTTTAGCTTATAAATTATCCTATTAGAAAGTCGGCCCTTAGCGGGCCGGCTTTTTTGTTGGGTTCTCCTCCTCGGGGGACGGCGGGAAGCGGTCGGCCAATCTGGCGACGGGCAGTCCCGCCGCAAGGCCTT
The DNA here is from genome assembly GCA_963972195.1 of uncultured Hyphomonadaceae bacterium. Taxonomy (GTDB): domain Bacteria; phylum Pseudomonadota; class Alphaproteobacteria; order Caulobacterales; family Maricaulaceae; genus Litorimonas. The sequence continues at coordinate 113 of CAXATH010000004.1, read as the reverse complement.
TGGCCAAAGTTATCTAGGTCTCTTTACATCGTCATACCAAAAACCTTGCGGCGCGCCTTTTTACCCGTCGCTGGACTGGCCTCTTGCCGCTTCCCCCCGCCCCCCTGCGGGGG
>CAXATH010000003.1:0-367313 GCA_963972195.1 uncultured Hyphomonadaceae bacterium | reverse complement strand
GCCGTCCGTAACACCAACACGCCACGCTAGCACGCCTGTCCGTGTGTCCGGAACAAGGTAAATATAGCGCAACATATGACCGCGAGGATCTTTTTCTTGGGATTTCGGGTATGGGGTTGCGGTGATTAGGTTTTCAAAAACTATAAAAGCGGACGATTATTCCTCAGGGCTAATATGTGAAAGCCAGAGCTCTTACCTCTGGATAGTTGAAAAAACATCTGTATATAACGGCTTTGGGAAGGCGAAGATTTGGTTAAGATTTATGACAGCTGTTTCAGAGGGCGTTAGGACCTGGCTTTACAGAAGTAAATTCAACGGTTTTAAAACCGAAGAAGACATTCATGAAATGGCGCGGGGGTTTGTTAGAAAGAATCAGCGGCTTGGGTTGTCAGGTTTTTTGATAACCAATGGTGATGCGGTAATGCAATTGCTCGAAGGTAAAGAGCCTAATGTCGAACCCCTAAAAAAAGAAATTTTAGAGGATAATCGCCATAGCGATATCGTTTCTGAAGTTTGGGCCGTTGAGTCCAAACGGGCCTATCCACGTTGGGCCATGCGCGTCGTTTCCCCATCGGAGTATGAAGCTTTGTTTAAGGAAATAGAAAGTGCAAAGATTGAGTCTATTGCAACAAATATTGCGCGGATGATATTTGACGTTACCTTCGATAAAAGGTGAGAGCTCGAATTGCTTTCATTAAAAGGGACTTGAACCGCTCAATCGTCCACTAAAAAAGCCGCCTTCTACGGAAAGCGGCTTTTATTTAATTAATTAAATTCGGATTAGAATTTGCCGTGGCAGTGTTTGAATTTCTTGCCGGAGCCGCAGGGGCAAGGGGAGTTTCGGCTGACGCCTTGTAACTGCTCTTGCGTGAGCTGGCCTTCGGCCGGCTGGTTTTGAGCGGGCTCCGAGCCTGCCGATTGAGACGCCGGTTTGGGCGCGGCGGCCACGCCGACCATATCCATCGGGGATCTGGCCTGACGCGCTGCCGCGGGGCCATCTTGACCGCCTTCATTTTTCAGGGTCTGAGAGGCGCTTTGTGCGGCCTTTTGCGACGCGGCCTGCTGATCTTGTTGCGCTCGTTGCTGTCTCTGCATCTGAACGTTTACAAGCAGGTTCATCATCGCTTTGGTGACGTCTTCGCGGAGGCTCGTCAGCAGGCTGTCAAACAGGGTGAAGGCTTCTGACTTATATTCGTTAAGCGGATCACGTTGACCATAGGCGCGCATCCCGATTACGGATTTCAGGCTGTCGAGCTGCTGCAGATGTTCACGCCAGTTCTTGTCGATGACTTGCAGAAGGATTTGTTTTTGCGCGCGCAGGAGTTCGGATTCTTCCAAACCATTTGAGAGCTGCGTAAAGGCATCATCACCGGCCTTTTTCAAACGGGAGAGCATTTCCTCATCGGCAATGCCTTCTTCTTCGGCCCATTTGTCAAACGGGATATCCATCATGATGGCGTCTTTGGTCGCCTCGTGCAGGCCTTTGACGTCCCATTGTTCGGCGTAGGCCTTTTTCGGAATATGGGTGGCAATCAAATCCTCGGCGAGCTGATGACGGAAATCTTCAATCACGTCTGAAACGTCATCATCGGTCATGAATTCCATGCGCTGTTCGAAAATCGTTCGGCGCTGATCGTTCATGACATCGTCATATTTCAGCAGGTTTTTCCGGATATCGAAATTGCGTTGCTCGACCCGCACTTGCGCGCGTTCCACCGCCTTGGACATAAAACGGTTGGTGAGGTGTTCGCCCTCTTCAAACTTCATCGTGGCCATCATGGATTTTAGTCGGTCTCCGCCGAAAATCCGCATGAGATCGTCTTCGGTGGAGAGATAAAATTTGGAACGTCCGGGATCGCCCTGACGCCCTGTCCGGCCGCGAAGCTGATTGTCAATCCGGCGGCTTTCATGGCGTTCTGTCCCGAGGACGTAAAGACCGCCGGCTTCGAGCGCTTTTTGCTTGAGCTCGGCGATTTCGGCTTTGATTTTGGCTTCCTGTTCTCTGCGCTCGTCTTCCGTTGCGGTCTCGGGAATTTCCTGATGCGCGCGCATTTCTAGATTGCCGCCCAGCTGAATATCGGTCCCGCGACCGGCCATATTGGTCGCAATCGTGACCGCGCCCGGCACGCCGGCCTGCGCCACGATAGAGGCTTCCTGATCATGGAAGCGGGCATTGAGCACCCGATGCGGCACGTCGCGCTGGGTCAGATATTCCGACAGGCGTTCTGATTTTTCAATGGAGACAGTACCAACAAGGATCGGTTGGCCCTTGGCGCATTTCTCTTCGATGTCATCGACAATGGCTTTGAACTTTTCCTGCTCCGTGCGGTAGATCACGTCTTCATCGTCGATCCGCTGAATGGGGCGGTTGGTCGGAATGACGAGCACTTCGAGGCCGTAAGTCTCGGCAAATTCGCCGGCTTCGGTTTCGGCGGTCCCCGTCATGCCGGAGAGTTTGTCATACAGGCGGAAATAATTCTGTAAGGTGACCGACGCCATGGTGACGTTTTCCGGTTTAATATCTACCTTTTCCTTGGCTTCGATCGCTTGGTGCAGGCCATCGGAGAGGCGGCGGCCATCCATCATCCGGCCGGTAAATTCGTCAATTAGAACGACTTCGTCCTTTTTGATGATATAGTCTTTGTCGCGGACATAAAGCTTATGGGCTTTCAGGGCCTGATTGATGTGGTGAACGACCGTAACGTTTTCGACATCATAAAGGCTCTCGCCTTCAAACAGACCGCGCTCATCCAATAGCGCTTCGATCTGTTCATTGCCTTCTTCGTTAAAGGTGGCGGTGCGGGCCTTCTCGTCAATGTCGTAACCTTCTTCGTCGATCAGCGGGATAATGCTGTCAATTGTGCGGTAAAGTTCTGACTTGTCGTCTGTTGGGCCGGAGATAATCAGAGGGGTCCGGGCTTCGTCGATCAGAATGGAGTCGATTTCGTCGATTATGGTATAGACATGGCCGCGCTGCGCCATTTCCTCGACAGAGAATTTCATATTGTCGCGCAGATAATCAAAGCCGAACTCATTATTCGTGCCATAGGTGATATCGCAATTATAGGCGTTTTTGCGCTGATTTCCGTAAGCTTCGTAATTATTGATGCAATCGACGGTCAGGCCGAGAAAGCCGTAAATCTGCCCCATCCATTCGGCGTCGCGTTTGGCCAGATAGTCATTGACCGTCACGATGTGCACGCCTTTGCCTGTCAAAGCATTGAGATAGGCGGCGAGGGTCGAGACGAGGGTTTTCCCTTCGCCGGTTCGCATTTCCGCAACTTCGCCGCGGTGGAGCGTGATGCCGCCAATCAGCTGCACATCGTAATGGCGCTGTCCGAGCGTGCGTTTGGCTGCTTCGCGAACCGTGGCGAAAGCTTCCGGGAGGAGATCATCCAGAGTCTCGCCCTCTGCCAGCCGGGATTTGTAAACTTGCGTCTGGGCCTTGAGCTCTTCATCGGTCATCGCTTCAAATTGCGGCTCAAGGGTGTTGATCTTTTCTACGAGGGGACGCAGTTTTTTGATCGTTCGGTCGTTTTCAGTCCCGAAAATCTTTTTGGCGATGCCTAACATGAAAATTCCTGATTTAGTACGGGGGTCGGGAAAAGTCGGGGCGGCTTTCCGCAGAGACTATTCAAAGGCCCGGTCATTCTTTGTGTCGACTTAGGAAGCCTCCCTTGGTAAGTCAATAAACGCGGCCAGTTATCCTGCATCAAACCCCGCTTTTACAGGTATAGAAAGTCCTGCCTCGCGAAAACGAGACGGAAACAAGCAGAAACAAGATTGAAAGACCCTTATATGTCCCGATTTCTCTTCCTCCTGATTGTCTCATTCGGCGTTGTAATAGGGGGCTGCCAGGATGAAGCTGTGCGTGAAAATGTGGCCGAAAAGGCCGAAAGCGCCCGCCTGGGACGCGTGGAAGTGGCCAAGGTCGGCGATAGCTCGATTTACCGCATGGATGTCGAACGGCTCGCCCTTGAAAAAGGCAATCTGGCGCCCGGCGAGACTCTGGAGCAAACCGATCCGGTGTTTCAGCAGCTCTTGGAAGAGCTCATCGATCAACGTCTGCTTTCTCAGGCGGCTCTGCGGCGCGGCTTGGACGATACCCCAGAAAATAAACGGCGTCTGGCCGCGGCTAGAGAGCGTATTCTCGGTAATATCTTGGTGGAAGAGCATCTCAAAGAAACTGTCAATGACGCCACTATTCGCCGCATGTATGATCAGCAGGCAGAGCTGGCCAATCGCGGCGACGAAATCCGCGCCCGTCATATCCTGCTAAGCGATGAAGCCTCGGCTTTGGCCGCGCAAACCGCTCTCGCCGAAGGACAGGGCTTTGCCGAGCTGGCCCGCTCTGTCAGCATTGACGCCGGGAGCCGGGAGCAGGGCGGCGATTTGGGCTGGTTTACCCGCGACATGCTCAATCTCGAATTTACCCGCAAAGTCTTCGCGACACCCGTCGGCGAACGGACGGAGCCTTTTCAGACCTCCCAGGGATGGCATATTGCCGAAGTCCAGAACCGCCGGGGCTCTCAACAACAAAGTTTTGAAGAGCTGCGCCCCAATATTGTGAAATTTATGACATTTGATGCTATTCAATCCCTGTTACAGGAGCTGCGGCGCAAAAGTGAAATTGAAACTTTTTACTCGCGTGCTCCCGAAGATAGCGTGGTTTTACCGGAAGAGACTGACGGCGGCGGTGAAGAAGAAATCGGCATAGAAGAAGAGACGACTTCAGACGATGGCTAAATATACACTCTCCCCTTTTGCGCCCAGATCATTTCCCGCTCTGCCGCCTCTCAAGGGCTTTACCATGGCGACGGCGGAAGCCGGCGTGCGCTATCAGGGGCGGACGGATCTCTGGGTTTTGCGAGCTGACGCCGGGACGGCTCTGGCCGGGGTCTTTACCAAAAATCTCTGCCCCGGCGCGCCGGTGGACTGGTCACGCAAGGCGTTGAGCGCCGAGACGGACGGGCCGCGTCTGGTCATCGTCAATTCTGGCACGGCCAATGTCTTTGGCGGGCAGAAAAGCCGCGACGCCGTTACCGAAACGGCCAAAGGCGCGGCGGGTGTGTTCGGCGTGGACGCAGACGCTATCCAGCTCGCCTCAACGGGCGTTATCGGCGTGCCTTTGGAGGCGTCAAAACTTGTCGATAAATTTCCGGAAATACATAAAAACTTGCGCGCCGATGGGTGGCAAGACGCCGCCAAAGCGATCATGACAACAGACACCCATGCCAAAGGCGCAACAGCGACGGCGGAAATCAAAGGGACGAAAGTCACGATAAACGGTATCGCCAAAGGCTCGGGCATGATCGCGCCGGATATGGCGACGATGCTTGCTTATATCGCGACGGACGCCGCTATTTCAAAACCCGCTTTGCAGGAGATGCTCTCGGACCTGGTGGAGACAAGTTTTAATTCCATTACGGTCGATAGCGACACCTCCACCTCTGACACGCTCCTCTTGCTGGCCAGCGGACAGGCGGGAAATGCGATCTGCGAAGACGCAAATGAGCCGTGCCTGACCGGATTTAAACAGGCGCTGCATGCCGTGATGAAGGATCTGGCTCTGCAAATTGTCAAGGACGGAGAAGGGCTGACCAAATTTGTCACCGTCCATGTGTCCGGCGCAGCGTCAGATAAATCCGCCAAAAAAGTCGCGATGAGTATCGCCAATTCCCCGCTCGTCAAAACCGCAATTGCCGGACAGGACGCCAATTGGGGGCGCATCGTCATGGCGGTCGGAAAAGCGGGGGAGCCGGCCGAACGCGACAAACTTTCCATCTGGATGGGGCCGCACCTTTTGGCCGAACGCGGCGAAGCAGCGCCGGATTATACAGAGGCGCAAGGCGCGGCCTATATGAAAGAAGCGGAAATAGATATTCGAGTGGATTTGGGCCTCGGCGACGGGCAAGCAGAAGTTTATACCTGCGATTTGACCCATGGTTATATCGACATCAACGCCGATTACAGAAGCTAATTAAATGTTAGAAACACCAAATAAGCGTCCCGTCATTTACGTGGCGGCGGCCGCGATGATAGACGCGGATGGACGCGTCTTGATAACGCGCCGCCCAGCCGGAAAACCCCATGCCGGACAATGGGAATTTCCCGGCGGCAAGGTCGAAGACGGCGAAACCCCAGAGCAGACGGTCAACCGTGAACTGCGCGAAGAATTGGGGCTTGAGCCGTGCGAAAGCTGTCTTCAGCCTTTTTCTTTTACCTCTTACGCCTATCCGGATTTCCACCTTTTCATGCCGCTCTATCTTTGCCGCCAATGGGATGGTTTTGCGATGCCAAAAGAGGGCCAAGGCATTAAATGGCTTTACCCCAGTCAAATTGTCGAGCTGGACCTGGTCGAAGCGGATGTGGAGCTGGCGCAGGAATTGGCGGATAGATTGCCGAATGGGAAACGGTTCGCGAATTAATTAGAGTATCTAGTTTTAGGCTGTATCCCGATCCGGTGTAGAGCGAGCGCTTAAACCTTCTTCTCCTGCGTCCCTAGCGCGTCGGCGAGGCGCATTTTTGCACTTCCCGGTTTGAGGGGTTTTTGCTGGCTTTCATGCGGGCTCCAGCCAGTGAGCCAGAGGATTTCGAATTGGGCGGGGTGCTGCCCCTCTTCGTTTTTGGGGTAGGCGGCTTCCACGGCGTCCAAATAGCCTTTCGGGAGCGGCGCTTTGTGGCGGGCCGTCAGCGTATTGGTCAGGCCGAGATCGCGTAGATCGCTCACCAAAGTTTCCAATTTGCCGTAGCTCACATTGACTCGATCCTTATCGACGACAGGCAGGTTGAGCCCGGCGCGGCCCAGAAGAGCGGCGGCCTGGTGATGGTCTATCATCGGATAAACCCGCGCCGTCGCCCCGCCAAACACGGCGCTATCCACGGTATAGAGGGTTTGCCGTAAATCAGAGAGGCTCTCGCCGCCAAAAAGCGCGGCCGTGAAAAATCCGTCGGCTTTCAAATGTTTCCTTAAGCGCAGCAACGCTCCGGGCAGATCGTTTTCGGTCTGTAATTCCAAAAGGCTGATAATGAGGTCATATTCGCCGCTTACGGAGTCCAGAGCCTCCTGCCAGTCCAAAGTTATCGGCTGACGATCCGGGGGCAGATCGGAAAGGATAGTCTCCCGCATATCGACGGGGGAGAGAATGACGCCGCGTTCAAATTGGCGGTTAATATCGGCAATGCGCGAGGCCGCATCTTCTGCCGCGCGGATGAGGAGAAAGGACGGACCGGTTTTCGCCATGCGGGACTGACCGCGCCTGCGCGCGCGAGATTGAGCCTTTTCCTCAAAAATCTGCGGGACTTTCGTTTCTTCCATGAGCTGTATATGAGGGGCTCATGGGCAAAAGGGAAGCGTTCAGGGCGGTGCAATCTGCCGCAAGGGGGGCCGCGCAGGCGGGACTGGATATTATTTTGCCGCCGCAAGACCCGTTCATGAAAGGGGGCAGGAGTTGGGACGGCATTGACTATCTGGATGAGCCTTGCTGCCATATATGCGGTTTTCCGTTTGAATATGACGTCGGCGACGGCGCGCTTTGTGCCGGGTGTCTGGCGCGGCCGCCGCGCTTTACCTCTGCCCGCGCCGCCTTTGTCTATAACGATGCGTCCCGGGATATGATTCTCTCCTTCAAACATGGCGGCCGGACAGAAAATCTGCCGCGTTTTGCCGCTCAGCTCCGGCGGGCCGGACGGGGAGTCCTGCCCGATGCGGATTTGATCGTGCCGGTGCCTCTACACCGAACGCGGCGTATCAAGCGGCGCTATAATCAATCCACTCTGCTCGGACGCGCGCTTGCCCGCATTACAAATGCGTCATTTGAACCGGACGCTCTTCGCCGGATTCGGGCGACCCAATCTCAGGGCGGGCAGTCAGCTTCGGGTCGAAAACGCAATGTGCAGGGCGCTTTTGCCGTGAAAGAGGCGGCGAAAGAACAGCTTCAGGGCGCAAATATCATCCTGATCGATGATGTGATGACGACGGGGGCGACCCTAGACGCCTGCGCCTCTGTGCTGTTACGCTCTGGCGCAAACCGGGTGGACGCTCTATGTCTCGCCCGCGTGATTAGAGATCAGCGGAGCCGAAAAGGCTCGCAACAAAGGAACGCTTTTGATGGCAAAAGTTGAAATGTATTCGAAAATGGGATGCCCTTTCTGTATCCGGGCCAAAGCCCTTTTGAAACGAAAGGGCGCGGACGTCATTACGATCCCGGCGTCCATGAACGCGAATAAACGGGCCGAGATGCGCGAGCGTTCCGGCGGCGCCAATACGTTCCCGCAAATCTTTATTGACGGCAAACATATTGGGGGCTGTGACGACCTTTATGCTTTGGACGAAAAGGGCGGGCTTGATCCGCTCTTGGCGGCTTGATGCCGGCGGTCTGATTTATGAAAGTGGGTCTCGTTCAGCTTTGCTCGGGAATAACGGTCCGCGAGAATATCGCGGAAACGTCACGGCTTATCCGCGCCGCGGCGGCGGACGGGGCGACGCTGATTGCGACGCCGGAAATGACCCATCTGGTTCAGAAAGACAAAGAGGACCTGCTGTCCAAAATATCCCCGCAGGAGGACGAACCCGCGGTCCGGGCCTTTGCCGATCTGGCCAAGGAACTGGGCCTTGACCTCCTGATTGGATCCATGGCGCTCAAAGAAGGCGACAAGATTGCCAACCGCGCCTTTCACTTCACCCCGGACGGGGTCATCAAGGCGAGTTACGATAAAATCCACCTATTCGACGCGCAGGTCTCGGATACGGAAAGTTACCGCGAATCCTCAACCTATACAGCCGGGGAAGGCCCCGTCATGACTGCGGTGGGCCAGACGAAAATCGGCTTGTCCATCTGTTACGATCTGCGGTTTCCGGCGCTTTACCGCCATTACGCGCAGGACGGAGCCGAAATAGTCACGATACCAGCCGCTTTCACCGTGCCGACCGGACGCGCGCATTGGGATATTCTCTTGCGGGCGCGGGCGATTGAAACGGGCAGTTTTGTCCTGGCGGCGGCGCAGGGCGGCTCGCACGAGGATGGGCGGCTGACCTGGGGCCATTCCAAAGTCATCGATCCCTGGGGAGAGATAGTTGCCGAGCTTGGCCATGACCGCCCGGGTCATGTGGTGGCCGAAATTGATTTATCCCAAGTGAGTAAAGCGCGAAAGCGTATCCCGGCCTGGGCGGATACACGGCCTTTCTAAGCCCTTCTTGCGATAAACCTTGGAAAGCCGTCCCGCCGAACTTAAATTAGATATATGATCCGTTATGACCTTATATGCGAAAACGAGCACGTCTTTGAGGCGTGGTTTTCCAATTCGTCCGATTATGACCGGCAGGAAAAAGACGGCTTACTGTGCTGTGCAGTCTGCGCAACGTCCCAGGTGAAAAAAGCGATTATGGCGCCGAATGTGTCGACGTCGCGAAAGAAAGAGCAAAGGCGAGAAACGGAGCAGAAGGCTCTGTCCGTCATGAGCGCGGAAGCCAAGAAAATGGCCGAGGCCGTCAAAGCGGAAATTCGCAAGAACTGCGAAAATGTCGGTGATAAATTCGCGGACGAGGCCCGGGCCATGCATTACGGAGAGAAAGAAAGCCGCGGCATATACGGAAAAGCCTCGCCGCGCGAAGCTTCGGAGCTCGCCGAAGAAGGGGTCGGTATTGCGCCTCTGCCTGACGCTTGCGTGCCGGAAGAGGGCAAAGCCGAGACTAAAAAGCTGAATTAGGCGGCCTGTTGAGAGGAGATATGCGCATAATCCGTATAGCTGTTTTCAAGAAAACTGTTCTGGGACACTGGTAGAACCAATATATTCGTTTCCAAATCTTCAGCAGGCTTTTCTTCAATCCGGGTGTTTAGCTCTCTAATAGTTTCCAGAATGACTCGGGGTTTTGCAAATGGGCCAAGCTCCAATAGTAGCGCTTCCTGCGTCTTTGTGTCGGGCAGTGCCGTAAAGGCCAGAGCCTGATCAAATGAAATCGTTCCTGCGAAGAAAGCCTGACGCATCTTTTCTGACAATCGAGAGAGGCTGATTATTTCTACAACGGAGCGGCGGTCCAGATAAAGCCGGGCGGCAATCTCCTCAATATCGACAGACTTGTCTTTCAGCGTCATGACGGCTTGGTACAAGTCGCGACCGGACAGCACCGAGGCTGTGTGAAAGTCCATCTCTTTCGCTTCTTCTGTCAAGATGTAAGGAATATTTACAAGACTGCGGGGGAGATTTCCCGAAAATGCCAGACGTTTGATTGCGGCAAAACGCTTTTTACCGTCTATAATAACAAGGTGGTTGTTTGCGACCGACACGATAATTGGCGATATAAGTCCGAACTCCAAAATGGATCGTTCAAGACTTTTGACATCGTTCAAGTTTTGCCCGCATAAAATAGGGGCTCGAAGGGATTTGAAGGCGCTAATAGGGGCCGTCTTCATTTCTGTGTGTTTCATAACCTCGTCCTTTCACAGACTTATACACAAGGTAATGCTTACCAGAGTCATTCGGTTCCATTAACTATGTGTCAAGATGGTTAACGCGCGTTAACGAGTTAGGTCGTTATAATCGTTGAGGAAAATGACCTAATTGGATCGCGTGGATGTCGCGCTTAATTAAACGAATTAGTTAATAAAACATTAATTAAGAAACTTACCCACAGTCACGTAATTTATCCCCAAATCATCTGTAAACTTCCAGTTATTGGAGAGAGGGTTTAAGGACATTCCCATGGAGGGCTCCGGCGTCAGCCCAGCGTCACTTAGATATCGTTGCATCTCGCGGGGCTTGACCAGTTTTTCATATTGATGCGTTCCGCGTGGAAGCCAGCGCAAAATATACTCTGCGCCGACAATGGCAAAAGCAAAGGCTTTGAAGCTGCGGTTGATCGTCGAGGTAATCATCAGGCCGCCGGGCCGCACCATTTTCGCGCAATCGGCAATGAAATCACCGGGGCTGACGACATGTTCTATCACTTCCATATTGAGAACGCCGTCAAAAGGTTTTTCGCCGCTCTCAATAAGCTGCTCGACTGTGCCGTGGATATAATTGACCTCTACGCCGACCTGTTCGGCGTGAGTCTTCGCGGTCTTTAGGGTCTTCTCCAGCGCGTCCACGCCCGTGACGTCCGCGCCCATCCGCACCATCGGTTCGCAAAGAAGTCCGCCGCCGCACCCAATATCGAGAAGACGCAGCCCCTTAAGCGGCTCTGACGCCTCCGGGTCGCGGTGAAAGTGGTCGCAAAGCGTGTCGCGAATAAACCCAAGCCGGGCCCCGTTCATGATATGGAGCGGTTTGAACGGGCCGTTTGGATCCCACCAATCCGCGGCCATGCGAGAAAAGCTCTCCATCTCCATAGGATCGACGGAGACTGAAGAGAGATGCTCAGGAGATTTTTCGGAATAGGCCATGAGCTTACTTTATCTTAAAGACATCGTTAAAGTAAGCAAAAGACCTCGCTATGTGTGAGACTAACTGACGCGAATATTGAAGGCTATAAACATCCCTCGACCCAGCCAACCTGGGGAAATTGGCCGACGCGGTAATTTTGCACCTTGTCGTTTTGCACTTGGAAAACCGCGCCGCGAGTCTCGGAAAATGTCACAGTGTAATCTTCCAAGGTAGGTTCATATTTTCCAGGGGTGACGACCAATTTACCCGCATAAGCAGATTTAACATCGTCGCCTGAAGACCCAAGGCCCACGCCAGTTGGCATGGACAAGTCGCCTTCCATCACATCAATTCGTGCAAGTTTTTCATCAATCAACATAAACAACACGTCTCGGTCTTCGCCGTTTGTGGCATAGAGACAATTTCCTTGCTCCGGTACATTTGTGCCTAAAACAAGGCCGGTCTCTGCGAGCGTGTCGCCAATTATATAGCTTCCATATCCATCTTTGGTCAGGACAAGGTTGTCGCTCATATCAGAAGACACCGGGGTTTGAGCCATGGCGGTGTCGGCTCTGGCCATGTCCTGAAGGGAATCCGTTTCCATTTGAGTGTCGCCCATCTCCGTTACGTCTGACGTCTGCGGCTCCATAGGATCCGGCACAGGATCGGAATTGTTATTGCAGCCAAGCAGGGCGGCAGAGAGAATAAAAGTACTTATTAGCGTTAAGTTTTTGGTCTGGGACATGTTATTTCCAATGCAAAAGTCCCCGAATTAATTTCGGAGATGTTTGACAAACGTCGAATAAAGACGGTTGGTTTCAATTCTTCTCAGGCGACTTAGGCGACTTAGGCGAGCTTAAGAGAAATTTTAGGTTTAAAGCGGCGAACGACAGGGCGACGCAGAGCCACAAAACCATCCAGACCCCGGCCGGAAACAGACCGATTTCCAATTCGAAGGCTTGTAAGTCAGACGACGGGCCATGAGCGGTGTCTTGCAGGATATAAAGGAGGCTGAGCACACCAAGCCCAAGAAGGCATTCCCGCCCATGACGCGTTTTGAACCCGGCGAAATACAACAAGGAAGCGAAGATCACCAAAATTAAAAAGGTGAAAACCGAGTTGAACCATATAATGCCGGCGAAGACCATTAGGATAATAATAATGCCCAAAGTGGGTTTAATCCATTTAGGTCTCGCAGCCCCAATGAAGACTAAAATGTTGCCGAAAAAGACGCTGCCAAGGTAACCGCCCAGAATGATGAGAGATTGCGATCCGCCGCGCGTCACGGTCAGGCCGCCGCTATCCGGGTTGATCCGGATATACTCGACAGACCCGCCGCTTATGAGCGCGCCAAAAGCATGACCAAATTCGTGCAAAAATGTTACGAATAATCGAATGGGGTAAAGCAGACGCCATCCCCAGATCCCGCCAAAATATAAAAGGCCGAAATAGAGACTGCAAATAAGGGCGAGGCGTAAAAGAAGCGCTTTTCGGGATATCAATTTTTGATCCTTGAATGAGGGTTCGCCGAAGTTTGAAACAGTTTAACCCATTTTGACCCGGTGAATTAGAAAAACTTGCCTGAAAAAGCAAAAAACAGCCCTTAAGCCGGAATAATTTCGCTGATTTGAGTTGAAAAAAGGGCGCATCCGCGCCACAACGCCGCTGATTTAAAACAAGGTTTAATGCGAAATATCCAATGGCCCGTATTGTCATGAAATTCGGCGGCACATCTGTCGCCAATCTGGAACGTATCCGGCATGTCGCCTCTCTTGTCGAGAAAGAGGCCAAAGGCGGTAATGAAGTCGCGGTCGTCGTGTCGGCGATGAGCGGAGAAACGAACCGATTGGTCGCTCTAGTGGATGAACTGGACGCCGATGCCGGTCCGGACGGGAAAAAATGGGGCGAGGCGATAGAGGATGAATATGATTCGATTGTTGCGAGCGGAGAGCAGGTAACCTCCGGACTTCTTGCCATTGCCTTGCGCCGCCGGGGGCTTCGCGCGCGAAGCTGGCTCGGATGGCAAATCCCGCTTCGCACCGACATGGCCCATTCCATGGCGCGGATTGCCGAGATCGAAAGCTCTGCCATTGGGCCGTCTCTGGCGGACGGCAATATTGCGGTCGTTGCCGGATTTCAGGGCGTCAATGAACAAAGACGGATTTCGACTTTAGGACGCGGCGGATCCGATACTTCGGCCGTAGCTCTGGCGGTCGCGCTGAAGGCAGACCGGTGCGATATCTATACCGATGTCGACGGCATTTACACAACCGACCCCCGAATTGCCAAAGATGCGCGGCGTCTCAACCGAATTGCCTTTGAAGAAATGCTTGAACTGGCCAGCCTCGGCGCGAAAGTTTTGCAGACCCGGTCTGTCGAACTGGCTATGAATTATAATCTTCCAATCCGTGTGCTGACCAGTATGGCAGCAGAGGGTGAGGAAAACCCCGGAACCCTAGTCTGTCATGAGGACGAAACCATGGAAGAACGAGTAGTCAGCGGCGTGGCCTATTCACGCGATGAAGCACAAATCACCTTACTGCGCCTGAAGGATCAACCCGGCATGGTGGCCAAAGTCTGTAAGGCGATGGCCGAAGCCAATGTTATCGTAGACATGATTGTTCAGGGTATCTCCAAAAGTGACCGGGCCGCGAACCTGACCTATACGGTGGGCAAGCGGGATCTTGAAAAAGCTCTGGCGGCGCTGGAAAAGTCCAAAGACTCAATCGGGTTTGAGGGCGTTAAATCCGACTCCGATGTCACCAAAGTCTCTGTCGTCGGTATTGGAATGCGTTCTCACACCGGCGTGGCGCAGACAATGTTCGAAGCTCTTGCTAAGCGTAATATCAATGTCAAAGTTATCGCCACGTCAGAGATTAAAATCTCCGTTCTGATTGACGCGGAATATACAGAGCTCGCTGTCCGGGCCCTACATAGCGCCTTTGAACTGGATCAGGCGGCAAAGCTGAAGGTCAGCGCGCCTTGATTAAGAGATCAGTGAGCAGTGAGCAGTGAGCAGCTGATAATTGTCCCTGCTTACTGCGACTAATAACTGACCCCTAATTATCTATTTCTACCACCGCGTCGATTTCCACCGCCACATCCAGCGGCAGGCTCGGCGCGCTAACCGCGAAACGGGCGTGGCGTCCGGCGTCGCCAAAGACGTCCACCATCAAATCGGAACAGCCATTAATAACTTTCGGGATATCGGCTTGTGTGGCATTCGGCGCCGCTTGAACAAATCCGCCGAGTTTGACGATGCGTTTGACCCGGGAGAGGTCTCCCCCGCAGGCAGCTTTCATCTGGGCAATGAGGTTTAGCGCAGAGAGACGCGCGGCTTCCTGTCCTTCTTCTACCGTGAGCTCTTCGCCGAGCCTCCCGCCTATCGCGTTGTCTCCGATTTTGGAAATCTGACCCGAAATAAAAACGAGATTGCCGCTGATGACGAAAGGCACGTAATTAGCCACAGGCGACGCCGCCTCGGGCAGGCTCAGCCCCAGATCCGCGAGCTTGTCTTCATGGGACATTGTGTTTTCTGATGTCATGATGACCCTTTATTCAAATGGTAGGTAAGAATTTTACCAATGCAAACTGTCAGAATATCTTCAGGGGGCGGGGCTTTCAGGTCAAGCCAAATGGCCCGGTTTCCCTCAAATTCCAAGACGTTGCCAAACATATCCCGAAGTGTCTGGATGAGCGCGGTATTGCAGTGAACAAACAAACCGATTTTATCCGGTCGGCTCTCTTTCCAATCAAAGCGAAGCGTTGTGCCGCTTTTAGGTTTGGACGTTAGAAAGGCAGGTTCTCCCCATTTCAGTGTCTCCGTAATTTGGCCAATATCAGCATCACCGGACGCAATTTTATAAATCAATTTTCGAAGGTATTCAGCGTAGAGCCGGGCGGATTGCGGGTAGCTTTTTATGACAGAGGCGAGTTCGGGTGTTATATCAGGGGAAAGACTAATCATGCTTTATCTTAATCTCAGGACCGATAAATGACAGACACAATCGAAACATTTCCTTTTCCAACTGAAAAACCAGACATGATCGAATTTCTCGAGACCCGCCGCTCTAACCTGGCCAAGGTCATGAAAGACCCGGGTCCGACGGAGGAGCAGCTCGGCAAAATGCTCGAGATTGCCGCGCGCGTGCCGGACCACCGTAAATTGGAGCCCTGGCGCTTTGTTTCCTTCACGGGAGAGGCCCGCGCGCGGTTCGGGCGTCATATTGCCTCTGCTTTTATCCGCAATAATCCTGACATGCCGGAAGACCGGGCGATGTTTGAGGGCGAGAGATTCTTGCGCGCGCCTGTTGTGATTGCCGTCATTTCCTCTCCGGTGGATTGCCCGCGCGGCACGCCGCAATGGGAGCAGGAGCTGTCCGCCGGAGCCGTTTGCTTCAACCTTTGTCTGGCTGCGCAAGCACATGGATTCGGCGCGCAGTGGCTCACCGAATGGTATGCTTATGACAAAGCGGTGAATAAAGCTTTAGGTCTTTCCGAGGATGAACGCCTTGCCGGTTACATATATATTGGCACGCCAGACATGCCTGCTACTCCCCGAAACCGCCCGGATATGAACGCCAAAGTCAGCCTGTGGGCCGATTAATCCCCAACAACTATTGAAGTTCACAGTAAATCACGTTTTTATGACGTGACAATTTCAAGGCGCCGCCATATAGAGGCAGAGGTGAAGACCTTCGGGTTTTCAACCTTCGCCTCTGGCCACCATTGCGCCCCGTGTGGTCAGAGGCACATTCTCTTCCCCCATTTTCGTAAGTCGCTAGAGCGTCAGCTTTCATTGAAACATGTAGACTATGCGCAATGTCATGTGGCTTTTGATCCTGTTTGGCGTATGATGGGCTATGACAAGATCTGCTGTGAAACAACCTGCCGACCAATCCATGGTTCCCGATCGCTCTCCTCTTCCCAAACTTGAGTT
Organism: uncultured Hyphomonadaceae bacterium; assembly: GCA_963972195.1. Lineage (GTDB taxonomy): Bacteria > Pseudomonadota > Alphaproteobacteria > Caulobacterales > Maricaulaceae > Litorimonas. Next base: position 351,013 of record CAXATH010000003.1, on the reverse strand, counting down.
TATCACCGACGAGACGCCGCAACCGGGCGACGTACATGAAATTGCCGAGGGTGTTTTCTGGCTTCGGTTTGCGCTGCCGATGACGGGGCTGGATCATATCAATCTTTGGGCCCTGCGTGACGGCGATGGTTGGGTGGTAGTGGATACAGGTATCGGTAATCGCGACAGCAAAGAAATTTGGCGCAAACATTTTCGTGAGCTCATGGGTGATCGCCCGGTGAACCGCGTGATCTGCACACATCTTCACCCAGATCATACAGGCCTTGCCGGATGGATGTGCCGGGAATTCGGAGCGCCTCTCTTGATGACACGGGGGGAATATTTCCTCTGCCGATTAATGGCGTCGGATACGGGCCGCGCCGCGCCGCCGGAAAGCTTGCGCTTTTATAAAAAAGCCGGTTTTACGAATGCACAGCTAGAGCTTTACAAGCAGCGTTTTGGGGGGTTCGGTAAAGCAATTACCGAGTTGCCGCAAAGTTATGATCGTCTTGTGGACGGCGAATTAGGCCAGATCGGCGGACGGGAATGGCGGGTCATTATCGGCTCCGGCCACTCGCCGGAACATGCCTGTCTTTTTTGCCCCGAACTGAATCTCTGCCTGAGCGGAGATCAACTCCTGCCGAATATCAGCTCCAATGTCAGCGTTTGGCCGACAGAGCCCGAAGGCAATCCGCTCGAAGATTGGATTTCGTCCTGTCACCGTTTGAAATTAGAATTGCCTGCGGATGCATTGATCGGCCCAGCCCATGGCATTCCCTTTCGCGGGGCGCATAAGCGTTTGGATAAACTCATAGAGCATCACGAAAAAGCGCTACAGCGCTTACTGGAATTCTGCGAAAAACCGCGATTGGCAACGCAGGTTTATTCCGTTCTGTTTCGCCGGGAAATTACGGACAGCAACCGCATCATGGCGGTTGGCGAAAGCGTCGCGCATTTGAACTGTCTGAAAAACCGCGGTTTGGTAACCCGACGCTTAAATGACGCCGGGCAATTTATTTACATGGCCAAAAGCGGCGTTCTGGCGTCCTGATATATTATCTACTCAGCGCTAATAATAGCAGGCTCGTTCGGGCAGTCCGATTCCTCATTAATCATATCAGCATAACGTCTGGCGGCCTTGGTTTGGTTCGGGCCCTGTTTGACCAAGGCTTGTGCGCAGCCGCTTTGGCCGCCTGCCGGCAGACTCGCCACAACTAAAACATCATCCCCCGCTCCGGCAGGTTTTGGGTCTTGAAAATTGAGTCTGTAAATAAGGGCGTGAGGCTCGCCGTCTTTCAGGCGCCATTCAACTTTCCCTCCGGGCATATTAAAGGGCTGGCGCCCGACAAGAAAATCCGGAGCCTGTCCGGCGGAGAGGGTGAAGCGGCCATCCCCGTCGCGCACGAAAAGATTCATATTTTGGTAGCCATCACATTGATAAGTTTTATCGGCACTTTCTGCGCTGCTCTCGATAATTTCGCAATTTTCCAAATTGAGATTGGAATAGGCGCTTTGAAAGCCGTTTGCGTCAGGCTCGTTTTCGTCCGGCGTGGATACGGCCTCCTCTGTCTCGTCAGTTTCCGAATCGTCTGTTACTAATTCTTCAATCACTGGCTCATCACCGACAGGAACAGACTCTGATGCGTCATTACTGCAAGCTATTAGGGGCAGAGCGAGCGCTAACCAGGCTGCCTGTGTGAACTTAATCATGTTTATCCTCTGAGGTTTAAAGGCTGACTAAGTCTTAAACGTGGATCGCGAGAAAAGGTTCATTCTCTCTTTGAGGGTCTGTAACTTACGCCCTCAAAAAATACTCATAGGCCTTGCTGTCAGTTTCCACCGCCATGGGATAGCCCGTCTTGGCGAGGCTTTCCTCAAGGGCGTCAACATCGCCTTTGGGCACCTGAAATCCGCAAAGCACATGGCCCGTAGAGTCACCATGATTACGGTAATGAAATAGGCTGATATTCCAGCGGGCGTCCAGCGCGATCAAAAAATCCGTCAGCGCACCGGGGCGCTCGGGAAACTCAAAGCGGTAAAGCACTTCGGGTATATCGGCGCTCGCCCGTCCGCCCACCATATGACGCAGATGCCGTTTGGCGAGGCGGTCCTGGGATAAATCCGTCACGGTTATATCATGACTTGCCATGTCGGAGATCACTTTGGCCCGCTCGTCCAGATCACGGGTTTTGATGCCGACGAGGACATGGGCGGTTTCGCTCTCGGCGTAACGGTAATTAAATTCCGTCACGGGGCGGCGGTCCATCGCGTTACAGAATTTCAGAAACGCGCCGGGCTGTTCAGGGATGGCGGCGGCGAAAAGCATTTCCTCGCCCGCGCCAAGTTCCGCACGTTCCACCATATGACCGATCCGGTCGAAATTTACGTTGGCCCCCGAAACCGTCACGACGCAATCACCGTCAGGCGCTTTGCCATCCCGGACATGTTTAATAAGTCCCGCCAAGGCGAGGGCACCTGCCGGCTCAACCACAGTTCGTGTCGCCTCAAATACATCTTTGACCGCCGCGCAGATTTCATCATTGGAGACGAGGATAACTTCGTCCACGACTTGTTTGGCAATTTCCAGCGTATTCGTTCCGATGAGTTTTACAGCGACCCCGTCGGCGAAACTATCGACTTTCTCCAGAGGCGTCGGCGTGCCTTCTTTCAAAGAGGTTGCCAGGGTCGGCGCGCCTTCCGGCTCCACCGCAATAATGCGCGTGTTCGGGGAGACGGATTTTATCCATGTGCCAATGCCCGAGACCAGTCCGCCGCCGCCTGTGCAGACATAGACGGCCTCCGGCGTTCTCGGCATCTGTTCCAGAATTTCGCGGCCCACCGTGCCTTGTCCTGCTATGACATCTGTTTCGTCAAAAGGATGGATAAAAACCGCCCCTGTCTCTTTAGCGTAGTCCAGAGCCGCTTTGCACGCTTCGTCATAATTATCCCCGACGAGCCGCGTTTCCGCGCCGTGACTTTCCACAGCTGCGACTTTTATGGCCGGGGTGGTGACCGGCATGAAAATGACGGCGGTTGTATTGTAATAGGCCCCGGCCGCCGCCACGCCCTGGGCGTGATTTCCGGCGCTGGCCGCGCAAACGCCGCGAGCGCGCTCCTCATCCGTCAGTCCGGCAATTCGGTTGGTCGCGCCTCGTATCTTGAAACTGAAAACATCCTGCAGGTCTTCGCGTTTCAGCCAGATATTGCGCTCCAGCTCCAAGCTGAGTTTTGGCGCAAGTTCGCAGGGCGTTCGTTTGGCCAGTGCGTAAACATTGGCCGCTTCGATGCGGGCTTTGAGGTCGTGAAGATTGATTTTAGACATTTTGTGCGATCCAGTCTCCAACATCTGAAGTGCTAAGTTTGCCGCCCAAATCGCCTGTGGTTTGCCCGGCTTCCAGCGCGGCCTCTACGGCGCTCTCAATGGCGGCGGCTTCTTTGTCCAAACCGAAAGACAGGCGGAGCATCCACGCGGCAGACAATATCATGGCGAGAGGATTGGCTTTTCCTTGGCCGGCTATATCCGGCGCGCTGCCATGAATAGGTTCATACATGCCTGTCTTTCCATCAGACAGGGAGGCGGACGGAATAACGCCCATAGACCCGCAGAGGACGGACGCTTCATCCGTTAAAATATCGCCGAACATATTTTCCGTCAGAATGACATCAAAGTCTTGAGCATGGGTGAGCATGTGCATGGTCATCGCGTCGACGAGGAGGTGTTCCAGCTCAACTTCGGGATAGTTCTTAGCGACCTCAATCACGACCTCGCGCCAGAGGCGGGAGGTTTCCAGCACATTGGATTTGTCGACAGAAGTGACTTTCTTTTTGCGCGTCATGGCCAGGTCAAAAGCTTTAATGGCAATGCGGCGGACTTCAGCTATGGAATAACGGCAAACGTCAAAGGCGCCTTCTTCGTCGCGGCCCTTATCGCCGAAATAAATCCCGCCGGTAAGTTCGCGCATGACGACAAAATCGGTGCCGTCGAGCCGCTCGCGTTTCAGCGGAGCTTTGTCAATCAGAGGCGGAAACGGTTTGCAGGGGCGGATATTGGCATAAAGATTCAGCTTCTTTCGAAGCGGCAGCAACGATCCGAGTTCAGGACGATCTGCGCCTTTGAGATGATCCCATTTCGGCCCGCCAACCGCGCCCAGTAAAATGGCGCCTGTGCGTTTGCAGGAATCAAAGGTCTCGGCAGGGAGGGGCTCACCTTTTGCATCAATTGCCGCGCCGCCGACCAGATGAAACTCCCCCTCCAGAGAGTGGTCAAATTTTGCGGCCATCGCTTTCAAAACGGTCATGGCCGCTTCGCCGACTTCCGGGCCGATCCCGTCGCCGGGAATATAGGTGAAATTGATATTCATTTAATTCGCCTCATACGCATTAATCGCGTCTGCCTGCATTTCCAGATATCCCATTTCGTCAACGCCCTGCATCAGGCAGTGCCGCGAAAACTCGTCTATTTCAAATTTATAGGTTCCGCCATTGCGCGGCAGACGAACCTCGCAGCTTTCGAGATCGACGGTGACATCCGCTCCTGGGTTGTCGAGCAGCCACTCATGTGCGCGCTCATCAATAACAATCGGCAGCAGCCCGTTTTTCAGAGAATTCCCAAGAAAAATATCCGCAATTTCTGAGCTGATAACGACGCGGAAGCCATAATCGGTGAGCGACCAAGGGGCGTGCTCGCGCGACGACCCGCAGCCGAAATTGTGTCCGCCGATCAGAATTTCGCATTGCTTGGCGTCGTCCGTATTAAGAATGTGATCCGTCTCGGAGCCGTCCTCCTTATATCGCCAATCATTAAAGGCATGCTCGCCGAGCCCATCGCGGGAGGTCACGGTGAGGAATCGCGCCGGAATGATTTGATCCGTATCAATATTCGCCGCCGGAAGAACGAGAGTTTTGGAGGTAATGGTGGTCAGGGGCGCGAAGGTCATTAGGCGGCTCCCTTCAAGGTTCGGGCGTCGGTAATAACTCCCGTCACGGCGGCGGCGGCGGCTGTTTCAGGGGAGGCGAGAACCGTTCTTGCGCCCGGGCCCTGGCGTCCGGCGAAGTTCCGGTTGGAGGTCGAGACAACCAATTCGCCCGGTAGGGCTTTGTCGCCGTTCATGGCGATGCACATCGAACATCCCGGCTCCCGCCATTCCGCGCCGGCCGCCGTGAAGATGTCGTGGAGACCTTCGGCTTCTGCCTCGATTTTTATCTGTTCGCTCCCGGGGACGACGATGGTGGTGACGCCGTCAACGACTTTGCGCCCCTTCATGATCCGCGCCGCAGAGCGCAGGTCGACCATGCGGGAGTTTGTGCAAGAGCCAATAAAGACGCGATCCACTTTCGCGCCCGTTATCGGGCCGCCCGCTGTCATAGCCATATAGCCCAGCGCTTTTTCTTCAGCCTCATCTTTGGCGCTGGGAACCATCCCGTCGATGGGCATGGCCATGCCCGGATGGGTGCCGTATGTGACCATAGGGCGGATATCTTCGGCGCGAAGGCGGACTTCCTTGTCGTAGCTCGCGCCGTCATCCGTAGCGAGGCTCGCCCAGTTCTTGCAAGCGTCTTCAAAATTATCCGGGGCGAATTTGCGGCCCTTTAAATAATTAAATGTGGTTGCGTCCGGCGCAATTAATCCGCACCGCGCGCCCGCTTCAATTGACATGTTACAAACGGTCATGCGTTCATCCATTGTCATGTTTTCGAAGACAGAGCCGCGATATTCGAGCGCGTAACCCGTGCCGCCGCCGACGCCAATTTCCGCGATAATGGCGAGAATAACGTCTTTCGCGCTCACGCCGTCCGCGAGGTCTCCGTTCACATGAATAGCCATGGTTTTCGGTTTGCGCATGAGCAGGCATTGATTGGCGAGGACATGGCCAACTTGCGTTGTGCCAATCCCGAAAGCGATGGCCCCGAACGCGCCGTGGGTGGAAGTATGGCTGTCGCCGCAGACAATCGTCATGCCGGGCTGAGTCGCGCCCAGCTCCGGCCCCATGACATGGACAATCCCGCGATAGTCCGAATCGAAGCCATGCGTTTCAATGCCGTATTCTTTCGTATTCGCGAGCAGCATGTCGACCTGTTTTTCGGCCTGCTCCGTCACAAAGGGGCGGGAGCCATCGGCGTTTTTCAAAGTCGGCGTGGAATGATCGACGGTCGCCAACGTCCGGTCCGGACGGCGGACTTTTAATCCGCGATCCCGCAAGACAGTAAAGGCCTGAGGGCTCGTCACTTCATGGATAAGATGCAGGTCAATATAGAGCGTGGCCGGATGGGCCGAAGACTCCGGCACTACAATGTGACGATCCCAGATTTTATCGAAGAGGGTTTTAGGGTGTTCGGTCATTTCTAATGCTGCGCCGCGATCGCTTTTTGGCGATCGGCTCTCCGTTCAATGCGGTTGATGACGTCGAGATAGGCCCGCGCCCCGGCGAGAACGGTATCCGTACTCGTTCCTCGCCCGTGATAGGCGTTGAATTCGGTGCTGACCTGAACTGAGGCTTCGGCCATGGCGTCTTCGCCTTCCGACACGGATTGTACGGAAAAACTATCAAGGTGCAGCGGTTGTCCGGTGATGTGCGATATCGCGAGGAAGGTGGCATTGACCGGCCCGGCGGCTTCCTGGCTCCACTTTTCTTCGCGCCCGTCATCATGATGGAGCTTCACGGTAGCGACAGGCTGCTTGCCGTTGTCAGACCCGGCGGAGACGTAGAGGCTGTCAATGTGCCAAGGCCCGCTTTCGCCCACGGCTTCGCCAAGAATAATGGCCTCAATATCGGCGTCGAACACTTCCTTTTTCTCATCGGCCAGAGCCTTGAACGAGACAAAAACCGTCTGTAGCTGGTTCTCGCCAAGATCAAAGCCGAGCTTTTGCGCGCGGTCTTTCAGGGCGGCGCGGCCCGAATGTTTGCCGAGCACGAGATTGTCCGTGCTGACCCCGACATCTTCGGGTTTCATAATTTCGTAAGTCTCGCGATTGGCGAGCACGCCATGTTGGTGAATGCCGCTTTCATGGGCAAACGCGTTCTTGCCGATAATGGCTTTGTTGCGCGGGACGGGATTGCCCGTAATCGTCGCAAGGAGTTTCGACGCGCCGTAAAGCCCCTGCGTTTTTATCTGTGTGGAAAGACCAAAGAAATCGGCCCGCGTGCGAAGCGCCATAGCGACCTCTTCGAGCGCGCAATTGCCTGCCCGTTCGCCAATGCCGTTCAGCGCGCATTCCACCTGACGCGCGCCGCCGCGCACGGCCGCCAGAGAGTTGGCAACGGCGAGGCCGAGGTCGTCATGACAATGGGCAGAGAATATCACGCCGTCGCTGCCTTCGATGTCCGTCACCAGAAATTCGAACAGATCCTGAATTTCTTCGGGCGTGGTATAGCCGACCGTGTCAGGGATATTGATGGTTGTCGCGCCGGCTTTGATGGCGGCTTCAACGACGCGTTTCAGATAATCCCGTTCCGTGCGGATGGCGTCTTCGCAGGAAAATTCGACGTCGTCCGTATAGTTCCGGGCGAGCTCCACGCCTGCCACGGCGCGGCGGACAATCTCGTCTTTGGACATTTTGAGTTTAAACTCGCGGTGGAGCGGAGAGGTAGCGATGAAGGTGTGAATACGGCCTTGCGCAGCGGGTTTGATCGCCTCGCCTGACGCGCGGATATCGCCTTCATTGCAGCGAGAGAGGGAGCAAACCACCGATTCTTTGACTTCGGTCGCTATAGTTTTTACGGCTTCGAAATCGCCCGGTGAGGCGGCGGCGAATCCGGCTTCCATGACATCGACATTCAGCGACTCCAGCGCCTTTGCCATTTGTAGTTTCTGGCCTGCGCTCATGGAAAAGCCCGGCGCCTGCTCGCCGTCGCGTAAGGTGGTATCGAATATTTTGACGTGTGTTTCGGTCATAGATTTATCTATTTAATGAAGGGGACTATTCTGCGTGTTCAGCTCTTGTACGTCGTCCAACGCGCTCGGCGGAGACGACATTGTACAGTCGCTCCAGCTGTCGGCAGAGAAGGTCCAGATCATTCGGGCCGCCCGTATCCTCTACATGAACAAGCAGATCAAAACTGCCGTCCACGCGCTGCGTGCAATGCACGTCGCGATAATCATACCCGCGTCGCTCAATCGTGCCGAGCGTGCGCAAAAGCGTGCCCTGGACGTCGTGAAGAACGGCCTTCAGCTTGCCTTGAATACCCGAAGGTTCGAAAGTTTTATCACGTTGGAGTTCAGTCATCATTTTTCTCCGAGAGTCGATGAGCGAGATAGAGGCAAATGCCGCCAAGGGTCAGACCCTGAAACATCTGAAAGCCGTAAGTTTTAGCGGCATTAAGGATTATGAAAAACCGTTCCGTCGAAGTGGCGCTGCTATCGGTGTAAGCCTGAAGACTGCCAATTGACGACGCCGTCGCCACCATGGTCAACACGAAGAAAATAACTCCAAAGAGAATGGCGCCGAACCCGACGACAATTAAATATTTACGAAGCATGTCCTGTTTACGTCCCATAATTATTCCCTCTCTCTCTTGCGCTCATCCCAAACTTGATTTGGGATCCAGAGCGACGGGCGCTCCGCTTCAAACTGGATCCCGGCCTCCGCCGGGATGAGCGGGTGTGTGGGTTGGGAAGGGGTCATCATCTTTCTTGTTCTTTAATTCTGTGGGCGACATAGAAGCAAAGTAAAGCCAAACCCAAAGTTTGTAAGAAATACAGGGAGTCTGTACTGAGCCCTCCTAAATCTTTTGCATAACCAATTAAGTCGTCTGAAAATAAATACACCATATTCCCAAGTCTAAGGGTTGAAATGAGTATCAAGGAAATGGCTACTACAATACAAGCAACTCTAAAAAACCGCATTTTGGCTTCCTCTGGGCAAACCAAGAGTTTGTGCGGCGGCCAAGCAAATGACGGACATGCCTAAACTCATGGCTGTTTCAATGAATATCAGAGCAAAATCCGCATCGCGCCAAGTGTACCCAAACATAAGCTCAGCGCTGACTCCAAGTTTTCCAAGTCGTGCCAATATAGCCGTGATGATAAGAGCCACGCTGACAAAATATAATGATGTTCTAAGCAAGAATCTCACCCTACCGCTCCATCATATCGGCGTTACTCCGTCCGGGCGGAACCAGGGGCCAGACGTTTTCCGCTGTGTCGATTTTGACGTGCATGAGGACGGGGCCGTCTGTGGAGAGGAGGCGGTCTATGCCCGCGTCAACCTCATCGCCGCGGGTGATGGTGAAGGCGTCTATCTGAAACGCCTTGGCGACGGCGGCGAAGTCCGGATTATCGTCCAGATTCACTTCGGAATAGTTTTTCTCAAAGAACACTTCCTGCCACTGGCGCACCATGCCGAGGGCGGAATTATCCAACAGGACGATTTTCAGCGGGATACCATAGCGGTTGAGCGTGGCCAGTTCCTGAATGTTCATCATGATAGAGCCGTCGCCGGAAACCGTAATCACGGTTCTGTCCGGCGCGCCGAGCTTGGCCCCCAGTCCGGCGGGCAAGCCGAAACCCATCGTCCCTAATCCGCCAGAGGTGATGTGATCTTTCGGGTCGTCGAAATAACAATGCTGCGCGACCCACATTTGATGTTGCCCCACATCACAAGTGATAATCGCGCTGTCATCTGCGCGGCGGGAAAGATCGTGGAGAAGCTTAGGCGCGTAAATCCCGCCCGTCGTCATATTGGTGATGGGCGATTTATAGTCCCAGGCATGTTCCGTGCGGCGGTCATAGCAGAGCTTTGTCCACTCGCTGATATCCTCATGCTCCGCGCCGTCCTTGAACGGGTCGAGCGCGGCGAGGTTTTTCTTGAGGCTCCCGTCGAGACCGACTTGCACGCGGCGAAGCTTATCTATCTCCGCCACATCGATATCCAGATGGATGACCTTGGCATTCGGAGCAAAGGTATCCAGTTTACCTGTCGCGCGGTCATCGAAACGCGCGCCCGCGACAATTAAAAGGTCACATTCCTGCACCGCGTAATTTGCGGCGCGAAGGCCGTGCATGCCGAGCATTCCCAGGTAATTCGGATGATCATTCGGAAGAGACCCCAAACCTTTCAGGGTCGAGACAACAGGAATTTGCGTGCGCTCTACCAGATCACGGATTTCCTGCACGCCGTCGCCTTGGGCGATGCCGCCGCCGATATAGAAAAGCGGTTTCTTGGCATCGCGCATTAATTGCTCTGCCGCGGCAATATCTTTGCTTTTGCCCATTTCGGGTTTCTGTTTGGGGTAAGGCCGCCAGCGATGACGCTCTGTCGTAAGCGCGTTGGCGACGTCTTTCGGAAGGTCAATCAGGACAGGTCCGGGGCGGCCTTCGCCTGCGATAAAATAGGCCTCGGCCACCATACCCGGAATATCGGCCGGGTCGCGCGCGATATAGCTGTGTTTGACGATGGGCAGGGTGATGCCGAAAATATCGACTTCCTGAAACGCATCCGTGCCGATGAGGTTTGTCGCGACCTGACCCGTGACAAAAACCACAGGAACCGAGTCGAGATAAGCTTCAGCAATGGAGGTGACGAGATTGGTAGCGCCGGGGCCGGATGTCGCAAAGGCTGTCCCTGTTCGGCCGGTGGCGCGTGCATAGCCAATCGCGGCCATACCGCAGCCTTGTTCATGGCGACAAAGAATATGACTCAGCTGAGGCACACGCGGTAAGACGTCATAAACCGGCATAATCGCGCCGCCGGGATAACCGAAAATAGTTTCCACGCCTTGCGCGGCAATCGATTCCAACAAGAGCTGCGCGCCGGATTTCGGCTCGCGGTCTTCGAGAATTTCGGCTCTCTGTGTGTCAAATTGCATGGCTGTAGTCATGGTTCTTTTCCTTGCCGCGTGGAGCCCCGCCCCAAGTGCCGGGGCAAATCTTACGGGTTTAGTTTTTGTCCTTATCGACGATCTTGTTGGCGCCGATCCAAGGCATCATTTCGCGAAGTTTGCCCCCGACTTTTTCAATTGAGTGGGCTTCCATATTGCGGCGGCGGGCCGTCATGGACGGGTATCCCATCGCGCCTTCAAGAATGAAGTTCTTGGCGTATGTGCCGTCTTGAATGTCTTTCAGACATTTACGCATCGCTTCGCGGGACTGCTCATTGATGACGCCTTCGCCGGTGGTGTATTCCCCGAATTCCGCATTATTCGAGATAGAATAATTCATATTCGCAATGCCGCCCTCATACATCAAATCGACGATGAGTTTTAATTCGTGCAGACATTCGAAATAGGCCAGCTCGGCAGGATAGCCGCCCTCGACCAAAGTCTCATACCCCATTTTGACGAGCTCGACCGCGCCGCCGCAAAGCACGGCTTGTTCCCCGAACAAATCGGTTTCGGTTTCGTCCTTGAATGTTGTGTGGATGATGGCCGTCCGCCCGCCGCCAATGGCAGAGGCATAGGACTTGGCGATTTCAATCGCCGCGCCGCCATTGGCGTCTTGTGCAACGGCGATAAGATCTGGAATGCCGCGGCCGTTTTTGAACTCATTCCGAACCGTATGGCCCGGGGCTTTCGGGGCGATCATGATAACGTCCAGGTCGCGCCGGGGAACGATTTGTCCGTAATGAATGGCAAAGCCGTGACCGAAAGCGATAGCGGCGCCTTCTTTAATATTCGGCTCGATATCTTCGCGGTAAATGCGCGCCTGATGCTCATCAGGGGTGAGAACCATAACGACGTCTGCCCCTTTCACAGCGTCAGCTGTAGCTTTGCTCTCAAGCCCTGCGGCTTTGACCTTTTTATTAGTCGCGCTCTCAGGGCGAAGGCCAACAACGACCTCTACGCCGGAGTCTTTCAAATTTTGCGCATGGGCGTGGCCTTGCGAGCCAAAGCCTAGAACAGCGACTTTCTTCCCCTTGATAATTTCAAGGTCGCAGTCTTTGTCGTAAAAAATTTCGATACTCATAATGGATAGTCCCGGTTTGATTAATTGGAGAAAGGAAAGGAGGTGACGGCGCCTTTAGAAGCGGAGCCGACAAGTTTGGCGAATTTGGCATAAGCGCCGCTAGGGTATTTTGGGGTCGGCGCAGTCCAGTCTTTTGACCGGGCCTTTAAATCCGCCTCGACATTAATGGTTTGCGCTTCGACATCGATTGTCACTTTGTCACCGTTTTGAACAAAGGCAATCGGCCCGCCATGGGCGGCTTCGGGCGCGACGTGGCCAATTACAAAGCCGTAGCTGGCGCCCGAGAAGCGCCCGTCCGTGATAAGCGCGACATGGTCGGCAAGATCCTGTCCAACGAGGGCCGCCGTCACGCCGAGCATTTCGCGCATTCCCGGTCCGCCTGCAGGGCCTTCATTACGGATAATGATAACGTCGCCCTTTTTGATGCCGTTATTCTGCACGACATCGAAACACTCTTCTTCGGATTCGAAAACTCTTGCAGTGCCTTCAAAGAAGAGCGCGCCGTGGCCGGCGAGTTTGACAACGCAGCCTTCGGGCGCGAGGTCGCCGTAAAGGATGCCGTAGCCGCCGCGGGATTTAACAGGGTTGTCAAAGTGACGTACCACGTCTTGTCCTTCGGCTTCTTTGGCATCGATAATCTCTTCAAACAGGCTGCGGCCTGTCACAGTCGGGCTGTCCTCTATGCGGCCGTCTTCGACCAACCGTTGACCGATCAATGCTGAGCCGCCGGCTTCGTGCAGATCAAACGCCATATATTTACCGCCGGGCTTGAGATCCCCGATGACGGGGGTGGTTCGCGAAATGGTATCAAAGGCGTCGATTTTGAAGTCTTTAACTTCGGCTTCCGTGGCGATAGCCAGTAAATGCAATATTGCATTGGTAGAGGCTGCGGTAGCCGAGAGCGCAATCGCCGCATTCATCAGCGAGGTATGCGTGATCATGTCTCGCGGCAGGCGGTTTTCTTTAACGCAATCCACAACGATTTGTCCGGCGCGGTAGGCGGCTTTATTCTTTCCTTCATCCACGGCAGGAATATCGTTTGTTCCCATCGGCGACAGGCCGAGAAAGGTCATCGCCATAGCCATGGAATTTGCGGTAAATTGCCCGCCGCAAGCGCCCGCTCCGGGGCAGGCCGCTTTTTCGATATCTTTTAACTCCTCGTCATCGATGATGCCTGCCGCGCAGGCGCCGACGGCTTCAAACACGTCTTGGACAGAAAGGTCCTTGCCTTTGTGATGGCCGGGCATGATAGAGCCGCCATAAAGGACAACGCCGGGAACGTTCATGCGCGCGAGCGCCATGCCGGCGGCCGGAATAGTTTTATCGCAACCTACCAAAATAATAACGCCGTCAAGGCTGTGACCTTTGACGGCGAGTTCGATAGAGTCTGCAATGACTTCGCGCGACATTAAACTGGCGCGCATGCCTTCACTGCCCATCGTTATCCCGTCAGAAACGGCGATCGAATTGAAATCTACGGGGGTGCCGCCTGCCGCGCGAATGCCGGCGCGAACCGGAACGGCGAGCTTGTCGAGATCCATATTGCACGGGCCCATATTGGTCCATGTGTTGAAAACGGCGATGATCGGGCCTTCGAAATTTTCGTCATCCATACCGGAAGCGCGAAGCATAGCGCGAGCTGCCGCGCGGCTGGGGCCTTTAACAATCGCGTCGCTGCGCTTTGTGTCACCTTGTTTCGTCATAATTTCGTTTTAACTCACCAATTTATACGCAATAAAAAACCCGCTCTGGTCGGAGCGGGTGATTTCTGGACAATTTATCGTATCCTAAATCCCGCTCGCGACTCCGCTAATGAGGAGCACCACCACCAGAGCAAGCAGAAGCAGACCGACAGACGGCAAATCATTCACGCGGAGATCTTGCGTGGCGACTTTGACTTTCGGGTCGTTCTGAGTGTTACGAAGTGTCATGTGTTCCTGTTTAAGCTCGTCTTCTTAATCTGGGTAAATTCTTTATGGGAAAGTGCAGAAGGCCTCAAGAGAAAAAATTGCTCTTCGCTTTGCAAAATCAGACCATAAAATGAAGAAACATTCCATAATTTAGTATAATCACGCAAAAGAATTCCCCAAGGCCTGAATCAAGTCGGACTCCGCTTCCATTCCGACGGACAGACGCAATAATTTATCGCCGATTCCAGCTTTCAGCCGCGCCTCCTCAGCCATACCGCGATGGGTCATAGTGGAAGGCTGACAGATAAGGCTTTCTACACCGCCGAGAGAGGCGGCGAGTTGGAAAATTTCTATGGAATTTAGCACACGGGACGCGGCCGCGGCGTCTTTCACTTCAAAAGAAAGCATCGCGCCGGGGCCCGATTGCTGCGCCTTCATCAATTTGTGGCCGGGGTCAGATCGCAGGCCGGGATAATAGACTTTGGTCACGGATTTATGTTTCTGGAGGAATTTGGCAATAGCCTGAGCGTTACGCTCTTGAATGTCCATCCGAGCCGAGAGTGTTCTGAGGCCGCGCAGAGTCTGCCAGCTATCGAAAGGGGAGCCTGTGACGCCGGAACAATTTGCCCACCATTCCAGTATCTCGCCATGCTCCTCGGTTTTTGAAATGACGGCGCCGCCCACGACATCACTGTGACCGTTGAGATATTTTGTGGTGGAATGAACGACGATATCACAGCCCAGTGCCAGTGGCTGCTGACGCACAGGTGACAGGAAGGTATTATCGGCCACGACAATCGCGCCGCAAGCTTTCGACAGTTTGGCTATTTTTGCCACATCCACCAGACGCATAAGCGGGTTGGACGGCGTTTCGATTAGAACCATTGCTGGCTTTTCGTCGAGTGCTTCGTGCAAAGCTTCCGAGTCGGATTGGTCAATAAACAGAACCCGTATGCGTCCTTGCTCGGCGCGGTGAGTGAGGAGGCGGTGCGTGCCGCCGTAACAATCATGAGGCGCAACGATGAGGTCATCCGCTTTCATCAGGTTAAGACAGAGATCAACCGCGCTCATCCCTGAAGACGTAATGGTCGCCGCCGCCCCGCCTTCCAAAGCGGCCAAAGCTTTAGCTAGGCCGTCGCGATTGGGGTTATTCGTCCGCCCGTAATCATACGGTCCTTTTTCCTCGACACTCGGCCAGAGGTAGGTGGAGGTGGTGTAGAGTGGCGGCGCCACCGAGCGAAAGGCGGGATCCGCGCCGATCTCGGCTTGAACGATCTGGGTTTGGAGGTCGGGTTTATTTTTCATGAGTGATTTTCGCTCTATCTTAATCAAACCAAATTTTTACAAAATGCCTCAAGCCGCGGACTCATCGCGTCATATTCTTTCAAGAAGGCATCGTGGCCGTAAAGGCTGGTAAATGTAAAGAGCTCGCTTGGTCCGGCGAGACGGTCGCGGAGTTCACGCATATCCGGCAGGGGGGCGAGCTGGTCCGAAATCGCGGTCATTAATAATGTCGGTGTCGAAATGTTTTCCGGCTCAACGCGGTGGAGATCGATGGACTCTGACAGCGCCAAAAATCTCTGAGCGTCCATATCTCGCGCAAACACATCTCCACGCGATCCGAGATAATCGCAAATATCAAAACTAAACGGGTTGCGGCCTGTTTCGGTCAGGGCAAATCTGTCGGCAAATTCTTCGGGTGTGCGGTATGTCGTCATGGCGAGTTCGCGGGCGAGCTTCAATCCGGCTTCGGGTTTGCCGGCGTCCAGGCCGAGCCGAACAACGCGCCGCTGAATGCCGCGCCAGCCGACGCCGATCGGATAAGGCTTGTGCGCTGCGCCAATAATGCAGAGGTTTTCGACCCAGTCCGGATGGTTCTGCGCAAGAACAAGTGAGCACATCCCGCCGTAGGACGACCCGATCATCGCCCGCGCTGGTCCGAGCTTTTCCGCCTGTAATAAATCGACAATGCGTTTGGCCTGATCGGCGGTCGTGATGGTTTCTGGGCAGTCCAGCCCGCCCTTACCAGGAGCAAAGTCTACGCCGAGTACTTTGAACTTATTGAGATCAATTGCGCCGCCTTTGCGCACGAGTTTGGACCACCAGCCGCGATTGAGCCGGCCGCCATCGGCGACAAAGCGGGACGCTGAAATACCGCCCAGGACAATGAAAAGCGGGCCGTCCGGATTGCCATAGAGCCGTCCGTGCACCACGTCGTTTGGTATATCGCATCCTCGCTCTAGGCTGACAGTTCCGCGATTTAACTCTATGTCCTGTGCCATATGGCGCGACCTTATAATCTTCAGGCCAAATCACGAAATAAAAACGGAGATAAACGAAGCGTAACGCTCTTCGTCCCATCTTCCGACTTACGTCGCAGGATTTGGCACCTTCTGGGTTGCCCCGGTATCAAAGGGCCTGTCCCTCCACCGGTCTTGATGAGTAGGAGTGATATGCGGGGCGCGCGGTTTCGCGTCAAGCGGTTTTCAAAACAGGGCTCAACCTTGCTGTTTTTCCATCCGGTTCCACCAGACAAGCGCCATGAAGATCCCCTTGAAAGAGGGTAGGGTGAGAAGACAGATTAGGGCTGCTATTACAATCAATATTGAGGTCGCGAGCCAATTGGCGATAGGCGCGTCAAAAAAGAAAAGGTGATAGACCACGATAATGACATGGGCGGAGAGCGTCATGGCGGCCCAGGCCGGCGCGAGATCGGCGCGGACTGTGTCCCACCTTTTACCGCACTGCCCGCAGTGTTTTACTGGCTTGAGATAGCTTTCAAATAATCTGCCCTCATTACAGCGCGGACATTTCAGACGCGCGCCTCGAAAAAATGCGGCCCAAATGTTGTCGGGGAAATCTTGTTTATCGCCAAGTTGAGACATGAGCTTGATATAAGGGCTCATTATAATTTTTGCTAAAGTTAAATCAGGGCTGCGGCGATTTGCTCTTACAGCCAAGGTCTCGTTACACGCTGTCTGCTAAATCCTCATCATAAGTATCTGCATGGAATTGACTTGGGGCGTTCATTTCTGTAACTTAAAGCATATGAAAAATTGGTCTGATTACCCTATATTATTGGCGGTTGCGGAAGTTGGGAGCCTCACGGCCGCAGGTAAAAAGCTGGGGATGAGTCAGCCTACCGTTGGCCGCCGAATTCGCGCCCTTGAAGATCATTTTAAGACACCGCTTTTACGCCGCGAAGACGGCATTCTGGTCCCAACGCGATTTGGGCAGTCCATGCTCGATCATGTCCGCCGCATGCAAGACGAAGCCTCTGCGATTGATCGGAGCTCCGCGACCTTGGAAGACTCACTTTCCGGGGTTGTGCGGCTCTCCGCGACAGAAGGTATCGGGACGGCTTGGTTGCCGGGCGTCATTCAGAGGTTTCGCGACGAACACCCGGATATTCTGATAGACCTCGGGATTGGTTTCCGGGATTTCAATTTGGCGCAACGCGAAGCGGACATCGCCCTTCGGTGGGAAAGCCCCGGAGAACAAAATTCACTAATCGGCCGCAAAGTCGCGAAAGTCTCTTTCGGATTTTATGCGTCCTCTGACTACATCAAACAACATGGACAACCGCGGAATTTAGATGAGATTGGCGAACATGATGGCATTATGGCCAATATCATGGATGGAAAGCAGCTCTGGCTCCGCGATGGTGATGAAGTGACCCACCCGCCTAAGCGCGTGACATTTCAAACTAACTCTATCTGGGCTTTCGGCGAAGCTCTGGAACATGGCTATGGTATCGGTATGGAATCACTTTGCGGACGAGACACACATCGCCGCAAAGACCTGCAGCGAATTTTACCCGATATCACGCCGACGGAAGATCTTTACTTGGTTGCGCATCAGGATTTGCGGCGTTCCACCCGCATCCGCGCTGTTTTTGATTTTCTTGTGAAGGCGTTCAAGCAGGATCAGGATTATTTCAAAACCGGGGGTCGCTCTGCTTTTGATTATGAACCGATTAAAGAGGCCGAAAGGGCAAAATCGGGGCGTCTTCTGGACGCGGCAGAATAGCTGGCAGTTTCAATGCGCCGCTGATAAAGCTTAATCCATGACAGAAAAAACAATTGATTTCGGATTCGAAGAAATTCCCGAGAGCCAGAAAGCCTCTCGTGTACGCGGCGTTTTTGACTCCGTTGCGGGTAATTATGACTTGATGAACGACGCAATGAGCCTCGGTATACATCGCGTCTGGAAAAACATGACCATCACAAAGTTAAACCCGCAACCGGGGGAGGCACTGCTTGATGTGGCCGGCGGGACAGGGGATCTCGCACGTCGGTTTATTCATGCAGCAGACGACGTTAGGCAACGCCGCGGCGGAGCGGCGGCAAGCGCAATTATTTGCGATATCAATGCCGAAATGCTTTTGGCCGGAGTGGACGAAAAAAAAGACGAAGGACTTGATTTATCCCGGGTTTGCGGCGACGCGCAGAATTTGCCCTTTCCGGACGAGACATTCGACGCTGTGACAATTGCTTTTGGCATTCGCAATGTGACTAATAGAGACCTGGCGATACGGGAGTTCCTTCGCGTTTTAAAGCCCGGCGGACGATTGGCGGTGCTTGAATTTTCAACGCCGCCGACCCGTTGGCTCAGACAGTTCTATGATGCTTATTCATTCTCCGTCATTCCGGCATTAGGTCAGGCTCTTGCGGATGACCGGGACAGCTATCAATATCTGGTCGAGTCCATTCGCCGTTTTCCCAAACAGGCACAATTTGCCGAAATGGTGAGACAGGCCGGTTTTAGCCGGGTTTCATATGAAGATTTCAGCGGGGGTATCGCCGCGCTCCATACAGGTTGGAAAATCTGATAAATCTTTGCTCTAACGCTGGAACATTTTCAAAACTTGTAAGTAAATTAAATAAGATTAATTTCAAACTTGCTTTTGGACTCCATTATGTCTCTGCTAAAAACTGCGCTTCCTTTATTGCTCTTGTTTGGCGGCCTTTCCGCCTGCACAGACACCACAAACACCTCAAATCAAACTGAGCAGTCTCAATTGAACACGCTGAAAATTACGGGCCAGATAGGCTATCGTGAACGCATTGCCTTGAGTCCGGGCGCTGTAGCTGAGATTGAACTACAAGATATCTCGATCGCTGACCGCGCCGCGCCAGTTCTGGCTGAGCAGACAATAGAGTTTGAGGGTCAGCAAATCCCGTGGAATTTTGAGTTAGAGGTTGATCCTGACGAATTGGAGCCGCGAGGGCGTTATTCCGTCCGAGCCGTAATCAATGATAGGGATGGCCGCCTTATGTTTACATCGGATACAGCCAACATCGTCCAGCCAGGCGACGGGAATGTCGATTTAGGGCTTATTCTGTTGCGTCAAAACACTGTGACGTCGGAAAAAACCGAAAATGACGATATGTGGGTTTATCGGTGCGGCGATACTAATGCAGCGATTGTTCAAAGCGAAGAGATGATCCGGCTTAAGGTCGACGGGACATCTTATGACCTTCCCCGCGTGCCCTCGGCTTCCGGAGAAAAGTATGAGGCGGATTTAAACGGGCAAAACGTTATGTTTTGGTCGAAAGGAGAGAGGGCATTACTGAAAATCGGAGAGATGTCCTATCCCGAATGTCAGGCGTAAGGCTGACGGACTTGCCATTTTATAACGCCAGTGTGATTGGTCTGTGACCCAATCATGTGAAAAGAATCTATCATGAAAAAACTATCTTTATATATGACGCCCTTATTGCTCCCTTTAGCGCTTATGGCTTGCTCCGCCGCAGACAGTCAGGTTCAGACAGAGCCTGTATCCACTGAAACCGCGGCGCAAACAGACATGTCCGACACGCAAGGGTCGATGGAGAGCCAAGAAACCTCTCAAATGGACGAGGCCATGACAGAGGAAGCTACGCGTGCGGGCGGTATGAAAACCGCCGTTGTTGCAGGTGGGTGTTTCTGGTGCGTTGAATCCGACTTTGAAAAGCTCGACGGCGTCAGTGAAGTCGTATCCGGTTATACAGGCGGCACGACGGTTAATCCGACCTATGAGGAAGTGACCTATGACAACACGGGTCATTATGAGGCGGCCGAGATTTATTATGATCCGTCCGTCGTCTCATATGACGAATTACTGGATTATTACTGGAAAACGATTGATCCGACAGATGCCAATGGGCAATTTTGTGATCAGGGCGATAGCTACCGCACGGCGATATTTGCCACACCGGAACAAAAGGCTGCGGCGGAAGCCTCTCTGGCGGATATTAAACAGACCAAACCGTTTAACGCGCCGATTGTCACCCCTGTGAAAGAGCTTGGCGAGTTTTACAAAGCCGAAGACTATCATCAGGATTACTACAAAAAGAGCAGTCTGAAATATAAATTCTATCGGACTCGATGCGGCCGCGATGGTCGCCTTGAAGACCTTTGGGGCGAAGTCGTAACGGACTAACGCGATCTGGCAATCGATGGCGGGGTGTAACCATATCCCGCCCAGACATTGAGCTGCCGACGCTTGCCGCCGCCCAGATCGATATCTATCGGCTCGAGCGGAACGAGCCTTTCAAAATCTTCATAATATAAGTCATCCCGGTCCTTATAATAAGTTATGAGAAGGACGGGTTCTTCTGCGTGCGAAAGCGGGTTTGTCATCTCCGCATGATTGCCGGGCGCGGGCGAAAGCTTCCACATGGAAAGCGGAGCTGTCTCATTTAACCCGTAATAAAGCGTATCATAGAATATCAGGCGGTTATCAGTTGCAACGCCGCTAAACTCGTTTCCTTCATGCCCCTGGGCGTAGATTTTCTCGATGACGCGGACGGTTTCGGGCCAGGCGCGGGATCGCTTGACTGAATTGGCCAGTCCTATCGCATTCGCCCAAACCGGAATGGTCATGGCAATTCCGGCGACAATCATGATCGCGCTTTGACCAATCAATCCAAACTTTAAGGCCGTCATAAGCTTGGGCCGGGACGCAGCGTAAAGTGCCACAACTATCGGCGCCGCGATATACGCTGTGGCGGCCCAATTTGCATTGGCGCGTGATAAAAGCGCCTCAAGAGAAATAACGATAAGCGGCAGGATGGCGAGTCCCGCAATCCAGCGCCCTAGGGCTGGAAGTTGTTTCCACTTAAATAAGGCGATGATTAGTACTGGAAAAGCGATGGGGCCAAAGACGCCTAACTGACTGACCCAGAAGCTCAGCAATTCAAGGGGGTTGAGAAGCGGGCCGGAGAGGTTCGCATTCTCAGCCGTATGCGCCAGAGTCGCGAAGTCATGATTTAAATTCCAGATTATATTGGGAAGAAACAGGGCGGCGGCCAAGACGCCTGCGGTAAATCCCTTAAATCCCAAAAGCGCCTGGCGCGTTTTACCATCAAACAAAACAGCAAGTCCCAAAACAGGCACAAAAAACAGCATGGCATATTTGGCAAGCAGGCCGACCCCGACGGCGAGGCCAAGCTTCAACGCTCTCGGCCAGCTCGGCGCGTCCCGCAAATAAACCCAGGCATTCAGAGCCAAAGCCCAGCACAGGAGCAGAGGCACATCCGTGCTGATAAGGGTTGAGGACAGCCAGACGCCCGGCATGAACAGGTAAAAACACGCGGCCCAAAATCCCGTTCTGACGTCAAATGCTTTGCGAACGGTAACGAAAATGATCCAGCAGGTCAGGCTGTGCAGCAGGGCGGAAGGTAGCCGGATGGCCCATTCAGCCTGTCCGAAAACGGACGTAAACAAAGCAATAATCCACGCAATGAGCGGCGGTTTGGAAAAATACCCCCAATCGAGATCCTGCGACCACGCCCAATATTGTGCCTCATCGCCATGCAGATTAAGCGGAGACGCAATCATCAAGGCCCAGCGCAGGGCCAGCGTCCCGACAATCAGAAGCAAGAGCCATTGCCTGTATGAGGTATTTTTTAAAGGCGAAGCCGACATGAAGGCGCTATGCCTTGGATATTCCGTAAAATAAACTCACTTTCGCTGACATTCCCTTTCACGCTAAGACTTTATTGACTTCGGCAACGCAAAACACAACGCCAAAGGATGAAATGAGGCTCGAAAGGGATGAATGCACTCAGAACATCAGACATATGAAAGGCACCGGGCCCTGATATTTGATTCCGGCGTCGGGGGACTATCAGTCGTGGGCGAAATACGTAAACGTCTACCCCATCTGGCGCTGGATTATGTGGCCGATGATGCCTTTCGGCCTTACGGCGAAAAATCGGAAGCGGAGCTGACGGACCGCCTTCCGGGCTTGTTGGCGACGCTTGCCGAAATGACGTCTCCGGACTGTATTGTCATAGCATGTAACACGGCGTCTGTTACGGCTCTGGAGGCTATAAGAGCCGAGATCGATATACCGGTCATAGGCGTGGTTCCGGCGATAAAGCCGGCCGCGGCCTGGTCGCGAACCGGTACAATCGGCGTATTAGGAACGCCCGGCACCGTCCGCCGGAAATATGTCGATAGCCTTATTCAGCATTTTGCCGGAAATTGCCAAGTGGTTTTGCAAGGATCGGTCAATCTCGTGGACATGGCCGAACGCAAGCTCGCGGGAGAGGTGCTTGATTTAAATGATATACGCCGCGAAATTGCGCCTCTTTTTGAAGGTCGCGAAGGCGCCGATATAGATGCTGTGGTTTTGGCCTGCACGCATTTTCCGCTTTTGGGGGACGAACTTCAACAAGCAGCGCGGCAGACGGTTCGCTGGATTGACAGCGGCGCGGCGATCGCCAAGAGGGTCGATGTCATTTTAAGTCCCATCGCAAAGCAGAATCGGCGCGTTCGGCCCGATACGGCTTTCCTGATCGGTCCCGATGCGGGAGCTGAACGAAAGAGGGCGTTTCGTTCTTTCGGATTTGAAAGGGTGGTCGGTCTAATGCCCGGATAAAGCCTTATATCCGAACCAGGCGGCCGCCAGCAAGACAAAGACGCCGATCGTAAACAGGCCGAAATGTTTCTTCATAATCTCTTCGGCTTTTCCGCCAAACGCGCGGACGAGCCCCGCCACAGCAAAAAACCTCAGACATCGCGCCAATATGCTGGCCCCGAGAAAGACGCCGAAATTGATCGGCACCGCGCCGCTCATAATCGTGATCACTTTATAGGGAAAAGGCGTGAGCCCGGCCCCAAACACCCATAGGGCACCGTTTTCATTAATATTCTGCCGGAAATCCTGCATCTGAGAGGATTTGCCGAGCATTTCCAGCAGGGGCTGAGCCAGAGTTTCGAAAAAGATCAACCCGATGATGTAGCCGAAAATACCGCCCAGAACGGAGAAAAACGCGGCCGTTGCCGCAACTTTCCACCATTTCTTCGGGCTGGCCTGCACCATGGGAATGACCATGACATCAACAGGTACCGGGAAAAATGAACTTTCAGCAAATGAGACAACGGCCAGAGCCGGCATGGCGCGGGGATGACGCGCCAACGCTTTGGTCGACTCGTACCATCGGTCCAGAAATGCAAAATGACCTTTCATCGCTTTAGCGCTATAGGGCAGAGATTAAGGCCAAGTATATGGCCAAAATGGTTGACGATTAAAAAAGTGCAGCTATGTTGCGCGCCTTACCAAAAGGCCTTTGATCAAAGGTCGAGTAACAGGCGGCTGTGGCGGAATTGGTAGACGCGCGGGATTCAAAATCCCGTTCCTTTGGAGTGTCGGTTCGATTCCGACCAGCCGTACCACTTTTTAGAAATTTAATTTTTACCGACGTCTGCATTCTGGCTTGGATCTGGCGCCACTATAAACGTTAACATAAATTATTTCACTGTTCTGATTTTGGAACAAATTACCGTCCATTTGCTATTTAAGAAACTACCTTGTCTGTAGACTAGGCTTTACAGCTCTAATTTATACGGCTCTATCAGCTATTAAAGACGAACAAATTTTTGGGAAATTTATATGACTACACTATTCTCTTATTGGCCTGAAGGACTGGACGCCATAACTGCGGATAAGTTCAAACCTGAAGAAGAGGTTATAACAGAGCTTTTAGAGAAGATTGACCTGAGCGACGCGCAATATGCAGAAATTTACCGCGAAGCCGAGGACATGGTCAAGATGTCCCGGAAGCGGAAAAAAGACCGCTCCATGCTCGACGCTTTCATGTCCGAATACGGCCTCGGCAATGAAGAGGGCATCGCCCTTATGTGTCTGGCGGAGGCGCTTTTACGCGTGCCGGATGCGGAAACCCGCGACGCGCTAATCGGCGATAAGCTTTCTCCTCATGATTGGAGCAAGCATTTGGGCAAAGCCGATACTGTCTGGGTCAACGCCTCGACCTGGGGTCTGCTTTTGACTGGCCGGGTCACAGGACTTTCGGAAGAATTCAGAGTGACGCCGTCCAACGTTATTTCTAAATTGACGAACCGTTTGGGTGAACCCGTTATCCGCAATGCTGTTATGAATGCAATGCGCATGATGGGGCAAGAGTTTGTGCAGGGCCAGACGATCAAACGCGCCATCAAAAATGGCCGGAAAAGATTTGGCGACACCCAAGGTTATTCCTTTGATATGCTGGGCGAAGCGGCCCGGACGCAAGAGGATGCCAAACGTTATTTGGAAGCTTATAAAAACGCACTGGAAGTCATTGGCGCCGATGTTGCCAAAGGCAAAGCGCGTCAGGGTATTTCGGTCAAGCTCTCTGCGCTTTCTCCGCACTATCACGTGAGCCATTGGGATAGCGCCGTTCCTGAAATTGGAGATTTAGTCGTCGATCTGGCGAGGCGAGCTGTTGAGCTTGGCGTAGACCTTACTTTGGACGCTGAGGAAGCCGACCGTCTTGAAATCTCTTTAGCCATATTTGATTACGTCGCCAGAAAACTTGATTCCGGCGGGAGAGCGCGATTTGGACTGGCCATTCAGGCCTTTGGCCGCCGCGCCCCTAAAGTCATCGAATTTATTGCAAATCTGGGGCGCGAGTTAGAGAAACGTTTCCATATCCGTCTGGTGAAAGGCGCCTATTGGGATACGGAAATTAAACTCGCCCAGGCCGGTAACCATCCCGACTTCCCGGTATTTACCCGCAAACCTAACACGGATGTCGCCTATCTGGCGTGCGCGCAACAAATCATGGAAAACCGCGACGTTTTCTTTGGACAGTTCGCGACGCATAATGCCCATACAATTGCGGCCGTTATGGCGATGGCAGGAGACAATGCGGATAAATTCGAATTTCAGCGTCTCTTCGGGATGGGAGATATTGTTTATAGTTCTGCTAAAGAACATTATGAGAATATGCCGCCCGTTAGAATTTATGCTCCCGTCGGCGGACACAAAGACCTTTTGGCCTATCTGGTGCGGCGACTACTGGAAAACGGCGCGAACAGCTCTTTCGTCAATAAATATCTGGATCCGGACGTGCCCATTTCAGAAGTTGTGCGCGACCCTGTCGCCCGCGTGAAAGAGTTCGATTCAATTGCGCATACGTCCATTTTGCGCCCAAATGATATTTTTCTGCCTGAACGGGAAAACTCCTCTGGTCTGGATTTGTCTTGGAAACCGCATTTGGAAAAGGTCCAAGAAGCGCTGGATAAAGAGCTTCCGGAAGCGCCGAAAGAAGCGACTGAGAAGGATATCGATAGGGCGTTTGAAAAGGCAGATAGGGCTTACTTCGACTGGCAGGCTCGCCCCGTAAA
Organism: uncultured Hyphomonadaceae bacterium; assembly: GCA_963972195.1. GTDB lineage: Bacteria > Pseudomonadota > Alphaproteobacteria > Caulobacterales > Maricaulaceae > Litorimonas. The sequence goes on along the minus strand of CAXATH010000003.1, from coordinate 325,604 downwards.
GGATCGGGCCGACATGTTAGTTGTCACAGCGGATTTGCTGGAAAAGCATAAAACAGAATTAATGAACATCCTCATCAAGGAGGCCGGAAAAAGCTGGTCGGACGCGAATGACGAAGTTCGTGAGGCCGTGGACTTCTGCCGCTATTATGCGGCGCAGGCTCGGAAGATGATGAGCGAGCCGATAGACCTGCCGGGACCTGTCGGGGAAACCAATCAGCTTTCCTATGGCTCTCGCGGAACATTTGTCTGCATTAGTCCGTGGAATTTCTCTCTGGCTATTTTCACCGGCCAGATCGCTGCGGCTCTGGTTGTCGGGAATTGCGTCCTCGCCAAACCGGCAGAGCAAACGCCGCGAATTGCCCAAAGAACAACCGAGCTTTTCTATGAGGCCGGCATTCCAAAAGAGGTGTTGAGCTTGATTGTCGGTGACGGGAAAATTGGCGGCTTTCTGACAAGCCATGACGGCGTTGACGGTGTTGCCTTTACAGGCGGCACAATGACGGCCGGAAAAATCAATAAAACATTGGCGGAAAAAGAAGGGGCCATTATTCCTCTTATCGCCGAAACAGGCGGTCAGAACTGTATGATTGTCGACGGAACGGCGTTGCCGGAGCAGGTTACGGATGACGTGATCAGTTCAGCCTTCCTCAGCGCCGGTCAGCGTTGCTCCGCAACGAGGGTCTTATATGTTCAAGCCGATATTGCAGACCGGGTCATTAAAATGATCAAAGGCGCGATGGATGACTTAGTTGTGGGTGACACCCACTCGCTGAGTACGGATGTCGGTCCGGTTATTGATGAGAATGCGCAGAATGCTCTCAACGATCATATTGAGAAAATGAAGGCCTCAGGGCGCCCCTGGCACGCCTCTCCCTATCCGAAAACTCCGACGGACGGCACTTTTGTTGTTCCGCACATGTTTGAAATCGATTCCATAGACGATCTGGAAAAGGAGCATTTTGGCCCCATTCTCCATGTCGTTCGGTTTAAAGCCAAAGAGGTTTCCAAAACACTCGAAGAGGTTTTCTCAACGGGATATGGCCTGACCTTCGGTATCCACACTCGCATTGAAAACCGCTGGAAAATGCTGGCGAAGCGGGCTTTGGTCGGAAATGTTTATGTGAACCGGAATATGGTAGGCGCTATTGTGGGCTCGCAGCCTTTCGGAGGGCAGGGACTGTCCGGAACAGGCTTCAAAGCCGGGGGGCCGAACTACCTATTGCGGTTCATGACCGAGAAATCTTTAAGCGTGAACACCACCGCGTCCGGGGGGAATGCAGCTCTGCTCAATCTTGAGAGCATTTGATTTTTTGAAGATCATACCCATCTATAAACTATGAATAAATTCCTTGCTTTTGGGATTTGTTCTTGTTATGTTCTATTAACGGAACGCGAGGTGGTGTTATGACCAAGAAGTATTTGAATGTAAGTTATAAGGATCGCGAGCTGGCCAAACGGCTCGGAGCGCGTTGGGATCCTTCCGTGAAACGTTGGTATTGCCCGTCCGGCAGCGCCTTGGCGACAATATTTGATTGGCGGAAAGAGGCTCAGGCAGAGCAGTCTTTGAAAGAGCGTAGTTACGCGGCGAGAGAGGCGAAGGTCGCCCATAACCAGAATTTTGAGCTTCCTCTCGCGTCTTAAAAGTGGATCCTATTTTTTTAAAAAAGGCTTCTTAGTAAAGTCGCTGACATAGTTAGAATACCCGCCTTTCGAGGCGGGTTTTTTATTGGCAGGTGAAACCTTGGGCTTATATGTACGAGATCATTCTTTCCAGGTCACGTCGCGGCCGTAAAGCGACACTGTGCTCAAACTCATTTTGGCGGAGCCTTCCACGACTTCTTTAGAGTAAATCAGGTAGATAAGAGTGTCCGCATCCGCGTCATAAACGCGGCGAACGCTCAGGGTTTTGAACCACAAAGCCTGTTTTTGTTTCACCAAGGTTTCGCCGCTTTTCCCGCGATCAATATCGCCAATCACGATTGGGCCGGTTTGTTCGCAGTTAATGGATCCATTTGAGGGATTTTCAAACCAAGACCCCTTTCTGAGCCTATCAATTACGCCGCGATCAAAATGAGCGATGTGGCAGGTGATTCCAGCAACTTTCTCATCCTCAAAAGAATCGATTTTGATCTCATTCCCTGTCAGGTCATTGTTAATTTCCCCGACATCGTTTTGGCCCGAACTCCCGCAAGAAATAAGGAAGAGGGCAACAAAAGCAGATAAATAATATTTCATAGGTCACTCTAAAATTAATAAACTCGGCTTAAAAACGAAAAGACCCGGAGACTGAGAAGGGGAACAGTCACCGGGTCAGAAGGCGCTAATATCAAGGGGAGGGATTATAGCGCGTTGTAAATATATTTCCGTAACTCTTATTTCGCTAAAAAAGTTCCGAAAAAAACCACATTATTTCATCCAAAAAGTAAGTCGGAATATAAGTCACTGAAATACGGGTGAATTTATTCCTCTTCTTCACCTAGTGCCGCGTCAGCCTGATGCTTCATCTCGGGAAATTCGGCCTTTTTCAGCTCTCCCTTGAGTTCTTTTTCAGACTTAAGTTCTGATTCAGTTGGGTTTACAACTTTTCGATTATTATCTGCTGATGTCTTATCCGTCATAAATACTCCTTATTTAGTCAGTACACCTACGGGCAGGTAAAAATGTAGTTCCACAGCGTGAAAAGGAACGTTTCGGATCGCCCGGCGTAATTTAGATATGAAAACGCAACTAATCACATGTTTATTAGCCTCAGCCATCGCTATTTGCGGCAGCTCGGTAGCGTTTGCCGACGACGAAAACAAACTCGTGGCCAAAGAGGGTCAACAGCGTGTTTGGAAGTATGTAAAAACGGATGCCTCTTCAACTTTTCTTTCGAACCAAGAGACGGACCAGCTAGAAAATATAAATCTCGATGATAGTGAGAGGAAAATCCGGATTGAACCAATCGAAACTCTGAGAGAGCCTTCATTTGTCAGGGCAGATGATCAGGCCGCTTTCAAGTATGAAGTCGCTCCAAATAGCCGAGTATATATCGGTGTCCCAGACAGGTCGGATCAAGAAACTGCGGAAATTGAGTATAAGAAACATAATTATTACCGCTCTGCCAAAATGCCGGACGGTCGATATGTGGAGCCCCTGTACACGGTTGCGGGCGCCGGAGTTAAAGCTCGCTTCTAAAAATATTCACCAGAGATATTAAAAAGGTCCCGATTGGGGCCTTTTTTTGTTCAAGCTATTTGGTCCCATAAGGTTTAGTCGCGAAGTAGCTCGTTGACGCCTGTTTTCGAGCGGGTCTTGGCATCCACGGTTTTCACGATTACAGCGCAGTCGAGGCTATGGCTTCCGTCTTTGGACGGCAACGTACCGGGAACCACCACGGAATAGGCCGGAATTTCGCCGTAACTGATTTCGCCGGTATTCCGGTTATAGATTTTGGTGGATTGAGAAATGAAGACGCCCATGGCCAAAACGGAACCCTCACGGACGATGACCCCTTCAACCACTTCCGACCGCGCGCCAATAAAACAATTATCCTCAATGATAGTCGGGTTGGCTTGGAGCGGCTCCAAGACGCCGCCAATGCCTGTGCCTGCGCTTATGTGACAATCCTTGCCAACCTGAGCGCAAGAGCCGACACTGGCCCACGTATCGATCATAGTACCTTCGCCGACATGCGCGCCGAGGTTCACGTAAGACGGCATAAGAACGGCTCCCGGCGCGATGTAGGCTCCCCGGCGCACAGCGCAGGGCGGAACAGCGCGAAAGCCTGCTTTTTTAAATTCGGTTTCTGTCCAGCCGGTAAATTTAGACGGAACTTTGTCAAACCAACTGCCGCTGGCAGGCCCACCTGTCATGACGACATTGCCTTCCAATCTAAAGCCCAACAGAACCGCCTTTTTAAGCCACTGGTGGACGACCCATTCACCGTCCTCACCGCGGGAGGCCACTCGGAATTCTCCTGAATCCAGTCCCATAATAGCCGTCTCTATGGCTTCGCGGCGAAGCCCTGTGGTTAGCGGGGAGAGGCTCGCCCGTTCTTCCCAAGCAGATTCGATGGTGGTTTTCAGTTCATCAGCGTTCATATCAATGTCCAGTAGAGGGGTCCAAAATCGCGCGCACCATAGGCATGATAGGTCTCAAGTCAATTGTCCGCGGAGGGCAGATTAGTAAGCCAAAGGTGAAGTGTTTCCAGAAAACGTGACCGATCTTTATCCGTGAAGGGGGGCGGTCCGCCAAGGGTCGGCATCTCTGCACCAGCGCGCAAATCGGCCATGATAGCCCGCGTTGCAAGCTGCCCGCCAATTGTATCCATAGTAAAGGGTTTTCCGTTAGGCGCGAGAACCTGCGCATCGGCTTTCAAACATCTCTCGGCCAGGAGGATGTCCGATGTGATAATTATGGCGTTCGCTTCGGCCCGCTCAGCTATATAATCATCTGCCGCATCAAAGTCGTCAGACACAGCGACAAATTTAAATCCCGGTTCGCGCGGGACGCGGAGGAATGAATTGCTGACAACGGTGACCGGCACCTGATGGCGCCGCGCGACTTTATAACACTCTTCGCGCACCGGACAGGCGTCAGCATCAATATAGATATGAACCATCAGCGTCTTTCAGGTCGAAATAAGTGTTTACCCTATCAAATTGACGGGCGCGGAAAACAAAAATCGACGTTTAAACGTCATGAAGGCGTTCTGGCTAGTTGTAAATCAAGCCCGAGAGAATAACGAGGCACACAAACATCAGAGACTCCTGTAAGGATTAACGATAACGCCTTATGTCGGCCAAAAATGAAATTTAGTGAGTCATTTCAAGACGTTTCAGTGAAATTTGGCCGGCCTGCACAGGAATGCGGCGCAGAGAACGCTTCTTTGGCGAGTTTAGGGACTCCGCAAGAGTCCGGTCCGGGACCGCCCCAAAAAAACCAGTTCTGATGTGACAGAATTTTGACCTTTGCTGAATTTCACGCTCTTGGCTTATCTCAAGCACAGAAACTCAACAAATGTAGAAATAACACTCTAAAAAGGCATCATGGAAAAGCGAAGCGAGTAGTCTGGACGCATTTGCTTTGGCTAAAAGCCGCCCGGACGGTAATCAGATTTCAGGCATCTTTTTTCCCCGATGCTACCAACTTAAAGCCCGGCCCCCGTGCCGGGCCTTTTTTTTGAATAACGCCTAAGCCGTCAAAACCTCTGACACCCACTCCGGCACTATGTCTCCGGCTTTGCCCAGACGGCTCTCGTCGAAAAGGTAAGAGCCCTGACTTTCTTCCAGATTTAATTCGAGTGTTTTGGTTCCCCGTCGCCGCGCCTCGCTGACCAGCCCGGCGGCCGGATAGACGGCGCCGCTCGTGCCGATAGAAACAAAGAGATCGGCCTGGCTCATGACCTGATCAATGCGATCCAGCTCATAGGGCATCTCGCCAAACCAGACGATATCGGGGCGCGGCCCGGCCGACCGCTGACAGGCAATGCAGTTATCATTTGGAGACGTATCCTCATGGAACTCCCATCTATGCCCGCAAAATTGACACAGCAGAGAGGTGAGTATTCCGTGCATGTGGATGACGTTTTCCGCGCCGCCCTGTTCATGCAGATTATCGACATTTTGCGTAATAATTGTGAGGGATCCGCCGCGTGCGTGCAATCCTTTCTCCAGCTTTGCCAGAGCGATATGGGCCGCATTTGGTTTGACTGTCTTGAGCGCCGCGCGGCGCATATTGTAAAAATTGTGAACCAGCGCCGGATCTGCAGCAAAGCCTTCGGGGGTGGCAACCTGCTCTATGGGATATTGTTCCCATAGGCCGCCTTCCGACCTGAATGTGTCAATTCCGCTCTCTGCGCTAATTCCGGCCCCTGTGAGGATGACAATATGATTTAGTTTTGACATAAACCCTTATGCCCTCTGTCCTGTTCATATGTCTTGGGAATATTTGTCGCTCCCCGACGGCGGAGGCGGTGTTTCGACAAAAAGCCGCCGAGGCGGGTCTGGACATAGAAATAGACAGCGCCGGAACCTCCGGGGCGCACGATGGCGAAGCGGCCGATCCGCGAAGCGTCAAAGCCGGCACGGCCCGAGGCTATAGTTTCGAGGGCCAGACTTCTCGCCGTGTGAGCGGCGAAGATTTCGACAGATTTGATTATATTCTCGCAATGGACAGTTATAATCTGTCCCATCTGCGCCGCATCAAACCGGCAGACGCCAGAACGCCGCCGCGACTATTTCTCGAATTTGCCGAGGGCGTTTTAGATCGCAACGTCCCGGATCCCTATTATGGCGGGGCGAAAGGCTTTGATAAGGTTCTGGATCTGATTGAGCTGGCCAGCGAGGGTTTGATTGCTGAAATCAGAGCAATTTCATAGACACAGGCGGCAAGAGGGACTATTCCTCCCGCGTCTTTAATAGTGATTTTCAGGTGAGACATGAAAAACGGTTTGGTAACAGTTTTCGGCGGCTCAGGCTTTCTCGGCAAACATGTTGTGCGTGCTCTGGTGGCAAAGGGCTACCGCGTGCGTGTGCCCATGCGCCGCCCTCATATTGGTATGGATCTGAGGGTTATCGGCAATGTCGGCCAGGTACAGCTCATGCAGGCCAATCTCAGATTTGAGAAATCCGTTCAGCGCGCGGTAGAAGGATCTGACGCCGTTATCAATCTGGTCGCTGTTCTGTATGAAGCGGGTCAGCAAAGCTTCGAGGCGCTACATGTGCGCGGCGCAGAAACCTTGGCCAAGGCGGTCGCGGCAGAGGGCATTACCAATTTTGTTCATGTTTCGGCCATCGGGGCGGATAAAGACAGCCAAAGCGACTATGCCCGTACAAAGGGCGAAGGCGAAGAGATTGTGCGCAAGCATGTCCCGACTGCTGATATACTGCGCCCTTCCATTATGTTTGGGAATGAAGACGAATTTTTCAATCGATTTGCGTCCATGGCGCAGCTCTCTCCTGCGCTTCCTCTAATGGGCGGCGGAAAAACAAAATTCCAACCTACCTATGTGGCGGATGTGGCGGACGCGATTGCACGACGGGTTGAAGCCGAGGCGAGCGCGCAAACCTTTGAGCTCGGCGGGCTGCAGACTTATTCCTTCAAAGAGCTAATGCAGTTTATGTTGGAAACAATTGGAAAAAAACGTTTGCTGGTTCCCGTGCCATGGTTTGCTGCAAATATGATGGGGTTTGGCGGCGAAATGATAGGAGCAATGCCGTTTCTGGAGCCGTTCCTGACACGCGATCAGGTGAAAAACCTCAAGAATGACAATGTGGTCGGCCAAGACGTCCAGGGCTTTGCCGATTTGGGCATAAAGCCGGAAACTATCGAAGCGATCGTGCCGTCCTATCTCATCAAATACAGAAAATACGGCGAATTTCATCAACCGGGTAAAGATAGCTGGCCGGAAGAAGCCTGAGACTTACCTGAAAATTGCATTATGGGGGGACGAATATGCATTTTAAAACAATTTTACTGGCAGGGGTTGCGGCCGCACTTTTAGGCGCTTGCGGCGGCAATAATGGAGGCGACACCTCTACGCCGTTAGCTTCGGGCGAGACGACTGAAGCCCAAACTATGAGTTCCGAGGCAAAGCTGGACGCCGTCCTGGCCGCTCAGGACGACGCCGCTCAGGCGCGTTATCCTTATCGCCACCCAAAAGAAACCCTGATGTTTTTTGATATCGAACCCGGAATGCGCGTGGCCGAAGCTCTGCCCGGCGGCGGGTGGTACACCAAAATCCTTCTGCCCTATCTAGGCGAAGAGGGCGAGGTTATCGGCGTCGATTACGCTCTTGATATGTGGCCGGAATTTGGCGGGTTTGCCGATGAGGCGTTTTTGGAAGACAAAAAAACCTGGCCGGCGACCTGGACCGAGACGGCCAATGGCTGGCGCAATGACGGAGACGCTTCTGTTGACGCCTTTGCGTTTGGCAATCGGGACACAGAGCTGGACGGTACGGTTGATGCGGTTTTGTTCATTCGCGCCCTGCACAACCTCGCTCGTTTCGAGGACGAAGGTGAATATCTGACTCAGGCTCTTGCCGATAGTTATGCCCTGCTAAAACCCGGCGGGATTGTCGGAGTTGTTCAACATCAGGCACGGGAAGACATGCCGGATGATTGGGCGGATGGGAATAATGGATATCTGAAGAAATCCGATCTGATCGAAATTATGGAAGCCGCCGGTTTCGAATTGGTCGAGGAGAGCGACATCAACGAAAACCCTCAAGATATGCCGACGGCCAAGGAGGGTGTGTGGAGACTGCCTCCGACTTTGGGTGTGTCGGCAGATCAGCCGGAATTGCGATCTGAAATGGAAGCGATCGGCGAGTCCAACCGAATGACGTTGAAATTCAAAAAAGTCTAAGGACCAACGACAGGGCCAAATCCTAGGCCCTTAATTGAAGCGCTAAAAGACGGGCATAGGTCCCGTCTTTTTTTTGGCTTAACGATTTATGCGTTCCGCTTTCCAAAATACGGCCCTTTTCCAGGACATAAATACGGTCGGCCTTTTGCACGGTCGAAAGGCGGTGCGCGATAACGATTGTCGTGCGTCCGACTTCCAGCCGTTCCAGCGCCGCCTGCACCTTGGCCTCGGAGTCAGAATCCAGAGCGGAGGTGGCTTCGTCCAGCAAGAGGATAGGAGCGTCGCGCAAAATAGCGCGAGCAATGGACAGGCGCTGCCTCTGCCCGCCGGACAGGCTGAGTCCGTCCTCGCCCAGCCGGGTGTCATACCCCTTGGGCAAAGCGGAAATAAAGTCATGGGCATCGGCATATTTGGCGGCGCGAATTATAGCGTCGCGATCGGCGCTCTGATCGCCGAGTCCGATATTGGCGGCGACGCTGTCGTCAAAAAGAGTGACGCTCTGGCTGACGAGAGCTATGTTTCGGCGCAGGGAGCCGAGCGTCAGATGCCGGATATCCTGCCCATCTATTTCGACGGAGCCCTTGCTCACCTCATAAAGACGCGGGATGAGATTAATGATGGTCGACTTTCCGCCTCCCGAGGCGCCGACGAGGGCAATGGTCTGGCCCGGCTTTGCGTCGATTGTGACATCGCTAAGGGCCTGCGTCCCGTCTTCATAGGCAAAGCTGACAGTGTTTAATTTAATTCGCCCCTTCGCTTTTCCGAGGTCTTTTGCCTCTGGCGCGTCAAGGATGGTCGCCTGCGTATCAATCACGTCAAAAATTCGCGACACGGCCGAAAGCCCTTCTTGCAGGACGTTGTTCAGAGTGCCGAGCGCGCGAAGCCGAGGAGAGAGAATGGCGATGCCGGTAATAATTGCCCCGATGGATCCGGCTGTATTTTGTCCTGAATTAACCTGAAAAGCGCCGAAAATCACGACGCCGGCCAGAGCCATACCGCCGAGGACTTCAAGTATGGGATCGACGCGGGCCTGTTGCGTGACCAGTCGCAGGAAAAGACGAATGCGTTCGTCAAAAGACCGGCCCAGTCTTTCGGTTTCGGACGCCTCCAGACCATAGGCTTTAACCATTCTGGCCCCGCCAAAACTTTCTTTGAGTTCAGACGTTATCCGACCGACATGTTCCTGCACGTCCCGGGCATTGCCGCGCATTTTTTTCGAAATGGCAATGATGGGCCAGAAGGCGAGGAGAAAAATCGTCATGACCAGTGAGAGCTGCCAGTTCTGCCACAGCATCGCCCCAATGGTCAGGGCCACGGTCAGCACGTCTTTTATGACATTACCCAATACGCGAATGGTCGCGTTGGAGACGACCGTTACGTCATTGGTAAATTTGGAAATCAAATTGCCCGTCGGCTCCCGCGAAAAGGCGGCGTAATCGGCGCCGTGCGCGCTGGCGAACATCTGTTTCTGCATTTTCCCGACCGCGTTCAGCGCAATGGCGTTGGTCAGAATACGCTGGAGATAATTGGAAACTCCCGAGACAAAAGGAATGATTATAAGAAAAGGAAGAATAATTAGCGCGTAGCGTTTGGCGGCCTCCAATGCGTCCGGGCTTTCGTCCATCTGACCGGCCTGATCAATAATCAGGCTGACCACCCATGTATAGGCGGCGGTCGCCCCGGCCAGAAGCGCCATAAAAAAAATGGCCGCAAAGAGCTTTCCTTTTTGCGGCCAGATATAGTCCCGCCAGAGACGCGACAGGCGCTGCCTGTCCGTTGCCTGTTCGGGCGAGATATTCATTTTGGGATAGAGCGCTTAGCCAATGATTCCGTCGCCATCCGGATCAAGCAAATCGTGGGCATGAAGGATAAAATAGCGGGTATGAGCACTGTCTACCGTGCGCTGCGCTGCGGCTCTCCAGGCTTTCTGGGCGTCATCGAAACTTGCATAGGCACCGACAAAATCCACCTTCTTCAAATCTTTGAATTCAGTGCGCATTGGGTCAACCAATTCGCCGCCCATGACGATGTGTAAAAGCTGGATAGATTTCATTTCGCGATCAGACATTTTCGTTCCCATTTCCTTGAAGTCACGCTGCTTATCCTCGCTGGCGTCAAATTGCGCAAGCAGGGGTTTCACCCGCTCCAATAACAAAGCATGGAGTTTGGGGCCAGCACAAATGATGCCAAAGCCGGATGTGCTGTCCTTGTCAAAATAGGGGATGTCGCCTCGTAGATTAGTGGTGATGGCGCCGGATTCAGAGGCGATTAAAGCGGCTGCGGCAATGTCCCAATCGGATTTAGGCGTGAAGGCCACCGTGCAATCGGCCTTACCGCTGGCCACCATGACCATACGGTAAGCCATTGAATTGGAAATCCTCACGCGCATGACAGGAAATCCAAGGCGCCGGAATTTGCGCGGATATCCCACCATTTCTGCGCCTTCGAGCTCTTGGCGGCCTGAGCATGAAATAGGCTCTCCGTTTAAACTTGCCCCGCTGTCTTTTTGCGCTGAGTAAAATTCATCCTTCAAAGGATTGAAAACAACGCCGACAATGGGCTGACCGTCTTCGATAATCGCGACGGAGACTACAAAATTTGGCGTCCGCTCAATAAAGGCGCGGGTGCCGTCAATCGGGTCGACAACAAATGTGCGCTGGCAGGCATGGCGGGAAAGATCATCCTTGGTTTCTTCCGATAGCCAGCCATAACCTGGCCGGGCTTTACGAAGATGTGTTTGAAGATAATCATTTACGGCGATATCGGCGTCCGTCACGGGATGGCCTTTTACCTTGTCCCAGACGACAGCCTCATCCGCCTCAAAGGCGTCTTTTGCAATTTGACCCGCCTCGCGGACAACGCGCTCTATCAGGACGCGCTCTTCACTCAGAGGAAAACATATGTCGTCATGCGCCGGCAACCGTTAATCCTTCTACCAGGAGGCTCGGCGCATTGGTTGCGCCGTCAAATTTAATATCATTGGCCGGTATCATGGTCTTAAAGACCTCATTTAAATTCCCCGCGATTGTAATCTCGGAGACGGGAAAAGCCCGTTTTCCGTTTTCGATTTTAACCCCGGCAACGCCGACGGAATAATCCCCGGTGTTGGAATTCAGGGAAGGCCCGAACATTTCCGTAATTAAAAGACCTTCACCCATTTCCTGCAAAAGGTCATTCGGCGTTTTCTTTCCGGGCGCAAGATAGCTATTGGTCGCACTTATGCCCGGAGGTGACCCGATGCCGCGCGTGGCATGGGCGGTCGTTTCCAAACCTAATTGCTGCGCGGCAGACAGATTGAGAAGCCAGGTTTTCAAAACGCCATTTTCGATCAAGGCACGTTTTTGCACAGGGAGGCCTTCCCCGTCCCAAGGACGGGAGCCTTGGCCGCGAATAATCAAGGGGTCATCAATGATTTGAATCTGATCTCCGAAAACACTCTCTCCCATACGATCTTTCAGAAACGACACGCCGCGCGCAATCGCGCTGCCATTAATCGCGCCGAGAAAAGCAGAAATCAGAGAGCCCGCCAAACGTTCTTCGAAAATGACCGGGAATTGCGCGGATTTGATTTTACGGCTGCCGAGGCGGGCGATGACCCGCTCGCCTGCACCCTTGCCGATGTCGGACGGCGCGCGTAAATCTTCGAGCCAGCGCGTGCCGTCATAGTCAAAATCCCGTTCCATGGAGCCGTTTTTTCCGGCTATGGCGCTGACGGACAGGCCGTGGCGGGAAGATTGCCAGCCGGAGCCGAACCCTTCGGACGTGGCGAAATAAATGGCGGAACTGGCCCAGCTTGCGCTCGCGCCCTCGGCCTGGGTGACGCCTTTGACAGACAAGGCGGCATCTTCGACTTCGAGCGCGCGGGTTTTCAAAATTTCAGGGGTGCGGAGGGTCGGATCAAAAAGCTGGAGGTCGGGTTCGGCTTTGGGGTCGGCGAGTAAGGTCTTGCTCGCCAGACCGCAATAAGGATCCCGCGGCGCGAGCCTGGCCATCGCCACAGCGCGTTCGGCCAGCATTTTGAGGGACATATCCGACATGTCCGAACTGGAAACGCAGGCCTGACGTCCATCGATAATCACCCGAAGGCCGACATCGCGTCCCTCGCTGCTGTCTACATCTTCCAGCTCTCTCTCCCGTACAGCGACAGAAAGAGACCGGCCATGGGTCGCGACGGCGTCGCATTGCTCTGCCCCGGCCTGTTTGGCATAGGACAGGAGCGCGTCCAGTGTCGGTGCAAGTCCTTCGACGCTGATAGGAGCTTCGGAAACGGTTTCGGGTGAGGGTGTCTTCATCCGGGCCTGTTATCAGGTCTTAGGAAAAGTAACACCTTCTAAGTGCAAGGGAAGGCAGTTTGACCTCACCTGCCTTAAATATAATCAGATGTGAAAATGAAATAAAGAAGACATAAGGCTGTGCCGACATAGGTGAGCAGGGTCAGGATGGCCCCGACGCTGCGGCCCCGGCCCGTTGCCCCTGGCTGCGCCATGCCGTGCGCGTGGAACAATCGTCCAATAAGAAAGGCCGCGCCGAACAGATGAAGCAAAAGCGCCGGAGCGTTCAGCATGGCAAGCGCCAATAACCCGAGGAGAGCCAAGGGCGCTGTTTCGATATAATTCCCGTGAGCCCTTATCCGGGCATTTAGAAGCGCATTTCCTCCATCCCCAAGGCTGACCTTTTCTTTCATCCGGATTTGTCCGACGCGAAACATCAGAATTGGTGCCAGAATGAGATGAAGCGCAACATAGAGCGCGACAATTTGAAATAGAGTCATGAAATTCCCCTAATTTAGATTATCAAACTTTATTCTTCCACGCCCGCCTCAGCGGCTTTCTTCATCGCGTCGAGATGAACGTCGGGATCTTGTGCGCCCTGGACGGCGAATTGTCCATTATAGATAAAGGTCGGAACGCCCGAAATGCCCAAGCCGCGGAAGAACATAATTTCTTCCTGTACGGCTTTGACGTCCTGTTCGCCTTCTAAAAGGGTTTGCGTGAGATCCGTATCCAGCCCAACCTCTCCAGCGATTCGAGTTAATACAGAGATATCGCCAATATCTTCGCCTTCAGTGAAGAAAGCTTCAAAAAGCTTTTCAGATGTTTCCGTTCCGGCGTCTTCATTATTCTGAGCCCATTTGATGAGTCTATGGGCATTGAGTGTATTAGGCCGCCTGGAAATGTTGTCGAACTTAAAGTCAATTCCTACAGAGGGACCTTTTTCTTCCAGCATTTCCCGCATGGCCTTAAACTTGTCATTCGGACCGCCGCCGAATTTATTCTTCATATAAGCTTTATAGTCCGCGCCCTCTATCGGAACAGTCGGGTCGAGCATGTAAGGCCGCCAGCTTATTTGGACGGGAGAGCCAAATTGCTTTCGGGCCTTGTCAAAAAGGCGGTAGCCAATCCAGCACCAGGGGCAGACCACATCAGAGACGATGTCCACCTGGACGGCTTGGTTAGCGTTTTGTTTGTTTTTTTTCTTTGCGGATTTTTTCTTTGCCATATTCGCTCTTAACCTGCCCGGCCAAGAGAATCCATGCGTATAAATGAATGCGGTATAGTCGCCTGTTCAGGCTTCAGGTTTTGGCGTGTAATAAGCCGCCGCTTTTTGGCAGCGACGCCTAAAGTCCGGGCCATCCATCAGGTTACGGGTCATCCGGTCCAGATCGATTAATTCCGCAACCGAATACCCTTTTTTGTAAAGCTCGGCTTTTGGCTCGTCACGGTTCAGATTTTCATCCGTAGAGTCTGGGTCGGCATCCAGTGCAAAAATAAGCGCGGCGGCGTCGTAATCACGTAACGACAGTTCATATTTTAAAACTTGCGTTGCGCAGAGACATTCCTCTTTTTCATAGCCTCCCTCGACGCAATTGTTTGTCAGCGTTCTGTCGCTGTCCTGCGTGACAAGATCGCGAGCCAGCGGAATAGCCGTGGCGGCCAAAACTGCCTCGGAACTCTCTTTAGGCAGTATATAGGTTTTAGCGTCTATTTCCGCCGGATCTGCCTTTGTTAACGTTGTCTTGAGCTGCGCATTCGCGCCTATAGCGGTCACAATGCCCAATGACAGAACGAAAGCCATTCCTGTTCTTGACAACAGATTGCGAGATGAATGCGTCACGAAATGGCTCCTCTAATTAAATTAACGTTTGTTCAGGAAATAAACGACTGATTGAGTCGTCTGGTTCCCTTCCGCTGCTAATTTAATCTTTAAGCGCGCTGATTATGGCCTTTGTAAGGTGGGAATATATTTATTTTTAAAACAAGCTAAGACGATTTTGATTGGTTGGGCGCAAGCCGCAGGAATTTGAAAACAGCTTCGATTTCCGCGTCGTTAAGGCCCTTGGTCAATTGCGTATTGAAATCCCGAAAGTCATTCATGACCTCCTCACGCTTGGCCCAGCCTCGGGCTGTCAGCGCCACCGTCTTGACCCGGCGGTCGCCATAGGACGGACGGCGCTCGACCAGTTCCGCAGTTTCCATTCTTTCGACCAATCCTGAAATAGCCGCATTATTACGTCCTGTGCCTTCGGCCAGATCGCTCATCCGGCAATTGTCATTATAGCCTAGAAAGACGAGGACGAGCGCCTGAGATCGACCCAAAGCCGAACCTTTCGCTAGAACGGCATCGGCCTGTTGCGACAAGCGAGTATGAACTCGGTCAAGAACAAAGAATAATCGGCGGTCAACTGTGCGGGCAATAGCCATATTGTAAATGTCCTAAATGGCAAAAGTCGGTAAAGTCCAAGGGAGCTGGATTTATTAAAGTAGAATAGGTTACAGAGGGATGAGGGTCAAAATGGAAACAGATTTTATATTCAGTGCCGTTCTTCTTTCTGGCCTATCTGGATTAGCTGCGACGATCGGCGCAATCATCGGGTGGCTGAATAAAGAGCGGATTGAATTTATAGGCGCGCCCCTGCGTCACGGAATAATTGCTTTTGGAGGCGGCGCTCTGATCGGGGCCATTGGATTGGTTCTTGTGCCTCACGGCGTAAAGTCCCAGCCGCTCTGGCTCGCGACCGCGACCTTTCTAATTGGCGGCCTTGTTTTTATGGGGCTGTCCTGGTGGCTAAAAAGACGCAACACCCCCATTGGTCAATTGCTGGCTTTAATGCTCGACTTTGTTCCTGAAGCGATTGTACTCGGCGCCGTTATTTCAGGGGAGTTTGACCAGGCCGTGTTTTTGGCGGTTATAATCGCGGCTCAAAATTTACCGGAAGGCTTTAACGCATTTCGTGAAATGCAAATGGGCAGCAAGAAAGCCGGAAAATTAGCGGTTCCGTTGATGGCGTTATCCCCCTTTGTCGGTATGGCGGCGGCCATGCTTGGGCTGTTCGTTTATGAAGCCAATGATTTGACGCTCGGTATGATAACGACCTTCTGCGCGGGCGGAATTCTCTATCTGGTCTTTGAAGATATTATTCCTGAAAGTCATGATGAAAATTGCGGGCTTTTCCCGGCCTATGGCGGATTGCTCGGATTTGCGGTGGGACTCGTTGGTTACGGCCTTGTGGGATAAGCAAAGAAAAAGCCTTTCAGAGTCTGAAGAGGCCCGTCTGTCACAGACAGACAAGCAAAAAGAAAAGCCCCTTCACAGTATGAAGGGGCTCTCTTTTGAAGTTTGGGTCTCACCGGACGCCATGCCGGTTTCATTAATAGATAGCTTAATTACCCAGATTTCGCTTTTACGAAAGGGCTGATCTAACAGCTTCGGGCAGACCCCTCAAAACAGATAAACAAATCACACCTCCTTTCATAAACGCGGCTCCACCATGGAACGGCAATCGATAACTTATAACTACCCACGAAAAGTGATTTGGCAAGCATGAAATTTTATGAAATTTGGTCTGAGGTTAAAGCAATATTAACCATAGTTTTGTAACTGGCGGCTCCGCCTTAAAGAGGGAAACGGCACTAGCGCGCATTCGGCCCTATGCCGCAAGGTCCGCCAAAGTTTACGAAATCCTCGTTTGGTTTGGGAAGATTAAGTTCGACCTTGGATATCCCGCTGACTTTGAGGGCCACCTTATCACCCCGTATGGCTGAATTATAGAGCCGTAAAGAATCCGATTTTTTTGAAGACAAAATAACTTTCAGTTTAGGGACGTAAGTCCATTTCCCATCTGTCACTTTTTCATCATTTACATAGAAATCTACTTCGCGAGCATTTGCGCGCCGTGAGGACTTAGAGCCTGTAACAATACCTTCGAAATCGGAAGGCTTCACTTCTACGGTGGCCCGAAATTTATTCATTATGCAGGTTATAGCCGTATCGCCGACTTTATCGGATGCGGTATAGATTGTCTCGCCAGGAAAGGCCTTGTTCTGCATATCCGTTTTAACGGGAAACCCGCTAAACGTCATTGTAAAAAAATAACTCTGCCAGTTTAACGGGGCGGAGGCATTTGAGCCAGTGTCTTTTGCACTCGCAGAGAACGATAATGAGCCTACCAGAAACGATAGGGCAATTAATCTTGTCAGGCGGTAAAACATAATTTCTCCTATATGTTTTCACATATAGGAGAAATAAAAAGACTCAACTCTAAATAACTATTCCGTTGGCTTAAGCCTTTTCAACATAATCCAAGGCGAGACCATTATTACAATAGCGCAGACCTGTCGGTTCCGGGCCGTCTTTGAAGACGTGGCCTTGATGACCGCCGCAACGGGCGCAATGATATTCCGTGCGGGGGAAGACGAGTTTGAAATCCCGTTTTGTCTCTACGGCGCCGTCAATAAAGGTATAAAAACTTGGCCAGCCTGTGCCAGAATCAAATTTTGTTTCGTATTTAAAGAGCGGCAGAGCGCAGCCAGCACAAACAAAAGTCCCACCTGGCGCCACATCATTGAATTCATGTGAAAAGGACCTTTCGGTCCCCTCTTTGCGGAGAATATCAAACTCCTGAGCGGTCAAGCGGTCTTTCCATTCTGCTTCAGACAGATTAGCCCATTTCTCGTCACTCATATTCGTCTCCTTTGTATTGTTCGTTCCGCTGTCTGGCAAATCATTGCCGTCAGGCATTGGCCCGGTCGGCACTTCACTGGCCGTGGAATTCCCTGTGCAGGCAGACAGGGCAAAAGCTGCTCCGGCAAGGCCTAATGTACGGCGATTTAATTTATTGTCTAACTTATTGTCTAACTTATTGTTTAACATGGAAGACCTCCTGTAAATATGTCTTTCCTATATAAGACTATACGCGCGGGGTTGGGGTGAAGTTTCCATCACGCTTTAGTGAGGGTTACGCTGTGTAGCCTAACAATAACGAACCTAAGGCGAGGGAAACGGCGAGGATAAGCCCAGCCCAAAGATTTGATTTAAATAACTTCAAATATAAACTGTCTTCCGAGAGGCTAAAATTTGAAACTTGCCAAATTAAATGAACGACGAAGGGTATAGATATTAAAAGTGCGACAAAGCTGAAGGGATTAGTCTGCCCAGTGGGCAGCGCGAATGATATGGAAAGCATTAATAACAGAAACAGCATAGCATAGCATATACTGACAGCTAGTCTGACTTTTTCGCCAAAGCCCCTGGCAGAACTTTTTACTCCGATCGTCGCGTCATCTTCAATGTCCTGGCAGGCATAGATGGTGTCATAGCCTATGGTCCAGAAAATCAGCCCCGCATAGAGGATTAGGAGCTGGAGGCTTATCTCACCTGTCTTGGCGGCGTAAGCGACCAGAACGGCCCAGTTAAAGGTCAGGCCGAGCCAGACCTGCGGCCACCAGGTTATGCGTTTCATGAAAGGATAGGCCGCAACGAGCGGGATGGAGCAAAGCGCAATTATCTGCGCGAGTCGGGGCAGGCAGAGCAATACAATAAGCCCGACAAAACATTGCGCAAAGACCCAAATCCAGGCCTGCTTTGTCGTGATAGTTTTGGCGGGCAGGGGGCGAAGCGCTGTGCGTTCGACCTTTGCGTCCAGATCCTGATCGACAATATCGTTATAGGTGCACCCCGCCCCCCGCATGGCAATGGCGCCGATCAGGATCAGCGCGGCCCAGGTCAAATCGCTCAGCGCAAATCCGTCAGAGAGCGATGCGAAAGAGAGACCTATCCATCCCGGCAAAGTGAGCAGCCAGTAGCCGACAGGACGGTCCAGTCGTGAAAGCTGGAGATAAGGACGGATGGAAAGCGGCGCCCGATTGACCCAATGGGTTTTGGAAGAGTCAGCGATATGGGTGGGTTCGGTCATTTAATTATTTCCTGTCATTCCGCACAAGCCCGTAGGGCGCGGATGCGGAAGACCGAGAGATTGTAAGCCCAAGAGCGATTGGTTCTTCCCCTTTCGACCTTCCGCATATCCGGCTTTGCCTGCGTGCGGAATGACAGGAATGTGTTTGTAAGGTGACATTCTCCGTGCTTACCGCCCCTTCATCCGTTATGACAATCCCATGCGAGCAAATTATACTTTGAAACGACTGTTTTTCGAGGGTCCGTTAAAAGCGGGTGAGTCTGTTTCCCTCCCCAAGGATCAGGTTCATTATCTGGCGACTGTTCTTCGGATGAATGAAGGCGATGAAGTGAGGTTGTTTAACGGCCGCGACGGGGAGTGGCTCGGGAGATTGTCAGCCCTTTCCAAGCGCAACGCTGAAATCGATTTATCAAAACAGCTCCGCGCGCCTACTGCCCTGCCGGATGTTACTTTGGCCTTTGCGCCTGTAAAACGCCACCGAACGGCCTTTATCTTTGAAAAGGCCACGGAGCTGGGTGTGGCCCGTTTCGAGCCTGTCCTGACAGCGCGCACGCAATTTCCGAAACTCAATCTCGATAAAGCCCGCACGCAAATTATCGAGGCGGCGGAGCAAACCGAAAGACTGGATATTCCAGCGCTTTCAAAGCCGGAAAAACTCCTCGACTGGCTGGGACGGCAATCGGAACGCCCTATTGTTTTTGCCGACGAAGCCGGAGAAGCGGTTCCGGCTCTGGAGGCTTTGAAAGGCGTACCTGCGCCGGTGACGCTTTTAATTGGCCCGGAAGGCGGCTTTACCGAGGACGAACGGGCGGCGTTGCGGGCTCATAAAAATGTTACGGTGGTGAGCCTGGGCCCGCGTATTTTGCGCGCGGATACCGCGGCGCTGTCTCTACTGAGTCTGTGGCAGGCGGTGCAAGGCGATTGGAACGCGCACCTCGAATAAATAGATCCATGGTTATGTTCGTCTAAAACCCTGAAGGATTTGACGGTTTCAAAACCGGAGTCCCGGTTACCAAAACGGGCTTAGTCTCTCCGTAAAAGAAACGGAGACAGTTATGCCGACTCAGAACCTTGACCTGCCTTTCATCGCCCCGGCCCAGGCGCAGAAACATATCACCGTCAACACGGCGTTCCAAAAACTCGATATGGTCATCAACATCACAGTACGGGGCGCGAACTTATCCGACCCGCCCCAAGACGCAGAAGAGGGCGAGCGTTTCGCCCTGTCTGATGTGCCGACGGAGGCATGGACCGGCCACGCAGGGGAGATTGCGGCCTGGCAAAATGGTGTCTGGGAATTTTACGCCGCGCCCGTCGGGACGCTGATCTGGAATGAGGAAGATCAGGCGATTTTTGTAAAACAGGCTGCAGAATGGCAAAAAGCCGCGGCAGAGCCGTCTTTTCAGAATCTTGATCTCGTGGGAGTCGGGGCGGCGGCGGACAGTACGAACCGGTTGGCCGTTTCCTCTCCTGCAAGTCTGTTCAATCACGAGGGGTCCGATCATCAGATGAAGATCAATCGTCAGGCTTCGGCTGATACGGCCAGCCTGACCTTTCAAACTGATTTTACGGGAACGGCCGAAATCGGCTTGGCCGGAAATGACGCCCTTTCTTTCAAGATGCGGCAGCCAGATGGGAGCTGGCAGGAAGCCCTGCGCAGCGAACCCGTTCAACCCGGTATTTTCACGCCTTTACTGCGGAGCGGAATTGTTACAATTGTCGAGGACGAAATGGCCGAAATCCCGACACCCACTTTAGGCGGCCTTATAGCGATCATGATGACAAGTACGGTGGGTTTTCCGCAATCCCATCATAGCGGAATATTTGCCTATGACACAGGCGGATCGCTTGGACTGGTCACACTTGCCAGAGGCTCCGGTATTACGAATAAAGGCTCCGTTGTACTGACCGGAACCACAGGGGATGTCGGCAAAACTTCTCTCAGCGCCGGAATAGGCGTCATTCAGGTCGAAAACCGATTTGGGGGCAGTTGGGATTTTACTTATAGCTTTATTCTATAAAGCTGATTTGATTTCTTCTATAATCCTGTCCTGAACGTCCTCTTCCAGATAAGGGTGCATGGGCAAAGCGATAACCTGGCTCATGGCGTCTTCTGTATTGGCTACTCCGCCCGCTCCGATAGGGTAGTCCTGATAAGCGGTTTGTTTGTGAACTGGCTTTGGATAATAACGGGCGGTAGGAATGCCTTTTTCGCGCAAGGCCGCACCGAGAGCGTCCGGATCCTGCACCTCGACAGTAAATTGAGCCCAGGTGGAGACGACGCCGTCCAGGACGGAGGGGACGCGAAGTGTGTTACTTTTCAACCCGTCAATATACCGTTTTGCCACGTCATTGCGCAGCGATATCTCTTCCTCGAATATGGAAAGCTTCTGGGAGAGAATCGCCGCCTGAATGGAATCCAGTCGGGAGTTCAGCCCAATCCGCACATTATCATATTTGTCGCGGCCAGAGCCGTGCATGTGAACGCTGCGCATGATGCGTAAATGTTCGGCGTCATTCGTCAGAATAGCGCCGCCATCGCCGTAACACCCAAGCGGTTTGGCCGGGAAAAAGCTGGTTGTCGCGATATCGGCGTAATGAAGCGGCTGTTTGCCGTTCAGGGTCGTGCCAAAGGCCTGAGCGCTGTCAGCGATGAATTTCAGCCCGTGCTCGCGCACAATCGGAGTGAGACGGTCATAATCCGCAGATTGTCCGAACAGATCGACCGAGATGACTCCCCAAGGTGTATATTTGCCTTCGGCTTTCACGCCCTCAATCGCCTGCCGCAAGCTGTCCGGACACATATTATACGTCTCGCGATCAATATCGACAAAGATTGGCACGCCGCCGAGAAGCGCGATGACTTCGACCGTCGCGCAATAGGTAAAACTTGGGCAGAATACGGCGACGCCGCGCGGCATGCCCCACGCCATCATAGGCAGAAGCAAGGCGTCAGTTCCATTCGCGCAGCCCATGGCGTGTTCCGCCTGGCCAAAATGCGCCAATTCCGATTCGAATTGTTTTACCTCAGGCCCTAGAATATATTGGCCGTGATCCAGAACAGCGGCAATAGCGCTGTCTATTTGCGGGCGTAGGCGAGCTTGCTGTGCTTTCAAGTCAATAAAATCAATGGCCATTTTCGGGCTCCTTTTTTCAAGGGTCATAAGGAAAATGCGCGGCGGCGGCAAAGCCATATTACGGCGGCAGCTCATCACAAAGTTTTACAGTTTGAGGCGGGTCATCAAATTAAAGTGAGGACACGGCTCCTCTGTAGCCTTGTTCAAGAGTGAGGGAGGGGGTAAGGGGGCAAGATATTTTGACGGATGACATCAGGACTCCCCATGGCCGCACCCAGTTCCGGTAAGACGACAGTGCCTTTACGCAATAAAGCGCAAATGATCGATTATCTCGCCAAAGGTGAGAAGCCGATTGAGGATTGGCGCATCGGAACGGAACATGAAAAAATTGGATTTTGTAACGCCAAGCTTTTGCCCCTCCCTTATGACGGCCCCTGTTCAATTAAGGCCATGCTTGAGGGGCTGCAGCGTTTTGATTGGCAGCCTGTAGAAGAAAAGGGCAAGTTAATTGCTCTCAAACGCGATGGCGGGTCTGTTTCGCTAGAGCCCGGCGGACAATTGGAGCTTTCCGGAGCGCCGCTGGAACATGTTCATCAGACCTGCGCCGAGGTGACCCGTCATCTACGCGAGGTCAAAGAAGTCGCAGATGAAATCGGCGCGGGCTTTCTGTCGCTGGGGTTTCGGCCGGATACTAAGCTCGAAGACGTGCCGATCATGCCCAAAGGGCGCTATCAGATTATGCGCGATTACATGCAGAAAGTGGACACGCATGGGCGCGAAATGATGTTTCGCACTTGCACGGTTCAGACCAATCTCGATTTTTCCTCTGAGTCCGACATGGTTAAAAAATTCCGAGTCAGTCTGGCGCTACAGCCTCTGGCCACAGCGCTATTTGCCAATTCCCCTTTCAAGGAGGGCAAGCTGAACGGGTATAAATCCTACCGCTCCCGCGTTTGGCTTAACACCGACAAGGACCGCACCGGCATGTTGCCTTTCGTTTTTGACGAAGGGTTCGGCTATGAACAATATGTCGATTACGCGCTCGATGTGCCCATGTATTTTGTCTATCGGAACGGCGAATATCTAAATGCCGCTGGAAAATCATTCCGTGATTTTCTTGACGGGACTTTGGACGTCGTTCCGGGCGAAGTGGCGACCTTGTCTGACTTTGAAGATCATCTCTCGACCATTTTCCCGGAAGTTAGGTTGAAGCAATTTCTCGAAATGCGCGGCGCAGATACCGGGCCATGGGATGAGCTTTGCGCTCTCCCTGCCTTTTGGGTCGGGCTTCTTTATGACAACTCCGCTCTCAATGCGGCCTGGGACTATGTTAAAGACTGGACGGAAGAAGAGCGCCAGAAAATGCGCGTCGATGTACCGAAACAGGGATTTCAGACAGAAATTCGCGGGAAGACTTTTCAGGAAATGGCGAAGGATATTCTGGAGATTTCCCGCGCCGGCCTGAACGCCCGCGCGCAAATGAATTCACATGGCGAAAACGAAACCGTTTTCCTGCAGGAACTGGACCGTATGGCGATGACGGGGCAGAGCAATGCCGACCGTCTCATCGACTTGTTCAACAGGTCTTGGGACGGCGATATCACCCGAACCTATAAAGAGTGCATCTTTTAGCTTTATCCAAGCTAGAAAGTCCCGCTTAATCGGGCGCGTAAAATCATGCCAAATTCGCGCTCTCGGCTTTCAGTGAAATCAATCCTGCCTAAATCGCGTCGTTGCGTATAAAAAACTCTGTCGAAATCATCACTGCTTTCGAATAAATTGCTGAGCTGGAGGTTCAACTTCAGTCCTGCAATGTCCTTATGCTCAAGGAAAACAGCGGCAAACGGACCTTTGAAATTGAATTGCTGAACGGTTTTCAGCCGATAAACTGGTGCATTTCTTTGCTGATTTAAATCAAACCCATAGGCATAGTTGGTTTTCGGTATGTCGTGGCGAAACCCAACGCCCCAGTGCCAACGACTGTCTCCATTCAGTCGTCTATCAAACTCTTGCAGGGGATCGTCCAAGTGAGAAGCGTGCACTCCAAAACCGAGATTGATCTCCATACCATCCAAGTTCCATTTTTCGCCCTTTAGCGTCAAATCACTGTGCAATGCATAGGTATAAGCTGTGTCAATATTCCCAACAGCATCGCCATCTTTACCGACGGGAATTCGGTCGACGAGATCAGAAATAAGGCTGCCGTCTAGGGTCGTGTTCCACGTATTGCCCTGTCCAAAATCCCGCTCGTAAGCGAGTTCGGCTCGCCAAGTTTGGGCCGGCACTAAATTAACATTGCCGACTTGGTCTAGTTCATCGGTTACGCTCACAGAAGAAATGAAATCAAAAAAGCTAAGTTGTCCGACTTGGCGTTCCAATTTCGCGCGCCATAGTTTTCCAGTGTTTTCTTTGTAAGTGACGCTCAAAAATCCTTTAGGGCGAATAAAATCTCGTACGATTTCATTCGGTAGACTGACGCCAGTTTGAGAAATTTCTGAATATTCAACCCCGACAGAGGCTTGTGCGTCCCAATTTGCGGATAGATTTCGGCTATGCGTAATGGTCGTTTCGGCGCGTTTTTCTTCGACGCGAGATGTCGCGTCGTCCAGAGGCGCTTCAACATAACCAGCTCCGTCGACTAGCTCGAGAAATGAGTCTATGTCGAGATAGTTAAAAGCACCCTCAAGCCCTACTTGCCAATCTCTGCCCGTTTTGGGTGTCCAAGAATATTCGGATCGTAAAATTGCTTCCCCTTCATCAGCGTCTTGCGCAAAACGAGAGCCAAACACGCGGTTTGTACCTTCAAAGCCTTCGAATTGAGATAACGTTGGTGAGTTTTCAAATCGGTAATATCCGATTGTCTTGAATTTACCTTTTGCCCCGAATAGCGAAAGGGGAAGTTCGTAATCCGCCCCGGCGGAGAAATTCCATTCGTTTTCGGTTGCTTTAAACTGAGTGACGAGCGTTTCTCCTCGTGTTGTTATTGCTCTTCGGAATGAGTTTTCAGTGCCGATATAATCAGACTCATTATACTCCAGATTTAGATTGCCAATGTGACCGGGTTTAGGAGTCCAGTTCAGGTCAGCTGAAAGGCCGGGCTGATCTCCGTAATCCCTGCTTTGTTCATCTCGGAGCTCGAAAACAGTTCCATCTGCCGCGCTGAGAGTTTCAAGGCCGTAAGTGCCCTGGCGAAAGGCATTGTTTTTTACGCCCAATGTATAAGATAAACTGCCTGTTTCGCCAGAAATCGTGGCAGCGCCCCGAAACCAATTTGGTTCCAGGCGCGGCCGAAATTCCGGTGTCCATTCAAATGTGCCGGATAGACCAGTTGATTTTGTAATGATATTGGCGACTTGACCCGAAAGGCCCGGGATTTTTAGAGCGGCCCCGTCGACGATATTTATCTGGACCACATTCGCGGCTCCAATGCGGGATAGCTGCGCTCCGACATCCGTTTTACCTGTCAGACGTTCTCCGTTAATTAATACATTAGCACCACCTTGTCCAAGACCTCGGCCAAAATTTGCGCCTGATAGATTAAAACCGGGAATGCGTACGATCATTTCAAACGCGGTTGCAGGAGCATATTGGTCGAAATAACTTCTGGGGTAACTATCGGCTTCCGACGCATTTTGCGTCAAAACGTCTTGCGCGTAGCAAACCGACGCCAAACTAAGTGACGCGAAAGATAAAGCGCAAGCGGAAACGAAAAGATATCGCCGCATAAGAAGTCCCCTTTGATTATGCGGAACTCAGTTAGACTACATGTGTAGTCATTGCCAGTAGTGTTTAATTAAATCAGCGTAATTTAAGTAAAGAATAAATTACGAACCTGACGTCTTTAGAATGTATCGGTCACAGAAATAGAAATTCGCCGACCGCGTTGGCGGCTGAAAAAGCGGCTTTGCACAATATCGCCATTGCGGTTTGGAGAGAAAATGAGCCGTTCCTGCTGTGACTTGAAGTCAAATATATTGGTGAAATCGAGCGTCCACTGCATTCCAAACAGATCCTTATGGATGAAGGAGAGGCGAGATTCCGGCCGAATAAAACGGGTGTCAAAGCTGTCGGACAATCGAAAAACCGGGCTCTGACGGCCTTGCTCAATGGCGGCCTCCCAGGCGTAGGGTGAATTGGGAACGTCTTGGCGTAATTCGAGTGAATATAACCACAATATCGTCGAATTTATCGCCCGGTCTTCGCCCGTCAGAGGGTCTTCAATTTCACTGTCCGAGACAGAGCCGAATCCTTCCAGACGCATTCCGTCCAGTCCAAAATCATCCAAGAGCCAAGTTAGATTGGCATTTGCGCCATACACCAAGGCGGAATCCAGATTGCCGGGACCATCAAGGACAGCCCCATTTGCCGCGCGGGCGATAATTATGCGGTCAACCGGGTCATCGACAAAATCAATATAGCCTCGAACCGTCCCGGAGAGGCCTTTTGAATCCTTGCGTTCCAAAGCAAGTTCAGCGCGCCATTTTTGTTCCGGGACGATATTGTCATTGCCTTCATTTTCAAGGTTTTCAACAAGGTTTACCGTCGAAATAAATGTAGTGAAATTTAATTGCCCGACGGATCGCTCAATTTTAGCCCGCCAGGTATAACGTGGCGAGGCTTTGTAAGAGCCGCTAATGAAACCTTTGGGCCGGAAAAATGTTCGCGCCGGCGGCGTTTCGCTAACCACATGAATTTCCGAATATTCGGCGCCGAGTGACGTTTGCAAATTAATCCTGTCATTTAGTGACCAGCTTTGCGTAACATTGGCCTGCACTCGTTTTTCTTCGACTTGCACATCATCCGGGATTGCATTGCCGTCATTTATGAAAAGCGCAGTTTCGCTGTCCAGCTTATTAAATGCGCCTTCCAGAGACGCCGTCCAATCGCGGCCACCGCCTGTCTTCCACGTATATTCCCCGCGGGCGATGTATTCTGTTGTGACGTCATCGCGTAAAAACCTTTGGGTCTGAAGCGGAGCGCCTAAAGCCTGAAATTCGAACACACTACTGATGTCGGAATTGTCGAGATTATGCAGACCGATAAGTTTCAAACGTCCGTCATGTCCAAATAAGGACAGGTCGGTCGAATAATCGCCGCCAATTTCGTATTTATATTCATCCTCGCCAGTATTGCTGCGGGACTGGCCTGAAACGCCTTGCGGAGTTACGGCTTCGAAAAACTCATTTAGGCCGCTATTTGTATTTTGGAGAGATCCGGCGAGATTCAAATTGGCAACATCTCCGTTCAAACGGTTCAGTGTCAGATTTAAATCGATTTCTGGCTCCTGGTCTTGATAGGCGCCGTCTTCGATCCGGTCTTCGATCAAGGTGCCATTGCCATCGAAATATTGCTCCGGGCCGTTTTCCGTAAACGTAAACTGCTCTACCGATAAACCGAGGACGTACTCAAACAATCCCTTCTTTCCCGAGATATTTAAAGCGCCTTCATAAAGCTGCGGCTCTGTGCCTTCTTCAAACCGGGCGGAGTAACGCCAGCTCCCGTCCAAGCTGCCGGACTTGGCAATGATATTCGCAACTTGTCCTGACAGACCTGGAATATCCAGAGACGCCCCGTCGACAATTTCGATACGCGTGACAGTGACGGCGGGTATACGCCGCAAAATTTCGCTGGCGTCGGATGATTTGGAAGAGGGGCGTCGCCCATTTATAAGAATGTTGAGCGAGGCTTGGCCAAAGCCGCGTTCGGTCCCTTCGCCGCCCTGCAGCGTAAATCCGGGAAGGCGGGCAACCATATCTTGCGCCGTATTCGGGTTAAACTGCTCGAAATAATCGGGCGTATAAATTTGCGGGGCAGTTTGAGATTCGCCATCTATGACGCTTTCATCCGGGGTAGAAGTAAGCTCCGGGTTAACCGCTTCCTCTTGAACAGGGGTTTGCGCATAGGCCGTTCCGGCCCAGAGGGCGGTTCCCGATAATAATAAATGTGCGAAAAGTCGCAAAATAAAGCCCCACCCTATTTTTGTTTTTCTTCGCCTTAAGCGGGTATTCCCCGCGCCTCAACCCCAAAAAAGACGTGGCTTTGGTAAATTTTGCCCCTTAACCAACTGTAATCCATAAAACAGAGGTTTGCGCCTCCAAAGGCTTTGTGCCAAAGCAAAGATTGAATTTGCTTACTCTGAGGGGCGGGCAACAAAAATAAGCTCGAAAGGGGAGTTTTATGTTTTATTTGGTTCTGGCAGCCATTGCGTTAGTGGGTGTGAGTGTTTCTCTCTTTCAGATGAGAACGCACCCTCGGGGATTATACATCCTATTTTTTGCCGAAATGTGGGAGCGCTTTTCCTATTACGGCATGCGGGCGTTGCTCGTTCTTTATCTTACAAAACACTTCCTTTTTACCGACGGGCAAGCCTACGGAATATACGGCGCATACACGACGCTCGTTTATGTGACCCCGGTTATCGGGGGCGTATTGGCCGACCGTTATCTTGGTCAGCGTAAGGCGGTTCTTTTCGGGGCAATCCTGTTGGTTTTGGGTCATTTGGGCATGGCCGTTGAGGGAGAGCCGGTCACAAATGCGGCCCAGCGTGACGGTACGGTCATGAACATTTTCTATATGTCATTGGCCCTCATCATTGCTGGTGTTGGCTTCCTAAAAGCTAATATTTCTGCGATTGTGGGAGAACTTTACCCCAAGACAGATGAACGCCGCGATGGTGCGTTTACGCTCTTCTACGTCGGTATTAACCTTGGTGCTTTCGCGGGTGCGTTGATTTCAGGCTATCTCGGGGAAACTTTCGGATGGAAATATGGTTTCGGGGCGGCCGGTATTGGTATGCTTGCTGGTCTGATTGTTTTCGTCTGGGGTAAACCGCTTCTCATGGGCGCCGGGGAAAGCCCAAACCCAGCCCGCCTCAAAAAGAAGGTAGTTGCCGGGTTGTCGTTTGAGTGGATGATCTATTTCGCAACCCTTTTAGGTGTCGTCGTTATTTGGCTATTCATTCAAGACGTAAATATCGTCAAATGGACGCTCTATATAACTTTCCCGCTCGTCTATCTCTATATCATCACGACCTCCGTGATGACATTGGAGCCTCATGCGCGGAACCGCATATTTGCAGCCTTGTTCCTGATCTCGATTCAAGTGCTTTTCTGGGCGTTGTTTGAGCAGGCGGGTTCCTCCCTCAATATCTACACAGACCGTCAAGTTGACCGGACCATCTTCGGACAAGAGGTTGTCGCCTCCGTGTTCCAGTCACTCAACGCAATGTATATCATTGTGCTCGGCCCGCTCTTCGCGGCGCTTTGGGTCTGGTTGGGTAAAAAAGGCATGGATCCAAGCGCGCCAGCCAAATTCGGTCTGGGTGTTATCCAGCTTGGACTAGGGTTTCTTGTTCTGGTTTGGGGCGCGAAAGCCGCTGGCGTTAATTTGACGCCTGTTGTCTTTATCTTCCTGATTTACCTTCTGCATACAACGGGCGAACTTTGTCTATCTCCGGTCGGGTTGTCTGCAATGACGCGATTATCCGTTCCAAAGATGGTGGGGCTCGTCATGGGGGCTTGGTTCCTCGCGTCAGGCGCAGGTAACTTTGCCGCCGCTCAGATCGCCAGATTGACTGCTGCTGACGGCGGCGGCGAAGATCAGGTGCTTAGCGTTTACTCGAATGTGGGTTGGCTCGCAGTGGGCGTAGGTATCGGTCTCATCATTATTTCTCCGCTGATTAAGAAGATGATGCATCTTGACACGCTGGCGGAAGATACCCGCCGACGCGACGCCAGTGAAGACACCACAATGGACAATGAAGAAATGGTCGGAGAGCGCATGTCTCCAACAGGCAAGCCAGAATAGGTCTTCTTCAAATCCAAATTTATTAAATAAAAAGCCCGCTCAATTGAGCGGGCTTTTTATTTGCCGAAAATATATATCAGCTATAAGTCTCTTTTTAAAAAGGATTAATTATGTCGCTATTCTGGGGTCGCAATTTCATTGTCGGCATTTCATTGATGTCGGCTTCAATGTTTATTCATTACGATATCGCGGCCGAACCGTCGCCGGACTCTTGCCGTATTGACGGGTATGACAGAGACGGTCTGATGGCGCTGCGGCAGGCGGAGTATCACTTCAATGAGTCTGGGCGGGCGGATAAAATCGCGTTGGAGATGTTACCTTGCCTTTCAGATCCCGATTCTGATCTGCGAGACAAATTCGCCTATGAGGGCTACGTCAATTTTTTGAGAAATGACCACCTCACTGAGACCACCCTCCAAAGTCTGAGGAACAGGCTGATTGACAATCTGGCGTCAGAGTCGAAGGATACTTACGGAGTTAAAAAGCCGTTTACCGCTCTGGTCTTGGCGGAACTGGCCCGTCAGGATCGTTTGGACGCAAGGCTCACAATTGAGGAAAGACAACAAATTGTCGGCGCCGCGACGGACTATATGCGGGGCATAGAAGATTATCGCGGATATGACGCAAATGTCGGCTGGCGACACGGCGTCGCGCATGCGGCAGACCTCCTTATGCAGCTTTCCTTGAACGGAGCTTTAGATGCGCCGCAACAAGAACAAATAAGAGACGCTGTACAGTCTCAAATAAACCCTAATGAGACGCATTTCTACATTTACGGAGAACCCGAGCGTTTGGCGCGGCCAATACTGTATCTTGCGCTGAAGGGGGCCTTTAACGAAGAGAATTGGGCGGACTGGATGCAGGAGCTCGCAGACCCGGCGCCCTTCGAAGATTGGAGCGACGTCTATCGGTCACAAGAAGGCCTGGCAAAGCTACACAATACAAAGGCTTTCGCCAATGCCATCTATACCAATGCCGCAAATAGCGAAAATGACGATGTTAATTTGCTCGCGGCTCCGGCGTTAAGCCTGCTAAAGGCGCTGCCTTAATTAGTTATCGTCGCGATGCCGGGTTTTGCCGACACCTGAAAAAATACCGAGGCCTATGAGAACGAGCGCGCCAACAGCGATCCAGACAGGTGGTACGCCTAAAAGAAAGGCGCCGATCGCCAATCCGCCGATGAACACGATAAAACCGATAAGATAAATTGCAAAAGTTGACATGAAGTCCCCACTAAATGATTTTAATAGTAACGTCAGGCGCTCTGTAAAGGTTGCAATATAATCTTAGGCCGCACTCCCGCCGACCGTTAGGTTCTCAACGTAAAGGCTGGGTTGGCCTACGCCCACAGGGACGCCTTGTCCGGCCTTGCCGCAGACCCCAATGCCAGGGTCAAGCGCCATATCATTGCCGACATGGCGGATTTGACTAAGCACGCTAGGTCCGTCACCGATAAGGGTGACGCCTTTAAGCGCATCGCCAATTTTGCCGTTTTTCACGCGATAAGCTTCGGTGCATTGGAAAACGAATTTGCCGCTCGTGATATCAACCTGTCCGCCGCCAAAATTCGTGGCGTAAATTCCGTCTTTTAACTCAGAGAGCATTTCGTCCGGATCTTTTTCCCCACCCAGCATATAGGTATTGGTCATGCGCGGCATGGGCGAGTGGGCAAAACTTTCACGGCGGCCATTGCCGGTCGCTTTAACGCCCATCAGACGCGCATTCAGGCGGTCTTGCATGAAACCTTTCAAAATACCGTCTTCGATAAGGACCGTGCGCGATGTTGGCGTACCTTCATCATCAATGGTCAAAGATCCGCGGCGGCCTTCAATCGTTCCATCATCGACAATGGTGACGCCCGGCGCAGCGACGCGCTGACCCATCATTCCGGCAAAGGCGCTTGTGCCTTTTCGGATAAAATCGCCCTCAAGACCGTGGCCCATAGCTTCATGTAGCAAGATGCCAGGCCAGCCCGGGCCGAGCACCACATCCATCTGTCCCGCCGGCGCGGGAACCGAGCCCAAATTGACCTTCGCCTGACGCAGCGCTTCTTTTGCGAGAGGTTTCCAGAACTCAGGTTTGACATATCCGTCATAGGCTTCGCGCCCGCCGGCGCCGGCATAGCCGCTTTCGCGGCGACCATCTTTTTCGGCGACGATGGAAATGTTCAGCCGGACAAGAGGACGAATATCGTCATAACGCTCTCCACCGCCTCGCAAAATGGCAATGGCGCGGCGATTGCCGGACAGGGTCGCGGTGACTTGAACCACCGACGGGTCCAGCGCCCGACAAAAGGCATCGATTTCCTCTAGGAGGCTGACTTTAACGCCAAACCCCGGATCGGCAACAGGGTCTACATCCGGATAGAGTTTGTTATTGGTGCGCTGCGGCGGCTCTGACAGCGTCCCGTCATATCCTTTTTTCGCCATATTGACGGCTTTGGCCGCGCGGGCCAGCGCCCCCGGGCTCATCTCTGTCCCTTGGGCAAAACCGGACGTATCTCCGGCGACGCACCGCAAGCCGAAACCCCGGGATGTGTCAAAACTGGCATTTTTCAGCCGCCCGTCATCAAAAGTGAGCGATTCTGAGGCGGAGCGCTCGACAAATAATTCTCCGTCATCGGCCCCCTGTAGGGTGTCATCCAGCAGGGTTTGGGCGGTTGCGGCGTTCAATTCACTGTCTTCAAAGACAAAATCTGACATTTACGGAGCTTTCTGTGGCTATTCCCTCTTTATCTAAGCGCTCTGTCAGGATAGACAACCGCCCAAATGCGACAATAGGTGCCGAAGTCTGTTCACGACTTTTGGCGCTGTTGCCTTTATGAAATATGATGTCGATCGGATTACACATCCCGATACAGTGTTAAAGAGGACCAGATGCGGTTTTTAAAAGCAATTACAGGCGGAACGGCCTTAGCAGGACTGAGCGCTTTCGCGGCTCAGGCGCAAGACGCGCTTGGTAGACCGTCACAGGACGGATTTTGGTTCCAAGAAGCTGCCACCCCCGTAATGGATCAGCTGTTGGACGTGCACCGTCTCGTCTTCATAATTATCTGCGCTATTGTCGCCTTGGTTATGATCCTGATGCTCTACATCATGATCCGCTTTCGCGAAAAAGCGAATCCTGTTCCGTCCAAAACATCCCACAACACAATGATCGAGATTGTCTGGACGATTGCTCCTGTCATCCTGCTTCTGATTATGGTCGTCCCGAGCATGCAGCTTTTATATTATCAGGACCGTCTCCCTGAGACCGAAATGACGGTTAAAGTCGTCGGCAATACCTGGAACTGGCAATATAGCTATCCGGATTATGAAGATATTGACGAAATTATTTCCAACCCGATTGAAGAAGTTCAGGCCCGCGAAGAGGGCGTCCCTTACCTTTTGGCCACAGACGCGCCGCTCGTCGTTCCAATTGGAACGAAAGTGAAGGTTTTAGTGACGTCAGTTAATAACATGCACAGCTGGGCCGTTCCAAGCTTTGGCGTCAAAATGGACGCCGTTCCTGGATTGGTGAATGAGACCTGGTTCGAAATTTACGAAGAAGGCACTTATTACGGTCAGTGTTCTGAGATTTGCGGTATTCGCCATTATAAGATGCCGATTGAAGTTCTGGCCGTCAGCAAGGCTGATTTTAACCAGTGGGTGGCAAATGGCGGCAGCTTCACAGAAGCGGTTGCTCAAAATACAGCCGGACAAAATACAAATGGTGCGGCCACACTCGCCGCTCGCGATTAATTAACTGACGCAAAAGACGTTAGAAACGAAGGAAAGACATCATGGTTGCGATTAGTGGCAATGACACAGGGTCTTACGGCGACGATAAGCCGAGCTTTTTTGCACGTTGGTTCTACTCGACCAACCATAAGGATATCGGAACGCTTTACCTGATATTCGGGATTATCTCCGGTCTTATCGGGGGCTTTTTATCCTTTATGATGCGGATGGAGTTGGGCGAACCCGGCATCCAGTTCTTTACGAACGAACATCAATATCTTGTTTTCGTTTCAATGCATGGTCTTATTATGATCTTCTTCATGGTGATGCCCGCGCTGATTGGCGGTTTTGGTAACTGGTTTGTGCCAATTATGATTGGCGCGCCGGATATGGCTTTCCCGCGCATGAATAATTTGTCTTTTTGGCTCCTGCCGACAGCACTTATCTGTCTGTTAGTCAGTTTTGTTGTGCCGGGATCGGCCAGCGGCGACGGGTTTGGGGGGGCCTGGGTTATGTACCCGCCGCTCTCGACCACCGGCTCTCCGGGGCCGTCCTTCGACTTTATCATC
This sequence comes from uncultured Hyphomonadaceae bacterium, assembly GCA_963972195.1. Taxonomy (GTDB): domain Bacteria; phylum Pseudomonadota; class Alphaproteobacteria; order Caulobacterales; family Maricaulaceae; genus Litorimonas. Next base: position 291,889 of record CAXATH010000003.1, on the reverse strand, counting down.
ATCGGCCTTTTAGCGGCGGGTTTCTCGTCTATCTTTGGCGCGATCAACTTTATCACGACCATTTTGAATATGCGCGCGCCTGGTATGACTATGCACAAAATGCCATTGTTCGCTTGGTCCGTGCTCGTAACGGCCTTCCTTCTTCTCTTGGCTTTGCCGGTTCTGGCGGCCGCCTTGTTCATGTTGTTTACAGACCGGATTGACGGCGGCACGGGTTTCTTTGATCCGGCTCGCGGCGGTGATCCTCAGATGTTCCAGCATTTGTTCTGGTTCTTTGGACATCCTGAAGTTTACATCATGATCTTGCCGGCCTTCGGTATCGTGTCCCACATTGTGTCGACATTCTCCAAAAAACCGATCTTCGGTTATCTTGGCATGGCTTATGCGATGGTTGCGATTGGTGTTGTCGGCTTTGTTGTGTGGGCTCACCATATGTACACAATCGGCATGGACGTGAATTTGAAAGCTTACTTCCTCGCAGCGACCCTCGTTATTGCGGTTCCGACGGGCGTGAAAATCTTCTCATGGCTGGCGACGATGTGGGGCGGCTCTATCCGGTTTACCATCCCTATGCAGTGGGCTCTCGCCTTTATCTTCCTCTTCGTGATTGGCGGCGTGACGGGTGTTGTCCTCGCTAATGCCGGCGTCGATACTTACCTTCATGATACATATTATGTTGTCGCTCACTTCCATTACGTGCTGTCTATGGGCGCCGTCTTCGGTATCTTTGCCGGCTTCTATTACTGGTTCGGGAAAATGTTCGGTGTGATGTACAATAAATTCATCGCCGCGGCGCATTTCTGGCTCTTTTTTATCGGCGTGAATGTGATCTTCTTCCCGCAGCATTTCCTCGGCTTGAACGGTATGCCGCGTCGTTACGTGGATTACCCCGAAGAATTTGCTCTTTGGAACCAGGTTTCCACCATTGGCGCGTTGATTACACTTGCCGGAGTTGGCTTCTTCTTCCTCATGCTAATTGAGGCCTTTATTGTACGCCGCAAAGTCGGTGACAATTATTGGGGCGAAGGCGCGACGACGCTGGAATGGACATTGTCCTCTCCGCCGCCATATCACCAATTCAATACGCTTCCGCGTATCGAAGACGATCCGGCAGAGCACGATGCGGATAAGATGCATTAGGAGCGTTTAGTCTCCCATTTTAGAAAAGCCGCGGTCTTTCGAGACTGCGGCTTTTTTTCTTGTTATGAGAGTTGCGCTTGTCGCGAGCGCCCCGATGGGGGATATGGAGCCCAGTTTATGGGTGCGTAAGCATAAGGGCAAAGATGACCGAGGTCAGCACAGTGACAGAGACCGAAGAATATCTTCCGGTATCTCAACCAGCCGGGATGAGTCTTGCCGAGCCGCGGGATTATTTTGCGCTGATGAAACCCCGCGTGATGAGCCTTGTGGTCTTTACCGCTTGGGCCGGACTGGTCTGCGCGCCAGGCGTTATGCCGCTCTGGAAAGCTATTGCCTCTATCATTTGTATTGCCGCCGGGGCAGGGGCCTCAGGCGCGCTGAATATGTGGTATGACGCAGATATAGATGCGCAAATGTCCCGCACGAAAAAACGCCCTTTGCCGCAAGGTAAAATGAGTCCAAGGAATGCGCTCGGCTTTGGCATGATCGTTTCCGTCGCCGCGACCTGGATGCTCTACATTGCCGCGAATTGGCAGGCGGCGGCGCTGCTAGCGTTCACAATTTTCTTTTATCTTGTCATCTACACAATGTGGCTCAAACGCAGTACGCCGCAAAATATCGTCATTGGCGGCGCGGCCGGGGCTTTTCCTCCAATGATTGGATATACAGCCGTGACAGGGTCCATCACGATCGACAGCGTCATTCTGTTTATGATTATTTTCATGTGGACGCCGCCGCATTTCTGGGCGCTCGCGCTTTATAAGACCGGCGATTACGGACGGGTGGGAATCCCGATGATGCCGAATATTGCGGGAGCAAAAAGTACGCGTCTTCAAATTTTTGTATATGCACTTATTTTATTTGTCGTAAGCCTCGCCCCTATTTTCACAGGGCTTGGCGGCGCGTTCTACGCAGTAGCGGCTATCGGCTTGAATGTCGGGGTTCTTGCTCTGGCCTTTAAAGTGTGGCGTTCACGCGCCGGAGAGCGGGAAAAGGCGTCTGATGAGGCGTCTCTTTACGAGGTTCAGAAGGGCGATAGAGCGGCTCGTAACCTCTTTGCCTATTCAATCCTCTATCTTTTTGCTATCTTTGGCGTACTTGCCGCCGAAGGATTATTGAGAGGGTATGCCCTATGACCGAGTATCGCGACAAACCCAAAGAGTTTGTGGAGCCAAATGCCGCAGAGCTAAAGGCGCGCGGACGTCGTAACATAGGCATCGCCGTTGCCCTGGTGGCGTTTATGATATTTGTTTTTGTGACGATGATAACCCGCGGAGCCGCATAGGCATGAATTCCAACAAAAAGACGCTCCTGATTTTAATCGCGGTCGGCTTTGGCATGCTGACTTTGGGAATGTCTTCGTCGAAAATCTATAATACGTTCTGCAAGATTACGGGCTATGGCGGCACGACGCAGCAAGCCGAGGAAAACCTGTCCGAGGTCATTGACCGCAAAGTCACGATCAAATTCGATTCAAATGTGGCTGATAATTTGCCTTGGGTATTCAAGCCCCAGCAAAAAGAGATGGATGTCCAGCTCGGTCAGTCCGGTCTCGCTTATTATACCGTTAAGAATACAGGTACAGAGCCGATTATTGGAGTCGCCAATTTTAATGTCACGCCCATCAAAGCCGGGCCGTTTTTTGTGAAAACAGATTGTTTCTGTTTTACCGAACAACGCGTCGAGCCAGGCGAAGAACTTCCGCTGCCCGTTCTGTTTTTCATTGATCCTCAATTGGATGAAGATAAACGAATGGATGAGGTGAAGGAAATCACATTGAGCTATACTTTTTTTGAATCAGACGCGACCGCGCAACTCGATACACAATCCAGCGGATCAAACGCCGAAAAAACACTGAATTAAGTCTTATGCGGGGCCTGCCTGCGACAGGATTGATATTGTCTTGTGGGGCGGGCTTGGCTATAGGCTGTAAATTGAAAATCAGGTTCGCTCCGTATGCGGCCGACAGACTGACCCAAAAGGGATTTTAAAATGGCCGGACACGCCGTCGAACACGACTATCACCTTATTCCTCCCAGCCCTTGGCCTTTCCTGTCTGGACTCGCCGCCCTCATCTGGGGCACCGGCATGGTTGTCTTTTTTGCCGGACTCGTGCCGCGCACGGGCGACAATAATATGATGGAGTTCTTCTTTGCGAAGGGGCTCAATACGTGGACGTCAACTTTGACAGGGGATGGCTCTGTTTCTGGCGGTTGGATAATCCTTCTTATTGGCTCGTTGTTCGCCGCCTTCGTCATGTTCGGATGGTGGCGGGACGTTGCCCGCGAATCTGCCGCCGGTGATCACACACCTGTGGTGGATATCGGTCTTCGTTACGGCATGATTATGTTTATCATGCAGGAAGCCATGTTTTTTGTTGGCTGGTTCTGGATGTTCTTTGAAACTGGATTATTCCACAAATTCCGCGCGTCGTGGAACACGGATGTACTTCCCAACGCCGCAGAATATGCGACAAATATGGCTCCCGGCGTGACCTCGGTTAATCCATGGCACCTGCCTTTGATGAACACACTTATTCTTTTGCTCTCCGGAACGACCGTAACTTGGGCTCACCATGCTCTGGTTCACGGTGATCGCAAAGGCGCGAAATGGGGTCTGTTCTTAACTTGCGCCCTTGGTTTTATCTTTATCGGCGTGCAGGGCTTCGAATATGCAGAGCTTTTCCACGAGCGCGGCGAAGGCATTGCGCCTTGGCTTGCCAATTCGGCCTATGGGTCCGCCTTCTTCCTCGCAACAGGCTTTCATGGTCTGCACGTTCTAATCGGCGCGATCTTCCTCCTTGTCTGCTGGGGCCGTCTCATGAAAGGCGGATTGCGGTCTGACAAGCATTTCGGTCTCGAAGCCGCGGCTTGGTATTGGCATTTTGTCGACGTCGTTTGGCTCTTCCTCTTTGCTTTCGTTTACATTGTCTTCGCGACGGGCGCTTAACGCCCGTCTCTGGACGGATTTCTGAATGGCACGACGACCCCCTCCCGTTAGCGCCGGTCTTAAAGGCCGGTGCCCGGAATGCGGCGAAGGTCAGCTTTTTAACGGCTTCCTGAAGTTTTCGAACGGGTGCGAGGCTTGCGGCGCGGATTTCAGAGATGAAGACGCGGGCGACGGTCCCACCGTCTTTGTCATCTTCATAGTCGGCATTTTTATTATTCCTATGGCTCTGGCGTTTCAGCTTATCACCAACGCGCCGACCTGGCTGACCCTGACAATATGGATACCTATAATTATTTTGGTCTGTCTGTTTTTACTCCGGCTTCTGCGGGGCGTTATGTTTAATTTGGCTTGGACGAACAAAGCGCGTGAATTTCGGAATGCCAGAATAAGACGTGACCAAGACGCGAGGCGGTAATGGCCAAGCTTGTTTTCAAACCCATGCCCTTTCTTACGGTCATTCTGGCGATCAGCGTGGCCATATTAATCTCGCTTGGAGTTTGGCAATATCAGCGTTTACAGTGGAAAACGGCCCTGCTGTCAGAGGTAGACGCCTCCGTGACGGCTCCGCCTCTAGAATCTCTATCGGATTTAAATGCGGCGATCCAAGCCGGCGACCCCATTGATTTTCGCCGTATTCAATTCGAAGCCAGCCCTATTGAAAACGGCCCGGAATTTCATCTGTATAAATCCCAACAAGGCGGTATTTATTGGGATGTCGTGAGTCCTCTTTCACAAGGGGTGCTGACGATTCTGGCTAAGACAGAAACGCTTGACGCCGACCAGAAAGATAATCGAGATGACGCTGCACGCGTTTCAGACAAAAATAGTTACACGGGCTATGTCCGAAAAACATATGAAATGGGCCGAGTCGAGGGTTGGGTGAAATCAAAAGCCAACCCAGAGACCAATCGTTATTTCCAATTCAATCAAACAGGTGATTGGTATGACGGGCTGCCGGGAAATGTCCTTGAGGGCTATTACATTGACATAGAGCCTTCGGAGAGCGCAGCTAACTTACCCATTCGCCGCCCGAAAATTGCCAATAATCATTTTGATTACATGCTGACCTGGTGGTCATTTGCGCTCATTTTTATCATTATTTATCTTCTGCTGCATAAACGGGCAGGCCGGCTGAAGTTTCAGTAACCAGAATTTGAATGAGGTGAGACGGTCATGGCAAATGCCACGATACATACTGTTCTAAAGGCCCATGCGGCTGGCGGCCCTCTCACCCTGCGTCACCCGCGCTGGGCTGATTTTGAGACCTGGTCTATTTTACGCAAGGATAACAAGGAATGGCTAAGTCCTTGGGAGCCGGGCTGGTCGGACTCTGTGCTGAGCCGGGTAACTTATCGAACGCAGCTCTCAAAATATAAAAAGCTGGTGCAAAATGGACAGGCTTATCCCTTTCACCTTTATTACGGCGCACAGGAAACCTTAATCGGAGCCTGTAACCTCACTCATATAGAGCGCGGCAGTTCTCAATCGGCGCGCTTGGGCTATTGGGTAGCGGAAAGATTCACGAAACAGGGGTTTGCACGGGCGGCTGTTAGTGCGGTTGCCCAATTCGGATTTGAAACTTTGGGGCTACACCGGATAGAGGCGGCGGTGCAGCCTGAAAATGTGGCCTCTATCACAGTCCTGGAGTCACAAAAATTCGAGCGTGAAGGCACAGCCAGAGGCTATTTGAAAATCGATAAAACCTGGCGAGATCATATTATCTTCGCCAAACTCAGCTCCGATTAGGCGAGGAGTGTTTCTCTAGGCTGTGCCGCCCAGAAAAGAGAGCGTTTCGGGGGAGACGCCAAGCGCGTCGAAGGCTTTCTTGCGTTTCGTGTCGAGGTCTTCACCAAATATCATGGTTTCATCCGCGTCGACCACCAACCAGCCATTCTGTACAATTTCAGATTCCAGCTGCCCTTCGCCCCATCCGCAATAGCCAATGGCCAGCATGGCCTTCTTCGGGGCTTCATCGCTTACGAGAGCTTCCAACACATCTTTGGTCGAGGTCAAAGTCAGTGTTTCAGACAATTTCAAACTCGTGTCATCCTTATAATAATCAGAGGAATGCAGCACAAACCCGCGGTCAATATCGACAGGGCCGCCATTTAAAACGGGCGTATCGGCCACGCGGACATCGCCTTCGACGCCGATTTGTTCCAACAGGTCTGAAATCAACAGACCGCCTTTAGATTTATTGACAATTATGCCCATCGCGCCGTGTTCGTCGTGAGAACAGACATAAATGAGGGTGTTCTTGAACCGAGGGTCACCCATAGCAGGTGTAGCCAGTAGAAACCTACCCGACATATAAGCGAAATTTTTCTTATCGGTTGTCTCCCCCTTACTCTTTTTTTCAGGGTTGTGGGGCGTAGTCTCGGATTTTTTTGATTTGCTCATACAGATTAAATGGGCAGAACGGGTTTTCGTTTCAACCTGTCTTGTCAAAACAATGTGAGCGTCCCATATCAAATAGAGAGATATTCAAAACTGAGAGAGACAAAATGACAATTAAACCCGGTGAAAAACTTCCGCAAGCCAGCTTTATGACATTCGGAGAAGAGGGCCCTGCCCCCAAAACAACAGATGAAGTTTTTGCTGGCAAACGCGTTGCGCTCTTCGCTGTGCCGGGCGCTTTCACGCCGACTTGCTCCGCAAAACATCTGCCAGGCTTCGTTCAAAAATCCGACGCGTTGAAAGAGGCAGGAATAGACAAAATCGCCTGTACTTCCGTGAACGATATCTTTGTGATGGGCGCATGGGGAGAGCAGCAGGAAGTTGGAGAGAACGTCGAAATGCTTGCGGACGGAAATGGTGATTTTGCCAAGGACCTCGGCCTGACAATGGATGGGTCCGGTTTTGGAATGGGCCTTCGGTCGCAACGTTACGCCATGGTCGTCAATGACGGCGTGGTCGAGCATCTCTTTGTCGAAGGACCAGGTGAGTTTAAAGTTAGTTCTGCCGAACATATGCTTGAAGCTTTAAAAGGCTAATTGCAAAAGACATATCTATAATCTGAAGGGGGCAGTATGACAGCCGGACAAATCTTTTTAATCGCTTTGGTGGCGTTTATTGTCTTCATCACATTAAAGTCGGTCAAAGCCGTGCCGCAAGGCATGGAATACACGGTCGAACGTTTTGGGCGTTACACGAGAACTCTCAAACCCGGTCTGACGTTCATTATTCCCTTCGTGGATCGCGTCGGATATCAAATGAACATGCGGGAGCGGGTCATAGATATTCCGTCCCAAGACGTTATTACCAAAGACAATGCAATGGTAACGGCGGATGCCGTCGTCTTTATTCAGGTGATTGACGCGCGTCAGGCGGCGTATGAAGTTAATAACCTGGATGACGCTATCAGAAACCTCTGCCTGACAAATGTTCGGACTGTGGTTGGATCCATGGATCTTGACGAGGTTCTTTCACGCCGCGACGATATTAACGCCAAACTTTTGACAGTCATTGATAGCGCGACAGATCCGTGGGGCTCTAAGGTGACCCGGATAGAGATTAAAGACCTTTCGCCGCCCGCCGATATTACCGAGGCGATGAATAAACAGATGAAAGCCGAACGTGAAAAACGGGCGGATATTTTAATGGCCGAAGGTCAGAAGCAAAGCCAGATATTGCGGGCCGAAGGCGAGAAAGAAGCCACTGTGCGCGAAGCCGAAGGCCGCCGCGATGCGGCATTTTTGGATGCCGAAGGGCGCGAACGCGAAGCCGAGGCCGAAGCCCGCGCGACCGAAATGGTCAGTGTGGCAATTTCGAAAGGCGATGTGAACGCCGTGAATTATTTCATCGCGCAGGAATATGTGAAAGCCTTTGGCGAACTGGCCAATTCCCCTAATCAGAAAACCGTTATCGTCCCGGCGGAACTATCGAGCCTTGCGGCCACAGTCGGCGGGATTGGCGCTCTGCTCGAAGCGGGCGGCGCGAAAGTGGTCAAGAAATGAACGGCGACGGCAATGTCTTCCTCCAACTTCTGGAGGGAATGAACGGCACAAAATGGCTGATTTTCGGGGTCATTCTGCTGACGCTCGAAGTCGTGACGGGAACAACCTATATTCTCTGGCCTGCTGTGGCGGCGCTAATAGTTGGGGTATTGGTGTTCGTTCTGCCGCTTGCTTGGGAAATGCAGTTTCTGCTCTTTTTCCTTATCGGCACCGTTCTCCTCTTTGCCGGCCACAAATATTTCCAGCCCATGATGAAAGGCGGAGAGCCTTCCGACCTTAATGATCGCGCCCGCTCTATGGTGGGGCGCCGGGTTAAAGCCGTCACGAATTTCGAGACAGGCCGCGGACGCGTGCAAGTCGGCGACACACAATGGCAGGCCATGATGGAAAAAGGTGAGCCGGCTATAGGGGATGAGTTAAAGATAGTCGCAGTTGAGGGCACGACTTTGAAGGTTGAGCCACTATAGCAGGAAATGCGGAACGGGCCGACAGCGCTCCGTTCGATTTATTTCGGTATGCCCCGGCGCGCCAGTTCGTCGGCCATCTCATTGCCGATATCTCCGGCGTGGCCTTTGACCCACTCCCATCTAACCTCGCGGGCGGCGTTGAGTTTGTCGAGACGCTGCCAGAGGTCCTTATTTACGACCGGCTTTTTATCGCCCTTTTTCCAGCCACGTTTCTTCCAGCCATGGATCCATTCTGTAATGCCTTTTAGAACATAGGTGGAGTCCGTAAACAGAACGACCGGGCCTTTAAATCCGGGCTTGACGGCTTCCAGGGCCTTGATCGCGCCCATAAGTTCCATGCGGTTATTCGTGGTTTCCTTTTCACCGCCAAATAATTCTTTGGAGCGGTTGCCGTGATACATCACCGCGCCCCAGCCGCCCGGACCCGGATTGCCGGAGCAAGCGCCGTCAGTATAGATCACAAGTGCGCCGTCCAGCGCTCCCGCTTCGAGCTTTTTACTTTTCCGAGGCAAGTCAGGCGCTCAAGAGCTGACGCGGCAGGCGAAAGATAACTTTTTCTTTCGTTACCTCGACCTCTTTAACTGTTACGTCATATCGGGAGCGGAGAGCTGCTAAGACGCCGTCAATGAGGTATTCCGGCGCGCTCGCCCCAGCAGACAATCCAATGGTCTTCACCTCTTCAATACGGTTCCAGTCTAGGCTGTTCGCGTCAGAGATGAGCAAAGACTCATCTGATCCGGCCTTTGCACCGACTTCGACGAGCCGTTTGGAATTGGACGACGTGTTGGATCCGATCACCAAGAGGAGGTCACATTTTTCGGCGATGGCCTTAATAGCCGCTTGGCGATTAGTTGTGGCGTAACAAATATCTTCTTTGAACGGCAGAGCGATAGACGGGAAACGCTCCTGCAAAATTGCGATAAGTCCGGCGGTGTCATCCACGCTCAGGGTCGTCTGCGTCACAAGAGCCAAATTTTCAGGATCTTTCGGGGAAAAACTCCGAGCATCTTCTTCGGTCTCTATCAGAGAAATATCGCCATCCGGGAGCTGTCCCATCGTCCCGATAACTTCGGGGTGGCCTTTATGACCGATCAGCAAAATATGACGTCCGTTCTTGGCATGTCGTTCGGCTTCGACATGAACTTTGGAAACAAGCGGACAAGTTGCATCGAGGAAATTCAAATTGCGGGCTTCGGCGGCGCGCGGAACCGACTTTGGAACGCCGTGAGCGGAAAACACAACCGGGCGGTCATCCGGGCACTCGTCGAGCTCTTCTACGAAAACGGCGCCGAGCTCTGACAAGCGATCGACAACGTGTCGATTATGGACGATTTCATGGCGCACATAGACCGGCGCACCAAAGGTCTCGATAGACTTTTCAACAATCTGAATAGCTCGATCGACCCCGGCGCAAAAACCGCGCGGGGCGGCGAGAAGAACGGTTTTATGCAAGCGGCCCTCATTACTCAGCGTCGCTTGGCGCGTCTTCTCTATTGGAGCCGTTATATCGGACATTAATTTCTCCTCACGCAATGGGCTTGCTGTCATCTTGGCGTTGCGGCAAGGCGCTTATCTGTCTATGACCTGCCTTAGCAGAGCGGAGGAGATATCGCCACCGCCCGTTACCCTTATATATAGGGAGCGAATGGGGTCTTTTTGAAGGCCGTCTAATGGGATTATTATTATGCGTTTTCAGACCGTTATCATGACATTACTTATCGGGGCCGGCTCAGCGTTTGGACTAAACGCCTGTAAAAGTACAGCAGACGCTCTGAATATCGGCGATGCGGCCACGAAACAAAACGCCGGACCTTGCCCTCGGGCGTTTGCGCTTTATGACGCCGCCCGCATTGTAGAGTTTCGTGATGACGAGCAACGCTATGAAAATGTTGGTTTTACCGGAGAAGTACACAGCGTGCGCAGCTTATGCCGCTATTATAATGCGGAACCGATTGATGCTAACCTTGAAATCACCTTTGATCTTGGCCGCGGGCCCGCCGCAAGCCAGAATACGGCTACTTATGAATATTTCGTCGCCGTGACCCGTAAAAATGTCGATGTGATAAATAAAGAAGTGTTTCCGATGCAAGTGACCTTTCCGGCCGGACAGGACCGTGTTCGGGTGGTCGAAGAAGTTGAAGAAATCATCATTCCGCGCGCGACGCCCACGACCTCAGGCGTTAACTTTGAAATTGTAATCGGATTTGAGCTGACGGAGGCCCAACGCGCCTTTAACGCCGAAGGGCGCCGCTTCAGACTTTCTGCCGGCCAAGAATAAAAACGCTTATGTCATCCATTCTAAATAGTCTGGAAGAGGCTTTCCAAAACGCCTTTTCGGATTTGGGGTTTTCGCCGGACCTCGGGGCGGTGCGGGAATCTGATCGACCCGATCTGGCACCTTTTCAATGCAATGGCGCCATGGCGGCGGCGGGGCAGGCCAAAAAAAGGGGCGAGAAAGTCAATCCACGCGATATTGCGCAATCTGTTGCGGACGCCGTAAAAACGCACGACGCCGTTAAATCGATTGAAATTGGCGGGCCGGGCTTCATCAATATCGCGCCTACAGAAGAAGCTCTGTCCAAACGGGCGAGTGAATTATCCGGTAGTGAACATTTAGGAGTTGAGCAGGTTGAGCCGCAAACGATTGTGGTGGATTATGGCGGCGCGAATGTTGCCAAGCCCATGCATGTCGGCCATCTTCGCTCCGCCGTTATCGGCGAGGCCATTAAAAGGCTTTACCGCGCTCTGGGTCACAAAGTGATCGGAGATGTCCACATGGGCGATTGGGGCCTTCAGATGGGTCATCTAATCTCCGAACTGGAGATCGAGGAGCCCGACCTTCCATATTTTGACGCTGCAAAAGTTGACGGTTATCCGGAAGAGTCACCTGTGACGATGGACGACCTTGCCCGGCTTTACCCGCAGGCCAGCAATGCGGCGAAAAACGATGAAGCTCGGATGGAGCGATCCCGTTTGGCGACGGCAGAACTGCAAGCGGGTCGGGCGGGGTATATGGCCTTGCTTAATCATTTTATCGAGGTCTCCGTTGCTGCGCTGAAAGTCGGATATGGCGATTTGGGTGTGGAATTTGATCTCTGGAACGGCGAAGCTTGCGTAGACCATCTGATCCCGGAAATGATCGAGGAATTTCGCCGTAAAAAAATTGCTGAAGACGATGACGGCGCGCTGATTATTCGCGTCGAGGAAGAAGACGAAACTAAAGATGTTCCCCCCGTCATGTTGTTGGCGAGTTCAGGCGCCGTTCTCTATCACACCACAGATTTGGCGACCCTGGTGGACCGAAAAAAAGAAATTGACCCAGACCTGATTATTTATGTCGTGGATCAACGTCAGGCGCTTCATTTTGAGCAAGTTTTCCGCGCAGCTATCAAGGCGGAATGGTATAAACGTGATCAGCTGTATCATGCCGGTTTTGGTACGATGAACGGGAAGGACGGAAAACCGTTTAAGACGCGCGAAGGCGGCGTGCTACGTCTTGAGGATTTGCTGAAAATCATGAATGAGGCCGCTGCAAATAGGTTGGAAGAATCGGGCATTGGGGCTGATTACGAGGCGTCCGAAAGACGTGAGATCGCCCGTAAAATCGGATTGGCAGCTTTGAAATTTGCGGATCTGCAAAATCAGCGATTGACCAATTACGTGTTTGATCCGGAACGGTTCACATCTTTCGAAGGCAAGACCGGCCCTTATTTACTCTATGCGGCCGTTCGGATTAAATCCATTCTACGGCGCGCTAAAGATGAAGGCGTCTCACCCGGTAAAATTAAAATTTCAGATCCGAGGGAAGCGCAGCTTCTATTGTCATTGGACGCTTTTGGGCGTGCGGTAACGAGTTCGGCGGAGAAATACGCCCCGCATATCTTGTGCGATCATATCTACCGCGTCGCGCAAAGCTTTTCCCGGTTTTATTCCGACTGTCCGATACTCACCGAGGAAGTTCCGCAGGACGTCAAGGTTTCGCGTTTGGCTCTGGCAGAGCTCACTTTGCGCCAGCTTGAAAAGGGACTAACCATGCTCGGTATAGAGACGCCGGAGCGCATGTAGCCATTTATTCGTTTAACGTTGAGGGGTGTTTTGCGCATTGTAGGGCGCAGCCTGTTGCGGCTGCTGATGCATGGGTTGCGCCGCGGCGGGATTTTGCGGCGGCTGCTGCGGGGCGAATTGAGGTGGGGCCGGCCGGGCTGCTGGATTTTGGACCCCGGCCTGCGGCGCAACAGGCTTTTTATTTCGCTGTCCCGAAGTAGCTTCCAGACATTCCGCATACATGTCCAGAATTTGCCCCATATTATTCTCGCCCCACACGCCCACACCTTTGAGTTTGGACACAAGCTCGAACGCAATTTCTTCTTTGGACTTACCGGACATTTTTTATCCTTTAATATGTAGGTTTGCACAGGCATTAGCACAGAAGACTTAACAGAATTCCTACAGGTCAATCTGGTAGCTTCTGATTGACTTAAACAGTAAAATCGCACATGAGACAGCTATCTCGTCCAGATGGGAGAGTGCGGAAAAACGCCCGTAAAACGGGGGCCGCCACCGAAGGCGCAACCGCCCCGGAAACGCTCAGGTCAACGGACCGTTTGGACGTCAATACGCTGGAAAGCGGGCCGCCCTTTAGGGGGCATGGTGAGAGGCCCCGCCGACGGAGTAAGCGCTGATTGTTTGGATGAACAATTGTCGTCAATCTCTCAGGCCCAAAGAGACAGCAGGTGGCACTTCCTGCGGTTTATCCGCGCTACGAAAGTGTGACTTATGAGCGAGCTCAAAAAAACAGCGCTTCACGGCCAACATGTCGATCTCGGTGCCAAAATGGTCCCTTTTGCCGGCTATGATATGCCTGTCCAATATCCGCTCGGCGTCAAAGGCGAGCACCTCCACACGCGGGAAAAGGCCGGATTGTTTGATGTCTCTCATATGGGGCAGGTTTTCCTGACGCCGGAGGACAAAAATTTTGAGACGGCCGCAAAAGCGCTGGAAAAGCTTGTGCCTGCCGATATTCAGAGCCTTGAGCCCGGACAGCAGCGCTATTCCCAGTTTCTGAACGAAGACGGCGGCATTCTGGATGATTTGATGATCTCCCGCCTCGGAATGGAGGGCTATGACCATGTGCTTTATCTAGTCGTCAATGCCGGTTGTAAGGAGGCTGATTATGCCCATCTCGAAAAGCATATGCCGGACAATGTGAAAGTCTCCGTCAAGGACGACACACTCTCTCTGATTGCCTTACAGGGGCCGCGCGCCGCCAATGTCCTGGCCTGTCTCGCGCCGGACGTAGAAAAGCTGACCTTTATGACCCACACAGATCTGGAGCTGAAAGGCACCCTGGACGCCCCCGTCTGGGCGCATGTGTCCCGCTCCGGTTATACGGGCGAAGACGGATATGAAATTTCCGCCAAGCATGAGGATATGGTGCGTTTGGTCGAAGAGCTTTTGAGTTATGACGATGTCGAGCCTATCGGCCTTGGCGCGCGCGATAGCCTGCGTCTTGAAGCCGGGCTTTGTTTATATGGTCATGACATTGATACAAGTGTGTCTCCCATCGAAGCCGGATTAATTTGGTCTGTGCAGAAACACCGCCGCAGCGCCGATGCCGGATATCTCGGCGCGGAGCGTGTGGAGTCCGATTTGGCGGATAAATCCACGAAACGTCTGGTCGGAATTAAGCCGGACGGTAAAGCTCCGGCCCGGGAACATACGGAAGTCCAGGATATGGACGGAAACACGATTGGCGAAATCACCAGTGGAGGCTATGGCCCCACAGTCGATGGTCCGGTCGCAATGGGCTATGTCGCTCGAAAATTTTTCAAGGCGGGTACGCCCGTTCAGCTTCTTGTCCGGGGGAAACCCCGCCCCGCAACGGTCGTGAAACTTCCTTTCGCGCCACATAATTACTTCAGAGGAAACTAGCCATGTCAGTAAAATACACCGAAGATCATGAATGGATTAAAGTCGACGGCGAGATCGCTACGATCGGTATTTCCGCCTATGCCACGAAACAGCTTGGTGACGTGGTTTTCGTCGAGCTTCCGGAAATTGGCGCCGATATGGAAAAAGGCGATGAAGCCGCCGTGGTCGAATCCGTAAAGGCCGCGTCCGAAGTTTATGCCCCGATTGGCGGCGAAGTGACGGAAGTCAATGAGGCGCTGGAAGACGCGCCGGAGACTGTCAATGCGTCCCCAGACGGAGACGGATGGTTTCTCAAGCTGAAAATCAAAGACGCGTCTGAACTGGACGGCTTGATGGATGAAGCGAAATACAAAGCTTACTGCGAAAGCCTGTAAGGCTTTCTTCCTCAGTTTACGGGGGACCCAAAAGGAATACCTGAATGAATTTCCCTTTATTTGCCATCATGGGTTTATGTCTCGCCGTTCTACTGCTGTGGGTTCTAGTAATCCGACCCTTGCTTCGAAGCTTTAAAGATAAAAATGGAACATAAACCATGAGTGTCTCAAATCCCATATTCTGGATTATTACAATCGGCTTGGTCATTCTTGTGGCGTATCTTTCGCGCAAAATGATTACCGGAAAGCCGGGCCGCGGAACATCAGAAGTCGATTTCGACGATGATAAAAATAACTAAGTGAGCGGCGGATCGAATTTCGGTGTCACTCTCGCTGTTGGCGTTGCAATCGGCGCCGCGGTTGGCGTGGCGACAGATAACCTCGCTCTTTGGCTCTCCCTCGGAGTCGCAATCGGCGCCGCTTTGGGCGCTGCGAGGGCAGGCCAACATAAAACCAAGAATAATGATGTCGAACCCGACGATAAGGATAATTAAATGCGTTATTTGCCGTTAAATGAAAATGATCGGAAGGCGATGCTTGACGTCATTGGCGCCGACTCCATTGACGATTTGTTTCAAGATGTGCCTGAAAAGGCGCGTTTAAAAACGCTTGTCGACCTCCCAAAGCATCAGTCTGAGCAGGCAGTTGAGCGCCATATGGCGAGGCTCTCGGCGAAATCCGTTTCAGCCGGTTCTGTGCCGTTTTTTTGCGGAGCTGGAGCTTATAAGCATCATATACCTGCAACAGTGGACCATCTGATACAGCGCTCAGAATTTTTGACGGCCTATACGCCTTATCAGCCTGAGATCAGTCAAGGTACACTTCAGTCCCTGTTTGAATTCCAAACCCAAGTCGCGCTTTTGACCGGAATGGATGTCGCCAATGCCTCCATGTATGACGGCTCAACAGCTTGCGCCGAAGCTGTCGTGATGGCCAAGCGCGTGACGCGTAAATCCAGAGCCATCCTCGCGCCCGGCCTGCACCCACATTACGCAGCCGCGACGCAAACGCTGGCCTCAACACTCGACATCCAGATTGACGAACGCGATTGTCGCCCTGGCCGTGACGATCATGTTATTGACCATATCAATGACGACACAGCCTGCGTCGTAGTTCAGTCTCCAAATGTGTTTGGCGAAATCATCGACTTGGCACCTATCGCCGAGAAAGCGCACAAACATAAGGCCCTTCTAATTGCTGTCTTCACGGAACCTGTTGCCCTCGGCGCAATTAAATCTCCGGGCGAGCAAGGCGCGGATATTGTTGTGGGCGAAGGGCAGGGCCTCGGCGTAGGCCTCAATTTTGGCGGGCCGCATGTCGGGCTGTTTGCTTGTACAAAAAAGCTTGTGCGTCAAATGCCGGGTCGTCTTTGCGGCGAAACCGTGGATGCCAATGGCGAACGCGGATTTGTGCTGACGCTCTCCACGCGGGAGCAGCATATCCGCCGCGAAAAAGCGACGTCAAATATCTGCACCAATTCCGGACTTTGTTGTCTGGCGTTCACCATCCATATGAGTCTGCTCGGCGATGCGGGACTGAAACGTTTGGCGGCGCTCAATCACGAAGCCGCCTGCCATCTTGCCGACGTGATAGACGGCATAGCAGGCGCGGAAGTCATGAACGAGACTTTCTTTAACGAGTTTACGGTCAAATTAAATAAACCCGCCGCGGAAGTGGTCGAAGCGCTCGCCGAGAAAGGCGTGCTGGGCGGCGTTCCTGTGTCGCGTCTGACGGAAGGCAATGAAGATTTGCTCCTCGTCTGCGCTACGGAGACCTCAAGCGAAGAGGACATCCATGCCTTTGAAACAGCTTTGAAGGAGGTGTTGTCATGAAGAATGAAGGTCGCCCCACAACGCCTGTCGCTGCGAATATGAATCGCCCAGACACGGTCTCCGGCTCGAAAGGTTTGGAACAGGCCGTAAAGCTCATTTTTGAAGTCGGTACGCCGCGCCGTACAGGCATTGACCTGCCCGAGCCGAAAGGCCGCGCGTCCCGCCTCGGCGGACATGAGCGCAAAGGCGAAATCGGTTTGCCCGGCCTGTCAGAGCCTGAAACCATGCGCCATTATGTGCGCCTGAGCCAAAAGAACTATGCGATTGATCTGGGTATTTATCCACTCGGCTCCTGCACCATGAAACATAATCCGCGTCTGAATGAAAAAGTCGCGCGTATGCCGGGTTTTGCGGATGTGCACCCTTTGCAGCCCATCAGTACAGTGCAAGGCGCTCTGGAGCTTATGGAGCAATTATCTCATTGGCTCATGACGCTCTGCAATATGCCGGCCGTGGCCCTGACCCCGAAAGCCGGGGCACATGGTGAGCTTTGCGGAATGATGGCCATTCGCGCACGTCTCGACGCCGATGGTCAGTCACAACGCCGCCGTGTGTTGGTGCCGGAAAGCGCCCATGGAACGAACCCGGCAACGGCCGTACAGTGCGGGTTTACCGTGGATGAAATTCCGGCGTCGGGTGACGGACGCGTCAATATGGACGCGCTTCGCGAGAAGCTGGAAAAAAGCGATGATGTTGCCGGTATCATGCTGACCAATCCAAATACATGTGGTCTGTTTGAACGCGATATCGTCGAAATTGCGGACCTCATCCATGCGGCAGGCGGATATTTCTATTGCGACGGCGCAAATTTCAACGCTCTCGTCGGGCGTGTTCGCCCAGGCGATCTCGGCGTCGACGCGATGCATATTAATCTGCACAAGACGTTTTCCACGCCTCACGGCGGCGGCGGTCCAGGGTCCGGCCCGACTGTTTTATCTGAAGCGTTGAAGGATTTCGCGCCTCTACCATTTGTCGTCAAAGACGGCGAAAGCTTGAAATTGGTCGAACATGAAGGCGGAGACGCCGCAGCTAGCTTTGGACGTATGTGCGCCTTTCACGGCCAGATGGGCATGTATACACGCGCCCTGACCTATATGATGAGCCACGGCTCGGACGGATTGAAACAGGCAACGGAAGACGCTGTCCTGAACGCCAATTATATCCAAGCCTCCCTTGCGGATGTGATGACCGTCGCGTTCGAAGGCACCTGCATGCATGAAGCGCTCTTTGATGATCGCTTCCTCAAAGACACAGGTGTTGATACGCTCGACTTTGCCAAGGCAATGATCGACGAGGGCTATCACCCTATGACGATGTATTTCCCGCTCGTCGTACACGGTGCGATGCTCATCGAGCCTACTGAATCTGAGTCCAAAGGCGAGTTAGACCGCTTCATCCAGTCTATGCGGTCTCTGGTGGAACGGGCGAAAGCCGGGGAGGCGGAGAGCTTCAAGCAAGCGCCTGTCTATGCGCCAATGCGCCGACTCGATGAAACCAGAGCGGCGCGAAATCCGGTTCTACGATGGACGCCTCCGGCAGATAACGCCGAGGCTGCCGAATAGAGAGAGCTTCCAAAACCCGCCTTTTGGCGGGTTTTTCTTCAGGGGGTGGCCACGCCCCAGTAATTATAGCTGAGTATTTTCGGCCCTGGAATATACATCTGTTCCATTGCTGCGATGTTCAATCTGGCTTCCTCAAACAAGGCCGGAATATCACGCCCGCTGTGGCATCCGCCTGCAATCCTCTTCCAGATCGGATCAATTCGCTTTTGCCATTTATGGACGTCTGGATCCGGAGCCTGCCCATGTTCGCAAAATAAAATTTGACCGTCAGGTTTCACGATACGCTTCATCTCTCGCAAGGCGAGAACGGGATTGGGAATCGTGCAGAGTGAATAAGTGACAACCACTGTATCCGCACTCCGATCCTCCAGAGGAATTGATTCACCGGAGAGTCCAAGCCGAGTCACCGGAAAAGCGCAGGCTTTTCGGCGGCTTTGACTTCGTTTCCAGATAAACTCATCCGGCTCCACCCCAATGACTGAGGCGACTTGCTGAGGATTATAGAAGGGAAGGTTGTGTCCCGACCCAATACCAATTTCGACGACGCGGCCTCTGGCGTGCGGTACAATTTTGGCTCGTTGTTTTTCAATCGGTCCAATGCCACAGGTTTTATCGAGGCAAAAAGGAAGGATATGTCGGGAATAAAGGCCCATGAAATCGATTTGGATTTGGTAGAGACCGTGGCCGCTACGGTCGCTGCTTCCCGCGGACAATCAAAATGAAAGCGGCGCAAAGCCAGCTTACGCATGCACTCATAAACAGCGCCGGAGAATAAGACGCGGGCTCTTCATTAGCCCATTCCGTCGGGGTAGAAATGCCCAGCGGAGTGAAAAGGTGAAAGACGATGGCCCCGCTCATGACGCCGATGGCGATCAAAGCGCCGAACATTTGGGTGTTTCGGGCAGAGCCTTGTTTCTTGGTTAAAAGAAAGATGGCCGGAAGAACAATTAAACAGAGGGCGGCTAACGCTTCGGCTAAGCCAATTAGCCATGGCCCTGCCGGAAAAAAGAGCCCAATGCCTGACCACTCCCGAAGCGTTGTAAAAATATATTCCGGCGTCGGGTGCCCCGCAAATTTGTAACGGAGCGAGTCCAGAAAAATAACGCTTATAAAAAGTGCGGCCAGCCAGGTGATTATATTGAGAACTTTTTTCATATCTCTCTCCGTGGATGAGAGTAAACCACAAAAACCGGAAATTGTAAGCGCAAATTTTTGTGATGGGATATGTAGAATAATCGGGAATACGCCCTTGTGCTGACCTGTCGAAATTGTAATATTCACATCTTATTCATCTTGCCTTTGGTAAATATGAACACAGTCCTCTTGGAGGGGGAGTAGATCGCAAAACGAGTTTTCGTGATCTATTACATTCAGAGCAGGTCGAACCGCCCCCTCACGGGAGAGCGAGACAGCTCTGAACAGGCTCTGTCAGAATGTCAGTCTTCGGGGGAATTCTCGTTCTGACAGGGCCACTTTTTTGCTCAAAAGATTATTCAAGCAAAAATTTTAGCGATGCAGAGTTTACTCTAAAGTGAGCTTTCCAAAATATTGGCAAAGAGCTCCCCTTGTTGTGCGCCTTTTAAAGCTTCATTGAGCAAAGTTTCAGTACGCGGAAGTAATTCAGGCGTTCTCAAGGCTTCTTTTATTTTTTCAGCCAGAAAAGCTTCCCCGTCATCAATAGCCTGACAGGCCGCTCTAGTGTCGTCCTGAAAGAGTGTGGTCAATTTGATTAGCCCACGATGCGCTGCCCCTGAGATAGATCCTTGGCCTCTCGGCTCCCCGCCGAATTCTTTTACCGCGTTTTGAAATTCAGATATTATTTGAGAACGGCTCTCGGCCCGCTCGGAAAAACGAGCGTACAATGTCTCGTCATCCTGGAAGTCCTGCAGACAGGTTTTATAGCCATTATAGCTGTCGATCATCGTCTGGATTATATCGTTCAGAATGCTAATCTGAATTTGAGTTTCAGCAGGAGGCGTCTGGCTCATGGCAAGTCTCGATCGGGTTGTAAGAAATGACGTTTTAGGTAACGATTTCGGCTTAATTGAAATACGCTCGTTCTGATAACTTGTTCCGATGTTGAGAGAGCGTCTTGCCGCGCCCACGGCTTGACTCTCAAGGGAGCCGACACGACATAATAAACTTAATGGAAACAAAGTCTCTCATTCCCCCGCCGTCGCTTGCGCATCATTTTGCGCAGGAGCGTCAAAATTTGCGTCAGACCCTGAGCAAGGATTTGTCTCCGTCTCAGGTTGTCGGAGAGACACGGCGGGCGCTTGACCGCACGGGGCTAAGCTTTACCCGGAGCGTGTCAGATCCGCAGGTCCAGAAGGCGGGGTTATGGCTTTTAGAAATTATTAAATCCGGGGCCGGGGTTCTAGACCGGGCAACCCACGCCGATGTGACCTTGGTCGAAACGGCTCCGAAGTCTGGAGTTTTTGACGGATGGAAAGATTGGCGGCCAGGTCTGTTTTATATCGCCGCAGGCGGTCTGTTCACGGCGGGTCTCGTTCAGGGAATTGGACTGGTCGTTGTCACGGCGCTCAGCCTCGCGGCGTTGCATGCGGTCTCGACATTCAAATTCAGCGTTTTTTCTCGACTGCCTTTCATGCCAAAACCTAAAGCTTTGCCGTCGCCTGCGGGCAAAAACATGCGCGCCGAAGCCTTCATCCGAACTGACAGCGCCGGATTTATCAATCAGATCAGCGACGCGCTCGCTACAGCGGACCATATTTTGGCCCGCATGGTACAAACAGAACCGGAGGCCCATTGGCGGGACAACCCGGCTTTGATGGCTGTACTCCAAAACCTTTTGGAAGCCGGGGCCGCTTCTGACGGCAATTACGCTCTGCAGCTTGTGGATAAGGAGATGAAAAGCGTCTTGGCCTCTGCGGGTATTGAAACTGTGGACTATACGGAATCAACTTCGCACATGTTCGATGAGATGCCGGCTTTGGTAATCAATGAAGGTGACCCTGCTTTAGAAATGGCGGCTCCGGCTCTGACAGCGCAAGATGGCCGCCTCTTGCGGCGCGGGACAGTCTGGGTACGAAAATGAGTAAGGCTCCGAAGACACGCCTTCAGACCGATGAGGAATTTATCGGCTTTGATCTGGGGCACGGCGAAACCGCACTGGGCCGGGCTTATGGCGCGACCGTGCGGGAGCCGGAAATTCTGGAATATCGCGGTCAACGCAGTTTTGTGACGGCTGTGGCCAAAGACGGTAAAGACATAAAGATAGGCGCTGATGCGCTCAGCCTGTCATTTGCGGCGCATAAGCCGGAGGTCTGGCTGAAATTCAAAAGCCGCCACCTCGACGCCAAAACGGCGGAGCCGATCACTTATTTTACCCAAGCTTTGATAGACGGATTGTCTGAGGAAAAGACCATACGCGGGTCGAAAAAAAGCCGTTTTATAATCGGGTGCCCGTCCGGATGGGACA
Organism: uncultured Hyphomonadaceae bacterium; assembly: GCA_963972195.1. Classification (GTDB taxonomy): domain Bacteria; phylum Pseudomonadota; class Alphaproteobacteria; order Caulobacterales; family Maricaulaceae; genus Litorimonas. The sequence goes on along the minus strand of CAXATH010000003.1, from coordinate 270,236 downwards.
CGCCAACCCGGGAGGCATACCGGAAGGTCTTTGAACAGACGGGATTGAAAACCGTTCGTATTGTCCCCGAAAGCCGCGCGGCTTTGATGACGGCACTGGAACAGGGTTATGTCTCCATAGAAGATACCCGCGCATCGGTTCTGATTATTGATATAGGCTCTTCGACCACAGACTTTACCTATTGCCGTGATCTTGACGCCGATGATGTTGGGCATAATGAATTGGGCTCAGGACTTTTGGATGATGAGATTTTCAAGCTCAACCTTGATCGGCAAAAGTCAAAAAAAGAAATAGTGAAGCTGATAGAGGCTTTTCCTCATTATAAATCTATTCTGACATATTGGTGCCGTCAGGCCAAAGAAGCCTATTTTACTGGCGAAGATATTCCCGTTGAAATGATTAAGCGCCTTCCCGCCGGAAAACAGGTCTTTTTTGAAATTCGCATGGATAAAAAAGACGCGAAGAAAATTCTGGAAACGCCTCTTGAGGCCCTTAATGGGTATAGCTGGAAAGACGCGTTTGATTACGCCCTGAAAGAAACGATAGACACACTCGGCGGGCGGGCGCCGGATACCGTTCTATTGACAGGGGGCGCGTCGAGACTGCCGTTAGTGCTCCCGGCGACGCAGAAAGCCTTCCCCAAAGCGCGTGTTATTCGCGGGGCAGAACCGGAATTTGCCATCGCGCGCGGACTGGCCTGGCTCGGCCGGTTTGAATATTTACATGCAAATTTCAAAATGGAAACCGCAGGTCTGTTGGCAGAGGACGGCGAAGTTCGTCTGCGGGCGCAAGAAAAGGCCCGGTCTCTTGGCGGACTGATTGCGCCGGTTCTGGTCGATGCGATGACAGAAGATTGTATTCTGCCAGCCTTTCAGGAATGGCGCAGCGGAGCCGTTAGGTCATTGGACGAGGTCGAAGGCGTCTTGGAAGAAAAAGTCAAAGCCTGGCTGGAATCGGACAAGGCTCAGGAAAGTCTTCGGCCTATAATTGATAGTTGGTTTGCCAATTTACAGCGCGATATTGAAGCCCATACAGATCCGCTTTGTCGCGCCCACGGTCTGCCCGCCATGGTGCTGAGTCTTGACGGGAGTGAGCACGTGTCCCGTCATTTGGAAGGTTTATCCGTCTCCGCCCCCGGAATGGCGTCCCTCGAATCTGACACCGCGCTCGTCGGAACAGGGGTGAGCGCCCTCTTAATCAGCGCGCTTTTGGCCAAAGTGAATTTGTTTGCAGCCCTGTTCGTAAATCCAGTCGGTATAATTGTCGGAGGAGCCCTGTTGGGCGGTGGTTACCTCTTTGGCCGAAAGGCGATCTCCGGCAAAATGCGTAAATCCAAGCTCCCTGTCGTCGCGCGGCAAATATTGACGGATGCCCGCGTCAGAGCGGCGGCCAAGAGGCAACGCCCTGACTTGATAAAAGCTGTGTCCAAAGCCTGGAATGATGCAGCAGCGGAGCGTTTCAGCTCGGAGCTGACCGATATGTTGGAGCGTGCCCTCGTTGAGCGGGCCGACGAACGCGCCGTGTTGTTCTTGATCTAGGGGTATTCCTTCGTCAGCACATCATCCAGATCCACATCCGATCCGTCGCCTTCCATGTCGATAACGATACGTGTCCGGGTTTTACCGTTTTCCACATAGGTTTCTTTTTCGACGGTCATTTCTTTATCCATCGATTTCAAGACAACGCGGTCGTCTTCATCGCGGCGGACTTCTCCGACCGTGTCCCCGTCGAAACGGAAAGAGAAACTATTTTCGTTTTTCTCGACTTCTATATCTTCGGCGAAGTCTGCCATCATATCCGCAAGACTGGACAAAACACCAGACTCAACGATCATCTCTTCCAGTTCTCTGGATTTTTCACGTATCTCGTCGCCTGATTTAAATTTATAAACACGTAGTTTCTTCTCAGTTGTTTTGTCGTCTCCGGCTTCGGTTTCGACTTCGGTTTCTATCATATCATAGGCCGACAGACGCTCTTTGAGCTTTTTGGCAAAATCTGAACTTTCACTGGCAACTTCTTCCGAGGTTTTCTTATGGGGGTGCTCCGCGGCAAAGGCGGGACCAGCGCTAGCCGTCAACAGAAAGGTTGAAATTAGAAAAAAGAAACGCATGGTGGCCTCCAGATTAAGGTTCACACTTATTTAACCATAAATTTTCAAGCGGGTCTCTTTAAATTGCCGTTAGTCTGATTTGGCGTATTTTTACTGCAAGGCCCTTGCGCGGCGCGCCATTCCACGCTTTAGACAGGACATGATACGGGACCGTTTTTTCTACCCACTGATTGCCTTGCTCACAGTGATGATTGTCACTGTTGCCATGCTGCCAAGCTGTCGTGAGAGCCTCACAGACGCTGACATCCGCACACAAGGTTACCTTGCCCAGGGCGATGATCTGGCCCTGATAGAGGCGTCTCCTGGAACAACCGTCTCTTTTGTGGGAGAAACATCCCGTGAACCGGCTTTTGTTACCGCGTCGGCGCATTTGGCCCGCTCTGCTGCGCCCCCCTCCGCCGGAGTTTTTGCTCCATTGGGATCTGATTACGAGCGTGTTTTTGCGGAGAAAAACCTTCGTATGACCCTTACGGCAAGGCAAGGGAGCACAAATCCGGTTGAGACCTTTCGGGCGGGGTATTTTACAGCGGGGCCGGGGGACAGCGGGTGGCAAACGTTCGAATTGACGCCGGAATTTCAGGATTTTAGCTTCACCTTCACGCCGCCTCTGCCGAATGACGAACCGGATTTGGATTATTTTGGGGTCTGGCCGGATGAGGAGGGCCAGCAGCGCGAAATGGATATTTCACGTTTTAAAATAGAGGTTTTGGATCAGTCGGGCTTATAGCTGACTGACCCGCTCGGCTTCTGCTGCCATTCCCATAATATGATAAAAAGTGCTGACGGGAATGGTTTTAGCAATATTTACGCCGCAGGCATTTAACTGGTCTGCCCAGCTCCCATCGGGCTTAAGGTAGGTTTCAAATAACCCGGCTATCAGTGCAGCGGCGCTCTCTGACGCCCCCGGCACGCCTAATTCCGCCATGGAAAGATGCGCTTTGATTGCTTCTGTCTGGACCCAGAGACGTTTGGTTTCGCGCCGGACCTCGCCTGAATGGTCTTCTTCATCATTTAAAAACGGGCCTCGCTGATAATGAAGCGTCTCGTAAAGTTTTGCGGATTTGCCAGTGGTTTCCACCCCTGAGAGCTTTGTATATTCCCCTAAAAGCCAGACCCATTCCGCCGAATGCCCGGGCTCTGCCGTATCGCCTTTAGGGGCGGGCACAATATCCCAGTCAGTTTGAAAATATTCTCGAATGCGGTGTGTTTTCCGGTCGAAGAATCTGTCTTTGAAAAGTTTATAAACCGCGCGCGCAGGGGCGAGGTCGGATTTGTCTCCACTGGCTCTATACAGGGCCATATTGGCCTCAAACCAGTGCATATGCGGATTTTGACGTCTTAAATGCTTTGAGTTCAAAGGGAGAGATTCAAACCATCCCCCGGTTTCGGCGGAGAGCCGGCGATCCACAAAAGTGCGGATGTCATAGGCATCAAAAAGATAATTTTCTTCCGCTGTCAGGTGGTAAAGCGAGGCGCTGGCCAAAAGGTAAAAGGCATGATCATAAAAATCTCGCATATCATTGGAGATTGTGCCATCAGGCAGAATGCGGTGAACATAACCGTCATCCATTATCAGACTAAGGCCCTTGTCCCGCATGACCTGATAAGTAGTTCGCGCGACCTCTTCTCCGTCATACCAGCCGAGGCGTGCTGCGGTCGCGTAAACATAAACCTGCCGCGCCAAAACGCGCCACCGGCGTTCTGCCTCTTTGTCCGGGCTTCCGTCCAGATGCAGATGTTCCACCCAAGACCCATCCGGAAAACGCGCTCTATCCGCCCAATAAGGCAGCGCCGCATCGATGCACCAGGACTTCAGTTGACCAGCACTATTTTTTAAAGAAAAATTCATAATGACTGGCGCCGCGCAACCTGATTTTCAGCTTTAACTTTCTTCCCTGTGACGAAGCGTCTACAGGAAGGACATGAGAGTTTTATTAACAGGCGCGGCCGGATTTATCGGATACCACTCGGCGCAGCTTCTGTTGTCTGAAGGGCATGAGGTTGTCGGTGTTGATGAACTGAACGATTATTACGATGTGAATTTGAAGAAAGCCCGCTTGGCTCATCTCGAAGCTCAAAATGGGTTTCGGTTTCATAAGCTCGACATTGCGCAAGAAGGCGCTCTTGAGAAAGCTCTGGGCAACACAAAAATCACACATATCCTGAATCTGGCGGCTCAGGCCGGCGTGCGTTATAGTCTTGAAAATCCCCGCGCTTATGTAGCTTCCAATGTGATGGGGCATTTGAATATTCTTGAATATGCCCGTCATTCTGACAGTCTTGAACATGTCGCTTATGCGAGTTCTTCTTCCGTTTATGGGGATAGGGAAGGCGGCCCGTTTTCCGAGAGTGATATCGTCCGGCGACCGGCCTCTCTCTATGCCGCGACGAAACTTGGCGGAGAGATGCTCGCCGAGAGTTACGCGCAGCTTTATAAAATTCCGCAGACAGGTCTCAGATTTTTCACGGTTTACGGCCCGTGGGGTCGCCCGGATATGGCCTATTTTATCTTTACAAAAAAGATTTTGGCCGGCGAGCCGATTACGCTTTATGCGCCGGATATTATGCGCCGAGATTTCACCTATGTGGACGATATTGTTTCAATACTTCCGAAATTGCTGGCCAGCCCTCCCTCCGGAGAAACTCTTCATAAGATATATAATCTCGGAAACTCCCGACCGAACCGTCTGATGGATCTGGTCGGCGCGGTCGAGGCGGCCTGCGGCGTTAAAGCCCAAGCTTTTGTCAAAGAACAACAAAAAGGCGATGTCACGTCAACCTATGCCGATATTCGCGCCGCCAAAAACGACTTTGGATTTGAACCGAAAGTAAGCCTGCAAGCAGGCATCGCGAATTTCGTCGATTGGTACCGCGATTTCTATGACGTCTAATAGACTGTACCGTCTTTGTGCCTAAAGTGCCGGTTTGGCGTTCCATTTGCCGGTAATTCGAGGTCAATATCCGGATACTGAACATGATCCATTTCCGGCGATCGTCCCCCGACTATTAGAAACTCTATCACTTCATCTGTTTCGTTCTTCATGTGATGGCCGTTGGGATCTCCAGCTTTATGTGCTGTCATGTCCCCGGGGGACAGGGTTTGTGATCCGCTATTGTCGACGAGAGTCGGATGACCTTTGAGAATCACCACAAATTCATCTTCCGCGCTATGCCAGTGACGCTGAGACGACCAGGCGCCCGGCGGAAGGGTGATAATATGAGCGCCGAATTGCGTCAGACCCGCAAAGTCACCTGGCGAAATTTTATAGCGAGTGAGGCAAGGCCCGTCATGAGGCGGCGGATACCCGGTTCCGGATGTGACTTCTAAATCTTTTAAATTAATCTTGGGCATTCTGACCTCCCGCCTTGCGTCTGGCTCATAGTCTTTTAAATCATAGTCATGTTTATCCAGGAACTCATTTAATGCGCCAATTTTCATATTTGATTGGCGTTATGGCGGCGATAGGCCGTCTGCCTAATTGGGAACGCTATTTTGATCTGTCACGGCGTGGATTGAAATATTCATTTTTCTCTCAAATCGTGATTCTTCCCGGTTTTTACTTTATCGCAAAAATTTCGAGTGAAGGCCGGGCCGAAATGCTCGGCGTGACGGCGCCCTCAATCCAGCTTGCACCTGTGCTTATTATTGGTTTGGTATATCTCTTAAGCTTTTCGGCCGTGGCCTATATTCTTGCTATGGTCTTTGACAAACAAAACCGCTTTCGGGCTTGGACAATTGTGAGGCACTGGTGCGTGGTCTTTCTCGCCGGTTTCGTCCTGTTGGGTTTTGTCCTGTTTAAAATCAATTTGATACCGCTTCCCGCGGCTTACGGCGTGGCGTTTGCGGCTTATATAGGTTTGCTCTTCGTCGACATTCGTCTGGCGCAGCGTATTGGCGGTTTTGATTGGGGCGCCGCGACCTTGGCAGCCTGTTTGATTACGGTAACAGGCTTAAGTCTATTGCTCACAGGCGTGTCGCAATTTGGCTAATAAATAACCTGCGTCAGATAAAGCCCATCTGGCGGGGCGACAGGGCCGCATTCGCATCTGTCCCGCGCGTTCAGGGCGGCCTGCATGTCTTCTGAGTCCCACTTATCGAGACCCACTTCGACGAGAGAGCCCACTAAGCTTCGTACTTGCTTATGAAGAAAAGACCTCGCCCGGAAATGGCAGTGAATTTCATGTCCCGCTCGTAAAACCGAGATTTCGTCCAGAGTTTTAACCGGGCTTTTCGCCTGACATTGCGTGTCGCGAAAAGTCGAGAAATCATGTTTACCTGTCAGGATCTGCGCGGCGTCGTGCATCGCGTCGACATCCAGTCGAACCGGAATTCGCCACACCCGGCCTCTGTCGAGCGCCAAACGCGGTCTGCGGTCGACAATTCGGTAGAGATAGCGCCGTTCGATTGCGTCAAACCGGGCGTGCCATTCTTCGTCTACAATCTCAGCGTCTAGGATACTGATAGGATGTTCGCCGAGGTGAAAATTAAGCGCGTCGCGCACTTTGTCAGATCGAATATCCTTATCCAGATCCATATGAGCTATCTGGGCGAGCGCGTGAACGCCGCTATCCGTTCTGCCCGATCCGTAAACGGTTACAGGAGCTGAGTTAAGCTTGGCTCCGGCGGCTTCAATTGCGCCTTGAACGGATGGCCCGTGATCCTGCCACTGCCATCCCTGAAAAGGCGCTCCGTCATATTCTATGGTGAGTTTATATCTCGGCATTTAACGGGCAGTATTTGATTATGAAGCTGTGTCCAGACCCTAGCTGAGATTTAAACGGTCCAGTGCTTCAGCCGCCTCTTCATAAAGGTACCATTCGCTCGTTTCTTCATGATAGTCGGCGAGCGCTGCGGTCCAAGGTCTATCATCTTCCTCGGTCAGATTCAGGCCCAGATACTCTGCGACTTTCCGCCCCAAATTGCCGTAATGTATATTGGCTGGGCCGGCTCCGTCCCATCCAGCGGCTTTGGCAAGATCCGGGGCGGTCAGTTTGCGCTCCGGCGCGTTTCGGTGTGCTTTGAGCATCGCCTCCTCATGGGCGCCGAGAGACAGAGCGCCAAAAGCTTCGGCGTAATCATCCACGGTGCCGATATGAGGTTTGCGGCGGTCTTTGTGACGGGATTCGTATTTGGTATCGACCCATTCCCGGGCTTCCTCCAGAGAGTTTTCGAGAGAGTTACCTTCAATACCCTGTTTGTCAGGGTAAACCATGGCCCCTGTTTTATTAGCAATTATGCGGTGTCCGCGATATTGAATGTCTTCACGCTTGAGCGCCATAGTCTCTCTCCTCAGATCAAAATTGTCCCTTCCTTGATCGTTGTTCCTCTCAAAAAATCTTCTGCCGACATTTTCGGCTTTCCGGCAGGCTGAACTGTTTTCAGTCTTAAAGCCCCGTCCCCGCAGGCAATAAGCGCGGCGTCGTCCAGGATTTCTCCGGGCTTGCCGTCTTCTTCGGCCGGTTCGGCGGGGTGTTTTTTTAGTCTTTCGCCGTCCACTTCGCCCCACGCGCCCGGAAAAGGCGCCAAGCCACGAATATGACAGTCTAACGTTTTTGCAGGCTGAGTCCAATCGAGGCGGGCTTCGGCCTTTTCAATCTTATGGGCATAGGTGGGTTCGCCCTGCTGAGGACTCGGCGTCAGGCCGCCCCTGGAGAGCGCCGCCAAAGCGCGTGGCCAAAGACCGGCCCCCGTGCGCGAAAGACGTTCAGACAAGCTGCCTGCAGTATCAGTGGGCAAAATATCAACAGTTTCCGAGAGTAGAATATCGCCCGTATCCAGCCCTTTTTCCATTTTCATGATCTGCACGCCGGTCTGGGCGTCGCCGGCCATTATCGCGCGCTGCACAGGGGCAGCGCCTCGCCATCGGGGGAGTAAAGAACCGTGAAGGTTGAGGCATCCCTCTTTCGGCGCATCAAGCGCGCGTTGAGGAAGGATTTGACCAAAAGCGACCACACAGGCCACATCTGCGTTGAGGGCTTCCAGACCGTCAATGACAGAGGGCTTTCGAAAGCTTTCTGGCGTTTCGACCGGAACGCCCATCAACTCTGCAAATTGATGAACCGGGGATTTTGTAAGCTTTTGTCCGCGCCCTGATTTGCGCGGCGGCTGAGTATAAACCCGCACGACATTAAAGCCATTGGAAAGTAATTCAGCAAGGGAAGGCACGGCAAAATCCGGCGTGCCCATAAATACAACGTTGAGGGTCATGAATAAATTCGGCTCGTTCTTTTATCAATCAGCATTTGCGGCTTATCAGCCTTAAGCAGAATGACAAGATTTAAGACTAGCCCGCCGCTTTCAGCTTTTCGGCTTTCATCACTTTCTTGACGGCGCGGTCGCGCTTCAAGCGGGAAAGGTAATCAATAAAGACGATGCCCTTAAGGTGATCCATTTCATGTTGAATGCAAACAGCGTAAAGCCCTTCGGCCCATTCGGTGACCCGCTCGCCATTATAATCGAGATAGGTAATTTTGACCCGTTCCGCGCGCTCCACTGTGTCAAAAATATCCGGAACAGACAGGCAGCCTTCATCATAAGGCTGAACGTCTTCGACATCTTCCAGGATTTCGGGGTTTACGAAATATTGCGGCTGCGGCTCTTCGCCGTCCCGCGCCAGATCCATTACGATAACATTTACCGGAACGCCGATTTGCACGGCGGCAAGGCCGATGCCGGGCGCGTCATACATCGTCTCCAACATGTCATCCATTAGAGCACGTGTTTCATCCGTGACCTGTTCAACAGGTTCGGAAACCTGTTTCAGGATTGGATTCGGGACAGTCAAAATAGGTCTTATGGCCATGGGCTAAAGGTAAGCGCGCCTGCGGCTGAGGTCAAGATGTGGGGCTGAAAGGGAAGGGGCTAAAAAACAACCCTCCCAAAACGATCCATTTCCGTGTCGCAGCGCTCACATGTCCATCCTCCAAAGAAAAACTGGCGGAAATTGCGTGGAAAACGCATTTGAGGCTGGCGCGTGGAACATTTCGGACAGTTCACCGCGTTCAGATTAAGGGCAATAGCCGGTTTGGTTTTATCCTTCATAACCTAAAAATGGGGATGATTTATTTTGTTTCAAGTCCGAGTTCTTCGCGGCTGAGATTTGTATTCTTTGCCAGCCACCCCGGCAGGTCATCGGTTGTGTAGTCAACCCATTTTGCTTTCGTGGTCTGTCCAGCGGGCCGCACGTCTTCGGGCTCATGTGACCAATCGGCGTCAGATGACACCAGTACAGTCGTCATTCCCATATGTTTCGGAACTTCGAGATTTCTTACGCTATCTTCGAAAAAAATCGCTTTTTTGGGATCAACCTCAAAGAAGTCACAGAATTTTATGAAGGGGCTGCGTTTGGGTTTGGGAATATAATCGACATCATCAATACCGAAATGACCATCAAACAAATCGAATAGATTCAGATGAGTCGCAATGTTCTTCGCGTGGCCGCGCGACCCGTTCGTGAAAATCCATTTCTTACCGGGAAGGTTTTCAATCGCCGCCCGCAAAGAGGGATCAGGCTCCAACGCCGTCAGATCGACATCATGAACGTAATCGAGAAATTCCGCAGGATCCATATTATGAACGGCCATCAGGCCTGAAAGGGACGTGCCATATTCCGCCAAATATTCCTTTTGCAGAGCGCGGGCCTTCATAGGTTGGAGGGCGAGGTAGCGAGACACATAATCGGTAATTTTATTGTCAATCTGGCTGAAGAATTCGACGTCAGCCCGGTAAAGCGTATTGTCGAGATCGAAAATCCAGTGACGTATATGAGAAAGGTCTGGCGAGGTTTTTAACATGCTGTGCGCTTAAACAGGCGCGTCTAACGGCGCAAGCCCTGGGGCGCAGGAGGGGCAAAATCTTCATTGGTCAAAGTGACAGAGGTTCCGTCTCTATCGGTTGGAAGAGGCCTGAAATTTGCAACGCTGTAACCGCCTTCAAAACAATATTCCCGCCCGAGCGCTGAAAACTGTGCTTCGGCAATACAAAATTGGGCCGGGACGGTTGCGACAGAGCGAAGGCGAAGATCCTCTGCCTTTTCTCCTGACTCCCTAGCAGGTGCTTCCTTGAGAGCATAATAATGCGCTTCGATTTCTTTGAGCGGCATGGTTATCGGCCGGACGCATTGCTCTGGGTCAATGGCCCACCACCCTTTGGAAGCCCAATTTCCGTTTTGTTGCAAGCCGATGGCAGAATAAATCCGTGTGTCGCTTTGATTGCAGATTTCAAACCCGACCTTGTTTTTTGAAGCGGCGGCGACTTTTGTCAAAGCCTCAATCAACTCTGCGCCTTCGGGATTGTCTTCCAGTTCCTCGGCTTTGGTAAATTCGTCTATCGAACGCGACGTCCGCCGCCCAGGCAATCCGTCAATGGAAGTGATCCGATAGCCTGAATCGCGAAGTAATCTCTGCGTCCCGGCAATTTGTGCCTTATCGCCATAATCCGCCGGTTCGATCAGTGTTGTTCTCTGTTCCCCAGGTTTCACAGCCAAATATTTCCGGCTCTGAAATTCACCTTCACCGCAGTTTTGGGCGGCGTCAGCGAGGAAATCCTCTTCGGCCACGCAAAGCGGGATATTCCCTTTCCACTCACGGATCCCGCCGCGATGCAGTTTTAGACTTTCAGCATATAGGAGACGGGGGGCGTTACGAACAACCTCTTCATCGAGGCACTGGCCGGGCTGGATTTCTCGCCAGCCTTTCGCTTTGACGCTGCCGTCGCGCAAAGTGGCGCTCGCCAACCGCAGCATAAAAGAGGTTTCGTTACAAACCGACCAAACGGTTTTGTCCGCAGGATTAATCAGGCTACTTGGTTTGAGCGCAGAAGCAGGCGTTTTGTTTTCAGGAGCGCTGCCCTGTTGAGTAAAACCTGTCCGGGCGTTTGCCAAACATAGAGCCAGAAAAAGAAAGCAGAAAATAAACCGGAATTTTTTGAATATCATTTTATGAGTGTCCCTGCACCCACATCGGTAAAGAGTTCAACTAACAATCCATGCGCCCGCCGTCCGTCAAGAATGACGACGGCTTCGACGCCTTGCTCTATCGCGTCTATGGCTGTGCCAAGCTTCGGGATCATACCGCCTTTGGCCGTCCCATTTTCGATCAGCGCTTGAGCGTCTTTGGTCGATAAATCGGTCAAAAGGTTTTTTTCTGCGTCCATAACGCCCTCAATATCGGTCAAAAGCATCAGCCTTGCCGCGTTCAGCGCTCCGGCAATCACGCCCGCAGCTGTGTCGGCATTGACGTTGTAACGCGTGCCTTCTGCGCTGCCGCTAATCGGCGATATAACAGGAATAAAGCCGGGTTCCGCATCTGTAAGCGCGTGAATAACGGATGGGTCTACGGAAACAGGCCGGCCTGTGAAACCCAGATCCTTATTGACTGCTTCGGCCAGAATAAGATTGGCGTCGCGCCCGGAAAGACCGACGCCTTGTCCGCCGGCCTGATTAATGGCGGCGACAATGGATTTGTTAATCGCGCCGGACAGGACCATTTCGGCAACGCCGACCGTCTCCATATCAGAGACACGCAATCCGTCGACAAATTCGGATTTAATTTTCAGTCTATCGAGCATGGAGCCAATCTGGGGCCCGCCGCCGTGAACAACGACCGGACGCAAGCCGCATTGACGCAGCAAGACAACATCATTGGCAAATTGCTGTGTCAGGGTTTCACTGCCCATGGCGTTTCCGCCGAATTTTATGACAATGGTCTTTCCGGCATGGCGTTGGATAAAGGGCAAAGCCTCTGAGAGGATTTGCGCGCTGGTCCAGTTATCTTCATCGGCGCGGCGTTTCATGAAAACTTATCTATCGGCATTTGCAGGCAGGGCCAAGCTGGCAATTTCAGCGCGGAGCATATCCAGCCCGTCTTTTTTCTCAGAGCTTGTCTGCGCGATGAAAGGATAGGCGGCGGGACGCTTTGCGATAAATTTTTGAGTTTTCTCGGCAACCTTGGACAGCTCAGCCTTTTTGATCTTGTCAACTTTCGTCAGAACGAGCTGATAAATGACAGCCGTTTCGTCGAGCATATCCATAACCTCTACATCAAGCGGTTTGATGCCATGGCGGCTGTCAATCAAAAGAAAAACGCGTCGCAGACCTGGCCGTCCCTGAAGATAAGCTCTAGTCAGGACTTGCCAACGTTCTATGTCGACTTTGGACGCACGTGCATATCCAAAGCCCGGCAAGTCGACAATAAAAAGCCGGTCATCGACGTTGAAGTAATTCAGCTCCCGTGTCCGGCCTGGCGTGTTCGAGGCCCGCGCGAGACCTTTGCGATTGGTCAGCGCGTTGATGAGCGAAGATTTCCCGACATTTGAACGTCCGGCAAAACAGATTTCCGGCAGATCGGGCGGCGGCAAAGTCTCAAGGCTGACTGCACTGCGCATAAAGTCGACATCGCGAGCAAAAAGCAGACGTCCGTCTTCCAACTGTTCTGACGTCTTTTCTTCCATTTGATTTATTCCGTCGTCTCCGGCTTTTCTTTGCCGGTTATCTTGCGGAAGAATTGATCAATAGGCGTATCGACCTTGAACTTCCGCGTAATGATATATTGCTGGCCGAAGGAAAGCATGTTGTTCCAGACCCAGTAAACCAAAAGACCGGCTGGGAAGGGCGCCAAGACGAACATGAATATCCAAGGCATGAATTTGAAAATTCTTGCCTGCATAGGATCAGCAGCCGGAGGGGTCAGCGTGTACATCAGGCTCATCGAGATACCGTAAAGGATAGCGAGCGGCCCGATTGCGAGGAAGGCAATACCCAATGGATCCGGCCCCCAAGGGAAAAGTCCAAAGCCGTTTAGAACCGAAACAGGATCCTGAGCCGACAAATCTCTTATCCAGCCAAAGAAGGGGGCGTGGCGCATATCGATATTGATAAACACGGCCTTATAGAGCGCAAAGAAAACGAAAATCGTTGGAATAATCGGCAAGCAGCCCGCTGCAGGATTGACGCCTTCCTTTTTGTAAAGTGCCATCATCTCCTTTTGGAGTTTCATGCGGTCTTCTTTATAACGTTTCTGAATTTTTTTGAGTTTCGGCTGAACTTTTTTCATCTTCGCCTGGCTCTCATACTGCTTATTGAACAGCGGGAACATCACCAGTTTAATGATAAGTGTCAGGGCCAGAATGCCCAAGCCAAAGTTGCCTAAAAGCTCTCCGAGCTGGGACAGCGCCCAGCTAATCGGTTTGACCAGAATGCCGACAAAGCCCCAGTCAATGGCCCGTTCCATCTGGGCAATACCCAGTTCTGTCTCGTAACGTTTAAGAACGCCGCGGTCTTTGGCGCCGGCAAACATATAACCTGTCGATGTGACAGACGTGCCGGACGTCAAGGTCATGGGCGAGAGCGTGTAAGATGTCTCATATACGTCCTGGTTGTCGACTGTGCGGAAACTTCTATCTGCGGTAATTGTTTGGCCTTGCGGCGCAATCGCGGCCGTCAGCCAGTATTTATCGCTAAGTCCGACCCAACCGCCTTCGCCGGTTTCTGACCAAGTGCCTTTGTCACGAATGCTCTTATATTTCATATCATCATAGCTGTTATCCAATATGGAAATCGGACCTTCCTGAATGATGAAGAAATTTGTGAGGTCGTCTGGCAAGCCATATTGACGGGAAATGCCGACGCGCTGCAGCGAGATTTCGGAGCCGGATGTGTTTGTAACTGTGTCGTCGACGGTCAAGAGATAGCGGTTATCAACGGAAACCTTCCGGCGAACTTCGAACCCATCGCCTTGGTAGCCAAGTTCAATAGGGGAATTAACTGTCAATGTTGAGCCAGACAAGATCGTCCATATAGACCCAAGACCGTTATCGCCTGTCCCGGCGCGGACCCAGTTGTCAGAAATCAGAGCGGCTTTATCAGACCCTTCGGGGGAGAGAGGCGATACTTGCCCATCATCCGGGTCCAGTGTTTCGTCATAATTTTTTAGAGTGACGTCGTCATAGCGGAAGCCGGAAGTAGACAAGCTGCCGATCAAGCTTGGCGTGTCGATTTTTATGCGCTGGCCTTCAGCTGATGTTTGCGCAATGACTTCTTCACGCGGACGGTTGGCAATTCTTTCCGGCGTAGCCGCAGGGTCGGTGACGGACTGTTCAGCCTGAACGCGGGCCATTTCGGCTTCGGCATCTGCTTTGGCTTTTTCAGCAGCCGGGCCCTGATAAAAAACCCACCAGCCAATCAAGACAAGGGCGGAAAGCGCCATAGCGACTATAAAGTTTCTTTGTTCGTTCATCGGTCTGAAAGTCCGCTTATTAGAAAATCAAGGGGCGCCGGAGGCGCTCTTAGGGCTATTTCGTTTTGAAAGCGTTATGAGGGCTTTTTGCGTGTCGTCAAGCAAAGCCGTCCAATCGCGTTCAGTTGTTCCGTCTCTGGCTATAAAAACATAGTCATGCCCGGCAAGTCCATATTCGGGAAGTAAGGCCCGGGCGAGTTCTCTTAAACGCCGTTTCGCGCGGTTGCGGATCACCGCATTCCCAATTTTCTTGGTGGCGGTAAACCCGACCCGGATGGCGCTATGTTTAGGATTTTCGCGCATCTGGATGACAATGCCCCCATGTGCGCGGTAAGCCCCCTCTCGCACATACAAAAACTCGGCCCGCTTTTTCAGCACGCCGAGTTTTGAATCTATTTTGGAGTCAACCGTCATGAACGGCGACTTATGCAGCGAAGCCGATAGACTACGCGGAAAGGACCTTGCGACCTTTTGCCCGACGACGGGCCAAGATTTGGCGACCGGCTTTGGTAGCCATACGTGCGCGAAAACCGTGACGACGCTTACGGACGATGACGGAAGGTTGGAATGTACGTTTCATAATGCTCTCCATGAAGCGAATTTGGCCCTATCGTCGGCCCGTATCGCTACATCTGAATTCAAGACGCGTCCATTAAGAGGATGAACCGAGGCTGTCAAGTAATTCAGCGGCGAAAATTACAGAGCCAAGCGAGTGAAAATCAACCTATTCACTTCTAACATGATTGTAAAATGCGGTGCACGGTTTTGTGAAAAGATTGTGGGGAGCCATGGCTCATGTCATGGTTTAAAGCGTACAGAAATTATCAAATCTGAAGACCGCAGAGATATATATGTCTGAAAACGAAACCAAATCTCCCAAACAGAGCAAGCCAATCTGGCAGCGTCTCTTGCCGCTGGCCATTATTGCTGTGGCACTCGCGGCTTTCTTTCTGTTTGGCGGGCCGGAATATGTCAGTTTCTCTGCCCTTCGAGAGCACAAGGATACCTTGGCAGGATTTGTGGAAAGCAACTATGTTGTCGCGATTTTTGGGTTCATTGCAGCTTATGCCGTTTTGACCGCGATTTCCTTTCCGGGGGCATGGATACTTTCGCTTTTGGGCGGTTTTCTTTTCGGAACATTTATTGGCGGCGGCGCCATTGTGGTCGGCGCTACAATAGGAGCCACAGGAATTTTTCTTGCTGCGCGTTATGCCATTGGGGATTTTCTGAAACGCAAAACGAAGGGCAGCTATATGAAGAAGTTCGAGAAGGGGCTTCAGGAAAACGAACTTTCTTATCTCTTTATTCTACGTCTTATCCCGGCTTTTCCCTTTTTTGTCGTCAATTTCGCACCCGCTCTATTTGACGTGAAAGTCAGAAACTACGTTCTTAGCACTTTTTTCGGAATTATGCCCGGCAGCTTTGTTTATGCCAGCGTGGGACAGGGGCTCGAGACAATCCTAGCCGAAGGCGGAAAAGAGAGCTTGTCAGGCATCATGCTTCAGCCGAAAATTCTACTGCCTATATGCGGACTGATCGCTCTGTCTGTTCTGCCTATCCTGTATAAAAAGTTTTTTGGAAAGCCGGGCGCATCAAGAGCGGACGCCTAAATTTTCAAGTTTAAAAGCTGACTAGAACTCCCTGGAAAGAATTATATGACCAAGACAGACTATAATGTTGATATTTGCATTATTGGCGCCGGCTCCGCCGGACTATCCGTAGCTTCGGGCGCAGCGCAGCTCGGGCGCTCCGTTGTTCTTTTCGAAGCCAATGAAATGGGCGGCGACTGCCTGAATTCCGGCTGCGTGCCCTCCAAATCCCTGATTGCGGCGGGCAAGGCGGCTCACGCTCAAACCTCCGGCGAAAAATATGGCGTCAAGCCTGTTAAACCCAAAATCGATTTCGAAGCCGTTAAAGCCCATATACGAGGTGTTATTGAGCAAATCGCGCCTGTCGACAGTCAGGAACGTTTCGAAGGCCTCGGCTGCACCGTTATTCGGGAATATGCTCATTTTATAGACGATAAAACCGTCGAGTCGGATTCCACTCGGGTTAAAGCCAAGCGGTTCGTTATCGCTACCGGCTCGCGTCCCTCGGCGCCGCCTATACCCGGATTGGACGACACACCGTATTTGACGAATGAAACTATTTTTGATGTTGACCGTCTGCCGGAGCACCTCCTCATTATCGGGGCTGGGCCAATCGGGTTCGAATTAGGGCAGACTTTTCGGCGCTTGGGCAGCGAAGTCACAATTATTGATGTCGCTGCACCGCTGGGCCGAAACGAGCCGGAGCACGCCAAGATCTTGATTGAGGCTTTGGAAGAGGAAGGGGTTAAATTCCTGGCTCCGGCCAAAACCAAGCAAATTAAGACAAAAAAATACAAGACGAAAACCGGCGTCAGTGTCGAGTTGGAAGACGGCACTAAAATTGACGGATCGCATCTTTTGGTGGCCGCTGGCCGCACGCCGGCACTAGAAAAACTCACTCTCGAAAAAGCGAATGTAAATCACGACAAAAAAGGGATTGAAACAGATGAGGCGCTTCGCACCTCTAATTCAAGTATTTATGCCGCCGGAGATGTTGTCAAAGGCATGGGCGGGCTCACCCACGCCGCCGGTTTCCACGCTGGGCAATTGATTAAGAACTTCTATTTCATGCCGCCTCTCTTAGGCCGCTTTTTTGCAAAAGCCGCAATCGAGCGTATGCCTGCTGCTATTTATTCCGAACCGGAACTTGCCAATATTGGTTTAAGTGAAAAAGAGGCGCGCGAGCGGCATGGCGACGATATTAAAACCGTGTCCTGGGAATTCGAAGAAAATGACCGCGCCATGGCGGAGAGAAAAACCGAAGGCGGGATAAAGATCGTTGCGACCCGTAAAGGAAAAGTCCTGGGAGCCTCCATTGTCGGAGAAGGCGCCGGCGAAATTATTCAAATGCTGTCTCTGGCTATGGCCAGCGGCGTGAAAATCTCCGGACTGGCACAATTCATCTCGCCTTACCCGACCCGAACTGAAATTGTGAAGCGCGCGGCAGGGTCCTGGTACACAGATACAATCTTCTCTGAGAAAACGCGAAAGCTCGCCGGAATTCTCACGAAATTTCAATAACCCTTCTGTTTCGACCGGAAAAACGCTAACGGGTTCATATGATTGACGGCTACATAGCGCGGCGCCTTTCGGCCAAGCTCCTGCTCATGACGATTGGGTTTGTCATGTTGGCCGAACTTGTCTTGTTTTTCCCTTCCGCAGCTGTTTTCCGTCAGAATTGGATCATGGAGCGCGTAGATCAGGCAGGCCTGCTCGCTCAAGCATTGACTGGCGTTCCGGATTACGAGGCGTCGGAAATGCTAACCCAAGACTTTATGGAGCAAACGGGGGTCGAATTGCTGTCCGCAAAGCGAGACGGGATGACGGAGCTTATCCTTGGCGCGCCTCCGTCCAATGTTGATTATATTGCAGTCGATATGACAGACCCTGACCGCCGTCCTTTATTCCGGGATACTTTTGCAGATTATTTTTCTTCCGGGGACGAGCGATTTCGCGTGACGGCTCTGTCTCCTGTGAGCGGGCAAGACAGTCTGGAATTAGTCATTCCCCGATCTGAACTTCGAAGCGAGCTATGGGATTATTTTGAACGTATTCTGTTATTGTCTCTGGTAATTGCGGTTATAACTGGCGGACTCATATATCTCGCAATGTTGATGATAATTGTCAGGCCGCTGCAGAGATTATTGGCTGGAATGCAGACCTTTCGGGAAAACCCGCAATATCGGCAAAATATTGAACGGGATGGCCGGCGGAAGGACGAAATCGGGGAGCTGGAACGGGCTTTTTCAGATTTGAAGAAAAGCCTGCGGGCGGCATTTCGTCAGCGTGAAAGACTGGCCGGATTGGGTCTGTCCGTGGCCAAAATAAATCATGATTTACGCAATGTTCTCTCGACGGCGCTTTTGGTTTCTGATCGCCTTACGACTCACGAAGACGAAAAAGTTGCCGAAATGGGAGAACGACTGGTTCGCACCGTCGAGCGCGGGGTGGGGCTGACCGAAGATGTTCTGGCCTATAGCCGGGCTGAAACGGCAGATCCCGAGCCACAGGATATTCGACTTTCATTCCTATTGGGTGAAGTTGCCGCCGATACCATGGCCAGCTTTCCGGGCACGCAGTTTAAAAACCGTGTCCCCACGGAATTGGAAGTCCGCGCCGATCCCGACCATGCTTACCGCATTCTGCATAATCTTTTTCGGAATGCAGCTCAGGCCATGCAAAAAAGCGAGATTCGGCGCATAACTGTCTCCGCCGAAGTCACAGACGAAATGACCCATATTAACATCAAGGATACTGGCCCGGGATTGCCGGAGCGCGCACAGAAAAATATTTTCCTCGCTTTCGCGGCCTCGCGCGGCTCGGAAGGAAATACTGGGCTGGGCTTATCAATTTCCAAAGAGCTTGCGACGGCTCAGAACGGGGATCTAATTCTGGTCAAAACGAATGAAGGCGGCACGCATTTCAAACTGTGTCTACCAACCGTAAAGACTTAAGGTGCGGCAACGCTTCCTTCACGGCGCGGGTCTGCCCCGCCGATGAGAGTACCGTCTTTCTGCCGATAGATAATATGGAGCCCTGAAATTTCTCCGGCGGAACGCACGACTTTATGACCTAGATTTTCCAGTTCGCTGACTGTCTCATTTGGCAGTCCAAACTCGACGGCTCCGGCTCCGCGGTCAATCTCGTCTGTATTTTCCTTTTTCAGATCCTGGGATTCCAGCCGCACCTGGCCGTTGCGGGAAATAACATTAGGAAGCTCAATGGCCTCTTGCGGGCTAAGGCCCCAGTCCAGAATACCGACAACACTTTTTGCAACATAGGCAATGATGGAATTGCCGCCCGGCGAACCTGTTGAGAAAAGAAACTCTCCGTCCGGGTTGAACACAATGAGCGGCGCCATAGAGCTGCGCGGCCGTTTTCCGGGCGCGACAGCATTCGCGATAGGGTCGCCGTTCTCGTCAACAGCCTTAAAAGAGAAGTCAGTTAGCTGATTATTGAGCATGAAACCATTGACCATGCGCTGGCTGCCAAAAGCGGACTCAACCGTTGTGGTCGTTGAAACCGTCAGCCCATCTGCGTCGACAATCGTGAAATGCGATGTACCGGGACTGTCCGGTGTGGCGTCTATTCCGCGAACGAAATCAACAGGGTTTCCGGCTTCAACTTTAGCCAGCACCCCGTTTTGGTGAATTAATCCAGCGCGGGATTTCAGATAATCCTTGTTCAAAAGCGGGCCGACGGGAACGTCGACAAACTCAGGGTCAGCAACATATTTATCTCGGTCCGCATAGGCGAGGGCAGAGGCCTCGGAAAAGACGTGCCACCCTTTTGTCGTTTGACCTAATTCGGCCATATTGAAATTTTCCAGCTGACCCAGAATAGACATGACGGCGAGCGGCCCAGAGGAGGGCGGCGTTGCGCCGCAGATAATATTGGCGCGGTAGGTGCCGCAGAGCGCTTCGGTCTTTTTGGCCTGATAGCTGTTCATATCCAGCAAGGTCATTGTCCCGGGTAGAGGCGCTTGTTGAGTTTTGTCGATGATAGCCTGAGCAATAGGCCCTTCGAGAAGGGCGCGCGGGTTATCCTGCAGCGCGCGCAAGGTTTCGGCATAAGGTTTGTTATCCCGCAGAGTGCCTTCGGGTATAGGGCTCCCATCTTCCAGGAAGAAATAATCGCGGGCCTCCGCATCATTTTTTAAAACATAGGCGCCCATGCGTTCCACCAAACCAGCCAGACGCGGGCTTACCGCGAAACCCTCTTCCGCGAGTTTTATGGCAGGTTCCATTTGAGGTCCCCATTCCAGCTTGCCATAATCCTGATGCGCCCGGTCAAGCATGACCATCGCCCCCGGCACGCCCGTTGACCGTCCCGAAGCAATGCCTTCGAAATACCGCAAAGGCTCGCCGGTTTCCGGGTCCGTAAATAAATCAGAGGTGACATCGGCCGGGGCGGTTTCCCGTCCGTTATAATTCCAGACTTTGGCCGTTTCGGGATCGTAAACCACCATGAATGCGCCGCCGCCGAGACCTGAACTCTGCGGCTCCACCAATCCTAATACGGTTTGCACGGCAATGGCGGCGTCAACGGCCGAGCCGCCCTGTCTTAGAATTTCGACCCCTGCTTCAACAGCTAACGGGTTGGCAGCCGCCACCATGCCCGGAGATAGCGCCTTAGTCGTATTAACTCTCTCAATAGCTGACTGTTGGCTCCCACCTGGTTCCATCTTCTGCGTCTGTGTTTCCGAAGGTGCGATGCACCCTCCCAAAATCAGAGCAGTAGACAGGCAGAGGGCAGGAAGATGTTTCATAAAGGAGGCCTTTGTCGATTGAGCGGCGACCCTAAACTTGCATCATTTAAACCGCAAACGGGAATTGGTGCTATCTCTGAATTCATTCAGACAAGCAAAAGAATTTTTAATTTGAACCTTTTGACTCAAACTTCCGACTATAAGACGCCAAACCAGTTCCGGATATAATAGGCGGGAACGTTTGCAGGGGGCGATGTGTCAAAAGCGAAGACAAAAGCGGATCTCGCCAAAGCACTTGATGCATATCAGGCCTCTTTGGCGGTGGCCGGAGACCGAAAGGCTTTCGAAGGGCTTTACAGGCGTTGGCACCCAAAAGGGATGCGTTTGGCTCAAAGACTGACCGGAAATGCCGAGGAGGCAAAAGATGTGATGCAGGAGGCATCCATGACGATTGCGAAAAACATACACCGGTTGGAAAAACCTGAGCAGTTTTCAGCCTGGGCCTATACAATTATCCGGCGCCGCGCGGCAGATCATATTCGCTCCGCCATAAAAGCCAGAGAGGCCTCAGTGCGCGCAGCACCTTATCAAGAGTCGCCGCCTCAATCCTCTGCGGAGACGGATATGTCTTTGAGACAGGCTCTTTCACACTTACCGTCTGAGGAGAGAGCATTGCTTACATTATTTTATGTCGACGGGTTTACCGGGAGGGACATTGCACAAGCGCTGGGTATCCCTTTGGGAACGGTAAAATCGCGTCTGTTCAAAGCCCGCGAAAATCTCAAACAATATTATCAACCCGTCCCCCCGGGACGAAACCCCTCAAGGAGTTAAAAAATGAGTAATTTTGATAAAAGATTGACGGAATTACTAAGTGAAGACGATGAGGCCTATATTGCCGACGCGGTGGACGAACAGGGTTATTACGCCTCTGTTTTTAAAAGCCTGAAGGGACAAGGAAGTGGGATGCGTGTGCTCTCCTGGGTCGGAATATTTATCTTTAGCGCTTTACTGTTCGTATCTATATGGCAATTTTTTCAAGCCGAAACCGTTCGGGATCAGATACTGTTTGCATCTCTGGCGGTCATGCTGAACTCGGCCCAGATTGCTTTAAAGCTCTGGTTCAATATGCAGCTTAACCGCCGCGTCATTACGCAAGAGTTGCGACGGCTTCAGCTGGTGGTGACCAAGTCAACGGCTAAAGGTTAATTTTCACATAGTGGGCGGCTCTGTGCCTTCCCGAGTAAGGTCTGTTTCTCCAACCCGTTTGCAGGGAAAGGGCTTGCCCGTTCAGGCTAGACCCCCTAACTGCACGGCCTAGGAGAGATATTATGAGCAACCTTCATGACGACTTTCAGCCCTTGTCAGGACTCGGCAGTATAGCGGATGAATATGACGCGATATTTTGCGATATTTGGGGCGTTATCCATAACGGCAAAAGACCTCATCTAAAGGCGTGCGAAGCACTGGAGCGATTTCGCGAAACACGCGGCCCGGTTGTTCTGATTTCCAATTCCCCGCAGCCCAGCGTAGCTATTCCCGAAAGCTTTGCGCGCATAGACGTGCCGGGCGGATTCTGGGACGCGATTGTAACATCAGGCGACGCGACAATAGATGAGCTAGCCAGACGGGCGCCGGGGCCAGTTTTTAAAATCGGACCGGAACGCGATGACGCTCTTTACGAAGAACTGGATATGAACTTCTCAGATCTGGACGAAGCGGAGTTTATTTCCTGCACCGGATTATTTGAAGATGATGAAACGCCCGAGGATTACGAAGATCTTTTGAAAGATGCATTGGCCCGCGAATTGGAATTCATATGCGTCAATCCCGATATAAAAGTGCGCCTAGGCGACAAGCTTGTCTGGTGCGGCGGCGCGCTGGCTCAGAAATATGAAAGACTGGGCGGAAAAGTTATTTATTCCGGTAAGCCACATGAGCCGATTTACCGACTGTCATGCGCTTGGATAGAAGAGGTTTTAGGGCATGTGCCCGATGTCGAACGAATTCTTTGTATCGGTGATAATATCTTTACGGATCTACTTGGCGCTCAGGAACAAGGCTATGATTGCCTATTTATTCAGGACGGACTACACGGCGAAACGGCAGAAAATTTCAAGACATTGATGCAGAAACATAAAGTCATTGCGCGTTATATTTCGCCGTCTCTGAACTGGTAGTCTCTGAGGTTCCTACACATTTTCCGTAAGAGATGAATTTATCGTGGCAATCTTAAATTTGCGGTGATAATCCATTCTCTCACGAAAGAGGGACTTATGACTGAGACGGTAAAATATTATCTGGATGATTTATCCGTCGGGATGCGCGCGACAACTACCGCGATTATCACCGAAGAAATGATCAACACATTTGCGGATATTACAGGTGACCACAATCCGGTTCATGTCGACGCCGAATTTGCAGCCACAACTCAATTTGGCCAGAGAATTGCCCACGGGGCTCTGTCTGCCAGTTTCATATCAGCCGTTCTTGGTAATGACCTGCCGGGGCCGGGCGCGCTCTTTGTCGAGCTTAACCTGCGGTTTCGCAAACCCGCCTTTATCGGGGACGAAGTGATTGCCGTGGCCGAAGTGGCCGAGATCAATGAACGCTCTGGCCGCGTTAAAATGAGCTGCTATTGCGAAGTGAACGGACAGAAAATCTGCCGAGGCGATGCGGGCGTCTTTGTTCAAAAACGCCCTGCTGAGTAAAGCGTGAAAACGCTCACAACTTATACCGGGCTTTCAAAAGAGGATCAGGGCGCGGTTATTGCTCTGGGAAATTTTGACGGTCTCCACCGCGGCCACCAAGCCGTGATAAAAGCAGCGCAAGAGATCGCAAACGAGCTTAAAGCGCCGATGGGAATTGGTCTGTTCCGGCCGCACCCTTATCGGTTTTTCAAACCTGACGCCGCGCCTTTTCGCTTGATGAGCGCGACTGTCCGCGCTGAAATCATGTCCGAGCTGGGCGTGGAGTGTCTTTACGAAATTCCTTTTACGCCCGGACTTCGGGATATGGACGACACAGAATTTGTTGAGCAGGTTTTGCATCAAGGTCTGGGCATCCAACATGTCGTGGTCGGCGAGGATTACGGCTTTGGGCGAAATCGCTGCGGGGATGTGGAAAGCCTGACACGGCTCGGCGCCGAGCGCGGCATCGGCGTCACGGCTATGCCTGCGGTCGGCCTGCATGAACGTTACGGCAAATATGGCAGCACGGAAATCCGAAAAGCCTTGCAGTCAGGGGACGTCTTTCATGCCCATCATATGCTGTCTCGTCCCTGGCGAGTGGACGGCGTGGTTATCGAAGGGGAGCAACGCGGACGAACAATTAATTTCCCGACGGCTAATCTGGAGTTCGGGGATCTCGTTCGTCCAAAATTTGGCGTCTATTGCGTAGAAATGCGGCTTGAGGGCGAAGAGACCTGGCGGCCCGGTGTGGCTAATACCGGGAGCCGCCCCACTGTGGACGGGAAGGAAGCCCGCCTTGAGGTTCATCTACTCGATTTTGATCGTGATATTTACGGCCAGCATGTTGATGTACGGTTTCGCAGCTTTATTCGCCCAGAGAAGAAATTCGAAAGTTTTGAAGCGCTAAAAGAGCAAATCGTGAATGACGCGATAGGCGCGCGGGCCATCTTTGGGTTGCCTCGCGAGTAATGCTCAAATCAAAAATCAAAGTTTTTATCTGTTGGGTGCTAGCCCTGTTTTTCTTGGCCGCCGGTATTTTGCTGCACTTCATGGCGGCGGATGAAGTTGCTAAGATCGTGCCGCCTTTTTTGCCATTTCCAAAATTAATTGTCGTCGTGACAGGAGTGATGGAAATCCTGTTCGCTATCGGCCTAATCCGGCCGAAATGGCGCCGCCTCACAGGGATCGTTTTAAGTCTGTATCTTCTCGCTGTTTTGCCCGCGAATATTCACATGGCGCTCGCGGGCATGCCTCTGGGCGGCCGGGATTTGACCGCCTTTCAGCTCTGGTTTCGCGTCGCTCTGCAATTCCCGCTCATCGCCCTGATTTTATGGGCGAGCGGGTTTTGGAAAAAGCCTAAGACTTTCGACCTGGCTTAGAAGCATTGCCGCTTTTTCCTTGGGCCTGACGGGAGGCTGTGCGCTTCGCTCGGCTTGGCTTGCCCTTTTTCTTAAATCCTTGACCGGAATAAGATTGCGCGGCGCGGCCCTCCGCCGTTTGCGGACGGGCGCCTTTGGTCGGCGGTTTGCCGGAACGGGGTTTATCTGATCGAGGTTTATCTGAGCGGGGTTTATCGGAGCGGGGTCTGTCAGATCTCGGTTTATCGGATCTCGGCCTGTCCGACCGAGGTTTGTCAGACCGGGGCTTATCTGAACGCGGCTTATCCGAACGAACTCTCTCGCCCCCTTGTTCCGAGCGTTCCTTTTTCTCCCAAGGCTTTTTCGAATCTGATCTCGTGCGCTGAGACTTATCCGCTGAACCGGCGCTACCATCCCGATCGGATCGGTTTCGCCAAGGCTTTCCGCCTTCGCGGGGCGGTTTGACTGATTTGTCAGAGCTGTCCGACTTGCCGGACTTGCTGAACCGGGCTTTTTTCTTGGACTTACCGCGTCCTTTACGCGCGTCAGGCTTGGGCTTTTCGGGTTCAGGCAGAGCGTCGCGGGAGTTTAGCTCCTTCAATTTCTCGCCCATATTTGCGGGCATATCCTTTTGCGGCAGTTTTTCGCCCAATAGTTTCTCAATGTCGCGCAAATAATTCGCTTCGCTCTTATCGACAAAAGCGACGGCGATGCCGGAACGCTCAGCTCGAGCCGTCCGTCCGATGCGGTGAACGTATTGCTCGGGTACATTCGGGATTTCGTAATTAAAAACATGGGTAATATCGGGAATATCAATACCGCGCGCGGCAATATCCGTGGCGATCAATGTATTGACCTTGCCGCTTCGATAATCCTCAAGCGCGCGCTGTCTCTGTCCTTGGGATTTATTCCCGTGAATGGCGATGGCGCGGATGCCCACCTTGGCCAGACGTTTAACGACCCGGTCTGCACCGTGCTTTGTGCGGGTAAAGACCAGCGAGCGACCAACGTCTTCGTCAAGCAAGGCAACGCTGAGTAAGTCTTGCTTATCCGCCTGATTGACGCGGTACATACGCTGCTCGACTTTTTCGGCCGTTGTATTGGCAGGGGTCACAGAGATATGGATCGGGTCGCTCAAAAATTGCTTGGAAAGCTGTTTAATTTTCGGTGCCAAGGTGGCGGAAAAGAAAAGCGTTTGTCTCTTTTTTGGAAGAAGCGGAATGATTTTTTTCAAAGCATGTATAAAGCCCATATCCATCATCTGGTCGGCTTCATCCAAAATCAAAACTTCGATTTCAGCCAAAGTAATTGCTTTACGATCAAGCAAATCGATCAACCGCCCGGGCGTGGCCACAAGAACGTCATTACCGTGAACGAGGCGTTTGATTTGGCGGGAAATCGGGACGCCGCCATAAATACAGGCCACAGATAGATCTATCATATGGCGGCCATAATCGCGAACGGCGACGGCGATCTGATCGGCGAGTTCCCGCGTCGGGGCCAAGATAAGAACGCGCGCGCCGCGCTTGGGTACATCGTTTTCCTGCGTGAAAATATGATGAAGGGTTGGCAGGGTGAACGCGGCGGTTTTGCCCGTCCCGGTTTGGGCGATGCCCATAATGTCTTTACCCTTCAGCGCGTCCGGAATGGCTTGGGCTTGAATAGGGGTGGGGACGGCGTGGCCCAGCTCGCGCAAAGCGCGGTCAAGCGGCTCGGCCAGGTTGAGGTCAGAGAAAGAAGTCATGAATATCCGAAGGGGAAACGACCCGCTACGGTCTGGTTGTTTGGTTCGCGCCCTAAGCGCGTCCGGGGCGCAAGTCAAATGTAATAGGCAGGCCGCCCGTTACGCTGCGCACACAGACCCGGCGGATTCAGGGTCATAATTGGGCGCCGGAAGGCCCGAAAAGCTAGCCCGGCGCCGCTATGATTAAGCCTGAATTGGATCAATCAGCCCACTTGAGTGACTAGACGCTGACCAAGTTGGCTTCGGTCTCGTCGCGGTGCTTTTTAAGGTATTTCATGAATGGCGTTCCGCCTGTGCCCACATCCGGGTCATTGCCGGCCGCTTTGCGCGATTGCTTGTTGATGTAGCTCGCCGCATATTCCAGATGGCGAGAGCGGAAATCCGCCACAGCTTGAATATTTGCGTTATAGGCCTCGACGAGTCCCTTATGGCCTGACTGGCTGACAAATTCACGCAGGTTGCTTTTAGCGCGCACGTCATCAATGAAACGGCGGTGGGACGGCGGACGATAAATATGAAGTTGATCAAGATAAGCTTTTAGCGGATCGGCAGCGTGACCGACGCCGAGCAAGGCGTCCATGGACGGCACGATTGATGATTGCGACCCCGTTTGTCCGCGGAAGGATTGCGGCTTTCCTTCAAACTCGTCTACACCCTCATAAATAAGGCCGTTTGGAAGTGCAGGATTGTCTTTCCAACCGTGTATATAGGGGCGAACTCGCTCGAAGTAGATATAAGGGTCACAGCGTTCCGGCATACGATCAAATAAATGTTTCAAATCCACCCAAACTTTGGCCATATCTTCTAGGAGAGCTCGCGCTTTCTCGGCATCTTTCTGATCCGCCGCGTCGATTACATCTCCGAAATGGGCGAGACATGCACCGGCACGGGCTTCAATCGCGACATGGACAAGGACGAACCAAGCTTCATCTTGTCCTGCAAGAAATTTCTGAACCATGTAAATATTGGATAAATCAATTGGGCCATTCTCATCAAATCTGGCCCAATTATCGAGCACATAGCCGCTATAAGGCATGAGGGGTTGTTGGCCGATTTTCTGAGAAAGCGCCGTGATGGGAGCCGCGAGTTTGCGAGGCAAAATGGAAGGCGTTTCCGGTTCTCCCCAAACATAGGCCTGGATCATAAATGAGTAATGCACCATGGCCATTCGCGCCTCGGCGTCTGTCAAACTGTCGACAATAGACCTGTCAAATTCGGGCAGGTTTTCGATCAGGTAAGATCTAACTTTTCCGGTTGGCATGACATCGCATAAACGCATTGCTGTTTCTGCTGACTCTTTCAGAATTCCGCTCAATTGCACTTTGGCCGGGTCATGCCGGCAAAGAAATCCGCGTTCTGCGGACATGTCGTAATCATCAAGCTTAAGGGTCATAGCGTAAATCCTCTTTTTACGCAATTATAGGGGGTTTTAGCATCAATTTCCTTGCATAATCCGTGCTTCTATATTTATATTGTGCAATATATGAAAGATTTTGACAAAATTGACGCGCAAATATTGCAAGAGCTGGAATCGGACGGACGTTTGTCTAATACGGAGCTTGCAAAAAAAGTGGGTTTGTCCCCGTCGGCTTGTCTCCGCCGCACGCAGGACTTGGAACGACGCGGGGTAATCAAAGGCTACCGCGCGATCCTGGACCGCAAACAATTGGGAGCGGGCGTTACTGTTTTTGTTATGGTCGGATTGTCGGAACATTCGCGCCATTATTCAAAAGGATTCGAGAAAGCCATGGCCGCTGCCCCCGAGGTACGTGAATGCCATAACGTCACTGGCTCAGTTGAATATTTATTGCGTGTCGAAGTAGCGGATTTGGAAAGTTACAAAAATTTTCACCGCGACACCTTGGGAACGCTCTCCCATGTCAGTTCCATGACGTCCTACATCACACTCGACTCGCCCAAGGATATGCGGGCGTGACTCTAATTAGCGCTTGTAGTGGTGTCCGACGTAATAACCCATTCGCCGCCGATTTTTTTAAAGACCAAAGTATATAGTCCGGAGGCGGGTTCGCCCTCCCTTTCGAGCTCCCAAGAGCCATGAACAATGGCGGCGTTTGGACTTAAAACATCAACCTCATAATCGTCCGTGATGAGCTTCCCCATCACATTAGGATTAGGGTAGCGTGTGTAATAGCCGTCCCGAGTGGCTTCCCATCCTCGGTTGATTTTCCCGCCGGACGCAAAGCGAAGTTCAGGGGATTTCCAGTAGCTTTCCATAAAGGCGTCAATATCTCCGGCGCTCCAGGCCTCGTCCTGGGCGTCCAAGATGGAAACAAGCTTCGCCTCAATTACAGCATTATCCGTTTGGGAAGAGTGGCAGGAGGGCAGAGCTATGGACAACGGGGCCGCCGCCAGCAAAGGCCATAGGGCAAGCGCCTTTGGAAAATTACTCCGCATTCGGCTCTGATTGATTTTGAATGTAGTTTTGAATTCCGACCAGTCGAATTTGGTCCTGCTGAGTTTCCAAGAAATCCAGATGTTCTTCTTCACTTGTCAGAATTTTAGCAAACAAATCCCGAGTGACATAATCCCTAACTTTTTCGCAATATTCGACGCCGTCCCGCAAATGCGGAATGGCGATTTTTTCTAATTTTAAATCACATTCGATAATTTCTTCGACATTTTCGCCGATGAAAATTTTGTCGAGGTCCTGAAGGTTTGGAAGGCCGTTGAGAAATAATATTCGCTCAATGATCCAATCGGCGTGGTTCATTTCATCAATGGATTCTTCATATTCTTTGGCGGCAAGCTTGCTGATACCCCAATCTTTCAGCATCCGGGAATGTAAGAAATACTGGTTAATCGCGGTGAGTTCGTTTTTCAACGCAATATTCAAAAGTTCGATTACTTTGGGGTCGTCGCGCATGTTTTTATCCTTCGAAGAATCTTCGAGCGGAGCCTAGCAAAGAAAAGAAAGGATTCACAGGCGCTAAATCGGAAAATTGAGAGCTCGCCATGAGTTGAAGAGGCGTTTTACTCTGCAGCGACAGCCGTTACGCGCGCAGCGTTACTATTGAGGCGATCCTGTATGGAACATGCGCATTTGCCGCAATTAAAACGCTCGCCATAGTGGGCCAAGACGCAACGGGCCGTTTTTGCACCACAAGAGGCGGCGAAATCGACCTTTTCCGTATTGATCTGTCGGCAAACGCAATAAATCATGAAATCCATAAACAGCAAATGCAACTGATTGTCAATAAGGTTGCGAATGATTTGCAGTGTAATTCACAGCTAGGCGTAAACAGCGCCGATAAGCGCCTAGGCTTTCAAGTGTTTGACGGATTGGAATTGGATCAACTGAAAAGAATTTTGAGCATGACCTCGGTTGATGTCGGCTTTTTGAAAACAGTTGAGCGAGGGAAGCGATCTTCAATCTGGGTTTTGTGACCGTGGCCTGTGTGAAAAACAAACGGGATGTCTTTTTCCAACAGTCTTTCCGCCGCCGGGAATACATCAACACCCCGAAGGTCAACATCGAGAATGGCGCCGTCTATTTCTTTACTGTCAATGAACCTCAGACTTTCGGCGAGACTCATACAGGTTCCGGCTACGGAATAACCGATATCCTCAATATCCATCTCAATTTGCAGGGCGATAAGGGCTTCGTCCTCTACGACGAGAATACGCTTTTCGGCATCAGAATGGGCTGCCGACTCGGACAGGTCTACGCCGCATGAAACCGTGCGATTAGGTTCAACCCGTTGTTCCATTTTCTTTCAACATCCCCATTGAGCTGACGCAAGCTCATGTCCATCATCCGGAACCCGAAGCCGGTTTCCTCGAAATCTACCGACTTTAACGTTGAATTTGAAGTCTCGTTCCAAGAAAGTGTCACAAAACTATTATTTTCGTTTTCCTCAGCCGAAACTGTTTCTACAGACCACGCAATTTGAATAGTGCCCCCGGCTTCTGTCGACCACGCGCCATACTTCAGAGCGTTGGTCGCCAGTTCATGGAGCAACAGGCCAAGCGGCGTCAAAGTTTCTTGGGTCAACTCCAAATAATCGCCTTCAATTTGGACGTCCCTCTCCGGCGTTTCATAGGGCGCGAATAGGGTTTGAATGAGGGTTTTCAGATCTGTCACTTCTTTTGTGTCTTGAGAGGCGCTCAGACTGTGCGCGCGTGACAAAGCCATAATCCGGTCCGTAATTTTTGTAACTGCCAATTGAGTATCGGTTTCATTCCGGCCTGTGAGCCGAACAATAGACGTAATAACGGCAAAGAGGTTTTTAACCCGGTGATTGAGCTCTTTGGAAAGCAAATCAGAGCGTTGCCGCTCCACATCAACTTCTTCCAGCAATTCAAGCGTCTGATCTAACGAAACCGCTCGGACAAAAAGATAAACAATACAGGATAGTAGCAGTAAAACGCCTATCCCCATCGCTATTAATCGCCGAAATGATTTCTCTTGAATATCCCGCGTTGTAGAGAGAGATTGTTCCATCAACTCCCGTTCAATGATGTAAAGTTCGTTTAGATCTTCCCGAATTTTCGCCATCAGCATTTTGCCGCTTCCATCATTCACTAGAGTCACAGCCTCAGTTCTTCGGCCGTCTTTGATGAGTTCGATGGAGCGCACCATTTCCGCAATTTTTTCTTCTGCGAGATGTTTAACATCGAAAAGAATCTCAATTTGGGTGCGGGTTTTCGTATCTCCTAAAAGTGTATCCAGGTTTTTAATGGCATCACGATATCTTTGAACGCCGTTCTCATAGGACTCGAGATAATCTATATCCTCGGTAAGGATATATCCGCGTTGGGCTGTTTCGGTCTCGGTGAGAGAGAGCTGAATCTGCCGAATATGTTTGACGATGTCACTGGAAACGGTTGTTTGCGTTTGAGAAATATCATCAGCCCTAAAGGCATCCACAGTTCCTTTGGCGCCCCAGCTTAGCAGCGTCGCGATCGCCACGACGATGACAAGGAGGGCATGGACAGGTCTCAATCGCGATCTCTTCATTCGGAATATCCATTCAAGAAATTGAATTGAGAGATGGCGAAGCTAAGCATATTTTCGCTTAGCAGGAATAAAATAGCCCGCAAACAGGAATGAGGCGAAATCGCAGGCGAACAGGTTTCCTGTTAGAGTTTATCTTTTTCAGGGGCTGTCCTAAGTCCGGCCAAGACGGCTGCGTCGCGGGAATATATATCATCCAGATAACGAACGCCGCCAAGACCTTCATTCACGGCCGTGAAATAAAGAACATGCACGGGGACTCTCACCTTCAGATCTACACGTGTTTCTTTCCCGCTTTTCACTACGGTTTCAATTCTCTCTTTCGTCCAGCCAGGGGTGTCCTCCAACAGCCAGGCACTGAGGGCCAGAGGGTCTTGCGTACGCATACAGCCGGAGGAAAACGCGCGTTGTCTCTGGGAAAACAGGCCCCGCGTCGGCGTGTCGTGCAAGTAAACGTTATGTTTGTTTGGGAAAATAATCTTTACTTGGCCAAGGGCGTTCTGTTCGCCCGGTGCTTGACGTAATCGATACGGAAAATTTCCGGGCCCAACGGAATTCCAATCAATCGAAGAAGAATTAACGGCCATTCCGTCCTTATCAAGCACTTGAAAGCCCAACCGCTTTACGGCGTCGGGATCTTTACGAAAAAGAGGCACTTTGTCTTTGGTGGCGAGGGAATAAGGGGTCTCCCACCAAGGGTTGAAAACCGCATATTCAACCTCGTCGGAGAAGACAGGCGTTTTCCGGTATGGTTTTCCAACAATAGTCAAATGAGTGCGAACCGGTTGGCCATCCTCATATGTGGTTACATTAAACCCGGCGATATTGGCGCGCAGATGCCGGCGCCCTAATTCTTCGGGGAGCCAGCGCCAGCGCTCAAGATTGACGCGTAAAGTGTTCAGTTTTTCCTGAACGCCGCGGTTTAAAGCGGAGAGGGTAGCCGCACCTACGACGCCGTCATCATCGAGATCCGCATTTCTTTGAAAAGTTTTTACAGCTTCTAGGGTCAGATTATCCATTTTACCGGACGGGTCTTCTTGGCCTGACAGAAGACCTAACTCGACCAAACGGAGTTGAAGGGTTGCCACGCGCGCGCCAGACATCCCCGGCTTAAGGGTCTCCCCAGCAGGGATAATATTTGTGCCGGCATCTGCCAGCTCCCTAAGGCTTTCATATTCCGTAATTAAAGCGGCGTAGCCTGGTTGTTTTGGCGCCAACGCCCCGAGACTTTCCGCGAGATTGCCGGAAGAGAGAGCGTCGGAGAGCTTGCCGGTTAAGTCTTCGCTCCGGCTCGCGGCTGTCCAGTCGGGTTCGACACTCGTGGGGGAAAGCTTGCCGTAAACCATATGGGCCGCGGCCGAAAGCCAAGCATCGGTCGCCAGACGTTCACGCGCTTCTTTGTTGTCCCTATTCTGAATTAGAGAAGATAAATGATAATGTTCTGGGTTGAGGCCGTGGTTTTCGAGCCCTCTAATCGCCGTGAGGAGCCCCTCATAATTGGAATTGTTCCAAACCTGGCCGGGTTGGGCCTCATGGAATTGCTGCGTGGCGATAGGCGCTAACCGGCTGAAATCCACACGGTTTATAAGTCGGTTCTGAGCGGATGCAGAATTGGCCAATAAAGCAAAAGCCGATAAACATAAAATAGAACGTATTTTCATAGGTTCGTTTTGAGCGGTCTTTGAGACTTAAGCAATCGCTTCTGTCATATATACTAGCCCGGCAGGCTATAGGAAATTGGCGCGCCGGGGCCGAGCGGAAGGCCCAAGGCAATCCAGGCCACGATCAAAATCACGCCGGAAATCAGCATCCAGATAGAATAAGGGATCATCATGGCGGTCAAGCTCCCGATTCCGAACCCTTTTTGCCAGCGCTGTGCAAACACAAGGATAAGCGGGAAATAGACCATGAGCGGCGTAATGATATTCGTCGCGCCGTCGCCAACGCGGTAAGCCGCTGTTGCGCCTTCGGGGCTGATCCCCAAGAGCATCAACATCGGCACAAGGACCGGAGCAAGCAGCGCCCATTTTGCACTCGCCGAGCCGACAAAGAGGTTAAGAAGCCCGGTAAACAACACAATCATTCCCAACGCGATCGGCAAAGGCAGCCCGCTGGCCTGAATGCCGTTGGCGCCGTGAACCGCGCTGATAAGGCCGAGATTGGACCAGTTAAACATGGCGACAAAATGCGCGGCGGCAAAAGCCAGTACGAGATAGTAGCCCATATCTTTCATGGCTTCGGCCATCATTTCGACCAGATCGCGATGGTTTTCAATTGTCCCGGCGGCACGTCCGTAAAACCAGCCTGCGGCCAGGAAAAGAATCATGAATCCGGCCACGAGAGAGCGGAAAAACGGCGTGGCCGTGACGTACCATTGCTGACCTTCGACAGCGTTTTCATCGGCCAAAAGCGGCGTGCCGGGCGCAAAGGTCATTATCGCCCAAAGAACGCAAACGCTCAAAATAGCGTAACCTGCATGCCGAAGGCCCTTTTTCTGGCCGTCTGTAAGCGGCTTGTCTTCTTGGCCATATTCTTCGGCTTGCCGCTCATCCGGCACCCATTTTCCGAGTCTCGGTTCAATAATCTTATCGGTCACGAACCAGATAACCGGGAGGTAGATAACCATTAAAACCGCGATAAAATACCAGTTCCCGGCAATATTCATGACCCATGTCGGATCAATTCCCGCGCCTTCCACGGCGGCCTCGGTGATCCCGAACAAGAGCGCGTCGAGCTGGCCCGGAGAAATATTTGCGGAGAAACCACCGGAAACCCCAGCAAACGCGGCGGCTATTCCGGCCATGGGGTGACGTCCGACCGTCGCGAATAAAATAGCGGCCAGCGGAATCATAACGACATAGCCTGCATCGGCCGCGTGATTGGAAAGCATCGCGACCAATGCGACGACAGGGGTGAGAAGATATTTCGGCGCCCCGCGAACAGCTTGGCGAATGCCGCTGGCAAACAGGCCGGAGCGTTCTGCAACGCCCGCGCCGAGCATGACGACAAGCACATAGCCGAGTGGATGGAAGTGGGTGAAGGTTGCGGGCATTTCGACCCAGAGCCTTTGAATGTTTTCGGCAGATAAAAGGCTTAGAGACCGAATAATAAGGGGCGAACCATCCGCATTCTCTTGAACCGGATGATTAGCCGTCAGGCCAAGCAAGCTGCAAACCACAGAAACAATGATAAGAAGCGCAATTAAGTAGAAAAAGATAAAGACAGGGTCAGGGAGGCGGTTCCCCGAACGCTCAACCCAACCTAAAAATCCTTTTTGCGAGGAATCTTCCGGGGATGCTGCTTTTGTATCTGCCATGAAAAAGGGTTAGCCTATTGGGCAGACTTTGAAAAGAATATCTTAAAACAAGCGGCGAAGATTACTCTGAACTGGCTCTCTGACTGGCTTTCGTCAGAATGGCTTGGTCTACATTCTCTTCTAGCCGTGTCTTCAGAGTCTGTTTGTCTTTATCATAAACGTCAATATCGGCCGCATCGTGGCTATTCTCAATTGATTTCAAAACCCAGTAATACGCGTCTTCGTAATTTCGCTCGACGCCTTCGCCTTTGGCCAAAGTAAAGGCGTATAGAAACTGCCCTTCCGGATCTCCTTTTTGAGCGGACTTCTGAAACCAAGCTGCCGCCTGTTCTTCGGACTGCTTTGCGCCAACGCCCTGATATACCAAAAGGCCGTAATCCGCCATTGCGGCGGCGTGGCCGCCTTCCGCAGCTACGCGGAGCCATTTGGAAGATTTCTGCCTATTCGGCGGAATGTCGAAATTCTCTGCATACATCACACCGGCAATGTAGGCCGCTTCTATATTTCCGCCGGCCGCCGCCTGTTCATAGGCTTTTAGCGCCGCTCTCGGGTCGCTTTCAAACAGGGAATCCGCAAGTTCTTTTGTGCCTTGGGGATCGAAACTCTGCGCGGACTTTTCCAGCCAGTGACGAGCTCGTTCGGGATCAATTTGAACGCCCTGGCCAAGCCTGTACATATCGGACAGAGCCCGCATGGCATCTGTTCGCCCAGCTTCGGCAGCCCGTGTCAAATAGGACACAGATTCCATTTTGGTAACGCCGCCTTGGCTGCGCAGACCCATCTCGCCCAAGGCAACAAGCGCGTCGGGATGGCCTTTCACCGCGCCTCGCTCATACCATTCTCTGGCTTGTTTCATATCAATACGCCCGGCCTCTCCTTTTCGTAGAATATGGCCTGCCATGACGGCGGCTTCGGAGCTGCCGCCCCGCGCTGCCGTTTTGGCGAGACTCAAAGCCGATTGAATATCTCCGGACTGATAAGCTTCGAGCGCCGCCTCGAAATTGGCTTGGCCCTCGACGGTGGTAAGAGTTGTTTCGGCAAAGGCAGGCGGCGCCGAAAGAGGGCTTATCGCGGCGGCGAGTCCGAACAGAGCGCAGAAAGCTGCAAAACGGCCTTGGCAGGCCCGTCCTTGTAGTCCCAAACGCCCGAACAAACCGCGATGAAATCGGCGCCCGCGTCTATGACCTGTTTCGCATTGTCCACCGTAATTCCGCCTATCGCGACGCTCGGTATTTCGACGGCTTCTTGCCACCATTGCAAAATCTCCAAATCTGCGCGGGTCTTGGCCTTTTTCGTGGGCGTGTCAAAAAACGCACCAAAAGCCACATAATCCGCGCCAGCTCCTGCGGCCTCAAAAGCGAGGCTTTTGGCATTATGACAGGTCACACCGATAATCGCATCCCCGCCCAACAGCTCACGAGATGAAAAATAGTCCATATCGTCCTGCCCGATATGGGCGCCGTCGGCGCCAATTGCGTCTACCAAATCCGGACGATCGTTCATAAGAACATTGACGCCGTATCGATGGCAGAGGGGCACAATGGCTTTCCCTGCCTGAATGAGAGCTGAATCCTCTATATCCTTTAACCGGATTTGCAGACAGGCCACAGGCGCGGCCGAAAGGGTTGCCTCCAGCGTTTTCAGAAACGCATCCATATTGGGAATGGACGGAGGGGTGAGAAGATAAATCTGGCAAATATGACTCATGCCTTCTCCTTTATGCCAATCTCGATCCGTTAGGAATATCGTTGTCCGGGCTGAAAAGGACAATCGCGCCGTCTTCGTTCGGAAACCCTAAAGTCAGGACTTCCGACATTATGGGGCCGATTTGGCGGGGCGGAAAATTGACAACCGCCGCGACTTGTTTTCCGATTAATTTTTCTGGCTTGTACAGGTCGGTGATTTGTGCAGAAGATTTTTTAATTCCGATATCAGGGCCGAAATCGATTTGCATTTTAATGGCGGGCTTGCGGGCTTCAGGGAAGGGCTCCGCCTCAATAATTGTACCTGTTCGAATATCGACTTTTAGAAAGGTCTCAAAATCTGTTTCAGCTGATTGGGTCATGCGGGGCTTATGATTGATTCCACTGGCCCGCGTCCAGTCCTTAAAAGAGACGCTTGGTGAATTAAACTTTTGAAATAATGAAAGAGGGCGGAAAGACTTGAATAAAAAGGGGGATGTGAGAACATAGTCTTTCAGACCTGTTTTGGAGACTTTCATGAAATCCGTTCTTTTCACTGGCATCGCTCTCGCTGCCCTGACAGTTCCGGCTTTGCCGGCTCACGCCCAAATGACAGAAACGCAATTGGCGCCAGTGTCCCAACCCTCCACGGCGAATTACCTTGAGAGGGCTTGGACAAAAGCCCAAGCCGCCGAAATTCTAGATGATACGATGCGGCTAAGGTTCGACTATGATGAATTAGCGCTCAGCGAGGCTGAGGAAGTCGCCGTCAAAGACTTGTTAGAAGCCGGGGCGCGTCTTCACACGCTCTATCTGGAACAGCGACACCCCGAGGCGCGCGCTGTCGAAAGCTTCTTTGCGGAAA
The DNA here is from genome assembly GCA_963972195.1 of uncultured Hyphomonadaceae bacterium. GTDB lineage: Bacteria > Pseudomonadota > Alphaproteobacteria > Caulobacterales > Maricaulaceae > Litorimonas. Next base: position 232,965 of record CAXATH010000003.1, on the reverse strand, counting down.
ATGAAACCCGCGCCGATCTGGAAGAGATTTTCCGCATAATGAAAGGCCCAATCGCGACAACGCCAGACAATAAACGCAGGGCATTTTTGAATGTTGACCCTGAAACCCCGGCGCGGAATGTTTATCCGGGCGGGTTAACACGGGCGGATCTGGACGCCTATCTCGAAGAAAATCCTGACACGCGGGACGAGATCCTGGATTTGCGGGCTGTGGTAAAACGCGCCGATGAAGACGAAAAGACAGCCGCACTGGATAAGCTCGACCTCTTCCCGGCGCTCGATATTTTACATCCTGGTCTGCGCGAGAGTATTCAAGATGCCGAAACCTATTTTGCGCTGCCATATTCTGTCGCTTACGCCGAAGATATCATGTTTATCTATGATCGGCTGACACATGCGGCAGGGGTGATGAAAGACGATGACATCGCCTTTTCCCGTTTTCTGAAACTGCGCGCGGTCGATCTTTTGACAGATAATTATGACGGCGGAGACGCGGCTTGGGTGACAGGGGAGTTTACCGGAAACCTCAATGCCCAGATTGGGAGTTATGAAACCTATGACGACGCCCTTTACGGAGTGAAAAGCTTTTTCAGCCTTTCACTTTTGCAACGCGATATTGAGAAAAGCGAAGAGCTGGCAGCTTCGATAGGGGACATTCAGGCGATTGAAGACGCGCTGCCTTATACTGCCAATAAACAGGTGCGCCGCAATATTCCCGTGGCGGTTTACAATGTCATTGCCGATTTCGGACAGGCGCGGGGCACAAACACCGCAACCATCCTGCCGAATGAGGGGCACCTTTCTCGCCAATATGGACGGACAATTCTTATTCGTTCCAATGTCCTGACCAATGAAAAAATCTTTGCTGACTCCAAAGCTGCCTTCAAGGCCGCAATTGACGAGAGTCATCACGGTGATCTGAAATTGGAAGGTAATTTCTACCGCACATTATGGCATGAAATTGGTCATTATATGGGACCGGACCAAACCAAGGACGGGCGCGACATAGATGCCGCCCTCCAGGACACAGCCGACCTTATGGAGGAAATGAAAGCCGATCTGGTGTCACTTTTTTCTGCTGAAAAATTACACGCGGCCGGAAGCTTTAGCGATGAGCAGCTTCGCGCGATCTACGCCTCCGGAATTTTGCGGGTTTTAAACAAGAACCAGCCGCGCCGGGAACAAGCTTATGGAACCATGCAGCTCATCCAATGGAATTGGTTTTTGCAATCAGGCGTCTTGTCCCTTCAGGGCGACAAGCTCGCTATTAATTACGAGCTCTACCCTTCTGCGGTGGAAAGTCTTCTGAAACTCGTCTTAAATCTGCAATATCAAGGGGACCGCGACGCGGCGAATGCCTTTGTCGACAAATGGACCAAATGGGACCAAGAGCTCCATGGCCAGATCGGGGATTTGATGAAAGCGGCCCCGGGCGCCAATTACCGCCTCGTGACTTATGAGGCTTTAGGAGAATAAATTAGTTGCCTCCAATCCAATTCTGGTTAGGGGCAGCTAATTGCCCCTTTATCGCCTCATTCAGGTTCGTTCTATTTTCGGCCATCCGGAGCTGACGCTCTTCGAACTCGGGGAATTTACGAAGCGCGTCAAAAGCCGGTCCATCCAAAAGATTGTCGGCTTGGCCAAGAGCAATCATCCGGTCAATCCAGGGCAGGGCCTTTTTCGGATTTTGTCCTGAAGCTTTGAGAATCGCACCGGCCCATAATTGATTTTGTAATTCAAACTGAGCGGCAGATTTATCGCCGAAATAATCTTTGAGTCTCTCCCGATAGCTCATCCCTTTAGGTAGCCCCAGTTTTGCAAACACAAATGAAATATTGGCGAAGTCCACCAGATTGTCTGTATCCGCCTCTAGCGTTTTATAGCCGTAATTATTTATTACATTCTCATAAGCCGACGCGGCGCGTTCAAGGTCTTTCATCATATAGGCCAGGTAAGCCCTGTCTCCATGGTCCTTAAGGTCAGGAAAGATTTCTTTAGCTGTTTGGAAGTCGCCCGTCTCAACGGCTATTAGAGCGTTCATCAGCGCGCTATTATCGAGCGCTAAAGCCTGATCATACAATTTGGCCTTTAAAAAAACTTCTTTCAGTATAATCGGCGGGTAAGGGTCGTCCGGATTTAAAGCCTGTGCATTTTTGGCCGAGATGAAACTATTTACAAAATCGCCTTCATCAAAATAGAAAACGGCCAGAGCGATGTGACCGGCTGGCTGCTCCGGATTCCATTTTATATTATCCAGCGTTGTCGCTTTCGCCGCTTTCCAGTCACCGCTCAGGCGTTGTATTCGGGCAATATTATTGAGAATGGAAGCAGAGAGCGGGTCAAGATTGCGCGCTTGTTCAAAAGCTTTCAAGCTCTTTTCATAATCCCCCCGCTTGGCATAGGCTTGTCCTAAACGGTGGAAAGCTAATGAATAATTGGGATTGGCGGCGATAGCTTTGAGCGCGTAGTCAATCGCAGCGACAGATTCCGGGTTTTCGGAGAACATGTGGTCGTACATGGCGGCGCTGGTCAGCGTTTCTGCCGAATTCGGAGAAAGGACGAGCGCTCGGTCAATATTCACTCTGGCTTCTGGTTTGGCGGCCTCAGCCGGAAGAGCGCCATAGGCTGCGGCCAACATGTAACTATCCGCGAGTCCCGAATAGGCGTGTGAATATCCAGGGTCGAGAGCGATCACGTCTTTGAACCCCTGGATCGCCTCTTTTAGCGGGCCAGGCAGACGTTCATTCGCTTTCTCCCGTGCGCGCAGATAGAGCTGATAGGCTTCCAGGGACTCAGTTCTTTCGACTTTTCCGTCGGGCGCAACGCTTAGCCGGCCTTTTAACTCCTCGACAATTGCTTCGGCAATTTCGTCTTGGACATCGAAAATATTTTTGGCTGTGAGAGGCCGATCATAGGTCGCCGTCCAGACCTGGCCATCTTTTTGCGTATCGACCAGCTTGGCCGTAATGCGAAGCGTTTCCCCGGCTTTTCTAACGCTGCCCTCCAGAACATGGGACACATTCAAGGCCTGACTGATTTCTTCAAGACTTTTATTCTGTCCGGCAAACGCAAAGGCGGACGTGCGGGACGCGACCCGAAGGCCGCTTATGCGAGCAAGAACATTGAGCAGCTCTTCTGAAATACCCTTTGCAAAGTAGTCTTGATCTTTGTCAGCGGAATAATCTTCAAAGGGAAGGACAGCGATGGACTGTGTTGTTTGGGTCTCTGCCTCTATCGAGGGGATAGTTGTCCCGGTCTCATAGATTGAGGACGTCTCCGCTCGGTCAGCTGTTAAATCATCTGCGTTGAAATGGGGCGCCTTGGAGGGGCTAAAGAATTGAGCGAACACCATTAATCCGCCTACGACCAGCAGACCCGCCAGAATGGCCCAATCAAGCTTACGCCCCGTTTGAGACGCAATACTGTCTTCGGAAGGAATGGTTTCCGTTGGACGCATGCCCTCGGGCGTCATCTCAAAGGCCCAGGCCAGAACCATGGCGACCGGAAACCCGATGACGAGTGTGATGATGATCATTTTCATGACCCAGTCCGGCGCGCCGAAACTGGCGGTCGTGATGGCAGCAATCTGTACCATGATCCAACTGACCACAGCATAAGCTCCGGCCACCCGGAATATATTGCGCCTACGCAGTTCTGAAAGTAACGATGTCAAATTGGCCCCAGAGATTATCTGGGGCCATTATATCACAGGTCTACCGACCTGTCTGCTGGAATTAAATGACCTCAAATTCGGGCCAGATAATCTGATTTTGACTATTTTTGGATCAGCAAGGACTTGATATTGACGAATTCCTTTACGCCGAACCCGCCATGCTCGCGGCCGTAACCGGAGTCTTTGACGCCGCCGAAGGGCATATTCGGGACGGCCAGACCAAAGCGGTTGATAAAGACCATCCCTGTGTCAAAATGATCGCGGGCAAGCTTAATAGCTTTATCTGTATCGGTTGTCAGAATGCCGCCGCCAAGTCCAAATCGGCTGTCATTAGCGATACGCATGGCGTCTTTGGCGTCTTTGGCTTTGATCAGAGAGGCGACAGGACCAAACAATTCGTCATCATAAGCGGGTTGTCCGGGCAGAACGTTGCCGAGAACCGTTGACGGATAAAAATATCCCTTGCCGTCCGGCATTTCGCCGCCGCAAAGAATTTCGGCGCCTTTCGCAACGCTGTCCTGCACTTGTTTGTGCAGATCGTCGCGAAGGTCTTTACGCGCCATAGGGCCCATATCAAATTCGTCCGACGTCGGATCGCCTGTCGTCAGCGCCGACATGGCTTTGACATAGGCGTCGCGGAAATCATCATAGATGTCTTCGACAACAATAAAGCGTTTAGCCGCGATACAGGTCTCGCCGTTATTATAAACGCGACCATTTACGCAGACTTCGACGGCGGCCTCAATATCGGCATCCGCCAAGACAATATAGGCGTCGTTAGAGCCGAGCTCCAAAACAGTTTTTTTCAAAACCTTGCCGGCCTTTTGAGCAATCATGCGGCCCGCCTCAGAACTCCCTGTCAGGGTAACGCCTCGGACGCGCTCATTGGAAATAATTGTGTCCGACTGATCGTGAGAGATGACCAGTGTTCTAAAGAGGTGTTTCGGCAAGCCTGCATCTTCATAAATTTTCTGAAGAAGCTTGCCGGATCCGGTAACATTGGACGCGTGTTTCAAAAGCACGCCGTTACCAGCCATCAGATTGGCGATGGAATAACGTATCACCTGATAGGTCGGGTAATTCCAAGGCTGGATGCCGTATATAACGCCGATCGGGGAATAGGTAATGATGCCCCGTGTTTCATCGTCAATATCGCGGTCTTCATCGGCCAGTTCTGACGGGCCGTTCTCCGCAGTGTACTCGCAAATACCGGCGCAAAGTTCGACTTCCTCGTGGCTTTGAGACAGGAGCTTCCCCATCTCTTCTGTCATGAGGGCCGCGAGGTCATCCTTATGTTTCATCAAGGATTTGCCAATTTTTCCGATGACTTTAGCGCGCGATTCAAGGCTTTCCAGGCGCCAGTCGAGATAGGCTTTATGGCAATTTTCAATTGCCTCGGACAATTCAAAATTGGTGAGTCTGGTATGACGCTCAATAACGTCTTCTGTGGCAGGGTTTATGGTGACTGTGGGATTCATGCGGCTTCTTCCTTTTCTTCATTTTGATCTTTTTCATCCAGGAACGGGTAATCGGTGTATCCGGTTTCATCCCCGCCATAGAATGTGTCGGGGTTGGGTTCATTCAGTTCCGCGCCGAGGCGGAAGCGTTCAGGCAGGTCGGGATTGGCAATAAAAGGGCGTCCGAAGGTGACCGCGTCAGCATGGCCGGTCTCTATCGCCTTGACGGCTCGCTCTGCATCATAATCGCCATTGGCAACATAAAATCCGTCATATTGTTTTCGAAGATTTTTGATGAGCTTTTCATCTTTCCCGTCCGATTCATTTCCGGGGAAACGCTCGACGACGTGAAGATAGGCCAGCTTAAAGTCAGACAGCATTCTATAAGTATAGGCAAAGGTGCCTTCTTTATCGCTGTCGCTAATGTCATTGGCTTGACCGAGCGGAGAGAGGCGAACCCCAATCCGATGGGAAGGCCAGACTTCCATGACGGCTTCCAGTACTTGCCGCAGCAAACGGGTCCGGTTTTCAATTGACCCTCCATACTCGTCGTCGCGTTTATTCGCGCCGTTTTGCAAGAATTGGTCAAGTAAATACCCGTTTGCGCTATGGACTTCGACGCCGTCAAAGCCGGCATTTTTGGCAAACAGAGCCGCCTTGGCATAATCTTCAATAGTTTGCTCTATTCCCTCTTGGGTCAGAGCAACGGGTTCGGAGCAAGCCTGGAATCCGTCAGCTGTAAATGTCTCTGTCTCGGCCCGAATAGCGCTGGGCGCGACCGGGGATTTTTCGTCCGGCAAGAGAGAAGTGTGGCTGATACGGCCCACATGCCAGAGCTGGCAGAAAATCTGCCCGCCCCCGGCATGGACCGCATCTGTGATCTTTTTCCAGCTTAACACATGACTTCCGTCATATATTCCGGGCGTGTCCAAATAGCCTTTCCCCATATCGGAAATCTGAGTGGCTTCGGTTACAATCAGACCAGCAGAGCTGCGCTGATGGTAATAGGTTTGCGCCATTGTTTTAGGCGTGCCGTCGGCTTGCGCGCGATTGCGCGTCAGCGGCGCCATCAGGACGCGGTTGGAAAGCTTGAGCTCTCCCATCTCGGCAGGGTCGAAAAGCGGGGACGTATCAGTCATAAGTAAGGCTCGAATTTAAATGTCTATGCCAACCTAACGACAGTCTGCCTTGTTACGTTCCGAGTGTGAGCGGAATTGCGCAGTGTTCCGCTTAGACTTCTGTCGGCAGGGGGTTAAAACATCCAAATTCAATCTTCCCTTTGCGAAGCAAAAACGGAATAAAGACCTATGAGTGATGAAGATTATATGGCTTTGGCCCTTTCCCTTGCCCGGGCGCAGAAGGGGCGCACCGCCGAGAATCCGGCTGTCGGATGCGTCCTCGTCAAAAACGGGGAAGTTATCGGCCGCGGGGCGACGGCGGATGGAGGCCGTCCTCACGCGGAGACAATTGCTTTGATGAGCGCTGGGTCAGAAGCGCGTGACTCTACGGCATATGTCACGCTGGAGCCCTGCTCGCATTACGGCCAAACTGCGCCCTGTGCCAACGCCTTGATAGAGGCGAAAATCGCCGCTTGCCATATCGCCGTTATCGACCCCGACCCCCGTGTCCACTGGCGCGGCGCGGCGCTTTTGCAAGAGGCGGGTATAGACGTGCAGATCGGCATCGGCGCGGAAGAGGCGTTCGAAATTAATGCGGACTTTTTCGCGCGGGTGGGGGCATGAATTTTCGTAAAATGACAGAGTTTGGCATCTTGGAAAACGGATTTAGAAATGCTCAAATGAATGTCGATTTTGATACAATTGTTTTTAAATTAATTCCTGAGACAAAGCTAATAGGGCCAAGTGATTTTCGCCACGAAAACAATCAAACAATCTCGAAGTTGTTGAAGTCTTCACAGGAAATTATTGAGTCTAAAAACTGCCTCCAACTGAATTTTGATTGTGTAAAAGCTGTGGCATTCGACTCTGATTTAGGTGTCGATATGTTTGGGGGGTTGCATGACGGGTGGATGAAAGCGCCCAAGGTTGCGGGCAAAAGTTTTATCTATCCTTTATTGGAAGTACTTAATTCCCCTTGGAAAGGACAATTGCCAGAATGGAGAGGTCGAGATGACCCTGACATTAAGCATATCAGGGCCGTTACTGCAGAATGCAGTTTCGATATTTTGGCAGAATTAACGAGCGGAGATTGGCGAAAATTTGAGCGCTAGTAACTTAAATCATTCTTCCAGACTCGCTCTCAACGGTTCTTCCTGCGGCATGCCGATGGCGTGGAAACCGCCGTCGACATGGTGCGTCTCGCCTGTGCAGGACAGCCCCAGATCTGATAGCAGATAGAGGGCGGCGCCGGCGACTCCTGCCGGATCTGTGTGGTCTTGCATGGCCGAGGCAGCTTTGTTGAAACGGAACATATGACGGCCGGAGCCGATGCCCGCGGCGGCGAGCGTCTTGATCGGGCCAGCGGAGATGGCATTGACGCGAATGCCGCGCGGACCCAGGTCAGCGGCGATATAGCGGGTGGAGGCCTCGAGAGCCGCTTTGGCAACGCCCATCACATTATAATTTGGGATAACGCGCTCGGACCCGAGATAGGTCAGCGTCACCATGGAGCCGCCATCATTCATCATTTCTGAGGCGCGCCGCGCCGCATCGACAAAAGAGTAGGCCGAAATATCCAACGCAGATTTAAAGCCCTCGCGCGTGGTATTATCCACGAAGGATCCGGCGAGTTGATCTTTGCCCGCAAAGGCAATCGCGTGAACGAGGAAGTCAATCTTGCCGAATTTTTCTTTAAGCGTCGCGAAGGTGCTGTCCATAGTCGCGTCGTCGGTGACGTCGCATTCGCAGAGAATGTCTGAGCCAATGCTCTCGGCAAGAGGTTTTACCCGGCGGAGCAACGCATCGCCCTGATAGGTGAAAGCTATCTCTGCGCCTTGCGCCGCGAGCTGACGGGCAATTGCCCAAGCAATGGAGTTCTTATTGGCTACTCCCATGATTAGGCCTTTTTTGCCTTTCATCAGCTCGCCTTTTGGAAAGCCTTCGAGCGCTTTGGTCATATCAGTCATGTGTCGTCCTGTTCGTTGAATTTGGGTGTGTTTATAGGCGATTGAACAGGATTTCACCATAGTGAAATCTGCTGAATGAACTTTAAAGTAGTTTAAGTAATTCAGCAGACTAATTAGGTGTCGTATTCTAATCGAAATCAATACAACCCAAAAACGAATTTGATTTTTTCGATTCATCTTTAGAGAGAAAAGCGGTGACGCAAACTTTGCAATACAAACCACGATCAGAACTTTCTAGCTCAACCAACAATTTGCCGCTGCTTAACCCGTCAGAACTGGTTCATTGGATGGGCAGAATTGATCAAGCGACAACGCCCCAGGACGCTTTTGATGAATATTGCCTAGCCATTGAGCCATTTGGTTTTGACTTTATTTCAATGGGGCGTTTATTGCCGCCGCGTCCGGGCGCGCAAGCTCCGCAAAATGTACCGAGACAATTTCATCTCTCCAAAGGGGCGGAAGAATGGATCAACAAGCTGGTCAATACAGGCGACTTGATAACCAAGAGCCCCTTGGTACTGCATGGATTTCGCGTTTCTGTCCCGTTTCGCTGGCGGGAGGCTTGGCAGAACCTGACGGAAGAGCAAAAAACTCACGTCGAAGGGACGAAAGCAGCCGGACTCAATTACGGAATATGTTTTCCGATCGTGAAAGATCGAACCGCGCCGGGGTTAATGTCGATGGGCCGTGGAACGGATTTCGAGTTATCGCTTCAGGATATGGTCAGCCTTGAAACGCTTGTTCGGCAAGTCTTTGACGTGATGTATCGCCTGACCGAAATGCCGGAAGCCTTGCCAAAGCTGACACTCACTCAGCGAGAGCGTGAAGTTTTGTCTCTGGTTGCGCAAGGCAAAACGAATTGGGAAATCGGAACAATTCTCCAAATTTCGGAATATTCGGTGCGAGACTATCTCAAGGATCTCTCCCGCCGTATGGCGACCTCTAACCGAACTCACACTGTAACGAGGGCTATACGGTTAGGGCTCATACTGCCTTGAGGGAGACAAACTCAGGCCCCTATGAATGTAGGGTGGGAATTTGAAACTCAGGCGCGATAACGGGGATGTAGTGGCGTTCCAATCGACTCTCTCAGCTCAGTGCCCCAAGCTGGAGAGAGGGTCGGTACCGGGCGTGGGGGCCCCACTGCAACTTTGAGGCGCTTCGCGACGCTAAAACTTCCGAGCTACGCCGAGCGCAACCGTAAGTCCGGTGTTTTGCGGTGTAAGGGGGCTGTCTTTGATGTCACCGACCAGCCAGCTGTGATTTATAAGTCCGACAATTTCAAAATTGTCGCTGACGCTGTAATAACCTGCGACGTGTGCGCCGAGAGTGGAGAGCCCATCATCATAGCTCACGGGGGCGAGACCCGATGCCGCTGCTTGGCGGGCATTAATTCCGTAATTTGTATCGAGCCAGCCGCCTGTATTAAATGTTGCGCGAACGCCGGGCGTCAGACGAAAATTCTCAATTGGACTGATTTCGGTCGTCAGCAGAGTATCGAGGCGAGCGCCGTTCAGATCGCCGCCAATCGGGACTGTGCCCACAACATCCAGCGCCGCGAATGGCAAATAAGCCCGCGCAAAAACATTGCCTGTGACGCCTGAGTCGACTTTAAACTCATTCGCATAAGACGTTCCGGCAAAAGGTGTGTCCTCACCATCCCGCCCCAAAGCCAGGTTGGCCGACGCCCCCAAGCGAAACTTGCTATTATTTATAGCGTGAACTCCGGCCCCAACGGCGGGGTTAATAAAGAATCGACCTTTGTAGCTTGCATTTACATAAGGCAGCACAATGAGGTCGGATTCTTCGCTTCCGACATAAGTTTCGCGCGAGACTCCCGCGACTCCAATGTCCGCAAAGCTTTCAGCCTGCTCCGGAGGAATCTCAAAAATGCTGGTTTGTGCTTCGGCGAAAGTCGCGACACTTAAAAGTGCCGTTGTACCCAAGAACTGGGACAAATATTTCATGATAGATCCTTCATATATATGTGAAGGTCATACGCAGCAGAATAAATTTCGTGCCATCATAAAAATGTTATAGGCCATTCAAACATGATTGAATGACCTATTTTTAAAGTGTTTTTAAAGTTTGGAGAAAATCACACTGCCATTTGTGCCGCCAAATCCGAAACTGTTCGACATGGCGGTTTTGATTTCGGTTTCGACCATTTCCTGCGCAATGTTAATTGTCGCAATCTCCGGGTCGAGATCAAAAATATTGATGCTCGGCGCAACAAAACCTCTTTCCATCATTAATAGAGTGTAAATGGCTTCCTGCACGCCGGCCGCGCCTAGACTGTGTCCGGTCAGGCATTTTGTGGCGGACACATAGGGGCCTTTATCTCCAAACACGCGGTTAATCGCGGCGCTTTCGGCAATATCCCCGACCGGAGTCGAAGTGGCGTGGGGGTTGATATAATCTATTGTTTCAAGGCCGGCGTCCTTAAGGGCCATGCGCATGGCCCGTTCGGCGCCTTCGCCGCTTGGCGCGACCATATCATGGCCGTCAGATGTTGCGGCGTAGCCAGTAATTTCGGCGTAGATTTTTGCGCCGCGGGCTTTCGCGTGTTCATATTCTTCGAGAACCAACATGCCTGCGCCGCCAGCAATAACAAACCCGTCACGGTCTTTGTCAAATGCGCGGGAGGCTAGCTCCGGCGTGTCATTATATTTGCTGCTCATCGCGCCCATAGCGTCAAAGAGCGAGCTCATCGCCCACTCAATTTCTTCGCCGCCGCCGGCAAACATCACGTCTTGCTTACCCCATTGAATTTGTTCGGCGGCCGCGCCGATACAATGCAGAGAAGTTGTGCAGGCAGATGTGATGGAATAGTTCACGCCGAGGATTTTAAAATGCGTCGCGAGCGTCGCAGACACTGTAGACGACATAGCTTTCGGCACAGCAAACGGCCCAATCCGCTTCGGCGAGTTATTCTTGCGAGTGATATCCGCTGCCCGGACGATTTCAATGGCGGAAGGCCCACCGGATCCGGCAATAATGCCGGTGCGCTCATTCGAAATGATGGAGTCATCCAATCCGGCATCCGCAATGGCCTGATCCATAGCGACAGCGCTCCATCCGGCCGCGTCTGCCATGAAACGCATGGAGCGTTTGTTCACATAGTCTTTGGGGTCCAAATCCGGACGTCCGGAAATTTGACTGCGGAAACCAAGTTCCGCCATTTTCTCATCTTTCGTGATGCCGCATTTGCCGTTTTTCAGGCTTTCTGCGACACTGTCTGCATCATTGCCGATGCAGGAGACAATTCCCAATCCGGTGACAACCACACGACGCATTAAGCTTCTCCATCTTGAGGTACAAATAAGCCGACCCGAAGATCACTGGCTTTATAAATTTCCACGTCGTCGGCGAACATGCGGCCTTCCGCGATTCCGAGGACGAGTTTACGGCGTATAACGCGTTTGAGGTCAATTTCATACCGAACTTTTTTGACATCAGGCGTAACTTGTCCGGTAAATTTCACTTCTCCCACCCCAAGCGCGCGGCCGCGGCCCGGAGAGCCGGTCCATCCAAGCCAAAACCCGACGAGTTGCCACATTGCGTCCAGACCAAGGCAGCCTGGCATGACCGGATCGCCCCGAAAGTGACATTCAAAAAACCAGAGGTCAGGATTTACATCCAGCTCTGCCACAATGTGGCCTTTGCCAAATTCGCCGCTCTTATCGTCAATATGCGTAATCCTGTCGAGCATAAGCATGGGGGGCAGGGGCAATTTAGCATTGCCCTGTCCGAACAGGCTTTTTTCACCGCTGATGATCAGCTCATCATAATTATAGGAGGGTTTTATAAGGTTCATAAAAAATCATAGCTCGTATATCGAATAAAGACCCTTGATAAAGGGCCCTGTCTCAAACTCAAGAGGAAAGCCGCTTTGTTCTGTCGGAGCGTGCAGATCAAGAAGGCTTCTTAACATTGTACCGCTTTATAGCGGCAAGAGCTGGCGGCCAATCGGGACGAAGTTCGAGGGCCCGATGCAAATCCAGATAGGCGGCTTTATAATCCTGATTTCTGTCATAAGCGATAGAACGGTTAAAGAGGGCTTCGGGAAGTTTGCCCGCCGTTTTCGTTTGGCTCAAAGCGATGGCTTTCGTTAAAGCCGCAATTGCGTCATCCGTCTCATACATATAGATTAGAGCGGCGCCATAATTAATGTAGGCTTCCGGGAGTTCTGGGGCCAGGTCTATCGCGCTTTCGTAATGGCCCCGGCTTTCTTCATAGTCACCGCTTCTCATGTAGAGAATGCCTGTATTTATATGCGTGGCGGCTTGGTCCTTTTGTAGAAGACCAATTTCTAAGGCCGCGCGGCAGGTTTGTATGGCCTCAGGCGTTCCAGGATTGCCGTCTCGGGTCAATTTATAGCAATTTTCGGCATCGCCTGAGCCGACAACCATAATCTGCGCGCTGGCCGCGACGGGCAAGCTCAGCAACAATGCGGCAAATAGGGGTCTAATCATGCCCGCTTATACCACAAAAAAGCATTTCGTGATATCACCTTTAACTGAAGGCAGTTCAGCTCAGCAGTTTAGGTAAGATAAATGCGGAGAAAGCGCCAATAACCCATACGCCAAACCCAATGTACAGAATCCATCCTCCAAAACGCCTTAGGTTGGAGCAGAGCTTAGCTTGCGCCGGATCTGCGGGGCAGGGCATGTTCCGGGTCAGGTAGCGCACGCCCCAGGCAGCGAAGAGCAAAACAAGGCTGCCGCCAAAAACCAAAGGTTTGTGAGCCGACAACCAAATGAGTTGCGGGATATTGGCGGTGAGAGAAGAGAGAGCGGCGCCCATACCGAATGTGATCATTACTGCCGGAAGTGTGCAGCAAACCAGCGTCGATAAACTGGTTACCAGAGCAATTGCGGGCGCAGCCGTTTCGCGGGTTGCCAGGTTCAAGCGGCTCATGGCTATTCTACTTTGGTCTCGACTTTAAGGTCTGCTTTATGGGTGATTTCCGTCACGCTATACCCTGCCTTTTTCACCAATTTTGTAATTGTTTCGTCATCGAGGGACTGACCGTCTTTAAAGACGATGGACAGCTCTTTAGTATCCAGATCGACGTGAGTTGCGGCAACGGCTTCATTTTTTTTGAATGTTTTGTTCAAAGCGATAGAGCAGAAATCACAGACCAACCCGTTCAATCCGACCTTAATGTCAGCTGTTTGCATAATGACAGCCGGTTCGAGATTGTCTTTTGCGTGGGACGCGACCGTCGCCGATAAGGCAAGTGTAGTGGCAATCAATAGTGATGTCAGTCTCATTTTCATCTCCTTAGAAACGGTGAATGTAATTTAAAAGGGGTTCGCCTTGGTCGTCGACCCCGACTTCCAGCAGGCTAGGGCCTTTAAAAAACCTGAGCAGCGCTGTTGCCCCTAATTTATCTTCATTGCGGCGGCTCTCGGGGCGGTGATGGCCTTCGATCATAATCCATGTATGAAGCGCGCCAGTATTGGCAACATATGGGGCGACGCCTAATCGTCCATGGTAGCTGGAATATTCGTCAAACCGTCCATTATCCCAGTGCTCTGCCGCAGCGGAGACGAAATAACGGCGGGTTTCCCAATCGCCCGAAACGCCTATCATCAGGGCTTCGTCGTCGTCTTGCGCGAGGGAAGACGGTTTTTCATCATTGACCACCCCTACGGCCACGCGGCCATAAAGATTGGCTTGGCTGTCACGTTTATTCCAGCGTTTTAAAAGCCGGTTTGCCTGCAGGCCGGTAAAGACAAAGTCCCGATCCCGATCATAAAGCAGTCTCAGACCAAGGCTGTGTTTCGTGTCCAGAGTATAATGGGCATGAAGACTGTTTTGGTCAGCATCATTTTTTATCATCAGCGTCCAGGCGTCGGGATAAGAAACAGGCCGCGCCTCGGCGAAAGACGCCCCCAATAAACACAGGGCAAGACCCCCGATATATTTCAGACCCGCATTAGACATACCCCCCTATGGTATGTTAGAGGTGGAAAATCAACGGGTAATTTCATAAGGTCCTCCCCATGGAAGATTGTCATAAATCAAGATCAGAAAGACGACAGGGCTGTCGTAAACGATTGTCCAGGATTGAAGGGCAGGTCCGCGGTCTGCAGAAAATGATCGATGAGGATCGTTACTGCATCGATATTCTTATCCAAACCAAAGCGGTGATTTCAGCCATTCAGAGAGTGGAAGGCGAGCTTCTTAAAGACCATATTGATCACTGCCTGACGGATGCAATTAAGAGCGGGGACGTCTCCGCACGAGAAGAAAAAGTCGCCGAGCTGGTTGATCTTCTTTCAAAAAGATAATTTGAACGGGCGTAAGCTGAACAGGAGGAATTAGACATGACTAAGAAGGCTGTTCTTTACCGAATGACCGAGCCAGTGCACCTCTGTCCTTTTGGGCTTAAATCAAAAGACTTATTGCGCCGGAAAGGGTTTGAAATAGAGGATCACCACCTCACAACCCGAGAAGAGACGGATGCCTATAAAAAGAAAGAAGGCGTTGAGACGACCCCTCAAACTTTCATCGAAGGGGAGCGGATTGGAGGCTATACAGATTTACGTCGCCATTTCGGTCTGCATGTCCGCGAAGACCAAGAAACAAGTTTTCGTCCAATATTAGCAATTTTTTCGGTCGCCGCTCTGATGGCGGTCGCGCTTTATATCGGAAATGGTCGTCCTGTTTCCCCAGTCCGACTGGTCGAGTTTTTCATAGCCATTAGTATGTGCGTTCTGGCGATCCAGAAGCTTCAGGACCTACAGAGCTTTTCAACAATGTTTCTAGGTTATGATGTTTTGTCTAGAAAATACGTGCCTTACGCTTTTTTCTATCCCTTCGCGGAGGCAGGCGCCGGTATTTTGATGCTCGCCGGTGGCATATTCGGTCTAATCGCCGCGCCCTTTGCTTTTTTTATCGGAAGCGTTGGGGCTTGGTCCGTTTTCAAGGCCGTCTATATTGACAAACGTGAGTTAAAATGTGCTTGTGCCGGAGGGGATAGCCAAGTCCCGCTTGGCTTTGTCTCGCTCTCGGAAAATCTTGCCATGATGGGAATGGCGATCTGGATGGTCGTGAAAGCTGTTGCGCTTTCGACGCCCGTCTAAACTCAGATAATTTTGAGAAACCGCAAGATCGGCAAAACCCCTTTACGCCGGTCAACATGGTAGGTCTCGAGCCCTTGCTTGCGCGCGGCTTCGACGTTCAGCATTGTGTCATCAAAATAGATGACGTTACTTGTCGAGACGTCCATCTTCTCCAGCGGAATTTGGAAGCTGCGCGGCGCGGGTTTGGCGACGCCCATAATGTGAGACGCGAAACAATAATCGAAAATCTCGTCTAATTGGACAATTTCGTTTAGGTGCGCCCAATGCAAGGCATTCGTATTGGATAGGCAGGCTAGAGTGTAATCCTGCCTGAGAGTTTTGAGCGTTTCCAGCGTGTTTGGAAAAGGCGGGTGAACCCAACTATTCCAGAGCGCGCCAAATGCTTCGGCCGGCATATCCATATCGAAAAGCTCGACCATTTCGCGTGAAAAGGTCAGGTCATCGCACTGACCCGCTTCATATGCGTTGAAGGTTTCGGATTGTGCAAAAATATTGACGACAGTTTCGCGGTTCACGCCCTGCCGTTCCATCAGGCTTTCAATACCGACCCAGGGCACGATCACGCCGCCAAGGTCAAATAGAAGAACATCCTTCATAAGATTATGGCCACTTTACAACGGGCGGCATGGAACTGAGAATTGTCTTCACATTACCGCCGGTTTTCAAACCAAAGGTCGTGCCCCGATCCCAGAGCAGGTTGAACTCGACATATCGGCCTCTCGTGATGAGCTGTTCCTCGCGGTCTGCCTCGGTCCAAGGCTCAGCCATTCGGCGGCGCACTATCGCAGCGTAAGTTTTCAGGAAATGCCGTCCAACATCCTGCGTGAAGGCGAAGTCGGCTTCGAAATCACCGCTATTATGTCGGTCATAGAAAATGCCGCCTGTCCCGCGCGGCTCATCCCGATGGTGAAGATGGAAATATTCATCACACCACGCCCGGTAGCGCTGATAATCAGCAACTTCATGCGCATCGCAAACGGCCTTCATTCCCGCGTGAAAAGCGAGTGCATCCGGCGCGTCGGGACGCCTGTCTCTAGCCTGAGTCGGCGTAAGATCTCCGCCGCCGCCAAACCAGTCTTCGGTCGTGACAATATAGCGGGTATTCATATGAACAGCCGGAATATGCGGATTTTTCATATGTGCGATGAGCGAAATACCTGCGGCCCAGAAGCGAGGGTCTTTGTCTGCGCCCGGAGTACGGGCGGCCATTTCAGGCGTGAACTCGCCTTGAACCACAGAAATATGGACGCCGCATTTTTCGAATAATCGGCCCCGAAGCATTCCGCCTGTCCCGCCGCCGCCATTTTCAACTTTGCGCTGCCAATCCTCGTAAACAAATTTACCGGGCTCTCCGGGGTAGAGATCAGAAGCCGCTTCGCGCTCAAGCGTTTCAAACTCCGCGCAGACATCATTGCGTAGGGATTTAAACCAATCCGCGGCGCGGGTTTTTTGGGACTCAAAATCAGTCATGTCGGCCCTTTACGGCAAGCGGCCTGTTTGCCGCAAGGCTTCATAAAGCGTCACGGCGACGCTGGTGGCCAGGTTGAAAGAGCGGGCGTTGGCGGCGATAGGAATAATGACACGGGCATCGGCACGTTCATGCACCTCCTCCGGTACGCCGGCGCTCTCTCGCCCGAATAAAAGACAGTCGCCAAGTTCAAAATGAAATTTTGGCAGGGGCGTGGCGGCTTTTGTCGTTAAAAGCACGATTCGTTTCTCGGGTGTGAAGTCAGCCCAGCTGGTCACGCGCTGAAGCCCGCCCGGAGGGTCATAATCCATGGCGGCCCGTCGAAGCGCTTTCTCGGATAAAGGAAAGCCGCAAGGTTCAATGACGGAGAGAGGCACATCAAATCCCGCGCAGAGCCGCATAACGGCCCCCAAATTGGCGGCAATATCGGGTTGAAACAGCGTGACGGAGAGATTTTGAGCCATAAACAACCTCTTACAGGAAATAAAACTGCAATAAATCTGTGAATTGCGGCGTCTTGCCGCGAATAATCTGTGGCATTACAAGATATATAAGGTTAGACACCCGCCCAAATACATTAAATTGACCACAGGAGTGGACAGACCATGTCCGATACCGTGAAAACAGACGAAAACATTGATGACGGCAAACGCGATTTTATTTTTATCGCAACAGGCGCCGTAGCGGCTGCTGGCGCAGCCTCCGTTGCGTGGCCTCTCGTTGCGCAAATGGGTAAAGCCGCTGATACACTGGCCGCTGGTTCGATCGAAATTGATCTTTCCAAGGTTGCCGAGGGACAACAGCTTAAAACTCTTTGGCGCGGTAAGCCGATTTTTGTTCGCCACAGAACAGAAAAAGAAATTGCCGAGGCCGAATCTGTGCCCATGAGTGCGCTCAAAGACCCTCAGACGGATGATGCGCGCCTAGTCCCCAATAGCGAAGGTAACTTAATGCCGGCGTTTTTGGTGATGGTCGGGGTTTGCACACACTTCGGCTGTGTTCCTGTTGGCGAAGCGGGTGACTTTGACGGCTGGTATTGCCCCTGCCATGGGTCGCATTACGATACGTCCGGACGTATCCGCAAAGGGCCGGCCCCCTCAAACATGGTCATTCCGCCCTATACATTCGTCTCCGACACTGTGATCAAGGTAGGTTAATATGTCAGGACATCCTTCTACTTACGAACCGAAATATGCTGCCACCAAGTGGATAGACCGCCGTCTGCCCATTATTCGGGTTGGCGCAGACTTTATGACGTTCCCGTCTCCGCGTAATCTGAACTATTGGTACACATTTGGCGGTATCCTCGCACTCTGCCTGGTATCTCAAATCATTACCGGCATCATTCTTGCCATGCATTACGTGCCGAATATTGACGGCGCGTTTGAATCTGTTCAGCGCATTCGCCGCGACGTACCTTTTGGTTGGCTCTTACAGCCCATGCATGCCGTCGGGGCCTCCATGTTCTTCCTGGCTGTTTACATTCACATGTTCCGGGGGCTCTATTACGGCTCTTATAAAGCGCCGCGTGAGCTTCTCTGGATTATCGGCTGCGTTATCTATCTTATTATGATGGCAACGGCCTTTTTGGGCTACACACTACCTTGGGGACAGATGTCCTTTTGGGGCGCCACCGTGATTACCGGCTTCTTTGGCGCGGTCCCTGTCGTTGGTGAAAGCTTGCAGCAGTGGTTGCTTGGCGGATATGCTGTTGGCAACGCAACTTTGAACCGCTTTTTCGCGCTTCATTATCTCTTGCCCTTTATCATTGCGGCTCTGGTCGGACTTCATGTCTGGGCATTGCACCACGTCGGACAGAATAATCCGATTGGTATTAGCGAAAAAAGTAAGTCTGATACCCTCTCTTTCCACCCATTTTACACGGTTAAAGACGGCTTTGCTGTCGCGGTCTTCCTTTTGATTTTCGCCTTCTTTATTTTCTATCAGCCTGACGCCCTCGGCCATGCAGATAACTATATTGAAGCCGATTCCTTGAAAACGCCGGCGCACATTGTGCCGGAATGGTATTTCCTTCCGTTCTATGCGATTTTGCGGGCTGTCCCGGACAAGCTCGCAGGCATATTATTGATGGTCGGCGCGATTGCCGTTCTGTTTGTTCTGCCTTGGCTGGATACATCCAAAGTCAGATCACTTCGCTTCCGCCCCGTTGCAAGATGGTTCTTCTTCATTTTCGTCGTATTCTGTTTCATCCTGGGGTGGTGCGGAGCAGAAACACCGGACGATATGGTGTTCACTGTCGGAGAAAAAGTCGTGGATGGCAGCGTGACACCTGTGGGATTAAACTTCGTCTGGCTATCGCGAATTGCGACGATCTATTATTTCGCTTATTTCCTGATTATTCTCCCTATACTGGGGCTGATTGAAAAACCTCTGGCGAGGCCCGACTCCATTACCAAAGCGGTTCTGGGGAAAGAACCTCGCGGCGGCGGCCTCGCGGCGGCAGAGTAATCTTGACGATAAGAAACAAAAGCCGCGCGGTTTGCGCGTGGCTCCTTAAAGACAGAAAATATACGGGCTAGATCATGGCTTCCAAAATTCTAAAATCCTTGTGTGTTGCCGGCGGCGCTTTGGCCGTTATTGCAACTGGTGCAGCCTTTGCCGCCGGCGGCGGCACCGGCGACTATAAGATGGTTCATAAACACTGGCACTTTAATGGCCCGTTCGGTACATATGACCGTGAAGCTATGCAGCGCGGTTATCAGGTCTACCGCGAAGTGTGTGCAAGCTGCCACCAACTCAAGCATCTCTCTTTCCGCCACCTAGGCGATAAAGGCGGCCCGTTTTATCTCGAGGATTATCCAAATCCAAACGATAATCCATATGTAAAAAACTTCGCAACCGATTGGCTTATTTCTGACATTGATTCAGAAACCGGTGATGTCATGGATCGTCCTGGAACGACGTCTGACAATTTTCCGCCGATCTATCCAAATGACGCCGCCGCGCGGGCGTCCAATGGCGGGGCTTTGCCGCCGGATTTGTCAGTTATGGTCGCGGCCCGAAACGGCGGCGCGGATTATGTTTACAACCTTCTTACCGCTTACGATACGCCCAAGCCAGCCGATGTCGAACTGACGCCGGGCTTGCATTATAATCCGGTTATGGACGGCGGAAAAATCGCAATGGCGGCGCCGCTCGTAGACGGGTTGGTTGAGTATGCCCCGATCGTTAGTGAAGATGAGGAAGGCAATACAGTCGAAACACCAGCTCCAGAAGCGACCGTCGAGCAAATGGCGGCGGACGTTACCGAATTTTTGGCTTGGTCAGCTGATCCGAAAATGGAGCAGCGCAAATATACTGGAGCGATGACGATGATGTATCTTCTCATCCTCTCTATTTTGCTATGGCTGACTTATAAACGTGTCTGGCGAAATGTAGAGCATTAGGCTTTTACCTTATTAGAATAATAAAAAACCCCGCCTCCGAGGCGGGGTTTTTTATTTCCAGATTCGGAACGGTAACTATTCTTCGATGAAACCGCGATCGCGCATGAGCGCATCAATTTCAGCGTCCCGTCCCCGGAACTCGCGATAGGCATCTGCCGGGTCAACAGAGTTGCGGGGCGAAAAGAGATGTTCAACCAGTTTTTCTGCAACGGCTTCGTCATAAAATCCGCCAGGGCTTTCCTTAAAGGCTTCTGCCGCGTCAGAGGTTAGGACGTCCGCCCACATATATCCGTAATACCCAGCGGAATAACCCTCCCCGGAGAAGACGTGACCGAAATGCGGAGAGCGGTGACGCATGACAATTTCAGACGGCATTCCCAGGTCATCAAGCGTTTTCTTCTCAAACGCGTCCGGATCTATGCCTTCGGGATCTGTGGTGTGATAGCGCATATCGACCAAGGCGGAGGCGAGGTATTCCGTTGTTGCAAAGCCTTGATTGAAGGTTGCCGCATCTTTGATCTTTTGGCGTAGCTCGGCCGGCATAGGCTCGCCGGTTTCATGATGAACGAGGTAGTTATTGACGACTTCGTCGGTTGAAACCCAGCGCTCCAAGAGCTGTGATTGAAACTCGGTGTAATCGCGAACACCGCCATTTAGAGTAGGATAGGCCACATTTGACGATAGGCCGTGCAGTGCATGACCGAACTCATGGAAAAACGTTGTGGCATCATCCCATGACACAAGAACCGGCTTTCCAGCTGCGCCTTTTACGAAATTGGAATTATTGGATGCCAGAACAGTTTTTGGGCCATCAAATGTTGTATGGCTTCGATAGGTCGTCGCCCAGGCCCCGGAGCGCTTTCCTGTTCGTGCAAATGGGTCCAGATACCAAAGGCCGACATGATCGCCCGTTGTTTTGTCCGTAACGTTCCAAACTTTCACGTCCGGATGAAAAACCGGCACCATGCCGGAGGGAACACGCTTAAAGTCGTAATTAAATAACTCGCCGGCGACATAGAACATGCCTTCACGGAGCTTATCGAGCTGAAGATATTGTTTCACTTCGTCGGAATCGAGATCATACTTATCTTTGCGGACTTTCTCGGCGTAGAAACGATAATCCCATGGCTCAATTGTGATGTCGGCCCCTTCCGATTCAGCAAGGGCCTGCATATCCGCGACTTCTTCTTTGGCGCGGGCAATGGCAGACGGCCAGACAGCTTCCATCAATTCAATGGCACGGTCCGGCGTTTTGGCCATCCGGTTTTCCAGACGCCACTGCGCGTAATTATCATAGCCTAGTAATTCCACCCGTTCATCGCGCAGTTTCAAAATTTCGGCGATGATAGCATTGTTATCAAACTCGTCCGCATTATCCCCGCGGTTATAATAAGTCCGCCAGACTTGCTCTCGCAGGTCGCGTTCTGTTGAGTATGTCAAAAAAGGAGACATAGAAGAGCGTGTATTGGTAACGGCAAACTTTCCGTCTTCCCCTCGCTCCGTTGCCGCGCCCGCCGCCGCATCAATATAAGACTGCGGTAGCCCGCCTAACTGATCTCCCGTGAGATAAAGAACGTAATTTTCTTCGTCCGCCAAAACATTGTTGGAGAACTCGGTGTATAGCGATGCTAATTCCTGATTGATCTCGGCGTAGCGGGCTTTCTTTTCTTCGCTCAAAGTTGCCCCGTTTCGCGCAAAGCGGTCATAAGTCAAATTCAGGACCCGTTTCTGATCCTCCCGCAAGCTCTCAGCCTCTTCGCTCTCATAGACCGTCTTGATGCGGTCAAATAAAGCTTGGTTCTGGGTAATTTTGGATTGAAAGGCTGAAATCTTCGGAGACATTTCTGTTTGTATTTCTCTGAATTCAGGGCTGGATAGATTGGACGACCAGATACCGCGCATGACAGAGACGCGGTCCCATTTTTCGCCTGTGCGTTCCAGAGCCGCAATGGTGTTTTCAAAAGTTGGGGCTTCCGGGTTTTCAGTAATAGCGTCTATTTCCTTGAGATTTTCTGCCATAGCCGTTTCAAGCGCGGGTTTGAGGTCTTGTAGGTTCATTTCGTCAAAAGGCGGCACGCCGCCATAAGGGCCGTCCCATTCCGCCAATAAAACATTTTCTCCTGTTTCCGACCAAGCGTTCGTCTCTGAAGCGGAATCGGAGTTTGAAGCGGTTTCGGCGTTTTCCGCCGGAGCTGGCTCAGACGTATCCGAACAGGCTGTAACGGCTAAAACAGCCAGACTGGACATGAGAAGAAGGGAATAGCGCATAAAAAATCCTTATATAATTTTGAAAAACCTTAGTCGTTCAAAGGAGGCATAAAAACATCAAAATGCATTACGAGACGCAATGTCTGCTTAATGTCCCTCCAATTGCTTGCTTGTGAAGGGTAATCAGGCTAACCGCCGCGCGACTTATAGAAGACAGTTATCCCGAGACATGTGATGATACGTTCCAGCCTTTCGACATTCGCCGACAAAATCACTATTCCGGCCCGGCGCCGCTCTGGCCCGCTGACATTTACACCCAACCGTATCAAAGTAGAACTTTTGGCCGGATTGACGGTGGCCCTGGCATTGGTTCCAGAAGCTGTAGCTTTTGCTTTCGTCGCAGGCGTAGAGCCTCTTGTCGGTCTTTATGCCGCCTTTATCGTAGGGCTGATAACCGCCTGTATCGGGGGACGTCCCGGGATGATTTCGGGGGCCACAGGCGCACTGGCGGTTGTTATGGTAGCTTTAGTTGCGCAGCATGGCGTAGAATATCTTTTCGCGACAGTGGTCCTGATGGGCCTTCTTCAAATCGGGGCAGGTGTGTTCAAGCTCGGGAAGTTTATGCGTCTCGTTCCGCATCCAGTGATGTTGGGCTTCGTTAATGGATTAGCCATTGTAATTTTCTTGGCTCAAATGACCCAATTCCAGACGGCGCCAGCGCCTGCCGGGGAACATCACGGACCGTTTAATATGCTTCACGGAACCTGGATGTCCGGAACGACGCTCTGGTTAATGCTGGGGCTTGTAGCGCTTACAATGGCTCTGATTTGGGCGACGCCGAAAGTGACAAAATTTATTCCGGCCCCCCTCGCAGGAATCGGGATCGTTTCCATTCTGGTTATCGCTTTGAATATTCCGGTTCCGAATGTGGGCGACTTGAGCGCGATCAAAGGCGGATTGCCGCCGCTACATATTCCGCAAGTGCCGCTCACGCTTGAAACGCTTGAGATCATTTTTCCTTACGCGCTAGTGCTGGCGGCCATTGGCCTTATTGAAAGCCTCCTCACCTTGAACCTGGTTGGCGAGATAAAAGAAGAACGCGGCGGCGCTTCTCAGGAATGTTTGGCACAAGGCGTTGCCAATACGGTCACCGGCTTTTTCGGCGGAATGGGCGGGTGCGCCATGATCGGTCAGTCTATGATCAATATGAAGTCCGGGGCGCGAACGCGCCTTTCCGGTATTGCGGCTGCTCTCTTCCTTCTGGCGTTTATCCTGTTTGGCTCTTCCGTTATTGAGCAAATTCCACTCGCGGCCTTGGTGGGCGTGATGTTCATGGTGGTGATAGGAACGTTTGCTTGGCAGTCCTTCACAATTATGCGCCGCATTCCGGTCATGGACGCGTTAGTAATTATTATAGTGACATTGGTGACAGTTTGGCACGACCTAGCCGTTGCTGTGATTGTGGGCGTCATCATTTCGGCTCTGACGTATGCCTGGAATAATGCACGTCGGATCGACGCCGATATCGACGAGTCTGAAAGCCAGAAGGTCTATAAAATCGTTGGCCCGCTCTTTTTTGGATCTGTCGAAGGATTTAGCGAGCTGTTCAATCCGACCGAAGATCCAGATATGGTCATTGTAGATTTTGAAAAATCCCGCGTTGTCGACCAGTCCGCCCTGCAGGCCATTGAAAACTTGGCAGGTAAATATGAAGCCGCCGGAAAGACGCTTCGACTTCGCCACCTTACCCGAGACTGCCACGCGCTTCTGAATAAGGCCGGGCAACTCATGATCGATTCAGATGATGATCCGGAATACCAAGTGGCGACAAATTATGATGTAAAAACAGGCGTCTTTGGCGGCGGACATTAGAGTCCCGTTCGGCACTTCACGAAGATGTTCTCACTTTTTATTGCAGAGGTCACTGACTTCGCCTAACTTCCACATCTATAATTGGGATGTGAGGGCCAGACGATGTGTGATGATATTACCGAACTTGAAAATCAGGGCTTTTACGAAAAGCACCTAAACCGGCGGGATTTTAATCTCATGGCGGGCGGCGCCGCTATTTCCCTCGCCTTTGCAGGCTGTACACCCGGAGAGATGGTGGAGGGCACAGTCGAAGCCGATGTCATGATAGAGACGCCGGACGGCATAGCCGATGCCTATTTTGCCCATCCTGAAGACAAGGCAAGCGCCGCGGTTCTTATCTGGCCCGACATTGTCGGCCTGCGCCCGGCCTTTAAGATGATGGCCAAACGCCTGGCGGGGGATGGTTACGCTGCCTTGGTTGTGAATCCTTATTATCGACAGGTGAAGGCGCCTTTGGTCGAGGTCGGGCAGACCTTCAAGGACCCGGCTGTAAGAGAAAAAATAGTGCCTTATGCCCGGGCGCTCACCCAGGAGACAAACCGAATAGACGCACGCGCCTTTGTAAATTGGCTCGACACCCAATCTGTTGTCGACAAGACGAAGAAAATGGGCACGACCGGCTATTGTATGGGCGGCCCCATGACCATGATCACGGCGGCGGAGTTGCCGGACAGAATTGGCGCCGGAGCGTCCTTCCATGGCGGCGGCCTTGTCACAGAAGCAGAAGACAGCCCGCATTTACTTATTCCGGAAATGAAGGCGCAATACCTTATTGCGATTGCTGAAAATGATGACGAGCGCGATCCGGTCGCGAAAGAAACCTTGAAAGAGGCTTTTGCGGAAGCCAATCTTGCCGCTGAAATAGAAGTTTACGAAGGCACCCAACATGGGTGGTGCCCGCCGGACTCAGCGGTTTATAATGAAGCGAAGGCAGACAAGGCGTGGGCGCGGAAACTGGCATTATTTGAGCGCGCGTTAAGTTAGATAAACGCTCACACGCACATTACCTGAATTGAGATTATCCTGCACAGCGAAAACTGTGCAGGATTTTGATTGATTAGTCCCGTTTGAGGCAGACCGCCGTGGCTTCTCCGCCGCCAATACAAAGCGACGCGACGCCTGTTTTGGAATCACGTTTTTCCATCTCGGCAATCAGGGTTGCCATGATGCGCGCCCCTGACGCGCCGATCGGATGGCCGAGAACGCAGCCGCCGCCATTCACATTAACCTTGTCATGATCAAGACCAAATTCTTGCATGGCAATCATTGGGACAACGGCAAAAGCTTCATTAATTTCCCAGAGGTCAACATCTTCAGCTTTCCATCCGGCCTTATCGAGCGCCTTTCTCATCGCGTGGACAGGCGCGGTCGTAAAGTAATCCGGCTTGTGCGCGTGAGCGGCATGGCTGACGATTTCAGCGAGCACCTTATGCCCGCCTTTTTCGGCTTGAGATTTTCGCATCAAGACCATCGCCGCCGCGCCGTCATTGATAGAGCTGGCGTTAGCCGCTGTAACGGTGCCGTCTTCGGTAAAGACGGGACGAAGGCTTGGAATTTTTTCCGGACGCGCATTTTTCGGGCCTTCATCGGCGTCCACAACAGTATCGCCTTTACGGCCTTTGACTGTCACAGGTGCAATTTCGCGATCAAAACGGCCGCTTTCCTGAGCCTTCTGCGCCCGGCTGACAGATTCGATGGCATAGGCATCCTGCTGTTCGCGGGTGAATTGATATTCCTTGGCGATCATATCGGCAAAGACGCCCATGGCGCCGCCTTTATAAGCGTCCGTCAGGCCGTCAAACATCATCGAGTCGACGACTTTTTGATCGCCCATACGCATGCCGCCGCGCGCTTTCGGGAGGAGGTAAGGCGCGATGGTCATATTTTCCATACCGCCGGCGACAGCTACGTCAACAGACCCTGCCTTGATGGCGTCATGCGCCATAATGGCTGCCTGCATGCCGGAGCCGCACATCTTATTCACGGTGGTGGCTTCGCAGTGCTCGCCGAGTCCGGCTTTGATGGCCGCTTGACGGGCAGGGGCCTGTCCCTGACCTGCGGGAAGGACGCAGCCCATAATTGTTTGTTCAACATCGCTGGCGTCAACACCCGCCTCTTTCATGGCGGCGGCAATCGCTGTTGCGCCGAGCGTCGGCGCATCCACATTAGAAAATACCCCTTGAAAAGCCCCCATGGGCGTACGGGCTATTCCAACAATAACGACGGGATCGGACTGGCTCATATAATATCTCTCAAATTTACAAGTAAAGTTATGGAATCTGACCGTTTTATAAATCGGTCAGACAGGTATCTTTTTGCGTTGTCTTAAACAGGTTCCCTAAGAGGGGGTATTCTTTTTGGCGGCTTTGGCTTTGAGCGCTTGTATTTCGCGTTTTCGTGCCCGCTGCGCTTCGTCATATTTACGCTTTTGGCGGCTACTAAATGTCCAAAGGGCAATAAATATAGCAATCAGGGCGACCACGATGAGAATAGCTGCCGTGTCTGAAAGTCCCGAAATCATGATCCGCTCCAATGTTATAAACTATCATTGTGAAGATAGCGCGGCCTTGAAAAAATTCAAGGAGGCGAAAGTTTCAAACTCGTAAGTCGTTTTAAGACGGGCGATTACACGCCCGTCCGGTTAGTCTGTTAAGCGCCGACTTCAAATGTGATTTTGAGCGTGACGCGGTATAAATCAATTTTATTGTCTTTGATGGTCGTCGTTTGATCTCGAACATAAGCGGATTTGATATTGCTGACCGTTTTCGCCGTCCGCGTGACGGCGATCTGGATAGCGTCTTCAAAAGATTTTGGGCTTTCGCTCATTATTTCGACGGATTTCATAATAGCCATGGAGTGACTCCTGGTTGGTGTTAATCCCTTCAACACCAAACACCCTAGACTATTCTGTGCGAGTTATCCACCCGCCGCCCAAAGTGCGCGCGGCAGCGGCGTCAGGGGCGTAAAAAACGCAGGCCTGACCCGGGGACAATCCCATATCCGGCTCGTCCAGTTCCACAATTATACGGTCATTCGACAGCCGAAGGTGCGCCGGCGTCGGGGGGCGGGTCGATCTCACTTTGACTTTAATAGGCAGGCCGTCGAGTTCAGGGCCAAATTCGCCTTTGCCAATCCAGTTGATATCGGTCAGCCAGAGCTTTGATCTTTCCAGCTCTTTTCTCGGGCCGACAATGACTTCGCTTTTATCCGCATCAATACGAATAACAAAGAGGGGATCGGTTCCGGTGTCATCGCCCAAGCCCAGACCACGCCGCTGCCCGATTGTGTAATACATGACGCCGCGATGCTGTCCCAGCACCCGTCCGTCCATGTGCACAATATCGCCGGGCGTCGCCGCATGAGGGCGAAGCTTTTCGATCACATCCGTATATTTCCCGGTCGGCACGAAACATATGTCCTGACTGTCGGGCTTGGACGCCACATTCAGGCCCATTTCTGTCGCCAGACGACGCGTTTCGCTTTTGTCCAAATGACCGAGTGGAAAACGCAGAAAGTCCAATTGATCGCGTGTCGTTGCAAACAGGAAATAACTCTGATCTTTTCCGCCATCAAAGGCGCGGTGAAGCTCTGGTCCGTCCGGACCGTCAATTCGGCGTATATAATGTCCCGTTGCCATGCAGTCGGCGTTCAAATCTTTGGCCACCTGCAATAGATCGCGAAACTTCACGGTCTGGTTACAGCGTACGCAAGGGATGGGCGTCGATCCCTGCAGATAGGTATCGGCAAAGTCTTCAATCACGCTTTCTTTGAAATTGCTTTCGTAATCGAGAACGTAATGCGGAAAGCCCATCATCTCAGCCACGCGCTGCGCGTCATAAATATCCTGACCCGCGCAGCACGCTTTGGCTTTTTGAATGGCCGCTCCGTGGTCATAGAGCTGGAGAGTAACTCCGATCACATCATAGCCTTCACGGGCAAGCATGGCCGCGCAGACAGAACTGTCCACGCCGCCGCTCATCGCCACCACAACGCGTGTGTCGGATTCAGCCTTGGCAAAACCCAGCGAATTGACGTCGGGATTGGGCCTTGTTGGCGCTTTATGATCAGTCTCTTGAGAGATTTCACTCACTCCAGCTAAAAAGTTTGGGTTAATTCATAAATTTTTCGACGCCCCTATAAGCGCGGAATCGTTCCAAGTCGATACAGAGTCACAGAAGGGGGCACGTGAATCTCCTTTATGAATCAACACGTTGGTGATTTGGTAAATCTTTCTTAACCGTAATGCCGATTCCGTTAACCTTCGTAAACATCTGATATTGTTCACTTTTTTGCGGTTTATTTAAACTCTTTTTAACCTCCATTTTCTACTAATATTTACATAGAAAACATAAGAGCAGCTAATGACTGACCGTAGAATGAAAAGAGAGAATGTTGTTATCGGACCGGAAGGCACGCCGTTAACAATGGCGGATTTGCCCAAACCGGATACGGTGCGGTGGGTCATACGGCGCAAAGCCGAAGTCGTAGCGGCGGTGCGCGGCGGATTGCTGACGCTGGATGGAGCGTGTGAACGTTATGGCCTTTCAAACGAAGAATTCATGGCATGGCAGCGCTCGATAGAGAGTTACGGCATAGCGGGACTTCGAACTACGCGCGTCCAACAATATAGATAATTTTATCAGCAGAATAGAAACTTTTTGATATTTTAAAAATCGCCCTGTCGGGGCGGTTTTTACGTGTGGACAAATACTGTTCTTCTATATTCGGAATACGGCTCAAGTTTGTCACTGGGCAAAAAAAATTGAGCTCAGGTCTATTTTCAAGCTTTAGAGGTCTATAAAGGGGAACTCTACAGAAAACCGGGGCTTATTCTGATGTGACATCACTTACGTTTGCTATAACAATCCCTATTGGGCCGAGTCCTTCCGATTGGTTGAGTTGGACGCTGCGTTCATTGGAGGCGCAAGAGGTGAAAACTCGCATAGCAGTCTGCAGTGTGGCGAACTCCGAAACCTTGAAAGATCAACTCAGACCATTTTCCAGCCAGATTTGCTATGAGCGATTTGGGCCGGATAAAGGTCAAAGCGAGGCGATTAATGAGGGTTGGCAGGCCCTATGCGGCGATATTTACGGTTGGCTAAATGATGATGATTGCCTGGCGCCCGACGCGTTGACAAAAGTCGCCAAAATATTTTCTGATCACCCCGAAGTAGATGTTGTCTTTGGCGATACGATTTTGATCGAAAACGAGGCTTATAGCCGCCTCCACCCTGGTCCCAGCGATATTGATGGCACACTCTACAGAGACAATCTAATTTCGCAGCCGTCCTGTTTTGTTCGGAAATCCGCACTTTTTGAGGTCGGCCTGTTAGATATTAATCGACATTATACCATGGACTGGGACTTATGGATTCGGCTCTATGAGGCTGGAAAAAACTTTTATTATCTTCCGGATGTACTTTCGCTCGTGCGTCACCACGCGGATACCAAAACCGGGTCTTTGAATATTAAGCGGTTAAGTGAAATTTACAAACTGGTTCTAAGACATTCAGGTTTGAAAAATGCTCTTCACACAGGATTTAACTTCAGTGTATTTCACTTAGCTGAATATGGTCCATTCCGAGGTTTTTTCAGTTGGGTGAAACGTAAATTATGTGAACCCAAGATTTTACATCGAAATTTCACAAGGGACTTTAGCCTCTTTCATTACCAGAAGGCTACAGCCCAAAAACTTATCATTGATTTCGATCCCGCTGTAAATTGCGGGATTTACCTAGACCAAAAAGTTGCTTTTCAGGGCGAGACCAGCCGTTTTGAAGGGAAAATAAATTTAGCTCCAGAAGAAATAGTAAAGCTGCACATAGAGTATAGGAATGTTGATGCAAAAATTGCCCAGCAAATAGAGTTGACATAAGTTTCGATGCCTAAAAGGGAATAAGCTAAATATGAGCAAACTCTGAATTAAACGACGGGTTAAGACTTGGTCACAAAGTTAAAATTGCTCTGCTTCAAGCCAGAAACCTATTGATGCTGAGGGCAAAAATTTCTAGGGGTTGAAGTGTCAGCTTTGAGCCCTCAGACAAGTGAAACAAATGAGAAAAGCAGATATATCTATTGTTTTCCGCGCCTTGAACGAAGAAAAGTTCTTCGAACAGGCGATTCTGGCTTGCAAAAGTCAGAAATTGGATGAGCTGACCATGGAGATGGTTCTAGTGGATTCAGGATCTACGGATAGAACACTTGAAATTGCCCAAAAACATAATTTGCGTGTTGTCCATATTCCCAAATCGAAATTCAGCTTTGGACGTTCCTTGAATTGGGGGTGTGAAGCTTCAACAGGGGATTATCTGGTTTTTATATCCGCCCACTGCATTCCAACCCACGACCGTTGGCTTCAAAATTTAGTCGATCCGCTTGTGCAAGATAAAGCTGTCTACAGTTACGGCCGACAAATCGGCAATGATTACAACAAATTTTCGGAAAAGCAGCTCTTCGCCAAATATTTTCCAAAGGAAAGCGCCGTACCCCAAGAAGGGTTTTTTATTAATAATGCGAACTCTGCGATCAAAACCCAGATATGGAAAAAATATCGATTTGACGTGGACGTAACCGGTCTCGAAGATATGGTTTTAGGAAAACAGGTGGTGAATGACGGAGCCAAGATCGCTTATGTCGCTGACGCTCCCGTAACACATATTCATGAAGAGACATTGTCCCAGGTCAGGCGGCGCTATTACCGCGAAGCTTTGACATTGCGCGAGGTCATGCCAGAAGTTCACATGAGCTTTTGGGATTTTATTCGGTATACGATAGCCGGAATTTCAAACGATATCGGAGCAGCTAGACGCCAGAAGATATTAGGTAAGGTGCTTCCGGAAATTGTAAGTTTTCGAGTGCTACAGTTTTGGGGGTCCTATAAGGGGCAGAATGAAAATAGAAAATTATCCCGGGAACAGAAAGAATCCTATTATTATCCGAAGGTTCAAGCGCCTCAACGCAAGAGTGATCTCAAAGTCGAGGAGTTAGACATGAGCGACACAGAAGCCACGCGCTAATGCGTTCTCTCCCGAATAATTCGTCCAGTCAGACAAAGGTATCGTAACTCAATGTACAAATCCCAATCCCTCACTGCTCTTTTGCCGATGAAGGCGAATAGTGTCAGGGTCAAATCAAAGAATTTTCGAAACATTGCCGGAAAGCCCCTTTTTCGATGGATTCTTGATACGTTGCTGGCGGTGGAAGAAGTCGACAATATTGTAATAAACACTGATGCTCGTGCCATTCTGGAAGAAAATGGACTGTCGGATGGCGACGCCAATGGCCGGATTATCATCCGAGATCGCAAACCCGAAATTTGTGGTGATTTTGTTTCTATGAATTTGGTGCTGGAGGACGACATAGATAATCATGAGTCTGATCTCTATTTCATGACGCATACAACTAATCCCCTTTTATCGCCGGCGACCATCCGGAAAATGTTAGATCATTATTCGTCTAAAGATGTGGACTCTCTCTTTGCCGTAAATGCCCATCAGACACGATTTTACACAAGCGAGGCCGAACCCATTAATCATGACCCGGACAATTTGATCCGGACGCAAGATTTGGACCCTTACCTAGAAGAAAACTCTGTGGGTTATATTTTCAGCCGGGAGAGTTTTAAATCCACCCAGGCTCGAATTGGGAAAACGCCGGCCATGTTCGCCACGCCCCGACTCGAATCTGTAGACATTGACGAACAGGCTGATTGGTTTATGGCCGAATCCCTGCTCATGCGCCTTGCGGCGGGCGAAGTCCTGCCGACCGAAAATTAGACCCGGAGTCCTTGAATGAAAGTCCTCGTAACCTGCCCGCCGATGCTGGGCCTTTTTGATGAGTTTATTGAGAAATTCGAGTCTGTTAATTTGACGGGCGTCCCGGCAAAGGTCACCCAAGTCATGTCGGAAGAAGAACTGATCGAAACCCTACCAGACTATGATGGCTGGATTATAGGAGACGACCCCGCCACACGCCGGGTTTTTGAAGCGGGCGCCAAGGGCAAATTGAAGGCGGCGGTAAAGTGGGGCGTAGGCACTGACAATGTGGACTTCGACGCTTGCAAAGACTTTGGGATTCCCGTCATTAACACGCCGGGGGTTTTTGGCCGCGAAGTGGCTGATGTGGCTATGGCTTATGTATTGGGGTTGGCTCGTCAAACTTACTTAATTGACCGTGAGATACGTGAAAATAATGCTTGGCCGAAACCATCCGGAATTTCTCTTTGGAATAAAAAAGCCGCCGTTGTTGGATTTGGCGATATTGGCCAGTCCACTGTAAAACGTTTACTCGCTTGCGACCTGGAGGTCATTACTTATGATCCCTACTTCAAGTCTGTCCTAGGTCTGAATATTGATAACCACGTCTGGCCGGATCGTATCGGCGATATGGATTATATTATTTTTACATGTCCATTGACCCCGCAAACCCAACATATGTTTGACGCAGATATCCTACCCAAATTGAAACCAGGCGTGCGTATCGTCAATGTTTCGCGTGGGCCCGTCATTGACGAGAGCGCTTTATTAAAAGGCCTGAAAGATGGAACCGTTCATTCTGCTGCGCTTGATGTTTTCGAAGTTGAGCCTCTAAATGTGAACTCTGAGTTACGTCAGTATGATCGTTGTATTTTTGGGTCTCATAATGGATCCAACACAGTGGACGCCGTTCGCGTTGTCAGCCATATGGCCATTGACCGGATAGCGGGATTCCTCAAAGATAAGTAATGGCAGATAAAGTCGTTATCATTACCGGTGCCTCCGGCGGCATAGGGACGGCCCTCGTCCATGGGTTTGTTGAAGAGGGCTGGCGGGTTATCGGAACGTCCCGGATGAAAGGTGACGATTTCCCAGATGACGCCTTTTTTGTGCCAGCAGACTTGAAAGTTTTATCCGAGGACGACGAAGCTCTTTCGGACTTTTATAAGCAAGTGACCAAAGCATGTGACGGTGCGCCAATAAAAGCCCTTATAAACAATGCAGCTTTGCAAATCGTGAAGCCAACAGCAGATATAACGGCGCAGGACATGCAATCCAGTTTCGCCGTTAATGTTCTCGCGCCCTTCCGTCTCTCACAGGCGTTTCTAAGCGAATTGACAAGTAGTCAGGGCAGTATCCTCAATATAGGCACGGTCCATGCACAGGCCACTAAGCCGAACTTTGTAGCTTATGCGACGTCTAAAACGGCAATGCATGGGCTTACCCGCGCACTTGCCATCGATCTCGGCGGAAAAGTCAGGGTCAATACATTGGCCCCCGCGGCAATCCGAACGCCCATGCTGGTCGATGGGTTTTCTGATAAACCGGAAAAATTTGAAGAGCTAGAGTCCTTTCACCCGGCTCAAAGAATTGGCGAACCAAATGAAGTCTCGGATCTCGCCCTATTTTTATGCTCGGACAAAGCCCGATTTATTACAGGCGGGACCTTCCATATAGACGGCGGCGTACTCTCCCGCCTACATGACCCAGTTTAAGGCATGGCAAGAGGCTCCGTAAAGTCGATTAAATGCCTGTGGGAAATACGCGCCATTCTTGGTGAAAGCCCTCTCTATGACCCGCGAAACAAAACTCTGTATTGGCTGGATATAAAAGGAGAGAAGCTGTTTGCCTTATCACTTCCAAGCGGCGATCAACAAATTTGGTCAATTTCGGGAAATATAAGCGCCTTGGGGCTTCATGAGGCCGGCGGCCTGATTGCCGCGGTGCGTAAGGGATTTTGCCATATTACCTTTGATGAACAAAATATGCCTGCCGTAAAACATCTCAATAATCCGGAAAGTCATATCGAAACAACACGTTTTAATGACGGCGCTATCGACCCTTTCGGCTGTTTTTGGGCGGGGACGATGGATGATGCAGAGAAAGATGCCTCTGCCGGAAATTGGTGGCGATATACATCAGCCGGTGAGGTCAGACAAATGGCGTCTGGTTTTCACGTCACGAATGGCCCGGCTTTTGATGCCGATCGTCAGCTAGCCTACTTAACAGACTCAGCCCGCCAGATAATTTACCACGCCTCCTACAAAAGTTTAGACACGTTCGGAGCCCTGAAACCGTTCAAGAAATTCGGAAAGGGCGAAGGCTATCCGGATGGTATGGCATTAGACAGAGATGGCTATCTCTGGGTGGCCTTTTGGGACGGGGCCTGCCTTAGACGGATTTCGCCAGAGGGCGAGGTTGTGGAAACCGTAGAGATGCCAACCCAACGCCCGACCTGCCCCGTGATTGTAAAAAACAAAATCTACGTGACCTCGGCCTCCATCGGATTAGAGGTGGAAAAGAAACAAAACGCCCTAGCCGGGAGCCTTTTTGAACTTACGCTAAATGACGAAAAAGATTGCAGGCCCGTCTATTTTAGCTAGGCCTGCTAATACCTTACTCTTTTATTTTTTTGACAACGCGGAATACCGCTGTTCTCCAGCTACGCCCGACAAGCGTAATGTCTTGGCGCGGTAATAGTTCTTCGTCTACATATTCTGTAATTTCAGGCCATTCCGGGGCACTGTCATCATCAATCAGTATGTAGCCACCACGTTTTACAAGCGGCGCATAATTTACAAAATCGGCCTTCACGCCGGCATAACTATGATCACCATCAATAATAAGTATGTCATATTGATCTTTAGACGTCGCTTTGATGATATCATCATCAGTACTAAAGCCTTTGTGCAGTGTCAGGTTGTCGCTGGGAATACGTGCAGCCGCCATATTATCTAGAAACACATTCTCCGTAATTCGTTCGTTCGTAATTATATCGAGTGCGTTACCCCCGTAATACCCTTCAAACGGATCAATTGCTGTGAGGTGAACGTTATCAAAAGTGTCGACGGTCCGGTCATAAATCATTGCGAGGCCGACCCCAAATAAAACACCAATCTCGAGGACCTTCAAACTCTTTCCATTGACAGATTTTGCAACTAGTGTCCGTAATACTGCATTTTCAAGAGACGTTGCGAGACGACCCTTCATACGATCTTCAAGTGAAACGATGCGGTTAGCAGAATAGGCAATTGATTTTTCTGACTCCGTCAAATTCAATGGTTTCAACCACTTTTCTTCTAAAACCTTAATATGATTTTTTGATAATACCCGGTTGAAATGTTGGAATTTGACAGGTGTATTTTCGTTTTGCTTTTCTTGTTCAGCTTGGAAGTGACGACGGGTTTCCTGAAGTTTCTCCTCAAGGCTTGTAATTTGAGAATGAGCAGTTTTAGCCGATTCATCGGTCGCATTCAGTTTAGATAATGCGTCAGCTAACTGAGTGTTCATATCCTCTTTTAATTTTTTGCTTTGTCCTTCCAGCATTTGCAGGGCGCTTGTTTCTGTCATCACTTGTTGCTGGGTCTCCTGCAACTTCTTCTCCAAATCAGTAATTTGTGAGTGGGCGTTCTGACTTGATTTATTAGCTTTATCTATTCTAGCTAGAGCTTCGACAAATTGACCTTTTAGCTCACTTTGCAGAGTTTCGTTCTGCCCTTCCATAGAACGGATAGTTTCTGTCGCGGTAGATAACATTGTTTGCAGATTATCTATTTGCTCTTTGGATTGACTAATTTCGTTTTCAAGATTTTGCCGAGCTTCATCATTTTGATTATCTAGCTTTTGGAGTTTGGTTTCATTCTGAGCAAGCTCTGCTTGAGCTTTTTCTATGAGGCTCTGTGTTTCAGAAAAACGTTTCTCCAGTCTTTCCTCAAGCTGTTCTTGTGCCATCATAAAGGTAGTGCTGTTACGCTTGGATTCTTGCTCTATCTCCTTTGAGACGACGGATTTTATGGTTTTTGTAATATCCTTACTGGCTTCATCATCAATTTTACTATCCAGAGACTTCAAACGGAGAGAGACTTTCTCCAGAGAACCGGCAGTTTCCTTGTTGGCCGCTGTACTTTTTTCTTTGATAGATGCGATCTCCTTATTCATCGAGGAGGCTAAAGAATCCAGCTTCGTTTCTACATCTTTTGAGCTAGCAGCTTTGATTTCTTCCTTTAGAGTATTCCACAGCTCTTCGATCTTTTTATCTCGGTCTTCCAATTGATTTTTGAGAGTTTCTTCCAGAATTCCAAAACGGTTCTCAAGCTCTCCGATAGATTCCTTTTGATCGTCCGTAATATCCTTCTGAAAACTCTCCAGACCTTCTTGAAGGCGTCCTTTGAATTCTTGTGTGATTTCGCCCAGACGTTTCTCGGATGCAGCTTCTTGATTGTCTGTAATATCTTTCTGTAAATTCTCTAGTCCCTCTTGAAGACGTTTTTTGAATTCCTGTGTCACTTCCTCCAGACGTTCTTCGGATGCAGCTCTATGATCATCCGTTATATCCTTCTGTAAATTCTCGAGACCTTCTTGAAGACGTTTTTTGAACTCCTGTGCCATCCTATCTAGACGTTTTTCGGAGTCAGCTTGTGATGAGGCGATCACATTCTCAGTCTGAGAAAGCTTTTTTCGTAAGGCGCTTTCTAGAGATTGAATATGATTTCGTAGTTCTCCGATTGCTGCATCTTGGGCCTCGGAGTTGGTTTTTTCCAGTTCTTTTAAACTAACATTCAAAGAGGAATTCAGTTCTTTTAAAGTATTTCGTCGTGTGGTTTCAATTTTATTTTCGACTTGTTTTTGCTGTGCTAATGAAGAGGACTTCATATCATTTTCAAAGCGTTTTCTGTCAGATATTTCGTCGGAAAGGCGATTCAATAAATCCGTATTCCTCTGATTCTGACTATTTTGAACGCTATCAACTGTCCTAAGAACTTCAGCCCTCAAATTCCTTCGTTCCAAACGTTCTCTATCGGCGATCCTGTTGGCCATCATATTAACGAATGAAGCGCCTAGAACGGCGGTCATAGCAAGAATTATAATGGCTGCCGCAGCCCAGAAAACCCAAGCAAAAGGAGTGAGCACGGAAAAGAAAAACGGAGCCGCAATTAGGGCTGTCAGTAGAAAAAGCCCAAATATGGCAGAGACCAAATGCCGCTTTAGAAAAATCAAACCCCATTTGCAGGCTTGTGCAATACGAAACAGAGCGGGACTTCTCCGACGTAGTCGGTCAGCAAAGCGATCTTTTGGTAAAGCAGCCAAGTCGGAGGGCGCTAACTTTGCGGGTTGAGACACAACAGGCTTTTTAACTTGGGTTTTTTGTGTTGAGTTTGGGGCCTGAGCAGCAGAATTAGATGCAACGTCATTTTCTGTCTCAGTCTCTATTGTGACAGGAGGGGCTTTCCCAGTGAATTCTTTGTTTCTAAGTGACAAGACCTTTTCCAAATTTTCACATAATATTTTTTCGCCGGGATCATTTTTGAAAGCGAGCAAATTACCCCATGCATTAACATCCTCCAGCTCGCATGGGTAACGTTTCAGTGCCGCCCAGTCATGAGGTATGCCATAACGTATAATGGGGTGCCATTCACTGAGATAAACTGTGTATCCACGGTTCACGAGGTAATCGCATATATCGGTCCAGCTGTGACCCAAATGTTTTGTTTTTGCATCTTCGAATTCACATTCAATGATGTCTGGTTTCATATCATCCCAAGGCACGCCTTTAAGAACTCCAAAGTCATAGCCTTCTACATCGATTTTTAGAAAATCAATGTGAGAGATATCTTGTTCTTTAATTATTTCGGCTACGGTCGTGACATCGACGGTTGCAGATTGTTCATGGGTCTCGCGGAATGCCAGCATTCCACTAATTCCCGTGCTCTCGTCTGAGGAGTAGAAGACGCGTCCTGTCTCCGGAATTTCTCCGACCGCACGCGGGTCTATCTTGACAAGCTTGTTCTTTCCCAAACTCCTTACCAAATGAGCCCGGTTTTTGGGATCAGGCTCCTGGCAAAAAACAGACCATCCATTTTTTGCAAAAGGACGAGCGCTTCCCCCATAATGCGCTCCCACATCCACCATAATTCCAGGGTCGTTCTCCTCAACAATTTTAAAAATCAGATAAGTTTCGTCAAATCCTGCTTTCGCTTCGCGAGGATAGTGCAGATCTGAAATTTTGTTTGGAAATTCGACTTTGTCTTCAGTTGTTTTCAAGGCCTTTTCCTTCGGATTAAGCTGGGTTGAGCCGTCTGACCGGATGTCTTCAAATTTACAAAAATCGAATATATCGACTTTGGATTTCAGATTCGCATTGACAATAGTTGATGGTGTAAACGCAACCGCTTCTGAAATTTCTCGCCAACTTTGTAAGTGAACATCTTTTCCAGGATTCGGGACATTATATAAATCCCCTTTTTTCTGATACCCATCAAAGAAATAATTAGGATTGCTCTTTTCTTCTTGAATTATAAGTTCTGTGCCGTTTTTGCCTTTGACCGCACCGTCAACGATCTCAACGTAATTGCAATCAATTCCCATAAGGTAAATATGTTTATATCCGAGCATCGCCGCCCAACCTGCCGTGTGAGATCCTGTTGAAATTGTCGGGGCAGAGAGCAAATGGGAGTGTGGTTGAATGATATCAAAGTTTACGACCCGGTCTCCGTTCTTAATAGGGCCCATCTGCTGAATTAAGTTGTCGCGGAGTAGAAATTTTTTAATTCCGTGTTCATGAGAGTTTTCAATGAGGCGTTTAATTTCCTCTTTATGGCTCAGCCCTACGACCAGATCGAGACATGAATAATAATCAGGGTACCAATTAATCTTGTCCCAGTATCTATAGGCTGCATTCATCCCAAAAACCGCTTTGCCTTCAAAATTAGAAAAGTCAAACCCCTTTAAAGAGGGGCCATTTCCGAGAATGATGGCTGGAGACAAATTTATAGACCGGTTTGAAGTGTGTGGCATGCAACTCTCACCTAAGATGTCTCTTAATTTAGCTTTTAGATCAACGAGATTGTGATTCTCAAAAGCCACCCTGCGCCCTTTTTGACTAAGCCGTTTTCTCAGGGTCGGCGAACTTATTAATTTCTCAATCTCTTCAGCGACCTTACTCGCTTGCGGTACATGTGCGAATTGTGCACATCCGTTTCTTTCTAACAAGTTCAATGTAGCGACATCTTTAGGTCCATGTGCTAGAATTGGAACACCTGAAGCTAAGCATTCGGGCATCTTGTTAGCCACGGAATATTGAGTATAAATCTTAGATTTTGAATCAAAATTATACGCTATAACGAGCGTATCGGCTTCTCTGATCCAGGTTTTATATTCTTCATCAGTTAAGTTTTGAACCAGAAAAGTCGTCTTTTTAAACTTTTTAAATTTTGATTTTGTCAGATCATACCATAATTGCATGGTTTTTATTTCAAATATCACTTCATATTCATTAGAAAGTTTTTCAATCGCCTCGGCCACTCTTAGTAAGCTATCCAACGTCATGTTTTCAGCTAATGACCCTGCATATCTGACTTTGAAGGGACGCCCCGTAATCTCTTCAATTTCGGGTTTCGGCCAATCAGTTTCATGCACACCATTAGCCAAAGGTATGAACTTTCGTCCGTATCGTTTCTCATATGCGTCCTGCATCATGTCACCGATTACAAGAGCGCGTACAGAATGATTTATTAAATAGTGGAGATCGTCGACGAAAAGGTTGAAGCGTTCAGGATTCTCTCGTTTGTACCTTTCTGGCCAGTCATCCATATACCAAGTAACGAACGGAAGCCCTAATTGCTTTATCGCTCTCATTGCGACTTTATGAAGCTCAAGATTATCTGCGACTGGACGGTAGAGGATAACGTCAGCTTTGAAGCTTTCGGCAATATCAATTGCGTCCTTTTGGGACAGCTTATTTAATATTTTTTCACCATTACTACTCCAGCCTATTTTTTCTCGGCCTGTAGAGAAAAATTGTCCGATCCGCTCTTTGGGCCAATCCTGGAATAAATTCTTCTTTACTTCTCCGGTGGCCGTACCATTTCCCAGTAAGGTGATATCGAAAATTAAAACGCGCGGATATTGATTTGGGTAGGAAGCAGGGTTTTGCTGTAATGGGGTCGACGGCGTGGGTTCTGCAAAAAGACTGTCAAATGAAACTCTATCAAAAACTTCTAGCTTTCCTCCAACCGTCGCGTTGTAAATGCGCCGACCTGAGAGATCAGTGATTTTCCGCGCTTCTTTATAGGCTTCAATCATTTTATGAACTTGAGGGTCATGCCACCTAAACCCTTTCCCGAAATAGTCAGGATGAAAGTGGTTGGGGTCATCTGATTTCATATCTAAAACTCCGACATTGTATTCGTCAGAGTCGTCAACGTCATCGGGGATTTCGTAGCTTGCATCGACGCCAATGAGATAAATTTCTTCAAACCCCATATAATGCGCCAATTGCATGCAGGAGAATGTCACAGTGCAGCCTGTATAGGTAATCTTGGCCGCGTCTGTTGAAAAATCAAAACCGTCAGGATAGCTAACACGTGGCCGATGATTGTAGAAAATAGTATCATCTGCTTCTTCGAAGCAATATCCTAAATAGACCGGGAACAATTTAGTTGGACCCTTGAACTTCTTGATTGCCTCCAATCTGTCTTCTGCCACCAGATGGTCTTCAACAACATAATAGGTTGGCGTCCAGCTAAGCTCATCCGATTTTAGGAAAAAACCGTTGACTGCAAAAGTGACCTCGTCTTTTAAAAGCTCTAGGTTGGTATCATTTAGGCTGGGCCCGTTACCTATAATAAAACACCGTTTCGAGCCTTTATGTTTATTTCGTAGTTCCTTGAGCTTTGGGCGGTAGGCAGAGTCCAGGGTGTTTTTATAAATATGATCTACACGTTTGACGCCTTCAAGCCGCTTCTCCAGCGGCATCCGCTCTGTCGGCAGGAATATCGGAGCCTTGGAGGGGAGCTTATTGAGAGCCTCTCCATATAAGGCCTCGAGTTCGCTGACACCCAACTCTTTAGCGGTTTTTTCAGACATGACGTTTTCCATTTTTAAATTGCTTAAACGAACAAACAATTTAAGTTGAACAATCTTTTCAGTTTAGTGTCTCTAATCCACAACTATAAGGCATAAAATTTGATGCAACGAAGCATGACCTTTCATGCAGGAAAGAGTCAAAGAAACGCAAACCAGACGCCTGCCTGAAATAGGCAAACTTGCTACAAAATTTACTGCTTTCATTGAAATATTTCACGACTAGACGACTTCTACAAACTGAATTTTCTTGTGTCTAACACGTCATAATATCATGCAAAGATAAATTTATAAATTCATTAAAGAGAATTGAGTGTTATTTCAGTATTGTAGATTTACTAGTTTCAATCAACCAGTATTGTGAGCAATCAGAGCAGGCATTAGGATTAGCGCACTTGACATATTTTCTTGTGTCATTGAGAGGGTGAAGCATGAGTATTGACATTGTAAAAAAACACAAATGGTTCCACGCAATTGACTTTGGTGAATATGCCAGTTCTGGGAGATTCCCGCAGGGAAAACCTCAGAATATAACTCTTTATGGTGTATTCGAATTTTTAAACGCAATGAACCTATTTGAGGCTAACGTATTGGATTTAGGAAGTTACGACGGAATTGTTGCGTTTGGGACTCATCGCTTAGGGGCAAAGAGTGTGACGGCTGCCGATACATTCGACCATTCCTCCTTTCGTGACGCTCGAAAAATTTTAGGTTATGAGAGTTCCGTCGATTACGTGCCAAAAACTCAAGTCAAAGATTTGCCGAACACTTTTAGTTCTAAGCAGTTTGATTTAATTGTCTGCGCAGGCATATTTTATCATATGTTACATCCTATGCAGGCTTTTACTGATTGCAGAAAGATTTTAGGTGATGGCGGAATATTAATTCTTGAAACACCCTATGATTCATCGCGCGAAGACGCAGTCCTAGTATTCAATGGCGTGGAGCATATAGTTAACGAACCCTTTACCTACTTTGTTCCTTCTTTGACCGCTCTCACAGGTATGGCGAACTTGGCAGGATACAAGGTTTTGTCAAAGCGTATCTTGATGGCACCGCGCCGTGTTACCCTCCTTTTGAAAGCTGCTTCAAGAGACGAACTGGTTGAAGACGAAACAGTAGCAAGTTTTACAAAGCAAATGCTGAAAAGAGATACATGTGATGACTCATACCGGTTCAAAGATATAGAGAAAACTGTCCGCAATTCTCCTGATATGTTTTCAAAAATCAAAAAAATTGAGAAATATCGTGAAATTATATCTGCTACCGAGAACGCCAAATTCCCTCATCACCCACCTCTTGAAAAACCAAGTTATGGTGTGACGCGTTTTGAAAATGCTGATGGAAATACAAAGATTTTATAATGTCTAATTGCTTTGAAGAGATAGCTAAGTCTCATATTGCATCACGCAAATTAATATAATAGAGCCGAGCGAAAGTGTTATTATTACAGTCCTGAAGTCTAGATCTAATCTAAATATCTGCGGCAACGCGCTATCAATCTCCGGGAAAAACGCAGACTATGCCTAAATTTTCATCCAGCTCGTTTAATGTTATTTCTCCAAAACAGCGGGTAAGTGACTCGGCGTTAACCGCTATCGGTCGTCTCGCGAATGAAATTAAAGAGAATAGTGAGCAAATCTGGACGGTTTATCGTCAAAACTTTCGGAATTCATATCATGGGACCGCTATGGGGGTTCTGTGGAATTTTATTTTACCGCTTGTTCCGATTACCGTTTATCTGTTTTTGACTAAAATCCGCGTTTTTCCGACATTTGACGGCGTCTCCGGCGCAACGTTCTTGACGTTCGGCGTAACTATCTGGTTCATATTTGTCGGCTTTGTTCAGTTGCCTATCAACACCGTTGCGTCGCGCAGTGACGAAGCCATGAAAACAGCGTTACCTTTATCGGCTTCGATAGTTTCCGCTTTTGCAACACTTATTTTTGAGACGATAATTAGGCTTTGCCTTGTTATTGCCATTGTAATCTGGACACAAAGCTGGCCGACTCTTAGTGCTCCGTTATTATTTTTAATTTTTCTTCCTGCCTTTCTATTATTTTTTGGGGCAGGCTTAATTTTAAGCGTTCTAAATGTGGTTTATAAAGATATTTCGCGTGTCACAACTATATTGCTGACCTATGGGTTATTTGTATCGGGCGTCATATTTCCCATGGGAGAATCCGGGATCGCCCTGATCAATGCACGGTTTAACCCGTTCGCCGTCTTCGTAAACGCCAGCCGCGAAATTGTTTTTAACGGCCAACTCGATAATTACATTCCTTTGGCCGTTTGGTCGGGTATTGGAGTCATTACTTTTGTGGTCGGAGCACGCCTCTTTTATGTCATGGAATATCGGATCAGAGGGCTGACCTGATGATGAAATCCCATGATACAATTTTAGAAGTAGAAAAACTTTCAAAGCTTTATTCACGCAATCAAGGGTCTAGCCGTCAAAGAATGTCAGGGGCTATTTTTCGTACTTTGATCAAACGCCCGCCGAAAATTCCCAGTCAATTAAAACCAGGAGAATTTTGGAGCCTGAGAGACATTAACTTCAGCTTGAAGCGGGGAGAAGCCATAGGGGTAATTGGGCTGAACGGCGCAGGTAAGTCCACTTTACTTCGTATTTTATCTGGCCAAATTTTACCGGATGCTGGCGAAGCGCGCATCCAAGGCCAAACGGCTGCCATGATAGACCTCACAGCTGGATTTAGTGCAAACGCAAGTGGGCGCCGGAATATTACGCTACGTGGAACTGCACTGGGTCGCAGTACAGAGGAAATAGAAGCCACCATACAAGACGTAATTGACTTTTCAGAACTCGGGGAGGCTATTGACGCCCCTTTTGCAACTTACAGCTCTGGTATGCGAATGAGGCTAGCTTTTTCAATTATGATGGTGTCAGAACCTGATTTGCTGTTCATTGATGAAATTCTATCTGTTGGAGATTTTCGATTTAAGCAGAAATGCCTTCAACGTATTAGGGATATTCGCGAAAGGGTAGCTTTCGTCTTGGTGTCCCACTCCATGGCAAACATTAAGCTTTTCTGCACTAAAGCGATGGTCTTACATCAAGGAGAAATGGTTTATTTAGGGG
The DNA here is from genome assembly GCA_963972195.1 of uncultured Hyphomonadaceae bacterium. Classification (GTDB taxonomy): domain Bacteria; phylum Pseudomonadota; class Alphaproteobacteria; order Caulobacterales; family Maricaulaceae; genus Litorimonas. The sequence continues at coordinate 188,767 of CAXATH010000003.1, read as the reverse complement.
ACCCTGAGGAAGCTATTGAGAGATATCAAGAACTGGAGTCGCCCGAAGCCAACACATATGAAAAGCGCATTCAAACAATTCTCAAACCACAATTCCGTAATAACAAATCCCTTGAACATATATGCCATTATTGGTGTGACCGGAAAGGAAATGAGATCGATCAAATCAAAAGCGGAGAAATGCTTTATTTCAAAACAGAAATCACTTTGAATTACGCACCTCGGAACCTGGTGTTAGGGGTGCCCGTTTGGCAAGATGATGGTAAATATGTGACAGGATTTTCAACGGAATTTGAAAAAAAGAAATTTGATGTTCAAGCTGGGGTAAAAACCGAATTTATTTTAGAGGTACCTAACTTACCCTTTAATCCAGGAGAGTATGTATCTAATTTTGCTGTTTCGGACGGACCTGAGTTTCTATATCGCGGGGTAAATCCGACACTGACCGTCTTGCCTGTCAGAGATCGTGTTTGGGGGGTCGTGACTATTCCTCATTCTTGGAAGTCTGTTGATCACCCGTAAGGTCACTACTGCTTGGTAGCAAAATTCAAGACTTTCTCAAATGATCAACATTTCCTAAAAACCAGTCATAAGCATGACGTAAGCCTTTTTCCAAGCGGTAGTGAGGGCTCCAGCCCATACTGGAAAGTTTTGAGTTATCCATCATTTTCTTTGGCGGGCCATCTGGTTTGGTGAGGTCATGGACAATCTCGCCTTCATAGCCCACGACTCTCATAATGGTTTCCGTCAATTCCAAAATAGTCACGTCATCCCCGGCGCCCAAGTTAATATGGTCAGGTTGAGAGTAATTTTTCATTAGGAACACAAGACCGTCCGCGCAGTCATCGGCGTGCATGAATTCCCGATGGATTTTCCCCGTCCCCCATATTTCTATTGTCGGTTCATTATTTATTTTTGCTTTATGGACCTTTTGAATTATCGCAGGGATGACATGAGAGTTCTCCATGTGAAAATTATCATTCGGGCCGTACAGATTTGTCGGCATGGCAGAGATAAAGTCGCAGCCATATTGAACGCGATACGCCTGCGCCATCATAATCCCGGAAATTTTGGCAATGGCATACCACTGATTTGTGGGCTCCAGAGGGCCCGTCAATAGGGCGTCCTCTTTGATGGGTTGAGGCGCCATTTTGGGATAAATACAGGAAGAGCCAAGGAAGAGAAGTTTTTCAACCGCGTTTTTATAAGCGGCATGAATAACATTCGCCGCTATCATTGTATTGAGATAAATGAAATCTGCCGGGTAGCTATTATTGGCATGAATGCCGCCGACTTTTGCGGCCGCAAGGAAAATGGCGTCCGGTTTGTTTTGTGACACCCATGTTTGAACGGAAGCTTGATCGACTAAATCGACTTCAGATCTCTCTGTTGTCAGAATGTCTACATTCTCTTCATTTTGAAGACGCCTTACAATGGCCGAACCCACCATTCCATTATGCCCGCAAACCCATATCCGTTTACCGGATAGCGAATAAGGTGGGGAATTAATCATGTCGCTGATACCGATTCTCTTCAGCTTCGATGACTTTCAAATCACTTTCAACCATATCGGAGACAAGTTCTTTGAACTCAATTGTATGAGACCAGCCAAGCTTCTCTTTTGCTTTTGACGGGTCGGAGAGAAGTAAGTCCACTTCGGTTGGGCGGAAATAACGGGCGTCGATACGGACGAGGATATCTCCGGTTTCTGCATTTTTGCCGACCTCGTGAATGCCTTCACCCTCCCAGACGATTTTTACATTTATATGGGCAAAGGCGAGTTCGACGAATTCCCTTACGGAATGTGTCTCGCCTGTCCCTAAGACATAATCATCCGCTTCGTCCTGTTGTAAAATACGCCACATGCCTTCGACATAATCCCGCGCGTGACCCCAGTCCCGCTTGGCATCCAGGTTTCCGAGATAGATCACATCCTGTAGCTTGTGATGAATGGCGGCGACAGCCCGCGTGATTTTACGAGTTACAAAGGTTTCGCCCCGCAGCGGGCTTTCATGATTAAATAAAATCCCGTTAGAGGCGTGTATGCCGTAGGCTTCGCGGTAATTGACCGTAATCCAGTAAGCGTAGAGTTTCGCTGCCGCATAGGGGCTGCGGGGATAAAACGGCGTGGTTTCAGATTGAGGGGTCTCGACAACTTTTCCGTATAGTTCAGAGGTCGAGGCTTGATAGAAACGAGTTGTTTTTTCCATCCCCAAAATACGTATCGCTTCAAGAAAACGTAGGACACCGACAGCGTCGGAATTCGCGGTATATTCAGGAGTCTCGAAACTCACCTGAACATGAGATTGAGCGCCGAGATTATAAATTTCATCAGGCTTGGTTTCCTGAACAATCCGAATAATATTTGTCGAGTCGGTTAAGTCCCCATAATGCAGAAAGAAGCGAGCGTCAGGGTTGTGAGGGTCAACATAAAGATGATCAATTCGAGCCGTATTGAACGAAGAGGAACGTCTTTTAATACCGTGAACAATATAGCCCTTATTCAATAAAAGCTCGGCCAAATAGGCGCCGTCTTGTCCTGTGACACCAGAAATCAGGGCTATTTTTGTCATTTTTATAACTTTTTCAATCTTGTCTGCGCCTCTCCCCAACGTCTCAGGCCTCTAATATGAGGGGTTAACGAATGCAAGACTCCTTTTACCTTGCGAGCGAGGTTCGCCATTACTATGCAGTAAGAGATCAAATATTGGGCGTACACGGAAATGTATTATTATGGCGATCACTCCAGTAATTATGTCCGGCGGTGCCGGAAGCCGTCTCTGGCCACTCTCTAATGAAGAAAGGCCGAAACAGTTTCTTCCGCTTATCGGTCCGCAAACAATGCTGGAAGAGACGATCCATAGGTTAAAAGCAGAGTTATTCGAACCCAAAACAGTTATATTGGCCGGAACGCCTCAGGTGGACATTCTCCGAAAACAGATGTCTAAGGATGATCACGTAATTATTGGGGAGCCGTGCAGAAGAAATACGGCCGCCGCAGCCGTTGCGGCTGCGCTCTACGTTCAACAGAACAGCCCGGAAGATGACCTTCTGCTTTTGGCGCCTGCCGATCACGTGATTACATTTCCGGGAGCGTTTCATAAAGCTGTCGAGAAAGCGACTGACTCGGCCAGAAACGGTTATATTGTCACTTTCGGGATTTATCCCGAGAGCCCGGAGACAGGATATGGCTACATAAAACGCTCAGAAAGCATTTCCGAAGGCGTTTTCAAAGTTGAGGATTTCAAGGAAAAGCCAGATGAAAAAACGGCTAGGGAGTATTGCGATAGCGGCGAGTTTGACTGGAATTCAGGCATATTCCTCTTCTCAGCTGAAAAATTCCTTCAGGAAATGGCACGGTTTGAGCCCAAAATTCTTGAAGCCGTCACGGAAGCTTATGATAAAGCGGTTCGAGCCGGAAATTTGATTGCGCTGAATGAAGAGGCGTTTGAAAACGCTCCGTCCAATTCCATCGACTATGCAGTCATGGAACGCACGGATAAGGCCGCAGTCGTCCCGTGTAATATCGGTTGGAGCGATTTAGGAAGCTACCGATCTTTATTTGATGTCCGTCAAAAGCATGAGGTGTCCTGCCACCCTGAAAACACTCAACTCTTGGACTCAAAGGACTGCCTCGTCATGTCTGACGGTCCTCAGGTCAATATTGTGGGGTTAGAGAATGTAGGCGTTATCGTGGAGGGGGACCGCGTTCTCGTCCTCAATTTAGACGACTCTCAAAAGGTCAAAGACATCGCCGAATTTCATAAAAAAAACCCGGACTAAGCCGGGCTTTTTAAAATCTCTAATGCTGAAACTAGCTTTCCGAGGGCTTGAAAAGGCTCTCAAGCGTGTGCTCGACTTTCGGCTTTTCGCTTGGCAGCGGCGCAGGTTCAACCGGGGTCAGCGTTTCGCCGCCTTCTTCCGCATTCGCCGCGTCTTCCTTCGCCTTCTTTTCGGCAGCTTTTTTCACGATAGAGTCCAAATCTATCTGGCTACAAAGTCCCAGAGAAACCGGATCGGTCGGGTTGATCGTGTTGATCTTCCAGTGAGTTCGGTCGCGAATGGATTTAATGGTCGGCTTGGTTGTGCCGATCAATTTGGAAATCTGCGCGTCGGTCACTTCAGGATGGTAACGGACGAGCCAGGCAATTGCATCCGGACGATCCTGACGACGGGATAAGGGTGTGTAACGCGGTCCCTTTTTCTTTTTCGTCGGCTGTAACTCGTCTGAATCGAATTTGTTCGGCTTCATTCCGTAATCGGAATCTTTTTCGGCTTTTTCGATTTCCTCTCGGCTGACCTGACCATTGGCAATAGGGTCTGCACCGCGAATGCCAGTGGCGACATCTCCGTCAGCAATGCCTTCGACTTCCAGAATGTGAAGTTTACAAAACTCACTAATCTGCTTGAAGGTCAGCCCTGTATTGTCGATGAGCCAGACGGCCGTGGCTTTGGGCATTAAAATCTGTGTCATAACGAGCCTCGTCTAAAAAACAGCCATTAAAAAACCCCGCTCGGCGGGGTCATTTTGTCCGATTTTGGTCGTTTCCCGCTTTCGAACACCCCTTTACATAGGCTATTACGGTTAAAATGCAAGCTAATAGGGAAGGTGGGACTGCCATGGATGAAAATGAGACTTTGCGCCAAATCGGGACAGTGAGCCTGGGAGACGAGCTATACGGTCTATCTGTCCACGAACTGGAAGACAGAATTCAGGCATTGAGAGGTGAGATAACCCGCGTGGAAAAGGAATTGGAGAAAAAGAAAAGCGACCGCAGCGCAGCGGATAGCCTGTTCGGGACAAAACGATCAACATGACGGCTTTATTACATTTTTTCATACCGGCAGGTGTCTTTGGCGTGGGGCTTGCAAACTTATTCGCAAAGCTTACACCTTGTGCTGAAAAAGAGATTCTATGACCGCCGGACAGCCCCAAGACATATCGAAAACACCGACCCGCCAGACGGTTGGGCTGGACACGTTGACGCCTCAGGCCGAAGCGCGTCTGATGGAATTTACCCGTTCCGAGCTTTTTGCTAAAACCTTTCGCGAAGGCATGGATATGGTCGAAGAAACCGCTGCCTATCTGGACGGGCCGGGACGCCACGAATCTAAAAAGCTGAAACGCGACGACGCACTGACCTATGCGAGTCAGTCCATGCGGCTGACGACCCGCCTCATGCAGGTGGCGAGTTGGCTTTTGGTTCAGCGCGCTCTGAACGAGAAAGAAATGGAGCTAAATGAGGCAAGGGCCGAGAAGTATCGCCTCGTCCCGGAAACGAAATCCGATGAAGAGCTTAGTTTCTCCGAACTTGCCAAGACAGCCTATGCTTTGCCATCTCGCCTGCTCGATCTATTGGCCCGGTCAGAAGCGCTTTATGAGCGGATTACCCGGCTGGATCGTTCACTATACGGCACGATAGCGGCGCAGCAGGGCAACACAGTTGCCGATCAGATTAACCGCCTGGAAGCGGCCTTTGGCCAAGTTTGAGCCAAGCCTGAAAATTCTAACCCGATGAAACAAAAAAGGCTCCCCTGAGGGAGCCTTTTTCAATTGCATGTGCGGTATCGGGCTTAAACGCCAAATCCGGCAAATTTGTCCTTGAAGCGGGAAACGCGTCCGCCGCGGTCCATGAGCTTTGCATCTCCGCCTGTCCAGGCAGGGTGAGTTTTAGAATCGATATCCAGCGCGAGAACGTCGCCTTCTTTGCCCCAGGTAGAGCGTGTTTCGTAAGTTGAGCCGTCAACCATTTTGACGGTGATCATGTGATAATCGGGATGAGTATCTTTTTTCATTGTCTGGCTCCTTAGCCTCTGGTCACGGGTTTGCTTTATTGGGTCCCCCGCTCGAAGGGCGCGATATAGGCGAGGGGCGGGCTTGGGTCAAGTTAGCCGTTCACGATATCCCGAAATGCTTTTAATCGGGTCAGGAGGGGACGAGCCGCCGAAATCGGCAAGCAACTCGGCGCGTCGCAAAGCGCCGCGTCCGGGTCCGTATGAAATTCAAGGAATACCCCATCTGCGCCCGCGGCGACGGCTGATTTCGCCACTATGGCGACGCCGTCACGCCGCCCGCCCGTAGAGGCGCCGCCCGTGCGGGGGTCTGCTCCGGGCAGCTGCACCGCATGTGTCGCGTCAATCGTTACCGGCACGCCGAGCTTTTGCATTTCCGGAATGGCCAAGGGGTCGACAATCAAATTGTTATATCCAAAACTTACGCCCCGTTCACACATGATGATGGCATCTGCGTCATAGGTTTCTCGGATTTTCGAGATAATATTTTTGCTGTCCCAGGGGGCGAGAAATTGCGCTTTTTTGACGTGGAGGACACTGCCCGTTTCTTTCGCGGCGTCTGCCATCGCGGTCACCAGATCTGTCTGGCGACAGAGAAAAGCCGGCACCTGAATGATGTCGGCGACGGAGGCCACAGGAAGGGCTTGATCGACTTCGTGGACATCGGTGCAGATCGGCACGTTCAACTCGGCTTTAATCGCTGCGAGCATTTCCAGACCTTTTTCAAGACCCGGCCCGCGAAAAGACGTGATGGACGAGCGGTTTGCCTTGTCAAAGCTCGCTTTGAATACATAAGGCAGGCCCAAATCGGCGCAAACGGATTTTAATTCCCGCCCGATCGTCAGCGACTCTTCCAAACTCTCCAACACATTGCATCCGGCTATCACGGCGAGAGGAAGTCCGGAGCCAATAGACCAGTCCGAGGATTTAAGGGAAACGTTTGACATAGTGTGAGCCTTTAGCCGACACGCTCTTTCAACGGCGCCATCAGGGCCGCGTTGGTGCAAATAATATTGCCTGTCTCGACGACGTTTCCGCCGGAAAGGCTTTCGACCTGACATCCGGCTTCGCGCGCGATGAGGACGCCTGCAGCAATATCCCAGGGCGCAAGGCCGCGTTCCCAAAATCCGTCATATCGGCCGGCTGCTGTCCAGGCGAGGTCAAGCGCGGCAGAGCCGAGGCGCCTAACGCCAGCGCTGTGGCCCATAACCTGATGGAGTTCTTTCAGGAATTTGGCATGACCCGGGCGGCCCAAAAATGGAATGCCCGTCGAAAACAGGGAATCTTGGAAAATATCGCGTTGTGATGGGCGAAGGCGGCGATCTGCCCCGCCGCGCGTTCCGTCATTCACGAACGCGCCTTTGCCTTTTTCGGCAAAGAACATTTCGTCTGTGATCGGATTGTAGATAAGTCCGGCCACGATTTCGCGTGGCTCGCCATCTATTTCGCGCTCGAGCGCTATAGAAATGGCGAAGTGGGGAATGCCGTGGAGATAATTCGTTGTGCCGTCTAGCGGATCAACAATAAATCGGTGCGTTTTGTCAGAGCCTTCAATTTCTCCGCCTTCTTCAAGCAAAAAGCCATAGCCCGGACGATCCCTTTGCAGGTTTTCGACAATGACCTCTTCGGCTTTTTTATCAGCGCGAGAGACAAAATCCGCCGGGCCTTTACGGGCGACCTGCAGATGCTCGACTTCGTTAAAGTCGCGTATCAAACCGCGCGACGCTTTACGCGCCGCCATTTGCATCACGGTCATTATGGCAGAAAGGTTCGCCATAGGGCTCTCCATAAATTTATAAATAGTGTGCCGAACAGCTTTCCGAAACTTTCGAAGGACAGGCTAATCCGGCAGAGTGTGTTTTAATCCGCGCGTTTAACGTAGGATCCGTCTTCGGTATTGATAACCAAACGCTCGCCTTCACCCACAAAAGGCGGGACGGCTGTTCTCACGCCATTGGACAAAATTGCGGGCTTAAAGGAATTGGCGGCTGTTTGCCCCTTTACGACCGGTTCGGTTTCCGCGACTTCCAAGACGACCTGAGCGGGCAGGGCAATACTGATCGGGCGGTCTTCGTAAAACTCGACTTCAACTTCCATACTGTCGGAAAGATAGGCCGCAGCATCACCCACAAATTCAGATTGCAGGCGGATTTGCTCATAATTTTCGGAATTCATGAAAACGAGCATGTCGTCTTCTGCGAATAGATAGGTGTGGGGTTTCTGGTCCAGACGGACTTTTTCCACGGTCTCGGCTGCGCGGAAGCGCTCATTTAATTTCCGGCCGTCCAGAATATTCTTCAGCTCGACCTGATTAAACGCGCCGCCCTTACCGGGTTTGACCGCATTACATTTGACAGCAACCCAGAGAGTATCCTGATGCTTGATGATATTACCCTGACGGATTTCATTCCCGTTCATTTTCATGAGGTACTCTTTCTTTCGCTAGACGATGACCCGCGTGACTTATCAGGCAAAAGAAAAAGGAGCAAGCAAGGCTTGCTCCTCTGAGTGTTTTAAGTCCGTCCTTCCGAAGGCCGATTTTTACTCGGCAGACGCGAGCTTCGTCGAAAAGGGTTTGACATTGTCCTCAACGTTTCGCTCCATCAGCAAACGCCGTGGATCGATTGAGATATAGGCCGGAAGTGTTTCAAGCTCGAACACGAGTTCAGTTTCGGCTTGGGTGACGCGCACCTGCTCCAAATTGGTCCAGTCACTCCAGAGGGCTTCGGGCTCGTTTTGGTAAAAGCCGATTTCGACCCACTCATTCAGGCTTTCGCCGTCAATATCGGCAAAGCTTTCTGCGCTTTCCATATCTTCAGTCTGGATCTTCTTGTCCATTTCGAAGGGCACCGTGATGCGGTAACGGCCATTCGGAAGCTTGCTTGCGGAAAGCTCGCCTTCTCCGAATTTCATATCCCACCAAACAATGCGGTCCCATTGATCAGTAATCAGTTGATCATAGTCAGGCCCGGACACCTCGCGGAGCGCGTCGGTTACGTCTTTTGTTGTCGGGTATGGCGGGCCGTTAGAGCCGAATTCATCAATGAGATTGCGCATGGCGGCTCTCATTTTTTCTGGTCCAATATAGTGTTTCAGTCCCCACATGACCCAATCGGCCTTGTTATACACCAGATATTGCTGCTGTCCGGCCTTTGAAAGGGGAACTTCCTTTTCCCGGTCAATGAAGGCGAGGGCCTGCATTTGGGCGATGGTAGAATTTTCCAGAGCGTAAAGCGCTTTGTCAAATCCGTATAAAGCTTCATAGGCGTCCATCGTCGCGTAAGAGGTCAAACCTTCCGACAGCACATTAAAGCCTCGTGACTGCCCCGGGACGATCTGATGCGCAAACCATTGGTGGCCTAGTTCATGCAATGTCGTGATGGAAGCGTTGTCGAGGGTTTTGACATCACCGGCTTCGCCGCTATCCATGATAAAGCCCTGTTCAGAGTAAGGAATAGTTCCGGCAAATGCCTGCGCAAATCCAATGAAAGGGACTTCCATAATGCGGAAGTAGTTATACTGGTACGGCCCGAAATTTTCCGAGTAGTGGGTCAGACCGAATTTAGCCGCGTCGATCATATTCTGAACCGAGTAGCTGTGGTTTTCGGCGTGATAAACACGGATTGGGATGGTTTGCCCTGCGGGCGATGTCCAGCTGTCTTCCGTCACGGCGTAATCACCCGAGAGGATAGAGAAGAAGTTGCTGATGGGCGTATCGGAGCGATAGGTCCGACAGCGGCGGTCGCCTTCCGCAGATTCCGTGATGAGATCGCCGGGCGCAATTGGAATTTGATTGGCGGCAGTGCAAACCGTGCCTTCAAAATCAATATAATCTGCCGGCCCTGTCAGCGTGCCGAACAGGTTGACTTTTCCGGCCTCTGGATCAGTGGGCTCGGGAAGCTCTTCTAATTCCGGCAAATCATATTTGCGGCGGGTTTTAGAGTTTCGAATACGCATATCCGGCACGCCCATAGTCGGGATCACGCGGGAGCTCACTCCGAAGCCGCCATAATTGTTCAGGAATGTCCCGTCTTTGGAGATAGCGCTTCTGTCGGCTAGACGCGGCGCGTGGAAGAAGGTTTCAAAATCCAGTTCCGTTTTGTCGCCGGGCTCAAGTGCGGGCTCGAAACGGAAAACGCGAATACCTAATTCATTAATTTCCTCAATAGAGTCGCCCTCGGCGTTCGTGCCTTCGGTGAGTTCAGCCGCGCCGTTCAGGTCAAATTGCTTGACGTCTTCTTCGTGGCCACTGGCGGGATTGACATAAATTTCAGAGATCGGAACGCCGGACGCGTTCTCAAACATCATTTTGCCGCTGACTGTAGCTTCCTGTTTTTCAGGAAAAATGTCTGCCTCAATGCTGACGCTGCGAACATGCGGATGAGGCGCGTTGCGCTCGGTTGCCAGCATTTTCTCGGCTTTGACTTGTAGCTTTTCTTGAGTTTTTTGGTTGTTCCAATCGACTTTGTCATAAGCTTGGTAGATGTAAATACCGCTGCCGATAAAGGCGGCGAGCGCCACGGCCGCCACCGCGCCGGAAGCTGGCGTTATATTGGTTTTCATTTCCTTGAGACGGCGTAACAGAGAGACTTGGAAGCCGCGGCGCCAGAGCCAAACGCTAAGCACGGCGAAAATAACGCAGAGAGCGCCCCAATAGAAATTAAACCATCGGAAATAGACCCAGCTATTGTAAGGAGAGATTTCCGAAACTTGTCCCGGGCTGGTTCCTCCAAAGCCCATGAGCGGGTGATAGAAAGGCAGGTTGGAAACGACGAGAGCGACAAACGCCATGGCACCAGCCGCGACCAGCATGCCCACAATTCGGTTGGGCACAAAGGATTGAACAAATAACCCCAAAAAGGCGAAGGCGAGATAGTTCGGGAAGGCATTCAGGAAGGTAAATTTCAAATAAAGCGAAAGATTGACTGGCGGTCCTCCGGCAGCGATCTGGATCGCCATACCCACAATCATGACCATCACACAAAGCGTTGCGAGCGCCGCTGACAAGGCGAGCCACTTTGCGACCAGCAATGACCAATTACGCACTTTGGTGGAATCCAAGAGACCAACAAATTTCGCGCCCCGATCCCGGAAAACCATTTCTGCAGAGAAAAAGGCGATAATCAAAAGAACCGGAATGAGGAAGCTGGCAAAGCCAATGCTCACCATAAACAGGCTGGTCGGCACCAGTTTCTGAGGTGAGAAAAAGACGGTGACGATGATCAAAAAGGCAAACAAAGCCATGGCGAGGCTGGCCAATATGATAAACGGGACAGACCGCACAGTTGTCAGATATTCGAACTTTGTGCGAGTCCACAAAGCGGCGAGATCTGCCGCAAAACCGAATTTCGGTTGAACGCTTTTATATTCTGGAATGTCTTTGGATTGAAGAACTGCGCCGCGCAATTTGGTTTTGCCTGTGACAATACCGCGTTTGAACCGACTAAAGACAAGCGCCAAGACGCCGAGCGAAATAGCGCCCCAAACAATCCGGTTAAGACCCAGATAGCCAAATATCGGTGTGAGACGTGTATTGCGGTCCTCAGTCGACCAGAACTCCGTATCGAGTGTGTAAGCAATAGCGCCGAAAGGATCGGCCAAAGCCTGAAGCCATTTCGGTATGTCGAGCTCGATGACGACGCCGGACATGATAGAGAAGAAAAACAAACCTATCGCGCTGACCAAAACGAGCATGCGGTTGTGGGTCAGCCCGGCAATCAGGGTGAAAAAGGCCGTGACGAACAGGGCGTTTACAAGTGTGAACAGTAAAAGCGGCTGCAGATAATAAAGCGGGCGAATGGGGCCAAGAGTCAGCTTGTCGAGGGTCGGGCTGAATGAGCCCAGAAACTGCGCCAGTAAGAAAACGAAAAAGCTCAGGAAAATAATCAGGAAAACGCCCGTCATTCGGGACGCTGTCATGTCAAAAGTCGTCACTGGCGTGGAGTGAATAATTTCCGTCATATTGGAGGTTTTGTCGCGCAAGATACCTGTCACAACAAAGATCCCGCCAAAGAAAATCACTGGCAGATAGGCATTGGCAATTCCGCCGGCGATCATCTGCGCGCCATTGGCTTTGATTTTGGTGCCGCCAAGTCCCGATCCGAAAAGATCCGGGATAACGGCGACAAACACGCCGTAAGCCAACATAACAAGGAGAACGACCCAAAAGCCGACTTGGCGGGCCTGAAAGCCCATTTCAAATTTCAGAAGACGTTTAAACATGAGCCGCCCCTAAACCAGACCGTTTAAATGCGCGAAATAAGCATCTTCGAGCGATTCTTCTTTTTGTTCGAAGCCCGGCCCCGGGGATGTTTCCGCCAGAACAGACGCCTGGATACCGCCTTTTAAATGGCGGCTTGAGAGGAATTTATATTGCTCTTTAACGGTTGGCAGGTCGTCCCGGTCGATGGATTTGCGCCAGACCTTTCCGCGAATGTGATCGATGAGGGTTTCAGGCGCGCCGCGCACGACGATCTGGCCATTGCCCATAATCGCCATATCCGGGCAGATATCACGGACGTCTTCGACGATATGAGTGGACAGAAGAATAATTTTCTCCCGGCCAAATTCAGAGAGGAGGTCCAGAAAACGTTGGCGCTCAAAGGGGTCGAGTCCGGCTGTCGGCTCATCCACGATAAGGAGTCTCGGATTGCCGAGCAAAGCCTGTGCTACGCCAAATCGCTGACGCATCCCCCCGGAATAGGTCGCGACCGAGGCGGTGCGGTGGGAGATGAGATTAACCTTTTCGAGGAGAGACATGATCTGGTCATCCCGCTCGCTCTTATTTGTTACGCCTTTCAGGATCGCGATATGATCCAAAAGAGCCAAAGCGCTCATGCGGGGGTAAACGCCGAAATCCTGGGGCAAATATCCCAACTCAGAGCGGATAGCATTCGGATCGGAAACAATGTTTTTGCCTTGAAAGGTTATTGTGCCCTCATCCGGTTTTTGAAGGGTCGCCAATGTCCGCATTAAGGTCGATTTACCGGCCCCGTTCGGGCCCAAAAGACCAAACAGCCCCGGTTCAAGGTCCAGACTGACATTATTCAGCGCATGGACATCGCCAAAGCGTTTATGGATATTTTGGATGGAAAGCATGACAGACCCCTTCGAAAGTCGATTTTACAAGACCCTAGCGAAATCTTATCGAAAAACAACAATTATTTTCGTTTATCGATAAATCTTTACAGAGCATTCTGAGGGAAGCGGCACGGCGTAAGCGCCGCTAGGACATGTCAATCAAAACAGATAAAATATAATGAAAACTTAAATCGCTTTTCGCGACATCGGTGTTTATAAATCAATATTATGGAAGCCACTCGCATGACACCTCAGCTCAATTACAGCTTTGCCAGAACGCAGGGCGTGCTGATTATCACGGATGCGGAAGGCAGCGTAAGCCTGCTTCATAGACCGCAGGTCAGCCTGTCAGCATTGCTGGAGGCGCGCCGGGCTGTGGGCCATGCGCTACCGAAACAAGAGGTTAGTCCCGCGATTTTTGAAACGGAACTGTCCAAGACTTATTCCCAAAATGACCTGTCCAGCGCCTCGGAAGATGCGATTGGAACCGGCGAAGATTTGAACGCTTTGGCAGATGGCCTTCCGAAGACCTCTGACCTATTGGACAATTCTGATGACGCGCCCGTTATCCGGCTTATTAACGGCGTTCTGCAAGAGGCGATCCGCTCGCGCGCCTCTGATATTCACATTGAACCCTATGAGCAGCGCCTCTCCGTACGATTCCGGATTGATGGAACGCTGAGTGAAAAACTGAGCCTCCCGGCGCGCCTCGCGCCTGTTCTGGTCAGTCGGGTAAAGGTCATGGCGCAGCTGGACATCGCGCAAAAGCGTATCCCGCAGGATGGACGGTTTTCGCTTAATCTCGGTCAAAGGGCGATTGACGTGCGCGTGTCGACCCTGCCATCGCGTCACGGCGAACGGCTGGTGATGCGGATCTTGGAAAAGGACAGTTCGCGACTGGCCCTGACAGAGCTGGGTATGAACGCGCCCATGCTCGCGGCTTTTAAATCTGCGCTTGCCCGCCCCAACGGTATTGTTCTCGTCACGGGGCCGACCGGTTCCGGTAAAACGACCACACTTTACGGGGCCTTGTCAGAATTAAATGATGGCTCCCGCAATGTGTTGACGGTCGAAGATCCGGTCGAATATGCGCTGGACGGAATTGGCCAAACACAAGTAAACAGCCAAGTCGGGATGAGCTTCGCGGCGGGGCTTCGCGCCATTCTCCGTCAGGACCCGGATGTGGTCATGGTCGGGGAAATCCGGGATCCCGAAACGGCAGAGATTGCGGTGCAGGCCTCCTTGACAGGTCACCTGGTTCTTTCCACGGTCCATACGAATTCCGCCATTGCCGCTATCGCCCGCTTGCGGGATATGGGCGTCGAGCCCTTCCTTCTGGCGAGCACTATCACGGCTTTGGTTGCTCAGCGATTGGTGCGCGAGCTTTGCCCGAATTGTAAAATGCCTTATCAAGCTAGCGAGACGGAGCTTTCCGAGCTTGGCTTGCCGAATGAACCGACGACATTCTATCACGCTAAGGGATGTAGCGAATGTTTGGATATTGGCTATCGGGGGCGTTTGGGCCTCTATGAAATGGTGACGATGGATGACAAGCTTCGCGCCATGATTCATGACGGCTCCTCTGAATCCAAGATGTCCAAGCATGCTTTCCGGAGCCGCCAGACACTCCTCCAAAGCGGGGCGCAGGCAGTGGTGGACGGCCTGACCTCTCCGGAAGAAGTGCTTCGGGTTTGCAAATCGAGCACTGCCGAGGCCATCTAAAACATGGAAGCCTTTGATTATGCCGCGATAGATGCCAAAGGCGCGAAACAGCGCGGCACTCTGATGGCGAGCTCGTCCCGCGATGCCCGCGACATGCTTCGCGCTCGCGCCCTGATTCCGGTGGATTTAAACCGGAGCCGCAAGAAAACCGCCAAAACATCAGAGGCGTCTCATTCCTTTTTATCCGGGCGGATAAAATTAAAAGATTTGACCCGCGCTACCCGGCAGCTCGCCATTCTAATTAATGCGGCGACCCCGGTGGAAGACGCGCTTCGGGTCATCGCCTTGCAATTTGAGCGCTCGCCCATGCGCGGGGTTCTGCTCTCCATTCGCGGGCAGGTCATGGAAGGGCTCAAGCTCTCAGATGCCATGAAAAGTCAGCCCCAAGCTTTCGACGATCTTTATGTCGCGATGATCGCTTCTGGTGAGGCTTCGGGACGATTGGCGCAAGTGCTGGAGAGACAGGCCGATGATCTGGAAGCGGCTCAGGCGATCCGCCGAAAAATTCTCGGCGCCACGGTTTATCCTATCGTCTTGTCAGTTGTGGCCATTGGCGTCATCGCGGTTCTGATGGTTTTTGTCGTTCCTAAAGTCGTTGCGCAATTCGATAGTTTCGGCCAAGAGCTCCCGCCCATCACGCGGTTTACGATTTGGTTCTCCGAAGTCTTTAAATCTTATGGACTCTGGATATTCGGCGCGCTTCTGGCCCTTTATTTTGGGTTTAGGCTTTTGCTCAAACGTCCCGCTGCCCGTTATTGGTGGGACGGCGTTCGGCTGAAAACGCCCTTACTCGGAAATATTATACGTGATTTGAATGCGGCGCGGTTTTCACGGACGATGGCAGGATTAATTAGCGCCGGTACCCCCGCCCTCGACGCGCTGGAAACCTCCCGTCATACCCTTAAGAATTCCGTCATGAGGGAAGCCGTTCTCGGCGCAGCAACGCGGGTGCGAGAAGGCGCTGCGCTCAGTCAGGCCTTACAGAAAACGAAAGTTTTTCCGCCTCTTGTGACGCAAATGGTTGCCGGCGGGGAAGCCAGCGGAGACACGGGGCAGATGTTTTCGCGCTCCGCGGATTACCTCGAAAGTGAGTTCGAAGCCCGGACGTCTGTGTTTTTGACTTTGCTGGAGCCGCTCATCATCATATTCTTGGCGGGTATAGTGCTATTGATAATCGCCGCGATATTTTTGCCGATCCTTACGCTCAATCAATTCATTCTTTAGGAGGCCCCATGGCTGATACTGATAAGACAACAACAATGAAGAGACAGGAAGCTGATAAAGAAGCGGGTTTCACACTGGTTGAGGTTTTGGTGACATTGGTCATTATCGGCCTTCTGACGACAGTTGTTGTGGCCAATGTTCTGCCGCTGATCGGAGACTCTTCGGTCAAAAAGGCTAAGGCGGATATTGCCGTTTTGCAGCAATCTTTGGACCGCTACTATCTCGATTATTATGACTACCCCGAACAATCCGCCGGATTGGAAGCGTTGGTTGAAGCTCCAGCGGGTGTTGACGAAGCCTTATATCCAAAAGGAGGGTACATACGCTCCTTGCCTCTGGACCCGTGGGGAAATGAATATCAATACCGCTATCCAGGCGAAAACAGTGTCGTTGATATTTTCTCTTACGGCTCTGACGGCGAACCCGGCGGAGAAGACGCCGCGGCCGATATTACGAACGAGGCGTAAAATAAGGACGCATGTTCCGAACAAAACCATATGATTTGAAGAAGCGCTCCGAGGCGGGCTTTACGCTTATCGAAATGCTTTGCGTTTTGGTGTTGATCGGTCTCCTCTCGGGCGTGGTCATTATGAACGTTCCCAACCCGAAATCCGAAACCCAGATTGAGGCAGAACGCCTTGCCCGCGATTTAAATGCTATGGTGCAGGACGGTCTCATCAGCGGCGAAGTGCGCGGCTTTGGACTCACGGAAAAGCAGTTTTCCTTTTATGCCTATGACGGAGAAGAATTCGTTCCGGCAGGGGGGCAAAACTGGCCGGACCGCATTAAGCCAAAATTGCAACGCGAGGGCCAAGAAATTGAGCTCCCCGATGAAATAAGCCCGCAAATCATTTTTGAACCCACGGGCCTCAACGCGCCGTTTGTCCTCGACATGTCCGGACCTGATGCCCGTTATGAACTTCGTTCAGAGGGCAAGGGCCGTATCGCCCTGGTCAAAACGGAATGACCCTTCAATTGACGAAACAGAAAGACGCCGGTTTCACCTTGGTCGAAGTTCTGGTGAGCCTTGTTATTTTCTCCGTTGCCATTCTCGGCTTGACGCGGGCGGGAACCCAAACCGTTACGGCTCTCAATCAGCTGGAAGAAAAAACTTACGCCTCTGTTGTTGCGGATAATCAGCTCGCTTTAGCGCGCCTTGAAAGTGAAAACCCTTTTGCACAGTCCCGCATCGGCGAAGAACAATCAGGCGGTAGAAGATTTGAGTATCGCGTCGAACGGGTTGAAACCGAGGTGCCCGAATTTTTTGAGTTAGTCGTGAGCGTGTCATCTCCGCGAACAGAGCAGGTGCTCATCGAGCGCCGAGCTTTCGTAACCGGAGAAGTCTCGTGAAGGGACCAAGAAACGACGCCGGCTTTACGCTCATCGAGATGCTCGTGAGTCTCTTTATCTTTTCACTGATTTCGGCTGGCACAATGACCGTGATGAGCAGCTCTATTGCTGTACGAGATCGGGTTAATCAGGGCACGGAAGAGCTTAATAAGTTACAGGCCGCGAGAGCCATAATGCGAACCGATTTTGAACGGATTTCTCTGCGGGCCCGCCGGGATATATTGGGTAGTTTCGAGCCTTATGTTTTGACCACAGATGGCGAATCTCTAATTAATTTTACGCGTCTGGGCCGAGAGAATCCGGGCGGGCTAGAGCCGCGCGGGGACGCTGAACGCGTCGCTTATTTCTTTCGCGAAGGAAAACTCATTCGCCAGAGCTGGCCGACGGCCAATCCCGATGTCTCGACCCAGCCCCGCGAAATCGTTTTGTTTGATAATCTACTCTCCGCCCGTCTCGAATTTTTATCTGAAGATCTTATTCCCGTTACGCGTCTGGCCGTGCCGGTGGAAGCAGGAGACTCCTTTCCGCTGCCCGGCGTGATCCGCTTTGTCCTGACGGATGAAAGACAGAGCATTTCAGAACATATTTTTGAGCTGCGCGGATGAAGCCGGAGCTCGATAAAGAACGCGGTGCGGTTTTGATCGCCACCTTATTGGTCATGGCGATTATGGCGGCTCTGACGGTTGCATTAATGGACGATATTCGTCTTTCCTTAAAGCGCACCGCCAATGTCGCGGATTACGCGCAAGCGGATTGGTATGTGCGCGGGGCCGAAGATTATGTTGCGGATGTTCTGGCCGAGCGGTTGCAGTCAGTTCCGCCCGAGGGCCGGAATCAGGTTCTGGCGAATATTAATCCGATCCTGCTGCCGATAGACGATGGGGTTATGCAAATGACCGTCCGGGACGGATCGCATTGTTTCAATTTGGGAAGTCTCACCACAAATCAAGGCCAACCTAACGAAGCCGCCGGAGAGCAATTTATCAATACGCTGGACGCACTGGGCGTTTCGCGCCTTCAGGCGGAAGGTTTGAGAGCGACCCTGACAGATTGGGTTGACGCCGATAGTCAGGCGCAGCCCGGCGGCGCGGAGGACGGAGATTACCTGCGCCGAACGCCGCCCGTTCTTCCGGCCAACACACCTTTGGCGTCGGTCATGGAAATTCGCGCGGTGAGAGGTGTGACCCCTGAGCTATATGAGGCTCTTCGGCCCTGGCTTTGTGTCGGCGAGCCTTATATCGAAACAAAATTCAATATTGATTTAGCTGAGCCTTGGCAGGCGCCTTTGCTGGCGGGATTAATTGGCGGGGCAGACAGCCTAAGCCTGGCCAGGCAGCTTATCGCCGACCGCCCCGAGCAAGGGTATTTAGACATGGAGAGGCTTATATCCAATCCTTTGCTACAAGATCTGCCGCAGCGTGAGGATGAGCCGAATATTGTCGGAATGCTTCAAAACTCCGTAATTTTTGCGCCGAAATCCCTCTGGGTTGAGCTGGAGCTGAACTACCGAAAAGCACAAAGGTCGCGCAGCTTTCACTTTACAGGGGTAGACAACGGGCAACCGCTTCTGACATATCGCGGGTGGGGCCATGAAAGTTTCCGCCCTTATCTGCGTCCCGACGACGCGGCCACTGCTTCGGAAGGGCGATAGACCATGCGAGATGGCTTGATATTATTGCTCCCGGGCACAGAGTCTGCGCCGCTTCTATGGGGGCATTGGCAGGACGGACAGATTGCCGAAACAGGACAGACCCATTTGGACGAGGTCAAGGCGCTGGCAAGCAGGAACCTCCCGGTTGCTCTCATCCTGCCGGGCCAAAATGCGCAGACTTTTGCTCATGATATTCCAAAAATGCGCCGGCGAGAGCGGGAAAAGGCTATTCTCTTTTCACTTGAGGATGCTCTCTCTGTTCCATTTGAAACGCTTCACGTAGCCATGCAGGACGAGGTCTTAATCGAAGACAGCCCGGTCAATCTCGCCACCGTGATTTCAAAAACACTCATGGAAGAGGCGCAGGACTGGGCGCAGGAAAACGGATTGAATGTCCAGTCTATCTTCACGGATTATGACGCCCTGACTGAAGCGGACTCTGTTCCGCTCGCCTTGCCGGATCGCGTGGTGTCTCCGGGGCCGCTGGGCCATACGCTCGATATCGACTGGTATGACGGCCCGGTAAACGCCGCAGACCACGCGCAGGTTTTGGCCGCGATTGGCGCGCGCCTGACGCAGGCGAATAATTTGATGCAGGGGCCCTACGCCCCTCGCTCGGCGCTCAGCGGGACGTTGAAAAGAGGGGTGCGCCTCGGGGCGCTCGCGGCTTGTCTGGGACTGGCCGTGTTGGTTTTTGAAATGCTGGAGGCCCGCTCAATTCAGAAACAGGCCGAAAATGTGCAGTTGGAAACGGCGCGCCTTTATACCCAGCAGACCGGCCAGCCCGCCCCGAACAATCCGGCCGTGGCCGTGACGCAGGCGGCGCGGTCCGGCAATGTCGCGCCGACGCAATTTCTGGCGCTGTCTGATATTGCCTTTCGCGCCCTCGCGGAATTTGACGATGTCGCCATTGAGCGCCTGAGCTTTCAGGACAGCCGAAGTGAGCTACAACTCCGCCTGAGCTATCCGAGCTTTGAGCGCGCCGAAGCGGTTAAAATCGCCATGGAAGAGGCTGGAGGGGACTTCACCCCCGGCGGCGTTCGCGAACAAAGCGGGCGCTTTGTCGGAGAAGCCGTTTTGAGAATTGCGGGGGCGAGCTAATGTTTTCGAGCTTTCAACAATTCTGGCAGGAACGAGATTCGCGCGAGCAGGTTTTGCTGGCGGTCATGGGCATCTTGGTGACCTTGGTCATTTTCTGGCAATTTATTCTGAACCCCGTTTTTTCGGCGCAAAGCGAGGCGCGGGCAGATCTTTTGAGGGCGGAGCGCGATTACACAACGGTCGCGCGCACCCTTCCGACTCTCTCGTCGGGCGGCCGCGCCGCTGTGACGCGTCCGTTCAGCCAAGCCGTCTTTATCGAAACCGCTCGCGCCCGGGGGATTAACCCCTCCCGCGTTCAGCCTGACGGACGGGAAAGCCTGACCGTCTGGATTGAAACGCAGGACACACAGGCGCTTTACGGTTTGCTCAATGATGTCATCGTGAAAAACGGCGCTGTGTTGACCCGGGCGTCCATTGCGACGAGCGTTAATCAGAACCTGACGGCGCAGCTTACATTTACCCTTTAATCTCGACGCCTTCGAGCGCCAGCAAAGCCCGCTTGCGGTCCAGCCCTCCGGCATAACCGCCCAGCCCGCCATCTTTGGCAATCACGCGGTGGCACGGCACAATCAGAGCGAGTCCGTTCTTGGCATTTGACCCCGCCACAGCGCGGACGGCTTTGTCATTTCCGACGGCAACCGCCAAATCCGCATAGCTCCGCGTTTCGCCATAGGGAATTTTTTGTAATTGCGCCCAGGTCTGTTTCTGAAACTTCGTGCCGGTCAAAGTCAGTGGTGTTTGGAAGTCGGTTAAATCTCCCTTGAAATAGGATTTCAGCTCCGCCTCGATTTGTCCGGAAATGGCGGTTCGCCCCGCTTCAATCGGGCGTTTGTGAAGGCGATATAAGCGCTTTACTTGCCCGATCATTTTGACCCGATTGGTAAATTCGAGCATATAGAGAGAGGTTTCATCCGCGATGCTCACCATCCGGCCGAGAGGCGTTTCATGCCACGCGATGGACAGCGGCGGGCCGTCCGAAAGCTTTGTTTTGGCAGGGGCGCTACCGAACAGGCCTGCATAGGCGGCGCGAAATCCGGAGGGGCTGTCAAATCCGGCGTCCAGTTGGGCGTTTATCACACTGTCTCCTTTTTGTAGGGACTTTGCCCCGCGTCCCAACCGGACCCAGCGTACAAAATCGCTCAAGCTAAAGCCCGTATGGTCTTTGAAGGTTCGCCTTAGTGTGGTGGGGGAATAGCCCTGGTCTTGCAGCGCGGCTTCCGACCAATCCCTTGATGGATCGGCGAGGATATCCGCCATCAGGGCCTCGAGCATTCGATGTTGCCCGCCTAGCGGGTGGCAGCGTTTGCAGGGCCGAAACCCGGCCAGCAGCGCGTCTTGTGCGTCTTCAAAAAACAGGCAGTTTTTCCGCAGCGGCAAACGCGCCGGACATCCCGGACGGCAGAAAATGCCTGTGGAGGTGACGCCGAGATAAAAGCGCAAACCCTTTGCCGCCTCTTTATCCTGCAAAGCGGCGTAGCGTGTGTCATCTGTAAGGGGCTGCGTCATGGGATTGATTTAGCACACCCAGAAGAGCCGCGCCGCCGAAATTCGGTCACGGATGTGATTTAATTCTCGCTTACTCTTCGTTTTTGTAAATCACGCCGCCCTTCATGACGAAATCAACATCCATGAGCTCCTCAATATCGTCCAGAGGGTCTCCATCCACACCGATCAGGTCCGCATATTTGCCTTCTTCCAGAGAGCCGATAACGTCCTCCAGTCCGATATGTTTGGCCGCAACCGTGGTGGCAGAGGCGATGGCTTCCTGCGCGCTCATGCCCGCATCCATCAAATATTGAAACTCTTTGGCATTTTCGCCGTGCTTGGACACGCCGGTATCCGTGCCAAAGGCAATATTGACGCCGTTTTCATAAGCAATGCGCGCCATGTCCTGCATTTGCGGCCCGACCTGCAAAGCTTTCTCGGCCGAGTTCGGAGGTAGCCAATCAGTATTTTCTGCCCAATCGACGACCGTCATCCCGGCGAGGATAGTCGGCACAAGAGTCGCATCATATTGTTTGAAAAGCGCGGCTGTGCCGGCGTCTAAATACGTCCCATGCTCGATGGACTTCACTCCGGCCTTCAAGGCGCTCTCAATGCCTTCTTTGCCATGGGCGTGGGCGGTGACTTTGCGGCCCATTTTGGTGGCGGCTTCGACGATGGAGTCCAGCTCGTCATTGAAAAACTGCTGACCCGTCCCAGCATTGGTGTTGGACAGCACCCCGCCTGTCGCCGTGATCTTGATAACATCCGCCCCGTTCTTGACCGCCTGACGTGTGGCGCGCCGGCAATCTGCCGGGCCGTCGCAAATCGTCTCTGACGCAAAGAAATGCAAAAGGTCATCTTTAAACCCATGCGAGTCGCCGTGCCCGCCCGTGACGGAAATCGAAGATCCGGCCGCCTGAATATGCGGTCCCGGCACCGTGCCGTCATTAATGGCGCGTTTCAGCGCGAAGATTTCATTTGGCCCGCCTACATCCTGTACGGCGGTAAAACCCGCCATCAATGTGGTCTTGGCATTTTTGGCTGCCTGAAACGCGCTATCGCCGGATTCCATCAGGACGGGTTCCCAGCGAGACGTCGGGGACCATTCACTGCGAAGGTGAACATGGCTGTCGATCAGGCCGGGCAGAAAGAACATGTCTTTTTTATCGAGAATGGTCGCCGCGTCATCTTCGAGAAAGCCTTCTTCCACGCCGACAATTTTCCCGTCATGGATGATAATGGTCGCGTCAGAAATAGGGTCTTCACCGGGAACGGCTAGAACCTGTCCGGCATGGATCAGAGTGAAATCCTCATAATTATCGTGCGGCCCGTCATGGGCAAACGAATCAAAGGCAACGCC
Organism: uncultured Hyphomonadaceae bacterium; assembly: GCA_963972195.1. GTDB lineage: Bacteria > Pseudomonadota > Alphaproteobacteria > Caulobacterales > Maricaulaceae > Litorimonas. Next base: position 166,002 of record CAXATH010000003.1, on the reverse strand, counting down.
AATCCCCCCGATAAGAAAGGAAATAGCGGCGGCGGAGGTCAGGAGGGTACGATAAGTCATGCTCCACCCTTAACACATTCTTAACCTTTGCGAAGAGGCTTCGCGTAAGAGGATTGTGGAGGGGCGGGATTTCGGGGGATTTGAGAGCGTCAGAAGGCATTTTTACATACTACGGTGCGAGTTGCACCTTTGACGTAAATGCAGTTTTATTGCCCCACATCTTGAATTTTAAACCGCTTGACCTCACCCGAGTTGGCGAGAAAGTAGGTTGCAAATAACCGAATTTTTCGGGGACTTATTATTCAAAGGGTAGTCCGAATTTCGGAAGTGTGGAGTCTGGCGAATAATAGCGCAACTCTCCAGTGTCAGGATAAGAAACTAACACGTCCTCGATATCCACATCCCCGAATTCATTTGGCCTCTGGTTAACGGTTACGGCGGAACCAGCTCCGGGGAAAGTCTCAAAGAAAATAGGCTCCGCATACTCTCTGTTTCGTCTTTCAAACCAATTATCTGGTTCAACTGCATTGCTCTCAAAAAATAAAGACTGATTAGAGTTGGTAATGACAGCAATATCCTCGGTGAAGTATAGATTTGCATCATCTCCACCGAAATTACCTACGACAAGCGAAACAGGAATGCCGCCAGTCCAAGAATATGTTCTTTGGCTTATCTCATCGTTGTCCAAGTCTTGTGTAATATGTATTAAGCGATGCACGCCGTTTTCTTTTCCGTCACTCAAAAGAACACCCATAGATCTTGGTACTCTTGAGGGCAGTCCAATTGAATAAACATCTACAATTTCTAAAGCTTCTGTTGTTTCAGTCTGAAGCGGAATAACATCTACCTCTGCATATGAGGCGCCCGCATCTAATTCTTTAAATAAAACAATTTCATTAGATTTGTAGTCGAGAGTAATTAGGCCATCAGTACCTGTATTGGCGTATCGATAAGCGAGCCGGGTCGGGAAAATGTAACATAGAGATCTATTTCCCCCAACATTTTGAAGCAAGATTTCGTTGAAGCTTGTGGTTCGTCCATCTGTTTTTACAGGGTTGAGCTCAATCACAGACAATCCATTATCTTCTTGGCCGACCCAAATGAAATTTTTCCCATAAATATCACGAACAAAACAAGGTTTTTCGACAGAAAAACTATCTGACTCTCTGTAAATATTTGGAGGACTACCTTCACTGTTTGGCTCATAGTTAAACCACCGAAGTTTATTTTCATCTTTACTTAAAACAGCGAGTCCGAAAGCGGTGCCTAATCCATTTAACTCTGTGTAACTAACATCTTCAAAATCGCCCTCAACCCGGAATCGACTTTCATCTTCATAGTCCTGTCTATCCGTGAAATTTGTGATGCCCCCGAGCATAGCAATTTCAAATTTATCACTGTTGAAACTTTCTGCGCTCTGCCTAATCGCAACAATATTGGAACCTTCCTCCCTGTTTAGACCGAGAGTTCTAGTCCCGAACCCCGTCTGAAGTGAAAGGGCGGGATCGTAAATCGCAACAGGTATTCCAGCTCCGGCCCGACCTATTACTTCAGGACTTGATATAATAGTACTTGCCGTCTCGCCAGAAGGGCTGGTGATTACAATTTCAAAACTAAGTTGTTCTGTTCCGTCGAATTCAAGAGCAGGGGCTCGAAAACGAGTGCTCTCGTTAGATGTCGAAACTTTGATTGCTTCTTCACCCGAGAGCTGGGTGATTTCCATGTCACCAGGAGGGTTTGTTTTTTCTATTGAGAACAATTCACTTTCGAAAACACGTGTTTTAGAAATATTGAATTCGATGGGCGCTTTTATATCAAGAGTTATCGTTGCGCTTCCGCTATTGCCGGCCGCGTCAGAGGCAGTAGCCGTACAGGTTGTAGAAGAATCGTAAGTAACACTCGGAGCTGTAAAAGTTGACCCTGAAAAGTCGCCGCCATTATCGCAGGTAACAGTGGGGCCAGATGTGACCTCGACATTATCCGTTGCGTTTACATTTATGGTGACGCTGCTTGCAGACTCAACAGTAGTAATGGAAGTATCAAAAGAGACAACTGGTGCTGATGTATCTGTCATAGGGGGAGGTGGAGATGATCCATCATCATTGGAACCACCGCAGCTCGTAATAATTAAGGCGCCAAGCGATGCGCAAAGACAAAATTTCAGGCTAGATTTCATAGTCACTGTACAAACATCCTCAATCAACGCAACTTAAAGTGCTGTAATTTAAGGTCGAGCTATCTTAATTTATTTCAACACGCAATAGTCTATTGATAGAATCATGCATTGCGACTTGCTATCAAGCAACCTCAACACGCAGCTCTCGATCATAGCTCGAGGAAGACTAATTTTCCTCTGTTATACCGATTAAAAACCTACTCCAATATCATCCAACGTCTATAGTGCCCGATACGCGATATCCCTTCGACAAAATCCGTCTTCCCAGTCTATTTTTGTATCAATGACGTCATAGGCTTTATCCACTGCGTCTTTCAGCGTTGAAGCTTGGGCTGTGACAGAGAGAACGCGTCCGCCTGCTGCCTGCAGCTGCGCGCCGTCGCGTTTCGTGCCGGCGTGAAAGATCACGACGCCGTCCGTTTCATTCGCGTTTTCCAGTCCGTTAATCGGCGTGCCTTTCTTATATTTTCCGGGATAGCCTTTAGCGGCGAGGACGACATTGACGACGGGCTCGTCAAACCATATCGGCGCGTCGAGCGCGTCCAGCGTGCCGCTTTCCGCCGCGATGAATATTTCCATCAAATCGCTTTGCAGGCGGCGCATCATGACCTGACATTCTGGGTCTCCGAAACGGGCATTATATTCAATCAGTTTCGGCCCGACCGGGGTCATCATCAATCCGGCAAATAACACGCCGACAAAGGGATTGCCGTCCTTGGCCATGCCGTGAACCGTGGGCTGGATAATTTTCTCCATCACGGTTTTCAGCGCCGCGTCATCAAAGACCGGGGCCGGGGAGTAAGCCCCCATCCCGCCCGTATTCGGACCCTTGTCGCCGTCAAACGCGCGTTTATGGTCTTGCGCCGCAATCAGGGGCAGGGCGTTTTTGCCATCGGAAATGGCAAAGAAGCTCGCCTCTTGCCCGGTCATGAATTCTTCGATCACGACCTTCGTCGAGGCGTCTCCAAATTTGCCCGAGAAAAACTCTTCCAGCTCGGCTTCCGCCTCTTTCAGGGTTTCGGGAATGACCACGCCTTTACCGGCCGCGAGCCCGTCGGCTTTGAGCACATAAGGCGCAGACATGGTTTGAAGATAGGCTTTCGCTTCCGCCAGATCGGTAAAAACGCCGTAATCCGCCGTGGGGATATTATAGCGCTTGCAAAATTCCTTGGTAAAGGATTTGGAGGATTCGAGCTGCGCCGCCGCCTGGGTCGGGCCAAAGACTTTGACGCCGCGCGCCTGTAGGGCATCGACAAGGCCGAGCGCGAGAGGCTGCTCGGGGCCGACGACGACGAAATCATATCCGTCCCGCTGGATAAGCGCGAGCAGGCCCGTCACATCATCGGCGGCAATGTCCACAATATTGGCGACCTCGGCGATACCCGCATTTCCGGGCGCGCAGGTTAGCTCGTTCACACCTGGGCTTTGCGCCAGTTTCCAGGCCAGAGCATGTTCGCGCGCGCCGGAGCCGATAAGTAATACGTTCATAGTCACACCTTAAAAATACTGTCATTCCGCCCAGAGGGAAACTGCTCGAAGAGTACCCTAGGGGCAATGCGGAAGCACGAGAGATTGCTAGCCCGTCTTTCGGCGGTTCACAACCTCTCGACCTTCCGGATAGGCTGCGCCTTCCGGAATGACAGGTTTTGTTTGTGGAAGACTCGTTATAAGAACGTCAATTATGTCTGACAATACGCCCGAATTTACCGTTTCCGAACTCGCCTTCTCGCTCAAGCGCAGTATTGAGGAGCAATATGGCCATGTCCGCGTGCGCGGGGAGTTGGGGCGCGTGACCATTGCCCGCTCCGGACATTGCTATCTCGACGTCAAGGACGACAAGGCGGTGATTAATTCCATCATTTGGAAAGGCGTGATGGGGCGTCTGTCCATGCGGCCCGAAGAAGGCATGGAAGTGGTCTGCGAAGGCAAGCTCTCCACCTATCCCGGCCGGTCAAATTATCAGCTCATCATTGATAAAATGGAGCTCGCCGGGGCGGGCGCGCTCATGGCGCTCTATGAAAAGCGTAAAAAGGCGCTCGCCGCCGAAGGCCTGTTTGATGAAGGCCGAAAAGTGCCGCTGCCTTTCATGCCGAAAACCATTGGCGTGGTGACGTCGCAAACAGGCGCCGTGATCCGGGATATTCTGCACCGCATCTCTGACCGTTTCCCGAGTCACGTTCTTGTCTGGCCTGTTCTCGTCCAGGGCGACAAAGCCGCCGAGCAGATTGCCTCGGCCATTACAGGGTTCAACCATGCAGAGGGCTTTCCAAAACCTGACGTACTGATCGTCGCGCGCGGCGGCGGCTCCATGGAAGACCTCTGGTGCTTTAACGAAGAAATTGTCGCGCGGGCGGCGGCCAGCTCCACCATTCCGCTGATTTCAGCGGTTGGGCATGAAACCGACTGGACCCTGATTGATTATGTCGCCGATTACCGCGCCCCGACGCCGACCGGCGCCGCCGAAGTGGCCGTCCCGGTCATGGCGGACTGGCTGGAAACCCTTGCGGATCATGGATTGCGATTGGGCCGAGGCCTCCGGCGCTCGGTCCTGGAGCGCGAAAACAAATTGCGCGCGGCCCGCTTGCCGCGTCTCGACACGGTCCTCGCCCCCGCTCAGCAGCGTCTGGACCTGGCCGCAGCGCGCCTGCCGTCCCCGCAGCGCCTTTACGAGCCACAGAAAAACGCGCTCGCCTTGCAGCGCCTGCCGAGCATGACGCAGATTCTCTCCCGCGCCGCTGAGCGCCTCGCCGAACGCGACAAAGCGCTCCGGGCGGCCATGCGCTTTACCCATTCCCGCGCCAAGGAAACGCTGACCCGCAAGGGGGAAACAATCATCCGGATGGAAAAATCGGCGGAGCAAGCCATAAGACGCCAATTGGAAACGCAATCAAACCGCCTCGACCGCGCGGCGAAACTTCTCGACGCCTACAGCTATCAAGGCGTGCTGGATCGCGGCTACGCTCTGGTGCAGGATGATAAAGGTCATGTGGTGCGCAGCAAAGATGCCGTCAGCGCCGGGCAGGGCGTGAGCCTCACCTTTGCAGACGGCGAAAGAACCGCCGTGATTGCAGGTGGAACGGCGGTGAGGGCTAAACCGAAAAAACAGACCAAAACCCCGCAGCCAGAAACCCCGCAAGGCGACCTATTCTAACCGCCATTCCCTCTTCGCTTTCCCGCCGCAACCCGTTATAGCGCTCTCATGAATAGTTTTTTCCAAAACCAAGGCGAAGCGCAGCTCCATTACGGCGCGTCGGATTTCACGATTATGAAGCCGGGCGCCTTTGTCGTCTGCGCGGTTACCGGCGAGAAGATCCCGCTGGAACGTCTGCATTACTGGAATGATGACCGTCAGGAAGCCTATAAAGACGCAGCCGCAAGCCTCGAAGCCCATAAAAAGGCGAATGCGTGATGCGGGGCTTGGCTCTGACAATTCTGGCGATGATATTGCCTATGGCGTCTTTTGCGCAAGACAAGCCTAGCAAGAATGATACCAAATCACATGATGCTCGCGTTGAAGAGCTCCTTAAAGCGGTTGGCAATGAGAATGTGAGACTTTCTCACTCCTCTCATGCTCAATCAAAACTACCCCAAACTCCCCCCATCGCTTGCTCCGGCATGGCGCAGCAGGGCGGGCTTATTGTCTGCCGGACCGAACCAAACGCCAAAGTTAAAATCGCGCGCGGCGAAGACGATTTCTATTACGAAAATGCGGATGAGAACGGCGTTCTGTTTGTCGGCTTTGACCGAGACGAGAGCGATAATTTCGTCGAATATGCAGGCGAGCGGGTCAGTTTCGATCTGTCTCCCCGCGACTATGATACCTCGAAAATTGACGGCCTGCCGTCCAATATGGTCAATGAATATACCGAAGAAGAATTAAAACGTATCCGCGCCGCCACCGCCCGTAAAAAAATCGGTTTTGCTTCCCGCCAAGAGGAAGTCGGATTTAAAGATGGATTTATCTATCCGATCCAGGCCGATTATATCAAAACCACTAATTTCGGCGCGCAGCGTATTCTAAATGGCGTACCCAAAAAGCCGCATTACGGCGTCGACCTCGCCGCGCCGAAAGGCACGCCCATTGTCGCGCCTGCGGACGGCATCGTCTCCATGGCGGATGAAGACATGTATTTCGAAGGCTCGCTCCTGCTGATTGATCACGGCCAAGGCCTCATCAGCTATTATCTTCATATGGAAGATATCGTTGTCGAAGACGGTCAGCATGTGAAGCAAGGCGAACAGGTGGCGACCGTCGGGACAAAAGGCCGTTCAACCGGGCCGCATTTGTGCTGGCGTTTGAAATGGCGTAACCGTAATCTGGATCCGGAACTTCTCACGGAATGGCCCTCAGAAAGCTGATTGATTATGTCGCCGATAAAATCTGATCCCCATCCGGCCGCGCCGCTCCCCGATGAATGCCAGACCATGACGGATGTCCGCAAGGGCGTGGACAGTCTGGACCGCGAAATCGTCCGCCTTCTGGTTATTCGCCAAGGCTATATGCACGCCGCCGCCCGCATCAAGAAAAGCCGCGACGCCGTCTATGACGAAGAACGGATTGAAGACGTTGTCGCCAAAGTCCTGGTGGAAGCCAAAGAACAAGGCCTCTCCGCCGATATTGCAGAGCCCGTCTGGCGCAAACTGATCGAACGCTGCATTGCTCACGAATTCGATCAATGGGACGCGACGAAAGGCCGGAAGACGGCTTAATCCGGGTAATGACGGGAAAGATTGAAACCCGTCGTCTCCGACGCCGGGCGACGTCGGAATGTCGCTGCATTTAATCCCCCGGATTAAATGCTCATCGCGTCATTCCTCTGTCGCATCCAGAAACGCCGCCATCCAGAGCAAAGGCGCATTCCAGTTAATTGTGACCTCGTTCAATGTCCACGCGCCGTGGTCATCGACATAACAGGTCTGCGCGGCGCATTTGCCTTTTAATTTTTCCGCCACCGGGTCGCTCATATTCGTGTTGTTGGGCCCGCCGGAGAGAACGCCTGCGGGCGGCTCAGGACGGTCCCCGATTTGCGACTTCGCCCAGAACCGGTGATGCGGGTTTTTGTAAGGTTTATCGCCATAGCCCGTGATATAGCTATAGCCGGTCGGGTTCCGCCCCAGCAGGTAATCCATCAAATCGACGACCCCGTCGCGATATTTATCTTCGCCCGTCAATTGATAGGCTGTGCCGAGAACTATAGCGCGATTGGTCAAGGCAGAGTTACTACCCCAATGATATCTTTCCGAATAATAGGGGAAGTGGAGTTTTTCTTTTTCGATATCGGCGAGAATGTTGTCCGCAAATTGAGAGACTTTTTCAGCATAATGGTCTATATCCTGCGACTCGCTCAAAATACCTAAAAAATTTGTCTTATTAAAACTTGGGACATTCAGCTCAATGCTATTATTTTGGACAAATGTGTGTTCGGCGTTTAATTTTTGGAATTCAGATATTGCCCACGAAAACTCATCCTCAAAATCGTCGGAATCTCCATAAGGTCCACCTCCATCGAAATTACCGTAAGCCCAAATCTCCCAATTTCTTTCATTCGCCTGGAACGCCTTTTCTGAGGCTACGGAGCACTGCTCAGCAAACTCAGCATCAATCTCCCGCCAAATTCGCGCGCATTGGGCCCCAATCGCGGCGAGATTCAATGTCGCCCCCGTACTTGGCGGATATAGATAGCGGGTTTCCTCATCCTCATGCGGCAAAATATTGCCTGTCCAGGTTTCATCATGAACTTTGTGATGCGCCATGCCGGACGCGTCCACTTCAGTGAGCTCTAACGGCTTACCTGACGCCTGCTTTCCGATAGGCAACTTCATTGTTGTGCCGTCCGGCACCTGCATCGAAAGCATCCATTCAATGTTATACCGCGCCTCGTCTAGCAGGTCGTTCACGCCGTTTCCGGCTTCGGGAATATTGACCTTCCCATCGGCAAAGCTTTCGCCGAATTGCTCATAGGCATTGAGAAGGGTCCAGGTCGAAATGCCAGCATTGACGACATATTTGCCGTGATCGCCCGCATCATACCACCCGCCCGTCACGTCCAATTCATAATCACATCCCGGCCACTTCGTCCCCCAGAGGTCTTCGCCCTTGAAACAGGTGACGACTTCATTTCTATGCCCGGCAGGGCGGGCATGTTCTTCGGCGACATAAGGCGTTTCAATCGGCATACCGGCGCGGGCGTGATAGAAATAGGCGAGCGCGTCATATTTCAGGGATTTATAGAGGTCTTTCGCTATGTCGAAATCGGGACTATTTGTGCCTCTGACGGTCAGATAATATCCATCCCCGGGCGTATCGAAGTCAGAAAAATCGATTTTACTCAGATGTTGCTGCGCCGTTTCGGAGTAGCCGACAGGCTCGGTCACGCCGTCCAACACAACGTCTCCGTTTTCATTATGGAGCGACCAGGCCGCCGGGCTGTCCAATTCGCCCCGGTAAAAGGCGAGCTTATGGCTCTCAGGCGAAAATCCGTGTTGATTGACATAAATTGGATTGGCATCGGCAAATAAGACAGCGCTGTCATTCGAAGCCGAAAATTTAGACTTTTCTTGGTTTTGATCCTGCGCTTTGGCGCCGCATCCTGCCAATAAAACCGCGAGCGGTAATAAATAATGACGCATTTCTGACTCCCCAAATTTATGTCTTTGGCCGATAATGTTTTTTTGGCCAACGTCTGTGCACCCAAAACCACTGAGCGGGTTTTTCGCGGACGCGGTCTTCAATAAACTTTGAGACTTTCGTCACGCCGTTTCTTACATCATTGTCTTTATCGCCTGTCCTCGTCAACTCTATCGGAGAATAAAAAGTTACCGTGAAATCCGATCCGTCCCGCGTCACCGCCATAGGCAGGAGCGGGCGTCCGGTTTTAAGGGCTAGCCGCGTTGCCCCCTGCGCGGTCATGGCTTCCGTTCCGAAAAAGGGAATGGACAATCCTGTATTGAATTTTTGATCGTTTAAAATGGCGATGCTCTCGCCGTTATTGAGCGCTTCGAATAATTCCCGCCCGCCTTTGTGAGTGGATTTCTGAACCAGGAATTTTGTGCCATAAGCTTCGCGTTTTTCGCGCACGCGTCGGTCAATATGGGGGTTATTTATCTTGCGATAGGTAATCCGCACGGGCAGTCCGGATTGCGTCAGAACCGTCGCCATTACTTCCCAATTCGCGAAATGTCCGGTCACAATAATCGCCGGGGCATTCGCCTTGAATATATCCAGACCCTCCACCGTGACGCGAGAGCCGTCAAAAGCCTGTATGCGGTGGAGAAGCGGGAATTCGGCAAATGTGCGCCCAACATTGTCCCATTGATCGCGGAGCAGGTTATTTAATTCCTCATCCGGCATATCCGGGAAAGCGATTTGAAGTCCTGTTTTCGCGATTTTTTGCTTCGAGGTCAGCGGCCCGATTTTTCTGACAATCCATCCCCCCGTCTTCGAAATCCAGGAGAACGGAAATAAGTTTAGAAAAAAGCTGACCACATCATAGGCCAGAGCTTCGAGACGCCACGCCAGTTTTTGCCCGAACGAGACCTGCATTAAGTTGCGGCCCGGATGACCGGATGGAGCAATCGGCGAATGGTAAGTTCGTCTTCAAAGACCACCTTAACGGGCCAGGCATGGATGCCCTTGCGGTAGCCTTGGGGCAGGCGGACATGATCCTTTTCGGTCGTCACCAGTGAGGCATCATATTCGCTCGCGAGCAGAAAGAGGCTTTCAATATCGGCGTCGTCATAGGGGTGATGATCGGCAAAGGGGACTTCTTCGACAATATCTCCGCCGTGGCGACGCAGCGCATCAAAAAATTTATTGGGCCGTCCTATACCGGCAAAGGCATAAAGTTTGCCACTAGGCGGTTCACTTTGCGGGGCGAGATAGGCCGGTATCACGACCTGACCTTCAAGCTGTTCAGCCAGATGATCCTCTATTTCATAATCCGGCGTCGGCTTCATGAGGATGACCGCATCGGTTCGCGCGAGGGCGTCTTTCAGAGGCTCGCGCAAGGGCCCGGCGGGAAAGACGCAGCCATTGCCAAACCCGGTTTCCGCATCCACCACCAAAAGGGAGAGTGTTTTTGTAAGCTGCGGGTTTTGGTGGCCGTCATCCATGACAATTAATTGCGCGCCGTGACTTCGCGCCGCTCTGGCGCCGTCATCTCGGCCTTCGGATACCCAGACAGGGCCGTGACGGGCGAGCAGAAGCGGTTCGTCGCCAACATCTTTGGAAGTGTGGCGTTCATGCACAGGAATGGGGCCTTTCAGCTGCCCGCCATATCCGCGCGTCAGCCCCACCGCATTTAATTGCATCCGGCGGAGGCTCTGGAGCAGGTAAATCACGACCGGCGTCTTGCCCGTTCCGCCCATCGTCGCATTGCCGACGCAGATAACGGGAATGCCGACATCATAGCTCTGCGTGGTTTTGAACCGCCGCCGCACGCCTTTGGTATACAGCCAGGACAGGGGCGAGAGCAGCGTGCGGATCAGCGGGGCGGCGTCGCGTCCGTGACGATGGTTCCAGAAATCCGGCGGCTGCATCAGAGCAGCTCCTCAAGCGCGCGGTGGGTGATGTCCAGACTGCCGGACATTTTCGCGGCGATCGTGCTGGCCCGCTTGGTCATTTCTGTAGCTGTGTGTGTGTCGGTGAGCATGGTTTTGACTATTTGGGCAAGGTGGCCCCCGTCTTCAACCACTTTAATCGCTCCGGCCTGAAGATAAGGTGCGTAGACTTCTTCGAAACTTGTGTAATGCGGCCCTGTCAGAGTCGGGACGGACAGGCGCACGGGTTCCAGCGGATTATGCCCCATCAGCTCCGGCGAAAAAGATCCGCTCACAACTGCGACGTCGCCCAGCGCATAAGCCAGCCCCATCTCGCCCAGCGTATCGCAGAGATAGATATCTGTTTCGGCGGTTGGTGTTTGCGGCTTTGAGCGCTGCGCAAAGCTCAAGCTTGGATGCGCGCCAAGTAGCATACGCGAGGACGCATCACCCGGATGGCGCGGGACGAGGACGAGGAGTGCGTCTTTGCCAATCTCTTTCTGCGCCTGGATGAAGACGTCCATTTCCTCGGCGTGGACACTCGCTGCGACCCAGACCGGGCGGTCTCCGATATGTGACTTGAGCGCGCCGCGCTCCGCCGCGTCAAAGCTTAGCGTCGGCGCGTCATATTTCAGATTGCCGACGGAAGAGAGCGGCGCGTCGACGAATTGCGACAGCCCTTGCGCCGTTTGCGCGTCTGCGGGGAGAATTCGGTCAAAACACCCAAAGACCTGACCAGCGAATTTCGGGCGCTTCGCCCACCCCTCAATCGAATGCGCCCCCATCCGCCCATTGATGAGCGCCATGGGGATGCCTGCCTTATGTGTTTGCAGGACGAGGTTCGGCCAGATTTCCGACTCCGCCCAGACGGCCAAATCGGGCCGCCAATGCGCCAAAAACCGCGCCACCATTTGCGGCGCGTCGAACGGCGCATATTGATGGAACGCGCGCTGGGGGAGTTTCTTCGCCATGAGCTCGGCAGAGGTCACCGTCCCGCTGGTCACCAGAACGGATCGCCCCGGCGTCTCGAGCAGGCGGTGGATCAAAGGCAGCATCATGGTCGTCTCGCCGACAGAGGCGCCGTGCATCCAGATGAGCTCCCCCTTGGGGCGTTTACGCTCCGTCCGGCCATAGCGCTCTGACAGGCGCCTGGCGTCTTCCTTGCCCGCCCGCGCGCGGCGGCGAAGCCAGAGCGGCAGGAATAGCGACAGCCCCCGCATTAACAGCGCATAAAGCCGCGCAGTCATTATGCAGGCTCCACAGGCGTGTGGCCCAAATCGCGGTCCGCCCCGGCGAGAAGCTGGTTCATCTCTGTCTCCATGCCGAGACGAAGGCGCTCTATCTCGGCTTCATCGGCGTCCGCGCCCACCGTCACAGGGCTGCCCCAGACAATCTTGCCCCGCCCGAACGGCAGAGGCAGGACAAAGCGGTCCCAGCTATCGAATTGCTTGCGGGATTTCACCGCGAATAGGCACGGCAATATCGGCGCGCCCGTCATCTTGGCCAGACGCAGCGGCCCCGCGCCGAGCCTTTGCCGCGGCCCGCGCGGCCCGTCCGGCGTGATCACGATACAGCCGCCGCGCTCAATCGCGCTGACAATGTCGCGGCTGGCCTGCGCGCCGCCTTTCGCGCGGTCGCTCCCGGCCTTTTTCGTCGAGCCGCGAATAGAGCGAAGCCCCAGAAACCGGCAGGTCTGCGCCACAATCGCCCCGTCGCGAGAGCGCGAAATCAGAACATGCGGCAGAGCGTAGGATCGTTTCCACGCGGAATTGAGCATCAGAAACCGCGAATGCCAGGTCAGCGCGATCAAGCCTTCCCCGCCGGCAATGAGGGGCTCGGCGCGTTCGGCGTGCTCGACCTCCCACCGTGTGGTGTATTTTACGACCACCATATAGGCCGCGACCAGCCATCCAATGACAGTCGCCATCGCTGATGAGCGCATCAAGCGTTTGAACACGCGCATCCCTCCTGTTAAGTGCAACATATCGTTTTCTTTTTCGGCTTAGGTCATATGGCGTTAAATCTCAACAATCGGGCTGATAGAAAACGCGCTAATCGCGAAGCGCTCTGGGGCGATCACGGATTTCTGCGGCTCTGGCTCCATAACCACCATCATATTGGCGGCGGCATGCACCGCGCCGTGCAGCCAAATGCAAAGCGTGTGGCCAAGCTCGCCGAGATGGGGATAAAGACCATCATCAACCTGCGCGGGGAAAGCCCGAAAGGCTTTTATTGGCTGGAACGCGAAGCCTGCGAAAAACACGGCATCCGCCTCATCGATTTTCGTATGTATAGCCGCGACGTCCACAGCGTCACCCGGCTCAAAGGCGCGCGCGACCTATTCAAGCGGATAGAATATCCCGCCCTCATGCACTGTAAATCCGGCGCAGACCGCGCGGGTATGATGGCCGTCCTCTACCGCCACTTTGTCATGGGCGACACCATCGCCGAAGCCGTCCACCAGCTCGACTTCAAATACGGCCATATCAAACAGGGCAAGACAGGCATGCTCGACTTCTTCTTCGAAGAGTATCTCGCCTATAACGCACACACCCCGATAGACTTCATGGACTGGGTCGAAGGGGTTTATGATCAGGCGGACGTGAAAGCGCGGTTTAAGGCGGGGAAGGTCGGCAGCGCGGTGACGGAAGGGGTGCTTAGGCGGGAGTAGGGGTGCTATGGGGGGCTAACGGAACATTGGGAATATTTTCAAACTATAATCGGATAATTAGGCGCGGTACATCAAACGCAGAGTAACGCCTATCAAACACCTTGCACATATCGATGCCGTATGATAGCAAATGACAGTATATGATGGTATAAAGGTGAGTTATGACCCAAGAATGGATGTCCGTGGATGAAACCACTCAATATTTACAGATGGGGAAGACTGCCCTCTATGAGTTGGCCAGAGAGGGACGTATACCATCCAATAAAATCGGTACGAAATGGCTATTTAATCGCAATGACCTGGATGCTTGGGTGCGGTCAAACATTCCCTTGGAAGAATTTTTTACTAAATCTCCAGCCCATATCGATGAAAATTTGCAATTACGTGAGCCTCAGATTGAGGCTTATTTGAAAGCTTATGAATACTTTCGTGCTGGCGGGAAAACAGCTGTTATTCAAATACCTGTCGGATGCGGAAAATCCGGAATAGCTGCCATAATTCCATTCGGTATAGCAGAAGGTCGAGTTTTAATAGTTGCACCCAATTTGACCATCAAAGAAGGCCTGTTTGAGTCCTTTGATGTTACCAATAGGCAAAAATGTTTCTGGCGCAAACGTGGCGTTTTAACTGATGAGGTAATGATTGGTGGGCCCTTTGCGACAACCCTAGACACCGGAAACATCACAGTATGTGAAAAGTCCCACATTATTATTTCCAACGTTCAGCAATTATCTACAAATCCAGACAAATGGCTACGTAAATTTCCAAAAGACTTTTTCGATCTAATTATTGTAGATGAAGCTCATCATGCACCAGCAAAAAGTTGGAAGCAGGTGTTAAACCATTTCTCGGATGCAAAAGTTTTAAATATGACAGCCACCCCTTTTCGAGGGGATGGACAAGAAATTGATGGGGAACTTATCTACAGGTATCCGTTTAAAAAGGCGACACAGAAGGGATACATCAAACGAATAACGGCCTCATATGCAGCACCAAGTGAATTAGAGTTTACCGTCAAGGGTGAGACTAAAGTATATTCGTTGGAAGCCGTGCTCAAGATGAAAGAAAAGGATTGGTTCAGCCGTGGCGTAGCTCTTTCAGAGCCTTGCAATCAGACAATCGTGGATAATAGCTTGCAAAAGTTGGAACAGTTGCGCGAGACAGGTACGGCGCACCAGTTGATTGCTGTTGCGTGCAGTGTGGATCATGCAAAAAAAATTACAGCTCTATATAACGCTCGAGGATTCAAAACTGATTTGATATTCAGCGCAATGGACGAAGACAAAAAGGCTGCGGTTAAACGTAAGCTAAAAAGTGGCGAGTTGGACTGCATAGTTCAGGTTCAAATGTTAGGTGAAGGGTTTGATCATCCAAAACTTAGTGTCGCGGCGATATTCCGTCCGTTCAGAACATTGGCACCTTACATTCAATTTGTGGGCAGGGTTTTGCGGGTTATTGTTCAAAATGTTCCCGGGCATCCTGATAATTATGGGCACGTTGTTACTCATGCTGGAATGAACTTAGATGAACGCCTTAAAGAATTTCATTTATTTGAAAGTGATGATAAAAAATTCTGGGACGAGTTGATTAGTGGAAAAGAGCCTCCCTTACCTAATGATGTGCTTGATGGTTCAGCCAGAATGAAAATCTCCGAACCTGGTGTTGTAAATTATGAGATTGTCGGCTCATTGATTGAAGAGAATTTTACTTCAGACGAAGATAAAGACATCATCCAAGAACTTAGGGAAAAGCTTGAGTCATTAGGGTTGGACCCTGACAAAGCCAATGAGCTCCTAATCGATAGGCCAGATAATCGAAAAACTTCTCCAGCTGCTCAACCATATCAAGTTCTCCCGCAGCGCGAATGGGAAATGAGAAAAAAAGGCCTTAACCAACAAGTCAATCGGGCAGCAAACATATTAAATAATCGATTGGACGTAACCCGATCTGGGCGTGACCTTGTAAAGCTTGGGGTGCCCGCTTCTAACAACTTTATTGCCAGTATCGCCTTGATAAACAAGGAGGTAAAAAAGCGAAACCCCAAACCGCGCAAGGATTGGAGTACCGAAGAGTTTGAAAATGCGACGAGTTCTCTTGAGGAAATACTAAACCAATTAACGACGAGATTCAAAGGACTGTTAAATGGCTAAACCGAAAGGCAAAACACCGTCATTTATGTCAATGTCCACAGGCAAACCTAGTAGACATATTTGCGGTAAAACAACGGCCTGTACACGATGCAAGGAACCAATACCGAAAGGTGGACATTGTTTTAAAATACCAAAATTAAGAAATGGGTTCACTGCAAAACCAGTTCATTGCGATAAATGTGTGGCCCTTATTGTTGAACAAACGAAATCAGATTTAGCCACAGTAGAAAATCAACTTAACAATTAACTTTATTGGAGCCAGTTTTGCCTAGACGTCAAATTCCTCCGTTTTACCTAGCTGTGATTTGTGAAGCAGCTGAACTATTTTGCATTAAGGGTCCCATTACCGATGATTCTGTTGAAACCAATGAAATTGGTCAGATGGCTGGAGACGGATTTAGCATACGATGCTTTACTTGTGGCGAAGGAACACGAGAGATGAGTAGAAATGCGGTCTTAGGCATTTATCCAGATTATCAAGAAGTCACATACTCTGAAATCATAAGTGCCGCGGGAAAGACTAAGAAATGAGATGCTGGCGATAAGTCTATTTACTTGGCTAACGTGCGGTTTGAGGATTATTCCCGCTTTAGATTCTGATAAACCCCCTGTTTCCAAAAGAAACTCAAATTTCTAATCCTCACTTTCTATTTTGCCTCTATATTCAGAGAGTTGTAATTGACGAAGCTCTCCAAGTTTTTGGGCTTCGGCTTTGCAATTTCGGTTCGGGCCGGACATCGATTTTGTCGATGTCTGTCTCGGCCAAACTAAAATTGTTCTTCCGAACACAGGACAGGTGAGACGTCATCACTGGTTCGGGGGACGGCGAGGTTGAGCATCTGCCTGTTGACGCGGGCGGACTGTGCCGGGCCACCGAGAACGCGTTAGCCTGCCTACCGCGCCCAGGAGCTGTAAACGGCTTCGTCCCGGCGTGACTGTGGGAGCCATGTAAGAGGCCGTTCCGGTTCCAATCGCTGCCGCGGGGCTCGGGCCTTTGCGAAACGTTATCTATATTCGGTCTCCGGCAGGGGGCCGACCCCGCGGGCTGTCCTACATTTTTTGTGGCAGGTTGCCGCCCACCAACCCAAGCTGCGTTGGGGTGGGCGTTAGGATCCAAAGCTGTTCCCGCGATGGGCAGTAGGAAAGGGCGCTTGGGCGATGCACACCACACCCCGTCATTGCCCGGCTTGACCGGGTAACCCATGCGGTGAAGGGGCGGCGAGTGTAAAGTTAGTTAATTTTGAAAACGCGCCGATGAGAGCCAATGCAAAAATATACAAAGCTGAAAAGGAAGCGTATGGATTCCCCGATCAAGTCGGGGAATGACGGAGTGGCGTATTTCAGAGACTTGTGCCTTATTAATTCCCTCTCCCATGGGGAGAGGGTGGCCGAAGGTCGGGTGAGGGGGTCTTAATCCTGCGATGCGACAGCGCCACTCCCACGAAATATTCCAGCCCCTCATCCGTCACTGCGTGACACCTTCTCCCAAAAGGAGAAGGAGAAACATAGTTCAATCTGGTTGACTTATCATGATGAAATGGTCTGATAACATCTAAAGCAAAAGGACGGATCATGAGCGAGCTATTTCTGGATTGTTACAAGATAATGGACCCCGCGCCGGAAATTATTGCCGGGCGGTCGCGGCGGGCTTGGATGGATGGGTTTCCCGATCGCCATGCCTATCGCTGCCTGCCGCTGACTATGGCCAATTCGACCGGGTGGGAATTGCTCTGCCCGTTTGACGTCACGCTGGAATGGGATGGCGGGCCGAGCGCCGACGCGCTCAAGGTGACGGGCAATGGGCCGCCCGACATGATCAAGGGGTTTGCTCTGTCGCATTTTACCATGGGCATTATCACTTTTTACACCGGGCATCTTTTCCGCACGCCGCCGGGCTGGGCCGTGCTCTGTAGCGGGCCGCCCAATCAGCCGAAACACGGCATTGGGCCGCTCTCGGCCCTCGTCGAGACGGATTGGCTGCCCTATCCCTTCACCATGAACTGGCAAATGACCGCGCCGGGGAAGGTGAGTTTCAAAAAGGGCGAGCCGTTCTGTTTTATCACATTGATCCCGCATCACGAGCTGGAGTCCATTCAGCCGCGCATCAAGGATATGGAGAAGGACTTTAAACTCAAACGCGATTTCAAGGATTGGCAGAGCTCGCGGTCGGAGTTTTTGGAACGCCTCGAAAAACGTGAAGGCAAGGCCGTGGCCGAAAAATGGCAGCGTCTCTATATGCGCGGGGAAATGGCCAGCGGCGAAAAGGGTCCGCCCTCGCATCTGACCAAGCGGCGGCTGAAAAACCCGAAACCGGAAGAGGAATGAGCATTAAAAAAGCCGGTCGCTTTCGCCTCCGGCTTTGAAAAGTTAAGGGGACGCGCCGTTAGGCAGACGGATGTAATTCGTCCTCGAGCGTGTCTTCCATCTCGATGAAGCCGAGCTCGACTTTCGGTTTGACGTCGCGGCCAAACATACTGACCAGCACCGCCGCTACGCTCGCAATGATAAAGCCGGGCACGATTTCATAGAGGTTCGCAGAGAGGCTTTGTTCGCCAATCTCGACCGGCAGATAGAGCCAGAGGAGCACGGTCACCGCGCCGGCAATCATCCCGGCCAGCGCGCCGTCCCGGGTCATACCGCGCCAGTAAAGGCTGAGCAGGAGGACCGGGCCAAAGGCCGCGCCAAATCCGGCCCAGGCGTTGGAGACGAGCGAGAGAATATTGCTGGAGCGGTCAAAGGCGAGCATAATCGCCACGAGAGAGACGAGGATCGTCGCGACCCGTCCGACCAGAACCAATTCCTTTTGGCTCGCATTTCGGCGGGCGAAGGTTTTGTAGAGGTCTTCGGTCAGAGAGCTGGACGAAACCAGAAGCTGAGAGGAGATGGTACTCATAATCGCCGCCAAAATCGCCGCCAGCAGGAAGCCGGAAACGAGCGGATGGAAGAGCACCTGGCTCAGCAGGATAAAAATTGTCTCGGGGTCGGTCAGAGTCTCTTGCAGGTTATTTTCCTGAACATATGCCACACCCATATAGCCGACCAGCACCGCGCCGACGACGGCCACAATCATCCAGCTCATGCCAATCCAGCGGGCGACCGCAATGTCTTTAACGGTACGGATGGCCATAAAGCGGACAATAATATGAGGTTGCCCGAAATAGCCGAGCCCCCAAGACAAGAGCGATATGAGCCCAAGGACGGTCATATCATCTGTCCACCAGGAAAAGAATTGATCTCGCACCGGCCCGGAAGACCCGTCCATATTAATAGCGGGGCCTGCCTGGGCGATACTCGCTTCCGCGCCGCTTAGTCCGCCCACCCCGAAATAGGCTATGATCGGGACCATAATCAGCGCCAGAAACATGATACAACCTTGGACAAAGTCTGTCAGGCTAACTGCCAGAAACCCGCCAATAACCGTGTAAGCGAGCACAACACCTGCGGTAACAAACAGACCGTAGAAATAATTCAGGCCAAAGGCACTCTCGAATAATTTCCCGCCTGCGACGATGCCGGCGGAGGTGTAAAGGGTGAAGAAAATGACGATAACAAGGGCGGAGATAATTCGGAGCGCATGAGATTTGTCATTAAATCGGTTCTCAAAAAAGTCGGGAATAGTAATCGAGTCATTCGCCATTTCTGTGTAAAGACGGAGGCGGGGGGCTAGGAATTTATAATTTAAATAGGCTCCGATGGTCAGGCCTACCGCAATCCAGGCAGCGCTAATGCCGCCAACATAGACGGCGCCGGGCAGCCCCATCAGCATCCAGCCGCTCATATCCGACGCGCCGGCGGATAACGCGCCAACAGCCGGATGGAGCTTCCGCCCGCCCAGCATATATTCCGAAACGTCACTCGTTGAATTTTTATAGGCGTATAATCCGATCGCCATCATTAAGACGAAATAGGCCCCAAGCGAGATCATCTCGTAAAATTCAATTCCCATATGAAGTAACCCAGCCTCTAAAATTCAATTATGCGCCGACGATATAATCGCAAGATATTACGGACGCGTCTGCCCACTACCATGAACAAGATATTTGAAGCTTGTCAATTGCTCGAGACCCACAGGCCCCCGGGCGTGCATTTTACCCGTTGCAATCCCGATCTCTGCGCCCATACCGAATTCACCGCCATCGGAGAATTGTGTGGAGGCGTTATGCATGACAACCGCGCTGTCTATAGCGCGAAGGAAATTCTCTGCCGTAGCATTATCTTCGGTGATAATCGCGTCAGTGTGGCCAGAAGAGTGTTTGGAAACCCAACGAATAGCCTCATTCGCGTCGTCTACGAGTTTTATCGAGGCAATCGTATCTAGATACTCGGTTGACCAATCTTCTTCCGTCGCCGCTTTGAGGCGAGAGTCGATCTTGACAGATTCTTCATCGCCGCGAAGTTCGCAGCCTTGCATTTTATCGATCAGTTTCGGGATAACGTCTTTGGCAATGGAGCGGTCAATGACGATGCTCTCGGTGGCGCCGCAAACGCCTGTCCGGCGAAGTTTGGCATTATTGACGATTTCAATGGCTTTTCCGATATCCGCGTCTTTGTGGATGTAGCTGTGACAATTCCCGTCTAAATGCAGAAGCGTCGGGACTTTGGATTTATTCCGTACAAGTTCGACCAAGCCACGTCCGCCGCGGGGAATAACCAAATCGACATATTCATCCGCCTGTAGAAGGGCTGTGACCGCGTCGCGGTCGGTTGTGCCAACGGTTTGTACGACATGTTCAGGAAGGCCTGCCTTGGCTAGGCCAGTCTGCATAGCTTCGACAATAATTGCTGTGGAATTCAGGCTTTCAGAGCCGCCGCGTAAAATCACGGCATTCCCGGATTTGAGGCAGAGCGCGCTGGCGTCCGCCCCGACATTTGGCCGGGATTCATAAATCATACCGATCACGCCGATGGGAACGGCGACGCGTTCAATATTCAAACCATTCGGGCGATCAAAATTTGCGAGCTTACGTCCCACAGGATCCGGCAGTTCGGCAATTTGCTCCAACGCACTTGCTATACCTTCTATGCGATCTTCAGTGAGTTTGAGGCGGTCAATAAATGAGTCGGGCTTCTTGCCCGCGACGCTATCCACGTCTTTTTTGTTTGCGGCGAGTAGGTCACTCATCCGGGCGCGTAGCGCGGCCGCAGATTCTTTAAGAGCTGTGTTTTTTTGATCCGTTGAGGCAAGTGAAAGCGCCATGGCGGCTTTTTTCGCCTGTTGACCAAGTGTGTTGATATGTTCCGTCACGTCCATCTTTGTGATCGTCATTAAAAAATTCCTATTTAAAAATTATTTTGTGTCGGCTTAATTTAAATATGCTATCGAAGTTCAACAGCCCGATTATAGGCCGCATCCACCGTTTCTTTCAACTTCTTAGTTATAACGCCGTCTTCGTTCAAAGCGTTCAAACCCGCTTCTGTCGTTCCGTTTTTACTGGTTACGTTGTTGCGCAAAGTTTCTAAAGTCTCATCAGACCCTTGAGCCATCTCTATGGTGCCCAAAATGGTTCCTAGGACGAGATCGCGTGCCTGCGCATTCGAAAAGCCGAGAGATTCAGCCGCTTCAACATAAGTGCGGGCGAACTCAAATACGTAACCCGGCCCGCTCCCGGCAACAGCCGTGATACGGTCAAGACCATCTTCGCTGTCGACCCAAACGCTGGTGCCAGCTAGCTCCATCATATGTTCCAGAGTTTCACGCCATTCCTGGGATACTGCCTTGGTTGCGTAAAGGCCGGCAACCCCTTTGCCAATCATGGAGGGCAAGTTCGGCATAATGCGGGCGACGCGGTCTGTTTCCATGACTTTGCCGAGCCGCGTTCCTGAAAAGCCGGCGGCCATAGACAAGACCAACCCGTCTTTTGTTAAACGTTTTGAATAAGTGGGGAGGACTTTTTCAATTAATTGTGGTTTAATAGCGACAATGATCAAATCGAACATTTCATTCTTCAGAGCTTCCGGCTCTTTTAGAAGCCGCGCGCCTTCCGGCAGACTTTCTGCCATAGGGTCTACCACCGAGAAATCGAGTCGATCCGAGGTGATCCATTGTTCGAGCAAGGCGCCGCCCATTTTGCCGCAACCCACCATTAAAACTTTATGAGATGTTTGTTTGATAGCCATTGAAATTATATAGGGACGATATTATTTGTATTCAAACAAAATATACGTCATTCGCTGTAAATGAAGGAAATTAATTCTTCAAATTAGGCATTTGGCGCTGAAATTCACGCACAAAATCATTTGTGTTCAAACTATTTCACGCTTTGCGCGCCAAAAATAGGCCGCGCTCTGAAAATAAGGAGGCTTTTTTGCCCATTAGTAAACGTATTGTTGTTAAAGTCGGGTCAAGCCTGTTGGCCAATCCAGACCTTTTAACGCCCCGCTGGGCCTTCATTCAAAGGCTTTTAGAGGATTTCCGGAAATTACGTGAGCAGGGTTATGACATCATCCTCTGTTCTTCGGGGTCCGTGGCTCTCGGTTTAAAAATGATTGGCGAAACGCCCGAGACAGCTGGTCTACGTGATAAACAGGCGGCAGCTGCCTGCGGGATGCCGCTTTTGCTGAATGCTTATAAGCAAGTCGGCACAGAATATAGCTTCGATATTGCACAAGTCCTTGTCACATTACGCGATATGGAGGAGCGCAAGCGCTTCTTAAATACGAAGAATACAATTGATCGCCTTCTTGATGCAAATGTCATCCCGATCGTAAATGAGAATGACTCGATCACAACGGAAGAAATCCGGGTTGGAGATAATGACCGCCTTGCGGCGAAGGTTGCCCAAATGGTACAGGCCGATCACTTGGTCATTCTGACGTGTATCGATGGCCTTTATGACAAAAACCCGGAAGAGCCAGGCGCTAAGCTTGTCGAAGAAGTTGAAGACGTAAGTCAGTATCTGGCGGTTACGACCGGAACCAGCGATCTGGGCTCTGGCGGGATGTTGACCAAAATGCAGGCCGCGAATATGGCACAAAACGCTGGATGTGTTACCCTTATTGCGAATGGCGAGCACGAAAGCCCGGTTTCTTCTGTTTTATTCAATGAACGGAAGCATACACGTTGTCTGGCACATACAGAGCCCGCCTCGGCATGGGCGGCTTGGCTGACTGACCGTTTGCAAATGGCCGGGAGCATTGTCGTTTCTTCAGATATTGTTGAGGCATTTGATAAAGAGAAAGTCTCTATTCTCCGCGAGCACGTAAAGTCCATTCAAGGCCCTTATGTCAAAGGCGATGTTATCCATATTTACAGCGAAGATGGAGAGGAGATCGCTCGCGGTTTGAGCAACTTCTCCTCTGAAGAAACAATGGTGCTGACGCGAAATATGAATATGCCGCCGGAGCAATTATTGGGCTACAAAACCCGCGGAACGATCGTCGGTAAAGACAATCTGGTGCGTCTGGAAGAGCATCATCTCCAATGGGATACGCCAGAGGGTGACTCTGTTGTCAATGTGACGCAAGAGTAGTTCGCTTAAGCGTCTTTGGTGAGGTCGCCGACCTCCAAAATCGGCGCAGCGTCGAAATCTTCGGCGTTCATCATATTGGCCAGTCGCTGCAACGACGACAGCAGCAGCGACTGCTCCCAGCTTTCCAGTTTTTCAAATTGCCGTGTAAAGCTTTCCTGCAGAAGTGGAGGCGCGGCCTTTAGGCGGTTTTGCCCCTTCTCTGTCAGATAAATATTGATTACGCGCCCATCTGCTTCGCTTTTTTCCCGCCGTACAAATTCTGCCTTGATCAGCCTGTCCACAATAGAGCTGACTGTCGCCTGGGAAAGAAACACTTGTTTAGCAATGTCAGAGGGCTTGCGCGGCTCATCCATGGATAAAGTTTGCAAGACAAGAAATTGCGGAGCTGTCAGGCCTGCAATTTTGACTAAGCGTTTGGAGCTCAAATCAATAGCGCGGGTAATCTGGCGAATAGCGATAAGAAGGTCATTATGTTGGGGCATAAGGATGAATGTCTTGTTTTGCCCCTCAAAAGCAAGCCCGAAGCGCGGTTATACTCTATCCCTGCTATTTACGAAGCCCATGCTTTCGCAAAAGCCCGCGGAATTGGTGATAGGTCAAATCGAGATCTTCAGCGGCTTTCCCTTGATGGTGATCATTTGCCGTCATGGCTTCGTCGATTAAGCGCCGCTCAAACACAAGGACGCGTTCCTCAAAGCCTGACGAAGGGGGTCGTTTTTGGCCGCTATTATTCTGTTCTTCAGGTTTTTCAGACGAAATTTTATCCATCGGGCTTAATTTTGCCCAATCGGGCCCCGCAAACGGATCCAACAATAAGGTTGGAATGGGACGGCTTAGGCTTTCGTCTTTTAGAAAACTTGCCGCAACGCTGCGCTCAACCACATTTTTTAATTCGCGCACATTTCCTGGCCAAGTTTGACCTTCCAGCACGTTCATGGCTTCAGGGGTAAAGCCAGGAAATCGTTCGGCGCCCAGCTCAAGGGTCATACGTTTGCCAAATAAATCGGAGAGAGGTTGCACGTCCTCTGACCGGATACGCAGCGGCGGCAGGTGAACAACGTCAAACGCCAATCGGTCCAGTAGATCGGACTGGAATGTACCCTCACGAACGCAATCACGTAGATCCTGTCCGCTGGCCGACAAGATGCGGACGTCCACTTGTTGGCTTTCCGACTCTAGTCCGGCCTCAAACTGTCCATATTCAATAGCGCGCAGCAGCTTTTCCTGAAGTCGCAGGCCTGTCTGATCTATATTATCCAGAAAGAGAGTTCCGGTGTCGGCAGCGTAAAAACGGCCATTCGTCTCCTCTCGCCCGTCCAGAAACGATTGGCCGAAAAGCTCTTTGTCCAGCATGTCGTCGCTAAAGGCGGCGCAATTTACTCTTATATAGGGCTGCTCCCATCTGGGAGAGAGAAAGTGAAGGCGTGAGGCGATCAATTCCTTCCCCGTTCCTCGCTCGCCCATGATCAAGACTGGTTTTTCCAGGGCTGCGGCATCCGACACTTTATCTAAAAGCGCGTAAAATATAGCCGACAGGCCAATAGGCTGTTGAGAAATAGCGCTCATATGCCCTTATAATAGTAAAAATAACTAAATCAATAGGCCAAAAATTGGTAAATAAAACTAGAAATTATCTTATGCTAAGGCAAGAAAAATAAAATATTCAATTAATTCAATGACTTAAAAGTATTCGACAAAGTCTGACAGACTGTCCATATTGTGTGTGTCGGCGGCATTCATCGTCGCAAACGAAAAAACCTCAAACCCGAGGTCAAAACTGAAAGAGAGAGAAAGATGACCTTCCGTACTTTAGACATAGACACAGCCTCTGAGTCACCAGACGCCGCCATGGCGATGTCTTCTGCCCCCGCCCGTAATAGCCGTTCACGCCGTCACGGTGCGGTTATGAGCCACCGCAATATCGGTAGCCGCGTTGTCGGTTTCGGATTTTAGAGCGGCTCTGAAAGAGCCTGCTCATCTGCAACTGCAAACCGAAAGGAATATACAATGAACGACTATAGAACAGACAATTATCGTCACGAAGGCGAAAGCTGGCAACGTAAAGGCGCCCGCTTCGTCCGCTACCTGACGAGCCGCAAAGCCGAAACATGGTATTTCTTTATTGCCGGTTTCATCATTGCCGCGGTTTTCGCTTAAATCGCTAACTTTAACCCCAACCCCACATTTGGGCCGTCTGGCCCGAGAACTTAGTTTTAGGAGACGAAAATGGGAATTTTTTCACGCATGGGTGACATCATCAATTCAAACTTGAATGCGATGATCGACAAAGCAGAAGATCCGGAAAAGATCGCGCGCTTAATCATCCAAGAGATGGAAGACACTTTAATTGAGGTGCGTACAGACGCCGCCCGTAACATTGCCGAGCGCAAGGAGCTTTCCCGCAAAGCCGAGGAATATTCCTCTCGCGCCAATGAATGGGAAGCCAAGGCCGAGCTTGCTCTGTCTAAAGACCGCGAAGACCTGGCTAGAGGAGCGCTGAGTGCCAAACAGCAAGCCGAAGCCATGGCCGAAGTCGTCAAGAAAGAGATGAAAATCCTCGACGAAGCCGTGGACAAGGCAGACTCCGATCTGTCCAAACTTCAGACCAAGCTGGATGAAGCCAAGGCAAAACATAAAGCGCTCTTAATGCGCGGAAATGTAGCCCGCGGCCAAATCAAGATGCGCACCGTCTTGAAAGACTCCAAAGTCGAAGACGCGCTCGCCCGTTATCAGCGGATGGAACGCAAAGTCGATGATTTAGAAGCTCAGGTCGAAAGTTACGATCTTGGCGCCGGTCAGTCTCTGGAAAGCCAGTTTGCTGAACTTGAAGCCAATGACGCCGTTGAAGATGAGCTTTCAGCTTTGAAAGAACGCCTCGGCGGCAAAAAAGCGGCCAATAAAGAGACGAAAAACAAAAAGGCTAGCTAAGTCTAGCTTGCCCCTAGCGTCCGGGCGGTGGATATACGCTCATTCCCTTCGAACTGGTGAGCCTTTGCGCCGCCCGGACATCAAACGAGTAGAGAGAGAAACACAATGGAGGATGAATTGGCCCTTTTAATTCCAATTATCGCTATCCTCATGCCGGTCTTCATAATTTGGACTGTCATGTATTTTAAGCATCAGGACAAAAAGCTTCACCATATGAGCGGCGACGAAATCGCCGAATTAGAGCAAATGTCCAAAGTCGCAGATATTCTAGATCAACGCGTCGCCGTTTTGGAACGCATTCTGGATGATGAAGTGCCAAACTGGAGAGAGAAAAATGACTAAGCGGTCTCATGATTGTAAAAATGGTTGGGAGAATTACGAAGCCGGATTTAACAATAACGGACCCAACACGTTCAGGCGGCTTCGCCGGAATAAAATAGACGGTGTCTTTGGCGGTGTCTGTTCCGGTATTGGGGATTATTTCGGACTAGATCATACGATTGTCCGGGTTCTGTTTGTTCTCTCCGTCATATTCCTGCAGCTCCCATTGCTGGTCTATATTTTGCTCTGGATATTTATACCAAAAGACGTTCGCGCGCCTTATCAGCGTGAGTACCGCCAGACCCGCCGTGCATACCGAGAATCTCCATCTGCACCGGTCCGGACGACAACATTTAAGGATGTGAGATCTAAGTTCAGATCTCTTGAGGAACGGATGCAGGGATTGGAAAAATCCATCACATCCAAAGAGTGGAAACTGCGCCGCGACTTTCGCGACTTGGAATCCTAGACGCTAACTGATTGACCCAAGGAGGACATGGTCATGATTAAGACGACACTCGTAATTACCGCGCTTTTGGCGACAGGCACGACCTTACCGCCGGTCCAGGAAATTCAGCCGGTCAGAGGTGCAACCCTCTCGGTTTCACAATTTAACTTGGATTGGGGCAAGGACGGTTTGCAGGCTACATTGGTAGAGACATCTGATTTTGCTCTAACGCTCAAACTTCGCGGCGATCACGCCGTCACACTTAAATTCTAAAAACGGGCTTTTATAGCCCGCTTTTTTTTAGCCAGTTAAAGAGAACATCATGCCTATTTTCGCCCATAAAAATTTTATCGCATCCACGCTATTATCGCTACCGCTCCTCATGCCGTGCTTGGCAGGAGCCGACGAGAAACCTGAAGTTTTAATAGAGGATTTCGTTGGAACAATTATCTGGTCAAACAGGGGGCAACAGGCCGAAATAACAAATCGAAAAAAAGCATCTAGCGTCGATGCTGCAAATGAAGGAAACGGCCTAATAATTAATGGCGGCGTCCGTTCCCCCGACGGTGATAAATGCCAAGGATATGGCGGATCGTATAATTTTAGCTTTTTCGGTAATAAAGAGAAAAAGGGAATATTGGGAGGATATGAGGATCTTGAGGATTACCCCACGCTGACTTTATCTCTTCCTGTGGACGCCTCACTCAAACTTCGTAATTCCATCGTGTTCAGCCAAGGTACACCTGACATTTACTCGGCCGATTTGTCCCTGATCCACTGCGGGACAATTAATCTTGGCCGCCTCGGCGGAGAGCTAAACGTGGAAGGACGCGGCGCAACAGATCTGAGGTTTGTTGAGGCACGAACATTGAATAGCCAGATGTCAGGATCAGGCGACATTAAAGCAGAATCCGCGGAATACCTTAAATCAAAAAGCAACGGGTCCGGTGATCTTGAAATCGAAAAAACTGGAAATGCTGATGTCCAAACCTCGGGCTCAGGCGATGTCGAAATAGAAACTATTTCAGGCTCTGCCATATTTGAAACCTCTGGGTCAGGAGATTATGAAATCGGCTCGGTTGCTGGCTCTTTGGATTATCGCAGCTCCGGATCTGGCGATCTGGAGCTCGGCGAAATTGGCGGCCCAGAAGAAAACCGCGTTGGGCTTAAAAGCGCTGGAAGCGGCGATATTTATATAGGACGGGGGGAGATTACTGATCTTCATATAGAAGTTTCTGGCTCCGCCGACGCGGAAATTAATGCCATCGTTCGAGACGTCGTGGCTAGGGCGTCCGGATCCGCCGATATCTCAATTGATACCGTAACAGGGTCGCTTGAAAAAACGACATCGGGCTCATCTGATATAGACGTTGACCATCGGAACTAAGAGAATAAACGACTGGCAGAAAATTTCTGCCAGACTTCTTTCTCTATGGGTAAGGGGTCTCCGAAATACGCCGAAACTATAGCTTCTGCTAGAAGCGGCGCAAAGACGAACCCCCGCGATCCCAAACCTGTTAGAACCTGAATATTATCGCTGGTTTTTCCGATTGCAGGTAAAGTATCAGGCGTCGTGACACGGACGCTGGCCCGAGAAATTTTATCCGAAGGCATGGGTTTAAATCCGATATGAGTTTCAAATTGATCTAGGTTTTTTTTGTCATCTTCAGGCTTTAAAGAGAACGGGTCTTCGTCAGCTACCAAACGGTCATGTGTTGCGCCAACCAGAATTCTATCTCTGACCGGTAAAGCGTAGCCGCCATAACTCACTGTTTCGCTGAATGCTGTCTCACCTTCAGCCCAACTTAATTGCCCTCGTGAAAACCGAAGCGGCCAATCCGGCAATAAAGTCCGAATGCCATATCCAGCCGCAAGAAAGACAGGAGAACTGATGTTCGTTAGGTTTTCTAATTTTTGAGTTTCATAATTCACTTGATCGAGAACAGATTGTCTATGCGCCAAAGGATCAATTGCTAAAGCTCGGCCCAGAAAGAGGGCATGATCTTTAGCGGCTTCCATATGGGTTTTGGGCAAGGGATTTTGGGACAGCAACTTCTTATGCCGTTCAATTTCGGATTCATTTTTTGCGAGGTGAGTAATGCCATGTGAAAGGCTGTAGTCCTTGTAAAAGTCAAGTGCGTATAGAT
This sequence comes from uncultured Hyphomonadaceae bacterium, assembly GCA_963972195.1. GTDB lineage: Bacteria > Pseudomonadota > Alphaproteobacteria > Caulobacterales > Maricaulaceae > Litorimonas. The sequence continues at coordinate 137,154 of CAXATH010000003.1, read as the reverse complement.
AGCTACTGAGGAAGAAGCGGCTTTCAGGTCGATCCTGTAAGTCAAAGCGGGGTTTGATGAGGGCAGCTGCATTCCCGCTCGCGGCGATATGATCCGGGTCATCAATGACTTTTGGCACAATCCCCCGTCGGAGGAAGGCCTGGGCCAAAGAAAGTCCTCCAATCCCGGCGCCAATAATCGTCGGCTGGTTTTTCATGTCATATTTCATATACCCTTCCGTCCCAGCGAAACGGGCTTCTAATCGATGTCTTTTTCGGCCAAACCCGTCCTTGCGTTCAACGTCAAATCCGGCCTCCGTTAACGCGCGGCGCACAAGTCCGGCAACGGTGAACGTTGCTAAACGAGCTCCCGGCGCAGACAGGTCTGCAACCCGTTTCATTACATCAGAGGACCACATGTCAGGGTTTTTCGAAGGGCTAAAGCCGTCAAGAAACCAGGCATTGGCGCGAAATTTTGCGCTCTTTAACGCAGGCTCAATGTCGTCATGGATGAGGGTCAGAGTCACATTTCCAAAATGCAAACGGTGAAAGCCTTTAACCCTGTCAGGCCAGACCTTTAATAGCGTTTTCGCCTTGGCAGTCAGTTCGGGCCAAGCTGAAAGAGCCATTTCAAGCTGCGATTTGTCGAGAGGGAATTTTTCAACGGAAATAAAATGAAGGTGAGCGTTATGCGGTGTGTTTTCTTCCCACATTTGCCACGTTGCTAGGAAGTTGAGCCCGGAGCCAAACCCTAATTCGCCGATGACAAATCGTTCGGTCTTTTGCCAGGCTTCTGGCAAGCCGCATCCGTCTAAAAATACGGCGTGGGTTTCTTCCAGACCGCCATCTGTCGAAAAATAAATATCGCCGAAATCAGAGGCTGCTGGCGTTCCCGGGCGGCTCCAATCCAAACGGGCAGGTGGACAAAGACTAAGGGGGCGGGGCGCAGGCATACACTCACATAACCTTCTGGAGTGGTTATGTCATTAGACCCATATATTTAAACGAGCCAATAAAAAACCCCGTCCTGATCTGGCAGGACGGGGTTATCACTCATATAGTTTGACGGTTTTAGTTGTTGGTATCGTCGGCCATCTCTTCCGTATCGTCTACCATTTCAGCACCGGCCTCTTTCATAGCTTTCGCTTTGTCTTGAGCATTTTGAACAGCAGTTTTACCGGCTTCTTTCAATTCCATTGCTTCTTTTTTGGCTGCGGCCATCATGGCTTCAGCCTCTTCCTCGGTGATATCTCCGGCCGCTTTTAGGCGCTCAATATTTCGCGCTGTGGCTTCCTCAACAGTCTCGCCAGCGCCTTCGAGGCGGTCGGCTTGTTCTTGAGCGGAATTAACCAGAGCTTCGCCTTGCTCATCAAGCTCGTTGGCTGTTTCTTCAGCGGCTTGTTGAACTTCGGTTGCGGCAGATTCTACATTTGCTTCAATTTCTTCTGCTGTGTTTTCGGCGTCTGTACCGGAGCAGGCAGCCATTAAGGCGGCAGCGCTGACGGCCAGAATTGTTTTAAAAGTAAAGTGTTTCAAGGTATCTCTCCAAATCTTGTTACCTGTCACGATAACAGGCCATAACCGCTCAATAAGTCAAGAGATTTGTTAAAGCTCTTTAATAATTAAGCGAAATTATGATGTCATAAGTCTTTTGAAGAGGATTTGTTCCATATATCCATCAGCTGGAAGCCCATTATTTTTTTGCCAGGATCGGATTGCTTTACGGGTGTTGGGGCCGATCTGACCATCTACGCCTTTGGTATCGAAACCGAGCTGGGTCAATTTAACCTGCATGGCCTTTTTATCATCAAAACTTAGCGGCTCATCTTCGCGGGGCCAATCCGTCTTTAGGGTCTGAACGCCGCGCAGAGCGTCGGCCAGAACCGTGATGCCCATCGCATAGCTCGTGGAGTTATTATATTTTTTGATGACATAAAAATTCTTGAACGTCAGGATTATTGGCCCTCTATGTCCAGCCGGAGCAATCATTTCCGCATTCAAGGGTCCTAATTCCTCTGTCCAGGCTTGACCTGTTACGGGCCGAACCCCAAGCGATGCCCATTCGTCGACGGTTTTGGTGGACGTTTCTGCGAGAGAATAGTCAAAACCGGTCGGCACTATAACTTCGGTCATGACCGGCTCGCCTTTGCGCCATCCATGGCGGCTGAGATAATGTGCGGCACTGCCAAGAGCGTCATAGGGATCGGTCCAGAGGTTTTTGTTCCCATCCCTGTTAAAGTCGACGGCGTAATCACGGAAAGTCGTGGGAATAAATTGGGTCATACCCATCGCGCCTGCCCAAGATCCTGTCAGTTGATCGGCTCTCACCTCATTTTTTTGCAACAAATCCAGAACAGCAAAGAGTTGTTGTTCGCCAAATTCTGTGCGGCGGCCCTCAAAGGCAAAAGTCGCCAGAGAGCTGATGATGTCATGTGTGCCCATGATCCGGCCATAGGCGGTTTCAAGACCCCATATAGAGGTAAGAATATGACGGGGAACGTGATAGCGCGCTTCGACGTCGTTAAAGACAGTTTCATTCGCTATCAATTTCGCGGTGCCGGTGTTGAGACGGTCAACAGAGACGGCATTATCGACATAAGACCAGACCGGCTTGGTAAATTCAGGCTGGTCGCTGTCACGCTCCAGCGCGCGTTCATTGATCGTGGCTGATCGGAGAGCGCCTTCTACCAAAGAGCGGTCATATCCCTTCGACGCTGCGCGGTTGATAAAATCTGTTTTCCAGGCCTCGAACCGCTTTTGTTGGGCTTCTTCTTCCGAGATGGCTGAGTCAATCGTTTCGGCCTGAGCTTCCTGGGCTTCTATGGGCTGAGAGCCCCGAAGCTGAGCTTCAGCGGTGGGGGTATTGGCACACCCCTGAAGCGCGGTGAGAGCCAGAACAAGTAGGGTGTAGCGGTGATGTATCATGATAACAGCTGTAGCAAAGGCCAATGAGTCCGACTAGTGGATTTACATGACAAGCTGCACAGGGTTGTTAACGTTTAGTTTCGCCCAAAAGGGCGTGAATAATACAGTTTTGCGCGTTGACTTGACCCTCTGTCCTGACTATATGCCCCGTTCGAGATAAACCCAGCCGCCTATGCGGTTGATCACACTTATTGGAAAGTCAGACAGATGAAAGTCCGTAGTTCGCTGAAATCCCTGAGAAACCGTCACCGCGACTGCCAAATCGTCCGTCGCAAAGGCCGTCTCTACGTTATTAATAAAACCAATCCGCGTTTCAAAGCGCGCCAAGGTTAAACTTCATTTATTATGCGCCTGTCGGGCGCATGTACATGTTCAACGCCTCTTGCCAGTCATGGCGGGAGGCGTCAGTGTATGTGGGTGTTGAAATTTTCCCGCCATAGTCTCTTTATCGCGCTTTGTGCGCTGATTTCAGCTGCTATCATAGTGTCGCCTGTCTTAGTGTCTCCTGTCTGGGCGCAAGTCGCCCCGCCAAAAGACGGTACGCAGCTTCCACCTCCTGAGCCGATCCTACCGGACGAGGAACGCCCCGAGACGCCTGACCCTGACAGCCTCCCTGAAGATCTACCGGAGGCCCCATCGGACGAAAATGGAGTTTCGGAGTTCACCGCGCCAGATATTCTAAAACAACCGGATTATTCAAAAATGTCGTCGGCCGCCGAACGACGGGCGCGGCTGGACAAATTATTTGTGCGGTTGGCCAATGCGGCGAATGAAGCCCAAGGAGAGTTGATCGCCGAAGAGATTTGGGCGCTCTGGCTCGATAGCGGCTCTCCTTCCGTCAATTTCGTGTTGCGGCGCGGCGCGGCGGCGCAAACGAACGGGGATATGAAACTGGCCCGCGCCATGTATGATCATACGCTCGACCTGATGCCGGATTATGCCGAAGGCTGGGCGAGGTCTTCCCGCCTCGCTCTGGAAGAAAAGAACCTATCCCGAGCTCTGACCGAAGCCGCGCATGCCCTGACGCTGGAGCCGCGTCATTTCTATGCGCTCTGGACAATGGGGAACGTATTTGAACAGCTTGGTCGGAACGAAGAGGCCTTAGAAGCTTACCGTGAAGCCAATAAGCTCCATCCGACATTAAAAGCAGTCGACGACAGGGTAAATGCCTTGCAGAGCTCTCTTGAAGGGGATGTCCTTTAAGAGCTTATCAAGGCGAGCTTTTCCGCCCGGCTCAATTGCTTGATCGCATATTCACGTTTACTTGCTGCGCTTCGGTTTTCCGCTTCTTCGCTGTAAGTCAATTTGACGGGCAATCGCCGCGCCGTATATTTTGCCCCTTTGCCGGAATTGTGAACAGCGACTCGTTTTTCTAGATCCCTAGCAATCCCCGTATAGAGAGTATCGTCCCCGCAGCGCAAAATATAGACATGCCAGTCCATTTATTCGGTGTCGGTTTGGACAGTCGGCTCTGCTCCGCCCGGCACTGCAGTTTTGGCGATCGTGTCGAGGTAGGTGTCCAGAATATGCGCCGCGTTCACAATTGTCTGAACCGAAGATTTATAAAATTCCTGCGGAATTGTCTCGTAAGTGTCACTTGCCCGGTGATAATTCGCATGGTCTTCCACCCCGAAGTAACCAAATGGAATACCGACCGCATGAAAGGCGGCGTGATCGGATTGATAGGTCCAATCATCCTGACCGTCTTCGGGGCGATCATGACCAAAAGAAAGCGTCAGCCCTGTCCCCTTGGCCGCCTTTTCCATCAACGTTTTTAATATTGGATAATGATGAGCGCCGGAAAAATAGAGTTCTCTCTCATTCTGGCTAACCATGTCGAGGTTGAGATTAAAAACCGCGCGGCCCTTTACTAATGGATCGGCCGCGACAAAGGCTCTGGCCCCGGACAGACCGCGTTCTTCGGCGTCGAGCCAGACGAGCGCAACGTCATGCTTGGGCGGGCGCTCCTCGAAACTTTCAGCAATAGCAAAAAGCGCGGCGCTGCCAGAGGCATTGTCATCCGCGCCGTTATAAATCACTCCGCCATCGCGAATGCCCAGATGGTCATAATGGGCCGTGATAATTAGGATGGGTGCTGTGTCATCATTCTCCGCGTCGATAACCCCAATCAGGTTTGTGCCTTCTAACTCAATTGTTGGGCTGTCGTCTCGACTAGGCGGAGAGAAAGCGAAAACCTGTGCGCGGGTTTCGTCAAAAACGCCGAGGGCTTTCATTTCCTTTTTTAAGTATTCCCGGGCGCTTTCGCCGCCCGCTGTGCCAGTAGCCCGGCCTTGCATAGCGTCAGAGGCGAGAGTTTCAAACACGCGGAGAGGCGTCTCCATTTTGGCTTCTGGAGCGGGCGGCGCGCATCCGATCAAGAGCGCCGAGCCTGCGATAAAGCTTGCAAATAAAGTCTGTTTTATCATGAGGCGAATCTTATTGCGGGAGGTTGGCTTTAAAAAATTGACGGGCGTTTTCTCCCATCACCTTACGTAGAGTTGGCTCATCTATTCCTTGCGCGAGGAGCTCACTCGTCAGCGCGGCTAGCTCAGACGTGTCGAACGCCGTTTCGACAGTGCCGTCAAAGTCAGAACCCAAAGCGACCGCGTCTGCTCCGAGCAGATCGACGGCATGGATAATTGCGGCGGTGACGCCTTTGGGGGTGATGTCGCAGATAACCCCTTCGAAATAGCCAATCCCGATAATGCCGCCTCGCGCCGCAATTTCCTGCAAAATATCATCAGGCAAATTCCGATTGGCCGTCTTTGGGCAATGGCTGATGGTTCCGCCATGAGAGATAAATACAGGGCGCTCCGTGATGGCGAGCGTATCGCGAACCGAGGCGACGGAGGAATGGGCCACATCAATAATGATGCCTTGGCTTTCCATTTCGCGGACAGCTTCCTTTCCGAATTCTGTTAGCCCCGCCTGACTTTGGCCGTGCATGGAGCCGCCAAGTTCATTATCGAAAAAGTGCTGAAGTCCCATCGCTCGGTAGCCTTCCGCATAGAGACGCTCAATATTCTCTATCTTGCCTTCGAGAGGATGCGCGCCCTCCGTTAGCAACAATCCGACCAAAATATCACTCGGTTGGTCCATATCGGATTTGGTTTTTGCAATGACCAAATTGTTCTCATCTTTAGCTGCGAGTCTGTGAAGACGTTGCGCTTGAAACGCCGCCCTTTCATAAATAGAATCCCAAGTCCGAAGGGGCCAGAGCTGCGCTTTGGCCAGCATGGCAATATCATCCGGTGCATCGGCGGAGTTTTCATCAAAGTTCAATCCGCGCGGAGATTTGGTGACAGCGGAAAACACCTGAAAATCCACCCCGCCCTCTTCAAGACGAGGGAAGTCTACCTGTCCACGGTCATGTCGTTTTTCAGGGTTGCGGCGCCAGAGCAGTGTGTCGGCGTGAAGATCGGCAATGTCGAGTGTCGGGTGAATCGCCTTGGCCTCAGCAGAAATAGTATAGGGATCATGTGAAGTGACTTTGTTCATATCCGCGTCGACGCCGGGTACGAGAAAGGCGAAGACATATATAGCGCCAGCCACCAGTAAAAGGCCGATGAGAGCCAGAACAATTTTCATCGCTTTCATCAACTTCTCCATCGCAGGGTTTTGGACTTCACCGGATTGACGAAATTCGAACCTGTTTGACGAGATTTAGCCCAAGCTTTTTTAAGCGCGAAATACCACTTCGCTTGCGTGTCGGAATCCTCGACCAGCATAAGCGTCGGATCATAGGCAAGCCCCATTTGCTGGAGGTCCACCATATGAGCGTCCTGACGCAGGAAAGCCCTCGCGCCAATCCGAATGAGCGGGGAGAGAGCTTTAAACAGGCCGTGATCGGTAAAGAATATCTGCCGGATTTGTGTGCGGCTTTCATCCAGGGGCGTAACAGTGGTGAAGGACAAAACGGTTTTCTTCCCAACTTTAATTTCCTCTGTCCTGATACCGGGCAGGCGGAAATTAATTTCTGTTACAGGTTTGCCACCGAGAAGTTTATAGGCGAAGCTATTGGATGACGGACTATGCGCCACCATGGAAAAGCCGCGCTCGATAGGCGAAAATTTTTTCGCCTTCTCGTGCATCGAATGTTCAGAACGCCACCACCATTGTCGGTGAACGTAAGGCCCGTGGGCGGGATCCATGAGACCGATAACTGCGTGGTCCACATGACAGTTCAGCGTCACGGAATCGTCAAGGGTTGCCTTGCGGTCGGCGAACGCAAAACGAGGCGGATCTATATCTGGAATGCCTGCGAAACGCTTATCTGAAGAAATGAATATCCAGATGAGCGCCCCGTCTTCTCGCACCGGGAAGGTGCGGACCTTTATCTTTTCGGTTTCCATTTCCTGCCCATCGCACAGGGCAGGTATCTCCTTGCAGGCGCCGTCTTCAATCCCGAAACGCCAGCCATGGTATGGGCATTCGACTGTGCCGGATTTAATGCAGCCGGAGGAAAGCGGTGCGGCGCGGTGAGGGCAAATATCGCGCAGGGCAAAGACATTGCCACCTTCGTCGCGGCCCAGAGTTATCGGCTCTCCGGCAATTTCGCGGCGCACCATTTTTCCGCGCTTCACATCCGAAGACAGTCCGGCAAAATACCAGATGTCAAAAACAAATTTGGTCGTGGAGGCCGCCATGGATCGTTTATATCGCCCCTTCATCGCCCTTACTAGCGGGGAGATTGAGTTTGTAAACAATCGTTACCGCGCGAAGGAGAAAGACGAGAGATGCGCCGGCCGTCAGGCAAACAGGTTCTGAATAACCATATTGTCGCGTGACGAAATAAACAGCTGCCCCCAAAAACGCGGCCGTGGCGTAAATGTCGGCTTTCAGAAGCATGGGCGTTTCGTTACAGACAACATCGCGCAACAGCCCGCCTGCTGTCGCCGTAATTGTTCCCATGATGGTGCAGATAACAAAACCATATCCAAGCGAGGCGGCCTTCGAGGCTCCGACGACAGCGAAAAGCGCCAGCCCGGCGGAGTCGAGCCATCGCAGGCTTTTGAACTTTGTCCAGAAACGCGGCGCCAGGAACGCGGCCACGCCGGCGCCCGAGGCAATTAATAAGCTAACCTGATCTGAGAGCCAGAAGACGGGTTCACCCAGTAGGACGTCCCGCAACGTCCCGCCGCCAATAGCCGGCAGAAGCGAGATAACGACAACCCCGAAAATATCCATGCGCTGACGCACTGCCATAAGGCCGCCGGACACAGCGAAAACAAAGACGCCGATCCAGTCATAAATATCAATAAAGAGTTCGGGACTCATTTTGAGTAAGCTCTCGTCATATCCCAAATATCCTCTGGCGTTTGCCCCGCCTCTCGCAAGCTTTGAAGCGCGGTATCGAGATTGCGCTTGGACAATTTCTCGCCTGCCTCGTTCATCACCAGCCCATGATGATAATATATCGGTGTGGGCCAGCCCATAAGCGCCTGTATTAAAACCTGCAAGGGCGTTTCGTGAAAGAGGTCTGCCCCGCGGACGACATGGGAAATTTCCTGCTTCCAGTCATCATGCGGTCCTGCGATCATATAACTGCAGCCTATGTCCTTGCGTGCAATAACAGGATCAAGGTCGTTTTGAACGAAAAACTCACGGGCATCGTGAATGCCTTCATGGATAGGACCGATATCTTCAAAGCCCAATGGACCGATAGTCTCCAAGGCCTTTGGCAAATTAAGGCGCAAGGCAAAAGGTAGTGAGGGACGGTCTTGTTGGGTAGATTTCAAAAGCTCTGCCTTAATGACTGAGCCATTTTTATCTTCCATATTATCAGGGTGAGGGCGTTCCCCTTCTTTGATATCTTTCCGCGTCAATTCGCAGGGATATGCCAGTCCCCTGGCAATCAACTCCGAGACAGGTTTTGCGTAATCTGGATAATAATGGCTTTGCACTCTGACCGGAAGCGGCCAATCAAAGCCAAGCCAATCTAAATCCGCGTAGATGCTTTTGGTGAACTCTTGTTTGCAGCGCGTATGATCCGTATCTTCTATCCTCAAAAGACATTGCCCGCCCTTCGTTTCCGCAAAATCAAACGCTTCTTTCGCCGCCAAGGCGTGGCCGATGTGGAGAAATCCTGTCGGGGAGGGGGCAAACCGGGTTCGCATGCCGATTTATTTCCGCATGAATCCGCCGAGAATTCCTCTGATAATACGTCGGCTTTCAGTTCTCATAAGCTGGCGCCCAACCAACTTAATTTCATGCAGAATATGATCTGAAGCCGTTTTCGTTCTCCGGCTGGAGGATCTGCGAGATGTTGTTTTCTTACGGGCTGCTTTTTCCTTAGCCTTTTGCGCGTCTTCTTCCGCTTTAGCCGCGGCCTTTTCCATCGCTTCAGCTCTTTTTGCGAGCACTTCATAAGCGCTCTCACGGTCAACCGACTTGTCGTAAGCTTCGCCCACAGGGCTGTTCGCGATTATGGCTTTGCGTTCGGGCCGTGTGGCGGGGCCAAGCCGGGAGGCAGGCGGTCTGATGAGTGTGCGTCCGACAATGCCGGGGACGCCGTCTTCGTCCAATAGACTGACCAGCGCTTCGCCAACGCCTAAATCCGTAATAACCTCTTCAGTGTCAAAAGCCGGATTTTCGCGGAAAGAACTGGCCGCTGCGCGAACGGCGCGCTGCTCTTTGGGCGTGTAAGCCCGGAGGGCATGCTGAATTCGGTTGCCGAGCTGGCCCAAAACGCTGTCGGGAATATCCATTGGGTTTTGCGTGACGAAGAAGACGCCCACACCTTTGGAGCGGATGAGGCGGGCAACCTGCTCAATTTTGTCAATGAGAGCGTCTGGAGCGTCGTCGAAGAGCAGGTGCGCTTCATCGAAAAAGAACACCATTTTGGGTTTGTCCGGATTGCCGACTTCTGGGAGCTCTTCGAATAATTCAGAGAGCAGCCAGAGGAGGAAGGTTGCATAAAGCGACGGAGAATTAATTAATTTATCGGCTGCCAATATGGAGACGACGCCTTTCCCGTCTTCATCTACCCGCATCAAATCTTCAAGTTTAAGAGCTGGCTCTCCAAAAAACTGTTCCGCTCCGGCCCGCTCCAACCTTAAGAGGCTACGCTGTATGGCAGCTACAGACTGACTTGTGACATTGCCGTATTCGCGGCTGATCTCGGCTTTATTATCGGACAGGAAATTCAATAAGGCGCGAAGGTCTTTCAAATCGAGCAGGAACATGCCTTCGTCATCGGCCAGTTCAAAAGCGATTGTTAATATGCCTTCTTGGGTTTCATTTAATTCCATCAGACGCGCGAGGAGTGTTGGCCCCATTTCAGAAATCGTCGTGCGAACGGGATGGCCCTGCTTGCCGTATAGGTCCCAGAAAATCGTTGGCATGGCGGCGTAGCCATATCCCTTTTGCAGCATCCCTTCGTAGTCATTCTCTATGAGGCCGATTTTTCGGGCGCGGGAGAGCAGCTTTTCGTGGAGCTTGTGTTTCTCTGATCCGGCCTGAGAAATGCCCGAGAGATCCCCTTTCACATCAGCTGCGAAGACGGGCACGCCGGCCTTGGAAAAGCCTTCGGTCAAAATCTGAAGGGTGACGGTTTTGCCTGTGCCGGTTGCCCCCGCAATCAACCCGTGCCGATTTGCCATTTTCAATAAAAGGTTTTGTTTGACGTCTTCGGTATCCGTGCCGACAAAGATATGGTCTGTCATGAAAGCCTACTTTCGTTTTCCTTAAATTTGTTATGTAACAAGAGGCGGGAATGCAATATGAGTCTTTCTAAACGGGAAGAAATGCCCGCAAAAGACGCTCCATGGGAGAGAAGTATATGGCCGAGAATCAGGGATATAATGGCGATCACACCATTCGGGCGAGCTTGCTGTTCATCGCTTTTATTCTCGGGGTGGCCCTGCTCTACGTTATCCGAGATATAATTACGCCGTTCGCTCTCGCGATTTTCATATGGCTCATCATTGACGCATTTGCGCGGTGGATGCACCGTCTCTCATCAAAAATCCCATACTGGCTGGCGCTGACTGTAGCCGTCTTGACTGTGGTGGCTGCATTTGTCGGTATCGGATTTATTATCGCTGAAACGGCGTCAGACGTTGCAAAGCAGGCCCCTCTATACGAAAGCCGGCTGCAAGATATTTTTGATTGGGCGGGGCGAGTAACAGGTCAGGATATAAGCTTATCAAGTCTGGATGAACGCCTTCAGTTAAGAGAAAAAATTCAGGGAGGCTTGGCCGGATTTGCGGCTTCTATTCAAGGAGTTCTTGGTGATCTAAGTTTCATTGCTATTTACGTTGCATTTTTATTTGCGGCTCAGTCCAGCTTTCCGAAAAAAATGGATGATTTGTTTCCTGATAGAAATGATCGGGCGAAAGCGGCAAAGGTCGGGGAGCGTATCCGTCACTCTATTGAAAAATATCTTGGCGTTCAGACCATTATCAGCCTGATGCAAACGGCGGTGTCTTATATCGGTATGACCGCGCTTGGTTTGGATAATGCCCTGTTCTGGGCTCTCGTTATATTCATTTTGAATTACATCCCGATTGTTGGCGGTTTGGCGGCTGTGGCTCTGCCAGTCATTTTCGCGGCGGTGCAATTTGATAGTTTAGGCCGTATTGGCCTTTTGGCAGGCATCCTTTGGGGGGCGCAAGTCATCATCGGCAATACGATTCAACCAAAGATGATGGGCGACAGCATGAATTTGTCTGCATTGGTGGTCGTGCTTTCTCTGACGCTGTGGGGCGCTCTCTGGGGCGGCGTTGGGGCGTTTCTATCGGCGCCCTTAACTGTCATTATCATGATTATTCTGGCGCAATTTCCCACGACCCGGTGGATAGCGGTTCTCCTATCCGCCGATGGTCAGCCGGATCTGGATCCGGAGGAAAAGGCTCAGAAGAATGCGAAGCCCTCTTTATGAGGTTTGGCGATCTCATAGGTTCCATGGCAAATTATTCACGTAGCTGTGATGGGGCTGTCAATCGCATCTTTTAAAATTTGCGCTATATTGGATTTATGAAAACATTCTCTTTAATAGCTGCAACTTCTTCCTTTGCTCTCTTTGCTTTTGTCGGGCTGGGTTTCGCGCAAGATCAGGTAGATATAAATGACAAGAGCTTGATGAAAGCCACAAGCTCGCAATCGGCTCAGCCAAATTACGTCTTGGAGCTTTTCACCTCACAGGGTTGTTCGTCCTGCCCTCCGGCCAATAAATTTGCGTCTAATCTGGCCCGCAGCCGTGAGGACGTCCTCGTCCTGTCTTACGGGGTGACCTACTGGGACTATTTAGGCTGGAAAGACACGTTCGGAGACCCGGCTTTTACCCAGCGTCAGCGTGATTACGGCAAATCACTTGGCGCCCGGAATGTCTATACCCCGCAAATGGTACTCAATGGCTCGGCCCATAGCCCGCGTTATTCAAATTCAGATGTGACATCTATGCCGCTGCCAAAGGAGCGGCCTGGCGCAAGCTTATCATTGACAGATGATGGAAAACTTCGCGTTCAAGCAGATGTGCCTTCCGATCATAATTTATCGCTCATCCGCTATACTCCAGGTCTCCAGGAAGTCGCCGTAAAACGCGGCGAAAATGGCGGACGGACATTGAAAATCGAAAACGTGGTTGAAGAAGTACAGAGTCCCGACTGGAGAGGGCAATCGATATGGGTGGACTCGGCTTTGGAGGCGGATCAAACCTATGCTGCGATTTTTCATAAACCTGAGTCAGTCGAAATCGTGACGGCCGCCATACTGAAACGCTGAGTTCCAGACAAATACCGAACCCCAAACGAGAAAACGGATTATCCGCCGGGCTGAAGAGCGAAAAATCCGTTTTCAGGACTGTGCCCGATAGATCGGTTACAGGCCTTGGAGTGGGAGTCTAAAAATGTTGATTGACGTTAGGTGGCAGAACCCGGGGGCTGGGGGGCTGTAAGAAATCCGCGTTCTTCCAAATATCGTCAATCAACATCTTCCCAATGACGGCATTGTTTGTCGGGATAGAGACAGAAATAAGGCAAAATTGCGGCATCTTATTACGCTTCGGATAGAATGTTTAACAGTCGTTAAGACTTTGGAGGCCGCTTGGACTTGCCGAAACGGGTTTACGGCCATAAATATAGCTTATGTCGAATATCATTCCCTTGTCCCCCAGCGCTTCCCAGCAACCATCTGCCAACCAAACGAAACGCCCAAGTCAGGTCGCATTTGATCGCCGAGAGTTGGGCCTCATTCTGAATGTTTACGGGCAGATGGTTTCCAAGGGGGACTGGAAAGACTACGCGATGGACTTTCTGCGCGACAAGGCTGTTTTTTCTATCTACCGAAAAGCGACTGAACATGCGCTTTACCGTATCGAGAAGGTTCCGCACTTACGTCAGAAGCAAGGTCAATTTGCGGTTATTGCGCCGGGCGGGCTTGTTTTAAAGCGGGGTCATGATCTGGCGACGGTCTTGCGGGTTTTCGATAAACAGCGTTTCCGAACCGTTTAGATTACCCGACGCCGCTTCTCCTATCGGAAATCAAAAAACCCGCTCTAATAGAGCGGGTTTAATTCGTTCAAATATTATGGAAAAACTATTCGCGCCCAAAAAGGTTCATCAGGATTGAGAACATGTTGATGAAGGCGAGAAGCAGAGAAGCGGCGCCAAATGCGCTTAGCTTTTTCATCATCTCGGGATTTCCGACTGACCCGTAATAAATACGTTTCAGTGTCTGGGTTTCCCAAGCTGTAATCGCAGCAATGGCTGCCAAGGCGATCACATTCATAACGATCGCAAAAGTTCCGCCGCCTACGATAGACAGGGCTGGAACAAACATGCCGACAAATCCGACTATGATAAAGCCAAGGAAAGCCGCAGCTGCGTATTTAATGATAGAATTGAGGTTAAATCCGGTTGTGTAACCGAACAGACTCAACGCCCCAAACATAGCAACCGTCATGAAGAAAATCTTCGCGACAATCATGGGGTTATAAAGTGCGGCATAGGCCGACATTAAAACGCCCATAAAGGCTGCAAACCCAAAGAGGAAAGCGAGGACGCCGCCCATGCTCATTGACGGGAGCTTACGCCCAACGGCGCCAAAACCAAAAACGATGATAAAGAATGAGGCAATTGCCACAACAGGGTTATATACCAAACCCAGCAGGTTCGGATTAGCAATAATCGCCTGTCCGACAAAGAAAGCTACACCAGCGGTAACGGCCATCGCCATTGCCATGTAACGATAGGTGCCAAGCATAAAGCTACGCAAACCAACATCGGTTTCCGCGCCTTGGCTGACGGGGTTATTATAGTCGTTCATAAAACGCTCCTTTAATCAACTTACCATATGGTTTCATACGGTCATTGCGTTGAACTGTGACCTATATATAGTCTATTTTCTTCATAATACCAAGAGATAGCGCCGATTTGCGCCTAAAAATTTACAGGATATATTGATATGGAAAAACGCCGTTTGGGTAAAACAGATATTCACGTCACATCCGTCTGTTTAGGCACAATGACTTGGGGAGAGCAGAATACGGAAAAGGAAGCTCATGCCCAACTCGACTATGCCCTTGACCGGGGGATAAACTTTATCGACACCGCCGAAATGTACCCCGTGCCGGGCAGAGCCGAAACTCAAGGCCGGACAGAAAAATATGTTGGAAGCTGGATAGAGGCGAGGAAAAACCGGGACCAGTATATTCTGGCGACTAAAATAGTCGGGCGATCCGAAATGACCTGGACTCGCGATTCTGAAAAGCTGACGCGCCAAACACCAGCCCAAATTGACGAAGCCGTTGAGAAATCTCTTAAACGCCTCAAGACGGATTATATTGACCTGTATCAGCTTCACTGGCCGGATCGCCCGATTAACGGCTTTGGTTTTCATAGCTATAAAGACTACGCCGCAGACGATATGGTGGCATTTGAGGATATTCTTGGCGCGCTTAACCGTCATGTGGAAAAAGGAAATATTCGCCACATAGGTCTATCCAATGAGATGGGCTGGGCGACAATGAAGTTTCTGCAATTGGCCGAAGAAAACAATCTGCCGCGTATGGTTTCCAATCAATGTGTATATAGCCTCATTGCCAGACGATTTGATTATGAACGGGCAGAAATGGCCATGCGGGAAGATATAGGTTGTCTGGCATATTCGCCTCTCGCAATGGGTTTGCTCACAGGAAAATATGACGATGGAAACTTGCCTAAAGGGTCACGCAAAGACCTGTTCCCGAACTTTTTGGGTCGGTATGTGTTGGCCGATGAGGCGGCCCAAGACTGTAATCGTACAGCACGTAAGCTGGGCCTTACTCCGACGCAGTTCGCCTTAAAATTTGTGGAAAGTCGCCCGTTTGTCACCGCCAACATTATCGGGGCAACGTCTCTGGAGCAGCTCGCCGAAAACATTGACGCCCATGAGATTACCTGGACTGAAGACATGGAAAATGAGGCGGAACGTCTCCATAGGACGTATCGCTCGCCGGTGTGTTAAAATATGATATTGTTCGCCGCCATAAAAATGCAGCCGCGTACAGTGGCTGCGCTCACCCGTATTCAAAGGGGCGTATCGGGCGCACGGTGGTCGGAACCGGAGAAATTTCATATTACAGTCGGATATTTTGGCGAAGTCGATGAGGATCACGCAGAAGAGCTCGACCGCGAGCTGGCCCGGCTGCGGCTGACCTCTTTTGAACTGTCGCTAAAAGGCGGCAATCATTTTGGTAAGACAGAGCCGCACTCTCTCTGGGCCGGGGTTAATCCGCACCCGTCGCTAACCCGCATACATGACCATTGCCGGGTGGCAGCGCGGCGCGTCGGCATTACGATGGAAAAACGCAAATTTACGCCGCATGTTACCCTCGCATATTTGAAAAAAGACGCTTCGATCGACCGCGTTATTAAGTTTGAACAACGCCTTGCTGAATTCGAAGCCGGGCCGTTTCTGGTCGATGAGTTTTTGCTGTTTTCAAGCTGGAAGAAGGTTAGGGGCCCGAACGTTTACCGAATGGAAGCAAGCTACCCTCTCCTGGGTTAGGGGACCAGCCGCCACCGCCAAAAATCATTGACGGACAAAGGCCCCGCCGCTAAATGCCCGCACCACACTGGCTTGCCCTGGTGGCGGAATTGGTAGACGCGCTAGCTTCAGGTGCTAGTTTCTGTATGGAAGTGGAAGTTCGAGTCTTCTCCAGGGCACCATTTTTTGAATTCATATCATTTCAAGAAAAGTCAGTGTTGGAAGCCTAACCGGTAAGGGCGCGATTGGAGCAATTTGATGCGACAACCTATCTCCACTTAAACGGTGATCTCGGTTTCTTGGCGTCCGGATTTTTTTCAGTTCAACTTCTATCTATTAAAATAAGTGTCACTTATTTTAATAGATAGAAGTTGATGTCCATCATATAAACCCTTGTGGTTTTGACTTTTCATAAAATTCATTATTTTTCAAACTTGTAATTATGCATTAGTCTTACAGACTTTAGGTGACAACTACTCATTTGATAAAGCACTTACCTCATACCACTAGAGTGTTTTCAAAATTTAACTTTCAATAGGGGGTAGTCTGTAGCTTGAAATTCGAAATGAAGGAGGGCTGCTCATAACACGTTTACTTGTTCCTAAAGCAGAAATGGTTTCGTTGGCGACGGCGGCAAAAACTATTGCCGGTTCACAGAATTTAGAGTCGGCGAGCCAATCTATGTCTTCAAAGGATGGGTCGGAGGGCTGGATATCTCTTCAGGAACATTTCCGCTTGATGCAAGATATGACGGAAAGTGCTCATGATGAGAGTCTGGGTATGTCTCAGCGGTCTTTGGTACCCGGAACGACCGATTTCGTAATTGATATTTTGTTTCAGGCCGATGATCTTGAAGACGCGATGAAGAGGGCCGCCAGAACATATAATCTTATTCACGGCGGGTATTTCAACGAAGTGACGTGTCGAAGAGGTTGTCTTGTCTACACCATTGATGATCGCGACTTTCCTTATGCCTTCCCGTCCGATAGCCCGGCGGCCTATTCTGTGATGGAAGGGCTTTTAATATTCTTGCATGCGATGCTGACCCTGATTACGGGGGCGCAACTATCCCAACATGTTAGGTGCGTGCGGTCGCGGCGTCCTGCAAGGGGAATGTATGATGGATTTTTATCCTTCTGGGAATCACCCGTGCGGTGCGGCGCGAAAGCCTATGCCTTAGAATATGATTTGGCCGCTGCCGCATCGACTATTCGCAAGCCCCGCGACCAAATCGTAAAAGCCTCGGCGGTCTATGATACTGTCAGTAATATGATTGCCGAACGGGAACGCAGGGTCGCAAAGAATGATTTGAGTTTGCGCGTTGTTGAGCTGGTACATAAGGGCATCACTGAACAATCAATGGTGGCCCAGGAATTGGGGGTGAGCGTCGCAACGCTTCGCCGACGTCTTAGCGAAGCAAAGACAAGTTTTCGAATGTTGAGAAATGAGACACTCAATGAGTCCGCAAAAATTATGTTGCGGCAGGGCCGTCCCGTTATTGTTGTCGCGGAGTCTCTAAAATATGTTGACGTTCGGAGTTTTTCCAGAGCATTTAAATCCTGGAACGGCATGACGCCCGCAGCCTTTGTGTCGCAATTGAACGAAAATGATAAATCCTAATAACAGGGTTTGAGCGAAAATGTCCTCTCAGTTTGACCGCTTCAGTCGTCGATAATTATCTTCATCTCTTATAACACCTTTCCAGAGCTGATCGGCTTTAAGCCCTAAGGATAAATCAGCCGGGGAGGAATGAATATGTCAGTTTTGTCCATTCAGGTGCAGAAAAGGTCTAACGCGCGAACAAATCATAAGTGGCTTTCAGGAATATGCGCCGCCAGTTTGATAATGTGCGCGGAGGGGGCTTATGCCCAAGACGCAAGCGTTCAAAATGTAAATCCACAACGCTCTGACTCTGTTCCAGGCCCAACAACCAGAACGCCTTATGACGAAATTGTTGTGACTGCGCGCCGGCGGGAAGAATCCCTTCAGGATATTCCGGTAGCCGTGTCTGTATTTGGTGAAGAGCGTATCTCCGAACTGCAGGCAGACGACCTTTCGGGATTACAATACGCCACTCCGAATTTTTACTTTGATGAAGGAGACGCCTCAAACGCTGTCGTATATTTACGGGGAATCGGGCAAAATGACTCTCTGGCCTTTGCCGACCCGGGGGTCGGCGTTTATATTGATGACGTCTTTATCGCGCGGTCACAAGCGGCCTTTCTTGAACTTTTTGATGTAGAGCGTGTTGAAGTTCTGCGCGGGCCGCAGGGGACTTTATATGGCCGAAATACAATTGGCGGCGCCGTTAAATTTGTTTCGACTCCCCCGCCGGACGAATTTGATGCTTACCTGGAGGCGGGAGTCGGGAATTACGACTTCCGCACGTTAAAAGGACGTGTGGGCGGCCCTTTGGCAGAAGGTGTATTGAACGGAAAATTCGCCTTTTCAGCAACTCAGCGCGACGGATATAATACGAACTCTGTGACAGGTGAGGATGATGGAGATGTGGAATCTCTGTCTGGTCGGGCAGCTTTGCTGTTTACTCCGACAGATAACCTGGAATTCCTCTTTTCCGCTGACGCCAAACAGGAACGGCCAGACACATCCCGCAGTCCATCCCGATTGACCCCGATCTCAGTCGCATCTGATACGGGAGAAATTATCACGCTTCCTGCCAGTGCAGATGAATATACGGTAGATGTAAACGCAAATGGACTGTCAGACCTTTCAGCCTGGGGGCTTTCTCTGACCTCGCATTGGCAGGCCACGGAAGCTGTCGCTTTTGAATCGATTACCTCTTACCGCGAAATGGATTTTGACCTGAATCTTGATACGGACGGCTCTCCATTCCCTGTTCTGGATATATTGCTGTTACAAGACCAAAATCAATTCAGTCAGGAACTTCGCGGGACTTATGACAATGGCGGCGCTTTCACCTTAATTGGCGGCGTGTATTACTTTCATGATGAGGACATCTCTTTTTCCGGCGTGGATAACGGCGCTGCGACGATATTTGGGTTTCCCGTCACACAATTCGGGTTTGCCAGCTCCAGCCTTGCGCAAACAGATCAGGTAACGGATTCTTATGCGGCGTTTGCGGATGCCACCTATGCCTTTACAGATCGCTTGGATGTAAGTGCAGGGCTTCGATACACGCATGAAGAAAAAACGTCGAAGCGACAATTCGAGAATTTCTTCGATCCGTCTATTTCCGTTATTGAAAACACGCCGCCCTTTTTAAGCGGCGTAGGCATCCCCGGCACGCCTATTAACGGCGAAGCCGATTTCAATGCTTTCACGCCCAAGTTTTCGGTGTCTTATGAAGCGACGGAGGACGCTTTAATTTATGGCTCTGTTTCGCGCGGCTTCAAAAGCGGCGGATTTGACGGACGCGCAACGACAGATTTCGCGTTTCAGTCATTTGATCCGGAATATGTCTGGAGTTACGAAGCGGGTCTCAAAACGAGCTGGCTTGACGGCGCCCTTATCGCAAATAGCGCGGCCTTTTATAATGACTATACTGACTTGCAGGTGACGTCCTTTGGGGCCGACCCGGTTACCGGTGTTTTCGTGAGTCAGTTTACAAATGCCGCAGCCGCCAAAATCAAGGGTATTGAATTAGAGGTCTTAGCTCAACCGACTGACCGTTTAACTTTGACCGGTACTTTGGGCTGGCTGGATGCTGATTATGACGAGTTTAACATTCTCGTGGGCGGCGTTGCGACTGACGTTACGGATCGCCCATTGGTGAATGCGCCCAAGTGGAACGGCAGTGTTTCCGCCACGTATGAACAGCCTGTTTCAAATAACTTCAAAGCCGTCTTTCATGCGGACGCTGCCTATCGCGGCGAACGGGCTATTGAAATTACGGCGTCACCCGAACTAACACAGGACAGCCACGAAGTTGTTAACGCGTTTGCCGCTTTGAAAACCAGGGATGAAAGGTGGGAGTTCCGGGCTGGCGTCAAAAACGCAACGGACGCTACCATTCGGGTTCAAGGATTTAATTTGGCAGAATTTCCAGGTGTTCAAACCGGATTCTATGCAGCTCCACGCACTTATGATTTCCGCGTAATTTACAAATATTAATGGCGTGAAAAACCGGCGCCATGACTGAGAAACAAAACATATTGCCAGACGCTTTAAAGGCGGGGGAAATGGATGCAGCCTCGGCCAAATTGGTCGAGGAAATAAATGCCCTCCTTTACGCGTCGCCTCTACAAGAAGAGGACCCAATGGCGCAGGCCCGAAAACTCGCGAGTGAGATGTTCACAGTGTTTGCAGGCCCGGATCATTTTAAGGACGTTAGAACGCAAGATATAACTATTCCTAAGTCCCAGAGGGGAATTCCTGCCCGGATATATTTTCATTCTAAAGGCCAAGCGGATGAGTCACCCTTGATTGTTTTCTTTCATGGGGGAGGATGGGCTTTAGGCGGCCTGAACGAGTATGATGTTTTTTTGAAATCAATTTCAAAACAGAGCGGCACAAATATCATTAGTGTCGATTACCGTCTTGCGCCGGAACACCCCTTTCCAGAGGGCTTAGAAGATGCGCAGACGGCGTTGGAATATCTCTCGAGTCACGCTGCCAATTTCTATGGTGACCCTGACCGGTTGGCAGTCATGGGCGATAGCGCCGGAGGAAACCTTGCAGCTGTATTGGCTCAATCCCCAGAAAATAAAGATAGAGTAGCGGCACAATTTTTACTCTATCCGATGCTCGACGTGTTTAAACCCCACTCGGCCTACCCTTCACGACAGACTTATGGAAACGGGGCGCATTTCCTGACCCGCACGGCGATAGACAAAAGCGTCGATGATTATACGGCGGGCAAGATAAATCTCGACAATCCCCGCATATCTCCCTTATTGGCCCCCTCTTCAAGCAACATCCCGCCGACATATATAATAGTAGGAAACTGCGATCCTCTGAGGGACGAAGCTTTGGCTTACGCTACCCGCCTTCGCCAGTCGGGAGTGGATGCAAGCGTCGAATGCATTCCCGGCGCTATCCATGCGTTTTTATCCTTTGGTTGCATGGAAGATGTCCAGACTTACCGAACAAAATTAGCCCACACCATTCAGCGGAGACTGAACGTTAAATAATTAAATCAAGCAACGGAGGAAGACTGATGAATCAGAAAACGATTAAAAACTGGAAAGCGAAAATATGGCGGTTCGCTCTATCAACATTGTGCCTTTCTGCCGGTTTGACTCTTGCGCCTGTAGCATTCGCAGGCCCTCACACCCTGGAGGCTACTTATAGCTCGGGAATCAATAATGGCTGGGATAAGGTTGAAAGGTGGCGCGATAATTTATCAGAATTTACTCAGGAAGCATTTCCGCCCGATGGCCGGGGAGACCAAACCGGCCAACGTGTGACATTCTTTGGTGGGGACTCAACGCCCCATTCAAAAAAGTTTCTTATGTATTATGCACCGGGCTGGGATACAAATACCAACGCGACGCCAGTTCTTTTAGTTCACGGCGCAAATCAGGACGCCGATCTGGCTTGGGCCAATCCCAATGAAGCCGGGCCTTATGGATGCGGAAGATATTCCTGTCCCAGTACCGGATTGATGCAGACCCTATCGACTAATAATTATAAGGTTTTCGCCCTCGGCCTGCCTCATAAAAACGGGGATGGATATTTTTGGTCCGAACAAATTGCGGATGCCATATCCATTATCAAAACGCGGACAGGCGCTTCCAAAGTTGATGTGATTGCGTGGTCCAAAGCCGCATCAAATGCGCGGATGTATATCTCTTCTGTCCGTCAGCCTTGGGGCACGGCTTATCGAGGGGATGTGCGGAGGCTTATGCTCTTGGGGTCGGCCAATAATGGTATTGACTTGTCCTTTCGTCATGGCTGGACCTTCAGCTTGACTGTTTATCCCGAATGCGGCGGCGTAATTAACGGCCCGACCCCTCACGAAGACCTAGTTTGCTACGGTTTCTGGCGCGACGGTGAGGAATGGAGTTATGGGTCGGATTACTTCCCGGGCTCCAAACAATTACTCAAGCGTTGGGACAGCGTCTATGGACTCCCAACTTATGAGCAGGATTGGTATACGACCTTTTATGGCGGATATGGATATTATTCCCAAGGTCCCGGAATTTCACATTATCTGGCTGACTCCCTCGTAGATGATATACGTAATAGCGCTTCACCGGGGACAGTTCGCGTTCAAAATCTTTGCGGGAATCAGCCTGATATAGCGCTGCTTCATAATGAGCATACCGGTCCTTCAGATGGCGTCGTGTTTACCGCAAGCTGTTCAGACACAGTTGGGATTACGAATGACGGAGGCGGTTCGACGATCGCTGTAAACCATTTGGAGCTTGGCTGGAGTTCGGCTTCGAAAAGCAAATTGCTATCGTGGCTCTCCGCTCCGTAAATATTTCCCCACTCTCTGCGCGTCATGACTTTGGCTGATCCCTTTATAGCGGCCAGATCATGACACGCAGAGCTTTTTTAGGCTGATAAAGCTTTTTAGGACTTCTGTGATCGACCTAACAAATAAAACGGCTGTTGTGACGGGCTCCACAAGCGGCATCGGTTTGGCGATTGCCTCGCGACTGGCTCATGCGGGTGCGGATGTCATGTTAAACGGTTTTGGCGATCCCGAAAAAATCCAATCAATTCGGAAACGCATGTCTGAAACATCAGAAAGGCATATCCATTATTCTGCAGCGGACATGCGAAAGCCTGACGAAATTAGGTCCATGATGGAGCAAGCAGGCTCAATAATGGGACCTGTAAATATTCTCGTCAATAATGCCGGAATTCAATTCGTTGAACCGATTGAGACTTTCCCGACGGATAAATGGGACGACATATTGGCCATAAACCTTACCTCAAGCTTTCATACGATCCGAAATTGCTTGGGCGGTATGAAGGAATCCGGTTGGGGGCGAATTATAAATATTGCGTCCGCACACTCCCTTGTCGCCTCCCCATATAAGAGCGCATATGTTGCCGCCAAACACGGCTTAATTGGTTTGACGAAAAGTGTTGCATTGGAATGCGCCGAGGATGGGGTGACAGTGAACGCGATTTCACCGGGATATGTTTTGACCGATCTTGTGGAAAAGCAAATTCCGGAAACAGCAAAAGCCCGAAACATGACGCAGGAAGAAGTCAAAACAAAAATTGTGCTCGGTGCCCAACCGACGAAAAAGTTTGTGACCTCTGAAAGTGTCGCCGAAACTGTACTCTTTCTATCGTCCTCCGCCGCCGATAATATCACAGGATCAAACCTCTCGATAGACGGTGGCTGGACGGCTCAATAATTAGAGATGTCTTTCATCCTCCAGAAGGGGGAATTGCTGAAATTCACTTTGGTATGGGTTACTATTCTTCTAATTAGAAAAATTTATCTTAGGTCCGCCATGGGGATATAACGTGATTTGAACCCGAATGGTTTAAAACATCAATTGACTATTTTGAAAATCATCTGACTAAGTCTCAATGTGATGCGTTCATATAGTTTAAAGCTGATGCTGGTTTTTACCCCTTTATAAATTTAACAACTCCAAACAGATTTGTTCGAAAATAAGGACGTTAAGCCTGTACTGGTTTGGACATGAAGTTCACTGTGATCGATTAATGTTCTACGTCTGCATGGACGCGATAGAGAAGAACCCTCTGACCGATCTATTCTTTCTATTAGACAATCATATTTTTCCTTTCGTAATTATTCTTTGACGATGTGAGGTCACTAGCTTTTTTAGACGGGAGTTGCAGAAAGCCCCGCCGCAGAGTTCAAAAGAATATTATATTTTTTGAGTGAATTCAGGCGTTTGGACGCCAAGTTCGAGAATCCTCAAAAGAGGTGACGCGCTAAGATACGGGTTTTTTCGGTAATTGTTATTATATCCTGAGCCATAGGATTACGAAAAATAAATTATTTTCTTGCCAATAGATATATAATTTTATTATAGGAAATAAAATTTCAGCTATCATGCTGCTCCATTTAAGCTTTGGGGCAGACCTAGGATTGGAGAAACAATGAGAAAATCACTTCTGATATCAATCGCCGCCGCACCCTTGCTGCTCACGCCCTCTATCGCATTCGCACAAATGGCGCCGTCACCATCGGATCAGTCCTCTGGGATGGCAGAGGATACCGATCAAATTGTCGTTATCGGCACCCGCCGCAAAGGCCGTACAGATACTCAGAGCGTCGTGCCAATTGATGTTATCCAACCGGAAATGATTGATAGTACAGGTTATTCTGATCTGAATGATGTGCTTAGAACATTGGTACCCGCTTTTAACGTAAGGCGTCTGCCCTTAAATGATGGGTCTTCATTTGTCCGCCCGGCCACGCTTCGTAGTTCACCTGCAGACCACGTTTTGCTATTGATGAATGGAAAGCGTCGTCATCGTTCTGCAACCGTTCAGATCGGTACTGGGCATCCCACCACTTCTGGTTCCCAAGGCCAAGATTTTAACGTCATTCCTCCAATTGCGCTTCGTTCGATTGAGGTTCTAAGAGATGGGGCCTCGGCGCAATATGGCTCTGACGCTATTGCGGGCGTTATTAACCTCTCCCTAAAAGACAGTGATGAGGGCGGCG
The DNA here is from genome assembly GCA_963972195.1 of uncultured Hyphomonadaceae bacterium. Classification (GTDB taxonomy): domain Bacteria; phylum Pseudomonadota; class Alphaproteobacteria; order Caulobacterales; family Maricaulaceae; genus Litorimonas. The sequence continues at coordinate 112,698 of CAXATH010000003.1, read as the reverse complement.
CCATTAATACCGAAATTGGTCAGCATTTTGATGGCGGCGGTCAGACATTTGATTTGCAGGGTAACATCGGCTTGCCGCTCACGAAGTTTGGCTTTGTCAATTTGAGCGCTCAATACATCACCCAGACAAAGACTGAGCGTGTCGGAACCCATCTAGGGGCCCAGGGCTTGCGGGATATGGGTGTTGCCAATGTTCCTGATGAGGCGGGCGCGACAGGTGATCCGCAATATGAAGCGATCAAAACCGCGTGGAATGCAGGGTTAGACTTGGGTGACGGTCTCGGCGCATATGCTTTCGGTAACTATATGGAATCTGAAAGCGAAGTTGGGTTTTCCTATCGTCAATCTATGGACGCTGGCGGGCTTGGAGGTCATTCCACATTTGCGGATAGCGCTTTCGACGAAACGGCCGCACACCCAGAAGTCTTCGACCTGACCGCACAATATCCCGGCGGATATATTCCCCAATTCGGCGGCGACCAGACTGATTTTAGTTCCGTAATCGGTGTAAGGCAGGAGGAGAATGACTTATTCGGTTGGGATGCATCGTTCCGGTGGGGAAATAACAAAATCGAGTATAGTTTGTGGAATACTATCAACGCTTCTCTGGGTGTAGACTCACCGACTAGTTTTAAGCCTGGATCCCTCGCACAGCGGGAGTATGAGCTAAATTTCGAGGCCTTTAAATCCATTCCGGTAGAGGCATTCGCTAGTGACGTATTGATATTTGGTGGCATTACCTACCGCGATGAGCAATACACCATCGAAGCCGGCGACCGCGCTTCATATGCTGCAGGCCCGCTGATTGACCTTCCAGTTGGAGCAAATGGTTTCCAAGGTTATAGTCCTGATGTCGCCGGAGCTTTCTCCGCCAGCAACTACGCTGGGTATATCGAAACCGAAGCTGACGTAACTGATCAGTGGACTATTTCGGGTGCGCTCCGCTACGAAGATTATGAAGCCTTCGGGGATAACCTAAGCTATAAAGTAGCCTCAAGGTTCGATTTCACAGATGTATTCGCTGTTCGCGGTGCTGTAAGTAGCGGTTTCCGCGCGCCAGCCGCTGGGCAATTGTTCGGTACGTCACAAACTTCGCAATTGGCTGCGAATGGTGACTTTATCCTGGACGCGGTCCTTGTACCGGGTTCAGAGGCTGCGCAGGTTTTTGGATCAGATGCCCTCACTCCGGAAACTTCCAATAACCTTTCTGCGGGCGTGGTCTTCACATTGGATAATTTGACAGCGACGTTGGATTTTTACCAAATCGATGTGGATAATCGACTGTTGCTATCCGACCAAACGTTTACAACCCCTGAACAACGCGCGCAACTTGCCGCGATTGGATATACGAATGGTCAAAACGTACAAACCGTGCGGTTCTTCCAAAATAAGTTAGACACACGTGTACGAGGAGCAGACTTTGTCGGCACCTATGCAAAAGATTGGGGTAATAATTCCTCGACCGATTTCAGTCTGGCAGTCAGCTATAACGAGCAGATTCTTCGAAGTGACCCAGCGGGTGTCTTTACCCCTGAAAAGGTTCAGGAGTTTGAAGAAGGCATACCGGCTTGGAGAGGTAATTTCACCGCAACTCATCGTATTGGTGATTTCGACATCATGGGGCGTGCTACCTATTTCGGAGAGTGGACCCGTGTCGATCGTGACTTCATCAAAGTTCGGGATGCCGAAGTTCTATTTGATGCGGAAATTACATATCGAGGTATTGATCAGATCGGGCTATCAATTGGCGCGCGAAACATCGCCAATTTGTATCCGCCGCCTCGTCGCCAAGCATTTGTAGACCGTGGAACGCCTTACGATAACCATTCTGTTTTTGGGATAAGTGGTGGATACTATTACGCCAAGCTAGGATATAACTTCTAGAACCTGGCGTAGACTTTTTAAAAACGTCAGCCCCGTTTACGTTGTTCATTCGGGGCTGACGCAAAACGAGTTCCTCACTAGCTTAACCGGAAAATATTTGACTTCAACAAGTGGAGCCGGGCCTGCCATTTTAATGATGCGTTCACCCCAGAATGCCGTCCGCTAATTTGTAGTTCTGTTTCAACCACAACGAAATTGATTATTTGGGTTTTACAAAAAGAGCGGTTCTCCCAATTCCCTATCCGTTGCCGAGACGAAGCTTTCGTCATGGATAGAAACAGTAATAAGAAAGTCCCCTTTTTTTTGGGGGGGTTCTTTCAACTTTCTTCTAGGATTTTTAATGACTTCTTCTTCGGCAAAAAATATCGACCTTATTGATGAAACAGTTGGCCATACGGTCGAACAATCGATCAGCGATGCCTTCCGGCAAATAAATGTCGACTTAACGCGTCATACGGGAGAGGGAATTGTCAAATCCTCGCCTATTGAAGGGCAATATTTGTGCCAGCTAAAGGAAACCGACACAGAAGAGTTCAATGAACGGGTCGAGTTGGCAGAAAAGGCGTTTCAAGAGTGGCGGAACGTTCCCCCGCCGCTACGAGGAGAGCTTATCCGACGGTTTTGCGTCTTGGTTCGTGAGCATAAGAAAACACTTGCTGATATTCTAACTCTGGATTGCGGAAAAACCTCCGAAGAAGCGGTCGGGGAAATTCAGGAAGTCATTGATATTTGCGATTTTGGCGTTGGGCTATCTCGGCAACTCTATGGTTTAACAATTGCCTGCGAACGTCCAAACCACCGCATGATGGAGACTTGGCACCCGCTGGGAGTCTTCGGACAGATAACGGCGTTTAACTTCCCTGCCGCTGTTTGGTCATGGGGTGCCACGGTCGCTATAGTCTGCGGCAATAGCGCGATTTGGAAACCTTCAGAGAAAGCACCTCTGACGGCATTAGCTCTCAACGGACTGATGGAGAAAGCTATTTCGGACTATGATGCTGCCCCGGAAAACCTCTCTCAAGTTGTCATTGGCGGGAGAGAAATCGGAAAGCAAATGGCTCAGGATCCCCGTGTTGGAATTGTGAGTGCCACAGGCAGCATCACTATGGGTAAAGATGTGAGTACGAATGTCGGTGCCCGCCTTGGACGTTGTATCTTGGAACTCGGGGGAAACAATGCGGCCATTGTAACCCCGGATGCCGACATGGATTTGGCCATTCGCGGGGTTACATTCTCCGCTGTTGGCACCTCTGGCCAGCGGTGCACAAGCTTACGTCGGCTTATAATCCATCGCTCGATTGCAGAAGACTTTACTGCCAAACTTCAGGATAGTTTCGACCAGCTTGCTATCGGCGCTCCAAATCAAAAAGGAAGCCATATCGGGCCTCTTATTGATGAAGCATCTTACAGACAGATGACTGCGGCTCTGAAATTGGCTGAAAAGGATGGCGGCACAGTTTGGGGCGGGCATCGTGTCCTGGAAGAAAAATATCCAGATGCATATTATGTGAAACCGGCAATCGTCACTATGCCAAAACAGACCCAAATAGTGAAAGACGAAACTTTTGCTCCGATACTCTACGTATTGGCCTATGACACATTCGAGGAGGCAATTGCGCTTCAGAATGACGTTACGCAGGGACTTTCTTCCGCTATATTTACCACAAATAATCGGGAGTCAGAACGCTTCCTTTCGGCTGCAGGCAGCGACTGCGGCATTGCTAACGTGAATATTGGAACGAGCGGCGCTGAAATCGGTGGAGCTTTCGGCGGAGAAAAAATGACTGGCGGCGGCCGGGCCGCGGGGTCGGATACTTGGAAAAATTTCATGCGCCGAGCGACGAATACAATTAACTATTCAAACGATCTTCCTCTTTCACAAGGAATTGAATTTGGTAACACATCTCAACAATCATAAGGGAAAATAAAATGAAGAAACTTTTATTACTATCATTGGCGCCATTCGCGTTAATCGCCGGATGTGAAACCTACTCCGCTGAACCGAAATCTGACAGAGTAGAGGACAGCGCCGAAGTTTCTTCGCCGCAAGCCATGTCTCTATTTGGCGAACCGCTTTACTCTGCTGAACCATCGGAAGCGACATTGGAAAAGCTTCAAGATGCAAAGCAAGCTTATGAACAGAATCCTGAGGATGCGGACAAGCTTATTTGGTATGGTCGCCGGACAGCTTATGCCGGTGATTATCAAGCTGCGATTGATATTTTTTCGATGGGTGTTGAGAAGCACCCGGAAGATGCGAGAATGCTGCGGCATAGAGGTCATAGATATATCTCAACCCGCCAATTTGATAAGGCCATTGCAGATTTAGAAAAAGCGTCTGTCGTGATGCAAAACAAACCTGACGAGATTGAGCCTGATGGTTTGCCAAATCCGCAAAATATTCCACTGACGTCTCTGTACGGCAATGTTCGCTACCATTTAGGTCTCGCCTACTATCTGAAGCATGATCTTGAAAATGCCCGCCGAATTTATGCGGAGGATTTTGAATTGGCCGAGAATGATGACGGCGTCGTCGCTTCCGGTCATTGGCTATATATGATTTTGCGGAGGATGGAACGCAATGCAGAAGCTGAAGCCGTTTTGACTAAAATCTCCGAGGATATGAACATTATCGAGAACACGTATTATCACCGCGCAACATTATTTTATAAAGGCGAACTTTCCTATGATGAAGCTTTGCCTGATGATCGTAGCGGTGTGGGAACAGCTGGCATCGTCTACGGAATTGCAAACTGGCATCTTTACAATGGTGAAAATGAAAAAGCTTATGCACTCATGAATGAGCTGGTTGATGGTCCGAGCTGGGCGGCTTTCGGTTATATAGCGGCCGAATCAGACTTAGTGAAAGCGGGCGCAAGAAAATAAAAAAGTAAAATCCCTTTGAAACTTGGCCGCCCCACTGGGGCGGCTTTTTTATAACCAAAAGGCACTCTTCGAAAGTTTGCTGTCGATCCGTCTCTAACGCGTAAGTTCTACTTCGGCAGGCCAGTAACCCAGAGCGTTTTCCTCGACAACTGTGCTAAGGATCGCTCGTCCGCGTGCTTCGTTGCCGGAAAATACCTTGGTCATCCCTAATGCAAATTTGGCTAGGCTGTCGCCATTTTTCAGGATTTCCACCTCGGAAGTTTTTCCTTTGAGCACTTGCGCAGCTTTATAATAGCTATGGTTTTCTACCAATTTCGGCGCTTGGGTCAGGGAGGCCAGAACCCTTACTGCTTCGTCTTTCTTTCCTAACTTCATGAGCGCTATGTACTGCCAAAAAACCACCGCGATTTGGTGGTCATCAAATGGTAATGCAATCGGAGACTGGGTAGACTTCTCCAACTCGTCATACATGCGTTGATAGTCGCCTGTAGCGAAGCTGGTCTGTCCTAAATAATAATGCAGGTTGTTCCTATAGGTTGAAATCGTGAGGCCAATTGAGTTTGGTATACCGTCTGGTTCAAATGAGTCTGATATACCTGCCATGTTCTTTAGCCCCACTTCATAGTCAGCAATCGCTCCAGAAAAATCTCTACTGCGCGCTCTGTGGCGCGCTCTAAATCGGTAGAGCTTGTAACTTTTTGGGAACTTCTCCAAGCCTAGGGAGAAGACCTCTACAGCCTCTTTATATCGACCAAGATAACCTAGACGACGCCCAAGCCAGATGAATGATGATTCCCTATCTGGCGACACATCGAAAACCGCTTGAGCTTCGAGTAGGTCTAATTCTAATTTTGTTCGCACTGTCTCTGAAAAGTCTGGCGCTTGAAGCTTTCTCCCCGTCAGGGTTTCACCCCAGCCATTCATCTCCGTGGTCGCAGTAAGAGGTTCAGGGATAGGAGCTGTTTGGCTCATGACCCAGGGAGAAAAGGCTGCACTTAGCGACAGGCTTAAGATAATTAGATTTCGTTTCATAATTGCTCCAAAGTTAAGGGAAGACACCAAGGAATGAACTGAATAAAGGGTCTATCTCGGTAGTTTCTTATAGGCAAAAAATTAGCATAACTTCAATATCAATCTATCTCGGAAAAATCAGAACCTGCACCATTCGTGATGTCTCACGATAATATGAATGAAAAACACGTTAAAAACCTTGCGCTTATTCAACCATTCCGCCATTTAATCTATGGACTCGAGTGAAATACCATGACTGGTATTTTTCTTATCGGAATAAATGGAGTCAAAATACGGCTCTAACCGGGATTGATGTTATGACGAACATGCACAAAGGCTCTTTTGGATTACTTCAGGCGGCTGAAAGCTCAGGAGGAAGTAAAAACCTCCCCCAGCACAACGTAAAGCTTGGGAAAAAACTCAAGGATTTGAGACAGTCGAAAGGGTGGACCTTGGAAAAAGCGGCCGAGGCATCTGGATTGGCGGCGTCCACTTTATCAAAAATTGAAAATGAACGTATGTCGCCAACTTTTGACGTTGTACAAAAGCTAGCGCACGGTTTTGGAATTGATATTACGGCTTTGTTTGCACGGGGGAAACCCCCGGCTCCCCAAACCCGCCGAAGCGTAATAAAAAAAGGAGAGGGCCGATTTTACGACGCTGACGTTTACAGTCATGAAATGCTGGCAACCGATCTTGTACAAAAGAAAATTCTTCCTTTCGTATCCATCATCAATGCGAGGTCGATCGAGGAGTTTACAGAATGGGGCGGGCATGAGGGGGAAGAGTTTATGTATGTTCTCTCAGGCTCTGTCAGGTTTTACACTGAACACTATGAAGCGGTAGATCTGGAGACCGGCGACGGCATTTATATTGATAGCGAAATGCGCCACGCTTGCATCACGACAAGTACCGAGAGTGCTCGTGTCCTTTGGATAAACACCGGTTAAAGAGAAACGTAAGGCATCAAAGATTTGTCTTGAAGGTAAATTTCCATTAGGCTATAAGTTTCCTATAAGAAAATAAGAGGGAAATTATGGTAGACCGCAGATCTTTTATCGCCGCCGCTTCGGCCTTTGCAATGAGCGCCGCTTCACGAAATGCTTTTTCATCAGCGCGCCCCGAACAGTCGCTAATTTTTGATGCTATGGGTGAGTTACGGACCACCTATCCTTCAAGCCTTATCAAGGAGATGAGAGCGAGCGGAATAAATGCCATCACTGTCACTCTGACGGACCCCAAGGTTCAAGAATTGCAAGCCTATGAAGAGGGTAAAACCGCCGTTCTGGAACATGATCGCTTTATAGAAAAGCATCCGGACCTTCTGCTGAAGGCGACGAAGTCTTCCGATCTGCAACGTGCGATGAATGAGAATAAAATTGCGGTGTATTACCTTTTCCAAAATAGTACGCAATTTGGCCGCGACCTTTCTCGTCTCGATGAGTTTTATGATGCAGGTGTGACGAGTTCTCAGCTGACATATAATTATCAGAATTGGGTGGGTGCCGGATGTAAGGAATCAAGCGGTTCAGGCTTAACAGTTTTCGGTGCGACAGTTGTCGAGAAAATGAACGAAATTGGAATGTTGATCGACTTGTCGCATTCCAAAGAAACGACAATGTTGGATGCTATTGAGGCCTCAAATCAGCCGATAGTTATATCTCATACCGCTTGCCAAGCTGTTTTCGACAATATTCGCAATACTAGTGACAAGGGGCTTAAGGCGATGGCAGAAAAGGGGGGGGTCGTTGGAATCTGTCAGATACGTCCGTTCATTACACACTCCCGCCCAGACGTCGCCTTACCTGAATATTTTGATCATATTGATCACGCTGTGAAGGTAGCGGGCATTGAACATGTTTCAATTGGCAGTGATCGGGATCATCGGGTCATCACAATGACTGACGAGTACTTGGCCGAACTCGCCAGAGAGGAGGGGGAAAACTTCGATCTGAAAGAGTGGCCCTTATTTATTGACGAATTGAATGGACCTCGAAGAATGGAGGTCATCTGGGACGGCTTAAAAGACAGGAAATATAGTGACGACCAGGTTGAGAAAATCATGGGGCAAAATTTACAGAGGTTATACAATACCGTCATTGGGTAAGTCTTAAAGGACGATCTCAATTGCCTTTGAGTGAAAGTTTAAATGCCCGGCCGAAAGGTCCGGGCATTTTTGTATTTGGTCATTGGTTGGGTTTAGGCACCCCCATTAAAATTTCATGTGGGTTGCAACCTATTGCCCTGCACGAGCTGGTCGAAAGAAGTTATGGAGAAGAATTCAAGCTGCTTCATCCGGTCACCCCGAATAGGATAAGTAAAGCGATGACAAGGGGTATCGGAAATCTAACCAGCGCCCGCCAAGTCTTGAAGAGGGATCCGCTCGCATCCAATGATAACTCTTCTGCGATACTGTCAGTCGACATAACCCATCCCGCAAAAATGGAAACAAGTAACCCTCCCAACGGCAGGCTTACGTTTGAGGTAAGTTTGTCTATAGCGTCGAACATCGTTGCTGATTCGTATCCGGGGACAATAGAAAGCGGATGAAATTCAGAGGCAACATTGAATGAGACCACTGAAATTAAACCCACAGTCCAGCACGCTATACCAGCCATTATTGAAACATTTGAACGTTTCCAGCCTTGCTCCTCTCCCCATGAAACGATGACTTCAAACAAGGCAATTGCTGAGGTGAGGGCGGCTACTGCCAGAAGGATAAAGAAGCCGATCGCAGCTACGCCGCCTCCTCCTAGACTCGCTAGGGCGGTTGGCAGAGTCACAAAAACCAGACCTGGCCCACTTGAAGGCGCCATTCCAAAAGCGAAAACAAACGGGAAAACAGCGAGCCCAGCGATCAGCGCTACCGACGTGTCGGCTAAGCAGACTACAGCAGAGGTCTTCGGGATTTCAATATCCTTAGAAAGAAATGAGCCATACGTCATCATCGCCGCCAAACCCACGCCGACAGAGAAGAAAGCTTGGCCGATAGCATCGAGGAAGGTTTTACCCGATACCTTCGAAAAATCGGGATTAAACAAAAAAGATAATCCCTGCTTAGCGTCTCCGGCGACCAATCCGTAAATTGCCAACCCAAATAACAGGATAAAAAGAAGAGGCATTAATATGGTCACTGCTTTTTCTATGCCGCCCTGAATGCCTCTCGAGACGACTAAAACAACCATTACTAAAAATAGCGCCTGCCAGAAGAGAAGATTCCAAGGGTTCGCCAACATTCCCTCGAAAATCGCATTGGATTCCGTACTGTTTATTCCGCTTAGCCCTCCATTGGCTCCTAGAAAGACATAATTGAGGGTCCACCCTCCTATCACGCAATAATAGCTATTAATAAGAAAGGCGGTGACTATGGCTAGCCATCCCACCCAGGACCAAGCTTTGGATTTGTTTTGTGATGTTGCAATTTTTCTTAACGTGGCAGCCGGCGTCTTTCCGCCACGACGACCAATCGCTAATTCCGCAGCAACAATTGGGATGCCGATCAGAAATACGCAAGCGATGTAGATAATTACAAAGGCTCCTCCGCCATTTTCTCCTGCGAGATAAGGGAAGCGCCAGATATTTCCCAAGCCGACCGAAAAACCGATTGTGGCCAATATAAAGGTCATGCGTGAGGACCACATTTTAGGGTCCTTAGTTGACAAACTAGCTACCATCCTATTCCCCTTATAATTATATAGAATGAATTCATCATTCGAGATAAATGATCAATTCCGGGATTTGCCAGTTTTCCGAAATGGCCTGAGGTCATTTCAAATCACAGAGAACATTTATACTATATTCAAATTATTAGTTCTTAGGCAAAAAAATTCCGATTGTAAAATTATACTAAGCGCAATGTGTAGTGTTTCAAGTGCGTATTTTGCGAAAATTTTATTGCTTTGGAAAAATTGTGTTTCAGATGCGCCTTTGTTTAGGGTGTTGATCCCTCCCATTTATAGAAATTATGAAGGTTGCGACATTATTCAGTTCTGGCGCAGTGCCGCCTACTTATACTCGGCATAAAGGGTCAGCTCGGCGCAAATGATATGCGATCTAATAGCAGTATAGCGACAAATCAGTGATACGTCGTGTTGTAGAGTTCGGAGGTTCGTAAAAATGAACATGTGACGAGCGAACGGCTACTATATATAGTCCAATGCCTTATTGGTAGGCCGAGGGTAATTCAGGTTCTGTAGCTATTGTTATAAATAGTGAAATAAAATATGTAACAGTCCTCTCCGGCACTATTTGGAATTTCACAACAGTTCAGGCCAAGTTAGGGGTGATATTTGTCTCCTAGGAATGGCTTAAAGGCGAAACGCGGGATGTGTGTTGGCTCTGCATTGATTTTTTACATAGAGATAAGTTTTACGGTTTCTGACGACATGCCTGTCCAAGGAGAATTAAGGGACACTTTAGAACTCAAAAAAGCCGCATGAATTCGCAAAGCTGTTCAGCGCCGTAAAACCGAGATCTGCCAGTTGGATTTAGCCGCATTAGCTGAGCTTTGAGGGCTATGTAAATTGCGAGCTTCGGGTGAAGATCTGAAGAATAGGGAGATCCCCATAAATTTCTGACTATGCGTATCGCAGTCGGAAAATTAATAGCTAGTCCACATGTAAATTTAGGATTAAATTCCTTCGCTCTTGACTCTCTGTCCTTATCTAGAACAAAGTAAGAACATAATGTCAGTCACAGACCTCATAAACCGCCGGGATGTAGGCACTTTTGCTTCTATGCGACTGCGGGCGCAGGATAAGCTTTGTTTAGCAGAGCCTATTTCTTTGGCAAAAGGGCGCGTTCATGAGGTGACCGGGGGGAGTGCCGATATGTTTGCTGTTTTAGCGGCATCTCGCCTGCGCGGTCCAATTATATGGATTGGTCGACCCCGAGAAATCAACTCGCTCTCACCAAGTGGCTTACAGGGTTTTATTGACCCTGCACGAATGATTTTAATCGAATGCATTAGTCGCCGTGAAGTTCTCTGGGCAGCAGAGCAGAGTCTAGGGGCCTCTTGTGCGCAATGCGTCATTATTGAGCTTTCAAGCGGACCGAATTTGCGGGAATCGCGTCGGTTGCAAATCGCTTCAGAAGAAGGCGGCGGGATAGGTTTAATTTTAGTGAGCGGGCGTGTGCAGACTTCTGCTTGTGAAACACGCTGGCACTGTGAACCCTCTAAAACAGGACGAAATATATGGGACTGGTCTCTCACTAAAAACAGAAAAGGCGAACTCGGGACGTGGCGTGTGCAGTGGAGTAATCCCTTAAAAAGGGGAGGGGCATATGAGACGGGTGTTATACATCTGGCTGCCGCAACTGCCGCTTGACCTGCGAATTCGCAAACAGGATCCACGTCTGGATGCGCCATTTGCGATCATATCAGAAATAAAGAATGCATGGCGAATTACCCATTTAAATGAGACGGGAAAACAGGCGGGCCTAACCCCTGGGTTGTCTTTACCCGATGCCCGGGCGATTTGCCCAACCTTATTAACGGAACCATCTGATAGAACGCGCGAAGACGCTTTGTTGCGGGCGCTTTGGCGATGGGCCGACGCGCTCTCCCCTTGGGTCTCACCTGACCCGCCGGACGGCTTGTTTTTAGATATTACAGGATGCGCTCATTTGTTTGGCGGGGAAAAGGAAATGGGAGAATTTGCCCAAACCCGGCTCAGTGATATGCAGATAACGTCAAATATCGGGATCGCGGACACCAAAACTGCTGCGTGGGCCTTAGCGCGGTACTGCTCAACAGATATTCAGATAGCAAGAGCCGGGCAAACCAAAGAAGCTCTCTCCCACGTCCCTTTGGAAGGGCTCCGTCTAGATCCAAAACTAAGTTCGAGCCTACGCCGAACAGGTCTAAAAACAATTGGCCAGCTTTCGGATATAAAATCTGCAGAGCTATCCAGACGGTTTGGTTTGAGCCTGACAAAATCGCTATCAGCCACTTTCGGATATGCTCCCGACCCTGTTTCGCCGAAATCTGCCGATACTCTTTATGCCGCGCGTATGACCCTCCCGGACCCTATCGGCTTCAAAGATGATTTACTGAACGTTTTAGAACGTCTGACGGCTTCAGTTTGCAAGCGACTTGAGGTGGATGCAAAAGGCGCGCGGCGTTATTATCTGACCGTGCGCTGTGTCGATACAGGAGACCATACCCTGCAAATCGGTTTTGCGCGGCCAAGCTATGAAAAAGCTGCCATTATACAGCAATTTGAACGTCCTTTAGATGAACTAAAAATAGAGTTTGGAGCGGATTGGTTCCGGCTCAAAGCCGCGCATATTGAACCCATTCAGCCTTTTCAAATCAGTCTCGATCAACACAAGCAAGCCGAAGATGATACTTCCCGAGTTGTTTCGACTTTGGGTAACCGGTTGGGATTTGATCGGGTCCGCCAGTTTATGCCCGTTCAAAGTCATTTGCCGGAACGTGAGTTTGTTCAAGTGGAGGCGATTGACCGCCGGGAAGCTGTTATTTGGCACCCTGTCCCAAGAGAGCGCCCAATAAGACTTTTCAACCAACCTGAAAGGCTAGTGATTTTAGAGCCAGGCCGTCCGCCAAAGCGGTTTCAGTGGCGGAAGTCTGTCTACTCAACCTATAAAGCCAAAGGTCCCGAACGACTTTCGAGTGAATGGTGGCAGGAGGGCGGGGGAGCTGTGCGGGATTACTGGCAGGTTCAAACAGAGAGCGGTCCCCGTTTCTGGTTATTGACCTATCCGGGTTCAGACGAACCGGTCTGGTATTTTGTAGGTCGGTTCCCATGAGTTATGCCGAGCTGAATTGTATCTCTAATTTCACATTTCTGAAGGGCGCCTCACATGCGGAGGAATTAATTATTCGTGCGAGCGAGCTTGGTCTGTCCGCTATTGCAATTGCAGATACAAATACCTTTGCGGGAATTGTACGCGGACATGCGGCTGCGCAAGAAGTGGGTCTGACCTATGTCGTCGCGGTGCGTCTGATATTGCGCGACGGAGCGGAAATTGTCGCCTATTCCAAAACCCGCAAAGGCTATGGAAATTTGTGTCGCTTGCTAACGTTGGGAAAACGGCGCGCCGCGAAAGGGGAATGTAATCTGGACATTTCCGATGTGTTAGAATGGGGCGGAGAAAACCTTTTCGTTTTAATTCGAAAAACCGAGCATGCAGAGGTCATGAAAGCGGCCTTTGGGGAGGACGTTTTTTTAGGCATAACTCCCTTTTACGATGGAGATGATCAAACCCGGTTTGCGGCCCGGGCGGACCTTGCCAGAGATCTGAATATGCCTTTGGTCGTTATGGGAAATGTTATCATGCATACAGGGCGGCGTAGGCGGTTGGCTGATATGTTGTCCTGTATTCGCGAGAAAGTCAAAATTGACCAGCTTGGACGGCTCGCGCAACCCAATGCGGAAGCCCGTTTAAAGTCAGAATTTGAAATGCGGCGATTATTTCGGGACTATCCGGAAGCTCTCGCTAACACCCAAGTGATCGTCTCGCGGTGTGGGTTTTCACTAGATGAACTGAAATATGAATATCCGGATGAAGTGACTGATGGAGAAGACGCAGACACACGTTTGCGCCGCTTAACCGAGGAAGGGCTTGTCTGGAGATACCCCGACGGCGTGGCTCTGCGCATACGGGCAATGGTCGAAAAGGAACTTAAGCTCATAGCGGAATTAAACTATGCTCGCTACTTTCTGACAGTTTATGACATTGTTGCTTTTGCACGGTCCAAGAGCATTCTCTGTCAGGGGCGAGGGAGCGCGGCCAATTCTGTAGTGTGTTATGCGTTGGGAATTACCGAAGCTTCGCCGGAAACGATCTCAATGGTCTTTGAACGTTTCATTTCTGAAGTGCGCGGGGAACCACCGGATATAGATGTCGATTTCGAGCATGAGCGACGCGAAGAAGTTATTCAACATATCTATCAAAAATATGGTCGCCACCGGGCGGGTATTTGTTCGACCGTTATTCATTTCCGCAGCCGCGCCGCCATTCGCGAGGTAGGAAAGGCAATGGGGCTGTCAGAAGACGCAGTCGCGGCGCTTTCTTCTCAAGTTTGGGGCACAAACAGCCGGGGCGTTGGGGATGACCGCGTCAAAGCGGCAGGCCTCGATTCTGCCGACCCACGTCTGCGGCAGACGATAGAGCTTACGCATGAGATTATTGGTTTTCCGCGCCACTTGTCCCAGCATGTCGGAGGCTTTGTTATCACAGCAGGACGGCTTGACGAAATGTGCCCTGTTGAAAACGCTGCGATGGAAGACCGCACAATTATTGAATGGGACAAGGACGACATTGATAAAATTGGCATGCTGAAAATAGATGTCTTGGCCTTGGGCATGCTGACTTGCATCCGAAAAGCCTTGCATTTGCTCGGAGATTGGAAGGGGGAGCATTACGCGCTTGCGACTATTCCGCAAGAAGACCCCAAGGTTTATGATATGCTGTGTGTCGCAGACTCATTGGGCGTGTTCCAGGTGGAGTCCCGCGCGCAAATGAACTTTTTGCCAAGAATGCGCCCTCGCACATTTTATGACCTCGTTATTGAAGTGGCGGTTATCCGGCCTGGTCCCATTCAAGGGGATATGGTGCATCCTTATATAAAACGCCGGCGCGGAGAGGAGGAAGTTATCTATCCTTCCGCCGCTTTAGAACCTGTCTTGGGAAAGACTTTGGGGATTCCGCTATTTCAGGAACAAGCTATGCAAATTGCGTCTGTCGCGGCGGGGTTTACCCCCTCTGAGGCTGACCAGTTACGGCGCGCGCTTGGCACAGCAAGGGGCCCCGGCACGATCCAGAAGTTCAAGGACCGATTTATAATTGGGTGCATTGAAAACGGCTATGACGAGGACTTTGCCTGTGCGGTGTTTCGTCAACTGGAAGGATTCTCAGGATATGGATTTCCTGAAAGCCATGCCGCCAGTTTTGCCCTTTTGGTGTATGTCTCCAGCTGGCTAAAGTGTCATCATCCAGAGGTGTTTTGTTGCGCCCTGCTTAACTCCCAACCTATGGGGTTTTATGCCCCTGCTCAGATTGTTCGAGACGCGCAAGAGCACGGCGTGCCTGTGCGGCCCATTTGTGTCGAGCACAGCTATTGGGATAATATTCTGGAACCTGCCGGTAATGGCCAGCTTGCTGTGCGCTTGGGCTTTCGGCAAATAAAAGGATTTCGCGAAGAGGACGGCCATTGGCTTTCTGCCGCGCGGGGAAATGGGTACCGGTCTATTGAGGCTGTGTGGAGAAAAGCCGGGCTGGACCGAACGGCGCTTTCGCGGCTTGCCCAAGCAGACGCTTTTGCAGAATATAGCATAAACCGGCGGGACGCCCTCTGGTCAGTAAACGGATTAGGCGGCGAGAAGCCTTTGCCTTTATTCGAGAGCTTAGGGGAAGGGTTGCCGGATTTACAAGCTAACTTACCCACGATGGAGTTGCGCGAACAAGTCTTTGAAGACTACATTGGAACACGCCTGACCTTGAGGGAACATCCAGTTAATTTGCTGAAAGAGGATATTGGTTCAACCCTCCCATCCAACAACTTGCGAAACACAGAAGATGGAAAGCGAGTGGAGGTTTGTGGCTTGGTAATTACCCGCCAACGGCCCGGTACAGCCAGCGGGGTAATCTTTCTAACATTGGAAGACGGCACAGGTGTTTCGAACATTGTGGTCTGGCCCAATATGTTTGAGCAGTGCCGCAAAGCGGTCATGGCAGGGCGACTGCTCAAAATACGGGGGAAATTGCAACGGGAGGGAATTGTTTGTCATGTGGTTGCCAATCAGATCACAGACCTCTCCTACCTTCTCGACACATTAGGGGACGCAAACAGCGCCGGAGGTAATATTAATCCGACCCATGACAATGCCGATGAAGCCCGCAGACCCGTTCCGGCCAAAGAAAGCGTGCGCGCGGGAGAGAGAAAGCCAACAAATCCGCTGGCCCGTTCCAAAGGAGAACGGAGGAACATTAGTGGATATTACAATAGTGGCGGAGGGGCACGTCATCCACGCCAACAAGCCAATAAACTATTTCCAAGCCGCGATTTTCACTGAAGGAGATCAGAGAGCAAAGCGGATGCTAGTTAAGGGGTTTGTCTCAAGCAAATATTGAGCGCCTGGCTAACGGATATAATTATCGAGTTCACCCCCCCTCAAATAAAGCAGAAAGCGGGTCTCGACATATCCGCTTGCTTGTTTAGTCTTTGTATTCATTACCGTATCGTATAAACCTGTATATAAAACAGGGGTGAAAATGCAGGTTGTGGGGCATATTGATAAGGCAGGTGGTACGGGCCCGAATCTGCATGTATCCCTCTTTGGCATTTTTGAATTGAAATGCCCGGACGGTTCGGTCACCCTTATTTCAAACCGGCGCGCGCGCGCGATATTGGCAATGTTATGCCTTGTACCGGAACAGTCTTTTTCGCGGCGATACCTTAGCAAGATATTATGGCCGGACAGATTCGAGGCGCAAGCTCGAGCAAGTCTTCGTCAGTGCCTATCAGATCTCGGTAAATTTCTTGCACCAATTAATGGCATGATCTTGGAGGTCAACCGGAGCCGCGTGAGTTTAAACCCTGCTCATGTCACAACCGATCTCTCCGTCTTAGAAACTGCCCTTAAAGAGAGCAGGTACGGCGACGCCGCGTCAGAATTAAATAATATTGGTAGTAAGCCCATTCTTGACCAATTTATATTTGGGCCTGAATTCGAGTTGTGGCTGAACACCCAGCGGGAAGCCATACACAGACGCTTGCATCAGGCAGTTCATGTAGCACTCAAAAATCTTGACCAAAGCGGAGATGAGAAAACCTATGCCGAGCTACTTGCGGCGTGGAATTTTCGAAGTCCCGCGACTGCTCATAAGTCTTCATTGGGCCGAGATGAAAGCCTGGCCCGTCTCGCCGTTTTGCCTTTTCAGTTTGTCGGAGAAAATTCACACAGAGACTATTTAGCAGATGGCATAGTCGATGAACTAATCACAACCCTTGGGCGGGCTCCCGAGCTGCGGGTGGCGGGCCGAACTTCCTCATTCCACTTCAAAGATGCAAAAATGTCCCTGCCAGACATCGCGCAGGCTCTCGGGGTGGATCATTTGGTTGAAGGGTCAATTCAACTACAAGAAAATGACATGCGGGTAAGCGTCAGATTGATAAAAGGCGATAGCGGCTTCGAAGTTTGGTCTCAACGTTATGACGGCTTGGCGGATGACATATTTGCGTTACAGGATGCCGTTGCGCAGGACGTCACATGTGAACTCAGTAAAGTTCTGAAGCGGACACTTGATGCTCCAGGAGGGAGAGTTTTGACCTCTAACAAGAACGCCTATGATCTTTATTTGCAAGGCCGCTCACTGACAACTCGAGCCTTTGGTGACGGCGTACTCGATACGGCGATTTCTCTGCTTGAAAAATCGCTGGATATTGATCCTGACTTTGCGGAATGCTGGACAGCACTGGCGGAAGCACATGTTTATAAAAGCGTTTATACCCCCTGCCTTGATCGTTTAACCGAATGTGAAAAAATGGCGGAACATGCACGGCGGGCTATTTTTCTGACCCCAGATCAAGGGCATGCCCGCGCCATGCTCGGAATATTAAAGTGGACCAAAAACGATATTGTTGGAGCGTTGGATTTAGCGTTTGAGGCGGTTCGCCTAGAGCCCACAAACCCGGATGTCGTCATACGTCTTGGGTCATTCCTGCTTTATTGCGGACGAACGCGGCAAGCTTTGCCTTATATCGAAGCGGCCATTGACCAAGATCCGATTAACGCCCGTAATTACGCCATGTTGACAACAGCCCGTCTCAATGTGGGGGATATAGACGGCTCCATAGCGGCCGGAGAGCGGATGCGGGAACTCGGATTTCCGGCGATGTGGCTGGCTGTTGCCACGGCTGCCAGTGGTGATACCGAACGGGCCGTTCAACAATACCGATCAACACGCCAACTCATGAACACGGTCATTTTCCCTCCAGCGGGCTCTACGCCTATGTCGCCGGACGCGATGGACGCATATTGGCTGATGGCCGCCAAAGGCGTGTGCAGCGGCAAAGCGCAGGACCGGGACATATATTGCAATATGCTAAATATGCTACACGCCACCTTGCACGATAAATATGACCCAACCATCGTCCTTCCGGCGATCTGGATGGGCTATACCGAGATGGTATTTAAAACATTGGGTGAGAGAATTACACCTGCGAACTTTTTTGGCTTTATGCAGATATGGTCTGAGCGGGAGCCTGTGCGCCAAATCTGGACTCATCCGAATTTCATGACGTTCTCGAAAAATATCGGGATGGTCAAAGCGTGGGAAAAATATGGCTGGCCGGACCTGCTTCCGCGGCCAGCCAGCATCGACTGAGTCCTTTCGACTCCTCCTTTCATAGCTAATCGCGTGTCGTTTTGACGCTTTATTGACGCTTTATTGACGCTAGCGCATTTGACGGCAGAACTCTCTGTGCACCATTATTGCGCCAGAGAAATACTAATATTTTTCTCAATAAACGGGACGCAAATGGACGTCTTTGAGGAGCGCTTATATCCTCAAAGGCGGACGTTCCAAGACAGTTTAGAACAAATTCCACCCGAAAGGCCTTTCATGAAATCCCTGCTTCTAACCGCCAGCCTAATTAGCTTCGCCGCCGTTTCAACGGCATCTGCCCACGATGTCTCTGTTAGTAATGATGACGTCGTCAAACAAATTTATGCGGATTTCGCGGATGGGAATATGGAAGGGTTTGCCACCGCTTTATCCCCGGATATCGTGTGGAACGAGGCGGAGAATAATCCCTACGTTACAGAGAGCCCCTATGTGGGAATAGAGTCTGTCATGTCGGATGCGATGAGCGTGATCGGTCAGGATTTCAGTTCTTTTGCGGTTAAACCTGAAAGCTATCTGGTTGACGGAAATACAGTTGCCATGATTGGCCGCTATGAGGCCACTTACAAGCCCACGGGAAAAACAATGACGCCGCAAGTCGTTCATCTATGGACGCTCGAAGACGGACACATTACCGGATTTCAGCAATATGGCGACACAGCCGCGATGCGAGATGTCATGAACTCTGGCGCTTCAAGCCCTGATCTGGGCGATAAGCTTCTCAGCGATTACGTTGCCGCGGTGAACTCTAATGACGTGGAAAACGTCATGCCCCTAATGACTGAGGATGTGGTTTTTCAATATAGCGGGCATGACGGCGAAATCATTGGGGCCGCAGCGGTGAAAGAGTGGGGCGCTGCGTTCTTTGCGGCCTATTCTGCAGAATTTGAGAAAACGCCTCAAGACTTCCACCTTGCACAGGACTGGGCCGTCCAGCGGTATACCTTTAGTTCGACTCTCACAGAGAAGGCGACCGGAGACATCATAATCGGAGACGGTAAGGGCGTAATTCTTTATCAAAAAGGGCCTGACGGAAAATGGCGGGTATCATTGGATGGTTGGAGCGAAAACCCAACCTCAGGACAGTAAGATGTTAAAATTTTGTCGATATTCCACATTCTTCCTCTGTATGACAGCGATAGGCGGCGTTTCTTTTCAGGCGGTCGCCCAATCGCATCCGGTCAAGCCGGAGGCAGGCCTTGCTTACAAAACTGGTAACCCGGCAGACTGGCCTAAGGAGCTTGATGCTGTCATCGCCGCTCCTGACAATCATAAAATCCT
This sequence comes from uncultured Hyphomonadaceae bacterium, assembly GCA_963972195.1. Lineage (GTDB taxonomy): Bacteria > Pseudomonadota > Alphaproteobacteria > Caulobacterales > Maricaulaceae > Litorimonas. Next base: position 93,265 of record CAXATH010000003.1, on the reverse strand, counting down.
AATGGAAAATGACAGAGTGCGGGTTCTGGAGGTCACGATGGCCCCTACCACAATTGAACCCCTTCATTCTCACCAATGGCCGAGCGTTCTATATATCCAATCGGCCGGAGATTTCATTGACCGCGATGCAGAGGGCGAGATCATACTGGACACGCGAACTTTGCCGGAACCAATGACCTTTCCGATGACCATGTGGAAAGCCCCCGAGGCTCCGCATTCGGCCGAAAATTTGAGCGAAACGCAAACCATTCGGCTCATTCGCGTCGAAATAAAACCTCAGAAATAAGGAGCAACGACACCAGAGTTTCAAGACGTAACATCAACATGGAAATGGAAGAATGTACGCAGATATCTACAATGCCAATGGTAGAACGTCCACGGGTCGCACCGGTAAAATCCTGACTGGTTTAGTAATTTTATTCGCTGTTGCCGCGCCTGTGAACGCCCATGACGCCCAATGTCACGCCTTAAACGTTCTTCATGAGACTCATCAGGAAACGAGTGCTGACCAAAAGAAACGGGATGACCAAAGAGCCGCCTTGGTGAGTCTTTCGATGCCCCATGAGGACCTAGGCTCTGAGATAGGGGGTTTTGAAGAGGGGAAGAAATCCGGTGTGACGCCTTTAGTAAGCCGTGGGGCGCAGGATATTTCACAAACTCGCGACAGCCCCGAACGGCGAAAGACTGGGGATGTCGATAGTGCTTCCTCCAACGAGGCATCTGACCCTTATGACAGTTGGGGAGACTGGCGGTGGGAAGGCAAAGATGAATAACGGCGACTCGTAAATTCTTTAGCAAACCTCATCCCGGATCTATTTTACTTTATTAAACAAAGGGGGAACCACATGCCGATACGTCCAAAAACTTTAGCTCATATTGTTTATCGCACACGGCGTTTTGACGAGATGCTCGCCTGGTATGCCAAAGTGTTCGGGGCGAAAATCCAATATCAAAATCCCGCGCTGGCCTTTTTGACCTATGACGGCGAACATCACCGATTTGCCTTCGCCAATCTGGATGTGATCCGTCCCGAAGAAAATGACAAAGATGACCGCGGTATGGTGGGCGTCGATCATGTCGCCTACGAATTTGAGACTCTGCGTGACCTTTTAGAAAACTATTCAAACTTTAAAGATGACGGCATTTTACCTTATTGGGCGGTTAATCACGGGATGAGTGCGTCGCTTTACTATGCCGATCCTGATGGAAATCAGATGGAGTTTTCAGTCGATTGCTTTCCAACCAAAGAGGAGTGCACGGCTTACTTTCACGGGGAAGAGATTGGAAGCAATCCGGTGGGGACGGAGTATAACCCTGAGGAATGGCTGGCAAAACTACGCGGTGGAACGCCGGAAACCGAACTTCTTAAATTTGATTCACATGCCGCAGTCTCTCCCATTCGCGGGGCCATGACGGCCTAATATGGAATTTCATCACATCAGGAGGTTGTTATGCTGATTAGGAAGCCGACCAAAATTGTTCGCAACTGGCACGCTGATACCCGTTCATGGGAAAAACTCGAGTTTCGCGCCGGGGACATTGTCGTGGTCACACCGCCGAAATGTGGAACCACATGGATGCAGCGCATTCTTGATATGTTTTTGCACCAATCGGTGGCGCACAGACCCTTTAATAACAATCAACCATGGATAGACGCCCATTATCTGCCGGACGAAGTCATGTTCCCGCTGCTCGACTCCGCAGAAGGCCGACGCGCTTTGAAATCTCATGCGCCGCTCACGGCACTCCCTTTTCATGATGACGTGCTATATATCAATGTCGCGCGGGACCCGCGGGATGCCTGCATGTCATTCCATAACCATGCCACCGCATATACCGACTCGATTCTCGAATTGATGGACCGTCATGGCATGGAGAACGAGGCCATTGCGGCTCCCTATCCGAGGGCGCCGAAAGACCCGCGGGAATTCTTTCGCCGATGGCTCCGCGATGAAACTTACGGCTTGCTGGACGATTTTACTTGCCGAGAAATGTTTGAACTCGAGTCCTCCTTTTGGGAAGAGCGACACCAACCAAATGTGCTGATGGTGCACTTCAATGACCTGAAAACAGACCGGGATGGTGAAATGCGGCGTATCGCCAAGTTTTGCGGGATTAAGACGCCAGAGCCGCTTTGGGCAAAAATGGTGGAGGCAGCGGGTTTTTCCGCCATGAAACGCGGCAGTGAGGCCATGCTGGGCGATCTCGCTTTTGCCTTTGACGGCGGCGCGAACCGTTTTATCCATAAAGGTACCAATGGCCGATGGGTGGATATCTTAACGCCACAAGACTTGGCCGATTACGCCGCAGCGCGTGATGAGGCATTAGAACCCGCTCTGGCAAACTGGATCGAAAAAGGCCGATTGTTGGCTGGTGATCCCTCGCAATTGGACGATGTCGCTAAAAATTACAGAAAAGAGGTCGCATGCGCAGTTTAATCTCCTGTGTCTTGGTGACGATGAGTTTGTCGGCCTGCGCGGGCGTGCCAAAGGACATGTCGAAATTCCAAGAGCTGCAAACCTTTGAACACGGAGTTGTGTTCCCCGCAAATCGCTCGCTGACGCATGCGGAAGATGGGGTTGCGCTTGCGGATGGCAGACTTTTGGTGGGAGACTGGAAACACGGGCTTGTGGCCATATCCGAGACCGGCGAGATACGTCCATTTGGTGATTTTACCGCCGCAGGGTTCAAGACCAAACCCGCTCCAAATTGGGGCAGCCCGAACGGAATATCCTTCGAACCCGATAATCGGCATGTTCTTGTTGCGGATATCACCACTGGCGCGATTTACCGCGTCGATACTCGCACAGAAACCACGAGCCGCCTCTATGATCACCCTTACGGCGTTAACTCTGTGGTGCGGGATTCGACGGGTGCCGTCTGGTTTACACAATCGACGGAGAACCCTGAAGGTGAGACCTCCGAAGCCCGCATGTTCGCGGCTGTGGAAGGCATGGGCGACGGGGCCGTTTTCCGCATTTCTCCTGATGAAATCGGAACAGAAAACCCTGTCGCGAAGCCTATTGCTACGGGTCTTGACTTCGCCAATGGGATTGCCCTCGACGAGCGGCGGGGGCAAATTTATGTCAACGAAATTGCCGCAAATCGGGTTTTGAACTTTCCGGTCAATTTTGAGAGCGGCACGATAGGTGACAAAACCGTGCTCGCAAACATTGTATCTCCGGATAATGCGGAAATGGACGAGAGCGGGCTTCTCTGGGTTACGTCCCCCTTCGGGAATGAAGTGATCGTCATTAATCCAGATACGGGCCAGATGAAAACCGTCTTTCAGCCAACGCCAGAGGTGAGCGCAAAAGTCAAAGCTGAAGTCTTGCGCCGAGTTGAAACGGATGAGCCCATTCTGCCATTATTGACCCCAGAGGTGTGGGGAAGCATGCCGGGCCTTCTCACCGGCGTGATTTTGACCCCGGATAATGGACCCATATATGTTACGGGTCTTGGAGATGCGCTCGTGAGGCTTCAGTGATCTAAATTTGGTGATTTGCTCGGTCAAACTAGAATCGAAACGTCCAGTTTTTTGAAATCGGAATCCGATCCGTGTAAGGAGCCATTATGGACTGGGTTACATCCGACCTGTCTCGAACCCCATTAAATTTACCAGATGCACGAGCACCATAAAGGCAGTGGCGATGCAGCCCAGACAAATTATCATCCACGGAAGGCGGTGAGGTTTTATCGACGGCTTTTCGGCAAAGTGATTACGAAAACTTAGGGCCCCAATAATCAGCAATATAAACAGCGCGATCAAAGTGAGCGTCAGATCATATGTCCGGGTCATGGCTTACTCCGTGAGGGCTCCGGCAAATATTGTGGGAAATGTATTTTTGGGGGGAGCTAACATTCAGTAGCTTTTTTAGCCAGTTAAAAACGCGGCCTCTTCACATTGTCGAGTAATCTCTGGAAAGTCGCTTAACGGCCCATTTTGCGGCGTCTTGAACCACCAGATTTTCGTCATTCGTAAATTGGTTCGCGGTTGATTTGAGTCCAGCCTGCCCGCTATTCCCGATCGCATAGAGCACGTTACGAAGAAATTGTTTCCAACCAATTCGCTTAATGGGGGAGCCCGAAAAATGACGACGGAAACCTTCTTCGCCGAGCATTGCCAGATCCGACAGTTTGGGCGCGTTCAGGTCGCTCCGCGCCGCCAATTTGGCTTCCTGACCGATAACCGCGAATTTATTCCAAGGGCAGACTGCCAGGCAGTCATCACAGCCGTAAATGCGGTTACCCATTTTTTCACGTAGGCTTTCTTCTACCGGTCCGGAGTGCTCAATCGTGAGATAAGAGATGCAGCGCCGCGCATCGAGTTGATAAGGCGCCGGAAACGCATCAGTCGGACAAATATCGAGACAGGCGCGGCAGCTTCCGCAATGGTCCTCTTCAGCAGGTGTCGGGGTCAATTCAGCTGCGCTTAAAATCGTACCTATAAACAACCACGAGCCGTAATCTCGGCTGAGCAGATTGGTGTGTTTGCCTTGCCAACCCAGCCCGCCGGCTTCGGCCAAAGGTTTTTCCATCAAGGGCGCCGTGTCGACGAAAACTTTTACATCTTCGTCCGTGTCACGGGCAATTAATCCGGCAATTTCTTTGAGCCGCCCTTTCATTACATCATGATAGTCGCGGTTGCGCGCATACACGGAAATTGTCGCTCTCTCGGGTTCGTCAAGTGTAAGCAGGGGGTCAGAGTCCGGCCCGTAATTCATGCCGAGTACAATTGCCGTTTTCGCGTCGGCCCAGAGATTTTGCGGATGAGATCGCCGCTCTAGTGTTTCCTCTATCCACTCCATAGAGCCGTGACGACCTTTTGCGATGAAGTCCTTTAGATGAACTCCGGCTTCGATCCCAAAAGCGTTAAGATCCACAATATGTGGCTGTGTAAACCCAAGCGAAACTGCTCGTTTATGCCAAGCCGAATGCTGTAGCACCGTCATTGTGACATTTTATTTAAACGTTCGGTGGATACTTTTATTCTTTGATCTACGAGGGCGAAAAACTCCAAGTCAAGAGCATCGGCTTTGACTGTGCGATCACTTTCTTTCAAATCCATTAGCAGAACAGAAACTGACGCCTGAAAATTTTCGTAGATATCTTGTTCAATATCAAAACTCTCATCGAAACTTTCGGCTGCTGCGACCGCTCGTTCAAAAAAAGGTCGGTCTAAATTATCCGACGATAAACTCCTAAGATAAGTGTTTAGTTTGTCCTTTAGGGTCGACAAATTAATCCTACCTTCCATGATTAATCCAGGAATTGGTTGGATAGTTTTACTCATCAATTCGGCGTAATTAGACCTTGTTTCGTTGGTAAGGCCTTCTTTCATCTCAATAGTAGCTAAGTCGAGTTCAATCAGACTCAGCTCATTTCCTAGTTGTATTATCTCTTGAAACTGTTGGTTGGGGTGGTCATTAGGAATCGCTAGTAAAAAGCTATCGATTTGTTCGTTTTCAGCTTTTACTAGAGCTTTGTTTGCCGCAAATTGTTTTTCGATGAATCCATCAACAGCTTCTTCGTGCCGACCTTCTTCTAAAGCATTTATCATTGGCAAGAAGTCTGATCCCTCTCTGACGTCTGCCTGAAGAGAATCTTTGCCCTCATAAGCTTTAAGGCAGGCCTGAAAAAGGGCTTTTTCAGTTTTATCAAAAAGAGTTTTCTGGAAATTCCATCGTTGGGGGGGCTCCAAATCGGAAAACATATTACTCGCTTTGGCTAATATCGCTTCTCTTTGAGAATTATAATGAGAGTAAGCAGATTTCACCGCGTCAAAATCATTATAATCTACGGTATATAAACTGGTAATGGAGTCAGTATTGTATACTTCTACGAGTTGGACGTAAGCTTCATTATACTTCTGGTTCCATTCCAACATTCTGGTGGCGGCATTAATGCTAGAAGACTGACGGGCTTCAACAGATAAAGATTTACCTATGCCAATAGGCATAAGAACCAAAAAAATAGCACTAAAAATTGCATGGAAGGCTTTTGGCATTTTCATAAGAAGCATAGGAAACACATAAAGAACACTTTCAGAAGTTTCAAAACGAAATATTACCCGAGAAGAAATGAGATCAAAAATCCAAGTCAGTATAGTGTCTTGGCGCGCGAAAGCCCGGAATGCGGTCATTCAGGAGCGGACGCATGGAGGGTCTGGATTTAACCTTCTGATACCAGTCTTTCAATGTCGGCCACTCGCGCCAATTAATTTCACCCAAGAAATCCAGACAGGAAATATGGGCGGCTACGGCAATGTCAGCGAGGCTGAAATGTCGCCCAGCCAACCAATCACGTTGGTCCAGAAGCCAGCAGAAGTAACCCAGATGTTGGGTCAAGGCCGCGCGGCCTTCGCGCAGGACGGATGTATCGGCCGCGCCTAATCCCCCGACCGCTTTTTCGACTTTCTCATGTAAAATAAAGGCATCAACTTCTTGGGTAAACTTCTGGTCCATCCAATCGGCAAGGCGCCGCGCTTCGGCGCGCTCGACAATGTCATCGGAAAGCAAAGGGTGGCGGGATGACCCGTCATTGGCATATTCACAAATGGCGCGTGCGCCAGTGATGACCACTTTACCATTAGGAATTACATCAATTAGTGTCGGCGGAACGCCCTCCGGCGTGACTTTCTCGAAATCCTCCCAATTGCCTTTGTCCAGCTGCCAAGGATTTACCGGGCTCTCGCTGACCTTCAACTTTGTTTCGGCCAGCGCAATTCGGGCCTGACGGCTCGCGGGGTGCAGGGCAAAATGGTAAAGAGTACGCATCTAAGTGAACTAAGCGAAATATAGGTAAAGAAGACTTAATAGGCGCTAAGATTTAGCAGATTCTGTGTCGGAAAAGAACCGTCGATTACCGTGAGAATGACCGCAGCCGGCCGGATGTGGATGTATAAGAATATCAGCGGCCTGAAAATCGGCCATAAGGCGTTTTTCCGCATTGATAATGATATCATGAGCCTCGGACAGAGAGAGCGTCTCGTCCATATCCAGACGCATCTGAATGTGAATATGAGGCCCCGACGCGCGAGTTCTTAGCTCGGTTACGGCCCTGACGCGGGGGTCGGCCATGGCCAGCCGGATGATTAGAGATCTTTCATCTTCGTTGAGTTCCATGTCCATAAGTTGGGCCCAAGCCAGACTTGCCACACGGTAGGCCGTGTAGAGCAACCAAAGCGCCATAAAGAGCCCGACGGCCGCGTCCGCCCAGATAAAAGGTGTGAAGGCGGATATAGCCAATCCGAAAATAACAAACAGATTCGCAAATAAGTCAGCGGTGTAGTGAGCGCGGTCACCCCTGACGGCGATAGAGCCGGTCGCCCGGATCGCCCAACTTTGCGCGATTAACAGCCAGCCTGTAATAATGACAAACAGGAACATGGCCGCGATGGCAATCCCCGAGTGAGCCAGGGTGGTGTGGGTGCCGATTTGTTCAATGACCTCTTCGAGAAGATGAAATGCTGCAAAAACAATCAGGCAGACCTGAAAAACAGCCGAGAAGCTTTCCGCTTTTCCGCGCCCAAATCGGTAGCGCCCATCAGGTTTCCGCGCCGCGTAACGAACAGCGACAAAACTGGAAAGGGCGCCGAACATATCGAGGCCCGAATGCACAAGAGAGGATAGGACCCCGACAGAATGCGTATTCTGCCAGAGAAGAACCTTCCCGATCATCAAAATGACACCTATCCCCACAGCCAGAGCCGTAATGCGGCGCGTAATTCGTGATGCGTTTTCAGGGGGCAGCCGTCCCGGCCGTCCACGCCGATCCGGACGGTCAAAGCGTGTATCTTCCACGGTTTGTAGATTTGGCGGTTCGGCACTCATGCCGTGTTGTTATACCATAACCTTTAAACTGGCGATAGTTTTATGGGTCAGAGAGCAGTGATCTCTTTCTAATAAGGGTAAATTTCCTTCTTCAGAGGTGAATTTGGGCTCTGGTTTTGCCTTAATTTATCGTTTATCAGAAAGAAAACTTATTTAAGGACTTTTTATGACGCCTCGCTTTTCCCCCAAACATTTCTCTTTGGCCACTTTGGCTTCTGTCGGTTTTTTGCTGGCGCCTTGTGTCAGTTACGCTCAATCGCCTGCGCCTCAATCCGAGACTATGGCTGAAACAGAGCAAGTTAAAGTCGGGGCGGATGTCATTCCGCAGGCACAACTTCCGGACACGGTAATGCCAGAAGCTTATGACATTCAGTTCCGTATCGACCCACAGGCGGATACCATGACGGGGCGTGTAACGATTGATGTAAGTGTCAAGGAAGCCACAAAGAAAATTTGGATTCATGCTAAGGAAATGAGTGTTTCGAGCGCCAGTATTATTTACGGAGCGGATCAGTCGTACCCTATGGAATTTAGCGCTGTGCCATTAGAAGACGCGCCGTCAGGAATTGCATACTTAACGTCTGAAGCAGACCTGCCGGAAGGCAAAGCGACCCTCGTGATGGAATATGAGACGCCCTATAATCAAGCGCTCAACTCTGCTTATCAGGTTAAGCGTGGAGACGACGCCTACATCGTCACACAATTTGAGCCGCTCGGCGCGCGGGAAGCTTTTCCAAGCTTTGACGAGCCCCGTTTTAAAGTGCCGTTCAACATTACTATAATGGCCCCGAAAGATCAGTTTGTTTACGCCAACACGCCGGAGCTCGGCACAAAAGACGTCGAGGTGGATGGCGAGATTTGGACCAATCATAGCTTTGCCCAAACGCGCCCCCTCCCGACCTATCTAATTTCATTCGGGGTCGGCCCTTGGGACGTGGTGGATTATGGCATTTTGCCAAAAAACTCGATTAGAAAAGATGATCTTCGTCTTCGCGGTATTGCCGCACGAGGCGAGGGCAAGAATATGGATTATGCTCTGGAAAATACGCAGGGTATTCTGACAGCGCTCGAGGAATATTTCGGAACGCCCTATCCCTATGAAAAACTCGATTTAATCGCCGCGCCGGATTATGCTTTTGGCGCGATGGAAAACCCCGGCGCTATTGTTTATCGCGAGTCCCTGCTCCTATTGGGGGATAACCCGCCGCTGTCACAAATTCGTTCCTATGCCGGAGTTCACTCCCATGAACTGGCCCATCAATGGTTTGGTAATCTGGTGACGCCTGTCTGGTGGGAAGACATCTGGTTGAACGAGGCTTTCGCGACATGGTCCGGAAATAAAGGGACATCCATGTGGAAGCCGGAAGGCAATTATGATCGCAACACATTGAAATCTGCTTTGGGCGCAATGAATACGGATACGCTTTCGACGACCCGTAAAGTCCGGGAGCCGCTTGAGCGCTCGGAAAATGTCATGGATCAGTTCGATAGCATTACCTACCGCAAAGGCGGCGGCGTGCTGTCCATGTTTGAAAGCTATGTCGGCGAAGAGGCTTTTCGCGATGGCGTTCGCCTGCATATGGAACGTTACGCGGATGATGTGGCCACAGGCGATGATTTCTTCCAATCTATTGCGGATGGCTCGGGCAATCCGGATGTTGTGGCAGCGATGAAAAGCTTTGTCGATCAGCCTGGCCTGCCGCTTGTATCGGGTGAAGTGGTCCAACTGAATTTAACCGAAGAAGAAGCGACTGAGCCCCAAACGGCCGTTATGCTTACCCAGTCCCGTTACACGCCGCTTGGCTCCAAAACGAGCCAAGGACAGATTTGGCAAATTCCAGTTTGCGCTAAGTTTGGTTACGGAGAAGAGACGGTTAAAAGCTGTGAGCTCCTAACCGAGAGGTCGGGTATGATTGTGTCCCCCCGCAATGGTGAATACGCTGACTGGGTGACGCTCAATGAAAACGGCTCAGGCTATTATCGTTTCTCCCTGGATAGTCAGGGGTGGACAAATCTCATCAATAATATTGATAAGTTGAACACGCGCGAGGTTCTGACCGTACAGGACAGTCTCGAAGCGGCCTACCGGGCCGGGGAAGTTGATTCATCTGTTTTCCTGAACGGTATGTCTCAACTCGCCACTCATCCGGAATATGATGTGGCATCCAGCTCGAGAGCTCTTATCGGGTTTATGGGTGATGATCTGTCCGGAACGGATGAAGATCTGGCTCGCTATGTCCAAGAGAATTACGCTGACCGTTACGCACGAACAGTCGGGACAGATACGATTGAAGGCAATCTCCTCGCGCCGTCTCTGGCCTCGCTCTTGATAAGCCGCGGTCAAGATGAAGCCTTAGCCAAGGAAATGGCGAAAAAGGGCGCGCTTTACTTGGGACTGGAAGGAGAGGCGGATAAAGACGCTGTTGCTCCGAACATGCTCAGTCTAGCTCTATCCCAAGCTATGAAAAAGGAAGGAGACGCGGCTTATGAACCGCTCGTCGCCCTAGCGGAAAGCGGAAGTCCGCTAGAGAAAAGTTCGGCTTTGGGGGCCTTAAGCTCCACAACAGATCCAGAAATTGCCAATAAACTTCTTGCTTTGGCATTGGATAAGGACGGCCCGCTCACAGGACGGCAATCCAGCTCAATCGTCTATGGCTTGATGGGATCAGATGAGTTTCAGGATATGACGTGGGATTGGCTAAAAGCCAACTTTACGCAATATGTCACGGATCGCGTACCTGATGTCCGTAAAGGCCGCATGCCGGGCGCTGGCGGATATTTCTGTTCGCTGGACCGCCGGGACGAAGTCCGGGACTTTATGACAGAGAATGCCGAGGTCATCCCCGGATATGAGCGTAGCCTCGCTCAAACGCTCGAGTCCATTGAGCTTTGCGCCGCCTTGCGTGATGAAAAAGGCGAAGAGTTGAAGGCGGCTTTAAAAGCCCGCTAGATCAGTTCGTTCAGATTGAGAAATAGAAAAGCCCGCGATGAGCGGGCTTTTTTGTAAGAAAAATTATTATCTGATATTACAGCACTTGTACCAAAGCACCGCTTATTCCGTCTATAATGAATTGAGAAGCAAGCGTTGCCAGCAACACGCCGAGCAAACGGGTCAAAACATTTGTAAATGTTTTGCCCATTAGTTTCATCAATGGTCCGGCAACTAAAAAAGATGCCAGAGTAATAAGCAGCACAATCACGAGGGCCAACATAATAGAAAATTCCTGCCAACCCGTGGTCGTATTGCTCATTAAGAGCAAAAGCGTTGCCATTGTTCCTGGTCCTGCGATCATGGGGATGCCCATAGGAAAGACAGAGATATCTTCGGGGTTCTCAATTTCCTCCAAAAGATCTTCGGCGCGTTCCTCCCGGGTTTCCGTGCGTTTTTCGAACACCATATTCAGCCCGATAATAAAGAGCATAACGCCGCCGGCAATTCGCAATGCATCCAGGCTGATGCCGAGCTTGGCAAAGAGCCATTCGCCGCCATAGGCAAAGCCAATCAGAACGATGGCTGCCACAGCTACCGCCTTGAACGCCATCTCCCGTTGATGGGACTTGGTTGTGCCCTGAGTCAGGGTCGCAAAAATAGGCGCGCATCCCGGAGGGTCGATAACGACAAAGAGCGTTGCAAACGCACTTATGAATAAAGCCAGATCAAACATGGCCGCCCCTTAACTGCCCGAAGCGGTATTAGCAATATGATTTGACGTCAGGGCTCACTTGCAGGGATGCATAGAAGTCCGCGATAGACAGCGAATTTGACATTAGAAACAGAGATGCCAATCGAAGCTTTTTTTAAGCCGCCCCCTCCAACTGACTGAACCCGGATTAAAATTAGCTCAACGGAAAATTCGAGAAAAATATACTTTAAGTTATATTTGCGATTTATTTACATCTTGTCGCTTAATTTTTTCCGATAGGCTGGGAAATGAGTTGGGACCAGATGAAACGGAGTAAAATAGCGGTATCGGCATTACGTAGGGCTGATAGATCTTCTTCTTTCTTGCTCAAATCTCTATTGTTGTTGGGATTAGTCTGTCTGGCATTTTCATTTTATAATTGGCCAATACAGACGTTTTTTAATCTCTTCTCGATAATCGCTGGTTTAAATGTCTTGGTGGCGATCTTGCGCCTCTTTGCAATTTTTCAAGTTAAACCAAGCCGGCCAAAACTCGCCAAATTGACAGAGTTTCCAAAATATTCCGTCTTGGTTCCGATTTTAAATGAAGCCAATATGGTGCCGCGTTTAATGAACCGTTTGGAAAGACTCGATTACCCAGCCGACAAATTGGAAATTCTACTTATCTGCGAAGAAATTGATGCCGCCACAATCCGGTCCGTCAGAATGAACCTTCGTCCGCCTTTTCGATTAATCATCACCCCGAAAGGCACCCCCCAAACCAAGCCGAGGGCTCTCAATTACGCTTTGCCTCATTCCGATGGCGAATTAATTACGGTTTATGATGCGGAAGATAAGCCTCACCCAGAACAGCTAAAAACGGCGTTGGCGGCTTTTAATCAAAACCCGGATTGGGCGGGATTGCAAGCCCCTCTGAATTACTACAACAGCGAGATTAATTGGCTCACACGTCAATTCTCTCTGGAATATGCAGCGTTATTTCATGTCTGGGTTCCATTCTTGGCAAAATTGGGAGCGCCTTTCCCGTTAGGCGGAACATCCAACCACATTCGCCGAAGCGCTTTGGAGAGTTGCGGTGGCTGGGACGCACACAATGTGACCGAAGATGCGGACCTTAGCTTCCGATTGTCGGCGAGAGGATCAAAGATAGGCTTCATAGATTGCCCAACCGAAGAGGAGGCGGTCTGCAATCTTCAGGATTGGAACAAGCAAAGGTCGCGTTGGATGAAAGGGTTTATGCAGACTTGGCTTGTGCATATGCACCGGCCTTTCCGTCCGATGAATTTCTATGGACTAATTCGCTTTTTCACCCTCCAGCTTACATTGGGTTACACACTTCTGTGTGCCACCCTATTTTGTCTGAGTGTAATTGCCGGATGTCTTTACGTTAGCATGCATTATTTCACAGGCTTCACACTTCCCTTTTCTGTTCTGCATTTTATAGCGTTCAGTCTGAGCTTAGCTGTGGCAATTATGCTGGGGATTATCGGGGTTGTCAGGGCGGGCAAGCCGCATTTGGCAATCTTTGCACCTCTTATGCCGATTTACTGGATGTTGCTCTTTTGGCCGGTTGTAAAAGCTTTTATCGAAATATGGCGCCGCCCTTTCCACTGGCACAAAACTCCTCATGGCATTTGCTTGCCACCGAAAAAGCCCGAGCATTCATTTGCAAATGCGCCTGCGGAATAAACCCTGACTTTCTCTCAGGGAAGGACAGGCTTCTATTTGAAAAGGAAGTGGCTTTACCTCCGGAATAAGTTTAATTTTGGTCAGAAATACAAAAACCAAAGCTTCGATGAGGAATTCCAACTCACTCCAGGGGCCTAGAGGTAGACATTATGAACAATGAAATTTCCGATGATAGCTCTGATATCTCGGGGAAAGCATTCGATAGGGCCGAGAAGCCATCTTCCAAAAGTCAAACAGGTGTCATGGTTGTTATCGGCCTCATCATGTTTGGGGCTGCTTTGTATTACATACGCCATGTGCTGCAAGACTATTCAATAAAGCAAATTATCAACAGTTTGCAGTCCGTATCTCTAATCTCAATCTGCCTAGCTATTTTGGCAACCCTGACCAGTTTTCTGGCTGTGGCAGGTTATGATTCACTTGCCCTTCGTTATTCGGGCACAATTATTCCGTTAAGGAAAACCATTTTCGCGTCTTTTTCCGCTTATGCTGTTTCTAATACGCTTGGGATGAATGGCCTGACCGGAAATGCTGTCAGATATCGATTATACTCTTCCTTGGGACTGGAAGCCTTGGACGTGGCTGTTATCGCTTTCATCACGGCCTCATTTGTTTTTGTGAGCGGAATGACTTTGACGGGACTCGGGTTATTATCCGATAGTGGTGTATTCGAGCAAATATTTCATCTGCCAATCTGGGCCTCTCTTTTACTGGGAGCGACCTCGACGATCCTCGCCAGTCTTGGATTGGCTTTCCTCCTAAAAGGAGCAGAAGCTTGGCGTTTAAAAGGGAGTTCAACGCCAAAGGCCGGAAAAAAACTGGTTTTTTCCCAATGGAGCGTCGGCGTTTTAGATTGGATTGCCGCCGCGGCCGTATTGTATTTTTTGCTGCCTCAAGGGACTGAATTTACCTTTCTTGCCATAGTTCCCATATTCGTGGTGGCCCACTTTATCGGTTCGATAAGCGGCCTTCCAGGCGGCCTCGGAGTGTTCGAAGCTGTCTTTCTTCTTCTCATTCCGTCTGGAAACGAAGTGGCTGTCGCGGGAGGGCTCGTCGCATATAGAGCCATATACTATGTCATGCCGCTTATTATTTCGGTATTGGTATTGGCGCTCCACCAAGGTCTGAAATCAAAAGATAGACTGAGAGCGGGAAGCGAAAGAACAACCGACTTTCTCGAGACAATCGCCCCGATCGTTTACGCAACTTTAACCTTCATCACCGGCTCAATTATGCTGATATCGGCCGCGACGCCGAACTTGCTTCGCCACGTCCAATTTGTGCTGAAATTCCTTCCCGGCTCAGTTTTAGAGCTATCTCATTTAGCGGCAAGTGCAGTAGGGACGCTTTTGCTTCTAGCCGCTTTAGGGTTACGCAGACGACTTCAAAATGCCTGCCGTTTAGCCATCATTTTGTTTTTGATAGGGGCGATCGTTACGTTCACAAAAGGCGGAGATATTCGGGGGTCCATTCTGATGATTGGCTTGGCTGGATGTCTTTATCTTTCCCGAGAGGCATTTTATCGAAAAGGCCGTCTGAGGGAGCTAAGGCTTTCTCTGCCGAGGTTAGGAGTTCTCCTTGGGGCTGGAGGTCTGGCACTTTGGTCAGGATTTTACGCCTATATGAATAAAGATTATAGCAATGATCTTTGGTGGACCTTCGCGCTTCAGGAGGATGCGTCACGGTTCTTGCGAGCGGCCGCTTTGGTTGGCGCAATGCTACTGGTTTATTTTCTCTGGCGATTATTACAACCAGCTCCGGCTGAGAACCGGCCAAATGCGTCCGAAGATGTATTGGAAAAAGTACGCGCCGTTATAGCGGGAGCAGAAGGCTCGACACCTGAAGCTAATCTTGCATTGATAGGAGACAAGCAGTTCCTATTTTCGGACTCAGGTCAATCGTTCATCATGTATGGAGTGGTGGGCCGAAACTGGGTCGCTATGGGAGAGCCCGTTGGACTTGAGTCAGAACGTAAGGAGCTCATGTGGAAATTTCGACATTCAGCCGATCTGTGGGACGCCTGGCCGAGTTTTTATTCCATTAGAGGGCAGCATCTAAATGATTTCATAGATTTGGGACTTACAGTTCAAAAAATTGGTGAGTTAGCTCTTGTTCCGATTGAGGGCTACACTCTGGAAGGAAGCTCCAAATCCCGTTTTCGTCAGACAAGAAATCGGGCCATCAGAGATGGGTGCAGTTTTGACGTCATATACCCGGCCGGAGACTCGCCAGAAATGGACCGCCTTGAGGTCATCTCTCGTGAGTGGCTGAAGGCCCATCACGGCAAGGAAAAAGGGTTTTCCTTAGGTCGTTTTGATCGAAAAACTCTGGCTGGCGCACCCATAGCAATCGTTCGCAAGGATGAACAAATAGTAGCCTTCGCAAACCTTTGGATGACGCCAGACAAATCCGAAGTCTCGCTCGACTTAATGCGTCATATAGATGTGGGCGTAAACGGGTTGATGGATTTTTTATTCGCAGAGATGATGTTGTGGGGCGGCGCGCAAGGGTATCAGTATTTTAGCCTCGGCTTGGCGCCGCTTTCGGGACTTGAAGCTCATAAACTTGCACCGCTTATGTCGAAAATTGGCGCAATGATTTTCAAACATGGCGGAAGATTTTACAGTTTTGCGGGTCTTCGAGCTTTCAAGGAAAAGTTCAATCCCGAGTGGCACCCGGTTTATCTCGCGGCTCCGAGCCAACTCGTGATACCCAAGGCCCTTGGCAATTTGACACTGTTAAATAGCGGGGGCGTATTGGGTCTCATTCAAAGAGAGACTTAAGAGGCGGCGGATGAGCTTAGAATGAGTTGAATCAGCCGGTCGTAGTCTTTGTTAAAATCATGGCCGCCTGGCAAAGTCATGATCCTTAGGGTCTCGCTGTCCGTCAAACTTTCACTGGGTCCAATAAAGTCTTCCTCACCCCGAAGATAAAGAACAGGAACTTTGAGAGACAGCCGAGAAATTTCTATCGCCGTATTTTGGGCGTCTTGTGTCCACAAGTTGAACCAACTGCGGAATGAAAATTCAAAATCTGCATGAGCCGGCGGAGCTAAGAGAGCCACACAATCTATTCGCTTTACAAGATGAGTAGGTAGTCGGTTAGCTGCAAAAGGTAGCGTGCCAGCCCCGAATGAAAATCCGATCAATAAGAATTTATCATCAGGATTGCTTTTCAGTCTGCGGTTTAGCTGACGCTGTATATCTTTTGCCATCCCTTTCGGGGACCGGGCTGTCCAAAAATAATTAAGAGCCCGGATGCGAAGTGTTGTTATGCCGTTCTCTGATAATTTTTTAGAAAGCGCGTTGGCCAGGCTCGTTTTCAATCCGTCGCCCGAAAAGAATAGTGCGAAACGCGTCTGAGCATTGGAGCCGGCTTTGTAAGTCTGAGAGACAAGCCTTGGTTTTTCGAAGCTCGGAAATCCAAAACTCATTTTTTTTGCACGTCCATTTCTTAAGTGACGAAATCTAAGGTAAACTTCAAAGGCATTGGAATTCAATCCTAAAGAGAGGATAAAAAAACCCTACTTGCTTTGACAGTCCTGTTAATGCTCTGGATCAAGCTTTCGGAATTAAACAGGAGCGACAGAGGACCGTTTAAAGAGTTCGTGCTCCATAACTTTGACGACTTGTGCTGAATTCGGATCGGCAATGGATTTGAGCAGGTTCTGCGCGGCCCACTCCCCATAAGTATGAAGAGGTTGCTTGATGGTTGTAAAGGGCGGTACAAACATCTTTGAGAGATCTGCGCCGTCAAAACCGGCGACAGAGAGGTCTTGCGGCACATTCAAATTTAAATGTCTGGCGCAAGACATAACGCCTGCGGCCATGTAATCATTCCCCGCAAAAATAGCCGTTGGAGGATCGTTCCGTTCCAGCAAAATTTTGCCGGCGTCATAGCCCGATTCAAAAGAAGACTCTCCCCGGGTGTAGAGAAAGTTCTCATCCGGCAAACCGGCTTCATCCATTGCGGATTTTAGTCCTTCGCCCCGCTTATTCGCCATGCTGTGCTGCTCTCTCAGACTAACATAGCCAATTCTTTTGTGACCCATCTCTATAAGGTGACGACCCATTTCCAGTCCCGCTGCAAAATCGTCAATCCCGACTTTGCTGACTGAAAGATTCATTTTCGAAATGTCCAAAACGGATTCAACCAGAACCGTTTTCAGCCCCGCGCTCAGTATGGATTGTATGAGGTCCAAATCTTCTGATAAAGGCGGGAGAAGGATAAAACCGTCTACGACCCGGCGTTCAATCATTTTATTGACGTGAAGACGAGTCTCTGTAGCCGCGAGCGGTTCGAGTAATAACTTATAAGAATTTTCACGACAGACGGGCAATATGCCCTCTAATATTCCGGTTAAAAATTCGGAAGAAGGCGGCTCGTAAACGACAGCGAGGCTGTAACTTCTTTGTCCCCGCAACTGCCTCGCGGCCATATTGGGTTTGAAATCCAGTTTCGCAATTGCGCTTTCTACCTTTTCGAGTGTCCTCGCCGACACATTCGGTTCCCTATTAACGACCCTGGAGACGGTCTTCATTGAGACACCCGCCAGTTCGGCGACTGTTTTCAACGTAACCGTCTTGGGTCGTTCGGGCTTATGGACAGGGTTTTGTAGGGTCATCTGAAGTTTCTATAGACGCCTTATGGAATGAAATGCGCGCTTTTGAAAGGCTCGTTATTTCAAACGGCACATCAACCGTCTCAGGGGTTAATCCTTTTCGCGTGAAACAGGTGAGGGGAATTTCCGTCTCGGTCCAGTCTCCTACGGAGATATCTGTTATTGTTTCAGACACATCAATTTCACTTTCACACCCATTACCGCACCCCATTCTAATAAGAACAGCTTCGCTTGGTCGCTCGTCCACTCTCCACTCGAGCCGTAATACATTGCCGCCGGTTTGCGTCAGGTCAATAGGGCGGGGGCTTCTGATGCTCACGCTTCCTTCTCCAGACCACGTAATCTCGCGAGAATCCTCTTGGGCTTTAAAATCCACACCTTTGACCTTCACCAATCCACCTAAACTAGATGCGGAAAGCGAGTCTATTCGCGTATTGGCGTTAGAACTATCTCCGAGATAAAGCGAGAATGGCTCTGCTGCGCCGCCTCTTTTCACTATATCCCCAGTGAAAGCTTTTTCGAGTGTGCTAACACCTGAATTTTCGGATAGAACGGGCAATTGGCCTTCATCTCCATATGAGAGACCGTACCCGTATGGGAATAAAACGCCTTCATCACTGCTGGAATCAATGGGTGTTCCAAGACCATTTTCAGGCCATGAAAAGGATAGTCGGCCCCTGAAATCGTGCCGGGTTTGCCCTTGACTATCTGCGACCAATACATCTGCGACGCCGCCGCCCTCGGTTCCGGGCAACCAACCAACGACAAATGCATCAGAGGCGTTCAAATGAGGATTTACCCATAATGGCCGCCCGGTCAGGAAAATAGAGACAACAGGAATCCCGGCGCTCTGAAACTCACGAAGTTTTTTCAGGTTTTCACCTGTTTCGAATTCATAAACCAGATCAGAAACGTCTCCGAAAAATTCGGCATAAGGCTGTTCACCGAATACGACGATGGCAATATCCGGTTTTTCAGAATAAACTGCATCGAGGGACAAAGTAGCCGTTCCGCCCTGCGCCGCCAAAGCTTTCTGTAGACCTGAAAAAATCGTCTCGCCTGTTTCAAATGCGCTATTTGAATTGTTGTCTCCTTGCCAATTTAGCGTCCATCCACCCGTTTGTTGCTGCATGGAATTGGCTCCGCTGCCCGTGACTATAACAGTCGGTTGACCACGCAGAGGGAGCAGGTCATCTTCATTCTTGAGGAGAACCAAAGATTGCCGAACCGCGCGACGAGCAATTTCCCGGTGTTCTTCGGCTCCAAGAGCTTCAATATTTGTACTGGCGCGCATTGAAGGTAGGCCAGCTTCGAAAAGACCGGAGCGGATTTTAACTTTCAAAATTCTAATTACGGCTTCGTCCAGGCGTGACTGCGGAATCTCGCCGGATTTTACTTGCGCAAGCAGGGAATCATACAGGCCGCGCCAACTATCGGGCGCCATATACATATCAACTCCGGCCAGCAAAGCTTGGGCGCAATCCGTCGCTGTGCAGCCGGGAATTTCAGCATGACCATTCCAGTCTCCGACAACGAATCCGGTAAACCCTAAATCGCCGCGCAAAATGTCCGTCAGCCAAGTCTTGGAACCATGCATTTTCTCGCCGTTAATACTGGAAAAGGAGGCCATAACGGCTTGTACTCCGGATTCTATAGCGGGTTGGTACCCCGCTCCATGAACTGCAAGCAGTTCCGATTCATCCCCAAGTGTATCGCCTTTATCAATTCCGAATTGTGTGCCGCCGTCCCCGATAAAATGCTTGGCTGTTGCCATCACATTATCTTTTTTAAGGAAGTCACGAGTGCCCGGTTGGCCTTGTAGTCCTTCAACCATCGACTTGGCGTATTTGGCCACAATTTCAGGGTTTTCGGAATAGCTTTCATAAGCCCGGCCCCATCTATCATCTTGGGCAACGGCCAGGGTCGGCGCAAACGTCCAATCCAGACCGGTGGCGCGAATTTCGCGCGCGGTTACTTCCCCGATCTCTTTCATCAGAGCTGGGTTTTGGGTGGCTCCAAGGGCAGAATTATGGGGAAAAATAGTTGCGGACTGTAAATTGTTATGGCCGTGAACGGCGTCCGTTCCCCAGAGAAGCGGAATGCCTACGCCGCCATCTGATTTATCTGTCGAAGCTTCCCAAAAAGAATCGGCCAGAGCGATCCAGTCTTCTTCAGGCGCTGTTTTTCCGCCGCCCGGAGCAGAATTTCCGCCGTTCAATACAGAGCCCAGATTGTATTCTTTCGCTTCTTCTGGAGTAACCGAAGCAATGTCG
The DNA here is from genome assembly GCA_963972195.1 of uncultured Hyphomonadaceae bacterium. Classification (GTDB taxonomy): domain Bacteria; phylum Pseudomonadota; class Alphaproteobacteria; order Caulobacterales; family Maricaulaceae; genus Litorimonas. Next base: position 73,207 of record CAXATH010000003.1, on the reverse strand, counting down.
GCCTGCAGAATTTGGCCGACTTTTTCTTCGATCGTCATTTTCCTAACTATCTCAACAGCGCGCGCCTCAATAGTTTGGCTGGAGACGGTTTCAGGATTAGAGGGCGAACTGGACTGAGTGCCAACCGCTGAACACCCCATGAGAAGAAGTCCAAGTGATAGGCCCACAACTGGCTTAAAAGTCTTCATGTTTACCCCGATAATTTTGAATTCGTCAAAAGACGACTGGATTTTATACAGTATTTGTCTTGTTATTGTCTAAATATGGACAATGTCAATGTCATATGGACAATTTCAGTATGGACAAATTCCGTAAAACCCTTCACCAAGCGTAAGAGGGAAGTCTTTTCACTTCATTTGAGAGGTCATGGTGGCAACAATATCGGAAGTGGCAGAGCGGGCAGGCGTTTCCGTTAAGACAGTATCTCGCGTGATGAACAATTACGAGCACATCAGCGCCAAGACCCGAGAAAAAGTCCGGCTCGCGATGGACGAGCTCAGCTACGCGCCCAGTTCTATCGCCCGTCAGATGCGTTTGGGGGACCCTCAAAGCATAGGAATGCTTTATGGCGACCCCGGCAGTGGATATCAGGCGCGTCTAAACCATGCGGTATTAAAAGCCTGCTCTGATGCGCGGCGTTATCTGGCGGTAGAATTGTTTGAGGAGCATGATCCTGAATGGCGCCGCCAGGTAGAGGCCTTTCTAGATCGGACGAAAGTCCAGAACCTTATCCTTGTTCCGCCCATGTGCGATTCTACTGAGCTACATAAACTATTGCAGGAACGGGGCATAAGAACGGTTTTGATCTCGCCATCCCGACAAATCTCTGGATCTAGCTCCATTGCCATGGACGATAGGCTGGCGGCGATGGAAATGACCAAATATTTCATAGGTTTAGGGCATAAGCGCATCGGACACATTGCCGGGCATCCGGGACATGTGGCAGCGCTGCTGCGGCGTCAGGGATTTGAAGAGGCCTTGGTCAATGCCGGTCTTGAAGTGAGGCAAGACTTTGTTGTCGGGGCTGGGAGTTTTTTCTTTAAAGATGCCTTGGCTTGCGCTGAGAAAATGCTCACCGCTGAAAACCGCCCGACAGCCATTTTTGCATCAAATGATGAAATGGCGGCAGCCGTCATCATGGTAGCGAATCGTTTAGGGATCAGCGTTCCGGAAGAACTGTCAGTGGCTGGGTTCGATAATACGTCCATATCACAAACCATGTGGCCGGAACTGACAACTGTGGCTCAGCCTTTCGAGGAAATTGCGCGCGAAGCGGTCAGGCTGGTGAGCGATGATGTCAAACGCGATTTGACGGTCTCAGCCACGCGAGTCTTGCCGCATGAGATACTTTACCGAGGGTCTACCGGGCCCGCGCCTCACGAATAATCCTCCTTTCCTCCCGTAAAAACAGTCACTGACTGTGCCTTTTTAGTCACAAGAGGGACAAAAATTGTCCTGCTTGTGACTTATTGTTGACAATGATAGACAATTTTGTAGTGTTTGTTTCTGAATGTTAATAAAGGCAGGTCGCAATGACAGCGCTGTCAAGATAAAGGTAAACAGGGGATTACAATGAATACCACTCATAAAAACTGGGTTAGACATCTTTTGCTTGGCACTTCGGTCGTGTCGATCATGTCGGTCGCTGGCATCGCAGCCGCTCAAGACGCGGAGCCGGATCAGGAGCAAGAGGTAGAGCAGCTTCAAGAGGAAAACGAATTTGATGCGCCCGTAGACGAGATTGTGGTGACAGGTTTTAAGAGCTCCCTTCAAAAAGCTCAGGATATAAAGCGGAATTCAGACACGTTTGTGGATGCGATCACGGCTGAGGATATCGGAGCGCTTCCAGACCGTTCAGTTGCTGAAGCCCTACAGCGTGTACCCGGCGTCAACATTACCCGGTTCGAATCAGCAGACGACCCAGACCGTTTCTCTGTTGAGGGCTCCGGTGTCGTTATTCGTGGTCTTCCTTTTGTCCGATCCGAGCTTAATGGTCGGGACATTTTCTCTGCTAATGGCGGTCGTACATTAAGCTTTAACGATGTGTCACCTGAGCTTCTCGGCTCTGTAGAGGTTTTCAAAAACACAACGGCGGACATGATTGATGGTGGTATTTCTGGTACCGTTAACTTGAAGACTCGTAAGCCATTGGACACAATGGGACCGCGCGTTGCGGGTACGATTGAAGCTAATTATGGCGATTTGGCAGATGAAATTTCACCGGCATTTTCTTTCTTATTGGGACATTCATATGACACCAAGGCGGGTGCTTTTGGACTCCAGCTTGGTTATGCGCAGTCTGAGCTGATTTCACGAACAGACGCGTCTCAAATTACCGACCCTTGCTATCGCGATGTTTCGCTGACGGGGCCATGCCAGCGGGTCCGCGCAGTCGGGTCAGGCGGGTTTAGCGGTGATCCACTGGAAAATGCCGACACCTTCCCGCCTGCCGGCTCTGTAATTGTTCCAAAAGGGGCTGGAATACGGACAAACACGTTCGAGCGTGACCGCTCGGCCCTCTCTCTTATTGGTCAATGGGAAAGCCCTGATCAGACGCTACTAGCAACTATCGAGTATCTTCGAGCTGACTCCGACCAGCGTCTTGACGAATTTTCGATTTTAGCGCTTGTCAATGATGATGCTTTGTTTCCCGTTCCTGTCACAGGAACCACACCAACTTTTGATAACAATGGCGTGTTCCAGACCGGTCAGCTTACACAGGGCGGGGGAATTCCAACAGAAAACCTTCGTTTCAATCGGGAAGATGAAGCTTTTACCGCTGATTATTCTTTCGACCTGAAATGGACTCCGACCGAGCGTCTATCAGTAAATTTTGAAGCGCAACGTATTAAATCTGAACTCACCGAAGACGGCATTATCGCCGCAATGCAAACTTCTGCGGATATCTTCCTTGATGCAACGGGTGAGACACCTGATGTCCGCTTTATGCCTGTGGGTGGTGGTCAAAATAATTTTGCCGACCCCAATTCAACTTTCTATTGGTTCATGATTGACAATCAGGTTGCCAATGAAGGCGAGTTAGAAAGCTACCGAGCTGACGTAGATTACGATCTGGACATAGGGTTTTTCAAAAATGTTCGATTTGGGGCGCGTTGGGCGGACCGAAGCCGCATCACTCGCACATCGAATTTTGCAAATTGGGGTAACTTGTCAGCCCCGTGGACTGGTGGTGGAGCCGTGTATGCAAATAGCGATCTCGTACCAAACGCGTCGCAGTTGCGAACGCCGTTTGACGATTTTCAGCGCGGTAATGTTCCGGTCCCTATTCCGGGCGGTAGTGCCTATTTTTATGGAGGAGATAACTTTATCGGAGAATATCTCGGCGGTACGACGCAAAGACAGGCCGCGATTTTAAACGCAGCTTCATTGACGCCAAATCCGTTCAACCCTCTCAACGGTGAGTTCCGGAATATTTCCGACGTCGAAGAATCTACAGATGCCTATTATGGACGGTTGGATTTCGGTTCAGATGATGTTTCGGGCGGTTTCTCGTTGCAAGGGAATGTAGGGGTTCGGTATGTCGAAACGACTATCGCTTCAGACGGTCAACTAACTTCGCCTCTGGTTCCTATGTCTGCTCCGGGTGCTCCAGAAAACACGCAAGCAAACTTCGTGCAAAATATCTGTTCCATGCCGCCGGCTACGCCAAACGGAATGCTGCCCGGATTTTGTGATCTGTCAGCCGCACGACAAGCAGAGTTTGCCTCATTCTTTACAAACGAAACCATCGAAGATGATGCCGACATCACTTTTGATCATTGGCTGCCGAGCTTCAACGCGAAACTTGGTGTGACGGACGAACTCTTCTTCAGAGTGGGAGTATCAAAAGGCATTTCACGTCCTGATTTAAATCAATTTGCTACAGGTGGTCTGATTTACGACAATACAAATAACTTGCGACAGCAGGGAACGCTCGAATCTGGACCACTCTTTGGCGTGAATACTGGTAACCGCCTACTCAAACCCGTCGAATCTTGGAATTATGATGTATCTGCAGAATGGTACTTTGACGATGTCGGTTCTCTTACCGCTTCGCTATTCTACAAAGATTTTCAAGGTATCATTACTGGCGGGCCGTCTTTACGAGACATTACACTCTCGGACGGTACGACGAGTACAGTTGAGGTGAACGGCCCCGCCAATGAACAAGACGGAAAACTCAAAGGGTTTGAGCTGGCCTACCAGCAAACCTACGATTTCCTTCCAAGCCTTTTCAGTAATTTGGGGCTACAAGCTACTTATACCTATGTTGATGCAGATGATTTGACGAACTCAACTCTTGGGCCAGATCGGAACCCATTCGCAGATGGCCTGGCTCTGGCTGGCGTGTCAGAACATACATACAACCTGACCGCTTTCTTTGAGGATGACAAAATTTCAGCGCGTCTTGCCTATAACTGGAGGTCTGAATATGCGTTGACGCCTCGAGATGTGATCTTCCCGTTTAACCCGATTATCTCGGAATCTACGGGGCAGCTGGACGGTTCATTATTTTATGATCTGACAGATGAAATCAAAGTGGGCGTTCAAGCTGTAAACTTGCTAGATGAAGTGACACGTACGTCTCAAGTCGTTGATTTCGACGGCACCACGGTTGGGAGATCTGCCTTTAGAAACGATCGCCGTTTCTCATTCCTCGCACGCTTCGAATTTTAATCCCTATAGAAGCGTGCTTGAAAGAAGCTTTGGCCTTTGTCTCTACAAAGGCCAAAGTTTTTGTGTCATGTAGTTGCTATGACGATTGAAAATATAGTTATCGTAGGCGGCGGCACCGCGGGTTGGATGACGGCCGCGGCGCTTTCCCGAATGATTACAGGCGGCAAAACAAAAGTCACCTTGATCGAGTCGGAAGATATCGGAACCGTTGGTGTCGGTGAGGCAACAATTCCGCCTTTTGTGGATTTCAACAAATTGTTGGAAATTGATGAGTCTGAACTGCTTTCGAAGTCTCAGGGCACTTATAAACTCGGGATTCAATTCGTAAACTGGGGGCAAAAAGGCGATAGCTATTTCCATCCTTTCGGCAATTATGGATATGAAATTGACGGCGTTTCTTTTCACCAAATTTGGATGAAATACCGAATGGGCGGTGACCCCCGGCCCCTTCATGCTTTCAGTCCGGAAACGATTGCCGCCATGCACCGGCGGTTCGAGCCGACGAAAGATCAAGCTCGCGGAGATTTACCTCCTATAAATTATGCCTACCATCTGGATGCGGGTAGATATGCGCAGTTCCTTCGGACCTATAGCGAAGCCCGTGGGGTGAAACGTGTCGAAGGATTTGTAGAAGACGTGGCCGTAGGGAGTGAAGACGGCTTTGTTCAAAGCGTGACTTTACGTAACGGCCAGACAATTTCCGGAGACTTCTTTGTTGATTGTTCCGGTTTTAGAGGCCTTCTGATCGAGCAGACCTTAAAAAGTGGCTATGAAGATTGGACGCATTGGCTTCCTTGTGACCGCGCCGTAGCGGTCGGGAGCGAAACGCCGGAAGAAGCCCCCTTGCCCTATACCCGCGCGACGGCTCATGCAGCCGGCTGGCAATGGCGCGTCCCTCTGCAAAACCGCCTCGGAAACGGACATGTCTATTGTTCAAAATATATGTCTGATGACGAAGCCGGCAATATCCTCATGAATAATCTGGACGGCGAACCTCTCTCGGATCCCAAGCAACTTTACTTCAAAACCGGTCACCGGAAAAAGTTTTGGAATAAAAACGTTGTAGCAATTGGCCTCTCGGCCGGATTTATGGAGCCCTTGGAATCAACCTCCATTCACCTCATTAATACGGCGATTAAAAAACTGGTTTCTATTCTGTCATTAAAAGAGATTACGCCTGTTCAAGAGTCCATTTTCAATCGGCTCACTATAAAAGAATATGCGCGAATTCGTGATTTTTTAATTTTGCATTATTGCGCGACAACTCGGGATGACAGTCCGTTCTGGGATTACTGCCGCACCATGTCTTTGCCTCAAAGCCTGATTGAAAAAATTGAACTTTATAAACTGAACGGGCAGGTTTTCCGAGAAGAAGACGAACTCTTTACGGAAACCAGCTGGGTCGCCGTAATGATGGGGCAGGGCCTTTTCCCGAAATCCTACAATCCGATGGTGGATCAATTTGATTCTGATTCACTCACAACGGAAGTCGCCGAGATTGAAAAATCTATACGTTTCCTTGTCAGTCACATGCCAAGCCATGGCGACTTTTTGAAAAAATACTGTCCGGCCAGTTTCTGAGAAAGATCAAATTATGACCCATCCCTTTAAATTCTTGCTTAGTGCTGCCGCCATTTTAAGCTTGCAGGCGTGTCAATCGCAGAGCCCTTCAATGGATAGCCAAACGGCTTCAGGTCAAAATGTTTCTGTAGATCCTTCCACGCCTTCGCAGCCGGAGCCATCTGCAAATGAATGGGAGTTGGTTTGGCAGGATGACTTCGACGGAGAGGAACTGGACAGGACAAAATGGAAACCTGAAGTGTCCTGCTGGGGCGGCGGAAATAATGAACGTCAATGTTATACCGACCGGCCTGAAAACATCGAAGTTTCAGACGGCGTTCTGAAGCTAAAGGCATTTGAAGGGGAGCACACCGGCAAAAAATTCCCTGAAGGTATTTCCTCAGATGCAACGGAAACTGAGACCCGACCCTATACATCCGGCAAAGTCCGGACGCGCGGAATAGCCGACTGGAAATATGGTCGTTTCGATGCGCATATGAAGCTCCCTGACGGGCAGGGAACCTGGCCGGCTTTCTGGATGATGCCGGCCGATGACAGCTATGGAAGCTGGCCCCTCTCTGGCGAAATCGACATTCTGGAGGCTGTAAATCTTGGCGCAAAATGCGATGAGTGCGAGGGAGATGAGGGCGAAAACCGAACAATCGCCGCGCTTCACTTCGGAGAAAGGCCGCCTGAGAATAAACATATTCCAACCCGGTATAAGCTCCCCGGGGCTCCAAACGCGAAGAACGAGTATCACACTTTCTCTGTGGAATGGGGAGAAGGCAAGATTGACTGGTACGTTGACGGCGAAAATTACTTCACCCTCACCGCAGATGATTGGTATACAGGGGCGGTTTCCAAAGAAGAAAACCCGAATGCTCCCTTTGACAAAGCCTTTTATATTATGTTGAACTTGGCCGTGGGGGGAGGATTATCCGAAGATAATAATGAAATGACATTTGACCCTGATAGTTTTCCGGCTGAACTCTTGGTCGACTGGGTCCGTGTCTATCAATGTTCTTCTGATCCGGAAACAGGACGCGCCTGCATGAAGCCAGAGTAAAAGAATGACACGTGACGGATAGTTTGACCCTTCTCGACGGGATAATTCTTCTTGGGTTGATTGCGACATTTCTCGCAGTCGGTTTGTTCGGGGCCTCAAAAACCGAAACCACCGAAGATTATTTTCTCGCAGGGCGTAAGCTGAAATGGCATCAGATCGGCTTTTCGCTTTTTGCCACGAATTTCTCTGCTTCCGCTTTAATTGGGATAACCGGCGCGGCATATGTTATCGGAATTGCCATTTATAACTATGAATGGGTTGGTATCGTAGCTTTGGCCGTTTTTGCCGTCTTCATGGTCGGCGTCGTACGGGGCAGCAATATATACACCATCGCAGAGTATCTGACGGAGCGATATGACTCCCGGGTCAAGGTGGTTTATTCTGTCTTTATCATTTTAATGCTGGTTTTTATTGATATGGCCGGCTCCCTCTATGCGGGCGGACTGTTGTTGAATCAGTTTATTCCGGGCCTCTCCACCCATGCCGTTATTGTGCTGATCATGTTAATGGCCGGGCTTTATTCTGTTGTCGGCGGGATGACGGCTATTTCCAGGACAGACCTGTATCAATCCCTCATTCTGATTTTAGGCGCTTTTCTAATCGCGTATTTTTCCTTCTCCGCCGTGGGGGGATGGACGGCTTTCGTTGAAAGCGTTCCGTCGGAGAGTTTGAGTCTGATAAGAGGTCTGGATGACCGGGCTGTCCCTTGGACAGGTTTGATTTTTGGCGTCCCGATAATTGGCGCCTATTACTGGCTAGTGAACCAAAATATGGTTCAATGGGTCCTGAGCGCAGAGAGCCAGACCGATGCCCGGCGCGGGCTTTTGATGGCAGGCGCTCTAAAAACATTAGGACTTTTTGTTATCGTTTTGCCTGGCATTGCCGCCATTACGCTTATCCCGGGCTTGACCGAGCCCGATAGAATTTATCCCGCCATGTTGGCGGAACTACTTCCCGCCGGTATTCTGGGACTTGTACTTGCCGGATTTGTTTCAGCGCTTTTATCTAACACGGACTCAACACTTCATGCGGCTTCGACCTTGGTGACGATGGATTTTGTCAAACGAAAACGTCCCGACATAGCCCCCCATCATCTCGTTCGTGTGGGTAGAGTCACAACATTTATGATTATCGGGGTCAGTGCTGTCTGGGCCCCGATGATTGGTCATTTCGGGACCCTGTTCGAATACGTCCAAGGTTTGTTGTCCTATGTCGTTTCGCCCTTTGTCGTTGTTTATCTGGGCGGTATGTTTTGGGCCAGAGCCACGTCTGACGGAGCGATTGCAGCTTTGGTAACAGGATTACTGACGGCAGCGTTCATTGGTTTGTTCGGCGATGGACTTGGCTATTTCGATATCCATTATCTACATGTTCCATTGCCCGTAACGATCGTCAGTCTTATCACACTTTATATCGTCAGCCATATGTCCGGCGCGCCAAAAGTGGACCCGAGACTGCTCTGGTCTGCGACCCGGTCTTTAGAGGTAACGCAGAACAATCTTGCCCGGGACAGGTGGATTGCTTTGGCATTGATGCTCGTTACCGCCCTTTCCGTGTTTATATTTCGATGATTAAATTTGATGAATGCGGCTCGGTTTTCAGGTGCGAACGCCAGAAAATCTGACAGGTCAGCATTTAAGCCTGTTATCCTTCTGATATTTAACTTTTAATCTGCTCCTCTACAGATGAAACCCTCTGCTATTATGCCTTAAAAACTGGCAACCCCAGCAAGGTTCAAGCATTATCTACTTGGGATTGGGTTTTAGAACTCCATTTTGAATTTGAAGGATTTCGAGTATTTTTCAGCGATCAATAATTTCACGATTGGCTCTCGCCATGGGCTTGGGGGTAAGCGGTAGCCTGTGTGCCTACGGTTCGGCTTGGGCCGATGAACCTCTTGCGCGCGTGCAAGGTGACATGCCCGAGGAGCTACGAGAACAGCTGGTTCTGACAATTGGTCGCGTGGATGACGCGCCCCGGTCTACGGCTCAGGCGCGTCGACGGGCCGAACAGGTCTTGGAAAAATCTGAGTCTGTCCTACGCTCCCAAGGTTATTACGGCAGCGTGATAGACGTCCAGATCGGAACGATTTCAGAGGACGGGTTGCCCGAAACAAATCAAGGCAAAAAGTCTCGAGAATCCCTGACGCCAGTTTTATTGATAGAAACCGGCCCAAGGTTTGATTTCGGGTCTTTCAATATCGATTTTAAAGACAACTTACCCGAAACCGAAACCGCCTTGCAAAAGATGGTGTCCGAGAATGAAGGAAAGCCTGCTGAATCCGCGCAGGTGGTCGCGTCAGAACTTCGCATCGTCAATACTCTGAAAGGACAAGGCTATCCTAATGCGGAGGCATTGCCTCGGAAAGTTGTTGTTGACCATGAAACGGACGCAATGACCGTGGATTATAATATAGCGACAGGTCGAAAAACACGTTTTGGCGAAATTAAAAGAACCGGCTCAGCTTATCTCAAAGAGAGCTGGCCGGACATGATCTCTCCCTTCGAACCCGGAGAGGTTTATCAGCAGAGCAAAATCAATACTTTGTCTTCTCGCGCGATTGGATCAGGCGTATTCGACAGCGCGACCGCGACCCTCGAGGAGGGGGGAACAGAAAATGCCGACGGAACGATAACGCGAAACGTTCTTCTGAATATTGAGCAAGGCGACAAGAATACGATCTCCGGAGAAATAGGATACTCCACCTCAGACGGGAGCGGGGTGTCGGCTAGCTATGAGCGCCGTAATTTTATCGGTTACGCCCAGACCCTCACGCTAACTGCGGTCGCAAAGACAAACCTGCAAAGTTTCGGGGTTGATTATAATATCCCCTATGCGTGGCGCGTTGATAGAGAGCTTGATCTTGCTGCAGAAGTGGCCCGTGAGAATTCAGAGTTTTTCAGAGGAGAACGTGTCAGCGTAAATGCGTTGATGACGCAAAAGCTTACACCCAAATTAAAAGTGAGCGCCGGCGTTGGTTTGGAAGCGTCTCAGTTCAAACTGGAAGAAGGCGATAACGAAAAAGTGCGGGCTTATCTAGTGCAGCTTCCCGGCCGCGCAGTCTATGATAATCGAGACAATATTTTCAATCCGACCAAAGGTTTTTATGTCGAGGGGGGCGCTATACCAAGCTATAATATCGGCGATGACAAAGGCGCATTTGTTATCGGAGAGCTGGGGGGAAGCGCTTATCAGAAACTTAGCGAAAAATTCATCGCAGCGGGCCGCGTAAAATATGGATCTATTTTTGGCTCATCTATAGAGTCTGTTCCTTTGAACCAACGCTTTTACGGCGGCGGCGGCGGATCCGTACGCGGCTATAGCTATCAGTCTATTTCTCCCCGAAATTCTGACGGGGAAACAATCGGCGGCCGGACACTTGTCGAAGGCAGCGCCGAGCTTCGCTACCGCGGGCATGACTCGCTTTTCAATGGCAATCTTGGCTTTGTTGGTTTTGTTGACGCGGCCACCGTTGGGAGTGAGCAATATCCGGACTTCGATACGACCCAATATGGCGCAGGATTCGGTGTGCGTTATTTCACGGACTTCGCTCCAATTCGGGCCGATATCGCCTTCCCCCTCAATAAGCGCCCGGGCGATGACGCCTTCCAAATTTACATTTCAATCGGACAGGCTTTTTAATGTCTGAGACAGTTAAAAAAAGACGATGGATAAAGTGGGTGATTGGGGGCTGTTTTGCTCTCATCGCATTGCTTGTTCTTTTAATAGCGGCAGGGCGGTTTTATATCACGACCTCGTCCGGGGCGGATTTTATTGAAGAGCAGCTAAATTCCCGCAGTTTTGGACCTATTGAAGGTCTTGAAGTCTCGGGACTTTCTGGTGATCCGTTAAATCAGCTAAAAATCGATAGCCTGAAAATCCGCGATAAAGAGGGCGTATGGGCGACAGCCGAAGATATTTCATTGCAATGGCAGCCTTTGAAATTCCTGACTAAGCATCTTTATATTGAAGATTTGAACATTGCTTATATCGATATTCAGCGGAAACCCGTTTTGAATGAAACGGCTCCCTCAGAGCCGTCGGATAAGCCATTGACCGTAACGCTCGATAATTTTGAAACGCCGTCAATCATGCTCGCCGAGCCTGTCATTGGGCAACCTGTTTCCGCAAGGCTGAAAGCGCAATATGCTCTAAGAGAAAATGGATCCATGAAAGCCCTGCTGGACGCTGTGAGAACGGATATTGAAGGCGACTCTGTAAATCTGGACTTCACCCGGACGCCCCAAGGCGAGATGCAAGGTGATTTCGAACTGGAAGGACTCCCAGGCGGAACTATCGCCACTCTATTACAGGCGCCTGAAAATCAGACAGTGACAGGCAGCGGAGCGATAAACGGCGACGTCGAAGCGGGTCAGGGAAATATATCTCTCGCATTCGATAATGTTGATGTACTTGGTCTGGAAACAAATTGGACGCCCGAAAACCTCTCCGCGTCGGCGCAGGCGGAAACACAGAATTGGCCGCTGCTCGCTCCCGCGCGCGATATCGATTCCCGTATACGAGGGCAATTATCGTTGGAAAGGAGTTTGTCGGAAAAGCCGTTTGATTTGAACCTCCAGGCGGGCGGCGCCTCTGTCATCGCAACAGGCGAATTGCCCGAAGAAGGCCTCGTACCTCAAAGCGCGAACCTACAAGCCGATATTCCAGATGTCGCCCGGTTCTACACGCTTCCTGAGGGGTACCAAGTCGGAGGAATTAAGATTGAAGGACAAGTCACGAGCGCGAATGAGACAAGTTTTGCGGGAACGGTTGCGGTGAGTTCTGTATCCACGCCGCAAGGGCGCGCAAAGTCGGTGTCCGGCCCGCTTACTTTGAACTTGAATGAGGCACGTAACTTGGCCGATTTTCAAACAGAAATTTCGGCGAGAGGCGTCGTTATGTCAGCAGAAATTCCGCTTGATCTCAAGCCGACGGTCAAACTCACCGCCAAGGGAAAATACAGTCTTGAAACAAAAACCCTCCAACTGAGCTCTTCCAGATTAGTGAGCGGAAAAGACACGGCAACAGCATCTGGTCGGCTTTCAACTGATCCTTTGATCTACTCCCTTTCAGGGCGGGCTAATCTGGCCCTCAAGGCCATTGGCACTCTGCCATCCGGCCAGTTGACGGCCGATTACAAAGCCGTCCAAAACAAAAACGCGCTTCCCGCTTTGACCGCGGATGGGCGGTTTGTACCGTCCAGCGAAATGGAAGAGCCTATGGCGAGTCTCGTCGGGTCCATGGCGCTCTTTGATGTAAACGCTTCTCCCATAGAAGGCGGGGTCGAGGTTTCACGCGGAATAGTGAGCGGCGATGGATTTGAGGCAGCGTTTTCAGGTCGCGTAACAGAAAATATCGACATGGATCTCGAAGCGTCGCTGAAACAAGCTGTGACCTTCAAGTCTGTGACGCTTACTGAAGGTACAGATGTGAGCGGGTCTATTACGGGCCGAAGGGATTCCCCGAATATACGTCTGGATGCGAACGCGCCCGAACTTACGGCCTATAATCGAATATTTTCGGATGTGCGCCTGCGCACGGAAATTCAAGATGTCGTCGAAGCCCCTAAAGGCCCTATCCAGCTGGATGCCGGATCAGAATATGGCGATGTCACAATCTCTGCGCAGTTTTCTTCCACAGAGTCCGTCTTGCGACTAGCCGACCTGCAGGCGTCTGTCGGACAGCTGACGGCCACGGGAAACCTTGCTCTTCCGGAAAGCGGAATCGCTGAAGGGCAAATGGCATTAGATCTGCCGGAAGAGGACGGACGATATGCCCGCCTGGATCTTGACCTGGAAAATTTACAAGGTGAACAAGGCGTCAACTTGACGGCTGATGCGAAGAATGTCGCCTATAAACAAGTCGAAATTGATAATTTAAAAGCGTCTCTCCGAGGCACGCTTTCAGAGCTGAAAGGTAATATCGACACAAATGGGCAAACGGTCGGAAGCGTCGTGGATACACCATTCCAATTAAATAGCCCTATCACCGTTGGCCGAAACGAAACCGATGGCTTCACAGTCACGCTCTTGCCGGAAGCCGCTTACGGGCGGGTGCCGATCGTGGCCAGTGAGCCTTTACTGATGAAGTATAATGAAGGAGAGGCTTTATTAGCCGCCGCGCTGGACGTGGCAGATGGGACTGTTGTGCTGAATTATCAAAGAGGCGAACAGGAACGTTTGGTTGCCGAAGTTAAAAACCTACCCATAAGCTCCCTACCGGTTGGCAACTTTTTGGCCGATACAAAAGGCCGTCTGGCAATGGATATGGATTTAAGTGTCCCAAACAATCAGCCGGACGGAAAAATTAATGTCACCCTGACAGATTGGCGGGGGTTTGATCGTCAAAAAGGTCAAGGCCTCTCGATTACTTTTGATGGGCAGCTCTCAGCCTCGGAGCTCGATTGGACATTGACCGGACTGACCGAAGAAGACTTTAATTTAAATGGAAGTGGGTTGGTCGCGCTTGAAAGCCAGAACTCTTTGACCTCAATCCGTCCGAATATGGACGCGCCATTGAGAGCGCAGCTTTCTGCATCCGGCGCCGCTGAGGGCGTTTTGGGCTTGATCGCTCCGGAGGATGCAGGCCTCTCTGGGCAATTAGAAGCCAATCTTGACGTTGACGGAACAATGGCGTCTCCATTGATTTCAGGTGAGGTGAGCGGAAACTCCATTGAGATGGAAATGATTGAGCTTGGAACGCAAATTCGCGACGGATTATTCCTGTTTAGGTTTTCCAATGACGATGTTGTGCTGGAAGAATTTTCCGTAAGAGACGGAAATGAGGGAACCCTTACCGGAACGGGTGATTTCAAATTGGGCGAGTTCGGCGTTCCAATCGGTCAGGCGAATTTCAAAGCGCAAAGCTTTCGCGCCCTCGATCGCCGTGACCTATCCGGCCGTGTTTCCGGTGATATAACTATGAAAACAGAGAAAGAGCAGGGAACTTTGTCCGGAAACGTCACGATTGAAAGGGCTGAGGTAAAGCAATTTGTTTCCGGCGGCCCAGGCGTAGTGACCATTGAAGTGGAAGAGGTGAACCTACCCCCCCAGCGCAAAAAGCCCGAAGCCAAAGCGGCCCCTTATCCTATCAAACTTGATCTGAACGTGTCCGCCCCTAGGCGCATTTTTATTCGGAGCCAAGGCCTAGACGTTGAGATGTCGATTGACGCAGACATCAAAGGGTCAGCCTTGGAGCCGGAAATTTATGGCGAGGCACGCGTTATACGCGGGGGATATAAAATTGCCGGTAAAGAGCTGGATTTTGAATCCGGTGTGATAAAATTTGATGGCCCTGTCAGTACCGCAAAAATAAATTTTGTCGCGAATACGGAAACGCAGAATTTGGATGCGGGCGTGAAAATTACGGGAACAGTCGAAAAGCCGGAAATCGAGTTGTCTTCAACCCCAACGCGGCCCGATGACGAAATTCTGTCCGCGCTGCTATTTGGCCGATCAGCGACAGAGCTTTCAGCTGTGGAAGCGGCTCAGCTTGCGGGCGCCCTTGCGCAGTTCTCCGGAAATGGAGGCGGGCTTGACTTGATGGGCGGACTTCGGGACGCTTTGGGGGTTGGACAGCTCAGCGTTGGCCTGAGTGAAGACGGATCGGCTCAAATCACGGGTGGTCGTTATCTGGCGAAAAACGTTTATCTGCAAGTCTTCTCAGGCGTCGGAGAAAATCAGTCCGGTGCGATAATCGACTGGGAAGTCAGGCGAAATCTGTCGTTGCGCTCTCGCGTGGAAGCCGACAATGAGCAGGCCTTGTCTCTTAAATGGAAGCGGGATTTCTAAACTAATAGTCTGGAGATGAAACTTTAGGCTCTATTGAGGCCCAATGGTTTAATCAAAATAGGCCAAAATTTCCGTGTATTGCACAGGCTTGGTTAAGACAGGGGCTGACGGTAAATTGTTTTCCCGCTTAATTTCAGCCACTCGGCCGGTCACAAAAACAAATGGGACCTCGGAGTTATAAAGAATATCCGCTATAGGGAGGCTGGTTTCATTGCCAAGGTTATAATCGAGTGTCGCATAATCTGGATGTTGTTCCTTGAGAAGCTCTAAAGCCTCTACGACGTTGAAAGCTGGCCCTACTATGTCATAGTTCCTCGATTCGAAAAAATCCTCCATATCCATGGCGATCAGAGGATCGTCTTCGACAATGAGAACCGACTTTGGCATTAAAAAATGAATCCTTTTTTCAAATCGCGTGCGGAACGGTTGAATTATTCCGTTTGTTCCATTTAATTACAGTGTAAGAACACTAGGTAAATATAGAGTCAATAAATACAACAATGCCCAATCGTTTCAATAGACTGAGTGAAGAAGAATGGTATGAAATTGCTCCACAAGCGGTTGGCGTTGGCCGTTGGATGTGGAATTTGACCCAAAACGAATGTTCTTTGGACGGTGTGGCGAAATCAATAACTGGCCTTTGGGAAAAAGCCGATATTTTTCCTGCGAAAGAATATTTGGAATCCATTCATCCGCAGGATCGGGAGAGAGTAAAGGCCGCAATTGATTCGGCGCGGGAAAAGCATGTCCTTTATGAGGCCCAATACAGAATTCGGACTGCTAAAGGCGACACGATTTGGGTTGATGGGCGCGGCAAATTTATCAAATCAGAAAGCGGTGACGAAATTCTGATCGGCGTCTTGCTTGATGTCTCAGACCTGATGGCGGCAAAGGAACGAAACGAGCTCCTCGCACATGAGATGGCTCATAGAGTCAAAAATAGCCTGTCTCTTGTCAGCGGCATTTTTCGAATGGCGGTTCGATCATCCAATGATATTCGAGAGCTTGAAAGGGCTTTTCTTGGACGCATTCAGGCGCTTGGCTCTTTAAACGATTTGACACTTAAATCCGAAACGCGGAGCGCAAGAGTCAACGAAATAGCGTCTGAAATTCTCGCCTCCGTGGACAACGACCCCCGGGTCGAAATGGATATTGACGACTTTATTTTAAACGGGCCCGGGGCGCAGACTTTATGTCTTGCTCTAAACGAGCTCCTGACCAATGCGGTAAAATACGGCGCCCTTTCTGATGAAAATGGCACGCTTAATATTTCCATGAAACATATCGCCAAAACCGATCAATTTTATCTCCGTTGGCAAGAAAGCGTTCAGAAAGAGATTTCGCCTCCAACCAAAACAAGCGGGTTTGGATTAAGAGTGCTAATGAAGATGACGCGCTCAACGTTCAAGGGCCAGCCTAGCCTCAAATGGGGTAAAAACGGGATGACTTTTGACTGCGTCTGGACCGCCTCTGAGATAGGGCTTTAAAACTTAGCCGCTTACTTTTCAGCTTCGATTACTTCGCTTTAACGCAACAATTCTTCGTTCTCCTCGTTTAGTTAACAAGACGCCAGTTTCGGCATCGCGATTTTAATAGACACATCTAAATGCGTCCGCGGTCCTTCTAAAAATATGGAGTTCGAAATGACGAATATAAATGAAGCAAAAGTTCTTATTGTGGCAACAAACGGCTTTCAAGAAGACGAGCTATTTTCCCCGCATGAATATCTCTCAAAGGAAGGTGCAAAGGTTCACCTCGCTTCGCTCAAGATGGATGAAATATCCGCGGGTAAGGAAGATAGCCGCTCAATTAAGCCGGATCTGTTGATCAAGGATGCCAAATCAAAAGACTACGATGCGCTTATCCTTCCCGGCGGACTTGGTAACCCTGACACCCTTCGTACCGAGAGCGCTGTAAAGTCTCTAGTCCGTAATTTTGCGGATGAAGGTAAAGTTATTGCTGCTATCTGTCATGCCCCTTGGGTTTTGATTAGCGCGGGTATTGTAGAAGAACGTGAAATGACGTCTTACCCTTCTATTCAAGACGATTTACGTAATGCGGGCGCAAATTGGGTGGACAAAGAAGTTGCTGTTAGCAATGGAATTATCACGAGCCGCTCACCTGAAGATCTTGAGGCTTTTAACGCCAAGATCGTGGAGGAAATTCGTGAAGGGCGTCACGATCGCTCCTCAATTCAAGCCGCATAAAACTACAAACTAAAAAACCCGGCCTGAAATCTCAGGCCGGGTTTTAAAATGAAGTAAAGAGCTGCTCGACTTCTCAGCTGGCTCGGTTCGTCATAGACTCTTAAATACTAAAGGAAAAAGAGAGCTAAGACGACCACCATAATTATCACTATAGCTGCGATCGACAGGCCAAGCACGCTTGTCATGCCTTTAACGCGGGTTCCCGTCTTAGCGTCTACTTCTTCGACTTTTTCAGATTCATTTTCCATTTATCTTAATCCTCAAAAAATTCCCGTGACAGTACCATCCCTAATGTGACTGCGGCTACAGTCGCCATTATAGGGTTATGTGACACTTGTGACACTAAATTTTTAACAGTTTCATTCTCTTTTATAATATCCGGCAGGAAAGCGCTTAAGGGATCATCTTCCAAGCCCACAGGCAACTCTTCCTCTTTAGGCTTCAACTTGTTAATGGCCTTAAGGTGAACGATGAGAGCGATTATTAAAGTCACAATGCCCAATATGGTGAAGGATATCTCTGTAGAGAACTGCGCCTGAAGAAACAAAAAGGCGGCGCAACCCAAAAAGGTTATACCGATCGCCATAAGGACATAGGAAAAAATAATCCCGAACAATGATTTGTTCGAGACTACTTTCCTAGATTTCAACATGAGTGAAATCAAATAATATGCTTTTCTAAGCATTCGGAATTACCGGCGGGATAGGGCGCCAAGAATTACGCCGGCCCCTACGGCAATTGCGACTGATGTGAGCGGGTTATCTTTAATAGAAGATTCCGCTTTTGCTGACAGCTCTTCGTAGCGGTCTTTTGCAATCTGCGTTTTCTCAGCAGTCACATCTCTGACAGCTTGGGATTTTTGCGAGGCTGTTGCTTTGGCTTGAACTTTTACGGTTTCCGCCAGTTTCGAAATGTCTGCGCGCAGAGTTTCCAGTTGCTTTGAGATGTCTTCGTCTTTAGCTGACAATGACACAACGTTCTTTTTCGAAGAATTTTTAGTGGTCGCCATGATTTTGCTCCTAATTATTGGTGCTTGCAATATTGCTTGATTATGTAGTTTTAACGATAGAAACCGCCAAATTGTTCCAATAAATTTCCCGCAAAACGGAACCAACCAGACAGATATTCATATGGTAAGAAAGAGGAATACATTATGAAACAAGATTACGAGAAATACGATAATCCGAATGCACTCGTTGCAGACAATAGTTTGAGCGACGCTAAGAAAAAAGAGCTTTTGATCCAGTGGATCGAAGACGAGGAAGCGCTCGTAAGAGGGTCCGCAGAAGGAATGGGCGGGGGTGAAGAAAATCACCTCAAGACTGCCCAAACGGCCCTCATGAAATTAGAGGGCGAAGATACGCAATCTGAGTAGCAAAACCTATCTGTTCAAAGGGAATTTTAGGGCCACGCCGTGGCCCTTTTTTCTTGTCTGGATGGTAAACTCTCCGCCCAATTGCCGTGCAAAACCGCGCATCAGTTTATAGCCGACACCTGTCAGGGATTCCGGGCCTGTGCCTTGACCGTTATCGATTACAGAAACGGTAATAATATCATCTTCACAGACCAGATTTATTTGAATGTCACCGCCTTTGGGTAGCCCGTGTTTCACGGAATTACTCAGGGCTTCGACAATGAACAACGCGACAGGTATGACGTTGTCAGGTTCCATCGTATTGCAGCCTACTTCAAGCGAAACATTGATGCCTGCATCTTCCACTTCCAAACCGCTCTCTAATTCGGCAACCAGTCGTTTCAGGAAAACATCCATGCGGATCAGTCGGAGGTCGTCGCCCTCATATAGACCGCGGTGGACCAAAGCGATCGCATTAATTCGGCTTCGTGTTTCTTGGATGGCGTCCAATCCAGCCAAATCCGTCAATTTTCTTTCTTGCATATTCAAAAGAGAAATAATGATTTGAAGATTGTTTTTTACGCGATGGTGAATTTCTCGGAGCAAAGTTTCTTTTTCAACTAAATTATCTAGCAATCTGGCTTCGCGCAAACTGATGTGGTCTGCCATTTCGTTGAAAGTTGTTCCTATCGAAGAAATTTTGTCGGGTGAGCGGTTAAGGTCGTCCACCCTCGCTTCTAAGTCCCCTTTGGAGAATCGAAGTGAAGCAAGGCGGATCTTCCGTAAGGGTAAAAATATAAGTTTATCCGTAGAAATCCATATGGCGGCATAGGCAAAAACCAAAGCGAGAATACAGATCGCTACAGTAAGTGCGCTTCCTGTCTTGAAAGATAGGACAACAGAGAAAACCAAAATCGGAATCAAGCATAAGCCCAGGATCACGCCAAAACGGATCCTCAAATCTTTCATTGAGAATTTCAACCTAGTTTTTATCAAGGATCAGCCTTCCCCGCTTGTTCCCATGTTTTATACACAAGACGATATTAGCGCCCTGAAATCGAATCTGCCTCACCCAATATCGAACTAATTGCA
The DNA here is from genome assembly GCA_963972195.1 of uncultured Hyphomonadaceae bacterium. Taxonomy (GTDB): domain Bacteria; phylum Pseudomonadota; class Alphaproteobacteria; order Caulobacterales; family Maricaulaceae; genus Litorimonas. The sequence continues at coordinate 53,461 of CAXATH010000003.1, read as the reverse complement.
TCCATAGCTCCAACTTTATCGGCCTTGGTATCAAAGGTCCCTGACTCCATTACGGTCTCAAGCGCTTTTCGTGCCCGGCTAACCCGACTTTTTATGGTTCCAACTGCACATTCACAGATTTCAGCGGCTTCTTCATAAGAAAGACCAGATGCGCCGACGAGAATGAGTGCCTCGCGTTGATCTTCTTTCAGACTATCCAGCCCTCTGCGCAGCTCGTTCAGTTGAACGGATTTTTCCTGGTCGGAATTAGCCACAATGGTTTGTTCCGCAACTTCCTGATCCAGTGATGTCGCTCTCCAGGACCTGCGCTTAATGGAATAAAATTGATTTCGCAGAATAGTAAACGTCCAAGCCTTTAGGTTTGAGCCTGGCTTAAATTTATCTCTAGACTTCCACGCTTTCAGCATCGCATCTTGCGCGACATCATCCGCAAGGGTCGCGTTTCCGCAAAGGGAGCGGGAGAAAGCGCGCAAATGCGGGATAAGCTCGGTCAGTTCTTTTTTGAAAAGCTCTTCATCCAAAGGAGCCCAAGGCGTTGTGTCATTGGGATCGTACGGCGTATCGCCCGACGCGATCTTCTTTTTTTGATTATCAGTGTCTTTAGTCACTCTATTTGCCCTTATCCGCTTGTTCCAGCAGAGCGAGGAAATCATCAGGGACGGGTTCGTCGACGACCGTATTATAAAGCTGACGTAAATTTGTGCCGATTTTATCTTTTAGCGGATCTTTCGCAAATTCATCACCGGATTTGGAGAGATTATCGTTTTGGTTCTTCGCATCATGCGTCATTCTTGTGTGGCCCTTCTTATACCCGTGAATTTTTAAATACGCCTTGGAACTTACTTGGTTCCCATTGCGTATGTGCGGTAAGTGTTATTCACACATCAGTTGTTTAAGTTATATACTATGTTTAAGTCAGAAGGCTTTTTGAAGGGAAAATTATGAGTCTGGTAGAGAAATATGCGCCGCAATTACCATATTTGCGGCGGTTTGCCCGCGCGCTGACGGGAACACAATCAGGCGGAGATGCCTATGTGCGAACCGCTTTGCAAGCTTTGGTTGCCGGCGATGTTGACATGGATGATTCATTAAGTCCTAAAATTGCGCTTTTCCAAATGTTTTTAGGAATATGGAACACGACTGGGGCTCAATTGGAATCAGATGATGTGCCCGGTGCGGACGCTCAATCTGTTCGGATTCACAAATTGACCCCAACGTCACGTCAGGCTTTCCTGCTCAACGCATTAGAAGGCATGTCCATTGAAGAAATAGCCGTCATTATGGGTATATCCTCTTCAGATGCGAATTCGTTACTGGAACAGGCCGAAGCCGACATCGAAAAAGAACTTCGGACGAATGTGCTGATTATTGAAGATGAACCTATCATCGCCGCAGATATCGAAGGTCTTGTCGAAGAGCTGGGCCATAGCGTCGATGCAATTGCGGCGACTCACACGGAAGCCGTCAAGGCGGCCGAGAAAAAGAAACCGGGAATTGTTCTTGCCGATGTTCAACTCGCCGATGGGAGTTCCGGCATTGAGGCCGTTACAGAAATTCTAGGCGATTATGATGTGCCAGTGATTTTTATTACGGCTTTCCCGGAGCGTCTTTTGACAGGGGATAAACCTGAGCCTGCCTATCTGATCAGTAAGCCTTTCCGACCCGAAAATGTGAAAGCGGCGATCAGCCAAGCTCTCTTTTTCCATCATGGCTAAACGCCGACGTTTTCAGGTGTATAATTTCAAAGGCCGCGTCCAAGCCAGGGCCGTTGCTTAATTTACAATTTTAGCTTTAATTAATTTTTGGAAGCCTCATACTGTACAAAATTACAGCATGAGGCTTTTATTTTGGAATTACAAAAAATCTTACGCAGGAATTTCGGAAACGATACCGCAGGCGATGGAGGGCCTACAGTCTCCTATATGACACCGGGGGTTTTTAAGAGAGAAATCCTTATGATGGTAAAAGGATTTACTTTAGGGTTGTTGTCAATTGGTTTGAGCGGGTGCGCTTCATTTATAGCCAATGAAATAACAAGCCCGAAAAAATCAAATATAAAAGGTAATCTCTCGGATTGGACTGTTGAGCGACAATTCTGTGATCGCAAAAATTATTGTGTTAAAGGAATAGGTTTAGGCGATTTTGACGCAATTAAGAGTCTAAGTTTTGATTTTCATATCAATGATAATCATAAGATTTGGCGTTACGAAACCAACAATGACAGTGTTGAAAACGCGAAACCTCTTGAGAACCATTTAATACTGCTCTTTGCTGGATATACCCAGCCCACTCAAACCTTATTGATTCACCAAAAATGGCTGCAACTCATGACTGGCGCAGACGTCATTGTTATACCAAGCGCTGAGAATTCGGAGACGTTTGAATTTGGTCTAAATTACGCATCTCCTCTTATTGCTGAAATTCAAAGATTAAACCCAGCAAAAGTGCATCTCATTGGGTTTTCAATGGGGGCATTAGCAGCAAGCGAGGTCGGGCAGGGAATTGACAATGCCAGACTCTATCTAGTGGCGCCAATGACCGACTTTGACCACTCAGCTAAAGCAATTTACGACATTTTTTATAAAGATAAGATATATGCGAAGTTTATCCGCCAAGAGACGCTTGAGGATGCAATTCAAATTATTTATGAAAAATCTGGAACAACATCAAAAGATACTGATTTAATAGAAAAATTGAATTCAGCGAAATCACCTACTTTTATCTATGCGTCTAATAAAGATAAGGTTGTTGAACATTCTGATTTTAACGCCATTCCGAATGATAATGTCGATGTAAATATTTACGGTGAATTAAATCATATAGAGATGGTTGCCCTATTAAGGCAAGACTTGATGATTGATTTGGTATCTGATTTACTTGAGAGGCCAGTATTGGAGAGTGAAATTACGACTCTAGGCATATTATGTGATTTTGATGATAATGATTGCCTAAATCAATTACCGAATTAGCGTTCAAAAAATAAGGAGAGTCAAAAAACTCGCCTTAGGATAAATTAAGAAACCGCCTTGCCTCCAAGCAGGGCTTTTTTATGCAAGCTTAAAACTTAAGTTTTTCGAGATGTAGATAGCGGCTATCGAAATTCGAGACCTCTTCGAGACGTTCGCGATCCAGAATTTGAACCCCGTCAGATGTTGTTCGGATAAGTTTTTCGGCCTTTAATTTGGTCAAAGTTCTGGAAATATGAACCACGGAAAGCCCTAGCATATCTGCCAGAAGGGATTGCGGGACGGGCAAATAGAGAAAATTATCCAATTTTCCAGTGGTGGCGGCAACGCGCCGGTTCAATTCTAATATTAAATGGCCGACCCGCTCTTTGGCAGATCGTCTTCCAACCCGGATGATCTGCTCCCTGAGTATGGCTTCCTCTTGTACCGCAACCCACCAAAAAGCCGCTGCCAATGAAGGCTCTTGCCGTATGGCCGTGAGAAAGTCAGAAGCTTTTAGGCGGCGCAAAGTGAGATTGGTCGCGGCTGAAACGCTATGATCAGATTGGGCATTTGTCAGTGACATCATATCAAAACAATCGCCAGGCAACATGAAGTTGAGGATCTGGCGACGGCCGTCTTCCAGAAGATCAAACCGAATGGCCCATCCGGATTCAATAATAAAAACGAAATCAACGATTTCGCCCTCCGAGACAATTTCTTGCCCGGCTTTGTGAACTTCTATTTTGTGGGGAAGGTCAATGAGTCCTTCAAAGTGGCGAGGGCCTATATCGGCATAGTGCGCAACGCGCTTAATAAGTGGATTCATATTTGGACTGACTCTGGAGACTAGCTGGTTACAACCACATCTGTTCTGTTCTTGAGGTCAAACTCAATAACAGCTCTACGTCCATTAAGCCAGAGTGAATCCCGCTGACCCTCTTCTATGTTCGTCTGAACAGGCACACCGGAATTTGTGGCTTGAAGGTATAATGTAATTTCGTCTTCGCGGTCGCCCATAGTCTCGGTCGATTCATTATTATTATAGAGCGTCACATTAAAGGACTCGACTTCACAGTCTTGCGTAACTTCTGAAGCCATATTGATAAGCTCAGCAGAATGTTGCGTGATATATGCGTCGTGAAAATAAACGGGAATTTCGCCTGAAAGGCACTCGCTCATGCGGTCAAGCTTTTGCTCAACTGACATCTCATAAGTCTGATCCGGTGAAGAAACCGCAACATTACCCTTGTTTTCGGCCTGAACATTCAGAGACATGAAAATCACGGGGATCATGGCGGAGCTGGCGAAAAAGAGTTTTAACATGAGTTTTTATCGTTTTGAGTTAGGGTTACTGTATCTTGACTAAACAACAGCTTAGACTCCTATCGGTTCCCGCAAACTGCGTTCGAAAGTGATGTTTTGTGAAAGAAAATTCAGGAACTTCAAATCCCCAAGGACGTTCCGCTCGCAATCAGGAGGATTCAATGAAGAGTTATAGTGAGGGAACAAAGGTTCAATGGAACTGGGGCGACGGGACAGGAACTGGCCACATAAAAACGGTTTATACTGAAAAAGTGACTCGTAAAATAAAGGGGGCTGAAGTGACGAGGAAAGCAACTAAATCTGATCCTGCTTATTATATTGAGCAAGAAGACGGCGACAGCGTACTTAAATCCCATTCTGAGTTGAAAAAGATTGATGACTGAGTGTCCAATCTAGTTCTAAAAGGAAAAAAGCCTTTCAATCATAATGGATCTGTCAAATGAGCGCTCGCCTGATAAAGATTTGGCAGGATTTGCAGAGCAGCTATTATTTTATCCCCGGCCTGATGGCTTTTGGGGCGATAATTCTTGCTTATGTGACGATTGCTCTGGATGAAATTTACGGCTTGCAGGTCTCTGACGAGTCTATTTTCTTTTTGTCTAATAAAGCTACTGGGGCACGGACCATTCTTGCGACAATTGCCGGATCTATGATCGGAGTGGCGGCCACAACCTTCTCGATTACAATGGTGGCTGTGACCAGCGCGGCGGGGCAATATGGCCCCCGCTTGATCGGAAATTTCATGCGTGATCGCGGCAACCAAGTAACGTTGGGGACTTTCACATCAACTTTTATCTACTGCTTGCTTATTCTGCGCGTGGCACGAACTGGAGATGGCACCGAGGCGGAAAATGCAATAACTGAATTCGTACCCAACATCTCTTTGCTGGTCGCTATGGGGCTCACCCTTCTGAGCGTTGGCGTCCTCATCTATTTTATTCACCATATTCCGGAAACCTTGAATGTTGGAAATATCACGAGCCGGGTCGGACGTCGTTTATCCAATGACATTAAAGAGCGTTACCCTGCAAACATTGGGAAATTCGAGGACAAAGAAAATATTGATATCAACAACTACAAGCTGAAAGATGCTCAGATTATACGCTCCAAATTTGAAGGGTTTATCCAAACCCTGAATGAAGACGCATTGCTAAACTTGTGTTCCGAATTGGACGCTGTCGCTAAGATTGAATATCGCCCGGGTGATTTTGTTACCAAGGGCGACATATTAGTTCGGGTTTGGGCGGAAGAAGACCTTTCCGAGGAAGAAGAACTTGATTTTTTGGATGGATTTGCAACCGGGCATTCTCGCTCGGCTTATCAAAACATACTCTTTTTGGCGGATGAACTCGTGGAAATTCTTGCTAGGGCACTATCCCCAGGCGTGAATGACCCATTTACAGCGATAAACTGCATCAATTGGTTTCATAGCGCTCTTAAACAATTTTCGAAAGTGGATGAGCCGAGCCCGTATCGACATGATGAGCAGGGCGATTTACGTCTTATTGCCTATCCGGTCACATTTGATCAGTTTCTCAATACCATTTGCGATCAATCGCGCGCCTACATCGCCACGGACCGCAATACTTCTATAAAAATGATGACTGTTTTGACTGAAATAGCGGCTGTTGTAGAGTCAGAAGATCAAAAGACCAGCGTTCTAAAACAGCTGGAAAAATTAAAAATGGCCGCTGAAGAGTCACTACCGTCTGCTGTCGACAAGTCTGAAGTGCGACTCCATTACCAAGTGGCTCAGAAAATGATTTCCGACCCAACTTATTATCTGGAGCAGGAACATGGGCAAAACTGGATTGCGGGACGCGGATAGATTTAATATTTAAAATAAAATCAGTTTAAATATCTTAGGTTAATGCGGCGTCCTCTAAAAACCATATGGCTCTTTGCACTGCGCTTTTTTGGCGTGGTGGCCTTGGTGCGACCCGGTGTTAACGGCCTTCCCCGCCATCCGGTGTTCGCATCAAGGTTTTATCCTCAACTCCCGGATGGGCCTTAATTTAGCTAAATGCTATTCCAGAATCCGGCGCGGTTCGTGGGCTAGACGACGGGGCCGCTTTGTTGATCATGTAGCTGATAACTTTCAATAGCTTGGACGGGACGTAGGGTTTACCCATTATACGTTGTGCAGGCACATTATGCGTTTCGATAACACGGCTCATTTGACCCGATAAGAAAACGTAAGGAACGCCTATGCTCGCCAGAGCGTTAGCGATTGGAACGCTATTTTCACGGCCTAAATTATAGTCAAGGGTAGCGATATCCGGCCTGTGTTCCTCTATTAGAGATAAGCCAGACTTCACGTCAGCGACGGGTCCAATCACCTCGAACCCGGCGTCTATGAACGTATCTTCCAGATCCATCGCGATGAAAGGATCGTCCTCAACGATGAGAATTGATTTATGTTCGGTTTGTTGTTTCATAACTTACAAAATCTACGCTCACTTTTTGATTGCGTTCCACAACAACTGAGTCTGGTTCGTTTATAAATGATGCGGAGCGAATTCCAGGGTCGCATAATTTCGAGTCACATAATTGTGAGAGATAACAAGGGTATATCGCGTTTCGCATCAGGAACGCTCCCCCATGAATTGCGTTGATTTATCAGATTCAACGAGGATTTTTAATGCCAAATGAAAAGTATGAATGGTCCGATGTCATGGACCGGATTGAAGCACGCAACAAAGGCGAAGAAGAATTTCTTCAAGCCGTAAGGGAGGTCGGCGAGACTCTGACAGATGTTATTGAGTGCGACAAGCGACTGCAAACTGCCCGCATTTTTGAGCGACTAACGGTGCCGGATCGTATCATTACTTTTCGGGTATGCTGGGAAGACGACAATGGCAATATTCGTATCAATCAGGGCTGGCGAGTGCAGAACTGCGGCGCAATCGGGCCATACAAAGGCGGAATTCGTTTCCATCCGAGTGTCAATTTATCCGTTCTCAAATTTCTGGCCTTTGAACAGACGTTTAAAAATGCCCTTACTGGCTTGCCCATGGGCGGCGGCAAGGGCGGCGCGGATTTCGACCCCTCTAAATGTTCAAACCGCGAGATTATGAGATTTTGTCAGGCTTTCATGGATGAGCTTCATCGCCACATTGGCCCCCGAACAGATGTCCCGGCAGGCGATATAAATGTGGGTCCCAGAGAGATCGGGTACCTTTATGGGCGTTATCAAAAACTAACGAATAGCTTTTCAGGCACTTTAACGGGCAAGGGACTTTCGTATGGCGGTTCTCCCGTGCGCGTGGAGGCAACAGGTTATGGTTTGGTCTACTTCCTCTCGGATATGCTTGACGCGCACCTGAACAAGCTGAGCGGAAAGACCGTCCTAATATCCGGAGCCGGAAACGTCGCGCTACACGCAGCGGAAAAAGCCGCGCAATTAAAAGCCAAAGTGATCACCCTGTCCGATAGCAATGGCACGCTCCATAACAAGTCGGGTTTCACTCGGGATCAGATTGAATTTATCAAAGAGCTCAAATCGAAAACTGGCACCAGTCTGGAGGCCTGCGTTGAGAAATTCAGCGAGTCATCTTTTTCTCCGGGTAAAACTCCGTGGCACATAAAGGCCGACATTGCGTTGCCCTGCGCTACGCAAAACGAGTTGCATGAGAAAGATGCCGAAAATTTAAAGAAAAACGGAATTCTTGCGCTTGCGGAGGGTGCAAACATGCCCTGCACCGCCAAAGCGGCTAAGATCATAAGGGGGAGCGATATCCTATATGCCCCCGGCAAAGCGTCTAATGCAGGTGGGGTCGCTTTGAGTGGGCTGGAAATGAGTCAAAACGCCGCCTTTGAAAAAGGGGATTTTGAAACCTTGGACGGCAAGCTCAAGGAAATCATGGCGCGTATTCATGACGCGTGCAAAGAGAAGGGTAAAAACGCAGACCGCATTGATTATGTGAAGGGAGCCAATCAGGCAGCATTCGCCAAATTGGCGGATGCGCTATTGGCATTTGGTATCTAATTTAAGACAACCTGTTACGGCAGCCTGTCTCCGCCTTGAACTTTGTTATAAATTTCCGGACTCAATGGATTGTCCTGATGATGAAGTACGGAAACATCGCCTGTCGTCTCTGCAACCACGATCTGAATAGTATCTAGATTGCCGACATTAGCTTCTCGCAATTTGGCCATCAAATCGGATTCGCTCATTTTCGCTTTGCGGAGTTGATCATACTGGATTTCTCTTCCGATCATAATTAATCGTGGATTATTATCGACAATTTTAGGAAGCCAACTCACGCGGCTACGCAGAAAGGCAAACCCAATCTGACAGCCATATAGCAGTGTCAGGACAACAACGCCTTGCGCCAAAGAAATAGATTTTCCCATCACGATTGACGCAAAAATAGAGCCGATCGCAACAGTGACGGCAAAGTCAAATCCGCTCATTTTCGAAAAGCTACGTACGCCAGCAAGCCGGGTTAAAATAATCAGCGCCGCATAGGCGCCAATTATCGATAAAAATATCAATATTATATTGCCCGGCGCCATGGCCATCCAGTTTTCGAATTTGGTAGAGATTTTAATTCACCTTTTTAGCGTTAGCGGCCTTTTGGGCATCGGAAAGAGGGGGTTGGCTGTCCCGCGTAAGGGCTTCTTTCACAATTAAAGAAATTGCGGCGGCGGCTATGGTTCTTAAAATGAAACGCATTTTGACGGCTCCTTGGTGAATGGCTTGTTTGATGGATATCTTAAATAAGAGTTTGTGAGGAGGAATGGTTCCCGAAGGAGAGAAAAATTTAAGGGGGATAACAGAAGGCTAGGATTCAAGAAAGGCGAGGCATTGCGCTTCATACTTACGTAAGCCTCGCTTACTTACCCCGCTCACCTCCTTAAGCGCTTTGGTCCTGTCCTCGATCTTCGCGGTCGTTAAATCTATAACTTTTGGATGAATATAACTACTTCTGCAGATTGTAGGCGTGTTATGGAGGTCTTCTGCTGCCGCCTCACTCATCGCTTTTATTGTGGGCGTTTCGTCTTTAACGGCGACTTTGAAGGCAGCAACAGTTCCGCGCCATGTTCGAAAAGTTTTTGCTGAAAACTCGTCGCCAATATATTGATTCACATCAGAGCTATCGAGCGCACAAATATCGCCATTATCGGATATGTACTGGAACAATCTCTGTCCGGGTAAACTGTCGATTTCCTCCAGAGTATTATGAAGGGTCTTGTCATTCATTGTAAGGTTTACTTCTTTTCCGCCTTTGGCTTTAAAACTGAAGGCAAGGACGCCGTTGTCATAACTTACATGTTTATGCTGAAGAGTTGTGGCGCCGTAACTTCCGTTCTCATCGGCGTAGGTTTGATTGCCAATTCGCAGAGATGTCTTGTCGATTAAACGCGTCAAGGCGGCACTCGCAAATTTTTTAGTGGCTGTCTTTTGCCGGAGATCCCGACGAACCCGCCGCCTTAGGGACGGAAGATAGTTTCCGAAATCTACCAGTTTGTCGAACTTTTGCGTGGCCCGAAATTGCGCCCAGTCCTGACGGTAAAGATATTGCTTTCGATCCTTCGAATCTCTACCGGTCGCCTGCAAATGTCCAAATTCATCTATACAGATCCAGACATCTTCATATGCCGGCGGAAGGCCTAAAGACTTAATCCTTGTGAGAGTTTCTTCGGCTTTTAAAGTTTTGCCGTCTGGAAGTTTATAGTAAAAATTCTGACCCCGCCTATGCCGGGAAATTCCGGGTTCACTGTCTTCGCTATACCGCATGAGATTTGGCACGGGGTGCATTCTAGATTCCAAAATAAATTGTAACTCGGGGTCAAATACGCTCCGCACTGAAAAGCTGTTCCTTTTTTATTTTACTTTAAAAGTCGGGAACAATTTCGTGAAGTCCTTGTTAGTAAGGTGTGAGGTGGCAATCGTGCCGCCGTAAAAACGGAGAACAAGTATGCTCGAAGGATTAATTGGATTAATCTTATTGGTTTTAACAATTTGGGCGGTCATTAATATTTTGAGTTCTGGAGCCTCAACATTGGCGAAAGTGCTCTGGACATTATTTGTCGTCATTTTCCAAGTTGTTGGATTCATCGTGTGGTTCTTTGTCGGACCAAAATCAAACTCATAAGCAGTTTGACTAATAAAAAACTAACAAGACTATAGGAGAGATATAATGAGTAACGAATATAATGAAAAATCATCAGGCGGTAAAATTGCCGGTATTGCAATCGGCGCTGTCGTCATCATCGGTATTGCCGTGGCCGCTATTTATCTAGTGGACGTGGACCAGACGGAAGAAGCCCGTTTGCCAGACGTTGATGTAGCTGTTGAAGATGGCAACATGCCAGAATTTGATGCCGATGTCGCAGATGTTGACGTTGGAACAAGAGAGACAGAGATTGACGTGCCAACAGTAGACGTTGAGTCCGAAACCGTTGAAGTTGAAGTGCCAACCGTCGAAACAGATACTGAAGAAACGACCGTTGAACTGCCAACCATCGATGTTGAGCCGCCAGCGGAAGATAGCCCGGATGATGATCGGGACCCTCAATAAGATATAATAAACTTATGAAAAAACCGCCTCCCGGCGGTTTTTTTTATGACTTAAATTAATCGCACACGATTGTTATTCTGTAATAGGCGCGCGGGGCGGAGTAACATTTACGGGATGTCTACTTTTTCTTTTTTCATGAAATTCTCGCATTATTTTTGTGTTGCGATTATTGGCTTTCCAGCCCACATCAAACAGATCCCCGATAATTGGGATAAGGCCGATAAGCCAATCCAGGAAAATATTAAACCCCATTCGGGCCATTTTGCGCTTAGGCGGTTTTAGCCTCGCGGCTTGCATAAAGATATATCCCGAAACCCCCAGGCTGGCTGTATCACCAATTCCAGGGATCAAACCGACGATAGAATCTAGACCTAAGTTAATACCAGTCCCCGGTAATTTGAATTGGCTGTCCATCAGGGTCGCCAGATTTTCGATGTGCTGAACAATTTTCTCATGCTCGTCCAAAGCGGTATGATCTGTTTCAGGATAATTTGTCATGGCCTAAATCTCGTATATTTGAGGGTTTGAGAGGTCGCCGACTGTTGAGGGAATCGACACGTTTTGAAAATGTCTCAGTCGATAAAAACTCGCCGTCCATAAACTCAACAGCGCTCACTTTAATCGTTTTTTGATCTACGGAAATATGGTTGAAACTGGCCGGCTTATCCCTGCGGCGCCGGGATAGAGTGCCCGCCCCGATAGATATGATTTCAGTTTCATTTGGTTGGCGTTCAATTGCAAAAGGCACATGAACGTGCCCCGTTAGAACGACATCGACATTTTGGTGGCTCAAAAACTTCAGGGTTTCAGAGCCATTTCTTGTTAACTTTTGAAGAGGCGAGATTTCCGGATAAATCATCGGGTGATGCGCCATTATCATTTCGAGCCCGCCTTTGCTCAATCGCTTCATCTTTCGGGTTAAGTCTGCCAGGTCTTTTAAATTGACAGCCCCAAGAGACCAGTCAAATCCGAATTGCCATCCCCGTGCCGAGTTATATGGCAAGATAGTTACGTCTTCATTTGTGAAATAGGGAACACTTAACGGCTCAATCCATTTTTTATACTTCGCAAAAGGACGCGTAAAACGCTCTATCACTCCATACATCGGCGTATCATGGTTGCCAGGTGTGATAAGCTTGGGTCCGTTTAAAGTTTTGATCCACTCATGAGCGGCTTCAAATTCCTCGTCCGATCCGTTTTGAGTAATGTCCCCGCAAATGACGATAATATCCGGTTCAAGCTTTTCAATAGAAGCTTTGACGCAGCCCATTGCTTCCTGATCTTCGACTCCGAAATGAATATCTGCAAATTGAATAATAGACGTCATGAAATCCTGATGATTAGGTTTTTGGGTTGGGGGCCATTACCTTTACGCCCTTTTTTTCCAATGTAACGGCTATGGGGCAGGATACAATCTCTGCCTCTCCGTCTAAAAGGGTTTCAAATCGACCTTGTCCGTCAATTTCCAGCGAACGAATTCTCTTCGAATCTATATTTTCTGACTCGCGCCAGTCCATTAATAGGCTTTGAGCCCCGACCTTTAATAACTCACCAACGCTTAGCGGCATGACGGATGCCATCTCCATTTCGGGCTCGCCTTCATAATTTTCCGGATTTGAAGGGAATGACAGAAGAATGGCATTCGCCTGAAGATCTGTCGGATTTCCGTCTACGTGATATGAAAATGTGTCTCCTTCCGTAACGGCCTCGACCACTTTCGGTATGGCCGTGACAGCTTCAGAAAGCTGTCCTTGTCTCACACTTTCCCGGACATTCGCCATGCGGGTCGGCGCGCCTATGATGGCGCCGCAGTAAAACGGTGAGCCGTTCAACAGCCCGGCTTTATGCCAACGCGGCTCTTTTTGATCCAATGCAAGTTTCAGGGCCTCTTTCCATTCAATTGTTTTATAAAGCTCTCGGGGCAGAATATTCATTGTCCCGCCGGGCAGGGCAATTAAGGGCACGTCATATTCGCGCGCGATTTCTGCCGCGGACCGGCAGGTCCCGTCGCCGCCAAAAACAATGATGAGGTCAGGTTTGCTGGCCTTGAGGGCGCTGAACTGTTCTGCAATTTTTTCCCCTTCAGAAATAAAGCATTCCGGCGCAGAATGTCCTTTATCCGTCACCATCGTCGTAATTTCTTGAGATATATCGCTCGCACTGCCCGAAGAGAGGTTGATAAGCAAAGCGGGATTTTTAAAAATAATTGGCATGAGTTTTCCCTTACACTCATACAAAATAGCATATTTTCTGAGCGTGGATATTACGTTTGAATTTTATGAATGTTCCTATGGTCACAGAGTAAACACACTCAACCTTTGAGGGTCAGCGTGGTTTGAACAGGCCTGTGGTCAGAAAGTAACGACTCAACCACGTCCGCTTTGGCGGGACCGAGTCTGGCATCCGCTAATATGTGATCGTAATCCTTTCTGGGCTTCCAGCTCGGATAACTTTTGTCGTGGGGCTCGGTCAGCACATTAAGTTTACGGTTTTCCGAGAGAGACTTCATAGGCGTTGAATTAGAGCCGCAATTCATGTCACCGGCAACGATTACCGCGCCGTCTTCCGGTACATTTTCAGAGATGAAATGCGATTGAAGGTTTTGGTCTGCCAGTCCGAGACTTAAATGCGTGTTTGCAAAATAAATGGGTTTGGGCAGGTCAATTTTCGCAATCAATACGCCTCGGCCCGAGCGGCTCCCAGGGAGTTTTAAATCTTGTGCCTCCAGAATGGGATGTCTCGAAAAAATAGCATTCCCATGGCGTGACACTCGCCCCACAACCCGGTTTTCCTGAGACACGGCATGCGGGAATTTCGCGTAGGATTGTAGTAATTCAACCTGATTCTGAAAATTGGACCGCCGGCCGCCTAAGTCCACTTCTTGCAAAGCGACAAGATCATAATCTTTTAAAACCTTTGCGATTTGTTTCAAAGTGCGCTTTTTGGCAGGGGTATGTAAGACCTGTCGGTAGGCTTGGGACGCATATTGATGTGCGGCCTTCGTGCCAATGCCGGCTTGAATATTCCATGTCAGGACTTTTAGTTGCATAAGGACTTTACGGCTAAAGGAACAAATTGTTCTCGAAAGGGTAACTCAATCGGGATAATTAGAAACTATAAATTAAAAATGGGGGTGATATGTTCGGCGCACCGATAACACTGCTCCTACATATATTTGTTGTTATTATTTTCTCCTTCCGGGTCATCAGCCGCCGTCTTGCCGTTCATACGACTCTGGCATGGCTGATGGTGATTGCGGCTTTACCTGTGATTGGTCTTCTTATCTACTTTCTTTTCGGTGATCACCGTTTAGGGCGAAAACGCCTCAAGCTAGGGCCAAAAATTAGGCAACATTTTCAAGATGCATATGAAATTGATGAAGCCGAGACGATAAGAGAAGAATTGGAGGTGTCGGACTATTTCAGGCACATGTCCAAAGTGATCTCGAGAGAGACTGGTTTTCACCCGTCCATTGGAAATAAATTAAAGTTATATTCTGATGCCCACGCTCTTTTTGATGTGCTTATAAAAGATATCGATGAGGCTAAAGAACACCTGTTTTTGGAGTTTTATATTATCGATCCGCAGGGACGGGTGAATGAGGTCTTGGAGGCCATTATTAGAGCAGCGAAACGCGGGGTCGACTGCCGTGTGCTGGCAGATGACTTCGGCAGCAAGACCTTTCTGAAAAGCCACTGGCCGCGCAGTATGATGCAGGTCGGCGTTCGAGTGGAGGCTTCTCTTTCCGTTGGTATTTTGAAATCAGTCTCTAAACGGACGGACCTGCGAAACCACCGGAAAATTATCGTTATAGATCAGTCCATTGGCTATACGGGCAGTCTCAATTTGGCGGACCCGGACTATTTTAAAAGAGACGCCAATGTCGGGGCCTGGGTCGATATTATGATCCGCCTCGAAGGCCATATTGTCTCGTCGTTGGCCGTTGTCTTTAATACGGATTTCATTTTCGATCATGTCGGCACGGATTTCGACAAATCCGATATTATGAAATTACCGCAGCACACACCGAATGAGAATTTTGCACGCGATGCGGTATTGCAACTTATTCCCTCGGGCCCGGAATCCTACTCGAGCCTAATTTATGAGGTGATTGTTTCAGCTATTTTCGGAGCGCAGAAACGCATTACGATTACCACCCCGTATTTCGTTCCGGATGAGGCTATTGTTCTGGCTCTTTGCAACGCAGCCAAGCGGGGGCTAGAGGTGAGGGTAATACTCCCTCACAAAGTCGACTCTCTTATGGCGCGTTTCGCGGGCCAGGCCGTCTTCTCCGAAATGCTGCGGGCCGGCGTGCAGATTTATCGATATCAGGGCGGAATGCTCCATACGAAATCTATCTTGATCGATGACGATATTTGTTTTGTCGGCACAGTGAATGTCGATATGCGCAGTTTCTACCTCAACCTTGAAATTACAATGGCCGTCTATGATCGCTTCTTTCACAAAGCCTTGTCCCGGGTTGTTGAGGATTACATTGAAAACTCCCACCTGGTAGAGCGCGAGCTCTGGAAAAAACGAAGTTTCTCTATTCGATTGAAAGAAAATTTATTTCGGCTTGCAGGCCCTCTTTTGTAATTGCACTAAAAAGTTGCAATAAAAATATTGACAACCAAAAAGATTATATCCTAATCACCACACCATTAAGTTGTGAGGTGAATGGTGTCGGTTGTGACTGCCCAAATAGAGGAAAAGGCAAAAAGGGTTCTGCCCCTCGCGCCTGTTCCTGTGCGCCGGGCAGACGTGCACAAGCAATTTCGCGAAAACGTCTTTTTATCGTCAATAACGCCGGGCACGGATGAGGCCGGACAAGTCATCTACTTGGCCGAAGTAAGAGTAATTTCTGACCATCCATACTTTTTCGAACACTCAAGAGATCACCTGCCGGGGCTCTATATTATTGAGGCCGGACGCCAGTTAGGACTGGCTATACCGCACCTTTTCTATGATGTCGGATATGATTACGGCTCTGTACTTGAAGGCTGCGACATGCGCTTTTCCGGCTTTATCAATCTGACGGATAGGCTCTTCATTGAATGCCGTATTTTTAACCCAGTTTACCGGCGAGGGAAGCTGCAATCCTTATCCTTTGACGGCACCTTTCTTCAGCGCGGCCAAGCCTGTGTTCAATATCAGAGCCATATCAGGCTTATTCATCGCAAATTGCTCGCAAGATATGAAAGGCATTCGGGGTGAGTGAGAAACTACACCATAAAGTTGCAGTCATTGGCGGCGGCGTGTCTGGCATGGCCGCGGCTTCCTTTCTTGCCCGGCAAGGACGTCAAGTTGACCTGTATGAGGCAAGTGACCGCCTAGGGGGACGTATGGCGACATCAAAACTAGACGGCCGTGAAATCTGCTTGGGCGGGAAAAACATTGGCTCCCAATATCAAGAGTTCACGGAATTCCTCGCGCATTATGGGAAACCGCAATACGAATATTTCGGCTTGAATTCAGCCAGGCTCTTAAACGGCAAAGTTCTTCCTTTTAACTCTGAAAATAAAAGTCGGCAGCTCTTCACTTTGCTTCGCTCTGCAATTCTTCCGGATCTATGGAAACTAAGGCGGGCATTGAGAGCGGTGAAGGCGGAGCGAGCCAATGGTGATTTGTGTGGTCCGTATTTTAAGGCTTTAGATAAAGGAAAATCAAAAACCCTGTCTGATTACTTCTCCTCAAAATTTTCAAATTCGATTGCAAGAGCCTTGACGGTTCGCATGAACGGAGCCGAACCGGATCAAATAACATTGGAAAATTTCGGGACGCATCTGCAAATGTTGCAGGACGAATATGAGCAAATTGCCTCGCCACTGGAAAATGTGTTTTCGGCTTTTCAGGCGGATCCGGACATTCAAACCAAATTACGGACATCAGTAAAAGCGCTGCGAAATACAAACGGTTTCTACGCTTTAACAGGCGATGGCTTCATGGAGCTATATTCAAAGGTGATTATCGCGTTGCCAGCCTACGGCGCCGCTAAACTCACAAAGTCTGACTTTCCAGGAATCTCACGCGCTTTGAGACAACCGAGATATTTCCCTGTCACAGTCATTGTCGCGAAGTATGAGAGACCTGTCTTCAAAGCAGACCTACGGGCCCTGACTTTCCCGCCGAATTCCGCTCTCAGCAATATCGGGGCTTACGGTATAAATGATCTCAACTGGGTGCGTTACACCTTTAGCGGCGCAGCGGCCCAAGCCCTTAACTCGCATTCAATGTCGGATTTGCAGCTCCTCTCAATCGCTGAAAAACAAGGGCTAGATTACTTCCATTTGAACGAAAATTCCTGCCAGGCTTTTAAACGCCGAAGTTGGGAGCGGGGGCTCTGTGGCTATACCCTGAATGAATCCAAATTCAGATCAGATCTGCGGGTCGCGCAATCTGAATATCCAGGTCTGTATTTTACCGGGGATTATATCAAAGGCGCCTCGATTGAAAATTGCTTCCGCGCTGCAAAAGAGACTGTCGAAAACTGTCTCTCCACCGCGCCAAGACCCCCGAAATCACCAGAATTTCATGTCGATCCAAAAAAAGGCTCCTTATGTCCAAAATAGATTTCACTCCTTATTATTACGGACCAAACCCGCCTCAGCCGACGCCCTTTGACCGTCTTTATGCGATCACCCATTTCATCATGCCAAATTTCGGAACAATGGATTGGGATTGGCAAACCCGGGATCAAGTCAATGAAAACTTGCTTAAATTAAAAGATGAGGGCGGTAACTTAAACGACGACATCATGATGTATATTCATGTGCCTTACTGTAAATCTTTCTGCCATTACTGCAATTTCAACAAGAACCATTATCCGCGTCAGTCAAAGGACAGACTCGACCTCTATGTTGATTATCTGATTAAGGAAATCGACTGGTATATGGCGCAGCCCTATGTCCAGGCCCGAAACTTCACGGCGATTTACATTGGCGGCGGGACGCCCTCGACGCTTTCTCATAAGGGGATGGAACGACTTTTCACCCATTTGAAAAAGGTCGTCCCGAATTACGACGTGATCGAGAAAACCTTCACGGGCGAGCCGCGATCTTTCAAGGACATTGAAAAGCTGAAACTCGTCAAAGATTTCGGCTTTGACCGCGTGACTTTTGGAATAGAGACTTTTGATCCCGTTCTGCGGAAACAAATCGGCCGGGTAGATAGCCGTGAAGATATTGACGAGCTTTTTACCAATATGGAGAGAATAAATTACAAGGGCGACCGCTGTGTTGACCTGATGTATGACCTCCCGGGGCAGACTTTCGACGGATTTGTCGAGGACCTCGATACGCTGGTTAATCAATACAAACCCGAAGAAGCCGATTTGTTTGGTACGGTCTATCTACCTTATCGTCCCATGCACAAGCTCATCATTAAAGAGAGATTGGAGCAACCAGGAACAATGTGGCAGCTTTTGGCCATGCGGGAGTTTGGCTATGATTTCATGACCAAACACGGTTATCACAATACAATCGCCGAAACTTTCTCCAGACGAAGTCATCCTTCGCAATATCAAACGGCGCATTGCGGGCGGCAAGATATCATCGGTATCGGCTGTGCGGCGCGCGGCAACGTAAAAGATATGGTGTCTATCAATCCGGATAAGATAGAAGACTATATCGCCAATATTGACGAATTCGGTGTTTCCTCGACAACGATGCAGTCCATTGGGATGGATGGCATTTTAGACCGCCTCATGGTCATGTTCCCGAGGTTCAAGGAAATAGATAAATCCCTCCTCGAGCAATTCAAAGAGTGCCGTCGTTACGCCCCCGCCATGAAAGTTCTGAACGCGCATATAAAAGCAGGGTGCGTCGAAGAAGAGGCGGACCGCTATACGGTCAATAAGATGGGCGTCGTCTGGCACGGCAACCTTCAGACAGATTACA
The DNA here is from genome assembly GCA_963972195.1 of uncultured Hyphomonadaceae bacterium. Classification (GTDB taxonomy): domain Bacteria; phylum Pseudomonadota; class Alphaproteobacteria; order Caulobacterales; family Maricaulaceae; genus Litorimonas. The sequence goes on along the minus strand of CAXATH010000003.1, from coordinate 34,768 downwards.
TGGCCCATACATTGAATACGCAGGGGAAAATGCTTCTGAAATGTATCAGCGATAAAAAGAAGCACTTTGCCCGGGACACAAGATTCGGGACAAATTTCGTCACCAAATTTATTCTCGGAAATCCGGAATTATTTCCGCTCTTGATGAAATAGGCGGGATCAGAAAGAAGGGAGGGTATGAAAATGCAAACCCTTTCTATCTTGACTAACGATGGAGCGAGAAGCGAGGCAGCGTTATGCGAGCCTGACCAGAACGCCTCTGACATTCTGTTTCTTTGTCTTCCGGCGATGGGAGTGAAAGCCGCATATTACCGGCCTCTGGCCGACGCGCTGACGGGGCAGGGTTATTCAGTCATGCTCTGTGAGTTGCGCGGGCAGGGAACAAGTCAAAGTAAGGCCCCAGCCGCGAAATTTGGTTATCGCGAGATGGTCGAGCAGGATATTCCCGCCTATATCAAAGCGGCGAAAGAAAACTGTCCTGACAAGGATATCGTTTTGTTGGGGCATAGCCTCGGCGGTCACCTAAGTCTGCTTTATACCGCCGCTCATCCGGAAGAGGTCAAAGGCATCGCGTTAATTGCCAGCGGTTCGGTTTATTTCCGCGCCTATCCTTTTCCGCAAAATCTGAAAATCTGGTTTGCGACCCAGAGCGCTATGCTGATTTCCGCCTTATCCGGATATTTCCCTGGGCACAAAATCGGGTTTGGAGGGCGACAACCCAAAACCGTCATGAGCGACTGGGCGCGGCAGGGACGCACGGGGCGGTTTGTACCGAGCGGATCGGATTTTGACTATGAGGCCGCCATGACGAAATTGACCCACCCGGTTTTTGCCTTATCCATTGAGGGGGACGATTTCGCGCCGCATAGCGCCACGGACCATCTGACCGGGAAATTAAAGTCTGCGGTTTTGACGCGGATCGAATATCACCCCTCGGATGCCGTAAAATCCAAAATCAATCATTTTCGTTGGGTCAAACAAAGCGGCGAAATTATCACCTATCTCACCCAGTGGGGGGAGCGCCTATAATTTCCAAACACGTTTGTGAAAATTCCAGGCTGTTTCAATGATATTTTCGATGTTTGAATATTGCGGCTCAAAGCCCAGAATGTCTTTCGCATGGCGTGCATCCGCATAGAGCCGGGTGAGGTCCCCGGCGCGGCGCGGCGCTTCGTCATAAGGCACGGCGAGACCGGTCACGTCTTTGATGGTCTCTAGGATTTGAAGCACACTCACCCCTTCGCCTGTGCCGATATTTACTTCAGCTTGTTTTAGTCCGCTCTCAAAGGCTTCCAACGCTTTGATATGCGCCAACGCAATATCGTTGACGTGAATGTAATCCCGAACGCAGGTTCCATCCGGCGTATCATAATCCGTGCCGAAAAGTTTCATCGGCTTTCCCCGACCCGCAGCCGCTTTCATCGCATTCGGGATGAGGTGGGTTTCCGGATCATGTTCCTCACCGATTTCGCCGGAGGCATCGGCGCCGCTGGCGTTGAAATAACGCAACGTGACATAATTCAGGCCATAGGCTTTGTGATAGCTCTGTATCATATGCTCAATGGCCAGCTTGGTTTTGCCGTAAACCGAAACCGGGTTTTGAACCATGTCTTCTGTCAGCGGCATGGTTTTCGCTTCCCCATAGGTGGCGCAGGTCGAGGAAAAAATAAATCGGTCACAGTCTGCGGCCCGCATGGCATCCAGCAGGTTCAGCGCGCCTAAAACATTATTATGATAAAATCCCTGAGGGTCTTTTTCCCCGATGCCGACTTCGATGGAACTGGCCAAATGAATAACCGTTCGCGCGGTCGGATATTGAGCAAAGGCAGCGTCCAATGCATCCCGGTTTCGGCAATCGACTTTGACGAAGGGCCCCCATTTGACGGCATGTTCATGCCCGCCTGAAAAATTGTCAAACACGATGGGCTTGCCGCCATTTTCGGAAATCATTTTGCAGACATGCGCGCCGATATAGCCCGCTCCGCCCACAATGATGAAGCTCTCGCCGTTTAAATCATAGCTTTTCATTTAACGTCCCGTTTCTGAGATTTCCTCATCCATACCGAATTCTACATAGCAAACAATAGAAGCAAAAATTATGGCGGAAATCGCTAGGTATTCTCAAGCAATGCTAAGGGAAATTCTATTTGCGAAATCGAGACCTGCCGACTAGGTCTGTTAGGGAGTGAAGAGGAGTTCGTTCGTGCCCGCATCCGTCCAATCTGAAGGCAAAGTCCCAGTCTATGATTTGCTCGTCATTGGCGGCGGCATAAACGGCACGGCCGTGGCGCGGGATGCTGCAGGCCGGGGACTTTCCGTTGTGCTGTGCGAAAAAGACGATCTGGCCAGCCACACCTCTTCGGCGAGCACAAAGCTCATTCACGGCGGGCTTCGCTATCTCGAACATTACGATTTTAAACTGGTTCGGGAATCCCTGAAAGAGCGTGAAATCCTCTTGCGGGCCGCGCCTCATATTATTTGGCCTCTACGCTTTATTCTACCCTATGATGAAGGCCTGCGGCCAAAATGGCTATTGCGGATGGGGTTGTTTCTCTATGACAATCTCGGCGGGAGAGAGCTCCTCCCCGGAACCAAAACCCGCAAACGGGGGCAGGGCTCCCGCTTTGATGTGCTCAAGGACAGGCTTGAGACCGGATTTGAATATTCGGATTGCTGGGTCGAAGATTCCCGTCTAGTGGCGCTCAACGCTGTGGATGCCGCCCAGCAAGGGGCTGATATCTTTACCCGAACTGAAGTGCGCTCCATCAAAGGGGAAGACGGGCTCTATCGCGCCGAAATTCAAAATGGCGTAAATTTGAAAACAATCAAAGCGCGGGGGATTGTAAACGCCGCCGGCCCTTGGGTCGATAGTCTCCTCTCAACCGTTGAGCAAAGCGACGTAAAAGACGAAACAACCCTTCGCCTGGTCAAGGGCAGCCATATTGTCGTACCAAAACTTTATGACGGCGACCACGCCTTTATTTTTCAGAATTCCGATGAGAGAGTCATTTTTGCGATTCCCTATGAGCAGAACTTCACCCTGATTGGCACAACGGATGTGCCGCATGAAAAGCCAGATGATCTGCCGCAAGCCTCTGCCGAGGAAATTAAATATCTCTGTGACTGTGTGAATGAGTATTTCAAAACTCAAACGACCCCCACTGATGTCGTCTGGACTTATTCCGGCGTCCGTCCGCTTTATGATGACAAAGCGGCGGATGCCTCCGATGTCACGCGCGATTATGTTCTGGATTTGCAGAAATATGAAACCGACGCGCCCTTTGTCTCCGTCTATGGCGGAAAAATCACGACCTCTCGAAAACTTGCCGACCATGTCCTGGAAAAAATAAAACACTATTATCCCGATATGGGTAAGCCTTGGACGAAAAAGGCCTATTTCCCCGGCGGCAATATTCCCGAAGCGGATTTCGAAGAGTTCTATCAATCCCAACTGGATCATTATCCGGATCTGGATCCGAAACTGGTGCGTCTCTTCTGCCGCCGATATGGCACGCGGGTGACAAGAGTTTTAAAAAACGGGGTCGGGAGAATTTTTGGCGGTGATTTGACCGAAGCCGATGCGCGCTATCTGGTCGAATATGAATGGGCCAAAGCACCGGAAGATGTTCTCTGGCGGCGGACAAAATGCGGCCTGCATATGAGCGAAGCCCAACGCGAAAGTTTTGCGGAATGGTTCCGGCAAGCAAAGCTGAATTGACCGCCTTCCGTCTCTGACTTGTAAAAAGCCCCAATTTATGACATCGCTGTCATAACCATAATATGAGAGAGCGAGCACGCTCCACCGGGGGGATGAATGTCGGACTTTACGATCTGGGTTGCGGAAAACCGTGCGCTCCTCGCGACCGTGTTTTCTGTCGCGGCCTTACTAGCCATGATTACGGCAGGACGAATTCATGCCTTCCCAGCGCTTATCGTGGCGGCTTTGCTTGCGGCGCTCGGGGCAGGGCTGGCGCCGGCCGAAGCTCTCAATTCCATCAAATCCGGTTTGGGCGGGACGCTGGGCGGTATCGCAGTCGTCATTGGATTAGGGGCTATGTTCGGCGTTTTAGTGGAGGCGAGCGGCGGTGTCGGCTCTCTGGCCGAGTGGATCACCCGCCGCGCCGGCCCAAAACACGCGCCCTGGCTCATGGGGGTGGTCGGCGTCATTATCGCCATTCCGGTCTTTTTTGATGTAGCTTTAATTATTCTTATTCCGCTTGTGGTCGGTCTGGCGAAACGCGCCAAGGCCGCGCCTTTAGCGTTTGGACTGCCTCTCTTGGCAGGCCTGGCGACGGCCCATGCCTTTATTCCGCCGACCCCGGGACCGATTGCGGTGGCGGAGCAGCTCGGCGCGGATCTGGGCTGGGTGATGTTGTTCGGGGTTATTGCGGGCGTTCCGGCCATGATTGTGGGCGGGCCTATATTTGCGCGTTTTGCAGAAAAGCGCGGTTGGCTCAAAACCGACGAAGACATGGCGGTGACCTGGGTCAAAGAAGATGCGCGCGAATTTAATCCGCGTCTGGCAAAATTGGCTTTGACCATAATTCTCTTGCCGCTGGCCTTTATTATTCTCGGTACAGTTCTGCAAAGCACCTCCGCCCCAGCCGCCTTGAAATCCCTCTTCTCCTTTATTGGCGCGCCCATCGTCGCGCTTTTGATGGCCTGCGGCATTGCCGCTCTGATCTTCAATCCACAAAACGAAGAAGAGAAAAAAGCGCGGAGGGACGCTCTCGCTCGGTCTCTGGAGCCGGTCGGCGTTGTCCTGTTGGTGACAGGCGCGGGCGGTGCGTTCAAACAGGTGCTTGTCGATTCAGGCGCCGGGAAAGCTTTGGCCGAAAGCACTCTTGCGCTCGGCCTCGTGCCGATCAGCGCAGGCTTTGTGCTCGCGCTCTTGATCCGCGTGGCGCAAGGGTCAGCCACGGCGGCCATGATTACGGCGGCGGGGCTGACCTATCCCATTGCCTTGGCGGCCGATTTATCAGAGCCAAAGCTGGCTCTGGTCGCTGTCGCGATTGCGGCGGGGGCCACAGCGATGAGCCATGTCAATGATAGCGGCTTCTGGTTGGTGAACCGATATTTCGGACAGACAACGGTTCAGACATTACGGACCTGGACTGTTTCGGCCACCCTGGTGGGTGTGACAGGGTTTATTGTGGCAGCGGGTTTGACAGCGCTCCTCTAAGCGCCCTTTTCACGTCTTCAAGAATTGCTTCTACGGATTGATCTCCATTTATGCGGAGACAGTCCGCTGGCGGCTTCATCGCGGCTAACTGGCTGTCCAGCATGGTTTCTTTCATGAAATGATTTTCCCGCGCCTGCATCCGCCGTGTGAGCTCTTCGCGGGAGACGTCCAGATAAACCCAATGGACAGCGCGGCTGCATCCTGTCCGCAGTTTTTCACGAACAAAGTCGTTTAAGGCAGAACAAGATAAGATGACTGTACCCGTTTCATATTCGCGTACAGCCTCTGCCATGGCGTCAATCCACGCCTTTCTGTCCTTATTCGTCAGCGGCGTTCCGCCCGCCATTTTTTCGACATTCGCTTCAGGATGAAAGTCGTCGCCCTCTAAATATTTCCAACCCTCAGCTTCCGATAGTTCGGACGCTATCGTGGATTTTCCGGACGCGGCGACGCCCATGATGACAATTAAGTGTTTCACGTGATTATCTGTTTCAATGCACTACAAAACTTATCAATCTCGTCCTGAGTATTGTAATAGTGAATAGACGCTCTGACCGCGTCTGGCCGCTCTGTGACCTGATGCGGTGAGATATAACTGACCGCTATTCGCTGCTCCCAGAGCGCGTCTATGATGTCTTTGGCAGATTTTCTTTCAGATCTAAATGTCACGATCCCGCTCAACGTCTCGCCTTTATCCAGAACGCTGACAGGAAGACCCGTTAAGGCCTGTCGTAACGTTTTTGCAAGGGTTTTGACTCGGTCTTCAATACGAGGAAGTCCCAACTCAATTGCATATTTCGCTGCTTCCGACAGGCCGATCTGTCCGGCCATATGCCGCTCATATGTCTCAAACCTTTTGGCCCCTTCTGCCCATTTGAACTCGGTATCGGAGGTTTGAGCGGCAGAGATATTATCAATCAAAGGCGGCGACAATTTATTGAGCGCGCTTTCCCGAACATATAAAAATCCGGTTCCGCGTGGGCCGCGCAGCCATTTTCGCCCGGTTCCGGCGAGTAGGTCGCAGCCTATGACGTCGACATCAATCTCGGCCTGCCCGACAGACTGACAGGCATCGACAATATATAAGAGGTTATGGTCACTCGCGATCTTACCAAGAGCGGCGGCGGGCTGAATGCTTCCGTCAAATGTCGGCATATGGGTCAGCGCAATGGCTTTCGTTCGGTTCGTTATCCGGGGCGCAACACGCTCTAGGTCAATGACTCCGCTTTCATTGGAGGGAATCCGATCCAGAACAATGCCTCTGGTTTTGACCAGATGTAGAAAGGCGAGATAATTGGAGGTATAAGTGCTGTCATGGATGAGAAGCCTATCGCCCGCTTGCCAATCCATCGCGCGGAGTCCCATTTCCCAGGCGCGGGTATGGTTGGAGGCGAACGCAATTTCGGAAGGCTTTGCGTTTAAGAGTTTTGCCAGCGCCGGGTAAAAGCCCGAAATTTTCTCTGCCGCCAGGCTTTCCGCCGCATAGCCGCCATACTCCCGCTCCAGTTCCAGATGGGACTGCATTGCATTGAAAACGGGGCCCGGCATAAAAGCGGCCCCGGCATTGTTAAAATGAATTTGGGTCGCGCAGGCGGGCGTGTCGGCGCGTATACCCGCAATCTCTTTATCTGAAAAACTCATAACTGAGCTTAGGACAGAAATCGGCTTTGCCAAAGTCCGAAAAGACGATACCGTCCAGTCATGTTATCCGTTTTAGATATTTTTCGCGTCGGGATTGGCCCGTCAAGTTCTCACACCGTTGGGCCTATGCGCATTACGGAACGTTTTGTGGCGAGGCTCAGACAAAAAGAGCTGTTAGGCAAAACGGCGCGCGTGCAAGTGGATTTGCGCGGCTCACTTGCTTTCACCGGAGAAGGCCATGGATCGCCCCGCGCGGCGCTGCTGGGTTTGGCAGGTCTGAAACCTGAAACCTTTGATCCCAAAAAAGCGGACGAGATCTGCACCCGGGCCGAAGACGACAACCGTCTAAAGTTAGGCGGAGAGCAGGATATCGACTTTACTTATAAAGAAGACATCCGCTTGGATTACGAAACGCAGGCCGACCTCCATCCTAATGAAATGTATGTGCAGGCATTTGATGTGGGGGGCGAAATCATTGCCAGCCGGACCTATTATTCAACAGGCGGCGGGTTTATTGCGTCTAAATCCCAGCTTAAAAAGCCGACCAAAAATGATCGCGTCGAAACGGGCGAAGAAAAGGGACCCTATCAGTTCACCTCTGCCGCCGAGCTGCTCAGTATTTGCAACCGCGAAAATCTGTCCATTCAACATGTTATCTTGGCGAATGAAGACACAAAACGCCCGCGCAAAAAAACCGAAACAAAACTCGACGCCATTGGCGAAACCATGATGGCCTGTATCGATCAGGGTTTGGCTACGCATGGCATCCTCCCCGGCGGGCTGAAAGTCACCCGGCGCGCGCCCAAGCTCTGGGACAAGCTGCAAAACGCGCCCCAGTCCAATGAACGCGAACAGCTTTTTGACTGGCTCAATGTCTATGCCATGGCGGTCAACGAAGAAAACGCAGCAGGCGGCAAAGTCGTGACCGCGCCGACCAATGGCGCGGCCGGGATTATCCCGGCGGTTATTCGTCATTACTGCGTGGAAAAGGGCGAAGACGCGATCCGCACTTTCCTTCTGGCGGCAGGCGGCATTGGCCTGCTCTATAAACAGCGGGCGTCAATTTCCGGTGCCGAAATGGGGTGCCAGGGCGAAGTCGGCGTGGCCTGTTCCATGGCGGCGGGCGGATTGGCTGCCGTGTGGGGCGCAAGCCCTGAGCAAGTGTGCAGCGCCGCGGAAATAGGCATGGAGCATAATCTCGGCCTGACCTGCGACCCGGTTGGCGGTCTTGTCCAAATCCCCTGTATTGAACGCAACGCCATCGGCGCGGTGAAAGCCGTCAACGCGGCCAGACTCGCCCTTCACAGCAGTGAGGCGTCAAAAGTCAGCCTCGATCAGGTCATCGAAACCATGCGCCAAACCGGCCTCGATATGAGCACAAAATATAAAGAAACCAGCCAAGGCGGCTTGGCGGTGAATGTGGTGGAGTGTTGAGAGCCGCGAATTGATAATAACGCGGGCAATTGCCCGTGGTATATTCTGGTTGTCTCTTACATTTTAAATTTGCCAATTAATTTCAAAGTGAAGACGGTCAAAATAATGAGCGACACCGAGTAAATTGAGGCATCAATAAAAGAACCCAAGGCAAAAGCGATGTTCTCGTGATCTGTGAAACTAAGAATTAATTTTCCAATTAAATCTATAGAGTTCCACGCGATAACCAGCCAGAGTAAAACTTTCATAGTATTCCCTAAAATTTACTCCCGCGCTTCGGCGCTCGCGTCTCTCAGCGCCTTAAACTCAGACGTTGATTTCAACTCTGGCCAGTCTTCGGAATTACCCATTTGTCGCGTCATATCCAGATAGAGTTCGACGTCCTGCGCCGCGCCGCGAAGGTCCCAGTCTGGATTCCACGCATCGTTCTGATTGTGATAGCGGTTATCTATATAGCCTTGCACCCAAGCGTCTCCGGCTTCGCGGCCGCCGTCTTTTAAATCTGGTCCGCCTGCGATACCCATAATCAACATGACGGGAACGCCGCGGCGGGCAAGGGAGAAGTGATCCGCGCGGTAAAATAATCCGTTTTCAGGCAGGCCTTCTGGGGAGACTGTCCGGCCTTGCGTCGCGGCGGTCGCGGCCATCATTTCTTCCAATTCACTCTGACCTTCACCGACTTGAATCACGTCATTCGCAGGCCCCGCTGTTTGCAAAATGTCGAGCGTTAAATTGGCGACAGTCTTTTCCAGCGGATAGATAGGATCTTGGGCATAAGCTTCAGAGCCCAGCAATCCGCTTTCTTCGGCTGTCCAAGCGGCGAAGACAACAGAACGTTCCAGCGGCGATCCGGCTTTCAGGTTTTGGGCGATTTCCATCATCCCCGCCAGTCCCAGAGCGTCATCATTGGCGCCGGGACGGACAGTCCGTCCTTGCGCGTCAGGCTCGCCTACGCCGTAACCATCCCAATGGCCGGAAAGCATAATAACTTCGTCCGGACGGGTGGTTCCTGTGATTTTGCCCAAGACGTTCTGGCTCTCGACTGTCTCGACGGAGAGCGCCAAATCCGTGTTGAAACGAAGGTCGCCCAATGGGAATGCCGTGAAATCTTTTTGACGGGCTTTGACCCGTAAATCGTCAAGATCATATCCCGCGCTCTCTACCCACTGCTCGGCCATGTCCTGATGCAGCCATCCCTGCAGATCGACTGAAAGCTTCGCCCCGTCTCCGGCGACAGCGTAGTTTTCACCCGGTGAAGAAGCGGCGACATTCCATCCATATCCGGCCGCTTTCGGCTCGTGAATAACCAGAGCTGCGACCGCGCCGCGGCGGGCAGCTTCTTCGAATTTATAGGCCCAGCGGCCATAATAGGTCATACGTCGACCGCCAAACAGGCCGCTGACGGGATGGTCTTCGGAAACGCCGAAATCAGGATCATTCACGAGGAACAGCGCAACCTTGCCCTCCAGATCGATATCGCCGAAATCATCCCAGTTCCGCTCCGGCGCGCTGGCACCAAAGCCGACAAAGACAACAGGCGCATTTTCGACTTTGATAGTGTCGCGGGGATTGGTGGAACTTATTTCAATGTCCTGGCCTTGCTTGATTTCAATAACGTTACCGCTCTGATCGACATTCAATGTCCGTACATCCGTGACAATGGATTTGTTGAGCGTAACCGGATCTGTCCATTTACCATTGCGACCGCCGGGCTCCAGGCCCAGTTCAGTGAAACGCTCAATCAGGTAGTTGACGGTTTTGGTCTCACCCTCGGTTCCCGGGGCGCGGCCCATGAATTCATCGGACGCCATGATTTTGACATCCTCTGACATATTGGCCGTATTGATAGGAGAGGATGGGTTATCGAAAGTCGCGGTTTGCGCACATCCCATTAAAATGACGCTCGCGCTCACGGAAACCAATATCTCTCTGATCATCTTATATCCCTATTTCTGAAATTCTCCCGACCATTGGTTTAGAAAGAGACGATGTCAACCGTTGCAGGCGGCTTTGAACTTTGAAGGGGTCAGTCGTCAGCCACGGAGACGAAAATTGCGACGATGCCAATCATGCCCGCATATCGAAAAGCCGATTGCCCTGCGAGGTCACGAAAGACGTCAGACCGCCAAAGTTCAAACCAGCCTTCGCCAATGACAATAAAACCCAAAAACAACATGAAGATGGCCACGCCGCAGCCCGACAGGGCAAAGGTTTTAGCATGATTAAATGCGGCCGCGTCAGCCTTTCGCGCGCTCCACATGCGGCCCCCGCCAATTAAACATAAAATCCCTGCGGTAATTTTCGACAAGATAATAAATAGAGCGCCAGCCAGAATAAGAAAGGGATTGGTGGTTGCCCGCCAACTTTCTGCGCCGCCTTCAAAGGTGGACATAGACGCGACCGCTTTGACCGCCCCGATTGTCCCGTTCCAATCCGTTAGATTTCCGAACGCCCCGAATATGCCCCATAAAAAGACGCTGAATACGAGTAATATTTTTATGATACGTAACATGATTGCCCCCCGACGTGAGGCAAATCTAAGCGCACATCTTGTTTAAAACAAGTTAAAATTTTGGAGGGAAGTCCTTACTCCACCGTCACCGACTTCGCCAAATTGCGAGGCTGATCCACATCCGTGCCGAGATGGACGGCCGTGTGGTAGGCGAGGAGCTGCACCGCGATCGTCGAAATAATCGGCGCGACGAAGCTGTCCGAATCCGGCATTTTGATGACATGGGCGGCGAGGCCGCCCGCGGATTTCGCGCCCGTCTCGTCCGTGATGAGAATTATCTTGGCCCCACGCGAGGCGACCTCCTGCAGATTGGAAATCGTTTTTTCAAACAGATTGTCATAAGGCGCGAGGACGATAACGGGGGTGCCGTCCTCGATGAGCGCGATGGGACCGTGTTTCAGCTCTCCGGCGGCGTAGCCTTCGGCATGGATATAACTAATTTCCTTCAGCTTGAGCGCCCCCTCATAGGCGATGGGGACCTGGCTACCTCGGCCCAGATAGAAGGCCTGTTTTGAAGAGGAAAGTTCAAACGCCAAACGTTCGATTTGCTCATCCCGCAAAAGGCTTTCTTTGATCAGGCGCGGCGTTTCAATCAGCGCGCGGGCGAGACGAATTTCCGCATCGCGAGAGAGCACTTTGCGCGTGACCGCGGCTGAAAGCGCCAGAGCCGCCAGAGCGGTGAGCTGGGAGGTAAAGGCTTTGGTCGAAGCAACCCCGATTTCCGGCCCCGCATTAATGGGGAGCGCAATATCGGCTTCGCGCGCCATGGTCGAGGTCATGACGTTCACAAGAGCCGCCGTTTTCGTGCCGTGCTCCTTGGCATAGCGGAGCGCGGCCAGCGTATCGGCGGTTTCGCCGGATTGGGACACAGCGATGAAAAGAGAGTTTTTGGAAATGACGGGCTTCCGATAACGGAACTCCGACGCGATATCGACGTCGACAGCAACGCCGCCCAATTGCTCGAACCAGTATTTTGCCACCATGGCTGCGTAACAGGCGGTGCCACAGGCGATAATGACAATGCGGTCAAACTCACTGAAATCCAGCTCGGGCGGGATATTGGCGGTCAGGCGAAACTCGTCAATATAATTGGCGAGGGTGCGCCCGACAGTTTCGGGCTGCTCGTAAATTTCCTTGAGCATGAAGTGGCGGTAATTGCCTTTTTCTGCCATAGCCGGGCCGCCGGAAATAATCGTCGCCTCACGGGTCACGGGTTTGTCTTGCCGATCGAAAATCTCATAGCTATCCGGGGTCAAAATAGCCCAATCGCCTTCTTCCAGATAAATCAGATTATTGGTCAGCTGGGTCAGCGCCATGGCGTCAGAGCCGATATACATCTCTCCGTCGCCAATCCCTATGGCCAATGGCGAGCCCGCCCGCGCGCAAAATATCTGATCTTCCACCCCGTCAATTATGACGCCGAAGGCATAGGCCCCCGTCAGTTGTTTGAGAGATTTGCGAAAGGCATCTTTTGGATTGTCGCCTTGCTCCAGGGCCGCATCCACTAGATGCGCGACAACTTCGGTATCAGTCTCTGTTCTGAATTCGCGGGTTTTCGACAGCTCTTTGCGGAGTTCCAGAAAATTTTCGATAATGCCGTTATGGACCACGCCGACACGGCCTGAAAAATGCGGGTGGGCATTGGTTTCGTTCGGAACGCCATGGGTGGCCCAGCGCGTATGAGCTATCCCGGATTGCCCATCAATATTGGCAGCATTTAATTTGGCTTCGAGATTTTTGATTTTCCCTTCGGCGCGTTCGCGTTGCAGCGAGCCGTTCGTCAGCACAGCAATGCCGGAGCTGTCATAGCCGCGATATTCAAGCCGTTTCAGCCCGTCGACCAATCTGTCCGTAACCGATTTCCGGCCTGTTATTCCAATAATACCACACATAGTCGCGCTCTAATCTTTGCCGAGTGTCAAATCCAGATATTTCTATCACGAAACAGTATGGTATTTCTTAAACCAAATCAGGGTGATTTTCCGATTATTTCAGGGCATAAAAAAAGCTGCCCCAGAAAGGGAGCAGCTCTTGAGAGTTATATTTAGACTATGCTGCGAGTGCAGCTTTATTGATTTCACTTTCCGCGAGGCCAGAAAGATAGACATCGCCTTCTTTCGTCGCTTCAAGGCAGCTCTTGATTTTCTCAGCATCCTCATCAAGGCCTAGGCGGCGGGCGAATGTGTGCAGGCATCCATATCCGGCAATCGCGTAATGTTCCATCCGCTGATATTGCGTGACAATCATGGCGTCTTTTACATCAGTGTCGCCGAAGCTTTCTTCGGTAACGTGATGTTTGGCCTCTTTAATCAAGCCTTCCATCCCTTTGCAGAATTCGCCGGAGGGTTTGTGGCCATGATTAGCAAGAATTGATTCCATGGTTTTCATACCCTTATCAACGCCGTCTACGCCGCGCTCCAATGCTTTTACCAGATCCGCATCTGTGGCCTCTTTCGCCAACATTTTGGTGGTTGATTTGGATTGTTTGTTCGCGCTGTAAATGTCTTTGAGTTCAGCGATGTATAGGTCTTGTAAATTATTGAGAGCCATAGAGATAAATCTCCTGTGTCGAAATGAGTTCAAGGTTGAGTGCCTTGTACCTTATCTACGGGGCGCTTGCAGGAGAGTTCCAGATAAGGTGAATTAACGCATTGTTTTTACAGTGTTTATGATTTCTCGCCCAAAACAATCTGGCTCACATCAATTGTGCCGAGTTTAAACCCGGCTTCGCAATATGACAGATAATAATCCCACATTTTTTCGAACCGTTCGTCAAAACCTTGCTCACGAACGGTTTCAATCGTTTCAAAGAATTGCTCCCGCCAGATGGCCAAAGTCCGGGCATAACTTTCTCCGAAACGGTTCTGCTCTAATATATTGAACCCTACGTTTTTGGCCAGTTTTTCGAAAACGGGCTCACTTGGCAACATACCTCCCGGGAAAACATATTTCTGGATGAAGTCCACATGCGTGCGGTAGTGCTCAAATGTGCCGTGGTCGATTGTGATGGTTTGGATGCCGACCCGCCCGCCGGGTTTGAGACACCGCTTCAGGCTCTCAAAATAGGTCGGCCAATAGGCTTCGCCGACGGCTTCGAACATTTCGATGGAGACAATATGATCAAATTGATCTTCGCAGTCGCGGTAATCCTGCAGGCGTAGATCAGACTGCTCGCTCAGCCCGGCCTCTGACAGACGTTTCTGAGCATAAACCAGTTGCTCCCGCGAAAGGGTCAAACCCGTGACGTGGGCGCCGAATTCGGAAATGGCGACTTCGGCGAACCCGCCCCAGCCACAGCCAATTTCCAAGACTTTGTCGCCTTTTTTGATGCCGACGTGACGGCAAAGGCGGCGATATTTTTCAAGCTGAGCCTCCTCCAGTGATTGGTCCTGCCGCGTGAAGACAGCCGAGGAATAAGTCAGGCTGGGATCGAGCCATAATTTGTAGAACGCGTTCCCCAGGTCATAGTGAAAGGCAATATTTTTACGGCTTCCCGCCCGACTGTTTTTTCGAAAAGCATGAGCCAAGCGGTCCACCCAATCCATTTTGAAAAACCGGGGTATGAGCGCTTCGAGGCGAAGCATGTTCCGCCCCAAAATCTGTAGCAGGTAAGGAAGATTGTCTGTTTCCCATTCCCCCGCCATATAGCCTTCGCTTAAACCCAAAGCGCCGTTGGTAAGAATGCGGGAGATTGCTCGATTGGAGGATATGCTCAAGCGCGCTGGCTCCCCATCGCTCGGCCCGAAACTTCGTATCGCCCCATTCGGAAAGTGAACGTAAAGATGGCCAAAATCCATCTTGGCGAAGGCGAGGGCCAAAAGACGGCCGCGCAGGTTCAGCGTGTGATCATTCGGCTTTGGAGGATCGTAAAGGGTCAAACTATTTGTCATATTTTTTATAATTATGTCTGTGAGGGTTTAGAGCTGACAGCCTGTTTCGGCGGCGTCGGTTTGGATGTCAGGGGCACTTTTTTGAACCAAAGCTTTAAAGCCTGAAAATGAATGGCGGCTGTTACCCTAAGGGTCAGAAGCGGGTAGAGAAAGAAGACTTTTAATAGCATTTTATTCGTTAAAGGCGATCGTTTTGCAGACAGGGCGGCGGAGAAAACGGTTTTGTCTTTGACAGAATATTGAATGCCAAGTTTCAAGTTTTTCCCGGGGACAATTTGAGTGAATCGATATCCCCCTTCGACATGAAAAAACGGCGACACATAAAGAGATTTTTCAATTGAATGATGTGAAAGGTCATCCGAAATCGCAAAGGCATAGCTATGGCGTTCGCCAAATGTATTGTGAACTTCATAAATAACCCCGGTGACATTGCCCCCGGCGTCCAGAGCATAGAAAATAGAAATGGGATTAAACGCATATCCCAATAGGCGCGGCATTGTGAGTAATATGATTTTGTGAGGCGTCTCAACACCGACATCGGAAAAAACGAAGCGGATATAATCTTTCAATCCTTCAGGCGTTTGGTCCCCGTAATCTTTTTGCCTGAGGCTGAAGAGGTTAAAACCATCCAGACTGAGTAAAGACGGCAGGTCACCGCCTGTTTCAAAACTGTCCAGATCTATGGCGGCATAGAAAACCGGATAGTCAAAACTATGTTTGACCGGCAATCGCCGCGTATGACTGACCGTCCCGCGGTAAAGGGCATTTTGGATCAAACTCATGCCACCATTTTATCGATTTTAGGGACGAACTTATCAAGACGCAGTCGGGCTGTCTGCCCGGGGCTGTCCCACGGCCGTTTTATGCCGCCCATCTGCTCGGCAGAAAAAAGCCCCGCCTGAATTCCGTCTTCGTGAAAGCCGTCCCCCAAATAGGCGCCGGCAAACCAATATCCGTTTTGACCTTGCACGGCCCATATATCTGATTTGGCCTCTTCCGCCGCCATATCAAAGACCGGGTGATCGTAACTGAATTTCGCCCAGATTTTTGACGGGTTGATATGCCGGTCCGGATTGAGGGTGACGATGACGGGCGTGTCCGTCGGGACATGCTGCAGCCTATTCATCCAGTAGGACACAGCGGGCGGTCCTTGCCCATCGTCCTTGGAAAGATAATTCCAGCTCGCCCAGGCTTTTTTACGTTTTGGCATCAAGTTTTCATCGTGATGCAAAACCACCTCATTGGGGCGGTAACGCATTGCGGATAAAATTCGCCCTTGCTCATTTTCAGGGTTTTGTAGGATTTTCAGGGCCTGATCGGAATGACAGGCGAACAGGATTTTATCAAATGTCTGCTTATCCGACTTTGTTTCGATTGTCCTGCCTTTTACGGACTGAACGGGGGCGCTCAACTTAATCCGATCTGAAAAACCGGCGCTCAGCTTTTTCACATATTCACGACTTCCGCCTTTGACTGTTCGCCAGATGGGCGCGTCATTTAAACGATCTAGACCATGATTATTGAAAAAGCGCATGAAGCTTTGTGCCGGGAAATCCAGAATTTCCTGCGAGTCAGAAGACCAGATAGCCGCCCCCATGGGCGCGAGGTGGTCTTCTATAAACGCATCTGAATAGTTTTCATCTTGCAAGAGCGAGCGTAGCGAGAGGTTCGCGAATTCCGGCTCTAAACGATAGCGATCTGCGTTCTTATAAAACCGCATTAATTCGCGAAGCATCGACCAGTATCGAGGGCGAAGGAGATTGCTCTTCTGGGCAAATAATCCGCCTTTCGTTCCTCCGGCATATTCCAAGGCGCCGTCATTCAGGGAGGCTCCAAACGACATGTCCGTTTCCCAAGTCGGAACATCCAGCCTCTCGAAAAGCTCGCTGAGATTGGGGTAGTTTCGATTATTATAAACGATAAAGCCTGTATCGACGGGGAGTGTATTCCCGCCTGTCTCTATATCGACGGTATGACTGTGCCCTCCGATGTAATCATTCGCTTCATAAACGGTGATATCATGATGGGGATGGAGCAGCCAGGCGGCGGAGAGCCCGGAGATACCGCTGCCGATAATAGCAATGCGCTGGCGGGATATTGGGGCCGCGCGGGAATGGAGTAGAGGTTTCACCCCCTAGTTACGTGAGCCTTCATAGAAACGTTTCAGAAAATTACATTAACTTGCAAGAATAATTGGTAAGTCTTTGATTTATTGTTTTTCTTAGGTTGAATTTCCCGGAGAAGCGTCACGCGGGGTAATGCGCAGGCGCTCTCCGTTATAAAGTCATTGTAACGTGTTTAAAATTGCGCGACGTTTATAGAAGTTAGAGATATTAAAGGCCGGTTATGACTCATAAAAAACATTTCAAAAATAAATTCTCGACGCGGTCAATCCTGTGCCTGTCTGGGCTAAGCTTCGCTCTGTTCCTCTCCGCCTGCGCGTCGTCGAGTTCTGAGACGCGCCGCCTGACGCCTCAGGATAATTTACGGAGCGGCGGCTCTATCACGGCTGTGCGTCCTATCGGGCTTTTATTTGCGTCTATGGACACGGATGGACGGGCGGGTCTTTCCAGAGCGGAATTGGAAGCCGGAGCTGAAAAAGAATGGGCCGTTCTGAATTCCGGCGCGAAAGTCAGCGCCATCGACTACGGAAATTGGGCCTTATCCGTTATGGGGTCCAGAGAGGTTATGCCGAACTTTCTAAGTTTTGATTCTGACTTTAACGGCGGACTGACGAAAAAGGAATTCAAAAACGGACTTGTGAGAGAATTTGACCGCGCCGATGAGAACAAAGACGGGTTCGTCACTCGGCAAGAATCAACTTACGCTATCACTATGCCTCGCCAAGGTAGTGAACGGGGAGACGACGCGGCTGAAAGAGAAAATGCGGACGGCGTCGAAAGAATCCCCCGTCGTTTCCGATAGTAACGACCCGATTGAATTTTTCAATTTGGCTTAAGTTGAGCTTAGGGCTTGATGGCGCGCCTGATTTGAGGGTGTTTCTTCTTTTCAGTCCCTCCTGACGGCCCTTTTTTCTTTTTGAATTTCAACCCGAAGAACGGCCGCACCAGATTAAAGCGGCGAATAAAAACTTCATGAATTAAGAGACACCCGCCAAACGTGGCGAGGCAGACGCCCGCAAATTCCAATCCAACCGATAGCCCCTGCCGGGTAAGCCAATAGCCCGCCATAATGGTGAGAGTCTGGTGCAGAATATACCAAGGGAATATGGCTTCGGTCATATAGCGTAGCGCGCGGCTGGGCCGGTTGAGATAATGTTGGGCCAATCCCAAAAGCGAGGCAATGACAATCCAGATAAAGAAAACCCGGGCAAATCTGGCCAGCCAAAGGAAGGTTTCGGCTTCGACAACCGCGTCCCAATTATTCCAAATGAGCGTTAATGCGGCCCCGAGGGCGATCGCCAATACCCATAAAACCTTTCGCCAGCGTGAAATGGCGGCCCAAATGGCTTTGTCTTTTGCGAGAATAAATCCGGTTATCAGGAAGGTGAAACTATGGGCGTGATTGGCCCAGTCACTCACCACATCATGCGTGGTGGGAAAGTTTTGATCCAAAAACAGTCGGAAAATTAAATGTGGCAGGACGGGGAGACCTATTAGCCAAATAAGTCCAAATCGGCTGCCGAAAATATTTTGTGTCGTTCTGGCGCCTATGCCTTGCATAAGATTCGCCAAAGGCTTGGCGAAGGGCGCTAATATCACCGTATAGATCATCAGGTAAACCACATACCAGAGGTGGTTCCAGGTCGGAATTGTGACCGAGTATTTTTCCGATGTGCCGATAAAATACTCTGGATAAAACGCCCAGAAATCCTTCGTAATTTCTCCGCTCTCCAGAAGCTGCAGCCAGCTTTGGGGCGCCACGATAATGTGAATTCCGAACATAATTGGAATGAGTAGTCTGATGGTTCGTGTAACCGTGAAACGCGCGTGGCCCCCGCGATTGGAGGCCGCCTTGTCAAACGCAAATCGCAAAGCCACGCCGGAAATCAGAAACAGTAAGGACAGCCTCCAAGGGTTCAAAAGTCGCATGAAGGCTTCCGCCGCCGGTCCGGCATGAACACTTTTAACGTGCCAACCCCAGCTCACGTAAAACATGCCGATATGATAAAATATCAAAAGTCCGAAAGCGATAATACGGAGCCAATCCAGATCGTGCCGGCGGGTCGAAGGTAAGTCTTTTTGCAACATAGTCTCATTCCAAAATTATTACCCCTTCATGCCAAATTGTCTTCAGCGCACCACAAAATTGGGGTGAAATCCGGCGAAGGGGGATGAAATTCTCTGATTTGGGACGAACGCCGGAAAGGTGGGACGAAAAATTAAACTATTTTTTGTCAATCCAAAAAAATCTTGCGATAGACGCTTATGGTGACGACCCTTGAAAATCCTGAACTCGCTGCGGACAAACGGGCGGACCGAACGGCCCTGACATATATTGGGATTTTCACTTTTCTCTCTTGGATCATTCTATCCAATTCCGACTATTTGGAAAACCTAAGAGACGGGGTAAGCCGCCCTTGGGTAGAGCCTTGGCTGACACAAGGCACGTCTCATATTGCGATATTAATCGTCATCGCCTGCATTCCGGGTCTGCTGTCGAGATTTCCCCTCAGCCTTGAACATTGGAAAAGACGAATTCCGATTTATATGGCAGGATTCGCTTTGTTTGGGGCAGCCCACATCATTTTAATGATGGTGCTTAGAACGCTGAGTTTTCCAATCGTCCTCGGACGGGATCATGAGCAAAGCCTCTTGAGACTCGGCCTCTGGATTTACGAGCTGCCCAAGGACGGATATACCTACCTTCTTGTCCTATCTGTCTTTCTCACGGCCCGCCATATTGAACAGCTCAGACTGGAAGCCGCCAATACGAAGCAGGAGGCGCGGGAAACAGGACGATTGAGGCTAAAATCCGGAGGGCGGGTATTATTCCTGAAGGCAGGCGAAATTCTTCGCGCCGAGGCGGCCTCAAATTATGTCGATATAAAAACGCCAAGCGGCCAGCACTTTATTCGCATGACCCTGACATCTCTGGAAAAGCTCATTCGCGAGGCCGGGGAAACCCATGTCAGGGTTCATCGTTCTCATTTGGTCAATCGGAGTAAGATTCGTGAAGTTTCGCCGCAAAGCGATGGAAGATTATTCGTAACGCTAGAAAATGGGGCAAGCCTGCCCGTCGGTCAGAAATATAAAGCGGATTTGGCTATCCAGGACGCAATTTAACTTTCTATTAACTATGTTTCGTACAGGATTCACATAGCCGTCATGGCTGTGTCATACGCGCGGAGCCAAGTGGCGGTGTTGAAAACGAACCGACCGAAAGGGGTTTCATGCGCTGCACTTACGGGCAACACGCGTTCCGGCCGCCCAGCCGGTTTAATAATTCCAAAGGCGAGGGAGTGATGCGAAAACTAAAACGCCTCTGCGCCAAATCAGATCGGCGCTGCTCACAAAGGCTGCCGGCCTAAGACTTCCCAATCAGTTTCAGGAAACGATCCTGTAGGGACGAGTTGGTTTTAAACTCCCCCGTAAACTGAGTCGTAATAGTTGAGACATCGGGATGATGCACGCCCCGCGTCGTCATACATTGATGCACGGCGTCGACCATGATCGCCGTGCCGCGCGGTTTAAGCGCTTCGTCGATGGCGTCGGCAATTTGCGCCGTCATCGTTTCTTGAGTCTGGAGGCGTTTTGAAAAGACCTCGACAACCTTGACCAGTTTGGAAATGCCGACAACTTTTTCCGTAGGCAGATAGGCGACATAGGCTTTGCCAATAAACGGCGCGATGTGATGCTCACAATGGCTTTCAATATCGATTTCGCGCAAAATGACCATGTCGTCATAGCCCGAAACATCTTCAAAGACGCGGGAGAGCTCTTCCGCCGGATCCATATCATAACCGCGGAACCATTCGCGGTAAGCCTGTACCACGCGTTTGGGCGTGTCTTTCAGCCCTTCGCGGTCGGGATTGTCCCCGGCCCAGGCAATTAATGTCCGGACGGCTTTCATCGCCTCTTCCTTGGACGGGCGCGGCGCGTCATTCACGGCTTTAAGGGTCGGTTTTTTCGTAGCGTCATTGGTCATGGGGCGGCCTATAGCCTATCGGGAGGGAGAAAAGCTAGGGCGCAAAGCGGTTGGCCGCTATGCTAAAACGGAGGATTCCCTAAAAGACAATAAAAAAGAAGCCCCGCTGTCGCAGAGGCTTCTCTTGTTCTTCACGACCCAAGGCCGTGATATATATTCAATAATTATGAGTCTGGTTCATAGTCGCCTGTCACGTGGCAGGTCATATCTGGCTGGGCCGTTGTCCCGGCTGGACAGGTCACGGTCGTCGCAAGGTTCGGGTTATCTTCCGTTGGTACGACAATGGCGTTATCTTTGGCCGTACTCGGATTTTCCTGCATATTGATTGCGGCGGGCTCTTTGACATCGCCTTCTGACATTAAGAGCTTATCATCGCCTGATATACGCGAAACATTCGTCTCGTTAGACTGAAGTATTTCGCCAGTTGATTTATTTTCCAGAACGGCGCCGCGGACTTCTGTATTTTCCATCTCCATTGATTTATCTGATGTCACGTGATCAGATTTCATGGAATGAGATTTCCAATGCGTTTTCTTCCACGCTTTTTGTTCAGCTTCGCTTAGAGTATCCCAGTTGTCGGGTTTCTCCATTTTATGCTTCATCGCTTTATGCTGAGCGTCTTTCATCATTTTGTCACCGCTCTTGTGATGATCGGCAAAGGCCGGCGTGGCAAAAGCAAGGGCTGCAGCGGCAGAAAATAAAATCGGTTTAAAATAGGTCATAGAAAATCTCCTCACGGGAGTTAAATGAGTTAAGGCGTCATAGAGTAATGCCGCCCTCACTTAATCAGCGCATAAGGGCGTCAATCGTTCCAAATTACTGGATAAACCTATTATAATTCAACAATCTAGGGGATCTGAGAGCAGATTATACTGATTTATTTCCTCCGGCGAGAGGATGTGGAGTTCCTGCGGGGAGGCGGCGTCGCGCGTGAAGAGATAAAACGCCGGATCAATTCCCATATCGCGTAGAAATCCTTCCTGCTGCCTCTGCCGGGCGTCATAAATATCGTTTCTGGGTTGGTAAGTTTCCAGCCCGACAATCGACCAGCTATGCACCCCGATCTGCGCGCCGCAGGCCATGGTCCGCTCTGTCCCCGCCAGAAACAGATCCACCGCGCCGGACGCGATACGGCTATTTCTCTCAAGATGGGTCTTTAACCGGTTTTTCCGAACCGACCGCGCGAGCCGAAGATTCTGATCCGCATCTACGGTACCGGGCATGTATTTCAGAACCAGCGTGTCCACTTGCGGGTTTTCACGGACAAGGGCGTCCACCGCTCCGGCAGAGGCGCTATCTGTTGTGCCGTAAACATAGGCTTTGTCGCCTTTGACATCAAAGTGAAGCTCACCATCCCCCGTGTCGGGACGATTGAAAATCGCGACGGCCAGAACGACGAGCGCGAGCAGGCCAGCCATAATCTGATGTTTTCGAAAGGGGTTGCTCATGCGCGCCTTTTGAACAAAAGCGTTCGGACAGACAAGAGAGGCTTCCATAGAGGGGTGTGATTGGCTAGAGACACCGCCATGACCACGGTAGAAAATCCCCTCACGCTCTATAATTCGCTGACGCGCGAAAAAGAGCGGTTTATCCCGCAAGACCCGAAACGGGTGACGATGTATAATTGCGGCCCAACCGTGTATAGCTACGCCCATATCGGCAATGCCCGCGCAGCCGTGGTGGCCGATGTTCTGTTTCGCGTGCTCCGCCATATCTACGGCGAAGACCATGTTGTCTATGCGCGCAATATTACCGATGTGGATGACAAGATTATCGCGGCCGCCAAAGAACAAGGCGTTCCGATTTCTGAAATTACGGAAAAATACGCGCGCATTTATAATGAGGATTTGGCCGCGATTGGCTGCATCGCGCCGACGCATCAGCCAAAGGCAACCGATCACATTTCTCATATGGTCGCAATGATTGAGGATTTAATTGAAAAAGACTTTGCCTATGAATCTGACGGCCACGTCTTTTTTGATGTGTCCAAATATGACGATTACGGCAAACTTTCTGGCAACACGCTCGACGCCCTGCGCGGGGGCGACCGGGTCGGAGAGGGTGAGGTCGCCCGCAAACGCAACGCAGCGGATTTTGTGCTCTGGAAACCGGAACTGGACGGCGTCGGCTGGGACGCGCCTTTTGGCCCCGATAAATCAAATATGAAAGGTCGTCCGGGTTGGCACATTGAATGTTCCGCCATGGCCAAGGCCACGCTGTGCGATGACGATTATGGAAACACCATTGATATTCACTGCGGCGGCGTCGATCTGAAATTCCCGCATCATGAAAATGAAAAAGCCCAAAGCTGCTGCTCGAACGGCACGGAAAAATTCGCCAATTTCTGGGTGCACAATGAATTCCTCAATATGGGTTCTGAGAAGATGTCCAAGTCCTTGGGGAACGTCACGCTGATCCACGACCTGCTGAAAGAGTGGGATGGGGAAGTTATTCGCCTGGCGCTGTTGAAGGCGCATTATCGGAGTGAGTTGCAGTGGTCTGAGGAGTTGTTGCGGGAGAGTAAGTCAGATTTAAAAAGCGCATATAGCCAATTAGGTCGTACCATAATAAATTTTCAAAAGTTAACTCGTGAAATCACTGAAGATGAGAAAGAGAAGCTAAAACGCGACCTTGAAGATTATGAAAATAACGCAGAAATACTTGCGGATTTAAATGCTCTAAATTCTGTTTTAGTTGCTAGAACAGACATTAGTAACGCGGCGAAAATCTCCGATGGTATGGTTGAAAATTCGAACAGACTTTCAACGAATGACTTCTTAGATGCTCATTTCTTTCTTAAAAAGGCAAATCGAGCTTTTCATTTAGTGGGCCTACTCCAAAAAGATCCGGAAGAGTGGTTTAAGGGCAATACCTCTGACGACGAAGAAGACGAAATCAACGATCTCATTCATCAACGCGACGCCGCGAAAACGGCGGCGATGGCGGCCAAGAAAACCGGCGACAAAGCGTTAATGGGCGAGCAGTTCAAACGCAGCGACGAAATTCGCGACAAGTTGAAAGCCCGCGGCATTGTGCTCGAAGACGGTCCAGACGGCACGACCTGGCGTCGGGAGTAATCCCGCTCCTCCTGCTCACCCCGGCCTCGTTCTGCGTACATTGACGGGATAAGTGGGGATCATCTTCCCCCGTTCACGGGGGAAGTCCCTCGCGAATGCGAGGGGATGGGGGGAACGTAATACGCAGCCCTTTGTGATGTGCGGCTCCCCCCTCCGAGCGCTTCGCGCCCACCTCCCCCGTAAACGGGGGAGGACAAATTCACTCTTTTATAACTCCTTCCGCACTTATCATTCCAAAAACCCGATACCTCTCAACCCCTTATCTCTAAAATCAACAAAATGATCCGCGCTTTGCGGTTTGGCCTTATATTCAAACTCGTTCTCTTGAACACGGACAGGAACGCGTCAGGTTCTGGTTCAGGGGACAGCGAGGTTGAGCGACCCTCTGTGACAGGAGGGTGTGTGCCGGGCCACCGAGAGTGGGTTAGCCTGCCTACCGCGTCCAGAAGCTGTAAACGGCTTCGTCCCGGCGCGACTGTGGGAGCCATGTAAGAGGCCGCTCCGGTTCCAATCGCTGCCGCGGGGTTAGCGCCTTTGCGAAACACATAGTTAT
This sequence comes from uncultured Hyphomonadaceae bacterium, assembly GCA_963972195.1. Classification (GTDB taxonomy): domain Bacteria; phylum Pseudomonadota; class Alphaproteobacteria; order Caulobacterales; family Maricaulaceae; genus Litorimonas. The sequence continues at coordinate 10,372 of CAXATH010000003.1, read as the reverse complement.
TACGGTCTCCGGCAAGGATATCGACCCCGCGGGCAGTCCACTTTATTCAAGGACGAACGCAAAGGCTCCGCACCCGATGGCGAGTTGGATGAAAGGCTTGGTCGTTGCATACCTTAAAAACTATGGACTTAACTTTCGACCCTCGTCATTACCCGGCTCGACCGGGTAATCCATGCGGTGTCGGTGCCAAATGTGTGAATTTAGTTGCGTTCGCAAACGCACCGATGGGAGCCAACGCAAAATTACTTATGGCAGAAAAGGAGTCGTATGGATTCCCCGATCAAGTCGGGGAATGACAAGGTGCGAGAAGAGGTTCGCTGCGCGCCCCGGAATGACAGGAATCGGGGACGAACCTTTCACCCTGTCATACCGATGCGACCTTCAGCAATCGCGTCGCGACATTTCATGTCGCTTAGGCTCATACCCGGTAACGTGCCTTGTCGGTTCGGTGCGAAAACGTCTTTCTCGTATCAAGCGGCCAAGCTTAAGGCACGGCACTGGGTAGGCGTTGCCTGCGTCGGTGTGACGAGGTTATTAGCACGTTCCTCCGTTTCAGCCTTCGCGCCAGTCCTCTTTTATCATCTCCGCGCCTTTTTCTGCGATCATAATGGTCGGGGCGTTTGTATTGCCGGAAATAACTTGCGGCATGATCGAGGCGTCAATGACCCGAAGGCCCTTGAGACCGTGAACGCGGAGGCGCTCATCCACCACCGCCATTTTATCCGTCCCCATTTTGCAGGTGCCGACCGGATGATAAATTGTATCGGCGCGGTTTCTGATATCTTCTTTCAGCCGGGCCTCGTCCTGTTCTTCCGTGCCGTAAATCGGCTTGCCTCTGATGTCGTCAAAAGCGGCGGATTGCATCAGGCGCTGAGTCAGGCGCGCGCCCTGATAGAGCTTCTCCAGATCCCGGTCATCTTCCAGAAAGGCCGGGTCGATGAGCGGCGCGTCGGAAGGGTCCGAACTGGCAAGGCTCACCCGCCCTCGGCTTTTGGGTCGCAGCAGGCATACATGGAGCGAAAAGCCGTGCCCCCAATGCAGTTTTCGCCCGTGATCATCGACAATAGAAATAATAAAATGAAGCTGTATATCGGGCGCGGGCTCTTCCCGATCAAGATAAAGAAAGCCGCCGGATTCCGCAATATTGGACGAAAGCAGACCCGTCCCGTCTTTCCGGTATTTAAAAATTTCCTTTATCATATTGAAGGTCCCGGGAAGGGAAAAGCCGATAGTGTCTTTATGCAGCGATCCCTTGCCCTGATAATTGGCGATCCAATCAACATGATCCTGAAGGTTTTCTCCAACGCCGGGCAGGACATGTTGCGCGTCTATGTCATGGGGGGCGAGTTTGTCTGTTGGCCCAATTCCCGACAAAAGCAGGAGGTGAGGGGAGCCGAAAGCCCCGGCGGAGACAATCACTTCGCGCCGCGCCGAAAGCGTTCTCTGTCCGGATTTTGTTCTTATCTGAACCCCGCTTGCCTGTTTATCTTCCAGAAGGATTTTTTCTGCGAGGCAATCTGTCAGTACCGTCAGGTTTTTGCGTTTCTCCGCAGGGTCGAGATAAGCGTTGGCCGCAGACCATCTTTTCCCCCGTTTTTGGGTTACATCAAACAATCCCACGCCTTCCTGATCCTGCCCATTGAAGTCGTCGCAAAGGGGAATCTGAAGACTTTGCGCGGCCTTGAGAAATGTCTGGTTCAGCGGCGAGACTTCTTTTTGATGGGTCACATGGAGCGGCCCTTCCGTACCGTGATAGTCGCTTGCCCCGCCTTCATAATGTTCGGCTTTTTTGAAAAAAGGCAGAACATCCTCATAGGCCCAGCCTTTATTTCCCAGCTCGGCCCAATGATCATAATCGGATTTATGGCCCCGGATATAAATCATGGCGTTGGAGCCGGAAGAGCCGCCGAGCATCTTGCCGCGCGGCTGATAGCCTTTGCGGCCGTTCAGGCCTTTCTGCGGAACCGTTTCAAAGCCCCAATTTCGTTTCTTCGTCACCATATTCAAAAGCAGAAGTCCGGGCGTCGAGACAGAAAAATGCTTATGGGTCGGTCCGGCTTCTATCAGGCAGACAGAAACCTTTTCGTCTTCGGTCAGACGCGCGGCAAGCGTCGCCCCGGCAGAGCCTGCGCCGACTATGACGTAATCGAACGCCGTCTCCATCAGAGGATTTTCTTCATCAAGGCCATCATCTTATGTGTTTTATCCGTATAGGGCGGGTGCAGGGTTTTGCCTTGGCTGAACCGGCTCTGGTGGAAAACGCCCTTCATATGGGAGAAGCTCTCAAAGCCGTGCTCGCCGTGATAAGCGCCCATTCCGGATGGGCCGACGCCGCCAAAGGGCAGGTCGTCTTGCACCACATGCCAAGCGGCTTCGTTGATACAGACGCCGCCGGAATGAGAGGTTTTCAGAACTTTGTCTTTTTTCTCGGACTCTTCGCCCAACCAGTAAAGCGCCAAAGGGCGTTCCTTCGATTGCACATATGCCAGACTGTCTTCTAGGGTTTCAGACGCCACTATCGGCAGGAGCGGACCAAAGATTTCCTCCTGCATGATTTTCATTTCTGGCGTGGTATCTGTCACAACGGTCAGAGGCACGCGGCGCTCTTTCGCCAGTTGTTGTTTGTCATCATTGCCGGCGACAGCGATTTTCGCGCCCTTATTCTCGGCGTCCTCCAACAGGTCTTGCAGGCGGGCATAATGAGAGTCCGCAATAATGGACGTGAAATCCTCATTTCCGGCAAAGCTCGGATACATTTTTTCCGCCTGCTTCAATATCGCTGCCGAAAAGGCATTAATCTCATTTTGCGGCATCAACACATAATCCGGCGCAACGCAGGTCTGCCCGGCATTAAGAAGTTTGGCATTGACCAGTCTCGGGATGACCAAATCCAGCTTTGCGCTTTCATCGACAATGACCGGAGACTTTCCGCCCAGCTCCAGGGTCACCGGAGTCAGATTCTTGGCCGCGGCCTGCGCCACTTTTCGGCCGACATTGGTCGAGCCCGTAAAGACCAGATGATCAAAGGGCAGTTCGGAAAAGGCGGACGCCACATCTACGCCGCCCGTCGCCACATAAATCTCTTCATCGGAAAAATTATTGGCGATCACGTCTTTCAAAAGGGTGGAGAATTTCGGTGTATATTCGCTCGGCTTCAGCATGGCGCGATTACCTGCGCCGAGGGCGCCAATCAACGGCATGATAGCGAGCTGCAAAGGATAATTCCAAGGACTGATTATACCGACAACGCCCAGAGGCTGAGGTACAATCCGGTTTTTGGCGGGCCAGTAGGGCAGCGCCGTCGAGGCTTTACGGGTTTTCATCCATTTCGGCGTGTGTTTCAGGGCGTGGGAAAACCCGCCCTTCAGAACCAGAAACTCTGCAATCATGGTTTCTTCAGCGGCGCGGTGGCCAAAGTCTTCGGAAATGGCTTTAATGAACGCAGCTTCTTTGGCAAAAATTGCGTCCCTGAGCTTTTCAATTTTGGATTTTCGGACGGACCAGCTGGGGTAGGGGTGGCGATCAAAATCGGCGCGTTGGGAGGAAAGGATAGCTTTCAACTCTTCGGGTTTGTCAAATTTGCCTTTTAATTTCGATGAGGGGTCAATTCTGACCATAGCCGTCTCCCGTTATTATTATTTCTATCAATACTGCACGGGAAGGCAGGGTGTGTCGAGTGAGGTTAAACGAACAGTTTTGAAGAGCTGCTAAACAGAGCAGGTATCAGAATCGGCAATTCGCTACGGATCGCATCATCGCTTTGGCGCGGCCTGTAACAGTGTTTTCACAGGCGGCGATTTGGGCGTAACGGCGGCGGAGCCTCCCCGGCGCATCGCCCAGCTTTTTCTTTCCGAGTTTTTCCGCCGCGTCATAAACTTGCGCTAATGCGGCCGCCGGCCCCGAGATCGGGACGAAACCGGAGGAAGTTGTAACGTTTTCCGTCGCATAAAGGCGTTTGAACGCGTCGATCCCGACGCCTAGATCAAGTCTCTCATACCCCAGACGATCGGATTCATCGAGAATTCCGTTGAGAAGTCTCGCGCCGGGAGAATAGATACCCAGTGTAGGGTCATACGCTACGATCCAGCTGTGATAAGTTGGTCCATCGGTTAGGCCCGTATCTATTGCGGCGAGCCTATCTCCAATGTACAGTGCGTGCATATCCAATTTTAGGGAGGCAGAAATTGGACGTTCCCAGAGGTTGTTTAACAGTCTTGATGTCCAGTCAGATTCAAAAATGTTGTAAAACCCACTGCGCTCATATTGAGCTTTCTTCCATTTTATCAGGGTTTTGAACAACTCCGGATTTTGACTTCTGAAATCAAATCGGCTTGGCCCAATTTGTTCGTCACTTTTGCGTGTTCGGCGACGTAGGTCTTTTAAGTGACGCGTATAAGACCCACTTTGCGACTTTTTCCAAGACTGGGCTCCATCCGGAAAATAAATCATCGCCCCTTGAGACGTTTTCTCCGGGTTATGCATATCGTTTTCGACCAATGCGCTGAAATGAAATGCTCCCACTGAGCTATTTTTCAGCATGTCGCCAATTGTGAGGTCGCAGTCCGGCCTGCAGATAAGGCCGTGATAATCAGTCATTGGCGCGCCTACTGGCCGAGCAAAGCGTTCCCCTTGGAACGGCAAGATGGCTAAAATTCCCGTCTCGTCTGCAGCCACGGCAATTCGGACATTATCGACGAGTGCGGCCACCGCTTTCGTGTATTCCGGATGGAAATATGGGGAATATAAGCGCGGATTTGACTCTCGTAAATCAAGCCAAGCGGTCATAACAGACGCAGGCATTTCACCTGCATTAAAAATTGATGTTTTAAATCCGGGTTGTGTCACGTTACTGGTCTTAGATAATTTCGTTCCGTCCTCATAATAGCAAAGGGCTAATATCGGCTTAAAGCGGTTGCAAAAGCTTGCCGGCGCATCCTAATCTAAATCAATGAGCTCAGATCACTCCCCAAAACATAAACATGAAGGATCGCACGACCCTTCCCATGACCACGCGCATTCACATGCGCCGACAGTCGATGAGTCAAACCGCAACAGGGTGGGATTGGCCGCGATTCTCACCGGAATGTTCATGGTGGTTGAAGCGGTCGGTGGCTATATCTCAGGGTCGCTGGCGCTCTTAGCCGATGCAGGGCACATGCTAACTGATTTTGCTGCGCTGGCTATGGCGTGGGCCGCCTTTACCATCGCGAAACGTCCGGCAAATTGGCGTCATACGTTTGGATTTGACCGTTTTTCCATTCTCATAGCTTTCGTTAACGGCCTGACACTTTTTGTTGTGGCCGGTTTGATTGTTAAAGAGGCGATTGAACGGCTCCACACTCCCGGGGAGGTTCTGGCCGGGCCTATGCTCTATGTCGCCATCGCAGGATTAGTCGTCAACCTTCTGGTCTTTTGGATATTGCGCGGTGCGGATCAGCACAACCTGAATATCAGAGGGGCCATTTTGCATGTTTTGGGAGATTTATTGGGCTCAGTGGCCGCTATTGTTGCCGCCGTAATAATTTTACAAACGGGATGGACTCCGATTGATCCAATTCTGTCGGTTCTCGTGGCGATAATCATTCTGCGAAGCGCTTGGGTCTTGGTAAAAGACAGCGCTTACATCCTTTTGGAAGCGGCCCCTAAACATATCGACAGGCGGGCGATTACCAAAGACCTCCTTAATCACATTCCGGATATCTTGGCGGTTGAACATATTCATGCTTGGTCAATTACGCCGGAACGCCCCATGCTGACTCTTGAAGCTTTTGTCGGCCCCAACACTCGGATCGAGCCGGTGAGTCAGGCTATCAGGACGCGATTGAAGGAGAAATTTGAGGTCGAACATGCGACCATTCAGGTTATGAGAAGAAGCGATGTAGACTCTAACCCAGCAAGTTCATGCGTTCCTTAAATCGCCTGATGAACTCTTTCTGCTCCGCTGTTGCCGGCGTCTCACAATTTGCTACACGATCCATCATCTGAGCAAGTTGCTGAGCGTCCTCCCGTTCTATTGAGGTTTTCAAAATATCGACCATCGGAAAAAGAGCGGTTTCCGGCAAGGTTACATCCTGAGTGACATTATACATTTGGCGATACATTCCGTCCGCTGTGTCGGTATTTAACTGCATATAGGTTTCAAGTTGCAAAGTGATAGCCGCAATTTCGGCTTCGCTAACTCCGCGTAGTGCATCCATACGGGCCGTCGCGATCATCAACACAGTGGCCGCTTCGACGGGTGCCTCCACTAAATCATAGCCCGACTTCCCGTGCAGCTTTCGAAATTTGTCTTGGCGAGGGCGGTTCTTGAAACTGCGCGCTGCATCGGCAATGTCGCGAGATCCTCTAATCGCGCGGCTTATCCAGAAAACCGCGATGGCAATCGTCGTCAATATTCCGATGATATGCATAGCATCCTCTTTATACCGACTTTCCCTGTTTAGCGACAGGCCGTAGACGGCCCCATATCCAGATGAAAGTGATCATAATGGGCCGCATTATAATCCGGGCTGAGTGTCACGTTAAAGACTTTACAAGCGGCGCTTCGGATATCGCGTAGAAATTCTGCATCTCCGTCACCCGCGTTCCATTTACGCTGCACGCTCACCAAATGTCCGTCGGTAAGTTCGAAACTCGCAACGTCCCAAGCATTGCCATAAGCGTGCTGGCTCCAGCGGCCGGAATTATTCCCGTTTTGCCGGCGGCAGGAATAGGTCCCCATATGGTGCATTTTAGCGAGTCCCTCTCCATATCTTTCCTGGGCGAGGCGGTCGATCTCCCGCGTCCACAAATAGGTGGAAATCGAAAGCGGGCATTTCATATTAGCTTCGCCTGGGGCGAGGACAATGTCATCCTGTCCATAAACTAACCGAGCCGTTTCCCAGCCGCAGACATCTTTACCGTCCCCTGTGGACGGACCCGCTTTTGGTTCCGATGGAATAGTTTCAAAACCGGCCGTGTCACGGGCGAGGGACATGCAGACTTCGGGCGGAGACAACGCCATGCGCAAGATTTGAGATTTCGTCGCCTTTCCCAACGGGCGGGACGTGTCCAGCTTTTTCCAAGGCAAATGCTCTCCGGGGATATGTTTATCCGCCAGATAGGCGCCCCCCGCGAAAATCGCGGCTGTTGCCATCCACACTAACGGTCCTTTCCAGCCACTCATGATAAGGTTTTAGAGTTTGAATTATCGCTGTTCAACCAGACAAAACACTTGGGCAATGCGTCGATCGCGTCTTAACCGATCGGCCTGCAATCCATAATTTTCCTTCTGTAACGGGTCTGATTTTTGCGAGGATTTTTCCGTGAAAAAAGGCCAGAGGGCCCGAGGCGCCACGGTATAGATACGTCCCCTTCGCGGGTTTTCGGCTGTCACGACTCCGATAATTTCGCCGTCCTTATCCAGAACGGGCGCGCCGGACAGACCCCCAAGGGACCCATTTAAACCCGTTGTGCGTCCAATTTCGGCCCAAGCCAAAACGGACTCATCGGAGGTATATCGTCCTCTGACGAGCATCCGGCTACGGGATAATAGATTTCCAATGGCCTCTCCGGGGCGCCCCTGCGGAAAGCCGATAAAATAGCCTGTTTCGCCAACCCGGCGCGGGGTGCGAACGTCATGCGGTAAAGCCGGCCGCGTCCACTGCGTTTGAAGCTTGGCGAGATCGTTTTGTTCATAGATTTCGGCCGTGGCAGGGATGATCCGGTTTCGTCCGGTCTTCAGCGCGATTTCATTACACCCATCGACAACATGGCGCGCTGTCAGCCATCCACCTTCCTCGTCAATGGCAAAGGCTGTGCCTGTGCCGGAGCGGGGAATATCGACATGCGTTATGACTTGTTCATCGCGCGGGCTCTCGCTGGGCAGGAGCGGTCCGAGATCCGCCGGAGGCGGCGGGGCCACGACATTTTTATTGACTAAAAGCGCTCCGATATAAATGGCCGCTAGAACCACGGCATAGAACAGCCAATCCGGGATATTCCGGAACACGGCCCTTAGCCCGCAATGGCGAAGGCAAGGAGGATGGAGCCCGCGACTTTAAACGCGGCCAGAACCAAAGCCGGGGCAGCCTCGTCATTGGTAATGCGTTGCGGCATGCCTTTGAAAATGGCGTCAGTAAGTCGGAATAAAAAGAGCTGTAGAAACATACTGGTCGTGCCCCAAATGGCGACATCAAACAGGCTGAAGCGTTTGACCAGACAGGCGGCCAGCGGAATGGTCAGGCTCAGGATAAGAGAGCTGAAATGGATAGAGGCGGCCATATTGCCGTTCTGGACAAGCTCCAATTCCTTATGCGGCGTCAGCTTGGTGTAGATAACAAGGCCGATAATGAAAATGGCCGTGACGACCAAAAGATAGAATATCAAATATGGCAGCCCATTGGCGAGACTGTCGAGCGCAGGACGCATACGGTTCCCCTTCGTCGTGATTTCCCCTCATCGAGCCCCGTTTCGACACCAGGAACATGGCTTAGATATGTCCGGGGATGCAAGTCAAACCTGAAAAAGTGACATGGATTTAATTAAGCTTAAAAGGTTTTAAGCGCTCTCGGCGGCTTTGCTTTCGGCCCGAATCTGGCTGGCGCGCTTTTTCTCGGATTCGGATTTCAGCTGCCCGCAAGCGGCAAAAATATCACGCCCGCGCGGCGTGCGGATGGGGCTGGCATATCCGGCCCGGTTGACCATATCGGCAAAAGTTTCAATCGTGTCCCAGTCGGAACATTCATAATCAGATCCCGGCCAGGGATTGAACGGAATGAGGTTCACTTTGGCGGGAATGCCGCGAAGCAATTTAATCAATTCCTTGGCGTGTTTCGGGCTGTCATTGACGCCTTTGAGCATGACATATTCAAAGGTGATCCGTTTGGAATTTGATAGGCCCGGATAGTCACGGCACGCCTGCATCAGCTCGGCGAGCGGGTATTTCTTGTTAATCGGCATAATCTGTGAGCGCAGATCGTCATTGGCGGCATGAAGCGAAATCGCCAGCATGGCCGAGGTGCGTTCCCCCATCGGGCCGATATCGGGCACAACGCCGGAGGTCGAAACGGTGATGCGGCGGCGGCCAATGCCGAGGCCTTCGGGATCGCAGATAATGTCGAGGGAGTCTCCGACCGCGTCCGTATTATAAAGCGGCTCGCCCATGCCCATAAAGACGATATTGGTCAGGCGGCGATTTTCCTGTGTGGTCGGCCATTCGCCGAGATCGTCGCGGGCAATTATGACCTGAAGGACAATCTCGCGCGGCGTCAGGTTTCGAACCAGACGCTGCGTCCCGGTATGGCAGAATTTACAGGTGAGCGTGCAGCCGACCTGGCTGGAGACGCAAAGCGCGCCGGTTTTCGAAACATCTGGAATGAACACGCTCTCGACTTCAATGCCCGGCGCCATGCGGATAAGGTATTTGCGGGTGCCGTCTGTAGAGATCAGCCGCTCGACAATTTCCGGGCGGTCGAGTGTGAAGTGTTCGGCCAATTTCGCCCGCAAAGGCTTGGCGATATTGGTCATCTGATCCCACTCGGTGACGCCGTAATTATAAATCCAGTGAAAGATTTGCTTGGTCCGCATCCGGATTTTCTTCGGCTCTATGCCAAACTCTTCCAGATGCGCGGCAATCTCTTTGCGGCCCAAACCGACAAGCGATGGGCGCGCAGGCGCGGACGGCGTCTCTTTCAGGCCCGGCTCGGCGTTTTGGAGTAAAGTTGTGCTCATAAAGGGGCTTTAAACGCTTTCAGGGTGAGGGAAAACCGAAAAGGGCATATCATCCCGACAACGCACTGCGAAGTGGGGCGCGTCAGGAGGCGACCATAATCAGTTTGTCTTTCAATGTGCATCGTAAATTCAGTTTGTTTTAGAAGCATCTCTCACGGCCAATCATCGGCAAATTTTAGAAGCCAATCGAAATAGGCTTTTTTTGCTTGTGCTTTCTCTTCAATTTCTTCTGCCATCATATTGCCGACCAGATCGTCTAGTCGCTCCATGAAACGCTCTCGTTCCTCCGGATTGGGAGGCGGCAGGTCTTCATAGCGTGTATATTCAGGTTGTTGCCGGGATGATCTGTGTGAGCCTTTTTTGTTCTTTTTGAATTTTTGATATCGCGCTTTTTCTCTGGCCAACTCGTTTTTTTTGGCCTGCAGTTTTTTGGCGACAATTTCTTCCTGATATTTCGCAATCATCTGATTGTGACGGGACATTAGATTTCCTCCGTATAAGTGAAACGGTTGAGTGGGAAGGTGGCAGGCGCTCTGTCCTACTGTCCATCGCGGGGTCAGCCATTAGCGGTTTCCAGATAAGGTGGACGGCCCGCGGGGTCGGCCCCCTTGCCGGAGACCGTAATAACTATGTGTTTCGCAAAGGCGCTAACCCCGCGGCA